>NZ_JACHTH010000007.1:0-674163 GCF_014250655.1 Cetobacterium sp. 2G large | reverse complement strand
CTCATAGACTTCTGCTTCTATTGAATGAAAATTTAAATTTTTAGCTACAGAAATTCTATGATTTCCATCATATACATAATATTCCTCTCTAACTTTATATAAAATAACTGGTGGTAAACTTCCACTTTCTAAATATTTTATATAAACTGAACTCCACCTACCTTTAGACTCTTCTCTTAATGGATTAAAATCTTTATCAAAATCCTGTGCTTTTTCAACAGTTCCAACAATTTTTACAACGGGAACTTCTTTTACACCTAAATAAATTTTATTAGAAAGTTGATTCTCTTTTTCTACTACACTAAATTCCTTTATTTTTCTATTTTCTCTATCAAAAAAATTAAATCTAGTTTTTCTCAAAGCCTTTTTAAAGGCTATTTCAGCTTCTTCTTTATCTATATCAAATTTCATTTTTCCTCCTAGGAGAAATCCAAATCTAAGACCTTATATCCAAATACATTTATTATTCTTGTATTTTCAAATTGGCCCTCTTGAATCTCATGGTGACTTTTTAAATGGATATGTCCATGTAACCAATATTTTGGCTTTAAAAGATCAATTGCTTTTCTATAACTATTAAAACCTTTATGTATTGGATCATCACCTTCGTTTATCCCCCCAATAGGTGAATGACTAATAACTAAATCAACTGTTTTAAACATTGTTTTAACATAACTTTTCATAACCATAAAAAAAACATCTTTTTCGCTATATTGATGTGCTCCCATTGAATATCTTTGACTTCCATCAAATCCAACAATTTTTATTCCTTTTACCGTACAATTTTCTCCTCCATCTATATTTTTACAAAAACTTATATCGTGATCCCCTGCGTATATATGGTTTCCATTAACATAAACTAGCTCTTTGTTTAAAACAGTAAAAAGGTAATCTAAATATTTGTTACTAACATCTCCACAAGATATTATTAATTCTATATCTTTGAACATCTCTTTTAAAATTTCAGGAGAATATCTCTCCAACGTTGCTTCATCACTAACTGCAAGTATCTTCATTTTTCAACTCCTAATTTTTAATAGACAAAAACTACCATAAATATATGGTAGTTTTTATTTATATTAAATTCTTTGAGGGGCGATTTTCCAAATTTCTTTTGCATATTCATCTATTGTTCTATCTGATGAAAACTTACCACCATTTGAAATATTTATCCAAGCTTTCTTTCCCCAATTTTCTCTATTAGAAAACTCTTTATTTATTCTCTCTTGTGTTTCTCTAAATGCTTCAAAATCTTGTAGCACAAAATATTGATCTGGTTTGTGCCAAGAAGCTCCTTTTAATAATGAATCGTATAATTCTTTATAAAGTCCTGTTCCTTCATCATTTAGTGTCCCGTCTATTAGAGCATCTACAACTCTTTTTAATCCAACTGTATTTCTATAAGGAATATTTGGATTGTATCCCTCTTTTTTAAACTTTTCTATATCTTCAACTTTCAATCCAAAAATATAGTTGTTCTCTATTCCAGCCTCTTCAACAATTTCAACGTTAGCTCCATCTAAAGTTCCAAAAGTTAAAGCTCCATTTATCATAAATTTCATATTTCCAGTTCCAGAAGCCTCTTTTCCAGCTGTTGATATTTGTTCTGATATATCCGCTGCTGGGAATAAAAGTTGAGCAGCTGAAACATTGTAATTTTCTATAAATACAACTTTTATCATATCTTTAATATCTTTATCATTATTTATAAGATTTGCTACCTCATTGATTAATTTAATTGTCCCTTTAGCTCTCATATATCCTGGAGCAGATTTTGCTCCAAATATATATGTTACAGGATGAATTTCTAAATTTGGATTCTCTTTTAATCTATAATATAAATCTAAAATATGAAATATATTTAGAAGTTGTCTCTTATATTCATGTAATCTTTTTATCTGAATATCAAAAATTGAATCTGGATTAATTTTTATTCCTTGAGTTTCTTCAATATATTTTGCTAATTGTTTTTTCTTTTCTAATTTTATATTTAAGAAGTTTTCAATAATCGATTTATCTGCTGAATATTTTTCTAAATTTTTCATTTGAGAAAAATCTGTAACCCATCTATCTCCAATTAATTCAGTTATTAAATTAGATAATTCTGGATTACATTGAAGTAGCCATCTTCTTTGAGTTATTCCATTTGTTTTATTTAAAAATCTTTCTGGAAACAGCTCATACCACTCTTTTAACTCTATATGCTTTAAAATATCTGTATGCAGTGCTGCAACTCCATTAGTCGCAAAAGATCCATATATAGCAAGCCATGCCATGTGTATTAAATCACCTTGGATTATTGACATTCTTTCTCTCTTAGCTCTATCATTTGGATATTTTTCTTCTAAAAGATCTAAAAATTGAAAGTGAATTCTTTCTGTTATTTGAAATATTCTAGGAACTACCTCTTCATAAAGTCCAATCCACCATTTTTCCAATGCTTCTGATAATATCGTATGGTTTGTATATGCAAATGTTTTCTCTACAATTTTCCATGCATCTTTCCATAATAGACCCTCTATATCACATAAAATTCTCATAAGTTCTGGTATTGCAATTACTGGATGAGTATCATTTAGTTGGATTGATACAAATTCTGGTAATTTTCTAAAATCAGTTCCATGTAATCTCTTAAATTTTCTTACTATATCTTGTAATGATGCAGATGTAAAGAAATACTGCTGTTTTAATCTAAGTTTTTTCCCCTCGTTTGTTGAATCATTAGGGTATAAAATTCTAGATATATCCTCTGCTTCATTAACTTCCTTTAAAGCTTTATCATAATTTTGATCATTAAAAGCCTTTAAATCTAACTCATTTATAGATTTAGCTTCCCATAATCTAAGAGTGTTCACATTCTCAGTTCCATACCCTATTATTGGCATATCATAAGGAACTGCTCTAACTTTACTATCACCAAATTCAACTATAACTTCATCAAATGGTCTACATATTGTCCAAACATCACCATATTTTAACCAAGTTTCTGGAGTTTCAATTTGGAATCCATTAACTATTTTTTGCTTAAAAATTCCATTTTTATATTTAATTCCATATCCCTGTCCTGGTAAATCTAAAGTTACTAAAGAGTCCATAAAACATGCAGCTAGTCTTCCAAGTCCACCATTTCCTAAACCTGCGTCCTCTTCGGCGTCTTCAACTATATTTATATCTAATCCAAGTTCTTTTAATATCTCTTTTACTTCTTTTTCAACTCCTAAATTTATCAAATTATTTCCTAGAGCTCTTCCCATCAAAAATTCTGCTGAGAAATAAAATGCTTGTTTACCACTTTCATATTTTTTTCTAGTTTCTAACCAATTTTTAGAAATTGTTTCAATTAAAGCCTTACTCAGTCCTTGGTAAATTTCAAAAGAGTTTGCCTCATCTATACTTTTATTAAATAAAATTTCTACCTGTTTTTCTATTCTACCTTTTAAAAGATTTTTCTCAATTAGCATATTCTATTCTCCTCACTTATTATTTTTCATTTAATTTTTTCATAAGTTCTTGAATCTCTAACTCTTTTTTCTCTAATTCAGCCTTTAATCTAGCTTTCTCTTTTAATTGCTTAATTATCTCATCTTTATTGTTTATCTCATTGCTTAGTTTATTATTTTCAGCCTTTATATTTTTTAATTCTGATGCTTCTTGCGTATTAGATTTAACTATTTTTTTATTCACTTTAGTTTGTAATAATTGATGTACTTCTTTAGAATTAACACCATTTCCAAAATATATATTTGGTGTTATTATTGGACCTTTTTTAGAATCAAGATTTATAGGAATAATCATTTGTGCATAATCTCTTGTTAATTTTTCTCCTTCAAATAAAGATTTATCAATAAAGATATCTTGAGAACTTGTTGAACTTCCAAATAAAACTTTTAAATTGTCAACAGGAACTAATTTTGCTGATGTAGATTCTCCTGGTCTTAAACCAAAGTCTAAAGCTTTTGTATAGAATCCTTTAGATTTTTCGTTTACATCAAAAAGTCTTTGCTCTTTTCCGTTAAATCCTATATATTTTGTATCTGACCAATTTATAAAAATAACGTCTTTAGATATATTTTTTATTGAAACATCAATACTATCTTTATTAAATGAAATATTCATAAAAAATTTGTCTGTTGATATCTCATTATTTTTTAATATTAATGGATAATCCCTTGAAGTAGTATCCTTCACACCATATATTTTAACTCCTTGTTCTTTTACTATAGAAGTATTTTCTTTTATTGGTGTTGTTAGTGTACAACCTGTTATTACAACTGTCGATAATAAAGCTCCTAAAAAAAATAGATTTTTCATCTAACTCCCCTCTCTTTTTAAAAATCTAATGTTATTATTTTATTGATATCCTTCCCAAATCTATTTTCTAATTTCATTAAGTGAATATCATTTTTTATATGTTCAGTAACTATATTAATTAAAAGTTTATTTTCAGAATATGTTCCACAAAATTCACCTTCATAGTTACTAGCAATTATTGCTGCAAATAAATCAACAGCTACCATAATTCTTTTTTCTGAATTAGTTATATTAAAATTAAAACTATCTCTTATATATGTTTCAACTCCAAGACTATCGTAATCTATTTTATTAAAACTAAATAGTATAACTCTAACACCCTTTTCTTTTAATCTTTTGAAGTCTTTTTCAAATTCAAATAGATCTAAATTAGTATTTATATACACAATTTTTTCAGCTCTTTTTAAGATATTTCTAAATCTATCTTTAACATCTTCAAATGAGTTTAAATTATAAAATTGTTTTTGTTTGCCACTAACTTCAACTTTATTAAGTTCATCTTTTAAAAATTTTGTGGCTGTGCTTACCTCTTTTTTATAATTTTCAAAAAGCTCATTTAAATCAATTGCTTCATATAAAGTTATCTCTTTATCTAAATATGAGTTTATATACCCTTTTTTTTGTAAAATATCTAAGTTTTGATAAACTGTTGTTCTAGGGTAACCCAAAGCTTTTGCGATTTGAGATCCATTAGATCCTGGGTTTTTTATAAGTTCTAAAAATACCTCAGCCTCTTTTCTTCCAAATCCGATTTTTTCTAAATTTTCTAAAATTTTTTCATTTTCTATCAAAATATCCTCCTACTCTTTAACTCCTCCAACAGTTAATCCACCTACAAGATATCTTGATAGACTAATAAACAGTATTACAACTGGTACACTTGTTATTAGTGCAGCTGCTGAATATGTTCCCCACTCTGCACTAAAAGAACCTTGAAGATTAACTAGTCCAACTGGTAGAGTTAACTTTTCTGCTGATGTTAAAATTATTCTTGCTATTACAAACTCAGACCATGCTGTCATAAAAGAAAATAAAGCAGTTATTGCAAGGGCTGGAGTTGAAACTGGCAACACTATTTTATACATAACTTGCCAAACTTTGCAACCATCAATATATGCACTTTCTTCTAATGATTTAGGTATTGTATCAAAATATCCCTTTAACATCCAAACTGAAAAAGGTACAGACACTGCTACATAAGGAATTAGTAATCCTAAAAAGCTATTCATTAATTTCAATCTTACTAATATTATGAACATTGGTAACAATAACATTGGTGCTGGAAACATCTGTGTTACTAAAAATGTCATCATACCAACTTTTCTTCCCCAAAATGAAAATCTAGAAAATGCATATCCTGCAGTTATTGATATAAATACTCCTATTATAGCTGTTAATGTTGAAATAATAAGAGAGTTTTTTAACCAAATTAAAAGATCCGTTTCAAATATGGCTTTTCTGAAGTTATCTAAAGTAGCATCCTCAGGTATTATTCTTAAACTTGTTGAAAACAATTGGTCTCCCGGTCTTAAAGCTACAGATAAAACATTTAATAGGGGATATAAAGTTATCAAACAAAAGATTATTAATATTGTGTAAATTCCAATTATTTTCTTCCAACTGTCATTTTTCTCAAAATGAATGTTCTTTTCAATCATCTTGACTCCTCCTTAAAAATATTGCTCTTTCTTACATATATTACAGAGAATACAAGTAAAAATAGGAATATTAATACTGAATACGCTGCTGCAAATCCATATCTATAGAAATTAAATGCCAATCTATAAACATCTGTTACTAATATCTGTGTTTCTTTGTTTCCATATCCACCAGCTAAAATGATTATGATATTTAACATATTAAACGTCCAAATTGTTCCTAATATAATTGCAGGTGTTAGAGTTGGCTTTAATAGAGGTAGTGTTATATCTTTAAATTTACTCCAAGGACTAGCACCATCTATGTCAGCTGCTTCATATAATTCCGCTGGAATTGATTGTAATCCTCCCAGTGTTATCATCATCATAAATGGAAATCCCAACCAAATATTTGTTATTATTGCTGCATAAAAAGTTAGCTTTGGATCACTTAACCAAGGTAGATTTTGTATTCCAAACCAACCTAGCATTAAATTTATAGCTCCAAAATTTTGATTAAACATACCTTTCCAAGTAAGAGCTGCTATATATTGAGGCATTGCCCAAGGAATTATAAGAAAAACTCTCAAAATAGATTTTCCTGGTAGTTTTCTATTCAGTAATATTGCTAAAAATAATCCAATAGTTACATGAAAAAATACGTTTACAAAAGTCCAAATTATAGTTCTAATAAAAGTTGCTAATACTTCTGAATCTTGAAATACTCTAATATAATTTTGTAATCCTACAAAACCTGGATTTTTAAATGTTCTTAAACTCATATTTGTTAAAGATAACCAAAATCCATAGCCTAAAGGATAAAATACCATTATTGCCATCACTATAAAAGCTGGTGCTATAAATAAATATGGTGTATTTTTACCTACTAGTCTTCCTTTTCCACTCATAATCGTCTCCTTTTAATTTTAGAGGTTGGATAAAATCCAACCTCTCAATTTAATTACTCACCTTTAATAATTTTAATTCCGTCTACTGCATCTTTTTGCATCTTTTTAGCTGCATCTTCTGGAGTCATTTTTCCATTTAAAACAGCTTCTAAGTTCGGTCTCATAGCATCCCAGATAGCTCTCATTTCTGGCACAACTGGCATAGGAACAGTATATTTAATTGTTTCAATTGAATCTTGCATTAATTTATCGTTTTTAACTTGTGGCAATTCTCTAGCTGCCTCTATTCCTGGAGCTTGTGATTGATTTAAAGAAATTTCTGCATTTATCTCTGGAGAGAAAATATAATCAAAGAACTTATTTAAAGCCTCTGTTTTCTTATCTGATGTATTTTCTGATAATGAATATCCTTTAGATGCATTTGTAAATAATGCATAACCATTTTTTGAAGGAATTGGCATAGGAGCTACTCCCAAGTTTATTCCAGCATCCTCGTATTCTTTCCAAGACCATGCTCCATTTAATATCATAGCAGCTTTCTTTTGTTTAAACAGTTGAGAAGCAATATCGTAATCCATTCCTGCTTCTCCTAAGTCATACTTTGCTCTAATATCTCTTACAAAAGTTAAAGCATCTACCATAGCTTGGTTATCTAGATTAGGATTATTTTTGCTATCAAAAATTTCTCCTCCAAATCCATTATAGAATCCTACAAACCAAAATGGTTCTTTTTCATTATATAGGAATCCATATTTAGAATTAGCTTTGTCCTTTGCGTCTACAGCTCTATTTGCCTGTGCTATTTTTAAAAACTCTTCCCAATTTTTTGGTGCATTAGCTACCATATCTTTATTGTATAAAAGAGCTATTTGATTTCCTAAGAATTCTGGTAGTAGATATAATTGATTATCATACATACCACTTTTTAAAGCTCCTTCATTAAATTTTTGAATTAAATCCTTAGATACAACTTTATCAATTGGCTTGATTAAATCTGAAACCATAAAAATTCCTATATTATCATTTGGACCATAAACTATATCTGGACCCTGACCTGCTAAAGATGCATTTTGAAACTGAGTTCTTAAATCTTCATTGGAATAATGAACTACATTTACCTTAACATCTGGATTCTTTTTCATAAATTCATCAACTATTTTTATGTAAGTAGGTCTTACTGCTGGTTCCATCTGTTCCCATAAAGTTATTTCAGTGGCTTTACCTAAAGCTATTGTTGAAAATAATGTTCCTGCTGCTAAAACTAATAGCGGTTTTTTTAAAATGTTTCTCATTTTACCCCTCCTTGATTTTTGTTGTACTTTAAATACAACAATATTATTACCTCATTTTTTAACAATAGTCAATAGTTTTTTTAAAAAAATATGTACTTTTTTTTATTTTTATGTTTTTTTTAAGAAATTTTAGTTTTATTATTGACAAATTAAAAAAAATGTTATAAATATATTGGTATGAAATGTTGTATCAGTTTTACAACAAACAAAAAAATAAAATACAGGGGGAGTCAAATTTATGAAAATTAACAAAATTCTTACACTTTTATCTTGTATCATCCTTGCTGGAACAGTTGGAGAAAAAACTTTTGCCAAAGAGGTAGTTCAAACTCCTGAAGTTGTTACAGCTTCTTATGATGTATCTGCTTTAGAGGATAGAATTGCTAAATTAGAGTATAATCAAGAGCATCCAAGTTTTGAATTTCATGGATATGGTAGATCTGGACTTCTTTTAAATGCAAATAATGATTTAAAAAAAGGAAAAGTATTTAATAAAAATGGAGTTGGAAGACTTGGTAATGAAAGCGATACTTATATTGAAGCTGAATTAGTTAAAAATTTCTACCTAGACAATGGTTCTTGGTCTAAATGGCATATCATGTTTGCTAAAGGAACTGATGATTATAACGATTGGAATGAAAATGTAGCTCTTAGACAAGCTTATGCTGAAATGGGAAATCTTCCAGTATTTTCAGGAGCTTTCAAGGAATCTGTAATCTGGGCTGGTAAAAGATTCTATAATAGAAGAGATATTCATATAACAGATTTCTATTTTACTGATTATTCAGGAACTGGAGCTGGAATAGATAATATAAAAATTGGAGATGGAATGTTAGATTTAGGAGTTATAGCTAGAGATTACGATAGTTATGATTCTGTTGGTCCTGTTACTAATTCTTCAAAAGAGGATGGTTTAAATGTTGTAAATTTACTTGCTAGATATGATATTGGATCTTGGGAGTTCGACTTAGGAGCTGCTTTTTCTAAAGATAATGAAAATAGAACTATAAATAACCAAAATGGAGATTATAATACATATAGTGCCGCTGATTACGGATTACAACTGGGAATATTCTATAATACACCTGGATATTACTGGAGTGGTAAAGGTTTCTCGAAAATTTTTGCACAAGTTGGTTATGGACTTAATGCAGGAGATGGTTTAGGAACCGCTGGTAGAGGAGCAGAGAAAAATTTAGATGATGCACTATCTGCTAGACTTGGTACTTTTGGAGTTTTACCTATCAATGAAAAGTGGGATTTATTTACAACAGTTGTTGCTCAACATAATAAAAATAGTAAATTTAATTACAATGCAACTCTTTTAGATCCTCAAGGAGACTCTTATTCGGTTGATGTTGATGGTCTTAAATCAACTTGGGTTAGCGTTGTTGCTAGACCAGTTTATAAAATCAATGAAAACTTTGAACTTCAATTTGAAGCTGGTTACTACTATGTGACAGAAGAAAAAGATAACGGTAATGATGTAGATGGAAACCTTTATAAGCTTACATTTGCACCAACATTTAAGTTAAATTCAAATGACTTCTGGGCTAGACCTGAAATTAGAACATTTGTTACTTGGGCTGGATGGGATAATGACTATCAAAAAGCTTTCCAATCTGATTTAAACTCTTACAGTGGAAAAAATGGAGTAAATGTTGGAGTTCAAGCAGAAGTTTGGTTCTAATATAATATATTTTATATAATAATTCCCTTTTGAGGCACCTTCCTCCCGTTGGTGCCTCATTTACAATAAATTAAAAGTGAGGTATTTTCATGAAAGATAGATCAAGCGGTATTCTTTTACATATAACATCACTACCTGGCGACTATGGAATTGGTGATTTTGGAAAATGTGCCTATGAGTTTGTTGATTTTTTAGAAAAAAGTCATCAAAAATATTGGCAAATTCTTCCAATGGGAATAACTGGCTACGGTGATTCTCCTTATCAATCTTTCTCTGCTTTTGCAGGTAATCCATATTTTATAGACTTAAATTCTTTAATAGAATTAGATATCTTAACTAAAGAGGATCTTAAATCCTTATCTGAATTAAATACTATATCAAATATACAATATGATAAATTATATACAGATCGATATAAAGTTTTAAAAAAAGCCTTCTTAAACTTTAAAAATAAAAATTTATTATACACTTTAAATAATTTTAAAAATAAAAATATTTGGTGGCTTGAGAACTATGCCCTTTACATGGCTATTAAAGATAAATTCAACGATAAATCCTGGTTAGAATGGCCTAGAGATTATAAATTTAGAGATAAGAAAACTTTAAAAAAAGCTAAACTTGAGCTTCAAGATGAAATTAACTTCCATATTTTTTTACAATATCTATTTGACAAGCAATGGAATGAATTAAAATCATATGCTAACAATAAAAGAATAAAAATTATTGGAGATATTCCTATTTTTATAGCTACTGATAGTGCTGACACTTGGGAAAATCCTAATATGTTTTGCTTTGATAAAAAGTTACAACCTACAAAAGTTGCTGGATGCCCTCCAGATGCTTTTAGTGCTGATGGGCAATTTTGGGGAAATGTATTATATAACTGGAAATATATTGAAAAAAATAATTTTAAATGGTGGATTAAAAGAATCAAAAGTTGTTTTAAACTCTACGATACAGTTAGAATAGATCACTTCAGAGGTTTTGAATCTTTTTGGTCAATTCCTGCTAAAGCAAAAACTGCTAGATTTGGAAAGTGGGAAAAAGGGCCTGGAATGAAATTATTTAATGCTATTAAAAATTCTTTAGGTAATTTAGATATTATAGCGGAAGATTTAGGATTTTTAACTCCTAAAGTTTATAAACTTTTAAAAGATTCAGGTTTTCCTGGAATGAAGATATTAGAGTTTGCTTTTGACTCAAGGGAAGAAAGTGATTATCTACCACATAAATATCCTAAAAAAAGTATTGCTTACACTGGTACTCATGACAACCAAACTGTCGTTGGATGGTATGAAACTATAAACAAAAAAGATAAAATATTTTGTGATGATTATCTTGATAATTTTTTAAAAGATAAAAATATTCAAGATAATTCCATTAATTGGAAGTTTATTGAGGCTCTTTGGAGCTCTAATTCACAACTTGTTGTAGCTCCTATGCAAGATTTTTTAGGTTTAAATGATTCTAGTAGAATGAATACACCTTCTACCCTAGGAAACAACTGGATTTGGAGAGTTGATAAATCTTTTTTAGATAGCAATCTTTCTCAAAAAATATCTATTTTAACGAAAAAGTATAATCGATAAAAAAAGTGAGATTAAAAATCTCACTTTTTTAATATTACATTAATATAATCATCTTGATTACTCATTTCTAAAATATCAAAATCAGTAAATCCAACTAAATCCATTAACTCTTTTTCCGTGAAACAAGTATTCCATCTTCCCTCTTTAAAATAATCTTTTTCCCCAAATCTAAAAGAAAGATAAAGCAATCCTTTTTCAACTAAAACCTGATAAAATTTATTTAAAACATAATATAAATCCAATCGATCCAAATGTAAAAGAGTATCTAAAGCCCAAATACCTATAAATCGTTCTCGATCTTTTAAACCGCTCATAGTTTTAACAATACTTTCTTTTGCTATAACCTCATAAATTTCATCATTACTCTTAGAATCTACTTTTAAATGTTCAACATTGTGACCTTTTTCTAGAAAAAAGCTATTTATAATATCCTCTTTAGGTTTTAATGTTAAAATTTTTCCATGTTTTAGTAATTTTTTTTCAAAGTTATTAACCTCTTCTAATTTGATACTCGTCCCGTCATACAAACAACCTCCTTATTTTTAAACTCTCCCTAGTTTTATATACAAATTTCTTATGGTTTTTCCTTGCTTTATATGTTAAAATCCCTATAAAGTTTTATGGAGGGAATATGATTAACTTTAAAAATATAAGTCTAAAATTTAATGATAAAATTATTTTAAATAACTTTAATTTAATTGTAAATGCTGGAGAAAAAATACTAATCTCTGGAGTTTCTGGAAAAGGAAAAACTACATTACTTAAACTTTTACTTGGTTTTAGTACTCCTAATTCTGGAAGTATCTTAGTAGATAATTTAGAATTAAATGAACAAACTATTAATATTATTCGAAATAAAATTGGATATATGCCTCAATCCACACCTTTTTTAAATGTAAAAGTTGAAAAATTAATACATACTATTTTTAATTATAAAGAAAATTTAAAAACTAAACTAGACATGAGTATTCTTATACAAACTTTAAAAGAATTTAATTTAGATTCTAATATTTTATCTAAAAATATAAATCAACTTTCAGGTGGTGAAAAACAAAGGTTAGCTTTTGTTATAATAATTTTATTAGATCGAAAAATTTGGATTTTGGATGAAATAACCTCTTCTTTAGATCAAGATATGAAAGAAAAAGTTATAAATTATATTTTAAATACAAATAAAACGGTTATTTTAGTTTCTCATGATAAAACAGAATCTTTAAATAATTTTAGGACGGTGATTCTTTAATGGCACAAGATATATTTTTACCTAATCTACTTTATTTTGCTATTTTTTTAATTCCTATCTTTTATATTATGAATTATCTTGAAATAAATATGATTTCTAATGTTATAAAATCTATTCTTAGAATGTTTATCCAACTTATGTTAGTCGGTGTTTATCTACATTATATTTTAACACTCAATAATTCATGGATTAATTTAGCATATTTAACTCTTATGACCTTTGCATGCACTTTTACAATTGTAAGAGACGTTAAAATAAGAGATAGTAAATTTTATATAATCGTTGCTGTATCTACTATTATTCCTTTAATTCTTAATATGTTTATATTTTCAGAACTTTTATTACATTTAAAAGATCCTCTTGATGCTCTATATTTAATACCAATCTCTGGTATGATTTTAGGAAATACTCTAAACGGAATGATTGTAACTATAAATGACTTTTTAAATAATTTAAAACTTAACGAAGAAAGCTACCTTCTCTCTTTATCATTTGGAGCCACTAAATTTGAAGCACTAAAACCATTTATAGCAAATGCCATAACTTTAGCTTTTAAACCTTCTGTTGCTACTATGGCAAATGTTGGATTAGTTTCTCTTCCTGGTATGATGACCGGTCAAATTTTAGGAGGATCTCTACCTATTGTTGCTATAAAATATCAAATTGCTATAATGATTGCTCTTTTTGTCTGTAGATTTTTATCTTCTTTTATTTTACTTTATTTTTGCTCTCTATATTTTTTTAATAAATACTCAATATTTACATTAAAGATTAAAGAATAGGTGATATTTATGGCTGAGAAAAAAGAGTTTGGTTTATTTGGACTTATCGGTGTTGTAATTGGCTCTGTTATTGGTGGCGGAATTTTTAATATCTCAAAAGAGATTGCAAAAACCTCTTCTATTGGAGCCGCTTTAATTGGTTGGACAATATCTGCTTTAGGCGTATTTTTTATAATAAAAATCTACCAAAGACTTCTTTTAAAAAAACCGGATTTAAACAATGGAATATATGAATATGCTCGTATTGGCTTTGGACCTTTGGCTGGATTTTTTTCCGCTTGGGGATATTGGTTGGCTTGCGTTATTAGTAATGCTAGTTATCCTGTTCTTATAGTACAAACATTAAGTTATTTTTTTCCATCTATTGTAGGGGTAAAAACACCACAAGGATTTATTTTAGGCACATCTCTTCTTTGGCTAATTTCATATATTATTATGAAAGGAATTAAAACTTATAATTTTTTCAATTTTTTAGCTACTTTTGGTAAAGTTTCAGCAATTATTATGTCTATTTGCTTTATGTTTATTTTTTTTAAATATAAGATATTTTCTTTTGATTTTTGGGGGACTTTAAACTATAGGGGTGATATTTTTGTACAGATTAAAGGGTGTATGCTTCAAACCTTATGGGCTTTAATTGGCGTTGAAGGAGCAGTTGTCATCTCGGGAAGAGCAAAAAATAAAAACGATGTTAGTCAAGCTACTTTTATTGGTTACTTTATAGCACTTTTTTTATATATTTTTATAGTTGTGCTTAGCTATGGAATACTTCCTGCAGAGAAGCTCCAAAATTTAAAAGATCCTGCTTTAGCCTATATTTTAGAGGCTATTATTGGTAAATGGGGTGCAATTTTTATTAATATTTCTGTTTTAATTTCTATATTTGGAGCTTGGATTACATGGACTATTATAGCTGCCGAAATTCCATATAATATATCTATGGATAACCTATTTCCAAGTTTTTTAAAAAATTTAAATGTTAATGGTGCTGCTAGTAATGCTATAATTTTCAATGCTTTCATTAAGCAGCTTGCTTTTATGGTGTCTCTTTTTTCAAGCAATGTATATCTTATAATTACAAATTCTGCTGCTGCACTAATGCTTTTACCTTATATTTTTTCTATCTTATTTTTATTAAAAATTTCATCATTTAAAAATGAGAAAAAATATATTCTATATGGAACTTTAGCTATATTTTATTGTTTTTGGATGGTGTATGCTGCTGGAAAAATATATATTATTCAAACACTTCTTATCTACTTAACAGGTTTACCACTTTTTTTATATAAAAAGTATGAATCCTCTACTAAATAGTAGAGGATATTTTTTCATTTTTTCTTATTATCTCCTCAGTTAGATTAGATATATTATCCATTATGTTAACTTTTAAACTTCCTGTTCCTATAAAGTTTTTTTCTGCTAATTCTCCAGCTATTCCCATTGATAATACTCCACCTACTGCACTAACTAATGAGTTATTTTTTCCACCTAAAAATGCTCCTATTAAAGATGAAATCATACATCCTGTTCCTGTAACCAGCTCCATTTTTTTATGACCATTCATTACTTTAAAAACTATTTCTTGATTTCCAATATAATCAATTTCTCCAGTTATAGCTATAACTGAATTAAATTTTTTAGCTGCAAGCTTTACTAACTTTTCTCCACTGTCATCCTTTTCTAAAGAATCTACTCCCCTACTCAAAGAGTCTATATTTAAAATTGACTTTATTTCAGCCATATTCCCTTTTATTACTGTAAATTTTATCTCTTTTAATAATGCATTTACAAGATTTTTTCTGGCCTTTGTGGCTCCTACTCCCACCGGGTCTAAAATAATTGGTTTTTTTAACTTATTAGCAATTTTTCCAACTTCCACTGCCATTGTCTCCATACTTTTATCCATAGTTCCTATATTTAAAACTACACTTGATGAAAATTCAATTATTTCTTCAATCTCTTCTATACAAAACGACATTAATGGTGAACCTCCAATAGCTAAGGTTATATTAGCACAATCATTTATAGTTACTGTATTAGTTAAATGATAAACCAATGGTGTTTTCTCCTTAGTATTTTTTAAAGCTAATACAACCTCATCAACTAACTCCTCTTTCATGATATTCTTATTCAAAATCAACACCAGCCTTTTTATAAATATCTACAAAATGTCCTACTGGTCCTACTCCCTCTCCTATAGAAAAAGAGTTTTTTATTGCATCTGTTATGTATCTTTTTCCTATTTTTACTGATTCCTCGATAGAATAACCTTTTCCTATATAAGAAGCTATCGTTGAAGATAATGTACACCCTGTACCATGGGTATTTTTTGTTTCAAACCTCTCACCTAAAAATTTAACAATCTCATTCTCTTCTGTTAAAAGTATATCTGTACAGTTATCCTCTCTATGTCCACCTTTTATCAAAACATTTTTAGCACCTAATTTTTTTATTTTTTTAGCCGCTAAAATCATCTCTTCTTCAGACTCTATTTTCATATCTGCTAAAATTTCTGCTTCTGGAATATTTGGTGTTACTAGAGTTCCAATTTTTAAAAATTCTTTTAATGCTTCTATTGCTTCCTCTTTTAAAAGATAGTAACCACTTTTAGAAACCATAACTGGATCTATAACTATATTTTTTCCATTAACATTTTTTAAAGTTTCATAAACAACTTTTATAATTTCACTACTAGATAACATTCCTATTTTAACTGAACTTATCTCTATATCTTCATATAAAACTTCTATCTGTTTTTTTATAATATTCAAGTCCACCTCTTGAACTGCAAAAACTCCCATACTATTTTGTGCTGTAATTGCAGTTATGACACTCATTCCATATACACCTTGAGCACTCATAGCTTTTAAATCTGCCTGAATTCCTGCACCACCACACGAATCAGATCCTGCTATAGTTAAAACTTTTTTCATTTTTTACCTCCTAGAATTTTTGCATAAAAAAAGCTATCCCTAAAATAGGGATAGCCAAATTATAAATTATAGTTGTATTCTTAACTAAAAAATATTGTATTTTGCTACTTCCCTACGCTAGAATTAACTAGATCAGGTTCGAAGGGTCAGTTTTTTAACTTCTCAGCCTTTTGGCTCCCCTAGTAAACTTTTTTTATTCTTTTAAACACAATATACTATATTCTATTATTAATGTCAACCATAGCCATCTCTTTTAACTTAGTTCTATATGACAGAATTCTTTTCTCCCAACCCTTTCCATATAGCTCCCAACTAGTTAAACTTTTATAATAATTTATTCTTTCTTCTGTTATAAGATCTATAAACTTTTCATGATCTTGAACTGAATTTATAACAGCTATTGTTTTACTTCCTAAAACTCCATCTACAACTATGTTTTCTGAAGGTTTATATCTTTTTAAAGCTCTTTGAGTTATAACAGCTCCTGCATTATATCCACCATTAAAAAATATATCAAATATCATCATTTGTGAATACGAGTGCTTAACCTCATTCAATCGATACTCTGTTAAAAGATGCTCGGCTATTTCTCTAGCTTGCCCCTCTGTAAGAGATTTTATTTCATAATCTTTATTAAATTTTTTATTGTACTCAATTAATAAAAAATTTCTTATTCCATATTTAGAAAGTTCCTTTTGTGTTTTTACAAGTTTATCCCCCTCGTGAGACAACACTTCACTTATTATAATCTCTCTAATTTTTGTATCCTCATATCCAAAAGTGACTGTAGAATACAATAACGTAATTATAATTACAAATTTTTCTAGCATACTCTGATTAGTTTCCTCCCTGTATATTTAAATAGTTTAATAACTTTTTAAAAACAGGATATATTATATCATAATTTTGACTAATTTTATAGAGTTTCTGCAACTTTTTGAACTTTTTCCTTAAAATCAGTTATATCTTTTATTACTTTTTTAGAGTCTACAGTTTTAATTTGCTTATCTTCTACTATTAGCTTTCCATTTACTATAACAGTATCTACATTGCTAGCATTAGCTGAATAAACTAAAGCTGAATATGGATCATATATTGGATTCATGTTTACTGACTTTGTTTCCACTATTACTATATCAGCTAATTTACCAACTTCTAAACTTCCCAATTCATTTTCTCTATGTATAGCTCTTGCTCCACCTATCGTTGCCATTTCAACAGCCTTTTTTGGCGGTAATGCTGATCTATCTTTTGTATCTAGTTTGTGTAACTTAGCAACATACCCCATTTGACCAATTATATCTAAAGTGTTTCCACTCATAGGACCATCTGTTCCTAGACCTACTCTCATCCCTTTATCATGCATTTTTAAAGCTGGTGAAATTCCTTTTGCTGATTTAATATTAGCAACCATATTATGAGCTATCCCAACATCTCTTTTTTTCATTAGTTCTATATCACTATCTGTTATAAAGATATTATGAGCTGCAATAAATCTTTCGTTTAATAAACCAACTGAATCTAAGTACTCAACAGGTGTCATTTTATATTCTTTTTTGATTCTATCAAACTCTCCATCAGTTTCTGCTACGTGCATTGAAACAGGCACGTTATATTTTTTTGAAAGTTCTTTGATTTTTAATAACTCCTCTTTTGTTACTGTATGAGGTCCATGAGGTCCGAATCCTGGAGTTATTAATTCATCATTTTTATATTTTTCTACAAAAGCAACAGCTCTATTTAATGTTTCTCCTTTTTCTTTTCCATCTGCTGTTGGATATTTAATTATATTTTGTGTCATAATTCCTCTTAATCCAACCTCTTTAACAGCTTGAGCAGCACTCTCTTCAAATAAATACATATCTACCATCGTAGTTACTCCACCTAAAGCCATCTCCATAGCCCCATGCTTTGCTCCTATATATGACATCTCTGGGCTTACCATTTGATTTTCTAAAGGAAAAATATATCTATTTAGTCTATCAGGAACATCGTCTGCTAAAGATCTAAATACTGTCATTGATACATGAGTATGAGTATTTATCATTCCAGGCATTATAATTCCATCTTCTGCATCTATAATCTTAGTAGCACTATATTTTTTTAATAAATCTTCATTTCCTACAGAAATTATTTTATTATTTTTTATAACTATAACTCCATTTTCTATAATCTCTCTTTTTTCATTCATTGTTAAAAGAGTTCCATTTTTTATTATTATATTAGCTTGTTCTTTTTTCTCAACTAAAGAACTACACCCAACTATAAATAAACTTCCTAATAATAATGCACCTTTTAAATAATTTTTCATTAAATAATCCTCCCAAATAAAAAAAATCCCAGCAAGCAAAAGCTTCCTGGGTTAACTGACTCCCAATTTACTTTTACTTATAGTACCAAATTTAAGGTTTGGTGTAGAAACTTTTGGCCATATTCCAAATATATATAAGCTTTAAATAAATATTTCACGAAATAATTTTAGCATATTTGAATCTAAAATCAAAGTTTTTTTATTTTATTGATTTTATATATGGAATTCTACACATTAATAGTATATAATTAAAACATCACATAATTTGCAGGAGGTAGTTTAATGTTAAAATTTTTAAAAGATACAGATATTGATGTTTACAATGCTATTGAAAAAGAGTTAGATAGACAAGAAAATGGTTTAGAACTTATTGCCTCGGAAAATTTTGTTTCAAAAAGTGTAATGGAAGCTGTTGGTTCAGCTATGACAAATAAATATGCCGAAGGGTATCCCAATAAACGTTATTATGGAGGGTGTGAGTTTGTAGATATAGTTGAAACTTTAGCTATTGAAAGAGCAAAAGAACTTTTTGGCGCAAAATTTGCTAATGTTCAAGCACACTCTGGTTCTCAAGCTAATATGGCAGCTTATAGAAGTTTGATAGATTTAGGTGACTGTATTTTAGGAATGAGACTAGATCACGGTGGACATTTAACTCATGGTAAAAATGTTAATTTTTCTGGAAATGATTATAAAGTTATATCATACAGTGTAAAAAAAGATGATGAAAGAATTGACTATGATGAAATTAGAAAATTAGCTTTAGAAAATCAACCTAAACTTATTATCGCTGGAGCAAGCGCTTATCCTAGAACTATTGACTTTAAAAAATTTAGAGAAATAGCTGATGAAGTTGGTGCTTACTTAGTTGTCGATATGGCTCATATTGCTGGACTTGTTGCAACTGGATTACATCCATCTCCGATTCCATATGCTCATATTACTACTAGCACAACACATAAGACTCTTAGAGGACCAAGAGGCGGGCTTATTTTAACAAATGATGAAGAGATTGCTAAAAAAATCGATAAGATTATATTTCCTGGTATTCAAGGTGGACCTTTAATGCATATTATAGCAGGTAAAGCTGTAGCCTTTAAAGAAGCTCTTTCACCAGAATTTAAAAAATATCAAGAACAAGTTATAAAAAATGCTAAAGTTTTAGCAGATACATTAACTCAAAACGGAGTTAGAGTTGTCAGTGGAGGTACTGATAACCATCTTATTCTTGTTGATCTTACAAATTTAGATATAACTGGAAAAGATGCTGAAAAAATATTAGAAAAAGTAAATATAACGGTTAATAAAAATGGAATTCCTTATGATACTAAAAGTCCTTTTGTTACAAGTGGAATCAGACTTGGTACTCCTGCTTTAACAACAAGAGGTATGAAAGAGAATGAGATGATTTTAATTGGAAATTTAATTGTTACAGCTTTACAAAATAGTGATAATGATGAAATTCTTAAAAATATTATTGAAGATATTAAAATTCTTTGTAAAAAATTCCCTTTATATAAGGATTAAAAGTTAAATAACATCAATAAAATTTTGTTTTCTTGAATTTTTTTCAAATTTGTTTTATAATATAAGTAATTATTTATAGAATGGAGAAAAATATTATGACAAAATTACCAAATTGTCCTAAGTGTAATTCAGAGTACACTTACGAGGATGGAAATCTATTTGTTTGCCCAGAGTGTGCTTATGAATGGTCAATAGAAGCTACTGAGGATGACTCAGACGACTCTCTTATTGTAAAGGATGCTAATGGAACTCTTTTAGCTGATGGTGATACAATCACTGTTATTAAAGATTTAAAAATCAAAGGAAGTTCTTCTGTTGTTAAAATTGGAACAAAAGTAAAAAACATAAGATTAGTTGAAGGAGATCATAACATCGATTGTAGAATTGATGGTATTGGAGCTATGAAACTTAAATCTGAATTTGTAAAAAAAATCTAAGGTCGTATTTCTACGACCTTATTTTTATTCCTATTACTTTTTAATTAAAATAGTATACTCTTTATTTGAATAAAGTTCCTCTAAACTTCTATCTGAAATATCTTTTCTATATTTCTTTTTAACTAAAAGTAATTCACCTTCGTTCATTTTACTTAAATCCTCTAAAGGTATATTTTCTATTGAATTTTTATTTATTTCATTGGAAATATTTTTAGCATCTTCAAATCTATAACTATAAACCTTTTCACTGTTTTCTTTTAAAATCTCTATACTATCTTTCATTGTAAAATTTTTATTATAGTATGGCAATAGTCCAGCACAAATAATTAATATCGTACAATTAATATATAATAAAATTCTATAAACTTTTTCTTTTGACCCACTCCAAATTCTTTCGATAGCTCTCAATGAAATTATAATAATTCCATAATAAAGAGGAAGTAAGTAAATATCTAATTTACCACTTATCGAACTAAAAAATACTAAATTTGGAACAAATAAACTAAATGCAATTTTATCAATTTTTTTCCACTTTTTTCTATTTTTAAAATTTCTTAAGCTCTTATAAAGTCCTACTATAAAAAATGGTGCTATTGGTAAAGTTGTTAGTGGTAAAAGTTTTAAATAGTAGTATATAGGTCTTGTATGCGTTTTTGCTTTGATAACTCTTCCTAAAGTTTCTTGCCCTAATATTAATCCTATATAACTTTTACCTTCTGGAAAACTTAACATCATTAGAAACCAAATTCCTAAAATAGTTACTATTATTCCTAATCCTAATAATAATCTCATTTTTTTTAGATAACTTAAATTATTATCTAAATATAAATAGAATAATATAGTTAACACAGGAATAATAAAAGCAGCTCCTCCTTTTACTAAAACGCCCAAGGCTATGCAGCTATAAAAATAAATACTCTTATTTAATGATATCTCTTTTTTATCTGAATAAGATGAGAAAAAAAGATAAATACTTCCCATTATAAATGTTGTCATTAAAGTATCCATTCTCAATACTAGTGATACTCCAAATATATATGGCAATGTTATAAAAATAGCAGTAGATATATATGCCATTTTTTCATTCCAGTATAATTTAGACAATTTAAAACCTAAAAAAGCAGTTATTCCTGCAGGAATAATATTTGCTATAATTAGAGAAATTGGATAAAAATTCTCTTTGGTTACATATCTAACTAAACCTAATATCCAAAAATAAATCGGGGGTTTATCTGGATAAAGCTCTGTAAAATATTTAAGAATTATAAAATTTTTAGTTTCTACCATTTGTTCTGTTATTACAAAGTACTTTAACTCATTTCTTATATCTGGAAATCTTAAAAAAGTTATCCCTACAATTAAAGCAAAATAACCTATGAAAAATAGTTTGTATCTCTCTTTATATGTATCATCTTTAAATCTCATACCCTCTCCTTAATTTTTATCTTTGCCCTACTGGATAGTATTTAAATAAAGATCTTACCTTACAGTTTTTAATATGAACATTTCTAAGATCAAAATAAAACTCACCTTTCATTCTCTCTTTTAATTCTTCTAAATTAATTCCTCTAAATTGATTCCATTCAGTTACTAAAACTACAGCATCTGATTTTTCACTAGCTTCATCTTCATCTTTGCAATACTGTATCTTATCTTTATATTTTTCTAATCTCCATTTTGTTTCCTCTATACCTTTAGGACAATACGCTTTTATTTTTGCACCATTTTCTATTAAACCCTTTATTATATCTAAACTTGGAGCATCTCTAACATCATCTGTATCTGGCTTGAAAGATAATCCTAATATACAAATAATCTTATTCTCTACACCATTCATCTCTTTAATTATCTTATCTATTATTTTTTTCTTTTGTTTCTCATTTGCAGATATTGCTGCTGAAACAACACTCATATCTTCATCATATTCTTTTCCTATTTCAACAATTGCTCTTGTATCTTTTGGAAAACATGATCCACCATATCCAGGTCCACAATGTAAAAACTTTGGAGATATTCTACCATCCATTCCCATAGCTTGAGCTATTTCTTGAGTATTTGCTCCAACTTTCTCAGCCAATAATGCCATCTCATTTATAAAAGATATTTTCACAGCTAAAAATGCATTTGATGCATACTTTATCATTTCTGATGTTCTCCTATTTGTAAAAACAAAAGGAGTTTTATTAATATATAAAACATCATATATTTTTTTCATTATTCCCAAAGCCTTTTTACTTTCAGTTCCTATAACAACTCTATCAGGTCTTAAGCAATCATTTACCGCTTTTCCTTCTCTTAAAAACTCAGGGTTTGAAACTACATCAAACTCTACATTTATTTTTCTTCCCATTAATTCATTTTTAATAGTTTCCTCTACAAGATCTCCTGTTCCAACTGGTACAGTTGATTTATTAACAACTATTGCATACTTACTAATATTTTGACCAATATCCTTTGCGCACTGTAAAACATAAGTTAAATCCGCTGATCCATCATCTCCAGGAGGCGTTCCAACAGCTATAAAGATTACCTCTGCATCTCCTAGTGCATATTCTTTATTCGTTGTAAATTTTAATCTTCCTTCTAAAACATTTCTATCTAAAATCTCTTTTAATCCTGGTTCATATATTGGAAGTATCCCATTTTTTAGATTTTCAATTTTTTTCTCATCTATATCTAAACATATAACTTTATGACCAAATTCACTTAAAATTACACCTTGTACAAGTCCAACATATCCTGTTCCTATTACAGTTATTTTCATTCTACTTTCCTCCTAAATACCACTTTACAAATTTGTCAATTCCATCATCAAATTTTGTAGTTGGCTTATATCCTAAAAGTTCTTTAGCTTTATCTATACTTGCATAGGTTCTTTTTACATCTCCAGGTTGCATTGGTAGTCTCTCTATTACTGCCTCTTTACCCAAATATTTTTCAATTGTTTGTACCATTTTATTTAAAGAAATTGCATCTGATTCTCCTAAATTAATAACTTCATAAACATTTTCATGCTTCTCTAAATACTTTATCCCTTTTATAACACCATCGATTATATCATCAATATAAGTATAATCTCTATATGTTTCTCCATCTCCAAAGAATGGAATACCCTCATTTTTTAAAATTTTATCAACAAACTTATGAATAGCTAAGTCAGGTCTCTGTCTTGGCCCATAAACTGTGAAAAATCTAAATTGTAATGTATCTATATTGTATAGGTTAAAATAAACATGTCCAAATACTTCACAAGATTTTTTTGTTGCAGCATATGGAGATATTGCAAAATCAACTACATCTGTTTCTTTAAAAGGAACTACTTTATTATTACCATAAACTGAACTAGAAGAAGCTTGTATAAATTTTTTAACTCCATATTTTTTACAACACTCCAATAGATTTAAATACCCACCTACATTTACCTTTTCATATTCTAAAGGATTTTCTAAAGATGGTCTAACTCCAGCTAATCCTGCTAAATTTACAACCATATCTATTTTATTTTCATTAAATATCTTGTCTAAACTTTCAATATTTTTTAAATCACAGTACTCTAAAGAATAGTTGTTTGTATCTACTTTTTTTACTAGCATCTCTATTTTTTCTTCTTTTGTGTCTCTTGATAAAATCTCTACAAGATATTCAATTTTATTTAAACTTTCTAAAACATTCTTTATTTTTATATCTTCTGAGTAAAAATTATGAAAATTATCTATTCCAATTACGCTATGTCCTAAACTTAACAATTTCTCTACTAAATGTGATCCTATAAATCCAGCTGCTCCTGTTACAATAATTTTCATTTATCTTTCAACTCCTCTATTTTTTTTTATTAAATATATATTTCTTGAATAAATAAGTACATTTGGTGCCTGCCCTAATATAAATACAGGGTCTTTTTTATATATTGCATAAATTAATAAAAAAATACTACCTGATAAACTAAATATCCAAAATGAAAAA
This sequence comes from Cetobacterium sp. 2G large, assembly GCF_014250655.1. Lineage (NCBI taxonomy): Bacteria > Fusobacteriati > Fusobacteriota > Fusobacteriia > Fusobacteriales > Fusobacteriaceae > Cetobacterium > Cetobacterium sp. 2G large. The sequence goes on along the minus strand of NZ_JACHTH010000007.1, from coordinate 649,540 downwards.
GGGATAACGCTCTTTTTAGCTTTCTCACTAGCCAACCACTGAATAATAAATCTCATTGAAAAAAGTCCTTGTCCAATAAAACCTATAATTAAAAAAATATTCCAATTTTCTACACTCATCATAACTATTCCTCTATTTTCCAGTTTAGCATTCTATTTTTCATCCATCTTACTGCAAAAACATCTTTAAAAGCTTTAAAGCCTCTTCCAAAAACTTTATATTTTGACTCTCCATGCAATCTATCATAATGCCTTACTGGTACCTCTATAACTTTATAACCCATATACTTTGCCAAAGTTGGTAAAAATCTATGCATTCCATTAAATAATTTATATGATTTAACAACTTCTTTTTTAAATAGTTTTAATGGACACCCTGTATCTTGAATATTATCACCTGTTACAAAATTTCTAAATCCATTTCCAATTTTTGATGCTAACTTTCTTTTAAAACCATCCTCTCTAGTCGCCCTTCTTCCATTAACTACATCATACTCTGGAATATGCTCTAAAAGTTTATAAACATCCTCAGGATCAGTCTGTAAATCTCCATCCATCATTAAAACTAAACTTCCTTGAGATTTTTGAAATCCAGTATCTATTGCCGCACTTTGACCATTATTTTTTGTAAAATGATAAACTTTTACATTTTTATTTTCTTCTCTTAATTTATTTAAGAGCTCATAACTTCCATCAGTACTTCCATCATTTATAAAAATAATTTCATACTCTTTAAATCCTTTTTTAAAAGCTGCCTCAATTCTTTCTGCCATAGGAATAATGTTATCTTTTTCATTGTAAACTGGTATTACTGCTGATATCTCCATTGCTGCCTCCTTTTGTTTTTTTTAATTATAAAGTTTAAAAGTAAATTTTTAGTAAATTTTTTAAAATAAAACAAATACTGCTATAATATATACCTCACAATTATTCAATATACAAGTTTTTCAAATAAATTTTTACCATTTTTTTACTTTTTTGTTTTATAATACATATAACAATTAATTTAAATGGAGGGAAGCTATGTTAAAAAAGAATATACTTATTATTGAAGATGACCCTAAAATTAGAAGATATTTAGAATTAGAATTAGTTCATGAAGGATATAACATTGATTTAGCCGTGGATGGAAGTGATGGTTTAAAACTATTTAGAGAAAATAACTACGCTCTTATTCTTCTTGATTTAATGCTTCCTCATATGAGTGGTGAAGATGTTTGTAAAACTATTAGAAATGAATCTAATATACCAATTATAGTATTAACTGCTAAAGATGAAATTTTTAGCAAAATAACTCTTTTAGATTTAGGGGCTGATGATTATATTACTAAACCATTTGTCATTGGAGAGCTTCTAGCTAGAATGAGAGTTATCTTTAGAAATAAACAATCTTTTACAGATAAAAAAATTTTAAAATTCGAAAATATATCTCTTAACTTAAATACAAAAGAGGTTCTTTTAGATGAAACTTTAATAACTTTAACTAAAACAGAATACAATTTACTTCACTACTTAATGATTAATAAAAATTTAGTTTTAAGCAGAGAAAATATCTTAGAAAATGTTTGGGGATATGATTATTTTGGAGATGGAAAAATTATTGATATGTATATTAAAGCTCTTAGAAAAAAACTTGATCCTGATAGTAAATACATTAAAACTATTCGTGGATTTGGTTATTCATTAAAAAAGGAGGATTAATTTGAGAACCCTTTCAGGTACTTTAAAGAAAAGTTATTTTCAATTGATTTGTCTATTTACTATTGTTCTACTTTTATCACTATCTATTACTGGAAAATATTTAATTAATTCATCTAAACAATACTTAAGAAATGCTATGGGATTTTTAAAATATGAAATCTTAGAAGAAGTTAATTCAAAATCTATGGAAATTTTTACAGGTGATTTAGTCAACCAACTTTTTAGAGTAGAAAATCCTGCTCTTGATGATTTAGAAATAACAATAAAATATAAGGATTTAACTTATACAGAAAATAAAAAGCAATTTCTTTTAGATTCTGCTGTTGAAGATAAGGTAAAAAATGTTCATTGGTATGATTATATGGTTTTAAAAAATGAACTGATTAATAAAGATGGAGAAGTCTATACTGTTATTCTTGTAAAAAATTTAAGTGAAGAAAAAAATTTCTTCTTTGACATGATTTATATCTTTTTATCTGGATTATCCATTTGTATAATTATATCTATCTTTGCTTTTACAAAATTATTAAAAAAAATAAAAAAACAACTTTCTTTATTAGAAAATATTAATTCGAATATTACTTTAGAAAACTTAAAAGTTATAAAACCTACAAATTATTTTAAAGAATTTGATAACATATTAGATTCATACGAAGATATGTTATTAAGACTTGATACACAAAATAAAAAACAAATTGAATTTGTTCATAATTCATCACATGAGCTAAAAACTCCTCTTTTTATAATTGGGGGATATATTGATATGATTAAGCGTTGGGGAAAAAAAGACCCTGAAATATTTAATGAAGCTTTAATATCTATTGAAGATGAAACTAAAAGTATGAATCTACTTATTGAAAAACTTTTATTTATTGCGAAAGAATCTGAAATCAAAAGTGAAAAAAATGAAGTTGAACTATCTGAAATTATTTTAGGGTGTATCTCTAGCTTAAAACATCAATACCCTAAATCTAATATTAATTTTACTCCTGAGTATACAATTATTAAATCTGATGAGGGGTTAATTAAGTTATTAATAAAAAACATCTTGGAAAATTCTATTAAATATGGTAAAAATAACCCAGTTGATATAAGTATTACAAATAATGATGAACAAAAACAAGCTATTTTAACTATTAAAGATTATGGTATTGGAATGACTTCTGAAGAACTTCACCATATTTACGATCGATTCTTTAGAGCAAATAAATCTCGTAGCAAAGAGATTCAAGGTCATGGTCTTGGGATGTCTATTGTTAAAAGAATTATAAATCTTTTAAATTTAGATATAAAAATTTCGAGTACCCCTAATATGGGAACAACTGTTCAAATATTTTTTAATCTATAAAATTTCTACTATATTTTTAAAACTTAAGGAGGATTTTCTCATGTTTAAAGATAAAAAACTTTTATCTATTTTAGGATTAAGTTTTATCTCATTTTTTAGTACTATTTGGATTCGAAAAGCAGATTTAATGGAATCTAGAAATTTTATTACCGCTAGAGAGATTGTATTTAATAATGAATGGCTCGTTACTACTTTAAATGGACAATATCGTTTTGAAAAACCTCCATTACCAACTTGGTTTACAGCTGCTGTTATGAAAATTTCTAATAATTTTTCTGATGAGTGGATACTTCGATTACCTGTGGCTTTAGTTTCTGTCTTACTGATCTTTTTTATATACCGATTTGTTCAAGAGTTATCTGATAATAAAAATCTCCCATTTTTAGTATCGTTTGTTGCTGCAACTACCTTTATGATAACAAAAGTTGGTAGTGAAAATGCTTGGGATGCATATCCATATATTTTTATGTTTGGATCTATCACTTATCTTTTAAAAAGTATAAACTCTAAAAGAACTTTTAGTCTTTTATTTGCTTCTATACTTTTAGCAGCCTCTTTACTAAGTAAAGGTCCTGTAGCGATTTATGGTATGTTTCTACCTTTTGTTATCTCATATATTTGGGTTTATAAATTAAAAAAAATACTTGAAAATCGTAGACGAATTATTTTATATGTTTTAATTGGTTTAATTCTAGCCTCTATTTGGCCTATTGCTATGATTCTAGAGAATAAAGAACTATTTTTCTCTGTTATGAATAAAGAAAAAAACACTTGGACAAGTAAACATGTTAAAAGCTTTTTCTTTTACTTTAACTATTTTTATTTCATGGGAATTTGGATATTCTTTTCTATTATTACTTTTTTTAAAAAATGGAATTTAAAAAATAGTGAGGAAAATAGGCTTTTTAAATTTGGAACTCTTTGGTCTATTTTAACCTTTTTACTTTTATCATTTATAAAAATGAAAAAAGAGAGATATGGATTTCCTATATATGTAGTTTCATCTATTCCAATCGGAATTATATTAAACTACTATATTAATAGCGACTGGAATCTTTTGAAGAAATCAGATAAAGTTCTATTTTATATACAAGCCACTCTTATAACAATTTTATCTATTGGAAGTGTTGGTCTTATATTTTGGAAAAAACCAAATTTTTATTATTTAACTATTCCATTTTTTATTTTATTAGTCTATCTTTTTAAAGACAGATTAATTGATAAAAAAAATTTCAAAAAAAAAGTTATTTATTTAAGTGGATTTTTACTACTAATAGTTAATTGTAATTTAACTTGGATTATTGAAAATGAAATTCGTAATAAGAATAGTTCTAATTTAATCCCATTAGAAACTTTACAAAAAAATAATAAGCTATTTCATATATATTCAAAGGATTTCACAATTGAAGATGTTTGGAGTGTAGGACAAGATATTCATTTCTTAGATGATAATACTATTCTTCCTGAGAAATTTTATATTTTGTCTAAAAATTCAAAATTTGATTTAGAAAATAACTATAAAATAGAATACAAAGAGACTTATAGTCGATTTAAAGATGATGATGATTTAATATATATTTATAAAGTTATTAACAATAAATAATTCTAATTCAAAGAGATAATATATTGATATTATCTCTTTGAATTTTATTTTTCAGCTATAATTAACCTAACTACATCTCCTAACATAATATTTTTACTCATAACTTTTGAAAATCCAGCTTCTCTAATAGTCTTTTCTGTTTCTCTTAAAAGTGATGTTCCTAAAATTAATCTTGTAAAAATATTCAAAACTCTTAATCCTATATTAATTATAAAGTTCTCGCTTTTCATATGTTCTATAAAGACTGCTTTGCCACCATTTTTCAAAACTCGATATACTTCATTTATTCCTTTTTTAGGATTAGGAATAGTGCAAAAAACACAAGAGGAAAATACTGAATCAAATGTTTCATCTGAAAAGCTCATATTTTCAATATCCATTTCTAATAATTTTACATTCTCTAATCCCAATAACTTAGCTTTTTTCTTTGCTATATTCAACATTCCAATAGAAAAATCTATACCTGTTACATCTGATTTTTTCTCATAATATTTTAAACAGGCTCCACTTCCTATTCCAATTTCAAGAATTTTACCTTTTAACATTTGAACAGCTTCTTTTTTTATTTCATTCATAGGCATTCTTTCTTCTAATTTATCAAAAATATTTGCAATTCTACTATATTTATCTTTAGTTTCCATTTTAATTCTCCTATTTTTCATTTTTTATTAAAGGAACTATATTTCTTAATAGTATATATTATCTAAACCGTATATACAAGGAGGCAACATGGAAAATCTTTTAAATAGGAAATTAAGATTGGGAATCGCAGCGTGTCAATTTGGTTCTAAAGTTAGATATAACGGAAAGGGAATAGATTTGACTCAATCTTTAGGAAGAGACCGTGGACAATTCATTTGGACTCCTGTTTGTCCTGAAATTATGAGTGGAATGGGAGTTCCTAGACCAAGTATTAAACTTTCAGGAGGAAATGGATTTGATTTTTGGAATGGAAAAGCAAATATAAAAAATAAAGAGGGAGAAAACCGAAATGAGATGGTTCGAAAAGGTGCTATCGCTTGTCTTGAAACTTTAGAAAGAGCAAATATTGATGCTTATATATTTATGGAGGGAAGTCCTTCTTGCGGAGTTTATAGAACAAGTTTAAAAAATCAGCGTCTTGGAAATCCACCAGGAGTCTTTGGTGCATTACTTTTAGAAAGAAATATTTTTTTAATTAGTTCAATTGACCTACAAAGTCCTATCAGATGGTGGGATTGGAAAAGACGATTGGTTGCTTTTGTTTGGATTAAAGAGCAAAATATCAACTCAATTGACATTTTAAAAGAAATTTGGGACAAAGTTAAATATGTTTTATATGAATTACACGAAGAAGAAGCAACTAAAATAAGAGATCAAATAAGATTAATTACAAATGAAAAGAAGGATGTATCTGATGAAACCTTTACTTTTCTTAAAAACTCTATTCTAGATCTTTTAAGAAAACCAGCTGAATTAGAAAATATAAAAAAATGCTTATGGACTAACTATATTAACTTAAAAGAAAAAGAAAATATTGAGGTAGAAGAGATTTTTGAACCTCACATTTTAAGAAATATGACACATATAGCCCAAGAACTTCTTGGAGTTGAGATTGAAGCTAGAAAAAGAAATATTTTATTCAGAAGCTCCCCAATTAATTATAAACCTGATAGATAATTTATTTCTATCAATACAAAAAAGAAAAAAGACTGCGTCTACTCAGTCTTTTCTCTTTTTCACTTTATTATCCACACTTTATCTAAAATAGTTTATCTCATTTTATTTATAACAAAATTAACATTTTTTCCACTTACCTCTGCAAGTTCTTCTTCATCAATAGGCATAACTTTTGATACATTATTTTCATAATTAAATATCTCTTGTGTCTTAGTGATTACAGAATTTTTTAAAGAAGATTGGTTATTCTCAGTTTCCTTACTTTTTAAACCTCTTGCATATATATTCATTGCTAATAACAATCCCACTATAATATATACAATTTTCTTACTCATTTTAATCTGCCTCCATATATTTCATATAATGTAAATATACAGCTTTTCATATAAAATGTCAATGTCATTATATAAATAATGAATGATACAACTATTTATAAAATCAATAGTTTATATATTTTTTATTTATGTTTTGTTAAATCACATTTAATTTATTTTTAGGACTGTTTAAGTATTTTTTCTACATCTTCATAACGAACTTTCCCCTTCAATAAAACCTGTTCCATCTTCTCATCTTTTAGCTTATATACACTATTACAAGAGTTACAAGCTATTATATATTTCTTTTTTAAAGTAATTATCGGTATAAAAAAAATTTCAAAAACTCTTCTTAATGCGAATAATTGAACTTTTTCTGATAAGCATCCTGTACACTCAAAATCAACTTCTCTTAACTTTTCTTCTGAATCTTTTAAACCAAATATCCCAACAAATATCATTTTATTTCCCCCTTCAGCATTTAAATAATATATTTTATAAGTTTTTCTATATGAGAAAATACAACTGGGTATTCCACATTGGGTCTAGACAACATTATAGATATAGCTCCAATCTCTTTTGCACTATCTATTTTTTCTCTTTCCCCACCAGTATTTCCACCTTTTTTACTTACAATATATTTTATATTAAGTTGCCTCATCATTGCAACATTTAATTCTTTAGAAAATGGTCCCTGCATAGCTATAATATTTTTAGGCAAAACCCCTAAATCTTCAGCTTTTTTTATCATCTCCCATTTAGGAAGTATTCTAAAATATATATTTGATTTATTTTTTATATTTTGAAATTTATGAAGATTATTACTTCCTAATGTTACTAAAATATTTCCTTCTAACTCCTCTAAATATTTTATCATAATATCTAACTCAGAAAATTCTATAACGCCATCTTCAGAAACTAAATTTTCTCTTTCAAATCTTATGTAATCAATCTCTTTTACTTTTGAAGATTCAATGGCATTTCTAGAAACTTCTTCTGCATATGGATGAGATAAATCAATAATTTTCTCAATATTATTTTCTTCTATAAATTTGTTCATTCCTTCTAAATCTAATCTTTTACAAAATACCTTTATATCTTCTATATTTTCAAGTAATTTTCCACCATACTCTGTTGCTGTTGTTACAACTAGATTTTCTTTAAAAGGAAAGGACTCTATAAAATCTCTAGAGTCCTTTGTTCCACCTATAACCCAAATCATATATGATATCCTCTTGGAGTTATCATTCTATCATTAGAAACATACGTCTTTGAGTTTCCTATTATAACAACTGTAAACATATCTATTTCATGGTTTAAGAAGTCCTGTAAGTTTGTTAAAGTATAATTCTGATCTTCTCTTCCAACATGTCTTAATAGCGCAACTGGAGTCTCTGGTGCTTTATGCTTTAACATTAACTCTCTTGCTTCAACTATTTGAGTTGTTCTTCCTTTACTTTTTGGATTATAAAGAGATATAATAAAGTCTCCCTCTGCAGCTTTATCAATTCTTTTTGTTATTACATCCCAATCAGTTAATAAATCACTTAAACTTATTGTAGCATGGTCATGCATTAGCGGTGCTCCTACAACTGCGGCTCCAGCTACTGATGATGTTACTCCAGGAACAACCTCAACTTCATATCCCTCTTTCTGAGCGATTTCTATCATGATTCCAGCCATTCCATAAATTCCTGCATCTCCACTACTGATTAGCGCTACATCTTTTCCAGACTTAGCAATCTCTAATACTTGCTCACATCTAGCAACCTCTTTTTTCATTCCTGATACATAAAACTCTTTTTCCGCGAACTCATCTTTTACTAAATCTGTATAAGTTATATATCCTGCAATTACATCTACATTTTTTAAAACTCTATACGCTCTTACTGTTATATCATCCATATTTCCAGGACCAATTCCTACAACATATATTTTACCTTTTTTCATAAATAAATCTCTCCTCATAAATGGAAATTGTCATTCCATCTTTTTTTGCTTTTATCTCTATAAATTTCCCATCTTTACTTGATGTTAAATATGCACATGGCTCTGAAACAGCTTTTACGCCTATCTCTTTTTTTACAAATTCAGATCCATGAAACATATCTTCTACTGTCAATATCTCTTCTCTACTAACAATTTTCAACTCTTTTCCAAGCTCTCTAGCAGTTTCAACAATTCCTTTTTCATCTGCTTTTAAATCTACTGTTGCAAAATGCTTTATGCTTTTAAGTGAAAGATTATGTTTTTCTAATGTTTCTATTAAAAATTCATAAACTTTTTCTTTTTCAATTCCTCTTCTTGAACCTATTCCTATAACTAAATTTTCAGGATATAAATGTACAACTTCTAAATTTTCTTTATTAGAAATAACCACAACACCTTCTGGATTTTCATTGCATATATTTTTAGGAAGACTTAATTCAACATTTTTTCCATCTACTATCAATGATGTAACCTTTTTAGCTGCTTCTAATGATTTTAAATTACACTTTAATTTCTGAGACAAAGTATCCACTGCAATTTTTCCCGTCACATCTGAACTAGTTGTTATGATTGGAACTAATCCAAATATTTCATGAAGATTTTGAGTCAAATCATTTGCTCCTCCTAGATGTCCAGAGAGAAGAGAAATTACAAAATTCATTCCTTCGTCTATTACAACTACTGCTGGATCAACATCTTTAGATTTTATTAAAGATGCAATTTTACGAATCACAATTCCTGTTGCCATTATAAAAATATGTCCATCGTATTTATTGAAAGCTTCGTTTAATTCTTCAGTAAAGTTTTCCATTTGAATGCTATTATCTATTTTAAATTTTGAAAGAGTAAATACATCTATCCCTTCAATTTTATTTTTAATCTCCACTCCATTTAGACCTGCTCCTCTTGTTACAGTCCAAACTGCTAATTTCATTACTTCTCAATTCCTTTTCTAAATTCATGTGTAAAATGCTTATCATATAATAAAGATTTTTCATATTTATCCCCTAAAAAATCTCCAACTAAAATTTGAGCTGTTTTAGTTATATTTGCTTCTTTTACTTTTTCTTCAATTGTTTCTAATGTTCCTAAAACAATCTTTTGATCCTCCCAACTAGCTCTTTGAACAATTGCTATTGGAGTTGTCATCGGATAATGTGTAGCTAATCTTTTTACAACATCACCAATCATATGTACCGATAAGAAAATTGCCATTGAAGCTCTATGAGAAGCTAAAGATTCTAAGCTTTCTTTTTCTGGAACAGGCGTTCTTCCTTCTAATCTTGTACAAATTACAGTTTGAGAAATACTTGGTAATGTGAACTCTTTTTTTACTGCTGCAGCAGATGCTAAAAATGAACTTACTCCCGGAACTACTTCATACTCTATTCCATGCTCATCTAACATATCCATCTGTTCTCTATGTGCTCCAAATATTGCTGGATCTCCTGTATGAACTCTAGCAACTTTTTTTCCTGCTTTTATCGCTTTAACAGTTACATCTATAACTTCTTCTAAAGTCATTGAAGCTGAATTATGAATCTCTGCTCCCTCTTTATGACACTCTATAACTTGTCTTGGAACTAAAGAACCTGCATAAATTATTACATCTGCTTCTTTTACTAATCTTTGCCCTTTTACTGTAATTAACTCTGGATCCCCTGGTCCTGCCCCTATGAAATAAACTTTTTCCATTGATTGATACCACCTTTTTTTAGTATTAATGTTGTAAAGTAAGGAATATCTTCCTCTTCCATTTTTGTTAAATCAAAATTTATCTCCTGTGTTTCTTTTCCACAGTTTGAAACCATTATTATATTTTCTAGATTTCCTGTAGCTTCTAAGCCAGCTCTAAGTTTATCAAAATTTCTAGATACTTTCATAAATACGATATTATCTGCTGAGTTAATTTCACCAACAATATCAGTTTCTCCATTTAATGATACAACTTTCAAAGATTCTTCTCCCATAACTAAAGGTAGGTTAAATCTCGAAGACATATCTGAAAACGATGATATTCCAGGAATTGTCTCTACAGGTATCACACCATCCAAGTACTCAAGAATATAAACATATGTACTATATGTCATTGGATCTCCAATTGTTAAAAATCCAACTTTTTTTCCTGCTTTTAGATGCTCAACTATCATATCCGCATTTCTTTTTCTAAATTCTTTTCTAGCTTCTACACTTTTTAACATTGGAAACTCAACAAACAAAGTTTCTGCTCCCTCTTTTAAATACTCTCTAGCTATTTCGTATGCTGTACTTCCCTCAGCTTTTTTAGCCTCTGGTAAAACTACTACATCTAGCTCTTTAAAAGCTCTTATAGCCTTTAGCGTTAACATTTCAGGATCTCCTACTCCCACTCCTATTCCATAAAACTTTGCTGTTGACATTACTTTGTTTCCTCCTTATCTGCTGTTATTATATATATTGGATTTTCTCCATACATCATTGTGTACGGACCTATACTCTTTCCTCTAGATACAACAACATTTACAACTTCTATATTTTTAAAATTTAACTCTTTTAAAAGCTTTGTAGCATCTGCTAAAGTTTCTAAAGTTATCGCATTTATGACTACTCTAGAATTATCTTTTGAATATTTAATAAAATGTTCAAGTATATTTCTCATTGAACCTGTTGATCCACCTATAAACATTCTATCATATTGAATAGTTGGTATTGCTTCAGGAGCTCTTCCCACAATTACTTCTATATTATCTAATTTAAATCTATTTATATTTTCTTTTAAGGTCTCTATTCCCTTTTCTTCCTTTTCAATAGCAAAAACATTACCATTTCTTAAATATGTCGCTGCTTCTATTCCTATACTTCCAGTTCCAGCACCAACATCTACTAAAATAGAATCATCTTGCAATTGTAATTTCGCTATAGAAATTGCTCTAATCTCTTGTTTTGTCATAGGTAGTTCTTTTTGAACGAACTCTTTATCATAAATATGTCCCATTATTTTCAAACCTTTCTTATAATTGTTACATTCATTTCATATTTTTTATTATACTTTTTATAATCACATACTAAAAACCTTGTAATAACTTCATTTTTATAAGAAAGTCTCTCTCCAATAATTATTTCAGCATTTAAAATATTATTTTTAACAAGTGTTTTACTTATTTCAATTGGATTATTTTTTTCATCAGTTAGAAGTACTACTCCGCTTTTACTATTTTTAAATATTTCTACATAATCATTTTCTCTTCCATGAACACTACAAAGTTGATAATGTTCCCAAGTCATCTCTATCCTAGAAAATAGATATTGAAAAGAAGATATCCCTGGAATGACATTAAATTTTTGTTCAGGAAAACTCTTTTTTAAATATGTAAGCAAACTATAATAACCTGTATCTCCTGAAACAATAAATACTATATTTTTATCTAAATTTCTTAAAACAAACTCTTTCATTTCATCTAATTTTTTCATAATATAGATATATTGATTATTTAAAAGAGAGTCAATCTCTTCTAACTGTCTCTCTCCACCTATAACAATTTCAGAATTTTTTATTTTATCTATTCCTGCCTTTGTCATATAATCTAGATTTCCTGGTCCAAGTCCCACCACCGATATCTCTTTACTCACTTTTTAACTCCTCTATCATCTCATAAAATCCATCACTATATCCTAATATATCTCCACTATAATTAAAAAGAATTGATTGAAATTCTATGTTATCTCTTGAAAATTCAGCTGATCTTTTAGCTACTTTATTAGCAATTAAATTAAATAAACTTTCTTTTTTTAATATATATTCTGTAGCTTCTTCAGCTGTATTTGCTTCTAAAACCTTCAAAATATTTTCCCTAGGTTCATCTATTAAAATAGCATTTGCTGCAATTATTTCCAAACGAGCATCAGCAACTCTACTATGAGTGTTAAAAATTCCACCTGCTACTTTAATAGCTTTTCCTATGTGTCCAATTAGTACTATTTTTTTAAATCCTAATTTTACTGCACTATCAATCATAAATCCAATATAATTACTTGTTACAACCATCTGCTCAACATCTATATTATTATCTATACAAAATTGTTTCCCATGATTTCCAAAAGCAAATACTACCCATTCTCTAGTACTATTCTCTTTTAAAACTTTTAATTCAGCAAACATAGATTTAGTAAGTGCATCCTCACTCATAGGTTTAACTATTCCAGTAGACCCCAAAATAGATATCCCTCCTAGTATTCCCAACTTCCCATTAAAAGTTTTCAAAGCTTTCTCTCTTCCCTTTGGAACATATATAGTTACTATCACTTTTAATCCATACTCTTCCAGAAGTGGATTTAAAGTTTTTACTATCATCTCTTGTGGTCCTGGGTTTATAGCTGATTTTCCAGGTGTTACTTTAAGTCCTTTTTTTGTTACTAATCCTACACCTCTTCCACCTACTATCAGCATATTATCAAATTTATGAGCTTTCTCTATCTTTGGTAACTCTTCAACAATTTTTACTTTAGCACAAATCTCTATTCCATTTGTAACATCAGGATCATCTCCTGCATCTTTTAAAACAACACCTCTAGCCCAATTGATTCCTCTTTTTTTTGAATGTATTGGTATATCTAAAGTTACTCCATTTAATGTGGTTATCTCAACTTTTTCTCCCAAATCTTTTCCTATCAAAAGATTTAATGCAACAAATGACGCTACACACGCACATGTTCCAGTTGTATATCCCGATCTTAATTCTTTATCCATTAAAATCCTTCTCTCTTATGTAACTGATATAAAATTCCATGAAGTATTGAAACAGCTACAGGACTTCCTCCTTTTCTGCCTTTTACAATAATATATGGTATTCCACTTCCAGGTAGAATCTCTTTTGATTCAGCCGCTCCTACAAATCCTACAGGAACTCCAACTATTAAAGCTGGTTTTTGAACTTCACCAGAATCAATAAGTTCTTTCAATCTAAATAGTGCTGTTGGTGCGTTTCCAATTAAATATATATCTGTATTAGGATCTTTCGCTGCGTGTTCTATCCCTACTATTGATCTAGTTACCCCTCTTTCTTTAGCTTCAGCTGCTACATCTTTATCTGAAACTAAAGAATAAGCTGAGTATCCATATTTATCTAAAGTAATTTTACTCAAACCATTAGCTATCATGTTAGTATCACAATATATTTTACCACCTTTTTTTAAGGCTTCTAAACATGACTCAACTGCTCCTTCTGAAATCTCTAATAAGTCTGCATATTCAAAATCAGCTGTTGTATGTATAACTCTTTTTACTATTGGCAAATGAGTTGAAGAAAACTCTTTTGCCTTTTCCCCCATCTCTTCCTCTATTATTTCAAAACTTCTTATTTCAATATCTTGTGGTCTTTTTATATATGACATTTCTTTGCTCCTTCTAACATCTGCTTTAATATATCTAAGTTTTTAAAAAAATGTAAATGTGGATATCCTGCTATAAGATTTTTGTTTTTATAACCACATAACCACTCTCTACCATCACTTTTTCTAAGTTTAAACACTCTTTCATCACTACCTATTTCATCTATAGTCGAATAATGAAATTCATGAGCTCTTCCATTTAACTCTCCAAAAGCTACATCTACGTACCCAAATCTACTGATAAAAAGTCTTCCAGTCATCTTTACACTACAGTCAATTAATTGTGCCATAGAATAACTTTTTTGCTCCAAGGTTTTTATTCCTTGGCTAAGGTACATAAATCCTCCACATTCTCCATAAATATGTCCTCCAGACTCATGAAATTCTTTTAAAGAGTTTAAAAAATCCTCATTATTTGATAAATCTTCTAAATAATTTTCTGGATATCCTCCACCAAAATATAGTAAATCAACCTCAGGTATTTTTTTATCTTTTATAGGTGAAAACTCTACAAGTTCTATTCCCATTCTTTGTAAAAGCTCTAAATTATCCTCGTAGTAAAATGAAAATGCTTTATCTTTAGCTACTCCTACTTTTAATCCTACATATAGATTCTCTATATTTTTAAAAATATCTATATTTTTTTCTGATTTTTCTAGATTAGCTATCTCTTCTATCTTTTTTAAATCGATAGTTTTTTTTATCTCTTCCTTTAAAATCGCTTTTTTTTCTTTTAAATCCTCAACTTCATCTGCTTGAAGTAATCCTAAATGCCTACTACTGATTCCTAAGTTTTCATCTTTTTTTAAATATCCTAAACACGGTATTCCTGTATAGTTTTCTATAGCATCTTTTAACATTTCATAGAGTTTTTCACTATTTACTTTATTTATTATAACTCCAGCTATATTAACTCTTGAATCTAAATTTTTATATCCTAAAACTTCTGCTGCGATACTTGTACTTTTTCCTGCCGCATCTACTACTAATATAACTGGTAAGTTTAAAACTCTAGATAAATGAGCTGTACTATAATTATCTAAAGAATTTCCTAATCCATCATAAAGACCCATAACACCTTCAACAATAGATATTTCTTTACTATGCTTTTCAAAACTATACTTTACTCCCTCTTCTCCCATTAAAAACAGATCTAAATTATAACTTTTATTTCCCGTTATAAATTTATGAAAACTAGGATCTATATAATCAGGTCCTACTTTAAATGGAGCCACATCTTCAAAAGTAGCCATTAGCCCCATAGATACTGTAGTTTTTCCTATTCCACTTCTTGTTCCTGCTAAAACAAAGCCTTTCATTATTTCAGCACTCTCCTTAAAGCCTCTAAAACTTGCTCATTTTTCTTTCTATCTTTTATTGCTAATCTTATATAACTTTCATCTAAAAACATAAAGTTTGAAGCATCTCTTACTAAAACGCCATTCTCTATCATTTTTTTTCTGAAACTTTTAGCATTATCGTTTAATAACTTTACTAATATAAAGTTAGTTTCTGTTGGAGTTACTTCTATATTATCTATTTTACATAACTCTTCATAAAACCATAACTTTTCTTTTTTTATCCAATTTTCTGTTTCATGTATATACAAAGTATCTAAAAGCATAGTTTTACCTGCTATTTCAGCTACTCCATTAACACTCCAAGGTTCTCTAATATTTTTTATTTCATCTAATATTGATTCGTCATAAGTTAATCCATATCCTAACCTAACCCCTGGAAGTGCAAAAAACTTAGTTAAAGCTCTTAAAATGAATATATTTTTATGTTTTAACAAAAACGCAGTTTTATCTTTCCAATCATCAACAAACTCTATAAAAGCTTCATCTATAAATAATTTTTTATTTTTTCTTTCTAAAAAATCAGCTATTTTTTTTATTTTTTCAAGATTTTGAAACTTTCCTGTTGGGTTATTTGGATTACACATAACGACAACATCTTCATCTGTTATAAATTCTAATAACATATTTTCATTTAAAGAAAAATCTTTGCTCAACGGAAAAAATTTAACATCTCTTCCTGCAGCCCTAGCAGCTCTTTCATACTCTGCAAAGGTTGGTGCAATTATTAAGACCTTTTTAGCTTTTACTGCCTTCATATATAGAAATAGAACCTCTGTAGCACCATTTCCTACAACTACATTGTCTATATGACAATTATTGTAATCTCCAATAGCTGTCCTTAACTCTACATAGTCTATATCTGGATATTTTTCTAAAGTTTCAAAATTTTCTATAACTGCTTTTTTAAAACTATTTGGAACTCCTAAGGGATTTATATTAGAACTATAATCTAAAACTTCTATCCCGTTATCTCTTTTTAGTTTATATATATTTCCACCATGCAAATCCATATTACTTCACTTCCCATTGTCTTATACTAGTTTAATAAATGTTGTAAACAAAACTATCCCTACAAAAGATGTCATAAACATTATCTTATAACATTTCTTTATATCTTCACATTGAAACTCTTTTAATTTATCTCCTATTGTAGGTTTTTCAAAATATTTTCCAAAATATTTTGTTTTACCACCAAATTGAACACCTATAGCTCCTGCAAAAACTGCCTCTGGATGACCTGAATTTGGACTTGAGTGATTTTTTCTATCTCTAAAAAATATTTTTAATGGCTTTTTTATTCCCATTCCTAATAAAAATGTTGCAATTGGAATTATTATTAGGCCAGATAATCTTGCTGGAATAAAATTAAAGAAATCATCTACTTTTGCTGAAACCATACCAAAATCTATATATTTATCATTTTTATATCCAACCATTGAATCAAGAGTATTTACTGCTTTATATCCCATTGCTAAAGGCAATGCCATTGAAACTCCATCAATTACTATAAAACTTCCTAAAAATGCATAAAACATAGGCGCTATAATTCCATCAACACTATTTTCAGCTATAGTCTCCATTGTACTTCTTACAACTTGTATTTCGTCCATCTCACCCGTATCTCTACTAACCAAATAAGAAAGCTCTTTTTGTGCCTTTTGTAAATCTCCACTTTTTAAAATTTTATAAACTTTAATCCCTTCAGCACCTAAACTTTTCGTTGCCAAAGTTGTGTATAGAAAGAAAATTTCTAAAAATTCAGATGTCCTAGCTATGTAATATGACAATACTACTGTTGAAAGTATTACTGTAAAAGCTAATACTCCTCCCCATACTTTTTTATTTTTTAATGAATAGATTTTATTTTCAATAAAAGTTATATATTTTCCTATAAATCTAACTGGATGTGGAAACCAATATGGATCCCCTAAAATTAAATCTAACAAATAAGCTATCCATATTTTTAAAATGATGCTCATTAGTTCTCCTCCAAAATCTTATAAATAGCTTTCATGTCCACATTTTCTCTGAATATTTTTTCTAACTTATCCAACTCTTGAAGTCTATATTCATCAAATGTCATTGTGCTATTTTTCTTTTCCAGTCCTTTCTTCTCTCTTATATTATTTAAAATAAAATCAGTAAACTCTCTATTATCAAAAATTCCATGTAAGTATGTTCCGAAAATATTGTCCTTTACTGTGGCTACTAATCTATTATCTAAAGTTATAGATTTTTCTTTCCCCTCTGTTACTCCTTGGTGAATCTCATAACCTTTAACTTGAATATCTCCTAATCCTTTTAATAACCCAGTTTCTCCTTTTAATAATCCTGTATACTGTGTTGTTACCTTCTCTTTTTCCATTGTAGTTTCTATGTCTAAAAGTCCTAGTCCTGGAAGTTCTTTTATATCTCCCTCTATTCCATAAGGATCTAACACTTTTTCCCCTAAAATTTGAAATCCTCCACATATGCCAATAATAGGAGTTCCTTTTCTAGACATTTTTATAATCTCTTGTGCGATTCCTTTCTCTTTTATATCTTTTAAATCATCTATTGTATTTTTAGATCCAGGTATAATTATCAGGTCTTCATTTCCTAATTCATGAAATGATGTTACATAATTAACATTTACATCCTTATTTGCTAGTAAAGCATCAATGTCTGTAAAATTTGATATATGCTTTAATTTTATAACCGAAACTGTTATATCTGCAGTTTTTGATTTAATCTTATTAAATTTTTCTGTTACCCCATCCTCATCCTCTATGTCTAGTTCAAAGTATGGCATAACTCCTAAAATTGGAACTCCTGTCAGTTCCTCTATTTTTTCTAATCCTGGTTTTAATATATCAACATTTCCTCTAAACTTATTTATAATTACACCTTTTACTCTAGCTCTCTCTTCTGGTTCCATAAGAGATATTGTTCCATAAATTGATGCAAAAACTCCACCTCTATCAATATCTGCAACTAAAATAACAGGAGCATCAACCATTTCAGCTAATCCCATGTTTACTATATCGTCTTGCTTTATATTTAATTCTACAGGGCTTCCTGCTCCCTCTATAACACATATTTGATTTTCATCTTTAATCGTATTATAAGCTTGAATTATATCTTTTTTTAACTTTGATTTATAATCTCCGTATTCAAGTCCTCCCATATTTCCGATAGATTTTCCATTGACAATCACTTGAATCCTTCTATCCCCTGTGGGTTTTAATAAAATAGGATTCATTGTATAGTGAGCTTCTATCTCACATGCCATCGCCTGAAGAGCTTGTGCTCGCCCCATCTCATGTCCATCTTTTGTTATATAAGAGTTCAGTGCCATATTTTGAGATTTAAAAGGTGAAACTGTGTATCCATCTTTAAAAAATGCTCTACATAAGCCTGTAACTGTTATACTCTTCCCTGCTCCTGAAGACGTCCCAACAACCATTATGTTCTTATGTTTCATAATATCATTTCTCCTAAATTTGTGAAGTTTAGCGGAAATATAAAAAATGCGAAAATGAATAGAATATTGCTAATTAGAATTGAAATTGACAGTTCTAAATACAAATCTGTTCACCGCAGATTTTATATTTTCTTTTATATTCATGGCAGATATCCTGACTCAGATTCATCCTACTCTTAGGCCTTCCCATAAAAACTACAGTGGCTAGTCTAATTTCGTCCTCCTTACAGTGGCGGGACCGTGTGAGATTTTCACTCAACTTTCCTTTTAATCAAATTATTGAACCATAAATAATATACATATTTATCATAATTATACATAATGATTATGCACAAGTCAACCTTTTTTAAAAGTTTATGTTTAAAAATTAAACTACAAATGTTTGCTATTTTATAGAAATTAATTTTAAAAATAATTTTAATAAAACTACAATAATAAAAAAGAAAATTAAATTTTATTCGTAGATTAAATGTGACATATTAAATTTTTATAAGGGAGTGATTAAATATGAACGATGTTAAAACAAATAAACAACCTCTTATTGTAGAGGACAAAATTATTAATGTTCCTCCTATGTTTGCAGAGATTTTTGCATTAAATCCTAAAAATCTTAAAAAATGGTTAGTTGGAGCAAAAAATTCAAATAAATCTTATGAAGATCTTAAAGTAAAAGATATTTTAAATACAAAAGTTAATGCTGCTGTTAATGATGAGGCATTTCTTTTAGATGTAACGTTTGGAAATACAACTCATAAATTATATTTAAAAAAACCTCAAGCAAATAAAGGATTGGATTTTATATTAACAGAAGGTGATAAATTTAAAATTGAAACAAATTTACACCTTACTGAGATAAATGATAAAAAATGTAACATACATCTTGAAACAACTTTATTAGAAAGTAAACATAGTTTTCATCCTATAACATCTTTTGAATTAAAATACTTTTTCAGAAAAAGTTTATCAAACTTCATAGAAGAGTGTGAAAAAAGTTATAGTACTTTTGAAAGCGAAGAAAAAACTATTGAAGCTGAAGTTTTAAATTTCTACCAAAGCAATATATCTGCTTTTAACTCTTTAATTGAACCACTAAAAAATGATTTAGGAGAAGATTCTTATTTAGATATTCAAAAAAAATTAAAAACTTTAGGTATGGATACATCTGATAAAGTTAGTAAAATATTCACAAATTTAGTTGGTGTTATTCCCACAGAAGATTTATCATTAATCAATGATAAAGTTATTCAATTTATTAAAGAACATATATTTATTTTAAAAGGTATTACTAAAAAAAATAATGCTGAAAATTTAAAAGATATCAATACAGTTACTAAGTTACAACTAGATAACATTAACTTTATTGTACCTCAAATATTAAAAGATATAGATTCTAATAAAATTGTTGAAATTGAAAATCAATTAAATGATCTTTTGACAACTATTGTCAAAGAAATTGAAGATATTCTTGAGGAAATTAAAAATAAAATTCCTCCTCAACACTTTAAAGATTTTGAAGTTGGATTTATAAATATTCTTAAAACTGATTTAGATTCTGCTCAATCTTTAGTTGATAAAATTATTTCTGGAAATGCAAAATTTACAGATGCAGAAACTAAAATTTTAAATGGATTAAAAGAATCTATTAATAAAGTAGAAACTACTGTTAATAATAGAGATAACCAAGCTTATATCTCTGTTTTAAATATGATTGAAAAATCTTTAGAACAACTTGAACAAGATATGAAAACTATCAGTTCAAATATAACCGCTGATAAAATAGAATCTACAAAAACTCTAATAAAATCTACAACTGATACTTCATATAAATCTTTAACAAGCTTCTTATCTAATATGACTCCTGAAAATTTAGCAAATAACAAAGAAGTTGTGAATCAAAAAATAGAAGAAATTTTAGATAGATATGTTAAAGCAATCAAAATAATCTCTCCTTCAATACCTGATGAAAAACTTTCTAATATGAGAGAAAAAGTTAAAAATATACTAACTAAGGAATACGAATCTTTTTGTATATCAAATAACAATTAAATAAAACAAAAAAATGTAGCTGTTGAGCTACATTTTTTATTTCTGAAAAAGATCTCTATACTCCTTAGGACAAATTCGTTCATATTTTTTAAAAACTTTTGTAAAATAACTACTATCTTCAATTCCTATTTCATTTGATATTTCTGATAAAGACTTACTTGTAATTTCTAAAAAATGTTTAGCTTTTTCAATCTTTTTTATAAGAATATACTCCTTGAAAGTTTTTCCTGTTTCTCTTTTAAAAACTCTGCTAAATTGAGAAATACTCAAATTACATAATGCGGCTACATCTTCTAAATGAATATTTTCTCTAATATTTTCATTTATGTAAGTCACTGCTGAAGAAATTTGAGAATGACTATACTCTACTCTTTCTTCT
The DNA here is from genome assembly GCF_014250655.1 of Cetobacterium sp. 2G large. NCBI lineage: Bacteria > Fusobacteriati > Fusobacteriota > Fusobacteriia > Fusobacteriales > Fusobacteriaceae > Cetobacterium > Cetobacterium sp. 2G large. Next base: position 628,311 of record NZ_JACHTH010000007.1, on the reverse strand, counting down.
TTTATATTATTTTCAATAATATGATTATACCATTTCTTACTTTTAATACAATCACTTATATAAACCGACGTATAATGTAAAATACTTGCAATACTTTGGAGTTCATTATATTTCACCTTTTTTAAAAACCCATAATTTTCAACAATCTTCTTTATATTAAATTCTTTCCCTACATTTTCAACCAAAATATCCTCTAATTCAAATGTTTCTTCATCTTCTAAAAGAATTTGGCCTACTAAAAATGCACCTATTAATTCACTTTGATAAATAATAGGTATTATCATATCTACTAATCCAGCGTGACATCTATAAATATACGGTTTTAATGATAAAAATGCTTTACTTAAAGCTTTTACATCGCATTTTTCACAAAACGAACTAAGTTCTTTATTTTTCCTAAAAATTTTACAAAACTCTGAGTAGTTACTTTTTTCTGTTAAATAATTGCCCTCATCATCTACAATTACTACAGCCATTTTAGTCATATCTACTATCTCTTCCTGAATTTTTAATAGTTCTTTTTTATATTTATGAAGCATACCTCACACCTTTCGTTTTTTTATACTTTTTTTAAAGGCAATCCCTTTAATACTCTAGCTGCATTTTGACCAAAAACCCTTAAACGTTTTTTAGAACTTCCAATATTTTCTTTCAAAATATACTCTTTTGTATATTTTTTTTGATTTAAAAATATTTCACCATCTGAATTAATACCTATTCCTATTTCAAACCTTCCATTTACATAAAACTCTTTATCTATTTTTTCTTCTTCTAAAAACTTTAAAATATAAGGAACTCCCTCTTCTTCTATTCCAAAAAATATCTCTTCTATATCAACTATCTTTATAATATTTGAACATACTATATCTATTCCAGTTTTTAACACTCTCTATCACCTAAAACCAAACCTGTCGCTACAGCATTTCTAGGCCCTTCTATTCCTCTTATATTTCCGCAACCAGCAACTACACCGTATTTAGAAAGAGCTTCCGTTATCATCTCTGGTATTTCAAAGTCAAGAGCTGATCCACCTACAATTATTACAAACTCAAAATCTCTAATATTTTTAGTTAAAGATATTTTTTTTAAGGCTCTCTCTGAATTTGTTACAAAAACTCTTCTTTTACTCTCTCTCCTAATATCTCTAATTCTTTCTAAAGTATTTTGAATATCTATTGGAATAAGCTCACCATTTTTTACTAATACATTTTTTGCATATATGCTCGGTGATAAAGGCTCATTAAAAAACTGCACACTTCCATCTTCGTACCTTATATGAAAAAAAGATTCTACTTTTGCTAGTGGATATTTTTTAATATCTTCAGCTAAATTAAAATTTTCAACTCCAAGTTCTTTCTGAATTAATAAAGTTACCATATTTCCTGCACCAGCTAAATGAGTATGAGCTTTTCTTCCAAATTTATCTATACTACAAGCATCTGTTGATCCAGCTCCAATATCAATTATAGCCAATGGCTTTCCTGTTCCTGGAGTAGTTAAAGCTCCTTTTATAGCCATATCTGCTTCTACTCCACCAACTTCTACTTCTATGCCTAATTCACTTTTTATTAATCTTGCTAAATTTTCCATTTGATTTTTTTCAGTTCCTACCATTACTGCCAATCCCACAGCATTTTCAAGCATAAATTCACCAGCTAAACCACCTTTTATTCTCTGAGGAACAAAGGTGTCAACTGCTAGTAAATCTTTTATTTTTATATCCTCTATATTTTCTCCTGTAAATTTACTCATTGTATTTTTTACATTTCTTAGCATTCCACCAACATTTGTTCCATCTTCTCCAAAAATATCTTGAACATTTAGAAAAGATATCTTTTCCATAATTTTTTCAGCACCTTCTTGTATGCCTACCTCTTCAGTTGTTTTACAACCTTTTATGTAGATATTTCCAGCTGGAATAATTTTTTCTTTCACATCTCCTTGAGGAGTTTTTATTACAACACCTGATCTATTTCCTATAAGAGCTTTTGATAAAGGAACCACTTTTTTTGTTTCTTCTGAGGTTAAATTAAAAATTGTCGCTATTCCATATGGATTTGAAATTTTTTCAATAACTCTTCCCTTTTCAGCTACTTCAATACAGCATTTAACACCTAAAGGTATTTTTTCAATTAGTTGAACTTCATCAACTATTGGAATTTTTATTAGCAATCTATTATTTACAAGAACACCATCATCTCTTTGTAAAATAGCTCCCTTTATTTTTACTCCTCTATTTATTTCAGAATTTAAAATTTTTGCTATTTCTAAAAAATTTTTATCTTTATTTGCTATAACAATATACTCTTCATCTAATAGACTACACTTTAGTTCTTTTAAATTATCTATATTAATCGTTAAACCTATTCCTATTCCACAACCTCCAGGAGTATCCGGATTATGCCCAATCATAGTAGATTCAGTTATTATTGTTTCTGTTATCGTTTCCATGGAAACATCTCCAATTACTGGAGTTGCCTCATTTATTCTAATCAGATCTAAGTCTTCTAATTTAAAATCTAATTTTTCTAACAATGAGAAAATTGCTTTTTTTATGCCCTCTATATTTTCTTCTGTTCCTTTTAAGCCTGTAGTCTTATAAAGAGAACTACCTAAAAATTTAATTTCAGAGTCTGTTACTCTAGCTAAAGCTACCTCCGTAGTCGCATTTCCTATGTCAATACCTGCAATAATTTTCATAATTAAATTGCTCCTAATCTTTTCTTAACTTTCCTCTTTTTTCATAAATATCTGCAGCCTCTCTAACAAAATTTGCATTTACAACTGCTCCATATTTATTCTCAAGCTCATCAGCTATAGCTAAAAGTTCCTCTTTAGATGATCTATTTGGTCTTAAAGCATTATAAATTTCTAATATTCTTTCATCTGAGATTTTTACTAATTCACTAGCTCTTTGAAAATTTCTTTTTATAGTAGGCTGCCCTGCTGTTTCAGCTACTTCTCCTTGAAGATTAAGTGTTTCTGAAGAGATTCTAATATCTTGAGCTTTAATATTTTCATCTAAAACGTTTTCTAAAGTGATATCATCTAACGTTTTTCCAGTTGGAGTTTTTAACCACTCTTTTCTCTTCTCTCCTAAAGGATAATCTAATTCGATATTAATTTTTTTGTTCATCTTTCATCTCCTTATTCAAAAGTATATTCTAACTCTTCAGGTTTTTCATTTTCTTTTACATGCTTTGTTTCTTTTATATGTAATAAAGCTGCTTTTGCTTGATATTTTGGTCTCACCATTTGATCACTTATAACAGGTACTGGATTAGGCGATTCTCCTTTAGCATATTTAGCTGCATTTTTACCAATTAATCTATAAATTTCTGGGGTCAAAAGAGGTGCCTGTGGAAATAATTCCAGATTATTTAACGGAAGTAAATCCTTTTGATGTATAACTGTTGTTCCCTTTGATTGTATTCCTATCCCTATTCCAGATCCACTTAATTTAGCTGCATCATTTGCAATAAAGCAAACATCTGATGTTCTATTTACACGTACTACTCTAGCAATTAAACCTTCCTCTTCTATTCCTGCTATTAATTCCATTAAGACCATATCATGAGGAACATCTGTTATTGTTTTATGTTGATATTTTTTAAAAGCTGGAGCTAGTCCTATAACTACCTCTTCTATTCTATCACCTTTTTTCGCAATTCCAACCTCTTTTATTTTTATTTCCATTTTTTCCTCCTATTCAATACTCTCTGGCTTTATTGCTGTTGGAATATTAGAAATTTCATTCCATCTTTCTTCACTAATTCTATAACCACTTCCTGGTCCCATATAATCATTTTTATCATTTATTGCACTTACAATTTTAAAATCTTTATTTAAAATTGCTGAAGTTTGAAGATAATCTCCAGAAACCCTTTGTTTTAACATATTTAATACATTTTCAGCAACATCTTTAAATCCACTTTTGCTTAAGGCCTTTACTAAATCTAAACCTGTTATTCCTCTTTTTAAAAGTTCTTCAGCTCCTTTCAAATCTTGAACAACATCTCTAACTGGCATATCTTTACTACCATGAGCATATGTAGCCGCATATACTTCTTCGTCTGTTATTTCTGGGAGATCTAACTCTTTAAACAATCCTTGAATTGCTTTTGCTGCTTTATTTCTTATTTTTATTACCTCATCTTCAGAAACTGGTCTCAATCCACCATCAACTTTTAAATCTCTTTGTAAAATATTGTAATCATCAAAATCTTCTGCGTCAAAATTGGATCCTGCAAACATATTATCATAATTTGGTACCGCACTATATCCAGAGAATATAAAATCTGTTCCTGGTAACATCTGCATTAAAGTTCTTGCTGTTCTTCTTATATCAGAATGAGAGAAAGTTTGATCATTAGCTGAAGCACATTCTAAATCTAAAAGCATTGCTATTAAATTTTCTCCTAAAACCGCTCTTATACCTCCTGGTAAAGCCCCTGGCATTCCTATACAACTTACTGCACCATTTTGTAATCCTTGAACACCTGCTCCTCTTGTTATGTAAATACATCTTGTCTCTAAATACAACATTGATTTACCTTCTGAATATCCCATTAAGGCTTCTGATCCTGTACCTGAAGTAAATCTCATTTTTAACCCTCTTGAAGCATATGCCGATGCTAAAAATGCTTTAGACCAAGGCGTATCGTCTCCGTCGGTAAATACTTGCTCTGTCCCATAAACTGAAACTGTTTCTGCATAACTTGTAAATCCTCTCATTCCAAGTTCTAACTCTGTTGCTTCTTCCACTGAACATTGAGTTAGTACTCCACCTCTTCCCACTTGAGAACCCACAAAAATTGCAATAGCATTAAATGGTGCATATCTTACAATTCCCACTGTTGTTTCCTGCTCATCAAAACCTCTTATTGCAGCCTCTGCTGCGTCTGCTGCAATTTGAACTGGATTATCTCTTAAATTAGTCACATGACATTGATTGGAAGGAGTTTTTCTAGCTCTCATTTTTTGAACAGCCATCATCATTTCTACAACATTTAAATGACTAATAACTTCTACCATCTTCGCTGGTGTGATTCCTGTTGTTATTTTCAAAATTTCTTCTTTTTTTACATTTATATCAACTAATTTTTTCGCTATTTCAAGTGTTGATAAATTCATAGCTTCTTCAGCATATCTTAAATCAATTGCATAATCAGCTATAAAAAGATCAATCATATCAAACTCTTCTCTTTTTTTACCATCTAATTCAATTATTTTTCCATCTTTAATTACAAGACTTGGTTTAGGATCTAAAGGACTATCCATAGCTATTAATCCCTCTTCTTTCCATTCACCTATAAATCCATCTTTATTTACTGCACGTTCACTTAAAACTTCAAAACGTTTTGATCTCATCGTTCCTCCTATAAATTATAAAGAATTTAATGCTGCTTTTGCTATCTCCATATCCTCTTCTACAGTTCCACCACTTACTCCAACTGCTCCTACAATTTCATCATTTATTATAATTGGGAATCCTCCACCAAAAGTTATTATTCTAGAGTTATTTGTCAAATTTAAACCATATAAACTTTGTCCTGGTAAAACTACTTCACTAAGCTCATTTGTCCCACTCTTTAATGCCCATGCTGTAAAAGCTTTATTAATCGCTATATCAACACTTGTTACAAAAGCTTCATCCATTCTTTCTAAATACAATAAATTACCACCATTATCTACTACTGAAAACACAACTGGGACTTTTATTTCCAATGCTTTTTTCAAAGCTGCTTTACCCATTTTCTTTGAAGCTTCTAAAGTAATTTGATTAAAACTCTTAACAACCATAACTTTTCCTCCCTATACTTTTTATTTTTTTGTTCGTATATCGAATATTAACAACTTTTTCTATATACTTCAAGGTAATAATCAATCTTAGATTTGTACTTTCTTGTCATTTTTTATATTTTTGATTTTTTTTTACCATTTTTAGGTATTTTTTTACCTTGTTTACATCTTGTTTTTTTGTTACTCTTAAACTGAAACAAGAACTACTTTATTTTGGGAGGAGATTATTAATGAGATTTTATGATTATTTAATGCCTAGTGTTAACTTTTTTGGCCCTGGATGCCTTAGTGTAGTTGGGGATAGAGCTCAAATACTTAATGGAAAAAAAGCTTTAATCGTTACTGATAAATTTTTACACTCTTTAAAAGATGGAGCTGTAGAAAAAACTATAAAGTATTTAAACGAAGCTGGTATAGATAGTGTTGTATTTGATAATGTTGAGCCTAATCCTAAAGATACAAATGTATACGAAGGTGCAGATATGTATAAAAAAGAAGGGTGCGACATGATAATAACTGTAGGTGGAGGTTCTCCTCACGACTGCGGTAAGGGTATTGGAATAGCTGTTACACATCCTGGTGATATTTGCGACTACGCTGGAATTGAGACTCTTATAAATCCACTTCCTCCTATTATAGCCATCAATACAACTGCTGGAACTGCTTCTGAGGTTACTAGACACGCTGTTATTACTAATACTAAAACTAAAGTTAAATTTGTTATTGTAAGCTGGAGAAATCTACCTCAAGTTTCTATCAATGACCCATTACTTATGGTTGGAAAACCTGCTGGTTTAACTGCTGCAACAGGTATGGATGCTCTTACTCATGCTATTGAAGCTTATGTTTCTAAAGATGCTAATCCTGTTACAGATGCTGCTGCTATTCAAGCAATAAAATTAATTTCACAAAATTTAAGACAAGCTGTTGCTAATGGAGAGAACTTGAAAGCTAGAGAAAATATGGCTTATGGATCACTTTTAGCGGGTATGGCTTTTAATAATGGAAACTTAGGATATGTTCATGCTATGGCTCATCAATTAGGTGGACTTTATGATATGCCACATGGTGTTGCTAACGCTATGTTACTTCCTCATGTTTGTCGTTACAATATGATTGCTAATCCTGAAAAGTTTGCTGATATAGCTGAATTTATGGGAGAGAAAACAGATGGACTTTCTGTTATTGAAGCTGCTGAAAAATCAATTGAAGCTATTTTTAGACTTTCAGGAGATGTTGGAATTCCTAAAAGTTTAAAAGAAGCTGGAGTTAAAGAGGAAGATATTGAACTTATGTCAAGCAACGCATTAAAAGATGGAAATGCATTTAGTAACCCAAGAAAAGGTAATGAGAAAGATATTGCAAATATTTTTAAAAGTGCTATGTAATAAATAAAAGACCTCCAATTGGAGGTCTTTTTTAATATGATGAATTATAAGGTTGACTATAATAAGGTTTATTGTATTGTTGATTTGTATTATACTGAGGCTGATTATATTGTGGTTGGTTATATTGCGGTTGATTATTATAATATGGTTGCTGATTTGTATCTTTTATAGCCTGAGTTTGATCTTGCACTGAACCAACTAATGCACCTGCTGCTGCACCTATACCTGCTCCTAAAAGAGTTGCTCCAGTATCTCCACCTATCGCTTGTCCTAAAAGAGCTCCTGCTCCTGCTCCAACTGTTGTCGAACCAATTGTATTTGATCCAACATTAGAGCATCCTGATAAAAGTACTACAGATAAAACTGATAATATTAGATATTTTTTCATATTAACTCCTTTCTTATATAACTTTTCATAATTTTAAAACGTTTCTACATCTATTACCATTGGAAAAAAAGGTATTTTTAACACTTTAAAAATTTTATAATTTTTATTTTGTGGAACACTCTCATCTATATAAACATTAACTCCACTAAAAATTATTTTTCTATTTTTACCAAGATTTTTATTTTGCATCTCTGTTAAAAGTTCAACCTGAACATTAAAAATAACAGGACATCACTTACTACCTTTTGTACTTTCTAAATACATTCTTATATCTTTGATGTTTTTCTTTTCTAAATAGTTTAAAACTTCTTGAGTAATTTCTATCTTCATTATTATTCCTCTACAATAATAGTTCTATTTATCATAAACTTTATAAGAGAGAATAAAAAGAATGGAGAGGCTAATCCAAAAGTTATTACAACTAAAACTGTCCATCCTAGTAAAAATAATAAACTATCTGCAAATCCTACATCACATCTTAATCTTCTTGCCATTTTTTCTTCACCTCTTTTATTTATTTTATTCTATAATAATATATTTTTTCTTTTAATTTTACAAGATTTTTTCTAAACATCTCTTTGATTTTATAGACATTAAATAATTAATATTGTATAATAAAAAGATAAAATAAAAGAAAAGTAAGGAGCTATAATAATGACAAAAGAACTATTTAAAGGAAGTGTAGTTTTAAATCCTGTTCCTGCTGTAGTTATAACATCTAGAAATAAAGATGGTGTTAATAACGCATTTACCGTTGCATGGACAGGTACTATCTGTACTAATCCTCCTATGCTTTCTATCTCTATTAGACCTGAGAGATTATCATATGAATATATTAAAGAAACAATGGAGTTTACAGTTAACTTACCAAATACTTTCCAAGTAAGAGAAACTGATTATTGTGGTGTTATTTCTGGAAGAGATGTTGATAAAATTAAACATCTAGGGCTTACAGCTAAACCTGGAGAACATGTTAATTCTCCATATTTAGAGGAGTTTCCTATCAATATCGAATGTAAAGTTAAACAAATCATTCCATTAGGAACACATGATTTATTTTTAGCTGAAGTTGTTGGTTCGCATATCAATAAAAATATTATTGATGAAAAAGGTAAAATTCATTTTGAATGGGCTAATTTAATTAATTATTGTCATGGTGAATATTTTCCAATGTCAAAAAAACCTATTGGTCAATTTGGATTCTCTGTTGCTAAAAATCCTTTACTAATAGAAAAATATAAGCATATAAAATCTTATACAGAATATAGAGATGAAAAAAATAATAAAAAACCTAAAAAAAAGGTTAAAAGTAAAGTTAAAAAGAAAAAATAAAATACAATATAAAAGAGCAGATGGGCAGCTTATAACCCATCTGCTCTTTAATTTACAAAAGGAGTGTCGCATGTTTCAAAAATTTAAATTCGAAAAAAGTTTTATTAAAATGTTAATGGCTCTAGCTATTCCTATTATTTTACAAAGTTTGATTACCGCATCATTAAATCTTCTTGATAATATCATGGTTGGAAAGCTTGGAGAAAGTGAAATCGCTGCAGTTGGTTTATCTAATCAATTTTATATGATATTCTTCTATTCAGTAGCTGGTGTAGGAATGGGGGCATCTATTTTCATGTCTCAACTTTGGGGTAAAAAAGATGTCAAAAAAATTCATGAATTTTTAGATTTATCTCTTTTAATCTCACTTGGAGTTTCAATATTTTTTGCTGCAATTGCTTTAATTTTTCCAGCAGATATAATTCATATTTTTTTAAATGATCCAACTGTTACATCTCTAGGAGTTAGTTATTTGAGGATAGTTGCTGTGAGCTATATTCTATCATCTATAACTCTAGCTTATTCAATGGCTTTAAGAAGTACTGCTCAAACTAAACTCCCTATGTATGGAAGTATTGTTGGAATTGCTTTTAATGGTCTTTTAAATTATTTATTTATATTTGGTAAATTTGGTGCTCCTAAGATGGGAGTCGCTGGTGCTGCTTTAGGAACAACTATCTCTAGAACTATGGAACTAGGGTTTCTTTTATTCATGATTTACAATTATAATAATGTAATTGCAACAAAATTCCATGGTTTAAAAGAACTTTCTATAAAAAAATTAAAAGAATTCTTTAAAATTGCTTCTCCAGTTATCTTTAACGATATTATGTGGATTCTAGGAATTTCAACTTATTCTATTGCTTATGCTAAACTTGGAGTTAACGCAACTGCAACTATGCAAATTGCAATTACTGTTAATAATATGTTTAATATATTTGGTATAGGTATTGGAGCTGCCTCTGCTATAATAATTGGTAATAAAATTGGAGCTGGCTTAAAAGATGAAGCGTACTCTCTTTCAATAAAGATATCTCAATTTGGAGTTTTATTAGGAGTAGCCATCGGAATTATTTTCTACTTTATCTCTCCTCTTTTTGTTGGAGTCTTTAAAATAACTCCCGAAACAGCTAAAAATGTAATTACTGTTTTAAAAATAATGGCATTCTTTATTCCTGCAAGATTTTATGCTATTATACAAGTAATAGGTACTTTAAGAGGTGGTGGAGATGTTGTTTATGCAATCGCAACTGAAATGATTGGAATTTGGATTATAGGAATTCCTATGGCCTTTGCTGCTATTCACTTTATCCCGGGATTATCTATAACAACATTATACTTTATAATCTGTTTAGAAGAACTTGTTAAATGTGTTATAACATACCCACGTGTTATGTCATATAAATGGATTAGAAGTTTAGTTTAATTTAGGAGGATTTATGATATCTTTAATTATTTTACTTATTGGAGTTGTTTTTTTAGTTTTAGGAGCAAATTCCCTTGTTGATGGAGCTTCTGTTATAGCTAAAAGATTCAATATTCCTAATATTGTTATTGGACTTACCATCGTAGCTTTTGGAACTTCTGCTCCTGAACTTGTTGTAAATGTCATTTCTGCATTAAATGGTAAAACTGCTATCACATTAGGAAATGTTATAGGAAGTAATGTTATTAATATTCTTGTTATTTTAGGTATTACAGCTATTATCTATCCTTTAACAGTTGCAAGAAACACTGTTAAATTTGAAATACCTATAGCACTTTTTGCTTCAATTTTAACATATGTTTTAGCTAAAAATGGAGTCTTAAGCAAAATTGATGGATTTATATTATTAGGATTTTTTATATTATTTCTTATGTACAATGCCTATTTAACAGTTATGAATAGAGAAGAGAGCGAATTAGAAGTAAAAAATTATACATTACCTATAGCTACTGGTGTTACGATACTTGGCTTTATTCTTCTAGTTTTTGGAGGAAAATTTATTGTTGACTCTGCTGTTGATTTGGCTAGAAACTTTGGAATTTCTGAAAGAGTTATTTCTGTAACAGTTGTTTCTCTAGGAACATCTTTACCAGAGTTAGCAACTTCTGTTGTTGCTGCCTTTAAGAAAAATACTGATATTGCAATAGGAAATGTTGTAGGTTCTAACATCTTTAATACATTTTTCATTCTAGGTGTATCTGCTGTTATCACTCCTATAGATGTTCCTACCACTGCATTTATTGATTTAATTTTAAATATGGTTGCTTCAATTCTTCTTTTAGCATTTGTTTTAAGAAACTATAGATTAAATAGAATTCATGGTCTTCTATTTTTAACAGTATACTCAACTTATTTATACTCTCTTTTTAAGTAGGAGTTGAAAAGGAGGAGATTAAAATTAAAATAATCTACAATAATGATGATCCAGCTATAGGAATTGTTCAAATTATACATGGTATGAGTGAATACTCTAAAAGATATTTGAACTTTACAGATTTTTTAAATAAAAATAGATATATAGTTGTCTTATCTGATCATAGAGGACATGGAGAAGAGGCTTTTAAAAATGGAACCTTAGGACTTTTTAGTAGTTCTTTTGATATTTTAGTTTTTGACCAAGTTAATATAAGTAAAAATTTAAAAGAACAGTTCCCTAATCTACCTTTCTATATTTTAGGGCATAGTATGGGATCCTTTATAGCTCAGAAACACATGAAAGTATATTCTAAAGAAAAATTTAATTATATTTTTATGGGCAGTTGTTACGAAAGAAAATTCATGACTTTTGTTGGTAAAGTTCTTTTTAAATCTATATCTCTTTTAACAGACAATCCTAAAAAAATTTTTAATAATATTATTTTTCTAGGAACTAATTCAAAAATTAAAGATAAAGATAAAAATAGCTCATCTTGGTTAAGTAGAGATCCAAAAGTTGTAAAGGAATTTTTAGATGATCCTCATTGTGGGTTTAGTTATACTCCAAAGTTTTATTATAATTTTTTAGATTTTTTATCTAAGCTTTATAACAAGGATAGCTTTAATTTTGTCAATAAAGCAACTCCTATTTTAATTATTTCTGGTGAAGATGACCCCATTGGACTTTATGGTCTCGGAGTTAAGTCTCTTTATAACTTCTATTTAAATTTAGGTTTTAATAAACTTTCTTTAAAGTTATATAAAGATTGCAGACATGAAATTTTAAATGAACTTAATAAAAATCAAGTATATAACGATATACTACTCTGGATGAAAAAAGAAGGAAAAGTTTAACTTTTCCTTCTTTTATTATTTTAATACTTTTCCTTTTAAAAATTTAAACTCTGATATTAAACTTCTATGCTCTAATTTTTTTATGTCTTGACTGTTAAGCTTAAAAAAATACTGAATCAAAGGCCCTACGCATAATGAGGAAACTACTGTTCCTACTCCTATTGTTCCTCCTAAAATATATCCAAGACCTAAAACAACAATTTCTATACAAGTTTTTATTTTCCATAAGGGATGACTTGATTTTTTAGTTAAAATTACCATTAGTCCGTCTCTTGGACCGCATCCAAGACCTGTAGATATATAAACATAACAACCATAGCTAAATATAAGTATTCCTATTATTAAAATTAATATTTTTTTTAATAATATGTCCCCTTTAGGTATTATATCTAAATAGATATACATATCTATAAATACTCCTACTAATAAAAAATTTATTACAGTTCCGCTTCCAATCGGTTGCTTTAAAAAAATACTAAATAAAACAACGAAAGCTCCTACTAAAAGATTCGCCTCTCCTAGTGTTATTCCAATAGTTCTATTCAACCCTTGATTTAAAACATCCCACGGTGATAATCCTAAATTTGAGTTTAAAATAGTTACAACTCCCAATGCACACAACAATAATCCTAACATTAATTTTAAATACTTCAATATTTCTTGCTTCATGGTCTTTCCTTTCGTAATTTTGCTTGAAATATTATATCATTTTTAAAGAAAAAAGAAAATTTTATTTGATTTTTTTTTTATTTGATGTAAAATGTTGTTGCTAGGGGTGCCTTTGTGGCTGAGAGACTTTGAAAAAAGTTAACCCTTCGAACCTGATTTGGTTAAAACCAACGTAGGGAAGCTATTTTATCAAGTTATTATATAACTGATTAAAAGGCTATACTCTGGTGGGTATAGCTTTTTTTTATAAAATAGCCACCTTAAAAATAAAAAGGAGGTAATTTATTTTGAATTTTAAATTTAATGGCGAATCTATATCTTTAGATTCTACTAGTACAATTAAAGAGTTCATTCACTCGCTTAATTTAAATACTGATGGTCTTATTATTTTATTTAATGATAATATCATAAAAAAAGAAAATTTTGATATTGCTATTGAAGAGGGATGTTCAATTGAAGTCTTAAATTTTGTGTGTGGAGGATAGTTATGGATAAATTATTTATAGGTGGAATAGAATTTAATAATCGTCTTATTACAGGTAGTGGAAAGTTTTCAAATTATTCATTAATTAATGAGATGCTAAATAAATGTGGTAGTGAAATGATTACCGTTGCATTAAGAAGAGTGGATCTTAGCGGAAAAAGTGAAAATATTTTAGAATATGTCCCTAAAAACATTAAACTTCTTCCTAATACAAGTGGAGCAAGAAATGCTGAAGAAGCTATTAAAATTGCAAGAATTGCTAGAGCCTCTGGGTGTGGAGATTTTATAAAAATTGAAATAATAAGCGATATGAAGTATCTAATGCCTGATAACGAAGAAACTATAAAAGCTACTAAAGTACTTGCAAAAGAAGGATTTATTGTTATGCCATATATCAATCCAGATTTAATTGTCGCTAAAAAATTAGAGCTTGCTGGAGCAGCAGCTATTATGCCACTTGGTGCTCCCATTGGATCAAATAAAGGACTCCTAACAAAGCCGATGATTGAAATTCTTGTTGAAAATTGTACTCTTCCTATTATTGTTGATGCTGGAATTGGAAAGCCTTCTCACGCATGTGAAGCTATGGAAATAGGATGTAGTGCTGTTTTAGTTGATACCGCTATTGCAACTAGTGGTGATCCAGTGAAAATGTCCATTGCTTTTAATAAAGCTGTTCAAGCTGGCCGTGAAGCTTACTTAGCTAAATGTGGTAAAATCAATAATACTGCTATTGCCTCTTCTCCTCTTACTGGATTTTTAAGGGATTAGTGAAAATTTATGAAAAAAATTTTACAGCATTATAAATCTTTTGATTATAATAATTTTTTTGAAAAACTAAGTACATCTGATATAGAAAATATTATTGAAAATAGTGGTGAAAAAATTCTTGAAGACTTAGAATTTTTAGCTTTACTTTCTCCAAAAGCTTCAAATTTATTGGAAAAAATGGCCTTAAAAGCTAATTCTCTAACTAAGCAATATTTTGGTAAAGAAATTCACATATATGCTCCTTTATATATTTCAAATATATGTGATAATGAATGTAGTTACTGTGGTTTTAAACATTCAAATCCAATTAAAAGACGTCATTTAACTCTTGAAGAAATTGAGAAAGAAGCTATTTTTATCTCTGAAACTCTTGGTATTCATAGTATTATTTTATTGACCGGAGAAAGCTCTATAAATTCTATAGAATATTTAAAAAATTCAATTAAAATTTTAAAAAAATATTTTTCTACTGTTATAATTGAAGTTCAACCCCTTTCACAAGAGGAGTATGAAATTCTATATAAAGTTGGACTTGATGGTGTTACCGTTTATCAAGAGTGCTATCATAAAGAAACATACTCTAAATATCATCTAAAAGGAAATAAAACAGATTATACATACAGACTAGAAACTCCTAAAAGAGCAGCCTTAGCTAATTTAAGATCTATTAATATCGGTACTTTATTTGGACTTGGAAATCCTATTGAAGAAGCATTTTTATCAGGTATGCATCTAAAATATTTAACAAATACTTTCTTAGGGTCACAATTTTCTATATCTCTTCCTAGAATTAAAGAAGCTTATAGAAATATCAAGCCTGAAAATATTGTAAATGATAAGGAATTTGTGCAATTTATACTAGCTTATCGTTTGGCTTTTCCTATGATTGGAATAAATATCTCAACTAGAGAAGCACAGAATTTTAGGGATAATCTACTCCCTTTAGGAGTCACTAAATATTCTGCAGGTTCTGTCACAGAAGTTGGAGGATACTCTCTTTCAAATAATTCAGAACCTCAATTTGAAACAGACGATCATAGAAGTGTACAAGAGATTATTTCTATGCTAAAAACTAAAGGATATCAACCAATTTTTAAAGATTGGGAAGGTAATTTATGATTAAAATAGGCGTTGCTGGTTGCGGTGGTATAGGTTCAAATGTAGCTATGAACCTCGTTAGAGCAGGTATTAAAAATTTTATTTTAGTCGATTTCGATAAAATTGAAGAAACTAATTTAAATAGACAATTTTATTTTAAAAATCAAATAGGATTATACAAAGCTCCTACATTGATGAAAAATCTAAAATCTATTAATGAAAATTTAAATATTGATTTTTTCGTAGAAAAAATTGATAAAAATAATATCTTAGATTTTTTTTCAGACTGTGATATCATTATTGAAGCTTTTGATAAAAAAGAGTTTAAAACTCTTTTAATTGAAAACTACTCGACTAAATATATTATATCTGCAAATGGTATCGGTGGAAGAGATTTAAAAAATATAAAAAATTTAACATTTAATAAACTAACTGTGATTGGCGATTTTTATAGTGATATAAAAATTTATCAAACATATTCAACTAAAGTTATGTTTATTGCGTGTCTTATGGCAAATAAAGTTTTAGATATAATAGGAGGATTTTCCGATGAAAAAATTTGATTTACCCATTGGAGTTTATGCAATAACAGATTCTAAATCTGGAAAAAATAAAGAATTTTTAGAATATTGTGAAGACCTTTTAAAAGGTGGAGCTAAAATTATACAATACAGAGAAAAAAAGAGAGATTTAAAACTTCTTTTAGAAGAGGCTAAAGCTTTAAGAGAATTGACACTAAAATATAATGCAACTTTTATAGTTAATGACTATCTTGATATTGCTCTTTTATCGGAAGCTGATGGAATTCATATTGGACAAGATGATCTTCCTATAAAAGACGTTAGAAAAATTTTAGGTGAAAATAAAATTATTGGAATTTCTACTCACAATCCTCAAGAAGCACAACAAGCCATTATAGATGGGGCTGATTATATTGGAGTAGGACCAATTTTTTATACAGAAACTAAAGAGGATGTATGTGCTCCAGTTACTTTAGAATATTTGGATTTTGTTAACAAAAATATTAAATTACCTTATGTTGCAATTGGAGGAATCAAAGAAAATAATATAGATAAAGTTCTCGCAATGGGAGCAAAGTCTATCTGTCTTGTTTCAGAGTTAGTTGGTGCAGACAATACTCTTGAAACTACTAAAAGAATTAATAATATAATTAAACATTGGCATAAAAATTAATAAAAAAACCTCTAATTTTACTTAGAGGTTTTTTTATAGACCTAATACAATTTTGTTGTTTGTTAAATTACATTTATCTTCAAGTTCTTTTAGTTTCAATTTACTGGTGTAAATAAACTCTTTATTTTTAAAAACTATAACTTCTTCTTTATAATCTAAAACTTCTACCAGTTGAATATTAATTATAGTTCCTCTATCTAGTTTATAAAAAATATTTGTATGAATAATTTTTTCCTCTACTTCAGAGAAATTTTTCTTTATATCAAAAATTTCTGAATTTGTTAAATGAAATTCTGTCCTCCTTGAAATACTTGAGTATGTGATGTAATTTATTTCTGAAAAACTATATATTCCTCTTTTAAAACTATCAAAAAGATAAAAGGAGGTTATGTTACTCTCTTTTTTTTCTAACTGCTGGATACACTCTTCTAGCTCAAAAATGTCTTTTCTAATTAAACAATCATCCACCAAATTACTTAAAAATAACTTTCGCATCTCTCTAGTTTCATTTTCACCAACTAATGCAATTACTTTTAAATTTTGTTTTTTATATTCAATTAATTTTTCATCTATATTTTCTGTTTTTGAATCAATTATAATAACATCAACATTTTGAATTTCATCACTATTTTTTCTTAAATCAATACATTTATAAGGAATAACTTCATTTAAAATTATTTTCAAATTATTATCTACATCTATCCCTAATATCATTTAAATCAACTCCTCATATAAAGAGTCTAATCTAATTTTACTAACTATACTTCCTATTTTATTAGAAAGATCTAATAAAAAATTTTGTTCTTCTATTGTTAGAGGCGTGTCTCCTTCTTCAACAAAAATTAAAGCAATATATTTATTCTCGTTAAATTCAATTCTATAAGCTGAACTATACTCTTCTAGTTTTATCATATCTTTTGAAATAACAATTTCATTATCATCGCCTTCTGTAATAAATTCTTTATACTCTTCTGGATCAAAAAGTATTTTTACTTTTACATCTACTAATGTTACATTTTTTAAAATTTCTTTTTGTAGAAGTTTTTCAAAGGTTTTTACATCTCTAACTAAACATAATCTATTATATATTTTATCAACCGCTTCATTCTTATATTTCATTATACCTTCAATAATATTTGTATAAAAATCTAAAATAATTATAGTTCCTAAAATCACAGCTGGCTCTGTTAAAGTTTTAAAATAGAAAAGAGATATATAACTTAAGGTTACACCTATAGAATATCTTATAGCTCTCATTACATTTTCTGTATATATCTTAAAAATATAAAAAACAAGACACCAATAAATATAACATATTTCCATCAATTCTATAAAGTAATATAAATTTCTCTCTTTAGGAAATAGTTCTCTAAAAAACTCTAAAACAAAATATGTTATTCCTATTGCAATCCAACTAAAAGATATTTTTTTTCGGACCTTTCTTCTTTGAATAAAAAATTGAAAAAGTGTAATTATAAAAATGATTCTAGTTAAATCTATTACTCTTCTAGCTGTTCTAACAATATTTAAAAATACTGGTGATTCCTCTAATAAATATACGTAAAACTGTGGTGAGTATAATATCAATAGAGTCACTATATTATAAAAATAAATTATCCCTAAACAACTCCAAATAAAAATCCTAAACTTTTTAAATTTTTTAGATAAAATATTTTCTAAAAAATAAAATATTAACAAAAATAAAAGTACTCGTGTTATTGTGTATTCAGCCATAATTAGATAATTATTTTGAAAACCTATTCGTAAACTAAATAACATCTTTCCTATTAAAAGAAAAAATATAACTTTTAAACTATTCCCTTTAGGAATTCTATGTCTACTATTTAAATATATAAAAATATTAAAACCTATTAAACATGCTGTTAAAAAATTCAAAAAAACTTCTTGAATTTTAGAAAATTTTACTCCCTCTAAATTTAAATATATTTTTTCCCAATTTTTTTGCTTCTTTAAAATGTATTCATCTGAATCATCTTTGTATTTTCCCTTTAAAAGATATTCGCCATTTGGAACATTATAAAATAAACTACCATTTAAAAAATTACGTTGTTCTATTTTCTCTTTTAAAATATTTCCACCAATAGGAGATAACGTATATTCTCCTATATTTCTCTCTAACACTTCAAAATTCTTTATCTTAGGAACTACGTATATAAAATCCTTTTTTACTTTTGATAATTCCAATAACTTAAAAGAAAATAAAGCTGTTATTAAAAAAATGAAAATAAGACTTTTTCTATGCATTTTCTCTCCTTTATTTTAATTATATTTTTTTCATTATACCTTTTCTTATAAAAGATATACAAGAAAAATATACCCCAACCTATTTCTTTTCTAAAAGAAAATTTCGATTGGGGTATTTTTTAAAAGATATTAGAAATTGAGTTTATAAGTTCTCCTTCTAATAATGGAGTTGCTTCTTCAAATTTTAAATTAACCTTATTTGCTGTACTAACTACACGTGTTTGATATTTATTCATATTTCCTGAATCTACAGATGTTGTTGCCGCAACTCCTCTAGTTCCTTGCTTTATCAGATTTACATTATCTATAACTACTTTTTTGCTTGTTCTTTCACTAATTACTATATCTGTTATCATTACATAATACACGTCTTCAACTAAAGCATCTGCAGCTGTAGCTACAACTCCACCTACTAAACCTAATCCTATTGCACTATTTACAGAACCAGTATTATACGCTCCTAGTGCTCCTCCTACTCCTGCACCTACTAAACCTGCTTCTGCTGGATTACTATTTCTTAAATCCTCTTTATTTAATTTTAAGATATTAGCCTGTAACCAATAGTTTGATTTTTTAGGGTTATTTGTTATCTTATATCCTTTTGAAATTAATAAACTTTTTATACTATTTTCAATATTTAATGTTTTTGGAGTTGTATTCTTAACTTGAACAAAAATTGTTTTATCCCCTACATACTCTGGATTTAGCCAAATCGTTTCTGACATTTGAGTTTGCACTTCTAAATTTCTCTTTTTTACTATCGTATTTACACTACTACATCCTGTTAATAACATAAAAGTAGATACAATTATTAGTATTATTTTTTTCATTAAATCCTCCTAATTTTCATCTGTTTTTATTTTATTATATCTAATAAATTTTATATTAAGATAAAATTTACATGAATACCCATATTTTTTTACATAAAATATTTATTTTAATGTATAAAATTTAGTATTCAAAGTATATTTTTTCAATATTTATGTAAAAAGTTACCATTTTGTAGTTTTTTATATTAAAATTATAACTAGCAATATAAAGGTGGTGAATAAATGTATATTACATTAAGAAAAAATAAAAAAATAAAAGTAAATATTTTAGGAGAAGGGGATCCTATCATTTTTATCCATTCATATCTTTGGGATAGTAATATGTGGGAGCCTCAACTAAAAGAACTTTCAAAAAGCTTCAAGTGTATCTCTATAGATTTATGGGGGCATGGTGAATCTGACTTTTTAAATAAAGAGGATACTTGTTCTCTTAAAGAACTTACTGAAGATATAATTAATATAGCAGACCAACTAAATATAAAACAATTCGATTATATTGGTTTATCTGTAGGTGCTATGTTAGGTACTTATTTAGCATTAAATTATAGTAATCGAATTAAAAAATTAGTTTTAATGGATGGATATTCTGGAGATGAGCCTATTTCAACACAAGAAAAATATATAAATTTATTAAATACTATTGAACATCTAAAGTATATTCCAGAAGAACTTGCAAATATAATTACCCCAATGTTTTTTAGTAAAAACGAAGGGAATTCAAAAGGAATTTTTTATAGAAATTTTAAAAATGAACTTATGAATAAAAAAGAGAAAAATATTGATACTATTGTTAAATTAGGAAGAGAAATTTTTCAAAGAGAAAATCTTCTAAATGAAATGAAAAATATTAAAAATCCAACCTTATTTTTAGTTGGAGATGAAGATATCCCTAGACCAGCATATGAAAGTCTTGAAATGCATAAGCTAGTTAAAAACTCAAAACTAACTATTATTCCAAATGCTGGGCATATATCTAATTTAGAAAATCCTACATTTGTAAATAGTGAAATAATAAAATTTTTGAATAAATAATAATAAAAAAAGCACAGAGTAATCTGTGCTTAAAATTTCAAAATGGTGCCTAGAAAAGGATTCGAACCTTCGACCGCCCGGGTATGAACCGGGTGCTCTAGCCAACTGAGCTATCTAGGCAAATGGCTGGGGTGGCTGGATTCGAACCAACGCATGACGGAGTCAAAGTCCGTTGCCTTACCGCTTGGCGACACCCCAAAGTGGTGCGTCATACTGGGCTCGAACCAGTGACAACACGATTAAAAGTCGTGTGCTCTACCATCTGAGCTAATGACGCATTTTTTATGGAGCGGGAGACGAGGGTCGAACTCGCGACATTCAGCTTGGAAGGCTGACGCTCTACCAACTGAGCTACTCCCGCATTTTTATAAATTTTATGGGGTGACCGACGGGATTCGAACCCGCGACAACCAGATCCACAAACTGGCGCTCTACCAACTGAACTACGGCCACCATAAAATGGTGCCTGGGGCCGGAATCGAACCGGCACGCTATCAGATAGCTCAGGATTTTAAGTCCTGTGCGTCTACCTATTCCGCCACCCAGGCGTTGATTTCTCGCTTTCGCTTTCAACAAAATAATAGTACCATTTTTTTCAGTAAAAGTCAACAAGTTTTTTATTTTTTTATAAAAAAGTTTTTATTGCAACTTTTTTCAACTTATGATACCATTGAATGACTCTATATTTAGGAGAATTAAAAAGAAACTAAGCGCCAGAACTTTTTAAGTTGACGAGGACTGGAATCATCGAACATTCGGCGGGTATTCCAGAGGTGACTACAACCTTAGACCTTCTACAAATCTAAAAGGTGACTTTTAGGACAAAGGAAAGTAAGTAGTGATTCTTCTTAAATATAAAGAACATTGAAAATTAAATATTTTAAGGAGGATTTTTTATGTGTGGAATTGTTGGTTACATAGGAAAAGGAGATGCTAAAAGCGTTGTTTTACAAGGGTTGGAAAAACTTGAGTACAGAGGATACGACTCAGCTGGTATCGCAATTATAAAGGATTCTAAAATTATAGTTGAAAAGAAAAAAGGTAAACTAAAAAATTTAGAAACTCACCTAGAGGGAATGGATTTAGACTCTCATATTGGAATCGGTCATACAAGATGGGCTACTCATGGTGAGCCATCTGATAGAAATTCTCATCCTCACTTTAGTGAAGATATGTCTATTGCAGTAGTTCATAACGGAATTATTGAAAATTATTCAATATTAAAAAATGAACTTATTGAAAAGGGTTATAGATTCAATTCTGACACAGATACCGAAGTGGTTGCGCATCTTATTCATTCTCTTTATAAAGGAAACCTTTTTAATGCTGTTACAGAAGCTATAAAACAGCTTAGAGGGAGTTATGCTCTTGGAATTCTTCATAAAGATTTTCCAGATGAAATTATCTGTGCAAGAAAGGATAGTCCACTTGTAATCGGAGTTGGTGAAAATGAAAACATTATCGCATCTGATGTCCCTGCACTTCTAAAATATACTAAGAATGTGTATTTTTTAGAAGATGGAGATATCGCTAGATTAACTGCTAGCTCTATTGAAATCTTTGACAAAACTTTAAATTCTGTAAGAAGAGAAATTAAAGTTATTGAATGGGACTACGAGCAGGCTACTAAAGCTGGCTTCCCTCATTTTATGATTAAAGAAATTTTCGAACAGCCAAAATCTATCGAAGAAACTTTGAATAGAAGAGTTCACAATGGAATCATTGACTTCTCTGATGTTTTATCTGATGATGAAATCAATAAATTTGATATGATTCATATTGTCGCTTGTGGAACTGCGTATCATGCTGGATTACAAGGACAATATGCTTTAAGAGAAATTTCTAGAATTAACTCTTTAGTTGAAATTGCATCTGAATATAGATATATGAATCCTTTTGTTAACGAAAATACCTTAGCTATTTTTGTAAGCCAATCTGGTGAAACCTTAGATACACTTGCAGCTTTAAAAGAAGCAAAATCTAGAGGTGCAAAAACATTAGCTATTACTAACGTTGTTGGTTCAACTATTTCAAGAGAAGCTCATAACACAATTTATACTATGGCTGGTCCTGAAATTGCAGTTGCTTCTACTAAAGCTTATACAACACAGGTGACTATTTTTCAATTATTAGCTATATATTTAGCTGAGAAAAAAGGAAGATTAACTAAAGAAAAAGTAGAAAAGTTAGTATCTTCTTTATATAGTATTCCAGAAAAAATTAAAACTACTTTAGATAATACCGAAATTATTAAAAATGTTGCAAACTTTATGAAAGATAAGCATAATGGTTTTTATATTGGAAGAGGTGTTGATTTTGCTACAGCTCTAGAAGGATCATTAAAAATGAAAGAGATTACATATATTCATACTGAAGCCTTTCCTGCTGGAGAGTTAAAGCACGGTTCAATAGCTTTAATAGAACCGGGAACACCCGTTGTAGTTATCGGAATGCAATCAAATCTTTTAGAAAAAACAATATCAAATATAAAAGAACTTAAAGCTAGAGGAGCACATATTATAACTGTTGCAAGAAAATCTTGTGAAGAAGCTATTGACGTTTCTGATGAGTTTATCGGCGTAGAAGATATTGAAGATGTTTTCTCTGTTTTATTAGCTATTATTCCGCTACAGCTTTTATCATACTTTACATCAGTAGATAAAGGTATCGATGTAGATAAACCTAGAAATCTAGCAAAATCAGTAACTGTTGAATAATTCAAAAAGAGCCAATAGGCTCTTTTTTTTATACTTATTAAGTAGAAATTAACATTTTTTCATGTTATAATATTTTTACTTTAGGAGGTTATATATGAATGATAGATTAAAAGGTACAATTTGGATGTGTATCTCTGCTTTAGGGATGGCACTAATGGGAGCTACAGTTAAATTTATTGGTAGCGATATCTCGACTTTTGAAAAACTTTTTTTTAGAAATCTTATTGGTGTAGTTATGTTACTTTTTACAATGAGAGGACAAAATATAAATATTTGGGGAAGTAGTAATAGAAGTAGATTATTTATGGTTTACAGATGTGTTATCGGGTTAACTGGTGCAGTTTTATATTTTTATTGCATAAACAAACTCTATTTAGCTGATTCAGCTTTATTAAATAAACTTTCACCATTCTTTGTAACTATTTTTGCAACTTTATTCTTAAAAGAAAAACTTGAAAGGCATCAAATCCCTATTTTAATCGTTGTATTATTTGGAGCTCTTCTTGTTATCAAACCTAAATTTAGTTTTGAAATGCTTCCAGCTCTAGCAGGATTCTTGTCAGCTATTTTTGCTGGTGGTGCCTATACTTTAGTTAGATATCTTAGAACTATGGAAGAACCATCAACTTTAGTTTTATGGTTTTCAGCTTTTTCCATGGTAGGAATGATTCCACCTATGTTAATACAAGGATTTGTTATTCCTAGTGGTGTCCAATTATTTTATCTTATTTTAACTGGTATTTTTGCAACTGTTGGACAAATTGGTTTAGCATACGCTTATAAATATGCTTTAGCTAGTGAGGTTTCTATATACCAGTACTTAAGTATTATATTTTCAGCTATAATTGGGTTTATGTTTTGGAAAGAAATTCCAGATACTTTAAGTCTGATTGGTGGATTAATAATTATTGGAGCAGCTATTTTTAACTACAGATTATCAAAAAAGTGATTGCTATGGCAATCACTTTTTTATCTCTTCTATCACACTGTTTAACTTCACATTTTGTTTATTTTTATATTCCTTATATTCTTCTATAACCTTATCGTCTATAAAATAATATCTTTCATCATTTAGCTGATAACTTTTTAAAGGGTATTTTTCTATTCTAACATCTTTTTTTTCTAATCTTATAACTGTTGAACAACTCTTTCTACAAGGTTCTAAAGGAGAGCAAGTTTTAAAACAATCATCTTTTTCATAGATTTTATATGATATATATCTACAACATATCGGCCTTAATTTATATATCAAACATTTTCCTAGTTCTTTATCGTGAAAATAGCAAACACTTTCCTCTAGTTTATTTTTCAATACTTTTTCTTTTACTTCATTATTTTTTCTTAAAAACTCTACTATCTCTCTCTTTTCATCTAAGGATATTAATGAATAATCCCAATTGCAACAACCACATGAATTAGAGGTTTGATTGCATAATCTTTCTCCATTCAACTTCACTATTTTATTTTTTGCATCTTCCAATATTTCTCTTAATATTTTCATTTCCTCTTCCTTTTAAAACGTATACGAAATACCTATTGTTAGTGTTCTACCTATTGCAGGATAGTATTGTCGTCTAAATTTCCATTCATTATTCTCATAATTATCATCCCAATATCCTGCATATTCGTCATACTTTTCATCAAATATATTTTCAATTCTACCTGTTATCATAAAATCAGAAGTTATTTTATAATAAGCAGATAAATCAAAGGTTATATATTCACCGGAATTTTTACCTCTTAAATTTTCTAAATCATCTAAATCATACGATTGACTATAGTAGACACCTTCAAAAGTTGTAGAAAATTTTTCAGTAAAATCATATGTTAATCCACCTGTTATTTTCCAATTGGGTACACTTGGTATCTCAGAACCTGCATATTCACCGTCTACTATTTTACTTTTTATATAAGTTATAGATGACTTTAAAGTTAATTTATCTATATAGTGTTCAGCAACTCCTTCAAATCCAACTCTTTCAGTTTTTCCAATGTTATAGTTTACCATACCTGAAAACTCTGGTGGTATAGCTGAATATATCTCATCATGTGTTTTTTTATAAAATGTAGAAATAGATAAATATGTGTCATTAAGAAAATCTTTAAGTCCTATCTCAATTGTATCTTGAACTTGAGGCTTTAATTTCTCTGAATTTTTTGTATATCTCATTTCAGAAGCTGTCGGAGTTCTAAAAGCTCTATTATATGAGATATAAGTAGAACCTGTGTCAGAATATAAATAGTTAGCACTTAATTCATAAGAGTAATTATTATATTTACTATCATCTTTCGTTCCAATTTTATTCCAATTATTTAAACTCGCGTCTCTCCAATAAAAATTATATTTTGAATAGTCATATCTTATTCCTTGACTCAATTGTAATTTACCAACCTCATACTTATTCATAAAAAATGTTCCAAAGTTTTCTTTAGTGGAATTCCCTGACTGTACATTTTTATATCCCATTATCTTATCCTTACCATTCTCCCCTAATCCTGTTACCTTCTTATACTCCTTTCCAACTGAATAAGGTTTAAAAGCTTCATCTAAATAGTCCATACCCACTATAAAATACCCATCTGGACTATAATTATGTTTTATTTGAGCTTTTACATACTTTCGCTCATCATCTCCATCTCTTTTAAAGCTTCCATAATATTTGTTTCCTGCATATCTATTAAAATTACTATTTTTTCTATAATAATAGTTTCCATATATTAGGAATTCTGTATCTGAAGATATATTTTTAGAAATTTTTAAATAGTTATCATTAGACTCATATTTTGAACCTGAAATTTTCCCAGGATTTTTTCTATCGTTATCAGATATATATCTCGGAACAGCTACTCCTAATTTATTTTTATCTCTATTATAAGTATACTTATACTCTATCTCTCCATTTTTCAAAAGATATTTAGCTTTTAAATTAAATGAATGATTTCTAAAATCTTCATGTTCTCTCCATCCATTATTGCTATCTTCAACAAAAGCTACTTCAGCTAAAAATTTATCTGTTATTTTTGCACCATAAAGAAATCCATATTTTCTAGTATTATAACTTCCATAATCACCAAAAATATTTCCATAAAAATCTTTATTTTCAACATTTTTAGTCAATACATTTATTACACCACCGATTGCTTTATCTCCGTAAAGTATGTTTCCTCCTCCAGGAATAACCTCTACCCTATCAATCATAGCTAAAGGTAAATTAGATATCTGACTAGGTGATACTGGTACTCCATCTAAGGTTATTAAAGAGTTCCGATCACTATACATAGAATTTAATCCTCTTATATCAAACTTTATTGTTCCTGCATATCTTGTCACTCTTATTCCTGGTACATTTTTCAATACATCTACTAAATCTTTTGCTCCACTATCTTTAATCTCTTGTGAAGTAACAATACTTATATTTGCAGATGTATCCCTAACAGTGGTTTCAAAATTTTCTGTTGTTATAACACTATCGCTTAATTTGATAACTTTATTAGTATTCTCACCAAAAGATATGATGGAAAATAACAAATAACTTATTCCTAATATTTTTCTACTCATCTTTCCTCCCATTTGATTTTCTTCTTAAATAACAATTACTCAATATAGAAAAATATTAGATAATTAAAAAATCTAATAAAAATCAAAAGCCCATTAAACTTTAGTTTTTATTAGAAATTAGAAGTTTTTATTTAATTACAAAAAATTGTATTATAAAATACACTCTTCTTTCTCATCTTTCCCCCACGAAAAATAAAAAACTAAATTTTAAATAAGTCTCCTGACTTAGTTTCATCCTACTCCTAACCCTTCCCAGATTTTATAATCCAGTGGTTCTATCAGTTTCGTCCACAATACAGTAGCTTGGGGCTGCGTGGGATTCTCACCCATCTTCCTCTATTAAGCCTTTTGGCATTTAAAATACTTTTATAATATAATACTTTAAATTTATTTTGTCAATTATTTGAATATAACATTTATTATTTGAATATTTTTTTTCATTTTGACTTCTTTTTTATATTATAAAAAAAAGAAGCAGAATATCTACTTCTTCTCTAATTATAAAACTTTTCTAACTTGCCAAAAATGATTATTCCAATAACTATCTATCTCAGAAATTACAACACCCTTTGATGTTGATGCATGCATAAATTTATTATTACCTAAATAAACTCCAACATGATGAGTTTTTCTCCATCCAATCTTAAAAAAGACTAAATCACCAACTTCCCAATAATTAGGTTTTTTTATTTTATCTCCCTCTTGGGCCATATTTTTAGTTGTTCTTGGCAATTTCTTTGAAAACTTTTCTTTATAAAGGTGCTGCATTAGAGCTGAACAATCCACTCCGCTTTTAGTTGTACCTCCTAGCCTATATCTAGTCCCTTTCCAACTTTTATAAAAAGCGGTTATTTTAGCAGTTCTTTCATTTCTTTCTCTTTCACTAATCCTAGCTGATGAACATCCTGTGAATATAATTAAAACGAACAAAAGTAATATTTTCAAAAGAAATCTATTATTTTTTAACAAAATTTAATTTTACTCCTGAATTTGTAAGTAGTATAATCCCATCTTTTGTTACCTCAATCTCTTTTGAATCTTTAAGATTTTTTAAATACTCTTGCTCTTGTATCATTAAATTTTCAGGTCCCATCATTCTAGTAGATCCAGGCTCTTGAATCGAAATTTTATTTCCTTCTAATGTATAGTTTGCAAAATATCTGTTAACACTTGAAGTTCCAGAAACCTTATCTTTCTCAAAATTAATATCAATTTCACTTTCTGGAAGAACACCTTGAAGAATATATGTATTCCCTATAATTTGAGAACTTATATCCTCTTTTTTTCCAAAACATCCTACAAATAACATAGTTGTAATTAAAAACAATAGTAGCTTCTTCATTTTTTCACCTCTTCTTTATTATTATTTCCTATTCTAACATGTTCAGCTTTAATTCTCCATATAAAATTTTAAATTTATTTTATCTATTATTTCATTATTTTTATTTAATATATCATATGTAATTTCTTGACCTTGTTCAAATTTTTCCAACTCGTCAATGGAAACAAAAACTTTTCCATTCTCAACTTTAATTTTCATATTTTCAAACAATATTACTCTAGAATTTCCTAAATTATCTATAACCTCTTCAATATTATTAAGTTTTATTTTTAAGTTTTTATAGTTTTTATTTATAATATTTGAAGATTCAATTTCATAATATTTATTATTTTTTTCTGAATCACCTATCTGTATTTTATCCTGACTATTATAATTTTTAGTTATTCCTATGATTTTAAAAATCTCCTTTTTACCACTTAAAATAACTATTTTATCTATCAACGTATTTTTTTTATTTTTATAAGCTATACTCAAAATATCTCCTGAAATTTTGTAAGTCTTATTATAATTTAAATCTTTTGGTAGCTCTACTCCTATAAAAATTTCATTTGAATTTTTAAATATATTACCATAATCTAACTCCTCAAGAAAAACTCCTGGATATTTCTCTATCAAAGGGACAACTTTAACAGTATTTCTATAATAATTAGTATCTTGATTATCTCCTTCTATTACCCCTTCTGGCTTTAAAATCAATCTTAATCCATCTAATTTATTTTCACTTTTTGTTATTTCTAAATTATAATCATTTAATTGTATTTTTTTAACTATCAAATATTTTTTTCCATACTCTTGTTTTTTCAAAATTGGATTTTTATAATCAAAATCTAAATATATATCCGAATTGAAATTAGGCATTTCTATCTTCAGAACTTGTGTCTCAATTTTGTCAGGATATTTATATTCTATTTCTAATTCATATTCTTTTTCTTTTAAATCCCATTCATAAATCATTAATTCCATTTTTTGTCTATTTAAACTTTTCCATTTTAACTCTATAATCAAGCCATCTAAATCTATTTTCTCCATTTGAAAAGTATATTTATCCCAAATAACACTTTTTTCTTTTATTATTTCTTTGCCTTTTTTAATTATAACTTTCTCTAAATTTTTATCTATCTTCAAATTTTTTCCTAAAATATCTACAGTTGAAAAATATCCAACTGTATTTGGATAGGTTGGAATTGGAATATCAGAAAGAACGAGGTAATGTCCCTTTCCTAGTAACGGTTCATTGGATTTATATTTTAAAGTTACTACATTTTTTATTGCCATTATATTTGTATAAATCAAAAGCAATAGTATTAATATATTTTTCATATTTCCCCCAAATGTTTTTTCTATATATACTTCTATTAAATTATACTATATTTTTTTTATTAAAAAAAGAAATGTTACAAAAAATAAAAAAACTCCTTCTATAAGGAGTTAATAACTTTTTATGGTGCCGCTTATCGGAGTCGAACCAATCACCTACTGATTACAAGTCAGTTGCTCTACCAGATGAGCTAAAGCGGCTTATAAAATGGTGGTGAGAGAAGGATTCGAACCTTCGAAGGCAGAGCCGTCAGATTTACAGTCTGATCCCTTTGGCCGCTCGGGAACCTCACCACTTGTATGGTGCCTGGGGCCGGAATCGAACCGGCACGCTATCAGATAGCTCAGGATTTTAAGTCCTGTGCGTCTACCTATTCCGCCACCCAGGCGTGATTGCTTTCGCTTTCAACAAATTAATAATACCATAATTTAAAGTTCATGTCAATAACTTTTTTTATTTTTTTTAATAATGTCTCTGTTGCTTTTTAGAAACTTTAATGCTACTATTAGATGTGTTTTAAATTTTTATAATTATAGGAGATTTTATGCCAAAAAAACAACTAATTACCGAACATCGTGTTCTTCAACTAGCGACTTTCGCCGGAAAAATAGTTCTTACTAGCGGAGGTGAAGTTTATAGAGTCGAGGATATTATTGCTCGAATCGGTCAACATTTTAATTTGAAAATTGACTGCTTTGCTACATTAACATGTATTATTGTTTCTGGAAAAAATATTGATGATGAAGTTGTTTCTTTAGTAGAAAGAATTAGTTCTCGATCTACAAATTTAGATAAAATTCATCAAGTTCATAAATTAATAAATGAAATCGAAAAATACTCTTTTTCAGAATTAAAAAAATCTTTAGAAGATATTAATAAAATATCCCCTTATGGTTTTGGTATGAATTTCATTGCCTCTGCACTAGGAGCCGCAAGCTTTGTTGTTTCTTTTAAAGGGGGACCAAACGATTTTGCTGCTGCTTTTGTTGCAGGATGTGGTGTCGCTTTATTTTCTTATATTATTTCAGGATTACAACTAAATAGCTTCTTTATAAATTTAATTTCTGGAGCAATTTGTGCCTTTGTTTCTAACTTATTTTATGTTAATGGAATAATTACAACACCATCTATAAGTATAATTTCTTCTTTGATGTTACTTGTTCCCGGAGTTGCTTTTATAAACTCTATCAGAGATATTATTGCTGGAGATTTAGTTTCTGGCACTTCAAGAGCTATGGAAGTTCTTATGATTGGTGGAGCGATAGCTATTGGAGCTGGATTAGTTACAAAACTTTTTTTTAATTTTGGAGGATTTTAATGTTTTTTATAGAAGTTATTTTTGCTTTTTTTATTACAATCAGTTTCGCTATTCTTTTCAATGTTAGAGGTAAACTTATTATTTATTCTGGAATCGGCGGTGCTATAAGCTGGCTTTTTTATTTACTTTTTACAAAAGAAGGCTATTCTTACTCTACATGCTATCTTTTGGCAACAGCTATAACTGCTTTTTATTCTGAGATTATGGCAAAAAAATTACAAACTACAGTTCCTACACTACTTATAGCAGCTCTAATTCCTATGGCTCCTGGTGGTGGAGTTTATTACACTATGCTATATCTAATTCAAAATAAATACCAAGATTCTATGCTAAAAGGTATGGAAACTTCAATAATTGCTGGTTCTATGGCTCTTGGAATAATTTTAGTAACTACATTTTTTAGAATTTTCCATCTTACAAAGAGATAATGTTTTTTCTAGTATCTCCAATCCTTTTTCTATTTCAAGTAGGGTTGGAGATATAAAACTTAGTCTAATTTTACAAACATCTCTCTTATCCTTATAAAATAAAGCTCCTGGCAAAAGAGCTACCCCTTCTTCTTTACATTTTAAATAAAATTTTTCACCATCTATATTATCTGAAAGTTTAACCCAAATAAAAAACCCTCCATTTGGTTTATGCATAACACTTAGTCCTTGAATTTTCTTTAACAACTTTAAGCATAGCTTTTGTTTTTTGCCAAATTCTTTTCTTAATAAAGATAAATGTTCATGTAATTTATTTTTAACTATAAATTTTTCTAAAATTTTTTGATTTATTCCAGAGGTTGTCGTATCTAACCCATATTTTATTAAAAGAACTCTCTGCATAAGATTTTCTGGTACTGTCATTATTGCCAATCCAATTCCAGGCATAAGTATCTTTGAATATGTTTTAACATAAATAACCTTCTCTTGTCCTAATTTATCCAAACTTTTTAAAGTTTTAGGTTTTGTTTCTGTATAATAAAAATCTGAAAAACTATCATCTTCAACTATATAAAATCCATATTTTTCAGCTAGTTGTAAAAGTTGTTCTCTCTTTTCCAAAGACCAAGTAACACCTGTAGGATTCTGAAAATTTATACACTCATATACAAAATCTATTTTTTCTTCTTTTAATATCTCTTCAAACTCTTTCAAATCCCAACCATCTTCTTTAATATCTAAAGATTTTATATTACACCATCCTTTAAATATATTTAAAGCGTTTGGGTAAGTTGGATCTGATAATACAACTGTTGGTTTTGTTTCTTTTGAAAAAAGTTTTATAACAATATCTAAAGCTTGTTGAGTTCCTGATGTTATTTGGATATTTTCCTTTTTTACAAAAATATCTTCTTTTTCAAACTCCTCTGAGAGTAAGTAGCGAAGACTATCTACTCCTTGAACATTTTGGTATTGAAAAATCTCTCCCCCATACTCTCGAATAACTTCATCAAAAAACATTTTATAATCTTCAATAGGAAAATATTTAGAGCTTGGAGTTCCATTCGAAAAGTTTATTCTTTCTATTATTTGATTTTGTCCATATTTAAAGCTTTCTATTAAAGGTATCTCTTTTTGTTCTATTTCAAATTCACAAATTTGTTCTACAAAACACCCTTTTCCAGAGATTTTTTTTATCAATCCTTTTTTCTCTAAAATATTATAACTTTGAATAACCGTATTTTGATTTATATCTAGTTTTATTGCAACTTGACGAATCGACGGTAACTTTGCTCCTGCTTTAATATCTCCTGATAAAATCTGCTTTTTTAGACACTGATAAATCTGTAGGTATAAGCTTTCTTTTGAATTTTTATCTATATAAATATTAATTTTAGACATATACACCCTCTTTATTTTATTTATCTAATTTTGAATATATAATACACCTATTTTCTTTGGATTCCAATTACTTATTTATATGTTAAAGAAAATTGATTTTCTTAATTTTTTAAGATATAATCATACTTATACTATATTTAAATAAACTGGGGGAATGAATGAAAGAAAAACACAAAGAAATGGGAGAGCAGCCCATCGGTCAACTGCTTTTAAAATTTTCACTTCCTGCTATGATTGGAATGTTTGTAAATGCTTTATACAATATAGTAGACAGAATTTATATTGGAAATATACCTGAAATTGGTCCGGTTGCTATTGCAGGTGTTGGAGTTGTTTTTCCAATAATGATAATCTCTCTTGGTTTCTGTCTTCTAATTGGATTAGGTGGCGCTACTAATATCTCTATTTCATTAGGAAGAAAACGAAAAGATTTAGCTGAAAAATTTTTAGGTAATGCTACTTCATTATCAATTATATTCGGTATCGTTTTAAGTTTTATAATAATTTTTACAATGGATCTATATATTGGAAAATTAGGAACAAGCCCTGTCACGGAACCATTTGCCAGAGATTACTTAACAATTGTCGCTCTTGGTTTTCCTTTTTTAATGGTTGGGTACGCTACTAATGCAGCCGTTAGATCTGATGGAAATCCTAAAATTTCTATGATTACTCTTTTACTTGGAGCAATCACAAATATCATTTTAGATCCTATCTTTATCTTTGGATTAAATTTAGGAGTTAAAGGTGCTGCACTTGCAACTATTATTTCTCAAATTGTTTCTGCAATTTGGACTGTTGGTTACTTCACATCAAAATTTAGCGGAATTAAACTCCATTTAAAAAACTTACTTCTTGAATGGGAGAAAGTTAAAGAAATTTTTATTATTGGAGCTGGACCATTTGTTTTACAATTAGGTTCTAGTGCTGTAAACTTTATATTAAATAGTAGTCTTATGAAGTATGGTGGAGATACTGCTGTTGGAGCAATGACCATTGTTAATGCAGTAAACACTTTCATTCTTATGCCTATCTTTGGTATAAATCAAGGAGTTCAACCTATTCTTGGATTTAACTATGGAGCAAGATTTTTTCACAGAGTTAGACAAGCTTTTATACTAGCTGTGAAAGGTGCTGTTACTATTTCTACTATTGGATTTTTAGCTATTCAATTTTTATCTAAATATTTTATAGTTATCTTTACTAGCAATCCTGAACTTCTAGATGCTGCATCAAAAGGTCTTAAAGTTTTTACTTTAATGTTTCCTTTTATAGGTTTCCAAATTATAGCAGCAGTTTATTTTCAGGCTATTGGAAAACCAAAAACTACTATGTTTTTAAGCTTATCAAGACAAGTTTTATTTTTAATCCCTATTGTTTTAATTTTTTCTAGAATCTGGGGAGTTCGTGGTGTATGGATGGCTGTGCCATCTGCAGATATATTATCTGTTATTGTTACTTTTATTATGACAAAAAAAGAGATGAAAAATCTTAAACTTTTAGAAAATGAAGAGGACTTGAGAAAAAATGTCAACGAAAATCAATCAACTAGAGAATCAACCAATTAATAAACTATTTTATAAATTTGCTATCCCAGCTTCAATTGGAATGCTTGTTAACTCCCTTTATGTAGTTGCTGACGGAGTTTTTATATCAAGAGGTATCGGAAGTATTGGAATTGCCGCTGTTAATATTGGATATCCTATAATTAACTTAACAGCTGCTCTAAGTCTTATGTTTGGAGCTGGAGGAGCTACTTTAATATCTTTAAAAAGTGATGACCAAGATTTTAAAAATAAAAGTTTTACATATACAATTATTTTAAATCTTATTTTTTATATTTTAATAGCTTCTGTTGTTTTCATGTTTCCCAATAAAATAATGAAATCTCTAGGAGCAACAGAACTTTTACTTCCCATGGTTAAAGATTATATGTATCCATGTATTGTAGCTACTTTCTTTTTGATGCTATCAATATCATTAAATGCTATTGTTAGAAATGATAATGCTCCTAGAAAAGCCATGAATTCACTTTTTATTGGAGCTATTACAAATATTGTTCTAGATTATATCTTCATATTTAAGTTAAAAATGGGGATTGAGGGTGGAGCTTATGCTACAGCTATTGGACAAGTTTTATCAGCAGTATACCTATGTATGCACTTTCCTAAATCAACTTTTAGATTATCCTTTGATATAAAAGATATCCAATGGAATTTAATGGGAAAAATTTGTTCTTTAGGCTTCTCATCTTTCATTTTAGAGTTTGCAGTTATGGTAATAACAATTCTTTTAAATATAACTCTTTCTAGAACAGAAGGACAAATAGGAGTTGCTGCTTACGGAATAATCTCTTATTCATTTGTTATCTATAGAATGTTATTTACAGGTTTAGCCCAAGGAATCCAACCATTAGTTAGCTTTAACTATGGACGTCGAAATTATAGAAGAGTTCTAGAAATTTTTAGATATGCTCATAAATTCTGTTTTATTGCTACTACAATAGCTTTAATTTTAATAAAATTCTTTGCTTTAGATGTTGTTAAAGTTTTTACACACGAATCTCATCTATTTGAGTATACAGCTAAAGGTTTATTTTTATACTCTAGTGCCATTATTTTTGTAGGAGCTAACTTTATGAATATCTCTTACTTACAAGCTATGGATAAAGCTTTTTTAGCTAATATAATATCAGTTTGTAGAGGTGTGGTATTTATGGGAATCGGAATTGTTATTTTACCAAAACTTCTTGGAGTTGATGGAATCTGGTTAACACTTCCATTTGCAGATGTATTAACATTTATTTTAACTCTTATAATCTTTAAAGTTCTAGGTATTAATAAAAATTTAAAAGCCTCAAGTATATAGAAAAACTCAGAGAATATCCTCTGAGTTTTTTATTTTATCTTATAAAGTGAGTGTATTTTTTATTTTCTTTTTCTGGTGGAATAATTGTATCTTTTGTATAATCAACCATCTTTAAAAGCCAAGCCATATTTTTTCCCAAAATTCTCATTATTTGTTTTCCTTCTTCATCTTGCTCAACCTCTCCAGGTCTTAATCCATGTATTACACTCCAATAATTTGTTGAAGGCATCAACATTTCTGAATAATTTAAATAATTATTTAACTGATCAAATGTTGGAACTCCTCCTGATCTTCTTACTGCAACAACTGATGCACCAACTTTATGTCTAAAAAGTCCTCCATTAACTGATGCTACATAAAATGCTCTATCTAAAAAAGCTTTCATAGTTGCTCCTAAAGAAGCAAAATGAACTGGCGATCCCAATAAAACACCATCTGCTTCTTTAATTTTTTGTATCCATTCATTTACAAAATTCTCTTCACTCATAACACACTTTTCATCTCTATTTTTAGCACACCCATTACAACCTATGCAACCTCTAATAGCCTTATTTCCCACATGAACTATCTCTAGTTCTATACCTTCTTTTTCTAGCTCTTCTCCTACCATCTTCAATGCAAAATATGTATTACCTTTTTCTCTTGGGCTTCCATTAAATGCAACAACCTTCATAAAAACCTCCTTTAATTTAATTATAATTTTAATTATATAACAAATTCTATTTTTTTTCAGCTTAAAATAGTATAATATATAAAAAAGATTCTAATTTTCTTTACTTAGGAGGATAAATATGAAAAATATTTTAATTGGAGTTACTGGTGGGATTGCCGCTTATAAGTCTGCTAATATAATCTCAATATTAAGAAAAAAAGGATATAACGTTAAAGTTATAATGACTGAAAGTGCCACTAAAATAATTACTCCTCAAACTTTAGAAACTCTTTCTAGAAATAGAGTTGTAACAGATATGTGGGAAAGAAATCATCAAATTGAAGTTGAACATATATCATTAGCAGAATGGGCTGATGCTTTTTTAATTGCTCCAGCAACTTATAATATTGTAGGAAAAGTAGCTAACGGAATTGCTGACGATATGCTATCTACTGTTATTTCAGCATGTAAAAAACCTACATACTTTGCTTTAGCAATGAATGTGAATATGTATGAGAATCCAATTTTAAAAGAAAATATACAAAAATTGGAAAAATTAGGTTATAAGTTTATAGAATCTGACGAAGGATTTTTAGCTTGTAATGTTAATGCTAAAGGAAGATTAAAAAATGAAAATGAAATAGTTGAAATTATAGAGAAAGATTTAACAACTCCTATTCCTAAACTATTAAAAGGAAAGAAAGTTATTATTACAGCAGGTAGAACTGAAGAACCTTTAGATCCTATAAGATATTTTTCAAATAGGTCTAGTGGACAAATGGGATATTCTTTAGCTAAAGTCGCTGTAGATTTAGGAGCTGATGTAACTTTAGTTTCTGGTCCTACAAATCTTGAAATTCCACATGGTCTAAAAGAGTTTATTAGAATAAGAAGTGCTATTGATATGTTTGATGCTGTCATGGAAAGATTTGATTCTCAAGATATCGGTATAGCTTGCGCTGCTGTTGCAGATTATAGACCTAAAAACTACTCCACTGAAAAAATTAAAAAATCTGACGGTGAATTAACAATAGTGTTAGAACGAAATCCTGATATTTTATTCAATATGGGAGAAAAAAAGAAAAACCAAATTTTAGTTGGATTTGCTGCAGAAACTGAAGACATTATCGAGAACGCAAAGAAAAAATTAATCAAGAAAAATTTAGATTTTATTGTTGCTAATAATGCTGAAAACATGCAAAAATCAACTAACAGCATACAAATTATAAAAAAATCTGGCGAAAATATTATTTATAAAGAACAACCAAAATCTGAAATTGCAAAACATATTTTTAATGAAATTTTAAAAGAAGTCAAAATGTAATCAAAAAAACAGGTAAAAAATTACCTGTTTTTCATTTTCTAATAAATTTTTGTAGGAAGTTTTAGATATTTTAAGAACAATTATAAAGTAGTATTAATATAAATACAATATAAATCTATAAAATCCTACTAAATTAATTTTTATTTTTTAATTTAGTAGATTTTTATCAGGAGTGAGGGATTATGAAATCTTATATTTTTTTTGTTATTTTGCCTTTTTTATTAACAGGTTGTTTTGGTACTCCTAAGGTTACGGAAACTCCTATTAAAACATTAATTACAGAAAACAAACCACAAAATAGCAACATTTTTTTTAAGTCACAACAATGGTGGCTTAGCACAAATAATCAGCAATTGATTTCTCTAATTGATGAGGTTTTAAAAACAAATAGTGAAATTAAAATAGCTAAACTAAACATTGAAAAAGCAATGTATACCTTAAATTCTACAAAAAACTCTAATCTTTCTAGCATAGATTTAGGAGGAAGTTGGAATAGAAATCATGTTTTAACATCTCATGTAAAAACAGACCTTCCTATAAAAGATATCAAAAATAGCGATACTATTGATATGGGCTCTTTGGCTATTCAAGGACAATATATCTTTGATATTTGGGGAAAATTTGATGCTCTACAAAATCAAGCTCAATATTCAAAATTAGCTACAGAACTTCAGAGTGAATGGAGTACTCTAACTCTTTCAACAACAGTTGCAAATCTTTATGGAAAATATATTTTACTTACAAAAGAAGAGAATATACTAAAGAAAAAATTTAATATTGCAAAAGAGGTCTTAAACTATCAAAATATTCTTTATCAAACTGGACTTGGAAATAAAGAAAGCATTTTAAACGCTGACAATAATGTTAACTCTTTAAATCAAAAAATTGCCGAAATTACTGTTCAAAAAACTACTTTAAAAAATAGTTTTTACTCTCTTGTTGGAAATATAAAATCTAAAAACATAGATAAAATTTTATCAAATATAGATTATAATACTCCTCAGTTTGATTATTTTTTAAATATTCCTGAATATATTGATTCGGATATAGTTATTAATAGACCTGATGTAAAATATTATTTGGCTTTAATTAACTCACAGAAAGAAAATTTAAAGTCTTTAAAAGCTGATTTCTATCCTAGATTTTCTATTACTGGAAAATATGAGTATCAAAATTTGAATATTCAAGATTTATTAAAAGCTCATAGTACATTATGGGAGTTTGGACCAAGTTTATATCTACCTCTATTTAATAGGAATTTACTTACTCAAAATTATAATATCGGTGGAGTTGATTTAAATATTTTTATAGAAAATTATAACAACAACTTAATTAAAGCCTACCAAGATATCAATAATAATCTCAATGCTTTAAAAACATCAAAAAGAAATAATGAATTAGAAGAAAAAAATTATAGCAATGTAAAATCTACTTATAACGATAATAATACCTTATATCAAATTGGTAGTATATCAAAACTTGAACTGTTGAATCAAAAGAATAATTTGCTTGATACTGAATTAAGCTATATTGAAAATAATTTTACACTATACACAAATCAAATTAACTTAATCGGATCCCTTGGTGGTTACTATAAAAATGAGGTGAAATAAATTGGATAATCAAACTACAAACCAAAATATCGTGACGGATGAAACTAAAAATAAAAATAGAAAAGATGCTAAAAAAAAGATGGGTATTTTTCTTTTAATTATACTCATTATTGGAGTTTTATATCTACTTTATTATTTCTTTTTCTTAAAAGGATATGAAGAAACTGAAAATGCTTATATTCATGGAAATCAAGTTTCTATAACAACGCAAGTTAGTGGTGTTATCAATGAAATTAACGTAGAGGATACTCAATCTATAGATGTTGGTACCCCTGTTATAAAATTAGATACTATTGATTATGAAATTGCTCTAAAAAACGCTGAAACAAAATTAGCAGATGCTGTTAGAAAATACTATACATTACAAAATAGTGTAAAGCTTAATGAAGATAGTGTTGCAATTGCTAAAGCTAACTTAACTCTTGCTGATAAAACTTTAAAAAGACAAACTATATCTAGTAGCACTGGTATAACAAGCAAAGAGAACTTTGATACAACTAATTTCAAATATATAGATAGTAAAAATAGTTACGAACAAAGTTTAACTAATTTAGAAAATAGTAAAATTCAAGCTTTTAGCAACGATATATATTCTCATCCTCTTGTTGCTGCTGCTATTGAAAATCTTAAAAATGCTTATTACAACTTAGAAAAAACTAAAATTTTCTCTCCAATTTCTGGAGTTATTGCTCAAAAGCAAGTTGAATTAGGACAACAAGTAAAAGCTGGACAAACACTTTTTACTGTTGTTGACTTAAACAAAACTTGGGTTAATGCAAATTTTAAAGAAACTCAACTTGGAGATATAAAACCTGGAAATTATGTTGAAATTGTTAGTGATTTAAATGGTAAAACTTACAAAGGAGTTGTTTCTGGAATATCTGCTGGATCTGGTAGTGCTTTTGCTTTAATTCCAACACAAAATGCCACTGGAAACTGGATTAAAATTGTTCAGAGAGTTCCCGTTAGAATTGATTTTGATCACGAAAGTTTAGAAAAGAATGGAATTTTACCAATTGGAACAAGCTTAACTGTCACAGTTAATACAAATAAAAATATTGATATTCCAAATCAATTTAAAGAACAAAAATCAGAACTTTACAAAATTGATGAAAATAAATTAAGTGTATTAATTGAAAAAATAGTTAAAGATAATAGCTTTTAAGGAGGTTCTGTATTATGAACTCATCAATTATTTTTGCTACAATTGCTCTAGCTATTGGTTCTTTTATGAATGTCCTCGATATGACTATTGTTAATGTTTCTCTAAGTCATATTGCAGGAGATTTTGCTGTAGCTCCTGATCAAGGTACATGGGTTATAACTTCTTACGCTGTAGCTGAAGCTATATTTTTACCTCTTATCGGGTGGTTAACTAAACGTTTAGGAATTATTAAACAATATTTAGGTGCAACACTACTTTTTACTTTAGCTAGTATGCTTTGTGGTATTAGTCCTTCCTATAGTTTTCTTTTAACTATGAGAATTTTACAAGGTGTTGTTGGAGCTAGTATGATTCCATTGTCTCAAACACTTATGTTACAACTATATCCTAAAGAAAAAAAGGGAATAGCTTTAGGAATTTGGTCTATGACCATCGTTATAGCTCCTGTTGTTGGTCCTGTTCTTGGAGGATGGGTTACTGATACTGCTTCTTGGAGATGGTGTTTTTATATAAATCTTCCTTTTGGTATTATATCTAGTTTAATTGTTTATTATATCTTTAAAAAAGATATTGCTAAAGAAAAAACTGTTAAAGAACCTGTTGATATCATTGGATTTATATTTTTGGCCATTGGTGTTGGATCTTTACAACTTATGTTAGATAAAGGAAACGATTTAGATTGGTTTTCTAATAATACTATTATTGGTCTTAGTATATCAGCTTTTGTTTTTTTAGTCCTCTTAGTCATTTGGGAATGGCATCATGAATCTCCTGTGGTTAACGTAAGATTATTTTTAAATAGAAACTTCTGTGTTGGATCTTTCTCTTTGATGTTTTCTGTCCTAGCTTACTTCAGTGGTGTTGTTGCCATACCTCTTTGGTTACAAAACTATATGGGATATACAGCTTTTATTAGCGGAAAGTCCACTTGTACTTTAGGTATAGCTATTTTAATGGTAGCTCCAATATTAGGTAAAAAAATAGACCATCTAGATTCTAGAAAGGTTGCTGCTCTTGGATTTTTTCTATTAGGTATTTCAACATTTTTAACATCTAATTATTCTCCTCAAATAACTCCAGCTTATGTTGGACTAACTAGATTTTTCAATGGTTTTGGTGTAGGAATTTTCTTCATAGCTTTAAATACACTAACGCTTTCAAACATTAGTAATGAAAATTTAGCTAGCGCATCTGGAATTTATAATTTTATGAGAAATATTGGAAGTAGTTTAGGGACCTCATTAGTTATTCCTGCATGGAATCATACAATGGCTTTTCACCATACCATGATGGCTTCTGGTATAACAACAGCAAACCCTAATATTAATAGTGCTATAAGTACTTCTGCTCAATCACTAGCATTAATAAATCAGCAAGTTGTTGTTCAATCTTCGATTATGGGGATTAATGATGTTTTAATTGGAAGTGGAGTTATATCTCTTTTATTGATACCATTTCTTTTTCTCGCCAAATCAACAAAACCAGTTACATAGTTTGGAATAAAAATTGCTTATTAATTATAGTAAGCAATTTTTTTATTGGAGGTTTTAAGTATGCAAATTTTATTAAAAAATGGTTTTATTCTAACTGAAAACGGATTAAGTAAATCTGATATCCTTGTTGAAAATGAAAAAATTAAAGATATTGGTAATATTTCTTTAGAAAATTTTAATGGATTAATTTATGATTATTCTAATAAATTTATTATTCCCGGTGGAATTGATGTACATACTCATTTTAATATTGATGTTGGTGTAAATTCTGTTGATGATTTTTATTCTGGAGGTCTTGCTGCTATTTATGGCGGAACTACAACTATTGTTGATCATCCTGGTTTTGGCCCTAATAAATGTCCATTAGATTTTCAAATAAAAAATTATATGGAGTTTGCTAAAATTTGTCCAGTTGATTACTCTTTTCATGGGGTTCTTCAACATGTTCCTAATGATATAGAGGAGCAGATGTTAAATTTAAAAAATAAAGGAATTACGAGCTTTAAACTTTATATGACATATACATACTTGATGGATGATTATGAAATTTTAAAAATATTTGAAATAGCCAAAAAATTAAATATTATTATCTGCGTTCATGCTGAAAATCATGGAATAATTGAATTTCTAAAAGAAAAATATAAAAAACAAGGATTAA
Organism: Cetobacterium sp. 2G large; assembly: GCF_014250655.1. Classification (NCBI taxonomy): domain Bacteria; kingdom Fusobacteriati; phylum Fusobacteriota; class Fusobacteriia; order Fusobacteriales; family Fusobacteriaceae; genus Cetobacterium; species Cetobacterium sp. 2G large. The sequence goes on along the minus strand of NZ_JACHTH010000007.1, from coordinate 585,946 downwards.
CAAGTCCAATTTATCATAGTAAATCGAGACCTGATTATAGTGAAAGTGAAGCAGTTTATAGACTTTTAACTTTAGCAAAAATAACCTCTTTTGAAAAATTATATTTTGTTCATATATCCTGTAAAAAATCTTTAGATATTTTGAAAGATTTTAAAGATAACGGAATGAATTTTTTTGTTGAAACATGTCCTCAATATCTTATTCTTACTGAAGATTATTATCTTAAAAATAACGGTGAAAACTATATTTTAAGTCCTCCTCTTAGAAATAAAGAGGATAATATTGCTATTCAAAACTATATAAACTTAGGTTATATTGATGTCGTTGCTACGGATCATTGTACTTTTTCACTTAAAGATAAAGCTTTAGGAAAAGAAAATTTCTTAATCTGTCCAAATGGAATTCCAGGAGTACAAGAAAGAGTTCCAATCATGTTTTCCGAATTCTTAAAAGGAAATATCTCTGCTAAAAACTTTTTAAATACTTGCTCATTAAATCCTGCCAAAATTTTCGGTCTATATCCTCAAAAAGGAACTATTGAAATTGGAAGTGATGCTGATCTAGTTGTGCTTTCTTTAGAAAACTTTAAGTTTACCTCTCCCATTTCAAAAGCTAGTTATAGCGCATTTGAAAGTTATAACTCCCTAGTAAAAGTTCACTCTACCTTTATTAGAGGAAACTTAATACTTGAAAATGGAAACTTAAAAAATAAAACTTTTAAAGGAATTTTTCTAAAAAGAAAATAGGAAAAGGAGAGAAATAAAATTTTCTCTCCTTTTCTTATTTTTTATAAGTTGTTTCTTTTAGTGGTAATGATGTTCTAAACTTACCATCATATTTGTAATATGCTCCTTGAACTGCAGGTGCTGTTGGAACAACAACAATTTCTCCAACACCCTTAGCACCGTAAGCTAAATTCTCTTTATTTTTCTCTATAATTATGGATTCAATCTCTGGTACATCTGTTGATCTTAGTAACCCTATTGTCCCAAATTTTGATTTTATTACTCCCTTTTCTACCTTCAAATCTTCAGTTAGGGCGTAACCTAATCCCATTACTACGCCACCTTCAATCTGTCCTTCTACATTTTTAGGGTTTACTGCTCTTCCTACATCATGTGCTGCAACAACCTTTTTAACTTTTCCATCCTCACCTAAAATAACCACTTGAGTCGCATATCCGTAAGCTACATGACTTTCTGGATATTCTTTTTCAGAATTCATCGAATCTGTTATTCCAGAATATTCACCTAAAAATTCTTGGCCTTCCAATTGTTCTAAAGATCTATCTTTCAATGCTTCTTTTAATTTCAATGCGGCTCTTTTCGTTGCTTCTCCTGTAAATACTGTTTGTCTTGATGCTGTTGTAGTTCCAGAGTTTGGTGTTCTACTTGTACTTGGCATTTCTACGACTATATTCTTTGGTAATAATCCTGTAGTCTCACAAACCATTTGTAGAGCAACTGTCCCTACTCCTTGGCCTATACAAGCTGCACTTGTTCTTATATGAACTTTTCCTTTTTCTATTGAAATTAAACATCTACCAACATCAGGCAATCCCACTCCTATTCCTGCATTTTTAAATGCACAAGCTATCCCTGCTAATTTATTATTTTCATAAACATCTTTAACTGCTAGTAAAGTTTCTTTTAATGCCGTTCCAGAATCTGCTATTTGTCCATTTGGTAAAATCATACCTGGCTCTATAGCATTTCTATAACGTATTTCGAAAGGTGATATTCCAACCATTTCTGCTAATTTATTTAAATTGCTTTCAGTAGCAAATGCTGATTGTGTAACTCCAAATCCTCTAAATGCACCGCCAATAGGATTATTAGTGTATACTGCTATTCCTTCTATATCTATATTATGATAATTATAAGGTCCTGCTGCATGAGTACACGCTCTTTGAAGCACAGGTCCTCCTAAAGAAGCATAGGCTCCTGTATCTGCTAAGATTTTAGCTTTCATTCCTAAAAGTTTTCCATTTTCATCACACGCAGTTGTCATCTCTATTTTCATTGGATGTCGTTTAGTACTAACCACCAAGCTCTCTTGTCTAGTCAATGTAAATTGAACTGGAACTTTTAACTTCCAAGCTAGGAGAGCTGCATGATGCTGAACAGACATATCCTCTTTTCCACCAAAACCACCACCTACATAAGTACTCTCTACTTCAACTTGTGATAGATCCATTCCTAAAAGTCTAGCAATCTCTCTTTGTTCATCATAAACACTTTGAGAACTTGTCATTATTTTTATACCATTTTCTTTTGGTATAGCTGTAGCACTTTCTGGCTCTAAATAGGCATGCTCTGTATAAGGAGTATGGTAAATATTTGTTACAATATATTTAGCATCTTTTAAGACTTTTTCTACGTCTCCTCTTTTTAAAACTTGCTTAAATAATAGGTTACCTTTTTCATGAATTTTTGGTGCATTCTCTTTTAATGCTTCTTCTGGATTAATTATTGGCTCTAAAACTTCATACTCAACTTTTACTAGCTCTTTAGCTTTTTTCAAAATTTCTTTAGATTTTGCGCCTATTAATACTAAAGCATCCCCCATATATCTTGTTACTTCACCTTCAGCTATCAAGGCATCCCAATCAGATATAAAAGATAAATGTCCTATATTTCTATGTCCTGGAACATCTTTTGCTGTTACAATTCCCACAATACCCTCTAATCTTTCAACTTCACTTGTATCTATTTTTTTTACTAAAGCTCTTGGATGAGCTGTTCTTACAGCTCCTCCAAATATCATTTCAGGAATTTTTATATCTTCCGCATATTTTCCTTTACCCAGTGTTTTTTCTTTAGCATCAACTCTAAAAGTATTTTCTCCAATTAATCCCTTACACTCTACTTTAGGAACAATCTCTCCATTTCTAAAAATTCGTGCTGCTTCTTTTATAGCTTTTACTATTTTTACATATCCTGTACATCTACAGATATTTCCTCTTAATGCTAATTTTATTTCATCTTTAGTTGGCTCTAAAGTTTTTAAAAATAATCCTTTTGCACTGACCACCATTCCTGGAATACAAAATCCACATTGAACTGCTCCTTCTTTTGAAAAAGCATATGCAAATACGTCTCTTTCATACTCTGTTAAGCCCTCTACTGTAAGGACATTCTTTTCTGCTACTTTTTCTGTTGTTAGTAAGCAAGCTCTAAACGGTTTGCCATCAACAAGAACCATACAAGCACCACATGCTCCTTCACCACATCCATTTTTTACTGCAATAAAATCCATATCATCTCTTAAAAAATCCAATAGATTTTTCTTTTCTTTTGTCTCTATAAGTTTTCCATTTATAGTTATTTTAAGCATAGAGTCCCCCTATTTTATCTTGGTATTGATAATGCTTTTGTAGGACATTTTGATGTACAAACTCCACATCCAAAACATCTATCTATATCTATAACTGCCTTTTTATTTTCTATCTCAATAGCTTTATAACCACAAACTATTTTACAAATTCCACATCCTACACATTTATCTAACTCTACTTTAGGAGGAATAGTCATATAATTATTTTCTTTAATACTTTCCATATGCTTTATTGTTATTCCTCTTATTTCATCCAATGAACTATACCCATGGGCATCTAACCAATTATTCGTTTCCTTAGCAATTCTACCAAAAGCCTTAGGTCCCTCTACTATGCCTTGAGTACAAACCTGAACAGCAGTTGCTCCAGCCATTACATACTCTATTACATCCTCTCCTTTTGTAACTCCCCCTACTGCAAAAATTGGAATTTTTACCGCTTGTGCAAGTTCATATACTACTCTCATAGCTATTGGTTTTATAGCTGCTCCAGACATCCATCCATATCCACTTTTGCTTCCCATATGTGGCTTTCCAGTTTCTAAATCAATTGACAAACAAGGTCCCACAGAGTTTATAGCAACTAATCCATCAGCACCTGCAGTTTCTAATGCTCTAGCTACGTCTCCTAAATTCTCAACTCCTGGTGATACTTTCATAAATACTGGTTTTTTTGTTAGCATCTTTGCCATTTTTAAAGTATTTAACATTGGTGTTAAATCCCTTCCTACATAATGACTTGATATTTCATAAGCATCTGCAAATTTGTCAACCATTGGTATTAATTTTTTTATATCCTCTTTTACATAGCCAAGACCTATTATTAATGGCTCACCTTTAATTTTACACTTTTCATACTCTTGTTCTACCCAATGCTCTGGAGATAACTCTGACCATAATTCTGTATTTAAAAAATGATTTCCTTTAAAATCATACATGCAAGGTTTTGGAATTTCTGCTGCTTCACTAGAAATTGTTTTTGCAACTACACCTGCTGCTCCTCCTTCCATCGCTTCTTTTATAGCCTGAGCGTCTTTTGATGGTGGTCCCGCCGCCACTATTACTGGGTTATCATACTCTAATCCTGCAAAATTTACTTTTATATTAGCCATTTTATATTCCTCCAAAAATTTATTTTTTATTGAACTCATTAAATACAATATTTAAAATTAAAACCGTTAATGCTCCTAAAGTTACTGGACTTTGAAATAAAATTTTTCCCCATTGAGGAAAATTAGTAAATAGTTGTGGTGCTGCTATTGGAGCTAATGCCATTCCTAAACTTGTAGCCACTATTACAAGATTTTTATTTCCATCATAACTTATTGTTCCTAATCTTTTTATTCCATTAGCTGCAACTATTCCAAACATTATTATTCCTGCTCCACCTAATACAGGAGACGGAATTGATGTTAAAATTGCTACTAATTTAGGAAAAAAACTAACAACTAATAGTATTATTCCTGCTGCAGTTCCTACAAATCTACTTTTTACCCCCGTTATTGCAGCAATACCTACATTTTGACCAAATAAAGAGTGAGGAAAGCTATTAAAAAATCCAGCGATAATACTTGTTAAACCATGTCCTCTTAGTCCTGCTACAATCTTTTCTTGATTAGGTTCTACAGAACAAATATCAGATAAATTTATTTGATTTCCTGTAGCATCTGTCATTATTACCAATTGAACTAAAAATAACGATAAGATTGCTGTTAACTCAAATTTTGGAAATCCAAATTGTAGTGGTGTATTTATTGTAAAAGCTGTAGCTTCATTTAGAGTTGAAAAATCAGTTAATCCCATAGGAATTGCTACTAAAGTTCCTAAAAAAATACCTAATAGAATAGCAATATTTCCCAAAAATCCTTTAGATAATTTTTGAATAGCTAGTATTATTCCTATTGTTACCAATGCTAAAATTATATTTTTAATGCTTAAAAAGCTTGAACTTTTTGGACTTCCTGCTACCCATCTCAAAGCTACTGGAATTAATGATAATCCCATAGAAGTAACAACAACTCCAGATACTAGTGGCGGAAAATATTTTAAAAGTTTTCCAAACATTGGTGCCACTAAAAATGCAAAAATTCCAGATACTATTGTTGCTCCAAACATAACTTGTAAACCAAAAATTGGATCGCTCCCTTTATAACTTAGCCCTACAGCAACTAAAGCTGAAACACCAGCAAAACTTACACCCTCAACTATCGGCAATTTTGCTCCTATTTTTCCATGAATATCTAAAGTTTGAATAAATGTTCCTAGTCCTGCCATCATAAGTGTTGCACTTACTAACGTATTAATCTCCTCTTGTCCCAATCCTAAACTTTCTCCTAAAATCATTGGAACGGCTATTGCACCTGCACACATTGCTGCAACATGCTGAATTCCTAATAAAAACATATTTTTTATCTCTAACTTTTGATGAACTTCTTCTACAATACCTTTTTCTAATTCCATAGTTTTAACACCCATTTTTCCTCCGCTTTTAAATTTTTAGTCTCTTAACCACATTTTTTTTGAAACTATTCTTGAATTTTTAAAAACCTCTTTTTCATCTAGTGTTAATATTTTTCTATTCTTCATAACTATCTTTCCGTTTATAATCGTTGTTATGACATCTCTACCCATTATTCCAAATAGAAGATGGCTGTTATAATTTTCTTCATTTATCTCTGTTAAAGGATTATAGTTTACAATGATGACATCTGCTAATGCTCCCTTTTTTAAAATTCCCATTGAACCTTCAAAGTATTGTTCTGCTATTTTTCTATTATTTTCAAAAAGCATAGTTGGTAATTCTATCCAAGCAACCGAAGGATCTCTTTTTTCATGTTTATGAATTATATTTCCAACTTTTAAAGACTCTAACATATCACTTGTGTATCCATCAGTTCCTAATCCTAAACGTATTCCTTTCGAATACATCTCTAGTATTGGAGAGCAGCCTACAGCGTTACCCATATTTGATTCTGGATTGTGAACCACATTGGTTTTTGTGCTTTTTAAAATCTCCATCTCTTTCTCATTAATATAGATACAATGAACTCCTATTGTTTTTTCTCCCAAAATTTCAAATTCCAAAAGTCTTTCAACAACTCTTTTCCCATATTTTTCTAGTGAGTTATTCAAATCGCCTATACCCTCAGCAATATGAACATGATACCCAACGTCTAATCCGCATATAGCTTTTTGACATTTTTTTAAAGTTTCATCACTTAATGTAAATGAAGCATGAAGTCCAAACATTCCTTTTAACATGTTTTCATGCTCATTTTGACATTTTTTTATAAATCTTATATTTTCATTGATTCCCTCTTCAGCAATATCTAAACCATCTCTATCTGAAACCTCATAACATAAACAGCTTCTAATTCCCACTTTTTTTGCAGCTTCTCCTATAATGTCTAAACTTCCACTTACAGAGTTAGGACCAGCATGATGATCAAATACAGTTGTTACACCATTTTTTATAGAATCTATATATGTTGTTAGTGCACTATACTTAATATCTTCATGATTTAATTTTTTATCGACTTTCCACCAAAGGTTTTCTAAAATCTCTTGGAAATCTTTAGGAGCTTTGCCAGAGGATTTCATTCCTCTAGCAAAAGCACTATAAATATGATGATGTGTATTAATAAATCCTGGCATAATAAGATTATTTTCAGCATCAATAAACTCTTCATTAGGATATTTATTTTTTAAAATATCACTTTTTCCAATTTCTAGTATTTTCCCATCTTTTATTAAAACTCCACCATTTTCAAAATATGGACATTCTTTATCATGAGTAATTACTCTTCCATTTCCAATTAACATAAAACCTCCTCTATTTTTTTCTAATAACCTCTCCTGCAAGGACTTTATGATAATTTCCATTCTCTAATACAATATTTCCATTTATTAAAACATAATTTATTCCTTTAGGATATTGTATTGGATCTACATATGTACCTTTATCAATTATCTCTTCTAAGTCTATAACTAAAATATCTGCAAAATATTCTTCTTCTATAACACCTCTATTTTTTATTCCAAAAGAAGTTGCCGCTTTTTTAGTCATTTTAAAAATAGCTTCCTCTATTGTTAAAATTTTTTGTTCTCTAACATATCTTCCTAAAACTCTTGGAAACGAACCATAAGCTCTTGGATGAGGCTTTCCAGTTAAAAGTCCATCTGTACAAACATTTTGCTCTGGTCTTTTTAAAATTTTAATAACGTGCTCTTCTAATCCATAGAAATCAACCATTCCTACGGCATTTTCTTCTTCTAATAAAAGATCAAAAGTCGCATTATAAGGATCTTTTCCTCTAATTTTTCCAATTTCCAAAAGATTTTTTCCTATTAAATCACTATTTTTTTCAGTTTTTACTGATGTCACAAATATCTGATCTAATCCAGCAAATTCTACAAAATTATCCCATCCAGGAATCCCATTCTCCATGTCATAAATCATTTTATTTCTACAGTCACTATTTTCAAGTCTTTTCATTAATTCATCTGTTCCTCCAGCATGAGCCCAAGGAGGTAATATTACTCCTAACATAGTACTTCCTGCTGCATAAGGATATTGGTCAAACGAAACCTCTATCCCCTCTTTTCTAGCCTCTTCTAATAGATTTAACATCTCATCTAAGTATTTCCAGTTACTTTTTCCACAAACTTTAAAATGGGAAAAGTGTATCTTTACTCCAGATTTTTTTCCTATCTCTATAACTTCTCTCATTGAATTAACTATTGTATCTGCTTCGCTTCTTTGATGAATTACAAACACTCCATCAAATTCAGCAACTACCTTACACATTTCAATAATTTCTTTTGTTTCTGAATAAGCACATGGTATATATATAAGTCCTGTCGATAGTCCAAATGCTCCAACTTCCATCTCTCTTCTTGTTATTTCACACATTTTTTTAATCTCTTCATCTGTGGCTGGGCGCCCTTCTAACCCCATAGCTTCCATTCTTATATTCCCATGAGGAACTAAATATGCCTCATTTAATCCAACACCATTTTCTTCCATCATTTTTAAATAGTTATCAGTAGTTTCATATTCCCAATTAATTTCGTCTGATTCTCCATCTAAACCTGCAATATTTTTTCTCCAAGAACTTACATATTTTTTAGGCAATGGAGCCATTGAAATCCCATCTTGACCCAAGACCTCTGTTGTTATTCCTTGTCTTATTTTTATTTCATTATATGGATTTACTAAAATCATCAAATCTGAATGGCTATGAGTATCTATAAATCCTGGACAAACTATTTTTCCTTTTGCATCAATAATTTTATCAGCTACTTCATCTATTTTTCCTATTGATTTTATTAGGTTATTTTCAATTAATAAATCACCTAAAAATGGCACTGTATTGTTCCCATTTACGATTAATCCATTTTTTATTAATATTTTCATGATCTCTCCTTTTCTCTATTTTTTGTAAAGAGACTTTAAAATTCCATAATAACCTTCTGTTCCTTTTAGTAGTTGCTCTATCTCTATATGTTCATCTATTGTGTGAGCTAAGTTTTCTCTTGATGGACCAAATCCAATTGTTGGTATTTTTGCTTCTCCTGCATAGTGAGACCCATTCGTACAGAATGAATATTGCGTTATTTCAGGGTTTAATCCTACTGATTTTAATCCTTCATAAGCTATTTTTGTAAATTCATCATCCTTCTCATATAACCATCCTGGGAAAAATCTTTCTCCCTCTATTGTATTCCCTGTATAACACTTCTCTTTTCCAACTGAATAAGATACTTTTATCTTCATTTGCGGATCATTTTCCATAAGTTTTTGTGCTAATTCTTGCAATGGTTTTATTACACTTTCCATTGTTTCTCCAACTAAAAGTCTTCTATCATAAGTAGCTCTACAATACTCAGGCACTACTGAAGCTCCTGGATATGGTGCTGATTTTATATCTACAAGCTCTAAAATTCCTTTTCCTAAAACAGGATGTACTGGTGGAACTAATTTATTTATCTCTTGAATTACTGTAGCCATTTTATAGACTGCATTTATTCCTTTGTCTGGATTAGCTGAATGTGCTGGCTTTCCAAATGTTTCTACAACTATTTCTCCTCTTCCTCTTTGACCTATTTTTAAGTTAAGTTCTGAGCACTCTCCAATTACAACGTAATCTGGTTTTACTGCTGCACTTATTTTTCTTGCTGCAATTCCTTCAAAACACTCCTCATGGACAACTCCGGCTACATAAATTTCTCCTTCAAAATCTTTATTACAATCTTTAGCAAAATAAGCACACGCTGATATCATAGCTCCAACTTGTCCCTTCATATCTGATGTTCCTCTTCCATATATTTTTCCATCAGATATAGTTCCATCAAAAGGTCCAAAACTCCATTTACTTTTATCAGGAACTGGTACTGTATCTATATGTCCATCAAATAAGATTTTTTTACCTGGTTTTTTCCCTTTGATTTTTCCAACTATATTTCCATATTCATCTACAAAATATTCATCAAACCCAAGTCTATCAAAAGCTTTTTTTATTACTTCAACTACTTCTCCCTCTTCTCCTGAATAGCTTGGCGCTTTTATTAACTCTTGACATAACTCTATAACTTGATTCTCTCTCTCTTTAGAAAACATTTTTTCCTCCTAAAACTTTTATTTTAAATTTAATTATTTTGTACATTCACCAAACCAAACTATATCTCTATATTTTTTTGGATCTGTATCTCCCTCTGTGCTAAACAACAATACTTTTGAATCTTTATTAAGTTTTAATTTATCTCTTAACTCTTTATACTCATCATTTGTCATAATTTCATAAAGTACTCCCATAGTTACAGCCCCTGATTCTCCAGATTTTACTCTTTCATCTCCATCTAAAGGATTTCCTAATATTCTCATTCCATTTGCTGCACTCCAATCTGGACATGATAAAAATGCTGTACTATAATTTCTTAAAATTTCCCATCCTATTGTATTTGGTTCTCCACACGCTAATCCAGCCATTATTGTTTGCATAGTACCACCTACAAATCTTGGTTTTCCATCTTTTGCTAAAGCTGATTTATATAAACAATCTGCTAAATCTGATTCAGCTATAACTGTTATTGGACAATCTTTTCCGTAGATAGAAGCGAATACCCCTTGAACCGCTCCAGCTAAAGACCCTACTCCAGCTTGAACAAATATGTGTGTTGGTCTATCTACTCCATAACTTTTTAATTGTTCGATAGCTTCTAAAGCCATAGTTCCATATCCTTGCATAATCCACGCTGGAATCTCTTCATATCCTTCCCACGCTGTATCTTGAACTACAACTCCATTTGTTTCTTTTGCATTTTTTGCTGCAAGTCTTACCGCATCATCATAGTTCATATCAGTTATTGAAGCTTCCGCTCCCTCTTTTTTAATGTTTTCAAGTCTTGCTATAGATGACCCAAAAGGCATATAAACAACAGATTTTTGATTTAATTTATTAGCTGTCCAAGCAACACCTCTTCCATGATTTCCATCTGTTGCTGTATAAAATGTTACATCTCCTAACTTTTCCTTTATGTCCTTAGAAATTAATTTTTCATAATCTAAGTTAGATATATCATCTCCTAACCTTGAAGCCAGATATTTTGCCATGGCAAATGATCCACCTAAAACTTTGAATGCATTTAATCCAAATCTATATGACTCATCTTTTACAAATATTCCAGCAAGTCCGATACTTTTAGCTACATTATCTAATTTAGCTAAAGGGGTTTCTTTATATTGTGGAAAACTACTATGAAAGTTCTTTGCTTTTACTACTTCATTCTCAGTTAAAATATTTAAGCAACTTTCATAATTGTCTCCCTTTTCAATTTCATTGAAAGCATATTTAATTTTATTTTCCATAACTCACTCCTTATTAATTTTATCTCCACTCATATAATAAGCAATTTCTATACCAAAAATAAATGATATAATTTCTATATTCCTTTCATTGATTTTATTTTTGAACATTACGTATATATTTTTTATATTTTTAAAAAATATATACGTAATGTTATATTATCATTATGATAATATTTATCATTATGATAATATTTAAAATCTCTATATTTAAGGTTAAATCTATAGTTAATTATCATTTTGATAATTAATTTTTTAAGGAAGTGATTTATGGAAAATATATTAATTAATTTAAGAAAAGATATCCAAAAATTTGCTGAAACTATTTCTCAAATTATCCAAATGGACGTTGAAATTATGGATAAAAATTTTATTAGAGTTGGAGGAACTGGTCGTCTTAAAAATAAAGTCGGACAATCTATGACTGAAGAATCACATATTTATAAAAAAGTTTTAGAAACTGGAAAAGAGTATGTAATATTAAATCCTAAAGAGGATATTCACTGTAGTAGATGTCCATCTATTCAAAACTGCAAAGAAAAGTTAGAAGTTTCAACACCTATTTTTTTTAATAACGAAGTGGCTGGAGTTATTGGACTTATTTGTTTTAATAATCAACAAAAATTAAATTTTATTGATAAACAAGAAAAGTATTTAAATTTTTTAAAACAAATTTCTGGTTTTATTTCATCCCAAGCTTATCTATTTTTAGAAAATTCATATGCTGAATCTAAAAAAGAGTTTCTAAAAGTCATACTTAATAAAATAGAAGAAGGTATTTTAATTTATGATAATAACCATTTGTTAACACATATGAATGAAGTTTCTATAAAACTTTTTAATACTAAAATTCTTCAAGAAAACCTTTTTATTCAACCTTTAAATGATAATTTTTTAGGAAAAAATGCTTACTCTATTATTTATAATGATAAAAAGCTTGATGTTTTTGGAGAGATTTTTACTTTTTCACCTTTTGAAAAAGTCTTAATTTTTAAAGAAAAAAAAGCTATTCATAATTCAATATTACACGTTACAAATTCAACTACTGGAACTCTTGTTAAAGATTTTATTTTCTACTCTGATTCTATGAAAAAATTATTTGAACGAATCAATAAGATATCAAAAAATCCGTCAACAGTTCTAATAACAGGTGAAAGTGGAACAGGTAAAGAAATAATTGCTAGAACTATACACATGAATAGCAATAGAGTTAATCAACCTTTTATAGCTATAAATTGTGGAGCTATTCCTGAGGCTCTTCTTGAAAGTGAATTCTTTGGTTATGTGAAAGGTTCTTTTACCGGGGCTGATCCTAGAGGAAAAATTGGGAAATTTGAATTAGCTAATGGAGGTACCTTATTTTTAGATGAGATAGGAGATATGCCTTTATATATGCAAATTAAGTTGCTTAGAGTTTTACAAGAAAGAAAAATTATCAGAATTGGATCAAATCAACTTATTGATGTAGATGTCCGAATTATTGCTGCAACAAATCAAAATTTAGAACACTTAGTAGAGATGGGAGAGTTTAGAAAAGATTTATACTATAGACTTAATGTTGTTCCTATTGAAGTCCCACCATTAAGAAAAAGAACTGGAGATATTTTTATTTTTGCAGAACATTTCGCTGAAAAGTATGCTACTCTATTTAAAAAAAATTTTGCTAATATTTCATCTGAAGTTCTAAGTATATTTGAAAAATACAATTGGCCTGGTAACGTAAGAGAACTTGAAAATACTATTGAATATATGATTAATTTAATGGGAGATAATGGTATTTTATCGTATAATCATCTTCCACAAAAATTACTTACAACTAATTCTGCTAAAATACCTCAAGAAAGAACTCTTAAAAGTATGGAAATTGAAATGATTAGTAATTTGTTAATTAAATATGGAGATTCAACAGAAAGTAAAAAACAAATTGCTAAAATTTTAGGAATAGGAATAGCTACCCTGTATAGAAAAATTGAACAATATAATTTAAAACACTAGGAGGTAATATCCTAGTGTTTTCTTCTACTTTCTATAACAGCTCCATAGCATTTTAAATACTCCAATTCTTCGTCAGATATAATGATATCTGAATATCTTTTTTTATCACTATTATCAGATACGAGTCTTACTTCATTTTTATTAATTTTAAGTCTTTTTATATATGTTTGATCATGATAACTAAATACACAAACTTTTCCTTCTACCATTCTCATCTGCTTTTGAACGGGATTAATTATGACTAAATCTCCATCTGATAAAGTTGGAAACATTGAATCTCCACTAACTTCTACTAAAAAAGCATTCTTAGGCAATTCTATATTTGAAATAGAAGATAATACCTCCGTTCTAGTGTTGTCCTCAAAATTTATATGACCTAATCCTGCTGCTGCTTTACCTAAGACTGGTAAAGTTATTATCTCTGCTTGTTGCTTATTTTTTTCCTCTTGATTATTTTCATCTAATTTTCTTTTTATTAAATCTGGAGTTCTATCATAAGCAACTATATATCTAATTTCATCTGCTTCTTTATCTGTTTCAATAAATTTTTCAATAAATCTTTCTACAAAATCATCCTTAGGAATTCTAATTCCTTTTCTATAGTGACCTACTACAGATAGAGAAGAATCTGTTTGCTTTGCTATATATTCTAATGTATAATTATTTTTCATCATCATTTTTTCTAAATAATTACCAAATTTAGTCTTCACATTATCCTCCCTTCTTATTTTTTAATTTATTATACTATTTTTCTACAAAAATGTAAAAAAATATTTGATTTTTTTTCTACATTAAAGTATAATTCTAATAGATGAATTTTAAATTTTTTTATTTTTTTCTTATACATTTATGTAGAAAATTTGAGGAGGAGTATTAATGAGATTTAAAAGAGTTTCTAATCACTTTTGGAGAGTTGAATCTAATGGAGTTTTTATTGTTGGAACTTGGGAGCAGTGTCAAAAAGAACTACTTAATTTATGCTTAGATAAATGTCTTTTAAAAAATTAATTTCTCTTTTTTCTAGAGATTAAGTAAATTTTATTATATAATATATAGTAAATTAAATTTAATCTTGGAGGTTTTTATGATTTTTGGTAAAAAAATTAAAATAAATTTTGAAAATACAGATAATGGTATAAAACTATCAATTATAAATTTTCCTAAAAATATATCAATAACTGCTTTAGATTTTGGAAAAGATTTAGCTAAAAGAACTATGGAAGGTTATTCTCCTAATCCTGAAGAAGAAATTGATGTTATTTCTGGAATTATAGATGAAAAAACTAATGGTGAAGATATTGTATTTATCTATACATATGGTGATTTACCTTCAGCTATGATTTTAGTTGGAGCTTTGTGTAAAAAACTTCTGTTAGAGATTCCTACAGTAAATCCTCTTGAAATTGGAGGAATATTTCATGGTGAAAAAAATGAAGCATACATTAGAGTAGCTATACAAAAGATGATTATTACTAACGATGCTCTAGGTAGCTCATTAGAAATAAATCTACCTCAAAATACTGATATGAATAAATTTAAAAGTATTTTTTCTGAAATAGCTTTCTCTTTAATTCCTGAAGCTCAAAGTATTCAATTTGGATTAGGTACTGCTATTTCTAAAAAAGCAAATTCTAATTTAAATATACAACCTAAAAGAGTTGAAATTTCTTTAGCTCCTCATATAGAGAGTAAGATCCCTGCTTTAGCTTTAGTTTATGATATTGTTTTTCAAAGTATTACAATTTTCTCATTATTAAATAGTTAGATATTTTGGGTAGTATTAACTGTATTTTACTACCCTTTTTTATTTTTTTGTTTCAATAAATTCATTTTATGAATATTGACTATTTATTTTTTCTATATTTATTTTTTCTGTTTTTTTAATATTAATTTCACATATTTTTGAACAAACTTTTTTTTATATTTAAAATAGAATTTTATACTCTTCTCTATTTTTAAGCATTTTCAAACAATAAAAAAAAATTTATATAATTAAAAAATCAGAAATTAATTTCACATTGAAACAATATATTTTACTTTGTTCATATATAAAAAGTATTATAATTATATACAAAGTTTAGTAACAGTACTTTTAGGAGGTAAAAAATGCAAGAATTACTAAAAGAATTAGTTGAAAAACACAGAAAGACAACTGAATTAGGGAAAGTCGCAAGTTATATCCCTGAATTAGAAAAAACAAACCCCAGAAATCTTGGAATATATATTTTAGATAATGAGGGAAATGAATACTTTGCTGGAGATTATGATAATAAATTCACAGTACAAAGTATCTCTAAAGTAGTTGCGCTTATGTTAGCTATTTTAGATAATGGAGAGGAATATGTATTCTCTAAAGTTGGAATGGACCCTAGTGGAGACCCATTTAACTCTATTAGAAAATTAGAAACATCTAGTAGAAGAAAACCATATAATCCTATGATTAATGCTGGAGCTATCGTTGTATCTTCTATGATTAAAGGTGATGATGCAAAGGATAAATTCAATCGACTTCTTGAATTTTTCAAAAAAATAACAGAAGACCCATCTCTTGAACTAAACCCAAAGGTTTATTTAAGTGAATCTGAAACAGGAAATAAAAATAGAGCTATGGGATATTATTTGAAATCTGAGGGAATTATCACAGGAAATGTAGAGGAAGCTTTAGAAGTTTATTTTAAGCAATGCTCTATTGACGTCACTGCAAAAACAATTGCAAAACTAGGTTTATTTCTAGCTAATGAAGGACAAACTAGTACTGGCGAACAAGTTGTTTCTAATAGAGTTAGCCGAATTGTAAAAACACTTATGGTTACATGTGGAATGTATGATAACTCTGGTGAGTTTGCTGTAAGAGTTGGTTTACCGTCAAAAAGTGGAGTTGGTGGAGGAATCGTTTCCGTTGTTCCTCATAAAATGGGAATTGGTATTTACTCACCTGCTCTTGATCAAAAAGGAAATCCTATAGCTGGAGTATGTCTTTTAGAAGACCTATGCAATGAGCTTAAATGTAGAATATTCTAAACACACACACAATTTATTATATATTATATAGGAGGAACAATGAATATTATCAACACACTTAACAACATTTTATGGTCTTATGTTTTAATCGCAGTTCTTATTATTTCAGGATTATATTTCACTTTTAAATTAAAGTTTGCAAATATAACTGAGATTAAAGAGATGTTTAAAGTAATGCTTGAAAAAGGAAATGGAAAAGGTGTTTCACCATTCCAAGCATTTTGCATTAGTGCTGGTTCTAAAGTTGGAACTGGTAGTTTAGCAGGAGTTGCCCTTGCTATATCTGTTGGTGGACCGGGATCTATATTTTGGATGTGGATTTTAGCTTTAGTAGCTGGTAGTTTGAGTTTAGTTGAAAATACTTTAGCTCAAATTTATAAAAAGAAAGAGGATGGAATCTTTGTTGGTGGACCAGCTTATTATATGGAATTAGGTATGAATAAAAAATATCTTGGTGTAGCTTTTTCCATTCTTATTACAATAACTTATGGTTTTATTTTTAATGCTGTTCAAGCTAATACAATTACAGTAGCTTTTCAACATGCGTATGGTATAAATCAATTTTATGGAGCTATTATTTTAACTGTATTAACAGCTATAATCATTTTAGGAGGAGCTCATAGAATTGCAAAAGTTTCAGAGATTATTGTTCCAATTATGGGTGTATTTTATTTAGTAGTTGCTGTTTTTATAGTTTTAAAGAACATTGCAGCTCTTCCTGGAGTGCTTTCATTAATTATGACAAACGCTTTTGATCCAGCTGCTGCTGGTGGAGGTGCTCTTGGAGTTATTGTTATGGAAGGTATTAAAAGAGGTCTTTTTTCAAATGAAGCTGGTATGGGATCAACTCCAAACGCTGGAGCTAGTGCTTCTACAGATCACCCTTTCAAACAGGGATTAGTTCAAACTTTAGGAGTTTATGTTACTACATTAGCTATTTGTTCTGCTACAGCTTTTATCATTCTTTTCTCTGGAGTATTAGGAACTACTACTCATAAAGGAATTGAATTAACTCAAACTGCTATGATACATGAACTTGGAATTTTTGGTAGAATTTTCTTGATGGCTTGTATATTTTTATTTGCTTTTTCATCAGTTATTGGAAATTACTTCTACGGAATTGTTAATATAGCCTATACTGAAAAAAAATGGTTAGAAAACCCATTTAAAGTTGTTGCTCTTGCTATGGTTTTCTGGGGTTCTATCAAAGATGCTCCATCTGTTTGGGCTATGGCTGATTTATTTATGGCATTCATGGCACTTTTCAATATATATGCTATTACTAAACTTAGAGTTCCTGCCATTGAATGTATTCATCACTATTTAGAAGAAAGAAAAGCCAAAAGAAATCCTGTTTTCACTAAGAACGTTCTTTCTAACTCTACAGGTGTAGAGTGCTGGGATGATAAAGGAGAAGTTTCTCTTTAATTCTCTAAATATATAAGATAATTTATAAACTAAAATGGATGGACAATTGAGTCCATCCATTTTTATATATTCCAATTTTCAAACAATTTTTCTTTAGAGTAATTTTTCATCTCTTCTTTTAATAAAACTCTTCTTTTTATATTTACAATACTTCCTTCACCATAATTATTATACTCATAAAATCTAGCGTCATCTGGAGAAAATCCTGACATTGAATCCCAACCTTCCTCTTTTATGTGTGAACCTAAATATGAATTCATAACTATTGCACTCGGATTATATCCTGCTCTTTTTCCTGGATGCCAAGGTCTACCTATAAAAATTGTATTGCTTTCTCCATCACTATCAAATTTACAATTATTAAAGATGTATCCTATCTCTTGATTGTAAAGTGTTGATGGGGCCATTACATAACCAACTCCCTCATCTCTTTTCTTTGAAAAAATATTACAATTTTCAAAATAAGCCTGTGCTCCTCCAAAAATAAAATCTACATTTCCTTCTATATAACTATCTTTATAATATTGTCTTCCTTTATTTGCGTACAAAGTATCTTGATATCCCAAAAATTCACACCCTATAAATAGAGATTTATCTGCATCATTTTTTAAAGCTACAGCCTGTTTATCCTTTAAAAATGATTTTGGATAATCAAAGTCATTTTTAAAAACTATATTTTCAGCTTTAAATCCTTTAGCATTTGATGTTAATGTTACTGTTGCACTTCCACTTGTTCCATAAGTTTTAGTAGAATCTTCTCTCATTAAAGTTCCTGATGCATCACTCCAAACTAAAATAACTTTTCCCTTTTCTTCTCCAACTAGTGTTATATTTGGTTTATCAATTAATATTTTCTCTCGATATATACCATTTTTTAAATATATTACAACTTGATGATGTTGAATACTATCAATTATATTTTGAATACTTTCATCATTATTAACTTGTATTAACATCTATCCTCCCTCTTAAAGAGTCACACCATTTTTTAAAATAGCGATTTCTTTAAAATTATTTATTTCATTATTTGTTTTTCTACCTTCAACTACTTCTATTATATAATCAACGAATTCACCTAGCAATTCTTTCATTGTAACATTGCTATCTAATAGTTTTCCTGCATCAAAATCAATCCATTTTGGCTTTTTCTTTGCCAGTTCAGTATTTGTTGATATTTTTATTGTTGGAACAAATCCACCATACGGAGTTCCCCGTCCTGTTGTAAAAAGAACTATATGAGCTCCAGCTGCTCCTAATGCTGTAGTAGCAACCAAGTCATTCCCTGGTGCCTCAAGAAGTACCAATCCTTTAGATTTGACTACCTCTCCATATCTTAATACATCTTTGACTTTAGAAATACCTGATTTTTGAGTACACCCCAAGGATTTATCTTCTAGTGTTGATATTCCACCCTCTTTATTTCCAGGAGATGGATTTTCATAAATAGACTGATTATACGAGATAAAGTATTTTTTAAAATCATTAACCATATCTACTGTTTTATTAAATATATCTTTATTAATACATCTTTTCATAAGTAAAGTTTCTGCTCCAAACATTTCTGGAACTTCTGTCAAAATTGTTGTCCCATCATGTTCGACTATATAGTCTGAGAATTCCCCTACTAGTGGATTTGCAGTTATTCCAGAAAATCCATCTGACCCTCCGCATTCAAGTCCTACAACTAAATCTCCGAACTCTTTTTCAACTCTTGATTCAGAAATAACTTTATCGTATAACTCTTTTAAAAGTTCTACACCTTCCTCTATTTCATCTTCGGAATCTTGAGCTATCAAAAATCTAACTCTTTCTTTATCAAACTCACCTAAAGTTTCTTTGAACTCTTTCACTTGATTATTTTCACAACCAAGCCCTAAAACTAAAACTCCTCCTGCATTTGGATGTGTCACTATATTTTGAAGTGTTGTTCTAGTTGTTATATGATCCTTCCCTAACTGTGAGCACCCGTAATTATGTTTAAATACATTTAATCCATCTACTTTTGATATATCAAATCTCTTTTTAAACTCTTCTATTATATTTTCTCCAATCCCATTTACACATCCTACAGTTGGAATAATCCACAACTCATTTCTAATACCTATCTTATTATTTTTTCTTAAATACACATTTACTTTTTTTCTTTTAGCTCCTTCTAAATCTACACCTTCTAAATCTCCATATGAATATGTATCTAAATCATTCAAATTTGTTTTCAAATTATGTGTATGTATCCATTGACCTGCTTCTACATCTTTCAAAGTATGACCTATTGGCATTCCATATTTTATTACATCTTTATTTTTTCCCAACAACTCTAAAGTAAACTTATGACCTTTTTTTATATCCTCTTTTAATTTAATTTTTAAATCTTCAACCTCTACAATTTCTCCTTTATTTATAGGTAAAAGGGCAACTGCAACATTATCTTTTTTATTTATTCGTATACATTTTTTCATTTTACCGTACCCCTTTAAAGAGTTATCTTACTCTTTTTCTCCTTGAATTCTTATTTGTTCCCCAACATTTCCAGATATAACAACATTTTCAAACTTTACATTTTCTGCATTTGCTATAAAAAATCCACATTTACTCTCTTTTTCGATATGAGACATCATAGCTGGATAATCTGCTTCTACATCTTTGTTTGTAAAACTTATATTTATGTTTTTAAATTTTATATTTTCAATAGGTTTTTCTGGCAGTCCATATAAAAATCCAGCACAAACCTCTGTCTCTATACATACAATATTTTCAAATTCTAAATTTTTTATATGAGGTGTTCTCTTATCTACAGGGAGTTTTTCTTTTGTATAAACATACTCTGTTTTTCCATCTGGATCACAAAAATAGAAAGAATTAAAAACAAATGGAACTTTAACTTCATCCATATATACATCTTTTACGGTAATTCCATCAATAACTCCTTGTTCCCCTCTTCCTCTTCTTGTTTTTACCCTAATACCTTTATCAGTTTTGTAAAAAATACATTTTTCAATATTAACGTTTTTTATTCCTCCAGACATTTCACTACCTATAACCACTCCTCCATGACCATATTTCATCAAGCAATTTCTTATTTGAAAATTTTCTGATGGAGTTTTTAATTTTTCTCCTAAATATAATTTTCCAGATTTTATTGCTATGCAATCGTCTCCTACTGAAAAATCTATGCCGATGTATTCTACATTTTTACATGATTCCGGATCTATTCCATCAGTATTTGGTGAATCGGCTGGATTTTGAATTTTTAAATTTATAAATTTTAAATTTTCAGAAAAAAATGGATGAACTGTCCATGATGGTGAATTTTTTATTGTAACTCCCTCGATAGTTATATTCTTACACTTATTTAAAAATATTGTTCTTGGTCTCCAGGCTCCTCTTTTAATCTTTGGATTATTCCACCAATTTTCTTTAGAGGCTTGTCCATTTATAACTCCTTCTCCAATTATTTTTACATTTTCTATGTTTATTCCTGTAATTATTGAAGAAAAACTATCTAATGGATTTCCTTCCCAAGTTCCTAAATAATATTCTTCATCTTTTTCATTTTCTATTAATCCTGGAAGAATTCCAAAATTATCTCGATTAGTATCACCTAAAATTTCAGCTCCTGCTCCTAATTCAATAGTTATATCACTTTTTAAAAATAACGATGTAACTAAATATTTTCCTTTAGGAATATACACTCTTCCATTTTTAGGACAAGACATTATTACTGTTTGCAAAGGAAGGGTATCATTTGATACTCCATCCCCCTTCACTCCAAATCTCTTAACATTTAATGAAAAACTTTCACTTTTTGTTATAAAATCTTTTTTTATTAACAATTCTCCATTATCGTAAATTTCCAGTGTATAATTTGTTTCTGGTTCTAAATCATAAACACTATTAACTGTTTTTTCTATTTCAAATTTTTGTTTTCCAATCTTAACTTCTAACTTATTTTTAAGATAGAATCTATCTGTGTTATTTATTTCAAAAGTAAAACTTCTTGAATTTATTAATACTATATTTATCTCCATATTTTACCTCTCTTATCCTTTTACTCCTCCAGCTGAAATTCCATCTACAAAGTGTCTTTGAGCACAGAAAAATACAATTAATGAAGGTGCTAATCCAATTATTGACATCGCTAAAATTTGATTCCAGTTTACACTGCTACTTACATCCATAGACATTTTTAATGCCAATGCTACTGGATATTTTTCAACACTTGATAAATAAATTAACGGCCCCATAAAATCATTCATAGTCCACATAAATTGAAATAGTGCAATAGATATTATTGCTGGTTTTAGCATAGGAACCATTATATAAATAAGTGTTTGTAAAGAGTTACATCCATCTACACAAGCAGCCTCTTCAATCTCCTTAGGTAACCCTCTTATAAATTGTATTAACATGAATACAAAGAATGTATCTGTAGCAAAAGCTGCAGGAATAAATAAAGGTAAATATGTATCTAACCAACCAAAGTTTTTATACATTAAAAATTGTGGAATTCTTAAAACTACATTTGGTAGTAAAAGAGTTGATATCAAAATTCCAAATAAAATCTTTTTCCCTGGGAATTTAAATCTTGCAAAACCATAAGCTGTTAAAACTGCTGATACAATTGTTAAAGCAACTTTTGGTAAAACAATTTTAAAGGTGTTAAAAAAATATGTTGTAAATGTATACTCCGTTGACGTTTTCCATCCATTTACATATCCACTAAAATCAAATTTAAAATCTTTAGGTATAAATCCTATGCTTGTAAAAATATCAGCATTTGTTTTAAAAGAAGCTCCTAGTAACCAAATTAAAGGATAGAGCATAGCTATTCCAACAATAGCTAAAGTTAAATATCTCAATCCAACTTTAATACCTGATATTATATTTCTTTTTCTTG
The DNA here is from genome assembly GCF_014250655.1 of Cetobacterium sp. 2G large. Lineage (NCBI taxonomy): Bacteria > Fusobacteriati > Fusobacteriota > Fusobacteriia > Fusobacteriales > Fusobacteriaceae > Cetobacterium > Cetobacterium sp. 2G large. The sequence goes on along the minus strand of NZ_JACHTH010000007.1, from coordinate 563,405 downwards.
CTCTTAATTGATTCTCTTTTCTGATATCATCTGAGATTTCATCTATTGATATATTTATATTTTTTACATTTTCCATTTTTTATTCCTCCCCACTATCAGAGTAGTGTACCCAATATTTTTGACTTCTAAATGAAAATAGTGTGAATATCATTATTATTAAAAATAATACCCATGATATCGCTGAAGCATACCCCATTTGATAGTAATTAAATGCATTATCATATATTAATAGTGGTAGTAATTTTGTTGAGTTAAGTGGTCCACCACCTGTTATAATATAAGGTCCATTAAATTCTTGGAAAGCTTGAATAAGTTGCATAATAAAGTTAAAGAATATAACTGGTGATATCATCGGAATTGTTATATTTAAAAACATCATTGTTTGTGAAGCTCCCTCTATTCTAGCTGATTCATATAATTCTTCTGGTATATTTTTTAAAGCTGCTAAAAATATCACCATTGCAGATCCAAACTGCCAAGCTCTTAAAAGACTTACTGTAAATAATGCATACTTTGGATCTCCTAACCATGAAATTGGATTAACTCCTAAATATCCAATTATTATATTTATTAATCCTTGATCTGAAAATAAAAATCTCCATAAAACAGCTATTGCAACACTTCCTCCTAATATAGATGGTATATAATAAGCCGTTCTAAAAAAGTTTATTCCCTTTAATTTATAATTTAAAATGTTTGCTATAAATAATGCAAAAGCTAACTTTATAGGAACTGTTATAAATACATATTTTAAGGTATTAGACAATGTTTTTAAAAATAAAGGGTCATTAAATAACTTTATATAATTTGAAAGACCTACAAATTTTGGTGCACTTAATAAATTGTAATTTGTAAAACTTAACCAAAGTGATGAAATAAAAGGATAAGCTGTAAAAATTAAAAATCCTATTATCCATGGAGCTATAAATAAATATCCGTTAAATTGTTTACTTTTCACTATTCATCACATCCTTTTCTAAATATAAATACTCACTATATGTCATCAAAAATATTCCACTGCCTTTTACATCATCAGAAACAATAGGCTCTGATAAGTAATATTCGTAGCTTCCATCTCTTTCTTGACCACCAAATCCACCTAATCCTGCAACTAAACAAATTCCATCTAAAGATAAACTTTTATCTTCTTTTTCTCTTAAGTATTCTTTATAAATTCCTTCAAAAGCCTTTTTTCCAATTTCTGAGTACCTTTCACCGATATATCCTAATCTTGCTCCTTTCATCATGGCATAGGCTACCATTAAAGATCCAGAAGTCTCAAGATAGTTTCCATTCATCTCTTTTTTATCTACAATCTGATACCACATATTTTTCATCAAATCTCTGTACTCATCTACCCCTTTTATCGCCTCTTTGAATAAGATTTGAAGCCCTCTATATTCATTAAAAATCTCTTCTGACATATATTCTAAAGTATCAACTATCGACATTAAATGCCATCCGATGGCTCTTAACCAAAAGTTTTTAGAAAGCCCTGTTTCTGGAACTATCCAACTACATTTTTTAGCTGTATCCCATCCATGGTAATGCAATTTAAACTTTTCATCAAACATATTTTCTCTAACATTAATAAAATGTTTAAAAATATCTCCATAATTTCTTTTTCCATTGAACTCTGTCTCATATCTTATATAAAAGGGTTCAACCATATACATCCCATCTAGCCAAACTTGATTTTCATATCTTTTTTTATGCCAAAAATTCCCTTGTGGAACTCTTGGATGTTCTAAAATTTGTTCATATAATTTTTCAATTGCTTTTCTATATTTTTCATTCCCTGTAAAATTATAAACATCAAATAGAACTTTTCCTGCATTTATATTGTCTATATTAAACTCATTTTTCTCATAACCCTTTATAACTCCATCTTCATCTATAAAATCATCAAGATAACTATATACAAAATTTAAATATTCATCTTCTTTCGTTGTTTTATATAGCAACATTGCCCCTTGTAATAAACATCCATCTTCATAGCACCACTTTCCCTTATATGGTTTATAACTTTTTAAATAGTTACTTATATACTTTCTAGACTTTGTATTTATAGAATCCATTTTGTTACCTCCTTTAATTATTTTACACTAGTATCCTAGTAAACATTTTTAAAAAAGTCAAGACTTTTTTATTTCAAAATAGTTTTTTTTGTATATATATAGTATTTTTTGTTTTTATAATGTTAGCAAAATATTATTTTTATTGATATTGCTATATTAAAATTTTGCACATTTTAATATTTCTGGTATAATAAAAATAGAATATAAAGAACTGTTGGAGGTGTACTTTGAATTTATCAAAAGTTAATCGTCAATTTGGCGAGAATACTAAAAATTTTATATATAGAGTTTTAAAAACAAATATAATGATTCTAAATATTAAACCTGGAACTGGGATAAGCGAATCTGATATCGGTGAAACTTTAGGTGTTAGTAGGACTCCTATTAGAGAATCTGTCGTTAAATTATCTGAAGAAAGACTAATGGATGTTTATCCACAAAAGGGATCATTCGTATCTCTAATTGATTTAAAATTAGTTGAAGAGGCTTTTTTCATGAGAAAAATCGTCGAAAGAGAAGTTCTAAAACTCGCTACAACAAATTTCTCAAACCAAGCTATTAAAGAGCTTGAAAAAAACTTAAAATTTCAAAATATAATTGCTCAAATTGAAGAGGATCATACAGAACTTTTTTTCTTAGATAACGATTTTCATAGAATCATTTATAAAGAAGTTGGAAAAGAAAGAGTTTGGGAAGCTGTTCAATCATTAAGTACTCACTATGATCGTGTTAGGTTTTTAGATGCTATTGAAAAAACAAATTTAATTCCGACACTTGATCAACACAAAGATATTATTAATATAATTAGAGATGGCGACATTAACAAAGTCGATGAAATGATTGATAAACATCTTTCAAATTTTAAAAATAAAATTGGATATTTAATTGAAAAATATCCTGATTATTTCCTAAAATCTTAAATTACAAATAAAACCTACCTTAAATTTGGTAGGTTTTATACTTTTTTCTCCCAATCAACTCTTTTATATAAAACAAACGAAAACACTAGTGCAAAAAGATTACTAAACAACATAGAATACCATATTGAAAATTCATATAAAACTAATAAGTTTTCAAATATTAGTATAAAAGGAACCCTAAATATCCAAACCCTTCCAAAATGACAATACATTCCAAATTTAGTATGTCCCGTTCCTTGAAATACTGCTGCTAACGGTTGAAATATAGCCCAAGGAATTACACTTATCAACATAATTTTCAAATAATTTATTGAGTGTTTTTTTATTTCTATATCTTTAGTAAATATATCTATAACTGGATTTAAAATTAAAAATACAACAATCATTGATACCATTCCTACAAATAATCCGCAAACAATTCCAGTTCTTAGGACATTTTTTGCTTTTTTTATATTTTTTGCTCCAACATTCTGTCCCACTAAAATAGCTACTGCTGTTCCTATTCCATTTATTAATACATAAATTATATTGTTAATTCTGTTTCCTACACCGTAAGCTGCTAAAACTTCTGTTCCGTATTTAACAACAAAAATATTTATTATTATAAAACTTAATGAATTGGTAATAGTTGTAAGCGATGATGGAATTCCTAACTTCAATATTCTATAAAAAATATCTTTTTTAATTTTTAAAAATTCTAAACTTATCTCTCGCTTTAAATAAAGTTCATATGTACAGTACCCTCCTAATATTACATTTGCTATTAAGGTTGCAAATCCAATTCCATATAATCCTAATTTAAATTTATTTATAAATAAAGAATTTAAAAATATATTTAGAATAGTTGAAAATGCTATTAAATATAAAGGACTCATACTTTTTCCTTTTGAATTTTTTATTGTTATATATGTTGATACTAAAAAAGTCATTGGAATCGTTAAAAAAATAAATTTTATATACAAACTACTTTTTTCCAACAACTCTCCATCAGCTCCTGAAAATTTCAATATTTTCTCACAAAAAATAAATGATAATATTGTTATAAACAAAGATACCAATATATTTATACTCAATAGTTGACTATTTGTTTTTAGGATTTCTTTCTTATCTTTTTTTCCTACCAGCTGACTTATTATTACTCCTCCACCTACTGCAAACCCACTGCCTATTCCCACTATCATCTGGGTTATTGGACTTGTAAAAGATGAAGTAGCTAACTCTACTCCACCTACTTTTCCCATATAGTATGAATCGGCGAGATTATATAAGTTTTGTAAAAAATTTGATAATATTATTGGGCTAGCTAATAATATCAAATTTTTCACATCCTTTTTTTCTAAACTCCACCCTTCAACTTTCTCTTTTAACATGATAATACTCCGATTGATTCATTCTATTTTAGAACTTTTTATTTAAAAAAAACATAATAAAAATTTGACTTTTTCATTTTTTTAAGGTATGTTTTAATTGTAAATACATTTTAACTTGTATCCTAGAATGTTAACATACTAATAAACAAGTTTCAATGAGAAAATTTTTTATAATACGGGAGGTATATTTTATGGATTTCAAAAAATTACTTTTACTAAGTTCAGTTGTTGTAGGGATGTCCTATCCGACAATTTCTTTAGCTAATTCTAAAGTTGTGAATTTAAAAATGTCTTGGTGGGGTGGAGACGATAGACATAAAAAAACATTAGAGGCACTAAAACTTTTTGAAGAAAAATATCCTAATATTAAAGTTAAAGGAGAGTACGGTGGATGGAGCGGGTGGCAAGAAAAAGTTACCACTCAAATAATTGGAAATACTGCACCTGATGTTATGCAGATTAACTGGAACTGGATTGATCTTTTTTCAAAAGATGGAAATGGATTTTATGATTTAAATAAACTTTCAGACACTATTAATCTTGATAATTATAACTCTGATATACTTAATCAGTGTTCTGTTAATGGGAAGTTAAATGCTATTCCAATTGGAATGACTGGAAAGGTATTTTATATAAACGAAACTACGTATGCTAAAGCCGGCCTTTCAATTCCTAAAAACTTCAATGAAATGATTTCATCAGCTAAGATTATTAGAGAAAAATTAGGAAATGATTATTATGCTTTTGATACTGATGCTTATGGAGCTCTTCTTCTTATGCTTTATAAATTAGAACAAGAAACTGGAAAGCCATTTATCGTTAATAATAAAGTTGCTTATACAGAAGCAGAACTCGTTGAGGCTATTAATTTTTACAATAATCTAGTTGAACAAAACGCCCTACCATCATTAAAAGTTAGAGCTGCTGCTGGATTCATTCCTTTAGATCAACATCCAAGTTGGATTCAAGGTAAATATGCAGGAACATATGAATGGGATAGTTCCGCTCAAAAATGGCAAGATGCTCTTGAAGGAAATCAAAAATTAGTTTTAGCTGACTTTCCAACAGAATTTGGAGAAAATAAATCTGCATTCAATAAAGTTTCTATGGCTTTTGCTATTAAGAAAAATACAAAATACCCAAAAGAAGCTGCTACTTTAGTTGAATTTTTAACAACAGATCCTGAAGCTGTAAAAATTCTTGGAACTTCTAGAGGAATCCCTTCTAATTCTACTGCTGTTGAGGTATTAGAAAGTAATGGACAACTTACTGGTTTAGCTTTTGAAGCTAATAATGCTGTTAAAGATTTTGCTGGAAAAGGTATACACCCTCTTTTTGAACATAAAAAATTAAATACAGATCTAAGAGGTGCAATCGAAACTTTTGGATATGGTCAAGCAAATGCTGAACAAACAGCTAAATCAATCATATCTATTACTAATGAATTTTTATCTCAAAACCAATAAAAATATATTATAGGGAGAATATCTATGAGTTATAAAAAAGTCTTTTTTCTATCATTAACTGCATTATCTATTTTCACAGCATGTAACAAAGATAAAGAAAATATATCCTCTTCAACTCCAAGTAACCAAAATATAACATTAAGAGTTTCGTGGTGGGGTGGGGATGATAGGCACAAAAAAACTATAGAAGCTTTAAAACTTTTTGAAGAAAAATACCCTAATATAAAAATTAAATCAGAATATGGTGGATGGCAAGGATGGCAAGAAAAAATCACTACTCAAATGGCTGGTGATATGGCCGCTGATCTTATACAAATTAACTGGAACTGGATAAATATTTTTTCTAAAAATGGAGATGGTTTTTATAACCTAAATGATTTATCTACTACCCTTGATTTGAATCAATATGATAAAAATATTTTAGAACAATGTGTTATTAATAATAAATTAAATGCTATTCCTTATGGAGTTGCCGGAAGAGTCTTTCTGTACAATAAAACAACTTACGATAAAGTTGGCTTACCTCTTCCTAAAAGTTTCCAAGATATTGTTACTTCTACTCAGATAATGAAAGAGAAGCTTGGTCCTGATTACTTTGGATTTGAATCTGATTACTATGGTGCTCTTCTTCTTATGCTTTATAAACTAGAGCAAGAAACTGGAAAACCATTTATTGTCAATAATAAAGTGGCTTATAGTCAACAAGAGCTAAAAAATGCTGCTGATTTTTACTTAAATTTAGTTAATACTAAAACCATTCCTTCTTTAGAAGATCGAGCTGCCGCTGGAAATATTCAACTTGATCAACATCCATCTTGGATTGTTGGAAAATTTGGTGGAACTTATGAATGGGATAGCGCTTCTTTAAAATGGAGAGATTCTTTAGAAGAAGGACAAGAACTTGTTGTTGGTGAGTACCCAAAAGATTTCGGACTCCACAAATCTGGGTTTTCAAAAGTGTCTATGGCTTTTGCAATTAATAAAAATACTAAATATCCAAAAGAAACGGCCGAATTACTTAATTTTTTAATATCTGATCCTGAAGCTGTTAAAATTCTTGGAGTGTCTAGAGGAATTCCAGCTAATACTTCTGCTGTTACTACTTTAAAAGAAAATAACCTTTTGGATTCATTCATTTTAGAAGCTAACAATAAAGTTATTGATTTTGCTGGTAAAGGTATACATCCTCTATTTGAACATAAGCAGTTACATGTAGCTTTAAAAGATATTATAGATAAATTAGGTTATAAACAGCTTTCACCTGAAGATGCTTCTAATCAAATTATTAATGTAACAAATGAGTTTTTAAAAGAGAATAACTAGGGGGAATATATGAACAAAACCTTCAAACTTTCACTTTTTTTAGGGCTAACAACTTTAGCCCTAGGAAAAGTCGATTACACTGAAAATGATAAAGCTCGACTTGAAACTGTTAAAATTTTTTATAAAAATATAATTACTAATGGTCAAAGTAAGGTTAATCCAACACCACTTTTAGCTGACGGTATCAATACTATAACAGAAAAACCTGTCGAATGGATTTATCCCAACGGAGAAAAAGTTAAAATCTCTAACTTTGCAAACCAGCAAAATTTTTTAAGAACTCTAGTTATTTTATCTGAGGTTACAGGAGACTCACAATATAAAAATACTGCACTTAATACAACAAAATATTTTTTAGATAACTTTACTGATAAAAATGGACTTTACTATTGGGGAGGTCATAGATTTATCAACTTAGATACTCTTAAATTAGAGGGGCCTCAAGATAAAAATCAAGTTCACGAATTAAAAAATCATTTTCCATATTACGAATTCTTATATGAAGTAAATCCAATAAATACTAAAAATTATGTTACTGCTTTTTGGAATGGTCATGTTGAAGATTGGGAAACTTTAGATATGGGAAGACACGGAAGTTATAATAAAAAATTAGATACAAATATCTTTAAAAATAATACCCCAATAGATATTGTAATCACTGAAAATCTACCCATACTCCCAGAAACAAAAGGATTAACCTTTATCAATGCTGGTTCTGATTTAGTGTATTCAGCTTTTATTTTAAATAGTTTTGAAAATAATCCTGATATGACTAACTGGGCAAAAACACTTTTAAAACAATATGAACTTGCAAAAAATCCTAAAACTGGAGCTCCTGTATATCAATTTTCATCACCTAAGAAAAGAGAATGGCCACCTAAATCAGATTCTGATACTAACTCTAAATACGGTGATCGAGCCTATAGACAATTTGGACCAGAGTTTGGAGATATTGCAAAAGAAGGAAATGCATTATTTAAAGGAAATGCGAAGGCTATTGTAGTAGATAACGCCTTAATTTTAACTGAAATTTATAAAAAAACTGGTGATAAAGAACTTTTAAACTGGTCAATAAATACTCTTAAAAACTTCTATAAAATATCTTTTGATTATGAGACTGGCGAAATTAAACCTGTTTGGAATGATGGAACCGATTTAACTAACTATACTTTAATTAGAGACGGATATTATGGAAAAAAGGGGAGTAAATTAACAAAAACAAAGCCTGCCACTGAAGAATATGCTATCGCCCTTATCAGATCTTATGAAGTATCTAAAGATATTGATCTTTGGAATCTTGCTAGAGTAATGAGTGATAAAACTTTTTCTCTTGGTGATATTGGAACAACTAATGGTCAAAACATTAAATTAGATTTCAAAACTAAAAATTCGTCACCTTACGCATTACTACTAATGACTGATTTATATGAGATTACAAAAAATGATAGCTATTTAAAAATGGCAAAAGTTATTGGAGATAATATAGTTAATACTAAATTTAAAAATGGTTATTTTGTAGAAGATGCAAGATATTTAAACTCAAGAATTGATTCCCCCGAAGCTTTTGCTTTAGTAACTTTAGATGCAACTTTAAAAGGTAAATCTAATTCTATCCCAAAATACATTAGTAATGGGGGATATATCCACGGAGAACATATAGAAGGTGATTCCGTATACGATAAAAATGTAATTTATAAAAAAACAACTTAGGAGAAATACTTATGATTAAAATAGGAATTAGAGCTCACGACATGGGTAAGTACTCTTTAACAGACTTTCCAAAACTATTAAATACTATTAAAACTTTAGATGGTCAGTGCATACAATTGGCTCTTGGAAAATCTTTTATTGATTTTAATATTTCAAAAGAAAATTTAAATAGTGAGTTGTCTCAATATTTAAAAAATAATTTAGAAAATAAAGATATTAATCTATCCGTTTTAGGATGTTACATAAATATGGGAAATCCTGATGACAATATAAGACATCAGGAGATTGAAAAGTTTAAATATCATTTGGATTTCTCTAAAAACTTTCCTGGGTGTATCGTTGGAACTGAAACTGGTTGCTTAACTACAGACTATACATACACACCATTAAACGATACTCAGGAGGCTTTTGATATTTTTCTAGATACTCTAAAAAAAATAGTTAAACATGCTGAAAAAACTCAAACTTTAGTTGCTATAGAAGGAGTTTCAAAAGATATTATATCGACTCCTGAAAAAATGAAGCTAGCTTTAAAAACTATTGTATCTACTCATTTAAAAGTTATATTTGATCCTGTTAATTTTTTAAATATAACTAATTTTCACAACCAAAAGGAAATAATAGAAAAATCTTTCGAACTTTTTGCTGATAAAATTGCAATAATTCACTTAAAAGATTTTAAAGTAGAAAACAATATTTTTAAAATTGTTCCTATTGGACAAGGAAACTTTGATATAGATACTTTAATGAAATGTATCAAAAAATATAATTTAAAGATTGATATCTTATTGGAAAATTCCAATATTGAATCTGCAAAAAAATGCATTCATTTTGTAAAAAATTCATATAAAAATAGTTAAAACATTAAGCAATATTTATTAAAATAACAAGGGGGAGACAAAATGTCCAAAAAAATTATTTTATTATTAGCAAGTATTTTATCTGTAGGAACTTTTGCAGCAACAATTGAAATCGGTTTTGAAAATGAGCAATATGATGATAAAGGAACAAATAACTATAACAGAAGTGATGTATTTATGCCTTATATTAGTGGAAGCTTTAATCCACTAGATGGAACTAAATTGAAAATTGATTTTAAGTATATGTATCAAGATCAATATGGAAAAGAAAGAGCCGAAGGTACAAATGCTAGATTTAAAACTCAAAGAGATAGATTCGAAATGTTCGCAAGTGGTTATAGTTATAAAAATGGAGACTTTGCTTTTAATCCTAAAGTTGGTTTCAGATATGAGCAATGGTCTATAAATGATAACTCTTCAAGTAGCCAAACGAAAAGAAATCTTAGCCTAAGATTTTTTCCAGATATGAACTATAAAATAACTAGCACTACTAATCTTTATTTAAGTGGATTTACAGGACCACTATTTACTGAAACAAAACAAGAATCTAGAAAAGATTCAGGTTATAAAAAAGGAGATTTAGATACTAATTATTACTATGGTGATTGGTACCAAGAAGTTCAATTAATTGGAGTTAGACAAACTCTTCCTAATAAAGATTCTATCTGGGCATCACTTTACAACGAATATAAATATCTTGAACATTCAGCTGAATATATGCGTTGGCAACTAAGAGGTGGATATAACTGGGGAGCAACTGATAAGTTAGCTATCAATCCATTTATCAGATATGATTTACACTATGAAGAAAAAGGAAAAGAATCATCTTCTTTAAGTGGAAGCAACAATGGTAAGACAAGAGATAAAGACGAAACTAGAATCGGTACAACATTTAGCTATAAATTTGACCCTACATTGACATTAGTAGGAGAAGTTTACTGGCAATCAGCTAAAAATATCTCATTCGATGGAAAAAAATCTGATGATAAAGACAGAATGTTTTATAAACTTGGTTTAAGAAAAGCTTTTTAATTATTTTATAGAATTTAGTGATTAAAAAAGACCTCTTTATTAAAGAGGTCTCTTTTTATTAATGAATTATTTTTTTTCCATTTTCCTCTGGTTCTTTTCCAGATAAATGAACTATTTTGTTTACCGCTAATTCTGCATATTTATCTAATATTGCAGGTAAATCTGAATTTTCAATTAGCTCTATGTATGCTGGGTCCTCTTTTATTTTAGGAGCTACTCTATATTTTTTATCACCAATCATTTCTATTTCAAAATCACCATTAAACTCTCCATAAATAGGATCTAAACTAGGCTCAATCTCTTTTACCATATCAGCTACTATCATTGAAAATATTTTCTTAACATCTTCAGCTCCTTGAGCTTTAGACATTCTTACTTTATAATCTCCCCAATATTTATTTTCTACCTCTGAAAATGATTTTTTGTATGCCATTTTTTTACCTCCTCAACTCTTGTTTTTACAGGTTTATATTTTTATCTACGCTAACATGTCAACTCTTCCTTTTTTCTTTTATTTTTTTATATACAAATATAAAATATACTAAGAATAAAAAACCTGCGCTCCAATTTATAATTAAAATCCCTATCCAAATACCTTGAATACCTTGAAAAATTTTTATTAATATAGGAAAACACAATATAGGCATTAAGAATTGCCGATATATTCCAATTAAAATCGAAAATTTAGGAAATTTTAGACCTCTCAAAACCGCATCACATATATTTATTAAAATATATGAATTAAACGTAAATTTCTCTATTGAAAAATAACTTACTCCATATTCTACAACTTCTAAATCCTTAGTAAATACACTAAATAAATAAGGTAATAAATAACTTATACTTAGCATCCCGATAGTCATTATTACAAAACCATAAAACATCGTCTTAATAAAAACTTGCTTTATTCTATCAAATTTTTTTGCACCAAAACTTTGACCACTTATACTTAAAGCTGCACTATTTAAACCAATCGCTGGTAATAATATTAATTGTTCTATACGAGTTGATATTCCATATGATGCAATAGCTGAGCTCCCACCTACTTTTTGTATATAATGATTTATCACAAAAACTCCTACAGCTATCGTCATCATATTAAAACTTGCTGGCAATCCTTGATTTAAAATATCTTTAATATTTTTTATGCTTGGAATTTTTATGTTATAATTTTGTTTTAAAATTAAGGGAGATTTTTTTACCTTAAAATACAGATATACACTTCCTACTAACTGTATTAATACTGTAGCTATTGCTACACCATCTGTTGTTGTTTTTAAAACAAATATAAAAAATGGGTCCAATACTACATTAGCTAAAAATCCTATAATTAAAAAATTTCTATAAACTTTTGTATTACCTTGAGCTACTAATATTCCATTAAATATAGAATTTAAACAAAAGAATACAGCCCCTATAAATATCCATTTTGTATATTCCATTCCTAATAACAACTCTTTTTCTCCAGCTCTCATTAGTAAAAAAAGTTGTCTATTAAATTTAAGACCTATTACACTTATAAATAATCCTGTTAGGATTCCTATTAAGATTCCATCTTTTGCTAATTCTATTCCTTTATCCTTATCTTTTTCACCAATAGCATTTGAAATTAAAGCACTTAATCCCATTCCCATTCCAGACCCTAAAGAAATCAAAATAAAAAAAACAGGAAAAGATAATGACAAACCAGCTAAGGCTTTAACACTTATAAACCCTGTAAAATATGTATCAGTAATATTGAATAATGTATTAAATAAAAAACCAATACTAGAAGGTATCGCAATCTTCTTTATACATGTATTTAAATTTTCATTTACTAAATCCATCTTTACTCCTTTTCTCTTTTTATTTTTCTACTATTTTTCTAGATTTTTCCTTTTATTTTAAAAGATATCAACATTTTTTGAGTAAAATCAAATTATAATAACTTTAAGGAGGTTTTTATGAAAATTATACACGATGAAAAAAATTCAAAGTTTTATATAACTAATGGTGTAAATATAGAAATTGCAGAATTAACATACTCTATTAACTCTGCTGAAAAGACTCTTAAATTAAGTTCTACTTGGGTTGAGGAAGAATATCGTAATCAAAATTTAGCAACTACTTTAACAGAAAAATTTATAGAATTTGCTAAATTAAATAATTTAAAAATCATTCCAATCTGTTCTTTCGGAAAAGCTTATTTTAAAAGACATAATAATAAATACCAAGATATTATATTTTCAAAATAAATTTATCTTGTTTTTATCAATTTATTTTTTTATAATATTTATATAACGGATAAAATATTTTTGGAGGATTATTATGGGAATAAAAGTTGTCGTTTCTTTCAGCGGGGGAAAAGATAGTATGTTATCTTTACATAAAGCAATTTCATTAGGTTATGAACCAATTGCTCTTATGACAACAATAAATAAAAACAAGGGAGATTCTTGGTTTCATGATATCTCATCTGATCTTTTGAAACAAGTTTCATTAGCTATTAATATACCTTTGCTACTGGTTGAGTGTGATGGTGAAAATTATGAAAATACTTTTGAAATAGCTTTAAAAAATATGAAAAATTTAGGGGCTGAAGCATGTATTTTTGGCGATATTGATATTGCTCATCATAGAGAATGGGGAGAAATTAGATGCCAAAATACCAATCTTGAAGCTATTTTCCCTTTATGGCAAGGAGATCGTGAAGCTTTAGTTAAGGAATTTATAGAATTAGGATATAAAGCTATCATTAAAAAAGTTAATTTAAATAATATGAGTGCTGATTTTTTAGGAAAAACTTTAACTCATGAACTTTTAAAAGAAATAGAAAAAACTGGTTCTGATGTTTGTGGAGAAAATGGTGAATATCATACTTTTGTATACGATGGCCCAATTTTTTCTAAAGAGGTTTTATTACAAAATACAAAAAATATTATTAATGAAAATACTCTATTATTGAGCACTTATTAGACTTGTATATATAAAATGAATCGATTATACATATAATAAATAATTAATATACAGCATGAATATGCTGTATATTTTTTTTATATTTGTATATTTTATACACTCTGTGTACAATTATTAATATAAAAGTAAGTAAAAAAATCATTTTTTAGGAGGAAAAATTTATGTTCACACACACATTTAATATGGCAGAAACTTTAGCAATAGCAGTTTGTTTGTTATTAATTGGAAGATGGATCAAAGGAAAAGTATATTTCTTTGAAAAATTCTTTATACCGGCTCCCGTTATTGGAGGAGTTATATTTTCTATTGTTTCTCTAATTGGTTATAATATGCAACTTTTTGTTTTTGATTTTGATGGTTCATTAAAAAATCTTCTAATGGTAGCTTTTTTTACCACAATTGGATTTTTAGCAAGTTTAAAAATGTTAAAAAAGGGTGGTCTTCAAGTTTTTACTTTTTTACTTGTAGCAGTTATACTTGTTGTTATTCAAAACGTTGTTGGCGTTTCTTTAGCAAAAGTATTTAGTTTGAATCCTTTAATTGGAATCGCTGCTGGCTCTGTTCCTCTTACTGGAGGTCACGGAACTTCTGGAGCTTTTGGTCCTGTTCTTGAAGCTGCTGGTGCTACTGGTGCTATGTCTGTTGCAATCGCCTCAGCAACTTTTGGATTAGTTGCTGGATGTCTAATTGGTGGTCCTGTTGGAAAAAGACTTATGGCAAAACATAATTTAAAATCTCCTAGAGAAGTAGAGATGTTTCTTGATGGTAATGAAAATCCTTCTGATACAAAATTACTTTTAAATGAAGATTTATTATTCAGAGGTATTGTTTACATTGTTTTGGCCATGGGAATTGGTGGATTTATAACACCATTAGCTAAAAATTTAGGAATTGTTCTTCCTGTGTATATAGGTCCTATGATTGTTGCTGCAATTATAAGAAATATTGCTGATGGAGCTAAAATAGAAATCCCATTAAATGCAATTAATGTTGTTGGTAATATTGCATTACAACTTTTCTTAGCTATGGCATTGATGTCTATGAGACTTTGGGAGTTAGCTGCACTAGCTATTCCGCTTGTAGCAATTCTTTTAGCACAAAAAGTCGTTATGGCTTTATATGCATATTTTGTAACATTTAGAGTTATGGGAAAAGATTATGATGCTGCGGTTATGGCTGTGGGACATTGTGGATTCGGAATGGGAGCTACTCCAAATGCTATGGCTAATATGGAGTCTTTTACAGCTGCAAACGGTCCTTCTCCTACAGCGTTCTTTGCTCTACCATTAGTTGGATCTCTTTTCATAGATTTTGTTAACGCATCAATTATAACAGTCTTTGTTAATATGTTTTCTTAATAATAAAAGGAGAGTTTTTCAACTCTCCTTTTACTTATTTTTATTGATTTAATATTACCCTTGTTCCATCAGCCATTTCTAAAATTTGACTTCTTTGATCAGAATATATGACTCTAGCTCCTTGTCTTCTTCCTTGATTATATTGTTGATAATTTGGACTTGGATTTCCATAGAAATTTTGAGGTGCCCCTATATTTCCATATTTTCTATTGGCATTCTCTATTACAGCTTGCCTTTCATATCCTCTACGTATTTGAGTATCTAATCTTCTTAAATCTTGTTGATGTCTATATTCACTTTGGTTGTATTGCGATCCTAGAATTAAGGCAGATCCTGTTACTATAGCAGCCCTTGTTCCTCCATTTAATCCTCCCCACCAACTTGCATAGCTCAGTGAAGATAATAGAAGTAATAACATCAGTATCCCTTTTTTCATATATATATCACTCCTTAAATTTTGATAATATATTATAAATGGTTTTACAACAAAAAGCAACTTTTGTATATTTTTTACTTATTTTAGTTATATATATGTGATATAATTCAATGTATAAAAATTCGGTAGTGATGAATCTAATAAAGTGATTACAACACCACAGTCTATTTTTAGAACTAATTCATAAAATTGCCATATATGCTGTATGTAATAAATTCTTTCCAATTTAAGAGGTCTCTCTTATTTTTTTATACAACATATGTGGATATAAATTATAAGGAGTTTATAATATGGCTATAAAAAAAACTAATGCAATGAGAGAGCTCGATAAAGCTAAAATTAAATATGATATTTTTGAATACGATGTTGATGAAAATTATTTAGGCGCTGTCAGTGTTGCTTCAAAAACTGGAGCTGATATAACTAAGGTTTTCAAAACACTAGCTCTTACAAATGACAAAGATGAACTTTTCATTGTGTGTATTCCTGGAAGTGATGAAGTAGATTTAAAAAAAGTTGCTTCAATTGTTCAGTCTAAAAAAGTAGATATGCTTGAACTTAGTAAATTAAAAGAAAAAACAGGTTACATAAGAGGAGGTTGCTCTCCTATTGGGATAAAAAAAAGACACCTATCATTAATACATGAAAGTTGTCTAAAAAAAGATTTTATATTTATAAGTGGGGGACAAAGAGGACTACAAATTAAAATTAGTCCTAATGATTTAATTAATTTTCTTAATATGGAAGTTAAAAATCTTATTATTGAATAATTTTTCTGGGAGTGTAATTAATGAATACAACAAATACTATTATTTCTGTACTATCCGATAAAAATATTATTGGGGTTATGTCATCATCGATTTCTATTATGATTTTAGGTTTCTATCTAGGAAAGAGCAATAAACTAAAAAGCTCTTTCTCTATACCATTAGGAGAAATTATATTAACAATTTCTATTCCAGCTTTGTCTTTTAATGCTTTTATGAAAGATTTTGACAAAGAAACTTTTGTTAATGGGATAAACATATTAATCTGGAGTTTTTTAATTCATCTTTTTTTAATGGCCATTGGTAATATCTTCTACAAAAATTTAGATTTAGAAAAACAATTAACTTTAAAGATTATGTCTGTTTTTGGTGGAATTACTGTTTTTGGAATCCCAATAGCTCAAGCTTTATATGGCGATCTTGGAGTTATATATTCTTCAATTTTTTCCATACCGTACAGAGTTTTACTTTATTCTTATGGTTTTATTAAAATGTCTAGTATTAAAATGGATAAAAAAAATCTTAAATCTATGTTTTTAAATCCAGTTATTTTAGCAACTTTCATAGGTCTTTTCATTTGGGTGTTTCAAGAATATCTTCCCCAAGTAAGCATAAGTGGACAAAAATTTCCTATTTTAAGAATTGATAAAACAGCCTTTTGGATATATAAACCTTTGGCTTTTTTAGCAGGTTTATGTTCACCATTAGCATGGTTAGCTGCTGGATTAAAATTATCTGAATTACCTATTAAAGAATCTTTGAAAAATTCTATAGCTTGGCAATTTTCTATTATAAAAACTCTTTTAATTCCTTTTCTAGTGTTGATTATTATTTTAGGAGCTAACTTCTTTGGTATTCTTCAATTATCTAGTGTTAGTTTAGGAGTTATAACTATTATGATGGCTACTCCAACAGCATCTGTTGTCATTGCTTATTCTTTAAAGTATAATAAAGAGCCTTTAATAACATCGAGCTGTTCTCTTTTATCAACTATTTTTAGTTTGATTACAATACCCATTTTAATAGCTTTTTTACAAATTTTTAAATTTTAACTGAGTCATTGACTCAGTTTTTTTATTTTTAATATCATTACTATCATTGGTAAAATAAATAGATATAGCGAATAAGGTATTATTTTTACTGCAGAAATATCCAACATCAAAGCTGGTACAGTAATTGCTATATTCCATGGTATTAACGAACTTAACACAACACTACTATTTTCTATATCTAAAGCCAATAATTCCTTTGTAAATCCATTTTTTTTATAAATCTTTTTCATAATTTGAGAAGTCAATAGTATAGAAGTAGATTGACTACAACTAATAGCAGCTGTTAAAATTGCCACTACTATTGTATATAAATATATTTTCCATTCACTTTTTACAACTCCTATTTTTTCAGATACCAATTTTAATATTCCTAGTTTATCAACTATATTAACTAAACCACAAGAAAGTAAAGCCATAACCATAGCTGTTCCCATTGAAAATATTCCTCCTCCTCTTATTACATTATATAATTCATTTTCAATTGGAAGCTTAAATCCATAAATTAATACTTTAATAAAATTTCTATCTTCATAGTTTTGTAAAAACCATCCTATAATTAAACTTAAAAAAATACTTACTAACATTGTGTGCCTAATATTCTTTTTCAAAAGACACATTATTACTAAGTAAATCATCGGAATAAACACCAAAAAATCTAAATAAAAATTTTGATTCAACAAAGTTAAAATATTATTTTCTATAAATTTTGATTCAATATTCCTACCTAAATAAAAATACAAACTTAATGTTATTAAATATGGAAGGATTGAAGCTTTAAACATACCTTTAACATTGCTATATATCTCGGTTTCTGTCAAAATAGATACAAAGTTAGCACTAGATGACATTGGAGATCCTCTATCACCAAAATAAGCTCCAGATATTATGCTTCCTGCAACTATATAAATATCTAAACCACCCCCCCTAGCCAAAGATACCATAACTAATCCTATAGTTCCTACAGTTCCAAAAGAACTTCCTATTAAAAAAGAAAATAAAGAAGTTATTAAAAATGAAAATACATAAAAATAATTGGGATTTATAATTTTTATCCCATAGTATATTAAAGCTGGAATTGTTCCTGAGATAAACCAACTTGCCGAAAGAGCCCCTAAAAGAGCAAATATAAAAACTAGTAAATAAGATTTTTTAGTTCCGGCTATTGCTATATCTAGGGTGTTTTTTAGAGTTTTAAATTTTTTTACTGAAAAAATAAAAATCCCTAAAAAGATTAAAGATAAAATAATTAATAAAATTGATTGAACTTTAAAAGAATATAATATTGCTATTATAATAAAGATGGTATGTATCATTTTTATTTCTCCTCTTTATTTTATCTATTATCTTATATTTTTTTAAAAGTCAATACTCTTTTAAAATTTGTCCACTTATGTTGTAAAAAATAGTAAAATAATGGTAGAATTTGTATATATATTATTAGGAGGAATTTAAATGATTTTTAAAGTTTTGTTTAATTTAATTATTGTAATAAGTCTAGGAATTTATAAATATATTTTCCCCTCATCTTTTTTTATTAATATCTTACTTTTCGTCTATCTCTTTTTTATTATCTATCTCTTTTTTATTCTAAATGGTAATAAAATTTTTAAAGCTATTATTGAAACTTGCTTTACTATTGGAGTTACTCTTTTTATTATTAGCTTAGGAACTATTATCACAGATATACATAATTCAAAAAATTTAGAATTAAAAAATGATTATATCATTATTTTGGGAGCCGGATTACGAGGAGATAAACCTAAAAATGTTTTAAAATATCGATTAGATAAAGCTATTGATTATTACAAAAGATATCCTAATACTATATTTATTGTTTCTGGTGGTCAAGGAAAAGATGAAATTATTAGTGAAAGTAAAGCTATGAAAAATTATCTTCTTTCACATTCTATTCCTAAAAATAATATCATTGAGGAAAATAAATCTACAACAACCTTAGAAAATCTAATTTTTTCTCGTAAACTTATTCCAAATAATATAAAAAATATTGGCGTTATAAGCAATGATTTCCATATGTATAGAGTTAAATTTTTTGCAAATTCATTAAATTATAAAATAAATCCTATATATGCTAAAACTCCTTTAAAAAGCAAAGTCAGTTTATTTAGTCGAGAAGCTCTTGCTATTATATATTATAGTTTAAAAAATATATTATTAATTCAAAAGGAGCCTAACAAAAGTTAAGCTCCTTTCAAATTAGCACTTTCTATAAAAATTAAAATCCTTATTCAGATTTTAAGATTATAAGCTTTTTAAAATGTTGTTTTCATCGCTACATAAGCAAATGGTTGCCATCTCCAATCTGAAGCTGAATCTTGATTTACATTATCCCAGTTTCTATATTCTGCTCCAACTCCTACAGTAGTTACAAAATTTTCTGTTACTCTATAATCCGCTGATACAGCTAGTTGGCCATATAATTCATACGTATTTTTTGATTTTTTCATTACATATGAATTTTTATTACTATCAAATCCATATCTATCATACTGTCTAAATACATATGGGTCATATCCTCCTTCAAAATCTAGATTAATTCCATAATTATTTCCTGTATATAATTCAAAATGTCTACGTAAATAAAATTCCCATTCTACTACAAGTTCCTTATCCTCTTTATCATTTCCATTACTTCCTGTTATGATATCTTGGTTATAGAAGTAATAATCCAAATAAAGTGTACCATCCCATTTTATTCCTAATGGTAAATTTCCTGCATATTCTAAATCTGCTCCAATAGCATTAACATAGTTTCCACCATTAGAATTTGGGAATAGGTGATAGTACTTAGGAGCTAAAACTAATTTCTCTACAAAAGCTCCCTTATTTTTATATAAATCCATTCTTAATTGATATTCTAACTCTTGATCATCATTTTCTTGATTATAATATTCAATTCTAGAAGTTAACCAATTATTATGAGCATAATATAATCTCATTCTTGTTTCCGTTCCATCTTTAGCACTATTATCTTTAGATTCATCATCTCTTTCTAAATTATTATAGTCTCTTATTCTTCCTTCTAAAAGAATTTTTTCAGTTGCTTGAACACCAAAAGTTGTTTGCAATCTAGAATAGTTATTAGCTCCTCTATTCCATTCATCTTGAGCTATACTTGGGTCTACTGATGTATCTGAAAAGCTATTTTCCAAACCATCGCCATGTCCTTCAGTTTCACCATAACCTTTATACTCTATTCTTAAATAACCACTTGGTCTAAAAGCGGTTTCTTCCTTTATAATATTTACATCTTCCACTTCTACTATTTCCACTTTAGGATAATTAGCTAATTCTTTTCCTTGAGCCATTGTAGTTACAGCAAAAATTGCACTTAAATAAATCAGATTTTTTTTCATAATTCCCCTCCATTTATATTTTTTAATCCACCTGTTGTTATTTTAAAACTTTTTATCTTAAAATAATAGTTAGAATGGATAACCGTGAACTATTCACCCTTTCATTTTTATTTTAAATAGTTTATTATATATGTATAAATTACTAAAAGGGGTATATCATGAAAACACATGAGGGAGCGATTTATTTAATTTCTTCAATTAACAAAGAAATAGATTTTTTATTTAGTTATCTTTTATCAAATCTAGAAATAACAAAAATGGAAAGTGTTTATTTAAAGCTTATCTATCATAATCCTGGAATTAGCCAGTATGAAATCTCTAAGGAAACTAAAATAGAAAGATCTCTTGTTACTAAATACATTACAAATTTAGAGGATAAAGGATTAATTGAAAAAAGAAAAATTGATTCAAGAAAAAAAGGTTTATATCTTTTAAAAGATGGAATTTTAGCCATTAATTATATTGATTCTTTTCTTCCAAATATACAAGATAAATTTAAAGATTTATTTTCAGAGAATGAGATTGAAATTTTTTTAAATATATTAAAAAAATTTAAAAAACAATTAGAAATTATAAATAGTAAAAATTTATAATATACAAAAAGGTCATTAAATCAAAATTGATTTAATGACCTTTATTTTTTATACTATTAAATATCTTATGGCGCCCCCATGGACGCTCTACTAATCCACACACCTAATTATTTTTATTTAAAATCTAACTTTTAAATATTTTATTTTTTATTCTTTTATTTAATGATTCAATAACTCTTCTTAAATTTCTTATTAATATTTTCTATAATATTAATGTGTATATCTTAGCTCTATCAAAATTTCTATTTCATCTAGAACTTTTTTTAATCCTTCGTTATTCTCTAATTTTTTAAAATATTCAATAACTTGCTTAGCCATTAAATTATCATATTTTCTTGATAAAAATTGAGGAATTTGTCCATATTCTAATATGTCATCACAGACTGCATCTATTATTTTTTTTATTTTACTATTTAAAGAAAAAGTTGTTATATGCCTCGATCTATCATTTTCTATATATTTTGTTATATTTTCAGAGTCTTCACTAGTTATTACAACAAATTTTCTAGCATAAAGTGATAATTCAATATAATCTGAAATTTTATGTTTTAAAGGATTATACACTCCATTTTTTACTCTATAAATAGTTACACATTCATCATAGCATGATTTTATATTATTTTTATGTTCACAGTAAGAACACTCTTTTTTTGCTTTATCGTGTAATTCTTTATATCCTTCTCTAAATTTTTGTCTGTTTTTCGAAGAGTTACAAGTTGGACAAGAATAAACAATATTATATTTATAATTTACAAATTTTTCCTCAATAGCCTTATCTATATAATGTTCTTGATTAGCATTATGAGTTACTTTATCATAACAGTACATACAAAATCCACCTGTTAAAACTTTCAAAGCTTCTTTCACATCTTTATAATTTTCACCATACACATAATTTGTATAATCAATTTTACTAATATCAAAATCTATTAATTTAATGCCCACCTATTTTTTCCTTTCAGCTAATATTTTATTTCCAAAATTATACATAATTTTTACTTTATTTGATTTTTCTTTATATAGTTCTGCTGTTTTTAGTATTTTTTCAAGCCTCTCATAATTACTTGTTATTTTATTATTACGCAAATTATCAATTATATTTCCTATATTATATAATAATTTTTCAACTTCATCTATCTTTTCTTCATTAACTACATCAAAAATTTGTTCTCTTATTTCCTCTATTGTCTTAAAATCTTTTGTTTCAAAATATTGTATAACTTTGTCTGTGTTTATTTTTATAACCTTAGAGTCTTTTGTTCCTAATATAAGATCATAAGAATGTGTTGTTATAATAAATTTATATCTTGGAAAAAATTCTTCTAAAACTTTTAATAATTTTAAAGAATTTAAACAGTCTAAACTTTTGCTTACTTCATCTAAAAATATTACAAACCTTCTTTTATATTTTAGCTTTAATAAAAATAATTCTGTTACTATTCTTAAAATCGTTTGGTATCCAATAGAAATATCTTTTCCATCATTTAAATAAAAATTAATTCCTTCTATCTCTAACATTAAGTTATTATTTTCCATTACTAGTTTAATGTTAAAACAACTTAATATTTTTTCAACTTCTTTTCTTATCTTCTCTTCACTTAATAATTCCATAAATTTAATTCCTAAAGCTATTGCAACTGAATCCAATTCATATCTACCATAGGTATCGTAAGCTTTTGCTTCGTATACTTTATCTGTTTTTAATCTTTCTTCTGTAATTATATTAAACTCATACTCTTCATCTTTAATGGGTGTTTTTACTAACCTTAGTTTAAATGAGTGATTAATCACTCCTATATAATAAAAATTTTCACAATTTTCTAATATAGAATAGGCTAAAAATGATTTTCCTACACCATTATTTCCAGTTACTAAAAAATTTTCTTGTTCATTTAATATTTTCTCAACTATCAATTCCATTATTTTTTCCCTCTTCATTTTTCAAAAATTTTGTTAATGAAATCCCATATATATTTTTTATTCTCTTATAAACAGCTCTTCTATTTTCTTTTTCTTCGTTACTATATAAAATATTTAATCTTACACTTTTTTGAAAAATAGAATCGTTTTTTAATTTTATTTTATTCAATATTTTATACTTATCTTCTAGCTCTTCTAATATATAGTTATAATCCTTATTTTCTATTAATTGTCTGTATATTCCCACTAAGTATTTTCCTCCAGTCAAAAGAATATACTTATCAGAATAATAGCTTTTAAAAACTTTTATTTCAATTTCATTTTCTATTATTGAGTCCTCAAGTTTTTCATTTGAGATTTTTTGTTTAATATTTTTTAAGCTAACAATCTCTTTCTTTTGCAACAAGTCTATTAGTTCTAAATAAGTGTAACGTTTATTTACTACCTCTAAATAAGCTTTTTTTTCCATTCTTTCTTCCACCTCCCTATTTCCATATTATGCTCTACTGATTTTAATTTTAAAAATATTTTAAAAAAGTTCTCATTTATATTAAAAAAATTACTTCACCTATATTTTTTCATATTCCTTTTACTTAAATTCAACTCTCAATAATTTATTTTCTACTCCTTCATCTGTTAATTCAATAACTTTTTGAGAATTTATTAATTCATCAAAATCAGAATCTATTCCAGAGTATTGGAAAGTGTTTAATGAAACTATGTACTGCTTATTCTCTTCTTCAGCTATACGTTTTCCTAATAAAATTATAGAAATTATATTTCTTGAATCTATTCCAGAGAAACATGCTGAATCATGTATTAAGAACTCACTTTTATTAGAAAATTTAAAGATTATAAAATCCATTAATATGTTCTTTACAGCTTTTCTTCCTTCCCCTGTATCTCCATCTAAAGTTAAATCTAAATCAAATAGACTTTTTTTTCTACCATTATTTGATATTGCAAAGTCAAAGAATACTGTCACATTTGTAGCAAAGATATCTTTAACACACTCATATACAAAGTTATTAATCGTTGTTAATTTTTCTTGATATGCCTCAAACTTCCTTGAAATTTCTAACTTCTTTATTTCTATCTCTTCTTCCATTTTTTCAATTTTAAAAAGTAAATCACTTAAAGAACTTAGGGACCCTCTTTTATAGTTCAAATCTTGTATTTCTGAATTTATTTTCGAAATATTATTAATAATCTCTTGATATAACTTGCTCTCTGATATTATTTTAAGCTCTACTTTTATAGCTGATTTTAAGCTATCTATTTGAGATTCTAAGTCCTTTATCTGATTGTCGTTATTCTTAATTTCCTTAGTTATAGTTGAAAGTCTATTTTGATAAATTGTCTCAAAAAATCCTTTTACATCATCAAACCTTTTTACTACTTTATCTCCTAAATCAACTTTTGCTTTTTTATATAAGTTTTCAATCATTAAAGAGCCTTTATCTAACTTATTTGATTCTTCTAAATATCTTCTTAAATTATCATTTTCCATTTGAAACTTATATCTTTTAAACTCTAGCTTCTTTAAGGTATCTGAATTTTGAGCGTATCCTTTTACTATATTTGAATTAATGGATGTTAAATCTAAATCCTCTAATTTTAAGTTTAAATCACTCATTTCTTTTTCTTTTTCTTCTAACTGTTTATTGATATTAAAAAGCTCTTTCTTTATATCTTTTAAACTGATTTCTAAAATCTTTAACATCTCTTTTATAGACTTTGATTTTTTTTCTTTTTCATCTCTTAATTTATCATATTTTTCTAAATCTTCTACAAAATCAAAATTCATAAGAGAACAAAAGACTTCAAAATCTTTAATTGATGGATTTGGAAATCTCGTACTAATTATATTTTCTCTATATTTTAAAAGAAATATTTTTTCTAACTCTGCTCTATTTATACCTAATAACTCTTTAAAGTTTTCTAGTTCATATTTTTGACCTTTATAGAAAACTCCATCTGTTCCTATAACTCTTTTTATAGTTACTTCCTCATTATTAACTAAAACTTCACCCTCTACTGTCCAACCATTTAAAAATTTTGAAAACAACTTGCTCGTAGAATTACTTCCTAAAATATAATTAATAAAAAGTAACAATAAAGTTTTACCAATACTATTAGAACTCTTCTCTTTTTGTTTAGCATCCATTATCTTTCCTAATATAACAGATAATCCCTCTTTATTAAACTTTACTTCTCTAACTAAATCTTCTTGAGGGTTAAATATACTAATTTTTAAAATTTTCATTGAATATCTCCCCCTTTTCATTATAGTTTATAGTTCCCATTAAATACAAAACTTCAAGTGTATATAAAAATTTATTAAATGTTGGAGGGTATTTTATAATTTTACTTTCAATATATTTCTTATTAAAATCAGACCACAATTTATCTGTAGTTATACTTTTTTTACTAATTACATCTAAAAGAAAAGCTCCTATTCCGACTAAACTTTCAGATGGTGTTATATACTTATCTGGTAAAATCATCTTTTACACCTCCTCACTTTATTTTATTTAAATTATACCATAAATTGTATAGTTTTCTAGCTCTTACTTTTCAAAAATATCGCACTTCTCAAAAAGAAAAACAACAATTAATTCTATTGTTGGTTTTATAAATCCAGCTCTATTTACTAGATTTGATAAGTTATCTATTAAATTATTATACAACTCATCTCCTAAAAATCTTTTTCTTAACTCTAAGTACTCTCTTATTATATAAGCTTTTAGAACATCAAACTTTTCTTTTAACACAAAGTCGGAATTTATAAAATCACCTTCAACTTGTTCCATAAAAATTGTCTTTTTCAAAATTAAATTTATCTTTGGAGCATTTTCAATTAGATTATTTTTATCCAATTTTTCCTGTGGAGTTATAATTCTATAGTCAAACTCTGTTGAATATTCAAAGTAATGAACCTTTTCACAAATCAATTCAATGGTATCTATTATTGCCTTTGGAGTTATGTCCTCTAAAGCCTCTATAGTAAAATTTCCCATTCTTCTTAGTATTTTACTTAAAACTTCTGTGGGTAACTGTTCTAATAAATCTCTTATATGATCAAGGTTTACTAACTTAGATTTAAAATTACATGAATATTTTTTAGAAATCTCTAAAGCAATCTCTTTGTAATTACTTTTAGTTTCTGGAGGTAATCCTTTATCATGGGTATTGTATAAGAATATAAATTCATTGAATTTTCCTCCCCATTTACCATTTTTAGTAACGTGATTAGCAATTCCCTCTAAGTCTTCTTTAAATTTATCTCTCAAATCTCCTATTATAGATTTTTTTTCCACTATAACTATAGGAGCATATATTTGATAAAAAATTCCATCCTCTTCAACCCAACCATCATTTTTATCATCTCCACCATAAGATGGATCTGGCATTGTAAAAGTTTTTCCTTGCATTTTATAATACTCTTCTAAAATAGGTTTTACTCCATTTTGAAAATTCATTCCTGTTTTTCCCTGCAAATCTTTTATTATAGCTTCTACTTTAGAATATTTATCACTCATCAATCATACCTCATCTATAGTTTTATCCTTTAAAATTTTATTTCTCTAAGATATTCTTCAATACTTCAAGTGAAGGAACGTCTTCAAGATTTCCTGTCCCCAGTTCACCTCTAAACGCCTTATCTAGAATTGATTTTTCTAAAAGTTCAATCATCTCTTCCAACTCTAGGATTTCGTTGATTTTATCTTCTTTTTCTAAAACATTATCTAAAATTCTCACTATCTCTTTTTGTTCTTCTAATGGAGGTAGTGGAACAGATGTACTATTAAAATTTTCAATTGTTATACTTGGAGAATTAAATCCTTTTAAAAAGCTCTGATAATATTCTTTTATATAATTTGTTTGCATATAATAAAATATATATTTTATAGGTGAAACTTTACTTTTGAAAACTGCGAATCCCGTACTTCCTATAAAATTTTCTTTTTCTTCTTCTATTAAAGCAAAATTATTTAAATATGGTCTTACTAAAGAATACATCATATATCCTTTTTTTAAGACTCTTCTTGCTCTAGTTGATAACTCTGAAACTTTTTTTTCTTTAATTGTATTTATTTTAAATAATTTATTATTAATAGATTCAATATCCACATAATTTATAGTCTCATTTTTATCTAATTTTTTTTGGATATCTAAATTAGTCGTATATTCAATTATTTCTTCTAACTTAACCCACTCCCAATTATCAGGTATTTCATAAGGTTGTTCTTCTTTTGGGATAATCATTTCTTCTACTGAAAGTAATTTAGGCTTTGACGGTTTCTTTTTTCCTTCTTCTAGTGCTTTTTCACACTCTTCTTCCCATAATATAATTTTTTCTTTATTTAAATTTTCTAATAAAATTTTAGAACTTTCTATTGAATTAGATTCACGCCATTTTCTTGTTAGTTCTCCACTAAATGCTAAATTTAAAATACTAGCTCTTCTATTTTCAAAAGTTTCTTTTGCTTGTGCTATTAATTCCTTAGCTTCGTTTATTCTTCCAAGCATAGAGTCTAATTTGTTTACTATTCTTTCTTGCTCTTCTAATGGAGGTAATGGAACTTTAAAATTTTCTATTCTAAAAATTGCTAATTTAGGTTGACCACTAGAAACTATCGATTTAGATATTTCATTTTTTATAAAAGAACTTTCTAAATAATTTAAAAGATATTTCTTTTTTACATAATGTAAATTTGTTAATTTCACTGCATTTTCAGTTAAATGAGAATTATTTAATTCTTCTGGAATTAACCCAACCTTACCTATTGTCCCAGCAATTGACATATATATATCTTTATTTGTAATCTTATATTTTTCAATTTTTTTTGAAACTTCATCTGTTATATATTTTAAATTATTTAAATTTATTGTTTTATTTTCAAAATCTGTAACTCTTAAATAAAAATTAGCCGTCTTTTTTTCAGAGTAAGAATACCCTTTGGGTATTCTTTTTCCACCTTTAACTTCACAGATTCCTTTTAATTTAATCCACTTCCAACTACTTGGTATTGCATATGGTTGATCTTTGACTAATATAAGAGCCTCTTTTAGTTTGTCTTCTATTGTCATCTTTTTTTTCTTACTCATTGCTTTCAACTCCACAAATATGAAGTTCTTTTATAACTCCTCTTAATAAATCCATAGCTTCTTCTAATTTTGATATAGCTTCCTCTGCACTATCAATCGGATTTGGTAAATCTTCTGAATCTATAATACTTTCATCCTTTATAAGTCCTAAATCTAAAGAGTAATCTTTTTTTACAATATCATCTAGTGAGAATCTATTCCATCTTTGGATTTTCTCTTTCTCTTCTTCATTATTAAATGTTCTTTCAAACTCTTCAAAATGCTCTTTTGTTAATGGTGTTGTCTTTCCAAAATTAGGCATATTAGTTCTTAAATCATAGTACCATATCTCTTTAGTATTACCATGTTCTGTAACTCCTCTATCAAAGAATAAAACATTTGTTTTTACTCCTTGTGCATAAAATATTCCCGTAGGTAATCTTAATATTGTATGAACATTACATTTATTCAACAAATCAATTCTTATATCCTTACCAACTCCACCTTCAAATAAAACATTGTCTGGAATTATTACTGCTGCTCTTGATTTTCCATTTTTCTTTAATGAATTGTAAATTATTTGCATAAAGTTTAATTGCTTATTTGATGTTTCGTGCATTAAATCATCTCTTGTTGCTCTTTCTCCACCTTTTTTAGTTCCAAATGGAGGATTAGATAATATTAAATCATAGTTTTTTAAAGATTTTCCTAACTCAGATAAAGTATCTCCTTGGATAAAATAATTACTATCTATTCCATGTAATAAAGCATTCATAACACCAAGTCTATGAGTATCTGGAACTAGCTCACACGTTGAAAAAGCTTCTTTTTCTTGAAACTCATATTGCTCTGCTGTTAATGTAAAATAATTATCTGTTTTACTTTTTAAATATTTATCTGCTTCTATTATAAATCCAAATGTTCCACCAGCTGGGTCAAATATTCTTTCTCCAATTTCTGGCTTTGTCATTCTAACTATTGAATCTATTAAAACTCTGGGAGTAAAATATTGTCCCGCTCCAGATTTTTTTTCAGAAGCATTCTTTTCTAAAAGCCCTTCATATAAATCTCCTAGATCTTCTTTATCAACAGAATACCAATCTATCTTATCTATTTCACTAAATATCTTTTTTAAGTTAGCAGGTTCTTCTATTTTTGTTTGAGCATTTCTATAGATAATTCCTAAACTTCCACTCTTATTACTTAAATCTATCAACATTTGTTGATATGTTTTTTTCAACTCAATTCCGTCTAATTTTTTTAATTCATTCCAAGTATATTTATTATCTATACCTATTTTCTTTTCTGTATCTAACTCTGAAGCCATTTTTAAGAATAATATGTATGTTAGTTCTGTAACATATTCATGATATGTTATTCCATCATCTCTTAATACATTACATAAATTCCATAATTTTTGTACAATTTCATTATTTGTCATTTATTTTCTCCCATTAATTTAAAATTAAATCTTGTTTTAATATGCCTATTATTTCATTTAACATCCCATCTAACTGCTTATCAATTCTATTATAGCCACCATACTGTTTAAATTGAGATGTTTCTAAATCATCCTCTGTTAAAATTTCATTATTTTCTAGATATTTCTCTATTCTTTCTAAAATTATTTTTTGTGGTGCTGTCCAACGATTTAATTTTTTTATTTTAGACATAACATCACTAATCTTTTCTTTTTTATCTATTATTGGTGAACCTTTTATAGCATATTTTATAAAAGTCATCATATTTGTTAGAATATCTTCATTTTTTACTATATTATAAGCCACTTCTAAGTTCTTTTGTTTAAATCCTTCTTCATCCAGTAAAGCAACAATCTCTTTCAATTCTTTTCTAGTAAATCTTTCTGGTGACATTTTTAAAAGTTTTAAGGCATCTATTTTATCTTCATTTTCAATAATAAATTCTTTGAAACTCTCTAGATAATCCTCTGGCCTTCTATTTTTAAACTCTTGATAAACTTCTTGAACTTCATCTTTGTGATCTGATATAACTTGTTTATTTATTCCTAACTTTAAGCTATCTATATAAATTAAAAACTCTTTTTCTTTAATCAGTTCCTCATGTATATTTTCTTTTGGAAGATTATTTAAATACCTTATGTATTCATCTATACTTGAGATTTCGTCTTCTCTTTTGGCATTAAAAAGAGCTTTAATAAAATCTTGACCTCTTTTTTCTAATCTTTTCTTTTTTCTTTGAAGTCTTCCTATTATTTCATCCTTAAAATAATTAGTAGCGTCTATATCTCCATTAGAATTTTCTAAGCTTGAATATAATTTTTTTATATTTGAGTTAGGACTTGTTACAACTGGCTTCATGTCGCTATGCTCTTCTAGATCTGTATAGATATCAACAGCATCATATATTTTAAAGCAATCCTTTCCAATGTCGTCACATCTTCTTGTAGCTCTTCCTATCATCTGTTCATATAAAATTCTACTTTTCACTTTTCTTAAAAACACCAAATTGGATATTGCAGGCACATCTACTCCTGTTGTTAATAAATCTACTGTTACTGCTATCGTTGGATAAGGTTCATTTTTAAATTTCTTTATTAATCTTCCTACATCCTTTACTGAACCTGTTAATTTTTCTATCATATCATTATTCATTTGAGGTTGCCCATAAGTATCAAACTCTTCTTTTAAAATCCTAACAATCATATCTGCATGTTCATCTGTCGCTGCAAATATAAGTGTTTTTTCTGGCCCAAAAGGATTTATATATTTTACTAAAGCCGAGCATACAGCTCTGTTGAATCCTTCTGTTATAACTGTTGTATTGAATTTATCTACATCAAAATCTAATTGGTCTTCAATGTTTTTTACAACATTTACTTTTTTTGTTTCATTATCATAAACTTTGACATCTGCACCCTTTTCATAATGAATCCCATCTGATGATAATTTTGTTTTTATAATGTAAGGTGGCTCGAAGTCTACTAAATATCCATCTAAAACTGCCTGTCTATAAGAATATTGATATACTGGCTCTCCAAATATTTCATATGTATGTAAAGCTGGTGTTGCCGTTAATGCTATTTTATCAGCTTGAAAATAATCAACAACACTTCTATACTTACTTCTATAATCCAATTCATCCCTAAAATTCTCTTCATTTTCATCTTGAATTTTATCTAAAATATATCCTCTATGAGCTTCATCTATTATAATGCAGTCATACTGTCCTACTGTTGGTTTATTATCTGAGTATAAAATTCTTTTCATTAACCCTTGAACAGTAGCTATATGAACTCTTGTTGTATCCTCTGGAAATTTATCAGTTAAACCTTTTATATCATAAATTTTTGAAATAGGTAACTCACTTTCAATTTTAGCATTATCAAAAGTATCTTTTGTTTGTTCTCCTAAAGTTGATCTATCCACTACAAATAAAACACGCTTATATTTTTCTGCTTTTAATATTCTATAAAGAATAGCTAACGCTGTCCTTGTTTTCCCTGTTCCTGTTGCCATTGTTAAAAGTACTTTATTTTGTCCATTTATCAAAGCATTTTCAACAGCTTTAACTGCATCTATTTGATATGTTCTAAGATTCAATCCTGTACTTGATGATAGGTAATCTAAAGATGTTTCTTTTAATGTGTGATTAGCTAACATATCATCTTTTTCTAATAGTTCTTTCAAATCTCTTGGAGAATAAAATCCTTTCAATGGTTTTACTGAATTTTTTTCTCTTCTACCATCCAAAAACCATATTCCAGATTTGTCTATTAAATGCGGATTAAAATCTCTCCCATTACTTGAAAACATAAAAGGAGCTTTGTATTTATTTAAAAATGGAGCTCCTTCACATAATTCAGCTCCATCTTTTAAAATTAGACCTTCTGAATACATTCGACTATCTCTTTTTAAAGTTCCACCTATATCTACACGATATCTTTTAGCTTCTAGTACCCCATATAACTTTTTACCATAAAACAATGCGTAATCTACATATCCTATTGCTCCATTATCTTTTATACAAGGCCACTCAGCTATAGCTAAAAACTTTTTTGATTCAGGCAAACTTTTTTTAGTTTTATAATTTAAATTTATTGTATCTGCTTCCCACCCTGCATCTATCAACTGTTGGTCTATTAAAATTCTAGTCTCCGCTTCTGATAAGTCTACACTATTCTTGATACTTTTTCTGAAATTATTTCTTTCATCAATCGTTTTTACTACTATTTTATCTATATCTAATTTTTCAAATACCTTTTCTTTTTCATCCTTCTCAACTATTTCTAATAACTTCTCATAAGCCTCTTTATAATTTATATCTTGAGGATTTTGAAAAAATACCTTTGTAGAATCAAACTTTATATCACTTCCATAAAGTTCATTAAACCATGCCGATAGCTTTACTACTAATGAAAGTAGTACCTCTGCTTCTTTTTTATCTTCAAATCCTTTATGAACAGCATCGTTTCCTTTTCTTCTTATTAGATGAAGTATATCTTCTATTTCTGATGATATCAATTCAGTATTTTTTAATAATCTAATTCTATCTAATTGATTATCACTTTCAACATCTTCCATTCTCTCGGCCTTTATAATTGCCTTTGCTATGTACTCACCAAGCTGTCTTATTTTTATCATAGCTGTATTTGGATCATTATTCAGGTTGTACTCTGCCATCTCTCCAATTCTAGCCAATATATTCCAATCTTTTCTCAAAAAATTAAAGTTACTTTGCATGGAACACTCCCCCTAATATGGTAATTAATATTTTGTATTTTTCAATTATATTTTACCATAAAACTATAATAAAAACAAAAGGAAGCAATATCTCTATCACTCCCTTCAATTATACTATTTTGCTACCTTTTCTGCCAGTCCTTTTCCAACTCTAAATTTAACTACTTTTTTCTCTGGAACTTTTATTTCTTCTCCTGTCTTAGGATTTCTACAAGTTCTTGCTGATTGAGTTGTAGTTTCAAACTTTCCAAATCCTAATACTGATAAATCATCACCATTTACTAGAACTTCTTCTATAGTTGAAAAGAATCCATTTACTAATCTCTCAGCTTCCTTCTTTGTTGTGATTTCCATTTTCTCTTGATATAAAGCTACAAACTCTTGCTTAGTCATAGTTATCTCCCCTTTATTAGTTAGTTTAACATTTTTACTAGAATATAGTTCATAACTTTAGTTTTTTCAAGAGATTCTCTCAACTATATTCTTATATTAAAAATTAAATAACAACTTTTGTATTAATTTTTATCTTGACAAATTAATTTTTATTACCTATACTTTGTATAGGTAATAAACTAATTCTATAAAAGTATAATTTACATCTATATCATAACATATCTCTATTTAAAATGGATAATCTCCCCATTCTTCTTCTTTAACTTTATTTTTTCTTTGACCTTTAAAGGATTTTTCTATTGTACATGCTATATCCTTTACAATAGCACGAACTCCAATTACTATTGACCCCTTTTTTTTTTCTTGAATATTTAATTCTTTTCTGATTTCTGTTATTGCACTCTCCCTAGTTTTTTCTTTAGCAATAACAATTTTAAGTGCTTCTCTTAATATCTTATAGTCATAAATATCTTCTTTATACTCCGAAACAAATTTTTTATAAGTAAAGGAATTCCCACGATATTCCTTCTCCTCCTCGAGTATTTCTGAAAGATTTTCTACTCCTTCTTCATAAACTCTATCTAGTAATTCCTTATCAAACAAAAGTTCTTCTAGTTCTTCCTTATACTTTTTTAAGTACTCTTTAAATAATTCATATTCTCCAAACTCTTTAAGTGTCATTTCCTTTCTTTTTATTCTTTTAGACATTTCAATTCTCATTCTTCTAGGTAAATCTGGATATTTTTCTAAAGTTCTCTCCATATCTATAGGTTCCCTATTTTTACTGTCTAAATTTTTCATTTGATTATAAATAATTATTTTCTTATTATAACCACTTATCGTTGGAGTATCTGCATAAGTTATAGTTTGCTCTCTTTTCTTCAAAGTATCAACAATAGATTTAACTTCGATTTCCTTATATGTTTTAGTAAATGCTAGAGCAAGCACTTTAAACACATTAGTATAATCATAAAAATTCTTTCCTTCCTCTATTAAGTAAGTAAATGGTATGTCTACTCTTGTAACCCTAATTGCCTTTATTTTACTTAAAAGTTTATCCTCTTGAAGCTGTTCAACAAAATGCTTTTGTACCTCTGCACATTCTTCATAAGTTGTAATCAAGTGTGCATTGTTCTGAAAGTAAAATCTAGGAAAAGATAGTTTTACTATTATCTTAGTTTCCTTCCTTCCATATATAACTCCACTTCTCAATACATCACAGTATGAAAACCCAAAAGGACTTTCTAATCCATCTAAAGTCCTTCTAATTCTATCCTCCTCTTTTCTAGTAAATTCAGTTCCTTCTTCAATTATTCCTTCTAATTGTATTGTATCCATTTATAGATACCTCCCTTTTTAATTTTATTTTAAAAGAGAGAATAGTTTTAAAATTAAATTAAATAAATAATATTCAATAAATACTCTACTAGATATTTCAGTGAGTGTATCCGTTTCATTTCATTCACTTCTACACTCACTGTTTGATATAAAATATACGTATATACCTATATATTAGCTATATTTACCATTAAAATATGCTATTTTACATAGTATTTAACGATTACTAATATATTTTATATTAAAATATGACTATTTATTTTTATGCATTTTTATACTATTTCCCCTTTAGTTACAAGGGATTGTTGTAAAAAAATGATATTTTTTATTATTATTTAATTTTAGTAATTTATTTCCTATTTTCTCTTATCATAGTTATTGTTATGAATAATTGAGAAGTTTTATTATCTTTATAACTTTGCATAAGATTTCATTAGGAAAGTTTAAATAGATAGGTAGTTTAAATTAAAAATAGATTTAAATATGTTCTTTTATAATGGTTCAAACTTTTTGTTGGTTAGTTTTTATAATTTTTTTAATTTTAGATAATTGTATATTATTAAGTGTTTAAGTTTGCGGGAGCAAAGTTAAATATTAATATACTTAAGTAAGTATATATTTCTATATAGCTGTTAAACATGATATTGTATAGACTTATCAATCAATGATAAGTCTATACAATATCCCTTATACCTTTATTCAAATGATATTTTAATTTTAATTATTTTTTAGAAGAAAATCATAACAAAGAAGTGTATAAAAAATAAATTGAGTTTTAATTTGTGTAAAATAGTAAATTTGCTTAAAATGGCCGTATTCGCACACTTGACGTACAAACACTCGGACGAAGTCCTATCGTTCGTATACGAGGCTCTCAGGTACCCTAGCGAGCTTATTTAAAAGTAGTTCATGCTTTCTTTTAGCTTAAAATTTAGATATATTTATAATTTGTCAATAAAATAAGGCTCTGTCACAACAAATGGTTGATTTTGACGAGAAATAGCGTATAATAATAGTAAGAAACAGTACCACCGAAGGAGGTAATTGGATATGCCTACTATCAAAGACGCATTAGATATTATCGGTAAGTTGACTGTCGCAGAGCAGGAAAGCCTTAAAACAATGCTTTTAAGTCCTGCCTTTGTAAAGTCTTTGAATATTGAAGATTTCGTAGCAAAGGAACGCTTTGCAAATGGTCGTGTATGCCCTCTTTGTGGCTGTATCCATGTGGTTCGCAATGGTCATCGTAAAGATGGCACACAGCGATATGTATGTAAGGATTGTGGCAAGTCCTTCGTGATTGCTACGAACTCCATTGTGTCTGGTACAAGAAAAGACTTGTCCGTGTGGGAGCAGTACATTGATTGTATGATGAATGGCTTATCCATTCGTAAGACTGCTGTTGCTTGTGGGATTCACAGAAACACCGCATTCCTTTGGAGACACAAGATTTTGGATGCACTTCAGAATATGGCAGACGATGTTACCCTTGACGGCATTATTGAGGCTGACGAAACTTTTTTCGCCATCTCGTACAAGGGCAATCATAGCAAGAGTAAGACATTTGCTATGCCACGCAAGGCTCATAAGCGTGGTCATTCTACACATATCAGAGGCTTGTCCCAAGAAAAGGTATGTGTTCCTTGTGCGGTTAATAGGAATGGCTTGTCTATCTCCAAGATTACGAATACTGGTAGAGTTTCTACAAGAGATTTACATCATATTTATGATGGTAGGATTAAGACCAATTCCACTCTTGTTACGGACAAGATGAACTCCTATGTGAGATTTACAAATGCCAATGGCATTGACCTTGTGCAGTTAAAGACTGGCAAAGCCAAGAAAGGCATTTATAATATCCAACATATCAATAGCTACCATAGCCAGCTAAAGAGGTTTATGCGTGGCTTTAACGGTGTTTCTACCAAGTATCTGAACAACTATCTTGTGTGGAATAACCTTGTAAATTACGCCAAAGAAAGCGACATGGAGAAAAGGAACATCTTCTTAACTTTCGTTTTGGCAACATTGAAAACTGCTAAATGCAGAGATTTATCAAACAGACCAGCAGTTCCTCTGGTCGCCTAATTAGAATTTGTGGAGATGATAAGATGGTCAATATAACAGATGTAAAACAGATTCTTCAATTTGCAATAGATGCGGAGATTAAAGTCTTTCTTGATGGTGGCTGGGGTGTAGATGCTCTTCTTGGATATCAGTCAAGAGCCCATAATGATATTGACATTTTTGTAGAAAAGAACGATTATCAGAACTTTATAGAAATAATGAAAGCTAATGGCTTTTATGAGATTAAGATGGAATATACAACATTGAACCATACTGTATGGGAAGATTTGAAAAACAGAATTATTGATTTGCATTGTTTTGAATATACGGACGAAGGTGAAATTCTTTATGATGGGGATTGTTTTCCGGTAGAAACTTTTTCGGGTAAAGGAAGAATTGAGGAAATAGAGGTTTCCTGTATTGAACCATATAGTCAAGTAATGTTTCATCTGGGATACGAGTTTGATGAAAATGATGCACATGATGTGAAGTTATTGTGTGAGACATTTCATATCGAAATTCCAAATGAGTATAGATAACTGCAAATAACAGTTTGTAGGGGAGTTCTGATACTCCCCTATAAAAATGGCTATTTATCAACTGTTTGTTGTGACATAGCCTAAAATAAAAACCCTCCAAGTTAGATAATTTAATATTATTCCAACTTGGAAGGTTACACAAATATTTAATTAGAATCTTTTTATTTTTGGTAATCTATGTAGCTAAATAGTTGAACTATTATTAAGAATTTTGATTAAATTCATAGTTCTAATTCCTTATTTCTCGGAGATATTTTTTTTCTTCATTATCTAAAGAAGATTTTTTGATAATACTATTAAAATATAATCTTCCCAATATAGAGCTTAATATAATTCCTAAAAAATAATAACTTACCAGATAAATTCCAC
Source organism: Cetobacterium sp. 2G large (assembly GCF_014250655.1). Taxonomy (NCBI): domain Bacteria; kingdom Fusobacteriati; phylum Fusobacteriota; class Fusobacteriia; order Fusobacteriales; family Fusobacteriaceae; genus Cetobacterium; species Cetobacterium sp. 2G large. Next base: position 525,673 of record NZ_JACHTH010000007.1, on the reverse strand, counting down.
CATAAATAACTGTTAAATTTTTCAACAGAAATTTCCATTCGGCTATTTTGGGTATAATATATTCTTGAATTAAGTCTCCATAAGTTCCATACCAAATAGAAATTCCCAAAATTAAAATAGCTAAAAATTTACCATTTTTTCGCTTTTCAACAGATAATTTTAAAGCTTGTTCTATTAATTTTTTTCTTTCTGAACGATTTTCTTCATATTCTATTTTTTCTATTTCTTTTTGTCTTAAATAATTTTTTACCTTCATAATAAACTTTTCATTTTCAGAATAAGTTTTTTGTAAATCTTTTAATCTAGGCAATGTTCTTAAAATATAATTGTAAAATTCATGCTGTTTTATGTTATTTATAAATGTAATAATTTTCTGTATTTTTTGATAGTCTATGTTTTCAGTTTTTTGAGCCTCATCTTTTATCGTTAAACACATATTATTTAACTCTTTTTCATCTTTTAATACCGATAACATTTCTTTTTCCCAAAAGGATAATTTTAAATTATCATTTTTTTGCTCTCCTAAAATAACATCAAGCATATATCTCATTTTATTCAACTTTTCAATTTCTTTTGATTCGAAAAATTCTTGATTATGTTTTTGATTCTTAAAGTTAAAAATAAAATCCGTTTCTCTCTTTTCTTCTTCCACAGTTTTATCTAAAGTATTTATTCTCGAAATTTCAAAGTATTGAATTTCATTAAAATCTTCCATCTTAAATCCATATGATTCTATTTCCTCTTTATTAATTATTCCACTTTTTTTATATATTTCTAGGAATATTAACACTATTGGATGATTATTAAACAGTACTCTTAATAATCTAAGAAAGCACAAAGGATTTTGTTTATTTTTTAAATATTCCAATCCAATTGAAATCCAATTATCTAATTTAAATACTTGCTTAGTTTCAAAAGTTTCTAAATCATTTGAAATATAAAATGCCCATCTATAAGTTTTTTCTATTCTATATAAAAATAAATCTTGGTTCTCTCTTAATATTTTCCAAACTTCTTTCTCTATTTGATTCTGACCATTGCTTCTATGCTTTTCCATTATTTTATCATGATAAGAATCAGCTATTATTCTTCCTAAAGAAGATATTGAATCAAAAACATTTTGTTGCTTATTTTTTCTTTCTTGATTCTTGTTTTCAATCAAATTATCAAGCATTTCATTTAACAAATTATATTTCTCAAATATTTCTAAAATTGTGTTTAATGATTCTCCAAAAATTTCTACAAACTCATCTTTTTTACGAGGGGAAATTACACAAAGCACGTATCCTAGGAAATCTTTTTGACATTTTAAAAATTCAACCAAATATGATCTTAAATTTGTCCTTAAATAAACTTTCTCTAATTTATCTTTTAAATCTATAAACTCTTTTAAATAATATATCTCTCTAATATCATATTTAAAAAAATCTTCTTTTTTTGTTAATAAATTTGCATCAAAATTTTTTTTATAGCCTAGCATTTTTTCAAGGGTAGATAAGTTAAAATATTTTTCATAATATAACAAATCTATCTTTCCTTTTTCAACTCCCAATAAATTTGAGTTATATTGAAAGTTAATTTTTCTTTTTTGTAAAATATTTTTTGTATTAAATTCTTCTTCTAAAACGAAATCAAATACCACTCTTTTTCTTTTATAACCCGATTTTGTTTTTATTTTAAGATAGGTTTCTATTCCTCTTTCTCTTATCCCCTCTTCTATTATGTCTCCATTCTGATTATATTTTAAAATTTCAAATTTTTCATCTTGATTGTCTAAACTCAATTTTTTATTAACCTCTTGAACTTTCCCATCTTCAAAATAACTTTTAACTTCTCCAACTATATAATCTTGTCCTATTTCTTTGAACTCTTTTTTTAATTGACCATTTTCATAATATAAAATTGTATGGCAGTTAAATCCACTCCACTTTTTCTTTTCTTCTATTTGACCATTTTCATAATATTTTTCATACAAAAAACTTCCATCTCTAAGACTTTTAGAATAACTTTTTAAATTTCCATCTTCATAAAAATTTTTATACCATTCTTCATTACAGCCTTCTTCTTTTTCTTTTATATTAAATTTATTATATTCAACTTTTTTTATTCTATTTCCTTTTTCATCTATTAAAATTTTACCATATCTTCCTTCGGAATAATATTCTAAGATATCTTCACATAAAATATTATTTTTATAAACTTCTTTTTTAGAAAGAGAGCCATCTTCATTATAAAATAACCATTCTCCTTCTTTTTTTCCTTCAACAGCTTGCCCATCACAATCTTCATACTCTATTTTCCCTGTATACAGTTTATGTCTTCCTTCTTCAAAATAAATTTCTTCTCCATTTATTAATTTTAACTCATACATTTTATACCTCCTTACATCATCTAAAATTAATTGAAAATATTTTTGAAAATATTTTTTAGTGGATTACTCTCTTTTTTTTCTTTGATTGAATTTTCTTTTATATTTTGTTTATTAGAAATAATACTCTGTTTTCCATTTATAAAATTTTTTCTTGATATTTCTTTTCCTGTTTTATCAAATTCTATTTCTAAACCATGTAATTCTCCATCTTTATAATTTTGAATTAATCTTAATTTTCCTGTATCATAATCAAAATTTTTAAGTTCTCCATGTATTTTATCATTTTTATAATTTTGAATTATTGAAATTTTTCCATTTGAGTGATATATTCTCTCTTCTCCATTTCGAACTCCATTTTTTAAATTTGAAACTATTTTGTTATATTTTGATGGATTATCTTTTCTTCTTTCAAATGCTGTTATTTCTCCATGCAATTTTTTATTTAAAAAAGTTCCTTTTATTTGTAAATCTCCATTTTCGTAATAACCTTCAAAAGGTCCATTTTCTATATCATTTTCAAAGGTACAAATTGCTTTTAAACTTCCATTTTGATAAAATTCTTTAAATTCTCCTTGTTTTAATCCTTGTTTCATTTCAATTTCCTCTTTAATAATACCACTAGAATAATAAGTTAGTTGCTTACCTTCAAATTTTCCATTTAAAAAATTACCTAAATTTTTTAAATAATAAACGGACTCTTCTTTTTTATAAACTCTACTTTCTCCATTTAACTCTCCATTTTTATATAAAGAATATTCTATTAGATAACTCAACTTATCATAAATTTTAAATTCTCCATCTAATAATCCATTTTTATAATTTTTAATTAATTTTACTACTCCATTTGAATGAAACTCTTTATATTCACCATCTAACAATCCATTTCTTGTTGTTAATCTGGCTACATAATCTCTTCCTTCTTTTATTCTATAAGTTCCATTTGATAAAAGACTATTATTTTTTAAGTTTATAACCTTTTCTTTTCCATTTTTTGAAATTATTTCTATATTACGACCTTCGATTGAGTTAGAGTCACAGGCACATAATAAAATTAATGTAGTTGCTATTATTAAATTTTTTTTCATTTCTCCTCCCTCGTTAACTATACCAATTTAAGTTGATTATTATATTATACTTACAATAATATTTTTTTTATATTTGAAATTTTTTTTATTTTTTTTAAAATTTCTTCAAGAGCAAATATTCGAAAAGTTATACCATTATTTCAATCTGTTTTTAACTTGAACTTTCTTAAGATATAACTCTCACTTGTCCTACATAATAACTACTCTCATCTACATTTAATTTTAGATAGCCACTTTCTTTACATCTATAGATTTGAGAGACTCTTCCTTCCACAATTCCACTAGAAGTATCTATTTTTAAAACTCTATATTCTTTCATTGCTGAATGTAGAAATATAACTTTTTCTCTGAAAAGGTAAATTTCTCTTAAAAATGGAACTAATACTGAATATGTTGAAAATATTTCTCTAATAATTTCTGAATCATTAGCTTCTGGAAGCTCTTTCAATAAATCAGTATAGTATCTTTGATTTGCTTTATTTAAAGTGAATTGTAAATATTCTTTTTCTTCGAATATCATCTCATCTTGGTATCGTGATCTAAATTTTAAAGAGAACTTTAAAAATATTTCATTACATAGTTTTTCCTTTGTAAATTCAAAGAACTCACAATCTTTTTCTAGTATTTCCAATATAAAAGTTGGAACTAGTACTCTTATTTTTTTCTTCAATTCCAACCTCCTTTGCGTATTTTCTAAATCCCTTTATTATATAACGTTATTCAAACTTTTTAAATACATATGATTTTTCTATATTTAGTTCTATAAATAGAAACTTTTTTTGTATTTTTATTTCTACTTTTAAAAAATAAAAATGGGTAGTATTGAAGTCTACCCATTGATTTATCTATATTTTTCTATCCATGCTTCTACATCACTAGCTATCTCTTTAGTTTCATAAAGATCTTCTAGGAAACTTTCAGCCATTCTTTTGCTGTTAAACTCTCCATAACTATACTCTTCACCTTTTATTTCAACTATAATTTCATACATTTTTAAGCTACCTCTTCTCTATAATCTTCATCATAATAAAGCTCTTCATCTTGAATAAAGTATCTTCCAAAGATTCCTATTCCACACTCTTCATAATATAACCAAATATCACTAGCTTTCTTTCCTATCACTTCTTTACAAATATTAATAAAACCTTCAAATAGTTCTAGTGATATTGGATTCCATGCAGTACTAAATATTAGTTCATCCTTATCGATAGAGGAAAATAGAGAATTCCATTTAGTTCCCCAGTTATCAACACACCAGTCATACCACAATATCAACATCTCACCAGTATAATATTTGAGTTCCTCTAATGAATATTTTTCATCTACATAACAGTCTATATTAACTAACTTTCCATCTATTCTAACTTTTAAAATCTTATTGCTAATTATTTCATCCAATATCTTTTGTTCTAGTTTATCTGGGTTCTCATAGTAATATTTACTGAAAGCTTCTAATGTATTAGCTTTAAAAGCTCTTAATAGCATATTCTTAGGTCTTTTAATAACCTTGTTGAAATCAAAATACTCATCTCCAAATTCATCTTTAGACATAACTATTTCTTTTATTTTTTCTAACTCATCTTGTGTTACATTCAATCTGATTCTATTAAAACAGTAATTAGGCATTTTTAATTCTCTCCTTTATCTCATTTATTGTGTATTGCTGTACATTGAATTCATTTAATAGTTCTTCCAATTCCTTTATATCTTTAGCTTCTTCTACATACCATTCTCCCCAAGCTATAATATTTACTACAAATCCATCCCTCGTAATGTCTACTTGAATATCTTTAGTTCCTAAGCAAGTGATACTTTCTGCTGATATAACTTTATTCATAATCTCATCTCCTCTTAATATTCAATAAGTCCGTTTTCATAGAAGCTAAAATGATCTCCATCTCCTAATATGATATGGTCTAGCAACTTTATATCTAGTACATCTAATAGGTCTTTTAACTCTTGCGTTAATACAATATCTTTCTTACTTGGTGTTAAACTACCGCTTGGGTGATTATGAGCGAATATAATGCCCTTAGTTGGGTATTTTAAGGCTCTCTCTACTATCAATCGAGGATAGACTACACTTCTGTCTACAGTTCCTCTAAATAGTGTTTCTTCCCCAATTAAACGATTAGAGGAGCTAAGGTATATAACCTTAAACTCCTCTAAGTTTTTAAAACCTATATCTGTTCTCAAATAATTAAGTAACTCTGTTTTGCCCTTTACTGTTGTTAAATCCTTTTTAACTATATTTCCTTTAGCTATAGTTATCATAAGCTCTTTGAACTGTTCTAGCTCTTCATTTATCTCGTAAGATTTTATTTTTGTTACTACTTCTTCTATATCTTTGCATTTTAAAAACTTTAATATCTTCTTCATACACTCTCCTTTTTATGTAGCAATTGCGGTACTTAATAAATAAAAAGAAGGAGAAATTTAATTCTCCTTCGGAAATATTTTTATATATCTAAAATCATTCTAATTTCTTTAAATTTCTCACCATTTATTTCATATTCAAAAATATCTTTTTTTATAAACCCAAATTTTTCATAAAGTTTAATTGCTTGCAGATTATCTAAACTTGCACTTGTATAAAGTTTTTCATCTTTATAATTCTCTTTAAAAAATTCTAAAAATTTTTGTAATGCCTTTGTTCCTAATCCTTGATTTTGATAATTTTTATCTATCATAAATCTACTCATAGACCAACCCTTTACTTCGGTATCAAAATCATACAAAATAAACCCTACCATTTTTTTCTCATTATAAATTCCTAATGGATAAAAATTTTCTTCATAGGCAGATTGAACTAAAGACAAAATATTATTAGCAACATGCTTTAGTTGGTTAGCCTCTAATTTTAAATTAATACATTCTTCGTAGTTACTTCTATCTATTTTTTTTAGTTCTATCATTAGTTCCCTCCATATTTAATAAATTTTGTTTAATATACCATATTTTACCTCAATAACCTAACCATTTCTTTCCTTCACAAGCTACTCTATTAAATTCATTCCAAATGTTTTCATCTATAAATTCAAAGTGAATAGTTCCTTTCTTGAATATCTTAAATTTAAAGAACTCTGAATTATTCCACTCACCAAAATTAACTCCCATATCAACTTTTGATTCTATAGTTGAAACTCTGCCGATATTTTTTCCAATGAAATTACATATAACTTTTTCTAGATCTCTTAGCTTATCTCTTTTTAAATAACTAAGCTTTTGCACTCTATTGCTTCCTTTATCGTATTTTAAATAAAATGTATCAATCATATCTGGAAGGATAAACTTCTTTCCAACTTTCCATCTCTCGTTAGTTTTCCATCCCTCTATGTGAACTCTATTATCTGGATAGTATTGAGTTAGATAGTCAAAACTTTCTTCTATACAGTTCTGAAATATTTGTGTAGAGTTTTGTATTAGAATTTCTAATAGTTTATTTATGTTATCTACTGTAAATGGCAAGTTGCTATACTCTTGCTTGTTATCAAAGAAATCTCTTTTAACTTGTGATGTCATCTTTTCTTCTAATTTAGTCTTATCAAACACTAACTTCCAGAAAGCTGACCTTACTTTTTCAAGAACCTCTTCATACTCTCTTTTGCTATTACTAGAGTTCTTTTCTAATAAGCTATTTACATAAACTTTATCTATAATCCCATCTAAGAAATATTCTAATTTACTTTTTAGAGTTAGATATTCTCCTACAATCTCTTTTACTGCTGTGTACTTATCCTCTAAATTTTGTAATACATCTACTTTAGCTAATTGATTCATATTAAGTTCTTGGAAATCAATATCATCCTCTTTAGAAAATCCTTCAAATTTAAAACTAAACTTTTTACTTTTAGTTTTATTTTGTAATTTAACTAGTGCAACTTCTACATTAGTTTTTCTTTCTGCATCTTTAAAACAGTTTCCTAGGTACTCTACATCAGCATCATTACTCTCTAATATGTCTATTAAAAGTTGTCTCTCTTTTGTACAAGGATTCTTTATAGTTTCAGCATTTAAAAGACATCTTATGTATGTTCCTTCCTCTGATATATCCCAAGCTTTGAGTAGGTGCTTAACTCCATTATCAAATGGTGGATTCATCAAAATTAAATCAAATATGTGATCTGGTTTATATTTTAGAAAATCATCTCCTAATATTGGATATTTCTTTTCTCGCAATATACTTTGTAATTCTGGACTCTTTTCAATACAAAATATTTTAGCTGATTTTTGATTTATAACACTAAGTAAATCACCTTTCCCAGCACTTGGTTCTAATACATTCATTCCCATTAAATTAAGTCCTGATATCATCTTTAATCCTATTTTATACGGTGTAGGGTAGAAATTCTTATCAAACATTATTTATCCTCTCCTATCTCTATGTAGAATGAGTTTCTCTTATCTTCATACTTCTTCATCTCGTAAAGGAACTCATCACAAGCTTTCTGATAATTAGTTTCAAGTATTAAGAACATATCTTGTGCTATCCCATACTCTGAATCTGTCTCTAAATATTCTCTACAACATCTATATTTATTTGTAGGTGGGTTTAATGCTAATACTTGAAATGTTCTTAAAGGTGGTTTATATAACTTTGCTCTAATTTTTTTCTTAGTTATAGTTATTCTCATAGCTATTTTCTTTTCTGTAGCAAAACCTCTTTGCTCTGTGTCTCCTTCAAGTAAGAAATCTCTCTTGTATACCTCTAAGGCTTTCTTGAATGAATCAAACTCTTGAATTGTGTACTCTGACATTTTAAATTTTTTAGTCCCTTTAGGTTTGATTGCTACTGCTCTATGTAAATAATATTTCATAATTTCCTCCTAAATAAAAAGAGATCATCTCTAAGGATAATCTCTTTTATGATTTTATTTTTTATCTATCCTACTATTAAATATAAAATTCTCTAGCTCATGATTATATTCCGTAGTTCCAACCTCATATTCAAAGCTCTCCATATACTCTTTCTCTGCTTTTTGAAACTCTTCCATCGCTTCATCAAAAGTTTGAAAACATCCTCTAAATTCTAACTGATACGTTCCATTATATGTGTTTACGTTATACAAAGTTCCCTCCTCTTACCTAATCTGTAGTGAATATTTATTTTCTAGATGTACTCCCTTTATATTTTTACCTTGCTTTAATATCTCTGATAGCAATCTTTTATCTGGTACTAATTCAATCTTCTTTTGGATATATTTTTTAGGTATAAGATCTAAATTATCTATTGCTACTAAAACACTTTTTCTAAGTCCTAGATTTCCTAGTTCAGTTTCAATCTTATTTTTATCTAAGTTTAAAAGTATGTCTGTAAGATATTTTTTCAAACTATTAACTTTTTTTTCTTTTTGTTTTCTAAGTTTTTCTAATCTATCTTCTTCTTGGGATAATACCTCAACTTCTAGAGAAACATTCCTAATATACTTTACAATATTACTGCTTTTATTTTGTAACTCTTCCTTTAGGAACTCCATTATAAACTCATAGTTTTCTTTATCTCCTTCACTTTGCTCTGATTCTAAAAATATATCTAAGGTATCTATCATACCATTAACAATTTCATATGCTTTCATAACTCTCCTCCTTAAAATAAAACCTCTGGAACGGTGTCCAGAGGCTTTTTAATATTATCTAATTTTTCTAAAAATTCATGCAACTCCATATTATAACTCCTTACTTTTTATTTATTATACTATCTAAGGCACCTACAGCTGTTCCTACTACAACTAAAACTCCACCAATCATTCCTAACATTATGCTACCTCCTTCAAATTTAATAAATATTTACAAGCATTGATAATCTTTGTATCTTTGCTATTTGTAGTTAAGTATATTAAATAGTCTTTATTCTCTCTGAGAATCTCTCCTAAAGTTTTTCCTTTATATTTTCCAAATGTAAGCTCTATATTTTTAGCTCTTTCTTCTTTGGTTTCTTCAATTTGATTTTCTTTATTTTGATTATTTAATTTAGGTGTTTCTTTGAATATATAACTTTTACCTCTTTGCTCTATTGGTAGCCATTGACCTTCAATTTCATAAAGATATCTTCCAACACCCCATACTGAAGCAGCTCTTTTAAAAGCACAAGATATTCCACCTTTTATTGCTTCATAGTCAGTAATTCCAGATCCATCCTCTTTAGCTATCCATTCATTATTAATTTTAAGTTCTAGTTTAGCTATAAAACCACCATTAATTTCCTTGTATGAAACTTTCCAGTTTTCAATCCCTACAACTTCATCTAGTCTATTTTGGATAGCTCTCGCTTGGATGTATGCTAATGCTAACCCATTTGTTTTATCCGAATTAGTAGCACCAACTCTAAACTCTAACTCATCATCTGAAAATGGTTTTTCTAATTTTTCTTTTAAACTCACTATTATAACCTCCATTCAAAAAATTAAAAAATCCCAAACTTTATTTCTTGGGATTTTATTTCTATACAAGTTATAATATATAATTATCTAGCTTTAAACATCTCATATTTTATTCTAATTTCTTCATATTCAAGATATTTTTCAACTGCTTCTTCTATGAAAAATGAAGGTTGAAATATTCTTTCAAATATTTTTTCTAATCTTATTCTTCTATCATAAGTACCTTCATCTATAATCAATTTAATTTTTTTTAAAAGATTTACTTGAATTTTTTTCAACTCTGAATCTATATTTTTTTTTGTTAAATCCAATAAATCAATTAAATTTTCTTCTTCATCTTCAAAAACTCTATAGATTTTTTTAAAACGTTTGTTTAATACTTCTAAATTATTTTCTTCTAAAAAATCTTGAATTTCTTCATATTCTTCTATTTTTCTATTTTGATATCTTTCTTTTCTTTTCTTTTGCTCATTCTTTTCACGGTAATTTAGTTCAATTTTTTTTTCTTCTTCTCTCATCCCTAATATTATTTTTTTTACTGTTAATAATAACTCTTTAATTATTTCTTCAGAAAAGAACATTAACAATCTTCTTTCTAAGGTTATTTTATTTTCAGAAATTTTTATTTTTTCTAAAGTTATAATTTTTTTATAAAAATCAATTAATTCTTCTTCATAATACTTTATTTCATCAAAATTATTCCCTAATAAAATTAAAAAAATTTCTGGATCTTTCAAAAGAATAACTTCAATTTCTTTCCATTTTTTATTACTAATTTCTTTATTTAAATTTTCTTTTATTTGTAAATATTTTTTTTGAATTTTTTCTTCTAAATTATTTTTTTCTAAATATTTTTCAAAATTTGGAACTTTTTCTTTTGTTAAACCACTTCCATAAAATCGTTTTAAATATTTTGAAAATTCTTCTCTATTTATTTCGTGTAAAATTTCAAAGCTTTCATCTAATACAGCCTCTTCAAATCTTTCTGTATTTAATATACCTAATTTCAAATAAGTTTTTTTTATTAATGAATAATCATTTTTTTTTATAAGTTTATATTTCTTATCAATCTTATCAAATAATTTTTCTTTTAATTGTTCTTTTATTTGCTGATTTTTTCTTAAATTTAATTTAGTTTTTTCATTTTCATTGAATAGTTCTTTCAAATTTTCTACTTGATACCCTTCATACAATTTTTCATCTAATTCTATTATCTGCTTTATGTATTTTTTTAATTCTTCTAAGATATTCTCTTCATTTCCACTAGGAATAAGAAACTTACTCAATCTTTTTACTATTTCTTGTCTTTCTTGGTCTTTTAATTTATAATTAAAACAATTATTTATCTTTCTTTTATCAAAAATAGAAGTTAAGTCATCTAAAATTTCTATTTCATTTTTATCTTTATAATTAGTTGATTTTTTTATGTTTTGTGGTTCATTATATAGAGCTATAATTATATAAATTTCCTCTTTCTTATTTCTTCTCTCAACTTCTTCAATTAAAGAATCTTCTGTTAAAATAACTTCGCTTTTTAATTCATTTTCTTTAAGACTATACAATATAATTTTAAAAAATCCATCTAACTCTTCCAAAATATCATCTAACTCTTCTTCATTTTTTTTTATAAAAATTTTCTGGTACATTTTTTTAACTCCTTTTTTATTTTCTCTTATAAAAATCCTTTTTTCAGATTTTTTAATATAATTTTATGAAAATATATTAATACTAATAAACTTTAATCTTTTTTAAAGATTTTTTCAAGTTGTTTTTATTTAAAAATTGCTTTATCATAAAGTATAAAACACATATTAGGAGGATTTTGTTTATGAAAAACACATTTGCTTTAATCGAAAATATAAGTACATTGGTATCAAAAAACTTTAAGAAGAAATACATAAAAGAAAACCTTAAATACACGGGATATTTGTTTAATGATTCTACTATAAACTATAACAATACAATAGTGAATTTTGGAAAAAATATTAATAGTATTTTATTTTTAGAAAAAACTTATGGTTGGATTCCTTGTCATATAAAAATAAAAGAAGAAATACTTGCAAAAATTTCTGAGCTTAACTTTTTAAGAGAAAAAGATAAACAAAAAATTATAACTTGTTTATCTGACAATAGTTTCTCTAAACTTTCAACTATTCTTACAGCTATCGAAGATGAAATTATTGATAATTTAAAAGATAATCTAAATACTTCTGACAGGAGTATTCTTAGAAATTTAAGAAAAATAGCAAAAGAATTTAAATCTCAACTAGAATCTGAATCTCTTTATGAAGAATTAAAGGAAATAATTAAAAACCTTAATGATTATGATTTAGAAGTTATCAAATTGATAAATCTACTATCTCAAATTAAACAAACTGAATCTCTTTCTAAAGCCTCTAAATATATTACAAATATATTTGATGATTTAGAAGAAGTTGAAGAAATTGAAGATCTTTCTGCTTTTATAGAAAAAACTCTTCTATATGAAAAATTTGTTTTATTAAATATTGCATTTTGTGAAGATAATCTAATATTTGAATTACCAATTTTAACCGACTCTAATCTTTATCAACAAATAGTTACTGACTTAAGTATCGTTAAACATTTTATCTTTGAAAGTCTTGTACCTGAAAATATAATTTATAACAAAACTAAAGAACAATATGAACTTTATAACGTAACTCCTATTGGAATAAATAAAGATATTGAAATAGATTGGATGGAATTGCTAGAAGATAAAAAACAATTCTACCATCATGTAAATTTATCTTTCTCCCTTTCTTATAACGATATTATCGAATCTGGAGTTGATATAAATGAATATTAAAGACAGTTTAAAAAAAGTTCATCAAGTAATTGGAGCTACATCTCCAATTACTTTCATAGTGACTATGAGTACATTAACTAAATTGGCAATAATATCTGAACCTAATATTTCAATATTACTTTGTGGTCATCAATCGGAAGGAAAAAGTATACTCTATCCATTATTGGGAAATGAGGTACATATTCTTTCTGAACCTATCACCTCTGCTCAATTAAGAGGTGATGCTAAAAAAAATTCAGATAACAAAGAAGATGTTCTTTTTTCTAAAGGAGTTTGTATCTTTGAAGAATGTACAGCACTTCCAATGCCTATCGTATCTGAATTTAAAAGTTTTCTAACATCATGTAGCTATAACCTCAACAAAAAAGAGCAAACTATATCTAATCTATCTTGTGCATTTATTGGCAATTCATATACTAACATTATTTCAAATGCTGATTTCACTATTGATAATCTTTTATCAAATTTTTCAACTGCACTCAAAGATCCTGCTTTCTTATCAAAGCAAGCTGCTCTTGTTCCTCATTACAAAGATTTTTTTGGTAAAAGAATCTATACAGAAATTAATCCTGATCATATTAAAAAGTTTGGTGAAACTCTATTTAATTTACGATTTCACTCTATTAATTTAAATCAAATTCATATTGATGATAAATTTGATAGTAGAGCTAAAGACTTAATAACCAAACTGACTTCTGGAATTATAAAAGTCATGTATCTTGAAAAAACTCCACCTCAATATATTATTGATGGTGTTGTTGAGTATGCTTCATTTTTTCATGCCTTAGCTTTAGGAAAATTTCACAATCCATTAAATTCAAAATCTATAAAATTTATACTTGAAGCTATTCATGGTACTACTGATGATGTTGAATTTGTGATTCTTTATGAAAATAGAATTTTAGTTAAGCTATTAAATAAATCTCTCTGTTTAAAGTATGCCATTAACGGATTTGGTCAAACAGAAAATCTATTGGAATATAATTTTTTTAAAGAAAATTCCAATATCTCTATAATTAGTCCTATTACTAAGAATGACCATAATGGACTTATTCTTCATCAAGAATTTAATTACTCACCCTTAACTTCAAAACTTATAAATATTAATGGTAAGATAACTCCACAAAACACAGATGATGAATTTAATTCTATTGTTACAAGAATGATTTCTAGTGGAAAAACACATAAACTACCTAAATATAGGGGAGTTTCTAATATTACTCTTTCACTAATAAAAAGAAAAATAAATGAGCAGTTTAGTATAAATATTGCTGAACTTAAAAAGTCTAATATTGGAATTTCTGATAAAAGTGGATTTGAATTAATCACATTCTACGAATATATAAAATAGAAATAAATATATATTATAGAATATAAAAACTAAGTATCTAAGGAGATGATAAAAATGAAAAATAAGATTACTAAAGAGCAGTTACCTTTAATTTGTACTGGTAGAATTAGAATTCCAGACTCTAGAGCTATTGAAAGCATAAAAAAAATATTAGAAATAATTTAGATAGCTCTTGCTGTCTCTATTTGGAGGTTTAAAATGAAAAATAAAGAGGCGATAATTAAAATGATCTTTGAGTTGAAAGAAAAACAAAAAGAAAGAGGAGTAAAAAATGAAAGCACTAATCTATACTAGAGTTTCTACCACAATGCAAGAGGATAGACAATCTTTACATTTCCAAATAGAGAAATGTAAAGACTTCTGTCAGTTTAAAGGATTTGAAGTTTACAATATACTCGAGGATGTACAATCTGGTGCTGATGACGATAGAGAAGGTTTTATAAAGCTTCAAAAAGAAATTGATAAAAAAAGTTTTGATATATTAGTTGTATATGAATCTTCTAGAGTTTCTAGAAAAACTATTACCATGTTAAACTTTATTTTAGAACTTGAAAAAGCGGGAATTAAATTTGTATCTATTTCTCAACCAGAATTAGATACAACTACACCAACTGGAATGTTATTTTTTCAAATCCAATCAAGTTTGGGAGAATATGAAAGAAAACAAATTTCTCATAGAGTAAAATCAAATAAATTTCAAAGAGCAAAAGATGGTAAATTTCAAGGGGGAAATCTTCCCCTTGGTTATAAAAGAGATTCCGAAGGAAATACTATAATAGATGAACCTAATGCTCTAATAGTTAAAAATATATTTACAATGTATAAAGAAACTAAAAGTTTATCTGTAATATCAAAACGTATTGATAAGAATATTTCAAGTATTTTATGGATTCTTAAAAATCATTTTTATATAGGACTTCTTCCTTATGGAAGAAGAGAAAATAATATAAATACTGGTAGAGTTAAGATTAATAAAGTTTTCCATACATTTAAAGCTATTCATCCGTCAATAATAGAAAAAGAACTATTTGAAGAAGTTCAAGAACTTTTAAAAATATGTATAAAAACTAGAAATAATCCTAGTTATCTACTTTTTTCTGGAATATTACACTGTACATGTGGTGGAAAAATGTATCAAAGAAAATTTAAACATTGGCGAACAAAAGCAACAAAATATAGCTATCGGTGTGAGGTTTGCAAAGGAACTATATCTAAAAATATTCTTGAAAAATATGTAATCAAACAAATTTTAGATCTTCAAGAACTTAATGAACTCAATGAAATTAAATCTATTGATACTTCTGAAAGGGAAAAAATAATAGAAGATATGCTTAACAAACTAAGAAGTGAAAAAGATAAATTAGTTTCTTTATATACAAAAGGATTTTTATCAGAAGATGAAATTGAAAATAAATTGAAAAAAATTGAAAAGGATATATCTGGATTACTAGATGAGTTAGATCGTTTAAAAACATTAACTTATAATATCAAAGATAAAGAAAGTTTTAATAATAATTTAAAAACTTTAAAGGAAGTTATAGCTAATAGAACTGACGATGATATAAACGATCTAAAATCAATTTTTAAACTTATGATAGAAAGAATTGATATCAACAGTAAAACTCCATTGGATGTACATATAGTTTTGCATTAAAAAAGAGCCTAGATTTAAAAGTCTAAGCTCTTTATATTTTAATCTTAAATTAGGTGTATGGTTTATTGTGGCGCCCCCAACAGGGATCGAACCCATAACCCTCTGATCCGAAGTCAGATGCTCTATCCAATTGAGCTATGGAGGCTCACTATAAGAGATTTTACAGCATTTTAAGATTTAAGTCAACAACTTTTCTTAATCCCAACACTCAACTCTTTCACCATATGGCATATCTATATCATTTTTATTGAAACTAGGATCTAGTCCACTCTCTTTTTGATTGCTATAATCACCTAAAGCTTCAAAAGCAACTTTACCTAGTAAGAATATAGCTATAAGATTCAATACTGCCATTAATCCCATAAATAAATCAGCCATATTCCAAACAAGTGCTAACTCTCCAATAGAACCAAACATTACCATTCCTATAACTCCAACTCTATATAAGTTTAACCAAGTTTTATTTGGAGTTAAAAATTCTATATTCGTTTCTCCATAATAATAATTTCCAATTATTGAGCTAAAAGCAAATAATAATATGCATAATGCGATGAAAATATTTCCCCATCCTCCAACTTGAGAACTTAAGGCATTTTGAGTTAATTGAATTCCTGTTAATCCTTCAGTCTTATGTGCTCCTGATATTAAAACCATAAAAGCTGTACATGAACAAATCAAAATTGTATCTGTAAATACTCCTAAAGTTTGTACAAATCCTTGCTTTACAGGGTGAGAGGTTTCCGCTGCTGCCGCTGCATTTGGTGCTGATCCCATACCTGCTTCATTAGAAAATAAACCTCTTTTTACTCCAGTCATAATAGCAGCTCCTATTCCTCCACCAACTGCCTGTCTAATACCAAAAGCATTTTCAATTATATCTCTAAATATTTCTGGAACCATACTTATATTGCTTACAATTACATACAATGAAACTAGTATGTAAAGAATCGCCATAACAGGTACTACTGCAGCACTAAAGTTCGCTATCCTTTGAACTCCACCAAAGATTATAGCTCCTGTTCCAATAGCTAATACAATACCTATTATTGTTCTATCCAATTTAAAAGCTTCATGAAAAGCTAAAGATATTGTATTTGATTGAACTGAGTTAAATATTAGTCCAAAAGTTATTGATATTAATATTGAAAATGCAACACCCATCCATCTTTTATTAAGAGCTTTCTCCATATAATAAGCTGGTCCACCTCTAAAAGCTTCTCCATCTTTCACTTTATAAATTTGTGCCAAAGTACTTTCTACAAAACTAGATGCTCCACCTATAATGGCTATTAGCCACATCCAAAATATAGCACCTGGACCTCCTGAAGCTATCGCTATCGCAACTCCAGCCAAATTTCCAGTTCCAACTCTAGAAGCAGTACTTATACAAAATGCTTTAAATGATGAAACTCCACCTTTATGACCAACGCTATCACCTAAAATTTTTATCATTTGTCCAAAATATCTTATTTGAACAAATTTTGTTTTTAGTGTAAAGTATGTTCCTACAAATAATAACATTACAATAAGAACGTAACCCCATAAAATATCATTAAAAAAATTTATTAATGAATTTAATATCTCCATTTTTCCCCCTTTATTTCGATTTTTATGAAATAATTTTATCATAAAGAATGCAAAATGAAAAATATATTTTTTAAATTGCTATTATTTTTTTGTAAAAAAAAAGGAGTCATTGACTCCTTAAAATTACTTTGCTACTACGATGTTTGTAGCTTGAGGTCCTTTTGCTCCCTCAGTTACATCAAAAGTTACTTCTTCTCCCTCGTTAAGAGTTTTGAATCCGTCCTTTTGAATTTGAGAGAAGTGTGCGAATACATCCTTTCCATCTTCACCAGTGATGAATCCGAATCCTTTCTCTTGGTTGAACCATTTAACTGTACCTTTCATTTGATACCTCCATAAAAAATTTTGATTTCATGTAATAAATCTCCATTCAATCCAACTAATATAAGGTACCTATGTAAAGACCTTTAAATATTAAATACTAGAATTTCTTTCAATTTATACATCATTCAAACACAGTATACACTATTTAAATCTTCATGTCAAATATTTTCTACTGATGTAGTTCTTTCATTTTCCAAAAAATAAAAAAATGGCGCTTCTTGCTGGGCTCGAACCAGCGACAACACGATTAACAGTCGTGCGCTCTACCAACTGAGCTAAAGAAGCACTTTTTTAAGATTGGCAACTTCCTATCCTCCCAGGGGGCTGCCCCCCAAGTACTTTCAGCGTTTATGGGCTTAACTTCCAGGTTCGAAATGTTACTGGGTGTACCTCCATAGCTATCGTTGCCAATCAATATTTATTTGTGTGAACTATGAATTTTCCATAGTCGTGACTTTGTCACTTCTTGGATCATTCAAAACTATATAGTAGTATATTAAGGTTAAAACTTCGATATATTAGTATTGGTCAGCTAAAAGTCTCACAACTCTTACACCCCCAACCTATCAACCTCCTAGTCTCGAAGGTATCTTAAAGAGTACTTATCTTGAAGTCAGTTTCCCGCTTAGATGCTTTCAGCGGTTATCTGTTCCAAACGTGACTACCCAGCTGTGCCACTGGCGTGACAACTGGTACATCAGAGGTTTGTCCATCCCGGTCCTCTCGTACTAAGGACAGATCTTCTCAATACTCTAACGCCTACAGTGGATAGGGACCGAACTGTCTCACGACGTTCTGAACCCAGCTCACGTACCGCTTTAATGGGCGAACAGCCCAACCCTTGGGACCTTCTCCAGCCCCAGGATGCGATGAGCCGACATCGAGGTGCCAAACTCTACCGTCGATATGGACTCTCGGGTAGAATCAGCCTGTTATCCCCAGGGTAGCTTTTATCCGTTGAGCGACGACCCTTCCATTCGGAATCGCCGGATCACTATGTCCTGCTTTCGCACCTGCTCGACCCGTCAGTCTCGCAGTTAAGCTCTCTTATGCCATTGCACTCTGCGGTTGATTTCCATCCAACCTGAGAGAACCTTTGAACGCCTCCGTTACTCTTTCGGAGGCGACCGCCCCAGTCAAACTGCCCACCTAGCACTGTCTTCGAGGGTACAAACCTCAAATTAGAATTCCGACATAGTATGGTTGGTATTCCACCAGTGACTCCGCGTAATCTAGCGACCACGCATCATAGTCTCCCAACTATCCTATACATACGATGCCAAAACCCAATACCAAGCTACAGTAAAGCTCCATGGGGTCTTTCCGTCCTACTGCAGGTAACCGGTATCTTCACCGGTAATACAATTTCACCAGGCCTCCCGTCAAGACAGCTCTCAGATCGTTACACCATTCGTGCAGGTCGGAACTTACCCGACAAGGAATTTCGCTACCTTAGGACCGTTATAGTTACGGCCGCCGTTCACCGGGGCTTCAATTCGGAGCTCTCACTCCTCCTCTTAACCTTCCGGCACTGGGCAGGTGTCAGCCCATATACGTCGCCTTACAGCTTAGCATAGACCTGTGTTTTTGTTAAACAGTCGCCTGAGACTCTTCACTGCGGCCTCTCATAGCTTTGCGTCGCGTGTACGCTCACCATAAAAGGCACCCCTTCTCCCGAAGTTACGGGGCTATTTTGCAGAGTTCCTTAACGAGAGTTAGCCTGTCCGCCTTAGATTTCTCATCCTGACCACCTGTGTCGGTTTGGGGTACGGGCACTAATATCTTTATAACGCTTAGAAGCTTTTCTCGGCAGTGTGGTATTTGCACCTTCCATCTTACGACTCCTCATCACACCTCACGTTTAGTCTAGCGGATTTTCCTACTAGACCACGCTACATGCTTGAACTGGCACTTCCGTTCGCCAGCGTGCATAACCTCCTGCGTCCCTCCATCACTTGATATCAGTGGCACAGAAATATTAATCTGTTTTCCATTCGCCTACGCAATCTAGCCTCGGCTTAGGACCCGGCTTACCCAGGGGAGACAAACTTTACCCTGGAACCCTTGGTCTTCCGGCGTGGGGGATTCTCGCCCCCATTCTCGCTACTTATTCCTGCATTCTCACTTCTGATACCTCCAGAGTCTCTTGTCGATTCTCCTTCAACGGCCTACAGAACGCTCTCCTACCAGTCGCTTACGCAACTCCACAGCTTCGGTTTATAACTTAGCCCCGTTACATTGTCGGCGCAGAGACTCTCGACCAGTGAGCTATTACGCACTCTTTAAAGGTATGGCTGCTTCTAAGCCAACCTCCTGGTTGTTTGTGAATCTCCACCTCCTTTCCCACTTAGTTATAATTAGGGACCTTAGCTGGTGGTCTGGGTTGTTTCCCTTTTGACCATGGAAGTTAATTCCCATAGTCTCACTCCTGAGCTCTAGAATTATGGTATTCGGAGTTTGATTGACTTCGGTAAGCAGTATGCCCCCTAGGTCATTCAGTGCTCTACCCCCATAATTGAACACTCAAGGCTGCACCTAAATGCATTTCGGAGAGAACGAGCTATCTCCTGGTTCGATTGGCTTTTCACCCCTAAACCTACCTCATCTCCCAACTTTTCAACGGCGGTGAGTTCGGGCCTCCACTGTGTCTTACCACAGCTTCACCCTGGACAGGCTTAGATCACCAGGTTTCGCGTCTACGCCCAGCGACTATGTCGCCCTATTCAGACTCGGTTTCCCTTCGGCTCCGTTAAACTTAACCTTGCCACTGAACGTAACTCGCAGGATCATTCTCCAAAAGGCACGCCATCACCCCAAAGGGCTCTGACCGCTTGTAAGCACACGATTTCAGGTTCTATTTCACTCCCCTCCCGGGGTTCTTTTCACCTTTCCCTCACGGTACTATGCGCTATCGGTAAGTAAGAGTATTTAGCCTTACGAGATATGGTCCTCGCAGATTCACACAGAATTCCTCGTGTTCCGTGCTACTTGGGAGAGATCATACATTTGATACGGTTTACCTGTACGAGGCTTTCACTCTCTACGGCAGGCCTTTCCAGACCCTTCCAGTTCGGCGTATCATAATGTCGAATACCTTGCAGTTCTTCAGACGATCTTCCCGCTACCCCGTAGATACAACGGCTGCATCCTTGGCACATCTACGGTTTGGGCTCACCCCCGTTCGCTCGCCGCTACTTAGGGGATCGTTTTTACTTTCTTTTCCTCGGGTTACTTAGATGTTTCAGTTCACCCGGTTCCCTCTTTCGTGCTAAGACTCCATCTTAGCAGATTTCTCCATTCGGAAATCTTGGCATCACAGTTCGATTGCAACTCCACCAAGCTTATCGCAGCTTACCACGTCCTTCATCGGCTCTTACTTCCTAGGCATCCTTCGTGTGCCCTTAATATTTTAACCTTGTAATATAATTCATATTATTTAGACAGACTAACTACTCAATTTAAGATTGACTTAAAAATGAATTGTTAGTTAATTTAGAATATTTTCTCAATATCTACTATATAGTTTCCAATGTCCAAGTTTGATAATGTTTTGGTGGAGATAAGCGGAGTCGAACCGCTGACCTACGCAGTGCAAGTGCGTCGCTCTCCCAACTGAGCTATATCCCCATACTTACAAAGAACAGTATCAATCGAATAGAGAAAAAGTTAGTCTCCTTAGAAAGGAGGTGATCCATCCGCACGTTCCCGTACGGATACCTTGTTACGACTTCACCCCAATCGCTAATCACACCTTAGGAACATCCCTCCTTACGGTTAGGCCTGCTACTTCAGGTGCAACCAACTCTCGTGGTGTGACGGGCGGTGTGTACAAGACCCGAGAACGTATTCACCGCAACATGCTGATTTGCGATTACTAGCGATTCCAACTTCATGTACTCGAGTTGCAGAGTACAATCCGAACTAAGAACAGCTTTAAGAGATTAGCTCACCCTCGCGGGTTGGCAACTCTCTGTACTGCCCATTGTAGCACGTGTGTAGCCCAGCGTATAAGGGGCATGATGACTTGACGTCATCCCCACCTTCCTCCTGCTCATCGCAGGCAGTATCGCATGAGTGCTCAACTTAATGGTAGCAACATACAATAGGGGTTGCGCTCGTTGCGGGACTTAACCCAACATCTCACGACACGAGCTGACGACAGCCATGCACCACCTGTCACTAAGTTCCGGCAAGCCGGCACGAATCCATCTCTGGAAACTTCTTAGGATGTCAAACGCTGGTAAGGTTTCTCGCGTTGCGTCGAATTAAACCACATGCTCCACCGCTTGTGCGGGTCCCCGTCAATTCCTTTGAGTTTCACACTTGCGTGCGTACTCCCCAGGCGGATCACTTATCGCGTTAGCTTGGGCGCTGAGGTTCGACCCCCAACACCTAGTGATCATCGTTTACGGCGTGGACTACCAGGGTATCTAATCCTGTTTGCTCCCCACGCTTTCGCGCTTTAGCGTCAGTATCTGTCCAGTGAGCTGACTTCTCCATCGGCATTCCTACAAATATCTACGAATTTCACCTCTACACTTGTAGTTCCGCCCACCTCTCCAGTACTCTAGAAAAACAGTTTCCAACGCAATACGGAGTTGAGCCCCGCATTTTAACATCAGACTTATTTTTCCGCCTAGACGCGCTTTACGCCCAATAAATCCGGATAACGCTTGCGACATACGTATTACCGCGGCTGCTGGCACGTATTTAGCCGTCGCTTCTTCTGTTGGTACCGTCACTTTCTTCTTCCCAACTGAAAGCACTTTACAATCCGAAGACCTTCATCGTGCACACAGAATTGCTGGATCAGGCTTGTGGCCCATTGTCCAATATTCCCCACTGCTGCCTCCCGTAGGAGTAAGGGCCGTGTCTCAGTCCCCTTGTGGCCGTTCACCCTCTCAGGCCGGCTATCCATCGTCGCCTTGGTGGGCCGTTACCCCACCAACTAGCTAATGGAACGCAAGGCTCTCTCTTGGCGCATATAGCTTTCATAAGTTTCCCATGCGAGAATCTCATAATATCCGGTATTAGCTGTCGTTTCCAACAGTTGTCCCAGACCAAGAGGCAAGTTCCTTACGCGTTACTCACCCGTCCGCCATCCTCAATACCCGAAGGTAAATCGAATCGACTTGCATGTGTTAAGCATTCTGTCAGCGTTCATCCTGAGCCAGGATCAAACTCTTCATTCAAATATATTTAAAGTCCTAAGACTTACGTTTACACCATTTATTGGTTTGCCATTTCTGGCATTTTGTTATTTTCATAACTTCTGACTATTTTCTCTATTCGGTTGTTAATGTCCTTTAGTGTTGTATATGGTGCGAGAGGAGGGACTTGAACCCTCACGTCGAAACGCCAGATCCTAAGTCTGGTGCGTCTGCCAATTCCGCCACCCTCGCAGGTGTTTTTGTTTTATATTATTATGGTGCCGCTTATCGGAGTCGAACCAATTACCTACTGATTACAAGTCAGTTGCTCTACCAGGTGAGCTAAAGCGGCGTATATGGTGGTGAGAGAAGGATTCGAACCTTCGAAGGCAGAGCCGTCAGATTTACAGTCTGATCCCTTTGGCCGCTCGGGAACCTCACCATTGGTACCCCGTAGGGGAATCGAACCCCTGTTTATAGAGTGAAAATCTATTGTCCTTACCACTGAACGAACGGGGCAAAACTTTTTTGGCTGGGGTGGCTGGATTCGAACCAACGCATGACGGAGTCAAAGTCCGTTGCCTTACCGCTTGGCGACACCCCATAATGGTCGGAATAGCAAGATTCGAACTTGCGGCCCCCTGCTCCCAAGGCAGGTGCGCTACCGGACTGCGCTATATTCCGACTTATTTAGTTTTGCATCAACGTTTGCCGCTGACAAAAATAATAGTACCATAATTTTTAAATAATGTCAACAAAGTTTTTTATTTTTTTAAAAATTTTTTATTTTTATTCTATTATATATAATTAAAGTAGTTTTTACATTTTTCATATAAAAAAAATTTATAAAAAAATGTAAAGTTAAAAATTCTAAATATTATTAAGATATTATTTTGGTAAAATTTAATAGATGAATAATTTATAATATTAAATTTAAGTAAAAATAGATGTTTTACCTTTTTAAAGATTTAATAACTTATAATTATATCTTTATTTAAATAAGGATTTAAAATGTTATTAAGAATAGATTAAGAATATAAAAAAATATAACTTTCGAATTGTTTCGTTTCAATTTAAAGAAATAAAGAATTAATTTTATTAGAATATTTTAATAAAAGATTGTTTATAGTTGTTTTAGTTGTTTATAGTTGTTTATATTGTTGTAAAAATAAAAATAAAAATAAAATATGCTTTTAATGTAGATAAAATAAGGAATGATAGGAATTTTAAAATAAAATTTAATACCCATAGATGTTGTATATATATAGCCATTAATGTTGTATTATTATGCCCATAGGTATTGTATATTAAAGCCATTAATGTTGTATTTTAAAAGCCGTTAATGCTGTATTAAAATTTTTTTAAAGAAATGGCCATTTGTATAGAGTAACTAACGAAAAAATCTCTTATTTTTTATTAAAATAACAAAATAATACAGCACTAATGGTAAAAAAAGTTGAAAAAAAGCTTTTTTTATTGTAAAATATACAACATAAGAGGATGAAAAAATAAATATACAGCATTAAAGGACTGGTGAAAATGAAAAAAGTAAAAAGATTTGATATTCCTATGAATCAAGTTATTGATACAGGTCCAAGTGAAATAGTTGAAAAATTTTTGGATGTTTCTGAAATTGAAAATGAAAAAAGTCATAGTTTAGTTAGAATAGATATAAATATGATTGAATATCCACTATTTACTAAAAGTACAAGTAAGAAAAAAAATCAAATAATAAGATATTTTTTTAATAGATCAAAAGAAGCATATATTCAAGTTAATCCCACATCAGGAGATTATATTCCAGGAGAACTTGAAGAGAGAGTATTTATAGCATTATTAAAAATAATGAGAGATAAAAGATATCACAACACTTTTTATACAACAATAAGTGAGATTTTAACAAGTATGGGAATTGCACAAGAATCGTTTAAGGGATTTTATGGAAGAATTTCAAAAGCATTAATAAGATTATCACAAACGAGTTATACATTTAAAAATTCATTATATTCTAATAAGATTAAAGGTATTATTGAAGAACAGATTAATACGAATATTATGAATATTCATATGATATCCTTAAAACAAGCTCAAGAATCTGAAAAAGAATTATTTACTGATAGAAGAATAAAAGAAGTAATAAAAGTATCAATATCAGAGCATTTTTACGATAATATAATAAGAAAAGGTTATTTGGTATATGACTCTCAGTTGCTTTTAAGTATGGATAATCCAATTACAAGAGCATTATACATGCTTATTAATAAATTAAGATTTAATAGAATGTATATAAAAGTTCTTTCAATAAATTTAATTAAAAGAATTCCTTTGAGTGAGAATATTCAAAAAATTGGAAGAACTATAAAAGTTATTGAAAAGAGTTGTCAAGAATTAAAAAAAATGAATTTAATAGCGGATTATACAGTTATAAAAAATAGTAAATGGATAGAATCTGAATTTGAATTTTATTTTAATGAATCGCATAATGAATTAAAGCAATCATATTTTTATGACGATAAAAATCATTTTGATAATTTACTTATAACTCATACAGATAGTGGAGTAGATTTACCAAATGATGGAAATAAACATTTTGAAGCTGTAAAGGCTGAAACTGTAGATAGAATACCAACTAATGAAAAATTAGAAGAGATTTTAAAAATACTACCATCTAAAGCAAGGGAATTAAAAACATTGCCAAAAGTTATTAAAGATGGAATAAGACAGTATGGATTTGAACATATTAAATTAGTATCTGAATATATAAAAGTACAAAAAGTAAGTAATATTAGAAGTTATATGATACAAGCATTATCAAAAGGATGGGCTGAGGATTATATACAACAGAAGAAAAAAAGTACAACACCAAAGGCTAGTAATGAAAATTTAAAATTAGAAAACTTAGAATTAGAAGTTCCAAAATCTTTAGAAAATGAATTAGAAATAGAAAAATTCTTAGGAAGAATTACATTAGAAGAAAAAGAAAAAATAGAAAAAGAAGCTTATAAAGATTATATAAAAATGTGTGGAGTAGAAGGTAAAATACAAAAAATGGCCTTTACTGCAGCTAAAGATAAAATTGTAAAAGATTATTTAGAGAAAAATTTAAATAAATATACAACAGAAGAGGCTAAAAAAGATAAAATTCCTTTAGAAACTTCAATTGTAGATGAAATTGAAATATCGAATAAAATAAATACAACACATACGTCGATAAATAATTATATACAAGAGATTGAGATAATAGAACCAAAAATAGATACAATACAAGTGGCCAAAAAAGAAATTAAAGATAATTTAGAAATAAATACAGCAGATATGGCCAAAAATATTGAAATAAAAAAAATATATAAAAATATGTCAATGTTTCAATTGGATATTTTAGATATTTTAGAAGGTGAAAATATAAAAGAGGTTAATAAAATAATTCGATTACTAGGAATAACTAAATTTTTTGAGGGAGAATTAGGAAATTTACATGTTATTTTAGAATATAATGAAGATGAAGAAAGTTTAATAAAAATAAAACCTTTAAAATAATAGCCAGTAATGCTGTATAAAAAATTATCTGTTAAATGAATCGATAAAAAAAAGCTTAAATTCTATATATAAAAGAATTTAAGCTTTTTTTGTAAATTTTATCTTAAAACAAAAATAACCCAAGAAGGTTTTTAAGAGCTTCTTGGGTTATTGGAAAATTAAATAATTGTATAAAATTCCGATTACTCAGTAATAGATAAAATATAAGATATTCTTTCAGAAGAAAGAGTATACTTATAAACTTTTTCATCACCTTTAGGTGTTTTTATAAGAATATCAAAATTACCTTCAGATATTTCTGACATTTTTAAAATATCAAAATTATCAATATCTAACTCTTCAGATATATTATCTAAAAAATCATCTTCAATTTCAAATTCAAAATATTCATTATTATGTTCAATAACATAAAAAAAATCTACAAAATTAAATAGTTTCATAATTATTCCTTTCTTGATTATTTAGTTTAGTTTTTCAATTTCAATAAGTAAGCTTTTAATTTCTTTATTAAGAAGCTCGATTTTCTCGTATACTGTTTTTGCTTTATTTGAATCCAAAGTTGAAGATTCTACTTTATTTTCAATAAGAGTAAATATATTAGAGTTTAGTTTATTGAATAATTTTTCAATAGAATCAAATTCAGAAACTTTAGGAGATTCATTTTTTAAAGTATTTTTGAGAATAATATATTCTTTTCTAGTTTTTATTTGCTTATTTAAAACTGCATTAATCAAATCTTTATTTGCATTGGGAGCAGAAATCTCATAAGTTAGTGATAAAGGAAGAGTTTCAAAATAAAATTGATCTTCTGATGTAAGACAATTATTTTTTATAAATTTAAAACGATTTATTAATCTTTCTGCACTTTTTTTACCAATTTTCATATGCTCTAACCAAATTGAAAAAGTTCCATTTTTATGATTTGCATATTTTTCATTTGCTTCATTTAGTATTTCCCCAGCTTTAGTATGATAATTACTCTTAGCTAAGTTTAAAAGAGATTCATATTTTAATAAATCATTTTTCATTTCTAAATCTTGTATATCTTCATAGTTAAATAAAACTTCGTTATCAGGTAGAAAATCTTTTTCAATAACAGTTATTTCAAACTCTTTAGATTCAATATTTTGTTTAACTGGAGATTCTTTTTTTTTGAAAGAGTCTTGTTTTAATCTATCCAAAACATTAATTTTTTTATTAATCATTAATAATTCCCCCAATAATTTCACCATATAAACTTTGTAATTCTTCAGCTTTTTTAGATTGAGTTTCCCAGATTGTTTTACCTTTTTCTGAAAGTTGTTCTTCAATAACACTTTCTGGAATAGGATTTGTTAATGTAACACCTGTATCATTAAAAAAGTTAGATAAATTTTGGAAATATTCTCTTGAGATTTTAGTATTTCTATATAAATTAGGAACGATTTGAGTTATTTTATTTCCTTCAGCTTTTTCTATTAATCTTGTAATACCAGCAGTACTTAACTTATCAAGTTTAATAGGAACAATAATTTCATCAGTAATTTCTAAAATAATATCATTAAGTACATTAAAAACAGGAGCACAATCAACAATTATAAAATCATAATTATCTTTTAATGAATTAAAAGCATTTCTGATTTTACTTTTTAAATTTATTCCAAAAATATCTGTTTCAACAGGAAAATAGTCTAGATTTTCTCTGATTTTTATTTTTATTTCTTCACCATTTTGAACAAAAGATTTAAAACCTTTACCACCTTCAAACCACCCACCTAAAAGTATTAAGCTATCATTTTGTGCATCTGAAGTAATTAGGGCAGTTTTAAAGTCTAACATAGCAAGACCATGTGCAATATTTTTTGATAAAGTTGATTTTCCAACTCCACCTTTGTTATTTTTTATAGTTATTATTTTCCCCATTATTAACGCCACTAAAAGAAGTAACGCTTTTCACCTCCTTTTTTAATAATTATAGTATAATTTAAAAATGGAAAATAATCAATTTTTTTATCCATATTTTATGGATAAAAAAATTAAAACACGACAAATTGTCGCAATAAAATTAAAACACGACAAATTGTCGCAATAAAATTAAAACACGACAAATTGTCGCAATAAAATTAAAACACGACAAATTGTCGCAATAAAATTAAAACACGACAAATTGTCGCAATAAAATTAAAACACGACAAATTGTCGCAATAAAATTAAAACACGACAAATTGTCGCAATAAAATTAAAACACGACAAATTGTCGCAATAAAATTAAAACACGACAAATTGTCGCAATAAAATTAAAACACGACAAATTGTCGCAATAAAATTAAAACACGACAAATTGTCGCAATAAAATTAAAACACGACAAATTGTCGCAATAAAATTAAACATATGTTATAATAGAAATAAAAAAAGAGGTAATTATAATGAAATTTAAAGTAACTGAAAAAAGTGAATTGATGAATTTTTTAATAGATAATTTATCAAAACAAAGTAAAAATAATATAAAAACACTTTTATCAAAAGAACAAGTTGGAGTAAATGGAAAAATAGAAAGACAATTTAATTTAATCTTAAGTCCTGGAGACGAAGTTACAATAAATTGGAATAAAAATAGAAACGATAAAACACCAAAAGGAATAAAAATTTTATTTGAAGATAATGATATAGTTGTAATAGAAAAAGAAGAAGGATTATTATCAATATCAACAGATAAAAAAAGTAATGAAAGAACTGCATATAAACTTTTAATGGATTATATGAAATCAAAGGATAAGAAGGAAAGAATATTTATTGTTCATAGATTAGACAAAGATACATCAGGTGTAATGATTTTTGCTAAATCAGAAAAAATTAAAACAGAACTTCAAGATAATTGGGATACTCTTGTTTTAGAAAGAGAGTATGCAGTTATAGTTGAAGGTGTTGTTAAAGAGAAAAAAGGACAAATTAAATCATACCTAAAAGACAATAAAGCCTTTGTAACTTATTCAGTAAAAGATGATAAAACTGGTGGAAAATTAGCGATTACAAATTATAAAGTTGAAAAAGTAAAAGGGAAATATACATATTTAAAAGCTTCTTTAGAAACTGGAAGAAAAAATCAAATCAGAGTGCATATGAGTGATATAGGTCACCCGGTAGTTGGTGATAAAAAGTATGGAGCACAAACAAACATTCTAAAAAGACTAGGACTACATGCGTATACATTAAAAATAAAGCATCCTGTAACAAACAAAGAGATGAGTTTTGTATCACCAACTCCAAAAGAGTTTGCTAGAATTATAGGAGAGTAATATGAAAATAAACGATTTAAGATTTTTAAAAGTGAAAATAGAGAAGCATCCAACAAGAGATATTCAATTAGAGTTTTTAGATAAACCTAATGCTATTGCAGCTTTAATTTTGAATTTTAAAGAGGATAAAGTTTTATTAGTAGAACAATATAGACCAGGAGTTTCTAGTAAACTTTTAGAAATACCAGCAGGAATAATTGAAAACAACGAAAATCCAATAGAAACTTTAGCAAGAGAAGTTAGAGAAGAAACAGGATATATGTTTGAAAGTTTCGAAGTTATATATGCTCCTAAAATTCCATTAATTCTTTCTCCAGGATACACTTCTGAAGAGTTATATGTATATATATTAAAGCTAAAAACAGAAAAAGAAAAAACTTATGAAAAACAATTAGATGAAGGTGAAGATTTAGAAGTGGTTTGGGAAAATCTTGAAAAAGTAGAAAATATAACAAATGATTTCAAAACACACTATGCAATAACAATGTATAAAAATTTAATAAAGAAATAAAAAAACATCAAAGGTAATAAAATAAAATTACCTTTGATGTTTTTTATATATCTAAATTTATAAAAAATTCAATAGTTTCTTTTAGAAGAGAAATTCCAGAATTTATATCTTTTTCATTAATTCTTGAAAAATTTAATTTTATGAAATTATCAAAACCATAATTACTACCAGGAACTATTCCAACATTATTAATTAATAATTTATTATAAACGCTTAGAGAAGAAATATGTTTTGGTAATTTTATCCAAATAGAGCAACCACCGGACGGAATTATAAAACTAATATTGGGAATTTTTTTGAGTTCTTCTACAATAGAATCTTGGATAAATTTGAAATTTTTTCGACAAAGACTCATGTGTTTTTCAATTAATCCTTTTTCTAAAAGAAGAGCAAATGATTTTTGATATAAAGTAGAGGTACTAGAATCAGATAGTATTTTGTTGTTTAAAAAAGGTGTTAAAAGTTTTTGAGGAACGAGAATAAATCCTAATCTAAATCCAGGCATAAATATTTTAGAAAAACTTTTAATGTAAATAACACGATCATCTACATCTAATACTTTTAAAGGTATAGGTGTCCTATCGGAATAATATAAATCAGAGGCAGAATCATCTTCAATTATATAAAAGTCAAATTCCTTTGAAAGTTCTAAAAGTTGTAATCTTTTTTTTTGAGAAATATTAACACCAGTAGGTGTTTGAAAATTGGCCATAAGATAAATAAATTTTATTTTAGTTTCTAAAAGTAATTGTTTTAATTGAGAAATATTAAGACCATCGTTTTCGACATCAATAGGATGTATAATAAAATCTTGATTTTTAAAAGACTTTAAAGCACCTAAGTAAGTTGGGTTTTCAATGGCTATATGAGCCTTAGAAAAACCTAAAGTTTTAGAAATTAAATCTATTCCTTGTTGTGCTCCTGAAAGTATATGAATATTTTCGGTATTACACATAATTTCTAGGTTAATTAAAGAATTTTTGATGGATTCCCGTAGTTCAAAACTTCCAAAAGGTCCCTCATTAATTAATGCAAGTTCTTGATCTCTATCCAAGATATAGTTAATAGCATATTTAATATCGTTAACTGGAAGATAACTATAATTAGGTGTAGAATTTATAAAATCAATTTTTAAAGTTTTTATTATACTAAAATTATCATCATTTTCTAAATTTAAAGAAGAGATGTTTTTTTCAGAAAAAATATTTTTATTAATAAAAACACCACTTCCTTTAATAGTTTTTACATAGTTAATTTTTTCTAATTCTAAATAAGATTTTGCGACAGTATTAGAACTAATATTTAAAAAATTAGCTACTTTTCTAATTGAGGGAAGTTTATAGGAAATTTCTCTTTTTTCAATCTTATCTTTTAAAAAGATATAAAGAGGAATATATATAAAATTTTCATTTTCAACTTTAAAGTTTTTAAAAAGAATATTCATTGAGCCTCCTAAAGTGTAGTAATACAATTTGAGATATTATTTTGAAAAAAATAAATAAATATGTCATACTGATAAAAGTATAGCATAAATAGAAGGGGGATAAAATGAAAAGTTTTTTAAAAATATGTACTATATTTATTTTGTTATTAAATACAGTATTGGGAAATCCAGAAAAAAAAATTGTGAAAATAGGGTTAGGTTATAGTGGGAGATCATATGATCCACATAAACATACAGATAGTTCTACCTTAGCTATAACTAAGCAAATTTACAATAATTTATTTATTCTTGATAATGAAAATGAAGTAAAAGGTGAATTAATAGAAAATTATTCAATAAAAAATAATACAATAGAAATGGACTTAAAAAGAGGTATTTTATTTCAAGATGGTGAAGAATTAAACTCTGAAATTGTAAAAAAGAGTTTAGAAAGAAATAAGAGTATACCTGTTACTAAGGTATTGGTCGATCCTATTGAAAAACTAGAAGTTATAGATAAATATAAATTAAGAATAATATGTACAACAAATGTGGACATATTATTACATAATTTAACTCATTCATCTATGGCAATAGTCAAAGAGGATAAGAATAAAAAACTAGTTGGAACAGGAGCATTTAAACTTTTAGAATGGGGAACTGGACAAAAAGTAATTTTAGAAAAAAATGATAATTACTTCAAGG
This sequence comes from Cetobacterium sp. 2G large, assembly GCF_014250655.1. Taxonomy (NCBI): domain Bacteria; kingdom Fusobacteriati; phylum Fusobacteriota; class Fusobacteriia; order Fusobacteriales; family Fusobacteriaceae; genus Cetobacterium; species Cetobacterium sp. 2G large. The sequence goes on along the minus strand of NZ_JACHTH010000007.1, from coordinate 493,492 downwards.
GAAGTCCGAAGATAGATATATTAGAATTTTTAACGATTCCAGAAGCACCTAATAGATATATAGCGTTAGAAACAAATGAAATACAAATAGCATATGATATATCATCTATAGATGTAAAAGCTTTTAAAAATTCAAAAGATTTAGAAATATTAAACAAATTATCTTATGGAACAGATTTTTTATCCATTAACACTGAGAAAGCTCCATTAAATGATAAAAGACTAAGACAAGCAATAAGTTATGCAATAGATAAAGATTCTATAAATGAAGTTATATTTGAAAATACATCAAAAGTGGCCAATTCTATAATAACTCCAAATACTTTTGGATATTCAAATAAAGAAGAAAAAAAATATAATTTAGAAAAAGCAAAAAAAATAATGAAGGACTATAAAACTCCGATAGAAATAGAACTATGGATATATGAAGATACAAGTAAATATCAAATGGCTCAAATAATACAAGCAAATTTAAAAGAGATTGGAATTGATGTAAAAATTCAAACATTGGAATTATCATCTTTTTTACAATTAACAGCTCAAGGAAAGCATAATGCTTTAATAGGACTTTGGTATACAAGTACAGGAGATGCAGATTATGGATATTATCCGTTACTTCATAACAATTCTAGAGGTGGAGTTGGAAATAGAAGTTTTTATAATAATCAAAGAGTAAATACATTATTAGATGAAGCAAGAAAAGAACCAGTAAAAGAGAAAAGAAAAGAAAAATATGAAGAGATACAAGAGATTATTTTAGATGAAAATCCGATAATACCAATAGTTTATAAAACATATAATATAGGAATAAATAAAAATATAAAAGGTTTTAAATTTAACCCAAATGGAAATCACATATTAGAAAATATTGAATATTAAAGTAAAGAGGAGAATTTCTCCTCTTTTTTTGTTATAATATATTATATAAAATGGGAGGTATAGGATAAATGATAAAATCGGTAGCATTAGATTTAGATGGAACTTTACTAAATTCTAAAAAAGAGATTAGCAATCAAAATATATCTATTCTAAGAGAGTTATATAAAAAAGGAGTAGAGATTTTTATAGTTACAGGAAGATCGTACAGTGCAACAAAAGAAATTTTAAAAAAATTAGAGTTACCAATTATAGTAATTTGTTATAATGGTGCAAAAGTTATAGATACAAAAAATGAGAGTATTTTATTAGAAGAACCACTTTCAGAAGATATAGTTAAAGTATTGATAGAAATTTCTAGAAAAAATAATATTCATTTAAATTTATATCAAGATGAAAATTGGTTTGTTGAAGATAAAAAAAATTGGCAAACAGAATATTACAAAAATAATATAGGAATAGATGCAGTTGAAAAAAACTTTAATAATTTTACAAGTTTATTAATGACAAAAGCATTATTTATAGATGAACGATGTAATTTAGAAAAAATAGAAAAAGAAATTAAAGAGAAACTAAGAGATATAGTGCATTTAACATATTCACAAGAGAGATATTTAGAAATTTTAAATAAAAAAGTTAATAAGGGAAAAAGTTTAGAAAAAATCTTACAATTAAAGAATCTAACTTTAGATACGTGTGTTGCCTTCGGAGATGCAAACAATGACAAAGAAATGCTAGAAATGGTTGGATATGGAGTTGTTATGAAAAATGGAGAAGAAGATTTAAAAAAAGATGCAAAATATTTAACAGATTCAAATGATAATGATGGAGTGTACAAATTTTTAGTACAAAAAATATGAAAAAGTGGGATATTTCCCACTTTTTTTATAAATCTTCTGAAATAGCCCAAGATATTTGATCTCTCATTTGAGCAAAGTTTTTTAAATGTTTTAACTCAACCATTTCACCAAAAAGTTTTAATTGAAAGTTTCCAATTAAACTTAGATTTTCTTTAAGATCAACACTTCTTCTTCCATAAGTAAGACCTCTTTTTTCAACATCGTCACCAATACGAACTAAAAGCATACCTTTGTTAAAACCTAAAATTTCAACTTCTCTTACTCTATCGTAAAATTCACCTTCAATTCTTCTTTCTTTTCTAGCTTCAGCATTTACTCTTTTGTTTTCAGCTCTTCTTCTATCTTCTTTAGCTTTAACAATTCTTTTTGCTTTTTTCATATTTTTTAGTTCATTATATTCTGTACCTTTTGGTTTAGTTTTACTAATAATTTTCATAAACTCTCCTTTCAAACTTTCTTTTATCATAATATTATAAAGGCTTTTACACTTTTTTACAAGAATAATTAAAAAAATATTTGACAAATACCAAAAAATGTTATATTAATTTATTAACGAACATGTTCACGAGAACAAAGGTAGGTGTAAAGTGGTTACTCAAGCAGAGTTAGCTAAAATATTAGGAATAACAAGAACAACAGTAGCAAGAGCTTTAAACGGGAGTAAAAACATAAAGGTAGAAACAAAAGAAAGAATATTAAAGTTGGCAAATGAAATGGGGTATGAAAAAAACTACTTGGGGAGTTCGTTGGCTATAAAAGAAAAAAAAACAATAGTAGCTATTATAGTAAGATCAATTAATGAAGAATATTCTAAGCAATTGAAAAGTGGATTGAAAGATTTTCAAGAAGAAGTAAAAGCATACGGAATAAAAATCAAAGTTCTAGAAGTTGATATAAATGATAGTGAAGGTCAAATTGAACTTTTAAAAAAATCTTTAGAAAAAAGAATTCATGGATTAATAATAATCCCACTAGATAGAGATAAAATAATTAAAATATTACAACCAATAAAAAATGATTTAAAAATTGTATCCATAGGAAAACAGCTTTTTGAAGAAGATACATATATAGATTCAAAGTATGAGAAGTCTGGAAGAATAGCAGCAGATGTTTTATCAAATATAGTTAAAATTGATAAAAAAATATTAGTTATAGATGCAGGAGATGATTTGATATCATCAAGAAAATATTTAAAAGGCGTTTCAGAAAAATTAAAAGAATTAGATAGAAAGTTTCAAGGACCAATAAAAATAAAAAAATTATTGGAAGATAAAAGTCAAATTTTAAATTACCTTTCAAATGATATAGAAGGAATATATATAAATAGATATGCTCCAGAAGTAATCGAATATCTTGGGGAGATAGGGAAAGATAATTATAAGTTTGTAACAAACGGTTTTAATGAGAAAATACGGGGACTAATTGAAAATGATAAAGTTGTAGCAACAGTATCAGAAGATTTCTATAACCAAGGATACATAGCAGGAAAGAAAATTTTTGAAGCATTATATAAAACAAGTTTAAAAAGATCTCATGAATATCAAACTAAAATAGATATACTTTTTAAAGAGAGTTTGAATTAAAATTTGAGATTATTATATAAAATCAAAAGTAAATTCTAAGGGAGGAAATTTCAATGAAAAGAGTGTTAAAAGTAGCTGGATTAACGTTAGTATTTGGGATGGTAGCATTTGGGGCAAACGAAAAGGTTTATAAATTAAAAATGGGATTAGTAGCAAACACAAGTTCAAATGAGTACAAAGCAGCGGAATATTTAGCAAATAATTTAAAAGAAAAATCAAACGGTCAAATTGTAGTAGAATTATATCCAGGAGCTCAACTTGGAGACGATAGATCAATGTTAGAACAATTATCAGCAGGAGTTTTAGATATGGGATTTGCTGAGATTGGAAGATTTAATATATTTTTTCCAGAAGCTCAAGTTTATTCGTTACCATATGTAATTCAAGATTTTGATCATATGAAAAAAGCAACATTTGATACAGAGTTTGGAAAAAATTTACAAAAGAAAATAAATGATAACTTAAACATAGAGATTTTATCTCAAGCTTATAATGGTACGAGACAAACAACAACAAATAGGCCAATAAATGCGATTGAAGATATGAAGGGATTAAAATTAAGAGTTCCTAAAGCTGACGCAAACTTAGAATATGCTAAAAATACAGGAGCATCTCCAACACCAATGGCATTTTCAGAAGTATATTTAGCACTGCAAACAAATTCAGTTGATGGTCAAGAAAATCCATTATCAGCAATTAGAGCTCAAAAGTTCTACGAAGTTCAAAAATATTTAGCAATGACAAATCATATATTAAACGATCAACTATATTTAATTAGTAACTCAAGTATGAAAAAATTACCAAAAAACTTACAAGAATTAGTAAAACAAGAATCAGAGTTAGCAGCACAATATCATACAAAGCTATTTGTGGATGAAGAAGCAGGATTAATCGATTTCTTTAAAGAACAAGGAGTTACAGTTACAAATCCTAATTTAGATCCATTTAGAACTGCAATGCAACCATTTTATGAAGTTTATATGAAGAATAATGGAAAAGTTGGTAAAGCAGGATTAGAAGAGATTATAGCAGTTAAATAGAGAGTGATAGTATAGGAGTTGGATATGAATATAAAACGAATTTTGAATAACTTAGAGGAAATTATAGGAGCTATACTTTTCATAATGATGTTTGCAATACTTGTAGCTCAAATTGTTTTTAGACAAATATTTGATTCTCCTCTAGTTTGGAGTGAAGAGTTAGCTATCTTATTATTTACATACGTAGGAATGTTAGGAGTTAGTATAGGGGTAAAATATAGACAGCATGTATTTATAGATTTTCTATATAATAAATTTTCAGGAAAAGGACTGAAAATAGCTAATACATTTATTCAGTCTGTTGTTTTTATATCGTTAATTGCAATGATTCAAATAGGTTATAAATTATTTTTAAGAAAAAAAATATTCCAATTAATTGCATTAAAAATATCTGCAGGTTGGATGTATGTAGCTCTTCCTTTAATAGCAACATTGATGTTAATACGATTTTTTCAGGTTCTTAGAGAAGACTATAAAGAGGGAAAATTTATTATTTCTCCTAAACATGTAGAGACTGAAAGTGATGAAAAGGTGGTGAGTAAAGAATGTTAACATTAGTAACATTTTTATCGTGGTTTGGGTTAATATTCGTTGGGGTTCCTGTTGGATTCTCATTAGTATTTGCCACATTATTATTCTTTGCACTTACAGATTGGAATGTAGTTTATTTTGTAGGTTCACTTTTAGTTGACAGTTTAGATAGTTTTAGTCTATTAAGTGTTCCATTCTTTGTTTTAACTGGAGTCTTAATGAATAGCTCTGGAATAACAGAGAGAATATTTAGATTTGCTAAGGCTTTATTGGGACATTACACAGGTGGTATGGGGCATGTAAATATATTTGCAAGCCTAATATTTTCAGGAATGTCAGGATCTGCTCTAGCTGATGCAGGAGGGTTAGGACAACTTGAAATAAAAGCAATGAGAGATGAAGGATACGATGATGATTTATGTGGAGGATTAACAGCAGCCTCATGTATAATTGGACCACTAGTTCCTCCAAGTATAACAATGATTATATATGGAGTTATAGCAGATCAATCTATTGCAAGATTATTTTTAGGTGGATTTGTTCCTGGAATAATTTTAACTTTTGCTCTTATGATAATGAACTATTTTATTTGTAAAAAAAGAGGCTACAAAAGAGCTCCTAAAGCAACGATGCAAGAAAGATGGATATCTTTTAAAGAGTCATTTTGGGCATTATTGACACCATTTATAATAATAGGTGGAATTTTCTCAGGATATTTTACACCAACAGAAGCGGCGGTAATAGCAACTTGTTATTCAATGGGATTAGGATTCTTTGTATATAAAGAGTTGACTGTGAAAGGTTTTGTAAAAGATGTTATAGAAACTATAAAAATAAGTGGTGTAACAGTTCTAATGATTATGGGAGTTACTTTCTTTGGTCAAGTTATAGCAAGAGAACAGATTTCAATGAAAATAGCTGAAGTATTTTTAACATTTGGAAAATCTCCATTGATGGTTTTAGTAATGATAAATTTACTACTAATTTTCTTAGGAACATTTATAGAAGCGTTAGCTTTACAAGTTTTAGTTCTTCCAATGTTAATACCAGTGGTAGTTCAATTTGGAATAGATCCAGTATTCTTTGGAGTTTTAAGTACTTTAAATTTAATGATAGGAATTTTAACACCTCCAATGGGAATGGCTTTATTTGTTGTTTCAAGAGTTGGAAAAATACCTGTCAGTACGATAACCCGAGGAGTAATTCCATTATTAATACCAATAATATTAACATTAGTTTTATTAACAATATTTCCACAGATTGTTTTATTTGTACCTAACTTGATATTAGGAGCTTGATAGAGTATGCCTAATATTGATTTGCCATTAGATGAATTAAAAAAATATAGAGGAACCAATCCAACTCCTTTAAATATGTTTGAATTTTGGCAAGAATCATTAGATGATTTGAGAGAAACTGAAGCAGGGGTAGTAATTACTCCTGCAGAGTTTCAAACACCATTATGTGATTGTTATGATTTAACATTTAAAGGAATTGATAATGAAAAAATTTATGTAAAAATGCTATTGCCTAAAAATATATCAAAGCCAGTACCAGCACTAGTAGAATTTCATGGATATGGAGGTAATGGTGGAGATTGGTCTAAAAGAATGGTATACCCAGCATCAGGAATTGCTTATTTTGCTATGGATTGTAGAGATCAAATGGGAAAAAGTGGCGATGAATACTTTAGAACTGGAAATTTAGTTCGAGGTTTGTTAGAGGGACCTAAAAAAAGTTACTATAGAAAAGTTTATTTAGATGCAGTGAGGTTATTAGATATTATTTTTCAAATGAAAGATATTGATAAAACACGTATATCAACTTTAGGTTATTCCCAAGGTGGAGCAATCTCTTTAGTTTCAGCAGCTTTAGAAAATAAGGTATTTAAAGTATTTGCAATTTATCCATATTTATCAGATTTTAAGAGAGTTTGGAATTTAGATTTAGGAGATTTTGCATATCAGGAATTAAGAGATTTTTTTAGATGGTATGATCCACAACATAAAAATGAAAACAAGTTCTTTGAAACACTAGGATATATAGATGTAAAAAATTTTGTAGAAAATATAAAGGGAGAGGTGACAATGGTAACTGGATTAATGGATAGAGTATGCCCACCATCAACACAATTTGCAGTTTATAATAATATAAAAAGTAAAAAAGAGCATATTATTTATCCAGATTTTGGTCACGAGAACATTAACGGACTAGAGGATCTAATTTATCAGTGGGCCTTAAACTTATTAAAATAAAAAACTTGGAGGAAAAAATGAAAGGTATTTATTCAGCATTACTAATCTCTTTTGACGAAAATGGAAACTTAGATGAAAAAGGAACAAGAAATATTGTAAGATACAATATTGATGAAATGAAAGTGGATGGATTATATGTAGGTGGAAGTACTGGTGAAAACTTTATGATTTCAACAGAAATGAAGAAAAGAATTTTTGAAATTGTAAAAGATGAGGCTAAAGATGATGTAAAATTAATTGCACAAGTAGGATCAATTAATTTATACGAAGCTGTTGAGTTAGGGAAATATGCAACTGAATTAGGATATGATTCATTATCAGCAGTAACACCATTTTATTATAAATTTGATTTTGAAGAGATTAAAAATTACTATATGACAATAGTAAATGAAACTAACAACAATATGATAATCTATTCAATTCCTTTTTTAACTGGAGTTAATATGAATGTTGAGCAATTTGGAGAGTTACTTTGTCACGATAAAATTATTGGAATTAAATTTACAGCAGGAGATTTCTACCTTCTAGAGAGAGTTAGAAAAGCTTTCCCTCATAAATTAATCTATGCAGGATTCGATGAGATGTTATTACCAGCAGTGGCATTAGGTGTAGATGGAGCAATAGGAAGTACATATAATGTGACAGGAAAGATAGCTAGAGAAGTTTTTGATGCAACAAAAGCGGGAGATTTAGTTACTGCAAGAGAAAGACAAACTTATTTAAATGATATAATCGAAGCAATTTTAGGAAATGGACTTTATCAAACAATAAAGGAAATTTTAAAGTTAAAAGGTGTGGATGCAATAGGATATTGTAGATTACCAATGAAAAAATTATCAACAAAAAAAATAGAAGCAGCAAAAGAGATTGGAAGAAACTTTTTATAGGAGATAATTAATGAATATAATAGCCATAGACATTGGAGGAACAGAGATAAAATATGGCTTAGTTAGTTTAAGAGGGGAAGTTATATTCTCCTCTTCTTTACTAACTGAGGCTTCAAAAGGTGTAGAGCAATTATTAGAAAAAATTTATAAGATAATTGAAGAACTAAAAAATGAGAAAACTATAGGAATAGGAGTATCTGCTACAGGACAAATAGATGGAAGAATAGGAAAAGTTGTAGGTGGAACAAACTTAATTCCAGGATGGATAGGAACAAATTTAGTAGAAATATTGGAGAAAAAATATAGAATTCCAGCAGTTTTAGAAAATGATGTAAATTGTGCTGCATTAGGTGAAATGTGGATGGGAGCAGCAAAGGGAAAAGAAAACTTTCTATGTCTCACAATAGGAACAGGAATAGGTGGAGGTATAGTTTTAAAAGGTGAGCTTTTAAGAGGAGAAAGTAGTGTTGCAGCAGAATTTGGTCACATACAGATTGTAAAAAATGGAGTCCAATGTGGCTGTGGAAGCAAAGGGTGTTATCAAAGTTATGCATCAATGACAGCACTTTTAAGATTAGCAGAAGAAAAAATTGGGAAAAAATTAAATGGAAAAGAAATCTTTAATGAAGTTCATAAGAATAACATAAAATATAAAGAAGTTGTTGATGAATGGGCTGACTATTTTACTGATGGATTAGCAACTTTAATCTATATATTTAATCCTTCACTTATTGTAGTTGGAGGTGGAGTATCTAAACAAGGTAGTTTTTTAAAAGAAATTTTTCAAAAGAGTTTAGAAAAAAAAGTAATGAAAAATTATTTAGAGATTCTTGAAATAAAAATGGCTGAAAGAGGCAATGATGCAGGAATGTTAGGAGCTTCATATTTACTTTTAGAAAAAATAAAATAAAAAATTTCAAAAAAACTATTGACAAAAAAAACTTTTCATTTTACAATTAATCTCATATAACAGTAAAAAAATTGAATAGAAAATCGGATGAAGGTATAGGGAGAGCGCCAAATTGGCCACCGAAGAAGTGAATCTTTCAGGTTAGTTGAAAAACTTGAGGACCTATACTGGACGAGCCTCTGGAGAGACTCTATGAGCACCGAAGGAGCAAACCCAAATATAATTTGTATTTGGACTAAACTCTCAGGTAAAAGGACAGAGGAATTATGCAATAAAAGTTTTTTTGTATTAAACTATTTTTTGTGTATAATTCTTTTTTAATTCCAGAAGGTATTTTTTGAAATACCTTCTTTTTTTATTCAATTTTGCATTTAAAAAAATAGGAGGAAATTAAAATGCAAGATTTCGTAATGAGTATTAATAGTTTTTTATGGGGAAATTTTTTGATTATTTTGTTAATGGGAACAGGAATATATTTTACTTTAAAGTTAAATTTTATTCAGATTAGAAAATTTGGAGAAGGAATAAAGCATGTAACTGGATCAATAAATTTAAATGGAAAAGCAGCAGATAAAAATGGTATGTCATCATTCCAAGCTTTAGCTACAGCGGTGGCAGCTCAAGTTGGAACAGGAAACTTAGCAGGAGCAGCAACAGCAATAGCCTCAGGAGGACCTGGAGCAATATTTTGGATGTGGGCAAGTGCATTCTTTGGTATGGCAACAGTTTATGTAGAAGCAATATTAGGACAAGTTTTCAAAAGAAGAGTAGATGGTCAAATAACAGGGGGGCCAGCATACTATATTGAAAATTCTATTAAAAATAAAAAAATTGCAAAAGGATTATCATATTTCTTTGCAGTAGCTTGTATAGCAGCTTTGGGGTTAATGGGAAATGCAGTTCAAGCAAATTCGATATCAGCAGCTTTTAATAAAGCTTTTGGTGTCTCACCAGCTCTTGTTGGAATTGTTGTATCTGTTTTAGCAGGATTTGTTTTCTTTGGAGGAATAAAAAGAATAGCTTCTGTTACTGAGAAAATAGTACCTATCATGGCTGGATTATATATAGCAGCATGTATTGTAATAATAGTAATAAATTATCAAGAAGTAATTCCAGCTATAACATCGATTTTCTATTCAGCGTTTAATCCTCAAGCAGCACTTGGAGGAGCTATGGGAGTGACAGTGAAGCAAGCAGTAAGATATGGAGTTGCAAGAGGGTTATTTTCAAATGAAGCTGGAATGGGGTCAACACCACATGCTCATGCAATAGCAAAAGTATCACATCCAGGGGAACAAGGAATTGTGGCAGTAATAACTGTATTTATAGATACTTTCGTAGTATTAACAGGAACAGCACTTGTAATTCTAACATCAAAAATTTCATTGACATCAGGAGCAGGAATTGTATTAACTCAAGGAGCATTTAGCGCAACGTTAGGAGTATTTGGAGATACGTTTATCGCAATCTGTTTATTATTCTTTGCTTTTTCTACAATTGTGGGATGGTATTTCTTTGGAGAAGCTAATGTTAGATATATCTTTAAAAGTAAAAAATCAGTTAATGTATATAGAGCAATAGTTATGATAATGATTGTTATAGGATCAATGATGAAAGTTGAATTAGTATGGGAATTAGCTGATATGTTTAATGGAATGATGGTTTTACCAAATCTAATAGCACTTTTATCACTTGGTAAATATGCTAGAAGTGCAATGAAAGAGTATGATAAAATTCCTGAAGAGAAGGTAGAAGAAATTATAGCTTAAAAATTGAGTGAAAAATGAGAAAAAAGTGATTAAAATTAGTATTAAGTGTATTTTTTTATTGACATAAAATAGTAGTATACAGTATAATTCATATAAGATTATTAATTAAGAAGGGTGGATTATATGAAAAAATTTATAATGTCAATGTTGGTAGTTTTATCAGCAGTAGCTTTTGGAGCTGAAGTAAAAGAAGGAACTGGATTAGGATATGCAGATGATATAAAAGTGGCAGTAACAATGGATGGAGACAAAATTGTTGCAATCGAAGTAAAAGAGAATAGCGACACTCCAGGAATTGCAAATCCAGCAATTGAGCAATTAACAAAGAAGGTTATAGAGGCACAATCATCTCAAGTAGATACAGTAGCAGGAGCTACATATACTTCTGAGGGATTCTTAGAAGCAGTAAATAACGCAACAGGAAAGTAATTGATTAATTAACAAAGCTGAGATTAATATCTCAGCTTTTTTTTATAAAAAATTCAGGGGAGAGAACATGAAAAGAAGTACATTAGTAATTTTAGGTACAGTAGCATTATCAGTTTTAAGTTTTTCACAAGAGGGAATGGGAAGAAATAACAAAAAAAGCAGAGTAGATTATTCTAAAGAAAACTTAGTAGGAGTAGATACATATAGTTTTCATGAAGAGGAGAGATTAAAAAATAGTGGTTCAACAGGATTTTTAGAAATTGGAATGGATACAATGATTTTTGAAAGATCAGTGGATGAAAAAAATAGAGTAGAACCATATTTAGGATTTGAATTTTTTCCTTTTGAAAATTCAAATTTTTATATAGATGGAAAAACATCATATAGACATGAGTATAGTAGTTCAGAAAAAAGATATAATAAAACAATGGTAGAACTTTATGGAGGATCTGTATATAGAAATGGAAAATTTTTCTTGAACTATAAACTAGGGGTTAGACAAGATGAGCTTAAACATACAAAAGTTCAACATTCAACAACACTAAGATTTATTCCAAAAGCAACGTATGATTTTACAGATAAATTTGGATGGTATTTAAAAGGAGCAGTAGGGTATGCAAAGGTTAAAGGAGATGAAAGAGATCAAATAACTCAGGCATTTAACTTGCCATTTCAAAATGAAAATTATGTGAATAAAATAGAAACAGGATTGAGTTATAGAGTAAATAAGACAAAATTATCACTAGGAGTTGTAAATAAATCAAAAGAAGAATACGCTGGTGAAAATATTAGATGGTCTTATTTAGCTAAAGTTGACCATAATTTATATACAACAAAGACTTTACAAGTAAGGCCCTATGTTTGGGGATTTTTAAATCCTGAAGTTGAAACAGGTGGAAATAAAAATAAAACAACATTCCATAATGAATTAGGTGCAATGGTTGGAACAAGAGCTATTTGGAACCCAATGGTTGATTTTTCAATAACAGCTGATGTAGTTTATTTAGCCCAATATAAAAATGTTTCAAACAATGGGCAACCATCTGGTGGAAATAGTAATAGTAAATCAACAGGAAAACCTGGAAGTGGTTCTGGTGGAGGAAACTCTGGTGGAGGAAATGGAGGTGGTTCTGGTTCAGGTAGCGGAGGTGGATCTGGAACAGGACCTGGAAGTGGAACAGGTGGAGGATCAAAAAGCATAAAAAGATCTGTAGAAGAATCTGTAATAATAAGATTAGGATTTAAAAAGTATTTTTAAAAATAGATAAATATTTGATATAATAACCTTAATAAAATATAAGAGGTGTTAGCTTATGAAGAGGTTATTAATTATTGAGGATGAAAAAGAATTGGCTCTCTCTTTAGAGAGTCATTTTTTTAATCTAAATATAGAGATAAAAATTGCTTTGAACGGAGAGATAGGAATAGAGTTTTTTGAAAGTTTTAAACCAGACTTAGTACTTTTAGATGTTAACTTACCATTAAAAAATGGATGGGAAGTTTGTGAATATATTAGAAAAAAATCAGAGATTCCAATAATAATGATGACAGCAAGAGACTCTGAATTAGATGAGATTCATGGATTAGAAATAGGAGCAGATGATTATATTATAAAACCGTTTAGTATAAATGTTCTTTCGACTAAAATAAAAAAATATTTAAAATTAAATATTCAACAAGAGTATCTATATAAAGATATGGAGTATTCTTTTAAAGATGAAATATTAAAAATAAAAAATGAAAGAGTAAATCTTTCAACAAGAGAGCAAAAGTTATTAGAATATTTTATAAAAAATAGAAATAAACCTTTAAGTAGAAATAATATTTTATTGGAGATTTGGGGGATAGATAATGAATTTGATGAGAGAGCCTCAGATACGCTTGTTAAAAGATTAAGAAAAAAACTAGGTGATTATGAGGAGCTAATAGGAACAGTAAGAGGAGTGGGGTATATCTTTGAAGAGAGATAGTTTATCAAAGAAAATTTTTCTGTATTCAGCATTAATAATAGTAATTGCAATGAGTATAAGCTACACTATAAGTGTATTTTTTTTAGAACGTCATTTTATTTCAGAAAGAAAAGAAGAATTTCCTAAAATTGCAAGAGAAGTGGAATATTTAATCTCTAATAGTAAAAATTTAGATTTAGAAAATTATATAAAAAATTTAAAAGAAAAAAAAGATATAACAGTTTTAATTATGGCTGAAGGTGAAAAGAAGTGGATAAATAATAGAGGTGGGAGTGGAAGTGGTTTTTTAATTGAAAATTTAGAGAGTAAAAAGTTTTTTATAAAAAATCAAAGGCTGACAGAAGCTAAAATTTTATTATATAACGAAAAAATTCAAAATAGATGGGTATCTATAAGAACCTCGTTATCCATTTTAAATTACTATAAAAAAGAGATTGGTTATTTTAATTTATTAGGTGCTTTTATAGCAATTTTTATAAGTTTAGTTTTTGGAAAATTATTTTCTAAGAAGTTTGTAAGAGATATAGAAATATTGCAAAATAATACAAAAGAGATATCCAAATTGAATTTTAAATCTAACTTAGAAATAAAAAGAGATGATGAATTAGGTGAGCTTAGCGAAAATATAAAGGTAATGAGTGAAAAATTAGAAATAGCAATCAATGATTTAGAATCATTTGTCTCTAATACATCTCATGAATTAAAAACTCCAATTACAATAATTTCATCTAAAGTTCAAGTTTTAATGAAAAATGAAAATGTAGATTTAGAGACATTAGAAACTTATAAAACTATACTAAGAGAGAGCTATTATACTAAAGAATTAATTTCAAAGCTATTAATTTTATCAAAATTGGATGTTTTAAAAAGTATAAAAAATGAAAAAGTTGAATTAAAAGAGTTGATTCTAAAAATAGTAGAACGTTATGATTATATAGAGCTTTCTAAAAATTTAATTGTCAATTTAGATATAGAGGAAACAAAAGTATGTATAGATAAAGAATTTTTACAAATTGCATTGGAGAATATAATTCAAAATAGTCTAAAGTATTCTGAAGATGATAAAGAGGTAAATATAGAGTTAAAAAATAATATTTTAAAAGTAACAAATAAAATGTTACCAAATAAAAATATGGATTTAGAAAAAATATTTATTCCTTTTAATAGAGGAGAAAACTTTTCAAGAATAGATGGAAATGGTTTGGGCTTAACTTTAGTAAAAAAAATATTTTTATTATTAAATATAAAATATGAAGTTTATATAAAAAATGAAACTTTTAATTTTATAGTTTATTTAAAATAAAAACTCGGAAAATTTTCCGAGTTTTTTAAATTAACCAAGTTTGATAGTTATAAATAGCGTAATCTGTAATAGTGTTATAGTACTTAAATACAAGATAACTACAAAGTATAATAAAAGAAAGATATTTTAAATACTTATTAGATATATTAAATATAATAAAAGGGATTCCAATAAAAATACCTAATCTAAAATAATCTAAAACTCTTAAAATAATAGCAAACCTATAAAAAGAAATAAAAATAAAAAGTGCGAAAATATTTAAATTTAAAAGTATATTTTCTTTTTGAGTGCTATCTTTTAAATAAAATAATAAAATAATGACAAAAATTAATAATTCTAAAAATTCATAAAAATTTCCATGTTCAATAATGTGGCTATATCTATTTAAGCGATCACTTAATCCTAAAAATAATATATTAAGTTTAAAAATAATAAAAGATAAAGGATTAATAATGAAAGATAAAATAAAAAGAAAACTTAAAGATTTTTTTGTAAAACGATAGTTTAATAAAAAATAAAGAGGATATAAAATAATTGCTGTTTTATGAAAAAAACAAGCCAAAGTAACTAAAAGAATATAAGTAAAAAGTTTTTTTTCAAAGATGTATTTTAAACTTATCCAGAAAATAATAATAGCAATAAAATTTCGAATAATAGTAAAATTATGCCAGTAGTAAAAAGTTGATAGATATATCAAAAAAGATAGTGTAGGGTATCTACTGTAGGATATAAAAAGTTTATAAATAATAAAATTAAATATAAAGCTTAAAAAAAGAAGAAAAAAATTGTAATTTAAACCAAGAAATTTAGAGAAATCTCTAAGTAGAATAAAAAAATACTCATATCCATATGGATTTTGAAAATATGGGAGTTCATAAAAATATTTATAAACATGATAGTCATATCCACCAACATTTATTCTAGTTCCAGTATATATAGATAATAGAAATACTGGCATAATGAGTAAAAATTTTTCGTAAGGGTCCTCAGTAAAAAATATAGTATAAAAAAGAAAGATTCCAAAGATTCCAAGAACAAAAATCATACCTCATCAACTCGTTCTTTTATGATAACTCCAGTTAAAGAAGAAAAAAGAGATAGAATAAAACCAAAAAATAAGATTAAGTATCGTTTATCAATAATTTCTATCGAATCAGCTTTTATTATTAAAGGAAAAGATTTAGCAGGATTTTCTAATAAAGCTTTAAATTTAATTTCTTCGTCTTTAGAGGTAGCATAAAGAAGTTTTTCATTTAAAAAATTTATATTTGTTATAACAATAAAATCTAAAAAGTTATTAACTTCATTTATTGGAAAGTCTTTTAAAATGGATTTGCTGACAACTGTATAAATACCATTTCCTCCATTAAAAGATACTTTTAAAGAATCACTGTTAATTAAGCTTGGAATATATAAACCACCACTTCCAGGAGTTATACTTTCGTAGGTTATAGTCTCATTTATATCAACTTTTGTAATTTTTGTAGCACCTTCAGGCTCGATATAACGAAATAAGGCTTTAGCAGAGTATGTAATTGGACTAGTGAAATAAAAATAAGAAGTGAAAATTAATCCGATGATAAAAATAAAAAAAAATAAATATCTATGTGCATTAATAATTTTAAAAAAATCTTTAGACATTTAAACCTCCAGTATCCTTTTTAATATAATACTGTAAAAAATAAAAAAACCTCTTTACTAAAGAGGTTTTAAAATTAGAATGAATATTTTATTGCTCCAGAATAGAACCAGTGATCTTTGTTTCCATCTCCACCTTTATCTGTATTATCATCTCTCCACTCATAGTTAACTTTAGCTATAAGTTCAATATTTTTAGTAATTTTATAGTGAGTATTAACTCCTAGCATATCTCTTTTAACCTCTTTTTTTGTACCATTTGTAGCAACTCTTTCACCATCAATTCCCCAGAAGAAGAAAGGTACAAGTTTTAGATTTCTAGTTGGTGAGTAATGATATCTAAATCTTAATTGAGTATTATCAACATCATAATCAAATTTATTAACTCCACTTGTATCATCTGATAAAGCAACTGATAAAGCGTGTTTTCTATTGAAAGTATATCTAGTTCCACCTTCTAATCTATGTTTGTAGCCATATTTATCACCATTTTTCCAAGGATCTTTTAATTCAGTGTACGCCACAAATCCTCTAGAATATAAACTCCAATTTTTATTAAATGTATATGTGAATTTAGGATAGAATCTATACTCTTTAGCTGAATCTAGTCCTTTATCATCATTGTGGAAATCTGTATATTTTAAACCAATTTCAGGTCTAAACATAAGTTTTCCCCAAAGGTACATATTTTCAATGTAGAACTCTGACATTTCTCTAGTTTGCTCTTTCTTTTTAGAAGTTTTACTTTCATTAAAAACTCTATCAGCAAAACCAAACTTAAAAGCAAGTCCTTTGTCTTTATTAGGTTTTAAAGTAAGACTAACATTCCCTTCTCTAAAATTTCTAGAAGCTCCACCCTCTTCATAATCTTTAACTTTAAATCCAACTTCAATATCTCCACCCATTTTATCTAAATTAAAAGCTAAAACAGATGTATTAACTAATAAAAAAGATGAAAGAGCAAAGCAAGATATAACTTTATTATTCATAACCCCTCCAATATGTCAATATTATGTCATAATTATACTATCTTTTTTATTTTATGTCAACTTTGTGTCAAAATAAAAAAAGACTTGATTTAACAAGTCTTAATTAAAAGGATACCAAAATCCTTTAAGTACATATATTTTTAAATAAATTGATACAACTAGCATTAATCCCATTAATATAAGTGTAATAAAGTCAACTGGAGAGTATTTTTGAGAACTATACCAAGTTCTTTTGCTTTTATGACCAAATCCTCTTAAATCCATTGCATTAGAAACAACTTCTACTCTATTTAATGATGAAAGAACTAGTGGGAATAAAATAGTATTATAATTTTTTAATCTTGTTATAATATTGGCATCTTCTTTTCTAAAAGCAACGCCTCTAGCTTCTTGAGCATGCATTATATTTTTAAATTCATCTCTTACATCTGGAATATATCTAAGAGCTATATTAATTGCATAAGCAACTTTATAAGATACACCAATTTTATTTAAGCTACTTGCAAATTTACTAGGATGAGTTGTAAATATAAATAGCATCATTATAGGGAAAATAGCTAAGTACTTCATCGATAAGGTAAGTGCAAACCAAATTGTTTCAGTAGAAAGTGTTATTCCCTTTATCGTTAAAATTGGAGTAGTAGTTCCCGTTAAAGTTGATCCATATTCAGGAGTTATAACTATTAAAAATAAAGAGTTCATAATAGTAAACATAACAATGAATATAAATAAAGGTTTTATTGATTTAAATGGAATTTTAGCAATATGTAATAAACTCATTCCTACAATAAAAAATGTTAAAAACACTCTAAAATCATTAAATAAAAATACCGATGCTGTCCAGACAAGTAGTAATAAAAATTTTACACTTCCATCAATTTTATGTATTGGAGAGTTTTTATCAATATATAAAGTTCCAGCTCTTGACATTATCTTATCCCTCCTTGGTTTTCAAAATTAATGAAAGAGTTCATAAGCATCTCAGGATCTAGGTCCATAATTTCTGCCATTTGAGATAAAGAAGTTTCTTTTAAATTAGACTTCTCCATTAATTCTTTTTCTCCTAAAATAATAGATGGAGAATTATTTGCTATAATTGTTCCATTGCAAAGAACGATAGCTCTATTAGCATATTCAAGAGCTAAGTGCATATCATGAGTTATTAGAATAATTCCAACACCCTTATTAGCAATCTCTTTAATAAAGTTCATAAACTCTTTATATCTTTTATAATCTTGCCCTGCTGTAGGCTCATCTAAAATTAAAACTTCGGGCTCAAGAGCTAAAATAGCAGCTATGGTAAGTCTTTTTTTCTGACCATAACTTAAAGATGTAACAGGCCAATGTCTAAATTCGTGTAAACCACAAATCTCTAAAGCTTTCTCAGCTTTTTCTGTAAAATCTTTAACTTCCCTTATTTTTAAACCAAATTGCACTTCTTCTAAAAGAGTTTCTTGTGTAATCATATGATTTGGATTTTGCATAACAAACCCAATTTTTTCTCCTCTTCTTTTAATACTATTTTTAATAATACTTTTTCCAAGGAAAATAATATCTCCAGAAGACTCTTTTTCAATACCTGTTATAACCTTACAAAGCGTTGATTTACCAGCACCGTTATTTCCTAAAAGAGCAAGAATCTCTCCTCTGTTAACAGAAAAATTAACATCTTTTAAAATTGATTTACTTTCATCATAAGCAAATGAAAGATTTTGAACACTTAAAATATTATCTTTAAATCGTTTTTCTTTTAATTCAATTGAATCACACCAAGTTTTTACTTTTTTTATATTTTCATTAGTTCCAATTTTAGATATAGGATAGATCGAATCTGTTTCTAAGTTTACGCCAGAATATTTTAAAGCTTCAATATAAAGAGGCTCTCTTAATCCATATTGTCTAAATATATCTTTTCTAAATAACTCTTCAGGAGTTCCATTAGCTACAACTTCACCCTTACTTAAAATAATAACTCTATCAAACTCTTGTTCTAAAACATCTTCGATTCTATGTTCAATAACAATAATTGTTTTTCCAGTTTTCTTTTGAATGTCACAAATTAATTTCATAGCATGCTTTCCACTATATGGATCTAAATTAGCTAAAGGTTCATCAAAAAGTAATATCTCAGCAGGACTTCTCATTATTCCAGCTAAGGATACAGATTGTTTTTGTCCACCAGAAAGTTCTTGAGGACTATGATTAATAAAGTTCTCCATTCCAACTTCTTTTAATGCTTTCTTAGTATTTTTAATCATTTCAGATTGAGGTATAAGGTTATTCTCATCAATAAAAGATACATCTTCCCCAACACTTAAACCTATAAATTGACCATCTTGGTCTTGTAAAACTGTTCCAACAAGGTTACTAATCTCAAAAATACTGCTTTCATATGGTTCAATATTTTTAACAGTTAAAGTACCTTTAAATCCACCCTCTTTTGAAAAAGGGACAATACCATTTAAACAACTACCTAAAGTAGATTTACCACTACCACTCGGCCCAGCAATTAGAACTTTTTCACCTTTTTTTATCTCTAAATTAATATTTTTTAAAGTCGGTTCTAATTGATTGATGTATTTAAAAGTAAAATCTTTAAATTCTACTACGTTACTCATCTATACTCCTTCACTTAATTAATCTTCTATTTTTAAATTTGAATATTTTCTTTTTCTAGCAGCAATTCCAAGAATAATAGGAATTCCTAAAGTTGCAGTAACAGCAAAATTAGTTAAAGTTGCTAAAGCAATTTGAATCCAAACTTTTTGAGCTGGTTCACCATAGAAGTAAACATCTCCAACATAAGCAGCTAATCCTGCAAAAATCATTCCTAAAATAGCATAAAGATACATTTTAAATATGTGAACTTTAGTAACATGACCTGTTTCTAAAGAAAAACTTTTGTCTAAGGTAATTAATCCACCAAACAATCCAATAACAGCAGATAAGAAAACCCAACTAAACCAAACACTTCCCCACATAATCATATCATTTAAAGCGTGTCCAACAAAACCTACAAAGAATCCAACTAATGGACCAAAGATGGCACCAAAAATTGTAAGAAGAGCAACAGCTATTCTAAATGATGTATTAGGACCAACAGGAATAGCAACCCCTGAAAGTACACTATAAAGAGCAGCTCCAATACCGATAGCTACTACACTTTTGGTAGAAAATAGTTCAGTTTTTTTTACATAATATCTGAAGCCATCTTCTCCAATATACTTTTTTATCATATTTTATCCAACCTTTCTTTTCTAACCTTCCAATCAGGCATATAAAGTGATATAAAATTCCAAAACTCTTTTTGATGATGAGGATATCGTAAATGTGCTATTTCATGAAATGCCACATAATCAATACATTCAATAGGTTTTTTAATAAGTTCAATATTCAATGTAATGACTTTTGTAATAAACCTACAAGATCCCCAACGTCTTTTCATTTTTCGAATTTTAAAATTAGAAAACTTTTCACCTATAAGGTTACTATATTTATTTAAAGATATTTCAAAAATTTTTAAAGCATTTTTCTTATACCAATTATAAATAAGAGTTTCAATATTTTTGCTATTAATCTCTTTATTGGTAAATACTTTAAAAAAACCATCTGTAATTTCAATATTATTATAAGAACTTTTAAAAATTTTCAAAATATAAATTTTACCAAGATACTCTATATTGTCTCCATTTTTATATGATTTGTCAACTGATTTAGTTGAAATTTTTGTAACTTTTTCAAGATTTTTTAAAATCCATTCATTTTTAGATTTTAAAAAAGATTCAATAAAAGTGTTAGGAGTTCTTTTGGGAACAGAAAGAGTAACAGTACCATCAGATTTAACTTTAAGAATAATATTTTTAATATTTTTTTTAGTAATTTGTACATTATATTTCATAAATTCACCTTTAGATATCATATTATAAATATTTTATCACAATAGTTTGATTTACGAAATAAAATAAATTAAAAAACTTTTTTAAATTAGTTAATAAAGATTTAGAGAAGTTTCGAGTGTTAATTGCTATATTGTTTAAATTATGATTATATATTAGTAATTTAATTGATATGGGAGGGGTTTATGGATAATTTACATAATCCAAGAGTTTTTAAAATAAATAGATTAAGTGCACATTCAAATCATAAATATGAAGGGTTAAATATAGAGTGGAAAAAATGTTTAAATGGAATTTGGGACTTTTCATATTGTAATACACCTAATTGGACAAAAATTCAAGTTCCTGGTCATATGGAGTTACAAGGATATGGGGAACCACAATATGTGAATACAATGTATCCTTGGGATGGAAGAGAAAATTTAGAGCCAGGAGAAGTTCCAAAAGAGTTTAACCCTTTTGGAATTTATAAAAGAAATATAGATATACCAAAAGATTGGAAAAATAGACCAGTATATATTTCATTTCAAGGTGTTGAATCATCATTAGAATTATATTGCAATGGGGAGTTTGTAGGATATAGTGAAGATAGCTTCACACCGAGTGAGTTTGAACTGACAAAATATTTAAAGAATGAGAATAATGAAATAACAGTAAAAGTCTATAAATGGTGTAGTGGAAGTTGGTTAGAAGACCAAGATTTTTGGAGACTTTCAGGTATTTTTAGAGATGTTTATCTTTATTCAATTCCAGATGTACATGTAAAAGATATGTTTATAACGTCTGAATTAGTAAATAATTTTAAAAAGGCAACTTTAAAAAATATATTAAAAATTCAAAGTTATAAAGAAGCAATAGTAGATATTGAAATGGAACTTATAGATAAAACAGAAGTTATCTTTAAAGTAGAAGAAAAAAATATAAAAATTGAAAAAGAATTAAAATTAGAGTTAAATAAAAAAGTAGAAAATCCAAAATTATGGAGTGCAGAAAAGCCTAATCTTTATGTTGTTAAAATTTTAATTAAAGATACTAAAACAGGAGATATAATAGAAGAGTGTTGGCAAAAATTTGGATTTAGAAAATTTGAGATTTCAGATAAAATTATGAAAATAAATGGAGAGCGTATTGTATTTAAAGGTGTAAATAGACATGAGTTTAATTGCTACAAAGGAAGAGCAGTAACTGAAGAGGATATGATTTGGGATATAAAGTTTTTAAAAGCTAATAATTTTAATGCTGTTAGAACTTCACATTATCCAAATCAAACTAGGTGGTATGAGTTATGTGATGAGTATGGATTATATGTAATTGATGAAGTTAACTTAGAAACTCATGGAACTTGGCAAATTTTAGGACAACCGTGTCCAGAGAAAGTTATACCAAATAATAACCCAGAATGGTTAGAAAATATAATAGACAGAGCTAAATCTATGTTTGAAAGAGATAAAAATTATCCTTCTGTAGTAATTTGGTCTTGTGGAAATGAATCTTTTGGTGGAGAAAACTTATTTAAAATGTCTGAATTTTTAAGAAGTTTAGATAATACAAGAGTTATTCATTATGAGGGAATATTTTGGGATAGAAGATATGATAAAACTTCAGATATGGAAAGCAGAATGTATGCAAAAGTTTATGAGATTGAAAAGTATTTACAAGAAACACCTGAAAAACCATTTGTACTATGTGAATATTCTCATGCTATGGGAAATTCTAATGGTGGACTTCATAAATATACAGAGCTGGAAAGAAAATATCCAATGTATCAAGGTGGATTTATTTGGGATTACATAGATCAATCATTAATGAAAAAAGATTCTTTTGGTAAAGAATATTTAGCTTTTGGAGGGGATTTTGGAGATAGGCCAACTGATTATAATTTTTGTGTAAATGGAATTGTTTACGGAGATAGAAAACCATCGCCTAAAGTTCAAGAAATTAAACAACTATTTTCAGATTATAAAATAAATGTAGAGGAAAAATCTTTTACTATAATAAATGAAAGTTTATTCACAAATTGTTCAGAGTATGATACAAAAATAAAATTATTTAAAAATGGAATTAAAATATATGAAGAGAGTTTAGAATGTAATGTAAAACCATTGTCTGAAAAATCATTTAAATTAAATCTTCCTAAAGTAAAAGAGCATGGAGAATATACAATAGAGGTGTCTTTAAATTTAAAAGAAGATAGATTTTATGCTTTAAAAGGACATGAAATTTGTTTTGGACAAAAAATATATAAAATTGAAAAAAAAGTAAAAGAAAAATTAGAAGGAAAACCAACTTTTATAAATGGTGGATTTAATTTAGGAATAAAAACTAAAAAAATGGAATTAATATTTTCAAAAGCCTATGGAGGACTAATTTCATTAAAATTTGGTGGAAAGGAGTTTGTAGATGGCGTTGTAATGCCAAACTTCTGGAGAGCCTCAACAGACAATGATAGAGGAAATAAGATGCCATTTAGATATGCTCAGTGGAAGCTTGCATCAATGTATGCAAAAATGGTTGATGTAAAAGCTTTAGAAAGAGAAAACTCTGTAGAAATAAGAGCTAAGTACGAATTACCTACAAATCCTAGTTCAGTATGCGAGATTATATATGAAGGATTTGTTAATGGAAAATTAAAAATAAGCATGGAGTATAATGGAGTAAAAGGATTGCCTGAGATGCCATTGTTTGGAATGAGTTATAAAGTTCCAAAAGAGTTTAGTGAAATAAAATGGTATGGAATGGGACCAGAAGAAAATTATATAGATAGAGTTCATGGAGCTAAACTTGGTATTTTTGAAACAGATGTAAATAAAAATATGAGTGAATATGTTATTCCACAAGAGTGTGGAAATAGAATAGGAACTAGATGGGCAGAAATAACAAATAAGATGGGAGTAGGAATAAAGGTTTCAAGTGAGGAAACGTTTGAATTTAGTGCTTTACCTTATACGGTTAACGAAATAGAAAGTGCATACCATCACTATGAACTTCCTAAATCTCACTGTACTGCTTTAAATATAAATAAAATACAGATGGGAGTTGGAGGAGATGATTCATGGGGTGCTCCAACACATGATGAATATTTAATTCCAAGTGACAAAAAGTATTTGTTTAGTTACATAATAGAATCAAATATGTAAAACTCAAGCTAGAAGAGACCTCTTCTAGCTTTTCCTATTTCTCAAGGTAATATTGCTAAAAAGTATAAAGCATGGTATAATAATACGTTAAATTTAATAGAGAATAGGAGAGTAAAATGACTATAGTAGAGTTTAAAAATGTATCAAAATCATTTTTTTCGCAAAATTTATATAAACATGTTGATTTAGAAGTAAATTCTGGAGATAAAATAGCTCTTGTTGGAAACAATGGAACAGGAAAATCTACTTTAATTAAACTTTTATCTGGAGCAGAAAACCCTGATAGAGGAACTGTAATTAGAGAGGAAGAAGCAGTAATATCTTGTTTTGATCAATTTGGAAGAGTTGATTTAGATAGTAAAGTTCAAGATTTATTAAATTCACCTTTTGAAAAAGTAATGACTGTTCAAGCAGAATTAGATGCAGTTTCAGCAGAGTTTACAGGTGATATGGACAACGATGAGAAAATAATGGAAAAATATTCAAAATTATCTGATGAGTTTGAAAGTTTAGGAGGGTATTCATACATTCATGTTCAATCTGAATTTATAGATACTTTTGAACTAAATGATAAGTTAGATAAAAAGTTTAGAGAGTTAAGTGGAGGAGAAAGACAATATATAAGATTGGCTATAACTTTATTTAGTAATTCAGACTTAATAATTTTAGATGAGCCACTTTCATTCTTTGATAAGAAAAAGACAGCATGGTTAACAAATTATATTAATGATAGTCCAAAGGCTTTTTTAGTAATATCTCATAATATAGATTTTATAAGAACTTTTGCTACAAAAATCTTTGATATAGATAATAATAAAGTTGGAGTTTATGATTGTGATTATCCAGCTTATTTAAAAGAGAAAAAAGTTAAAATAGCAGAGGACAAAAAGAAAAATAGAGAAACTGAAGAAACAATAGAAGAAACTCAAGAAGCAATCGAAAAAAAATTAAAGTTATTAGAAAGATGTAATAATAAACATGCTCATGCTGTAATTTTAAGAAGAATGAGAAAAGAGCTAGAAAGATTACAAAGAGAAAGAATTAAATTCTCACCAGAGTATAAGTATAGTTATATTGATGCACCAGAAGATGTAATGATAACTGGGAAAAAAGAGTTTGAAGGACCAATTGTTGTTTTAAAAGATGTAATGAAAGAGTATCCAGATAAGATGTTATATAAAGATGCAAACTTAGTAGTAGATAGAGATACAAAAATTTGTATTGTTGGAGAAAATGGGTCTGGAAAATCAACATTATTAAAAATAATAGCTGGATTAGATAAGCCGACTTCAGGAGAAGTTTTTATAAATGAAAAAGCAACAATAGCATTTATAGAACAGGATACAGTTTTTGAAAATGAAAATATGTATATAAAAGATTACTTAAAAGATAAAACAGGTCTTTCTGAAGAGTTCATAGAGGCTGCTATTGATAATCTTTATAATAATGAATTAGAGTTTAGAGATAAAAGAATATTTATGTTATCAGGTGGAGAGAAAAAAAGATTAGAGATATTTACAAATACTTTAATGGAAACAGACTTATTAATAATAGACGAGCCATCAACTTATATGGACGACTATTCAAGAACAGCAATAGCTAATATGCTTTTAGATTATCCAGGAGCAGTTATATTAGTAAGTCATGATAAAGTTTTAATGAGAAGAATAGGATTCGTAACTTACGATATTCGTGATAATAGATTTAGAATAAAAAATTAATAAAAAATAAAAAAAGTTTGTTGACAAAAAACAAATGTTGTGATACAATTTTTATGTCTTGAGGGATTCCTTCAAGACGTTAGCGGGAGTAGCTCAGTTGGTAGAGCGTCAGCCTTCCAAGCTGAATGTCGCGAGTTCGACCCTCGTCTCCCGCTCCAATATAATATTTATCAAATGTGTCTGTAGCTCAGCTGGATAGAGCAACGCCCTTCTAAGGCGTGGGTCAGGAGTTCGAATCTCTTCAGACACGCCATTTTATTTATAAGCCGCTTTAGCTCATCTGGTAGAGCAACTGACTTGTAATCAGTAGGTGATTGGTTCGACTCCGATAAGCGGCACCATTTAGATTTTAAAAGCACGTAAGTGCTTTTTTTTTTATATTTTTTTATAAATTATAATTAAAATTAAAGGATTTCTTCAACTTAATTCGAATAATTTTTCAGAGTTTCAAATATAAGATAAACTAAGGAATTTTAAGATATAAGGAGGTTTTTTTATGTTACACAGAAGAAAAGTTGGAGAAGAAAAAGAAAAGGAGTATATGTTTACTCCGGATAATTCAACAACACCTTTATTTGGAAGTTATGAATCAGCTCATGTATTACCAAGAGAGAGCATAAATGAAAAAGCAATTAATCCAAATATAGCATATCAATTAGTATCAGATGAGATGATGCATGATGGAAATCCAAGATATAATTTAGCAACATTTGTACAAACTTATATGGAGCCAGAAGCAAAGCAAATAATGGTTGATGCTATTGCAACAAACGCAATAGATAAGGCTGAGTATCCACAAACAACAGAAGTTGAAAAAAGATGTGTAAATATAATAGCGAATTTATGGAATGCTCCAGAAACAGAAGAATATATGGGAACATCTACAGTTGGTTCATCAGAAGCATGTATGCTAGGTGGAATGGCTATGAAATTTAGATGGAGAAAAAGAGCACAGGCTTTAGGTATAGATATAAATGCAAAAAAACCAAACTTAGTAGTAAGTTCTGGTTTCCAAGTAGTTTGGGAAAAATTCTGTGTTTATTGGGATGTAGAATTAAGAGAGATTCCTATGAAATCTTTAGATGAATTATATCTTGATCCAAAAGAAGCGGTAGCAGCATGTGATGAATATACTATAGGTATAGTACCAATAATGGGAATAACTTATACAGGAACATTTGATGATATAGTTGCTCTTGATAAAGAGTTAGAGGAATATAATAAAACAGCAAAATTATCAGTACCAATCCACGTAGATGCTGCATCAGGAGGATTATACTTACCATTTGTAAACCCAGAATTAGTTTGGGACTTTAGACTTAAAAACGTAGTGTCGATAAGTACATCAGGACATAAATTTGGATTAGTATATCCAGGACTTGGATGGGTAATGTGGAGAGATAAGGAGTATTTACCAGAGGAGTTACTATTTAAAGTAGCATATTTAGGAGCATTTGAACCAACTTTCCAAATAAACTTCTCAAGACCAGGAAGTCAAATATGGGCTCAATACTACAACTTTGTAAGATGGGGTAAAGAGGGATATAAGGCTGTACATGAAAAATCAAGAGATGTAGGTATATTCTTAGCAAAAGGATTAGAAAAACTAGGAATATTTAAAATATTAAATAATGGAGAGAATATTCCAATTGTATGTTGGATGTTAAAAGATGATCCAAAAAGAGCATGGACAGAGTATGATTTATCAGATAGATTAAGATATTATGGATGGCAATTACCAGCATATCCATTACCAAAGAATTTAGAAGATGTAACAATAATGAGAGTTTTAGCAAGAGCTGACCAAAGTATGGAACAAATTTCTTTATTACTTAGAGATATGAAAGAATCAATAGATTATTTAGATCAACATATCACAGTTAAAAAAGAGGTTAAAAAAACAGAGGACCATGTAGCAGGATACTCACATACAGAAAAAAGATTATTAAAAAAATAAAATAATTAAAAAAACTGCATCCTTATAAATGGATGCAGTTTTTCTATTTAAAGATTTATAGATTACTAATTTTTAAAATTTCTTTAAAAATTGAAATAGTATCTTTCAGATTTATAGATTTTAAAGATTTATCCTCTAATATTTTATTTGAATCACTCACATAAAATAATAGATTAGTTGGATTACAAGAAGGTGTTAAGGATATACTTTCTTTTAAAATTTCAATTTTAGGAAAAGGTTCATGCTTAAAATCCTCTAATAAAATAATATCAAAATCTTTAAAATAATTTAAATATTGAAAAAAATTATTGTTAACTCTATCTTTTAAAAGGATATAACTATTTTTAGAGAAAAGTAAACTTCCTTTAGCTCCAGATTTTTTATATCTATTTAACTCTTCATCTAATTCATCAAGATTATAATCAGAATCAAACTTAATAGTAGCTACTTTGAATCCAGCATCATTAAAATGTTTTAAAAGCTCTTCAATTAAAAGAGTTTTACCACTATTTTTAGCACCACAAATAGCAACAAAAGGTTTATTTCCCATAAAAATAGAGTTAAACTTTAATTCTTCTTGGGTGTCAATACTTCTCAAAAGTTTTTGACAATCAAAAGTTGTATTGGATAAATTAATATATTTAACATTTAATTCAGAAAGAAGTTCTTGAAGTCTATAATTTTTATCCATGATAGATCTTTCTATTGTGCTTAATGCTGATTTATTATATATTCCAAAAAGAGGATATGTTTTTCCTTTACCATCTTTAATGATAACAGCATCATAATCGTGAGAAATAAATTGTAATATAAAGTTAATAAATTCTTTTGTAATATTTGGCATATCACAAGTTGTAACAAAGATGAAATCTGATTTTGTATTTATAAGCCCTTGATAAATTCCTTCAATAGGTCCAGCATTTTCAATCGTATCTGTAATAATAGTACCTCTAGGTATAAGAAAATTTTGATTTTTATTAATAGAAACCATTAAATTTTCAAAGTCATCTAATTCTTGAGTTATTTTTTCTAAAAAAGTTTTATTCTTATCATATTTAAGTAAGGCTTTGTCTAAAAAATTCATTCTTGAGCTTTTTCCTCCAGCTAAAACTAGAGCATCAATATTTTCAATTTTATTCATATATGTTACCTCCTGTGAGTTATAATTATGATGAGATACTTATATTTTTAATTAGAAGTGAAGGAGAACCAACACCAGATAGATTAAATTTTAAATCATTCCCAATATATTCTATATTTTTTAAAAGATCAAAAAAATTTCCAGCTGAAGTAATTTGATTTAAAGGTTTTGTAATAGCCCCATTTTCAATTAAAAATCCTTCTGTAGCTAGAGAAAAATCTCCCGATATAGAGTTTAATCCAGAGTGTAAACCAGAAAAACCTGTAATTAAAACTCCATTTTGTAATTTGTCTAAAAGTTCTTGGAAAGATTGATTACCTTTTTCTAAATAAAGATTGAATGCTGAAATTCCCATTGTTCCTTTATACCCACCTTTAGCTGCATTTCCTGTTGTTTTAACATTATCTTTTTTAGCAGTTTTCAGATTGTGAAGATATGTTTTTAAAATACCATCTTCAATAAGGTGTTTACATTGAGTAGGAACTCCTTCTGCATCAAAAGGAGCACTACCATAACCATCCTTAAGATGAGGATTATCAGTTATTGTGACAATAGAATTAGCAACAACTTCTCCTATTTTACCTTTTAACTTAGAAATTCCTTTTTGAACAGCTTCTCCAGAAAAAATTCCACTCATAGCTCCTAGAAGATCTGCAAAAGCATCGTTTTCAATAATAACATCATAAGGTTTGCTATCTATAGAGATTGAATTTAATTTATTTAAAGCTTTAGTAACGGCTTCAGTAGCAAGGTTAATAGGATCCATATTTGAAAAATCTTTAGTTACAATATATGCTGAATCATTTTTAATAGAATCACCATCTTGAACTACAACAGCTATATAAGCATAGATAGAGTTTCCATTATGATAAAGATCTAATCCCTTAGAGTTCTTTATGATGTTTTCTCCATAACCACTTCCAATAACACAGTAATTAACACTTTTTACTCTAGAATCTAACTCTAAAGCTGTTTTTTCAGCTTTTAATAAGAAATTGATTTTTGCATCAACTGTAATATCTTTTAGAACTGGATTAAAAGAATCGATTTTTTCATAAATGCTTTTTTCTCCATATATTTCAATAATGTCTAGATTCTCAATAACTTTAGCATTAGAGATAGCTCTTTCTATAAGTGGTAAAATATCCTCTTCTTCAATCGATTCCGTATAAGAATATCCCATTTTTTCGTTAACTTTAACTCTAAAAGAGATTCCCATATTTTGTGAATTACTATAAGTATCAATTTCACCTTTAAAAACTTTAATAGTTTCATTTTCAGAAGATGTAAAATAAATTTCAAAATCATCTAGTTTCATATTTTTAGCAGTATCAAAAACTTTATCTATAAATAACTTTATGTCCATTATCTTCCTCCAATTATAATATCTTTTATTTTAATTCTAGGCTGTCCCACATTAGCAGGGATGCTTCCAGAAACAGATCCACACATTCCTTGTCCATGAGCCAAATTATCTCCAACCATATCTATTTTATGAAGAACTTCAGGTCCATTGCCGATTAAAGTTGCACCTCTAACGGGTTCTGTAATTTTACCATTTTTTATTAAATACCCTTCCATAATAGAGAAATTAAAGTCTCCTGTACTAGGATTAACTGAACCTCCACCCATGTATTTAGCATAGATTCCATCTTCAGTATTAGCTAGCATATCTTCTAAAGAGGAAGTTCCATTTAATATAAATGTATTAGTCATTCTAGATGTAGGAGCATATTTATAAGACTCTCTTCTAGCACTTCCAGTACTTTCAACACCCATTCTTCTTCCATTTAACTTATCTACCATATATCCTTTTAAAATACCTTTTTCAATTAAAAGATTTCTTCTTGTAGGCGTACCTTCATCATCAATATTAGAAGACCCCCATTCATTTGGTAAAGTTCCATCATCTACTGCAGAAACAATATTACTAGCAACTTGCTCGCCAATTTTTCCTGCAAAAACAGAAAGTCCTTTAGCAACACTTGTAGCTTCAAGTCCGTGTCCACATGCCTCGTGGAATATTACTCCTCCAAATTCATTTTCAATAATAACAGGCATTTTTCCACTTGGAGCATATTTAGAACCAAGCATGGTTTTAGCGATTCTCGAAGCTTCTTTAGCGTATGACTTTATATCAATTTCTTTAAAAAATTCAAATCCTTTAGCAGCTCCAGGCCGATATGAACCAGTTTGCATATCATTCATATCAGAAGCAATACTTTCAATTCCAAGTCTGCTTCGAGTTCTTGTATCTTCAGCCCAAGTACCTTCAGAATTAGCAACTAGAATATTTTGTGTAGAGTCGCTATAGTTTATTCTAACTTGACTTATGCACTGGTCATATTCTTTAGCAGCATTATAAGCATCTTTCATAACTAAAATTTTATCATCTTTTAAAATACTTCCAGGAGCTAAAATTATTTTATGTTTATTTTCAATATCTTGTTTAATAAGATTTATAGTAATATCCTCTTTTGTTCCTCTTATAGCTTGAGATGCTTTTTTTGCAACTTTTATAAGATTTTCTTTGCTCATATCATTAGTATAAGCATAAACAGAAAATAATTCTTTGAAAATTCTTATACCAATTCCAAAGTCCTTTCCTGAAATAGCTTGTTCAATTTTTCCATCAACTAAATAGAAAGAATCACCAACTTTATTTTCAACAAAAATTTCTGCAAAATCCCCACCAGTAGAAAGTGCTTCATTTAATATATTTTCAACTAAACTCTTATCTATCATATAGACTTCTCCTTTTGATGTTTTTATTAGAGTATAGCATATGTATTTTTTTTTAGATAGAAGAAATAATTAAGGTATAAGATGGAAAAAAAAATGAAAATATAGTATAATACTTCAATAAATAATAAAATGGAGGAAATTTTTATGGAAAATTTTTTAGGGAATATGTCAGATGAAGTTATACTGTATATAGCAAAATATTCTCCAATGCTTTTAAAAAAAGCGATATATCTGTTAATACTTTATTTTACATACAATCCAGTTAAGGAATTTTTAGTAGGTTCATTAAAAAAGATATTGAGAAAAAGTACTTTAGATGAATTATTAGTAAATTTTTTATTAACAACAACGAGATTAATGGTAATAATTTTTTATTTTTTAAATTTATTAGAAATTTTAGGTTTAAAAACTACTTCTATTATAGCATTGATTGGATCAGTGGGTGTTGGAATAGGATTAGCATTAAAGGGAAGTTTATCAGATGTAGCAGGTGGAATACAAATTTTAGTATCAAAACCTTTTAAAAAAGGAGATTTTATTATTGCTGCAGGAACAGAAGGAGCTGTTCAAAAAATAAGTTTTTTATATACTATTTTAAATAGTGTAGATAATAAAAAAATTATAGTTCCAAATGGAAAATTATCGTCATCAATAGTTACAACAGTTACAGCTAATCCACAAAGAAGAGCAGACTTTTTATTCTTTGCAGATAAAAAGTGTAATATAGATAAGGTAAGAGAAGTACTGTTTGATGTAGTAAATAGCCATCCAGCAGTTTTAAAGGATAAAGACATATTTGTTAAATTTGCAAAAGAGACACCAATAGCATCAGAATTTATTGTAAGAGTTTGGACTTTAAAGGAAAACTTTAGAGATTTAAATGCTGATATTCAAGAGGAAGTTAAAAAAAGATTTGATAAAGAGGGAATAAGAATTCCATATCAATCATATGAAATAAAAAAATACCTTTAAGAGTTATCTTAAAGGTATTTTTTTTACATTCCCATTTTTATTCCAACTTTTACTAACCACCAATTTACAGGATAAGCAGTTATAAATCCACAACACATAGCAATTTGCATCATAAACCAAAACTCAGGAGTTGTAGGAGAAAGACGACCAAGCCAAACAAATGTAACGAGAGCCATCCAACCATACATACCGATTTGCCATGAAGTAAGAGAAAGAAAATCTATTTTAAGAGCTCTTAACCAAATTTTAACACCTTTTTCATTCATCATAGGAGAGATAGCAGCATATTGAAAAGTAACACCAGTTAATAAAGCTAAAAAATAATCTAATGTCCATTCACCAAAAGTATAATTATTAAATAAAGTGAACGGAAACATTAAGAATAACCATGGCCCAATTAAATCAGCTAAAGAACAACCAGCTCCGCAATGAAGAGTATCAGCAACAACTCCTTGCCAAAAGCTTGAATATTTATGATCTTTCGTATTCATGTTATCCATTTTCATATCACTCATATCCATATCTTTCATATCCATGTCATCCATTTTCATATTACTCATGTCCATATCTTTCATATCCATACCACTCATATCCATTTTTCTATTTTTTCCAATAGTAAAATATGCCCAAACTCCAAAAAGACCAGCCCACAAACCATTAATAGGCCAAACTAAATTCATAATAGGCATCTCTTTTTGTGGATATTTTAAAATATCGATAGTAATACTTAGTGCAGAAAGAATACCAATAACGATAAAAAATTTAGAAACAATATTAAACAATTAAATCACCACCTAAAAAAATTATTATTCAGTAATTAAATACATAAAGAAAATATGATTTCCTTTAAAAAATAGAGATAAATAAAGGATAAATTATAAAATTAAAGTAAACATAAATACTCAGTAATGAATAAGGAGGGCTTTATGGAGAAAATGTTAGTGTTATTCAAATATTATAATGATGCAAAACTAGCTATCGAAAATTTTAAGTCATTAAAAAAAAGATTTAATTTTGAAATATTACCACTTTATGTAAAAGAGTTAAGAGTTCCTACAGGAGTTACATTTTTAAGCCCAAGCATGACAATGGATATTTTAAAAGAATATGAGGATGAATATATTGAAGATTTAAAAAGTTTACTATTAAAAGAGGGAGTAGAAGAGGAACTTGTAGTTGAAATAGGGATAAATAAAGATATAATTCAGGAATATTTAAAAAAGGTAGATTGTTTAATGGTAGAGGAAACTGAATATTTAGATGAAGATTTTTTAGATATATTAAAAATTGTATATAAGCCTGTTATTATTGTAAATAAAAATGTATCAACATTTAAAAATATTGTAATAATTTCAGACGATGGAGTT
Organism: Cetobacterium sp. 2G large; assembly: GCF_014250655.1. Taxonomy (NCBI): domain Bacteria; kingdom Fusobacteriati; phylum Fusobacteriota; class Fusobacteriia; order Fusobacteriales; family Fusobacteriaceae; genus Cetobacterium; species Cetobacterium sp. 2G large. Next base: position 459,517 of record NZ_JACHTH010000007.1, on the reverse strand, counting down.
AAGATTAATAAAAGTGTAAATAGTTTTATAAGAGATTTTCCTCAAATAAAAAATGTTACATTATTAAGTTGGAATTATAAATACCAAGAAAATCATTTACTTGAATTATTAAAACGGAAAGGCATTGAAGTAAAAGTAGAGATGTTTAATCAACATTTTAATACTAAAGATGAATTTTTTCAAAAAATGAATGAATTTGATTTTATTGTAATGGGAAATTTAAGTAAATCATTTTTCTTTGAAAAAATAACTAAGCGTATGGGAGTAGAGATAATAGAAAAAGCGGTTAAACCAATATTTATAGGATAAAAAAATAGCAGAGTTTACAAACTCTGCTATTTATATAATAATTATTCGTTATAATATAAATTCTCAGTTGGGAATACTGGGTCTGATGTTACATCAACACCAAGTTTTCTTAATGTTTGCTCGTCACCTTTTCCTAAAATAGTAGTTGAGTGAAGTTGTGCTCCTTTTAACATAGGAAGTTGATCAAGAGCAGCTTGAGCCATAGGGTTAGTTGTAGCTGAAATAGTAAGAGCGATTAACATCTCTTCACAATCTAATCCTAAATTTTTACTTTGTAATGTATTTTTCTTTAATTTTGTAATATCTTCAATTATAGTTGGAGATATTAAGTGGATATTATCGTTAATTCCAGCGATAGCTTTTAGAGCGTTTATTAAAACAGCTGATGAAGCATCTAAAACATTAGACTTTTTACCTGTAAAAATCATTTCATTTGAAAGTTCCATAGCTACAGATGATAAAAGTTCGTTCTTTTCACAAGCTTGTTTTTGCTTATCTAAATGTTCTCTAGCAGCAGTAACTACTTTTCTATCACTCTCTTTTAAATCTAGCTCTTCCATTATAAGTTTAGCTCTTTGGAAAGTTTCTTTATCAACATATCCTTTTTTATATTCACATCCAGTTTTAAAATATCTTCTGATAATCTCTTGTTTAGAAGCTTCTCTAACAACTTCATCATCAGTGATTCCAAAACCTACTCTATTAACTCCCATGTCAGTTGGAGATTTATAGATTGATTCTTTATTTGTTATTTTCTCAATAATTCTTTTTAATACAGGGAAAGCTTCAATATCTCTGTTGTAGTTAACAGCAGTCTCACCATATGCTTCAAGATGGAATGAGTCAATCATGTTAACGTCTTTTAAATCCACAGTAGCAGCTTCATAAGCTATATTTAAAGGATGCTTTAAAGGTACGTTCCAAACAGGGAAAGTTTCAAATTTTGAATATCCAACAGCATTTCCTCTTTTATTTTCATGATAAAGTTGACTTAAACAAGTAGCTAATTTTCCACTTCCAGGTCCTGGAGCAGTAACAACAACAATTGGCTTAGTTGTCTCGATAAATGGATTTTTTCCATATCCTTCTTCACTAACAATAGTATCAACATCAGTAGGATATCCTTTTGTAGCTCTATGTTTGTAAACTTTAATTCCTCTTCTTTCAAGCTTTGTTATAAAAAGAGATGTAGATGGTTGGTCGTCATATCTTGTAATAACAACACTATTTACTTCTAGTTCACGTTCTCTTAAATCATCAATTAATCTGAATACATCCATATCATATGTGATACCGAAATCTCCTCTAATTTTGTTTCTTTCAATATCTCCAGCATAAACACAGATTATAACTTCAACTTTTTCTTTTAATTTTTGAAGTAATTTGATTTTTGCGTTTTCGTCAAACCCCGGTAAAACTCTTTTTGCATGTAAGTCAAATAACAGTTTACCACCAAACTCAAGATATAATTTGTCAAAATTATTAACTCTTTCTAGGATATATTTCGATTGTTCCTCTAGATATTTATTGTGATCAAAACCTATTTTCATGACTCACTCCTTCATTTTTTTCATATTTGTCAGAGCTATTCCTGACTCTATATCATAGCATGATATAAAAAAAAAATCTAGCTTAAAAATATTTTTTTATGATATAATTATAAAAATTTTGACGGAGGATGAGATGAAAAAGTTACCAATAATAATAGATTGTGATCCAGGATGTGACGATACAATAGCTTTACTTTTAGCTTTTGCTAGTGATAAATTAGATATAAAAGGAGTTACAGTTTCAGCAGGAAATGTTCATATAAATAATACAACAGAGAATGCAAGAAAGTTAGTAGGAGCTTTTAGACCAGAGATTAAAGTTGCAAAAGGTTGTGAAAAACCATTATTTAAAACTATAGTTACAGCTCCAGAAGTACATGGTGAAACTGGACTAGGATGTGTAGTTTTACCTGAAAAGGGAAAAGTAATTGAAAGCATAAATGCAGTTGAATTTATTGCTCAAACTTTAAGAGAAAACGAAGAGAAAATAACTATAGTAATAACTGGACCAATGACAAATATAGCTGTATTTTTGATGATGTATCCAGAATTAAAATCAAAGATAGAAAAATTTGTAATAATGGGAGGATCATCAATTGGTGGAAATGTCACTCCTTCAGCAGAATTTAATATTTATGTTGATGCAGAAGCTGCAGATATTGTTTTTAAATCAGGAGTTGAAATTATTTTATGTCCGTTAGATGTAACAATGAAAGCTTTTGTAACTGAAAAAGAATTACAAGAGATAGGAGAAATTGGAGGATTAGCAGCTGAAGTAGCTCATGGAGCAATAAAAAATGCTCTTGATTTCTATAAAGAATTTTACCAAAAAACAGAGGTTCCTATGCATGATCCTTGTACAATTGCATATTTGTTAAATCCAAATATATTTAAAGGGCAACACGTATTTTTAGGAACAGAGTTAAAAGGTGAATTTACTTATGGTGAAACAATAATAGACTATAGAGATAAACTTGGAAAAGAGAAGAATGCGTTAGTTTTAAATGAAATTAATAGAGAGGAATTTATAAAACTTATAAAAAATTCTGTAGAAATTTTAAAATAATAGTAATTAGAAAAAACCAAAGAAGTTAGCTTTGGTTTTTTTATTTGGCATTTTTTATAAAAAATAGTATAATGAAGCAATACTTTTAATTTTTTCGAGTTATTTTTTTCACATTTTTTGGCGATATATCAATGAATTAAATAATTAATTATTTAAATTATTTATATATTCTATTTCAAAAAACAATAATTAGGTGCTATAATCGAAAAACACGCACACTTTATAAACATTAACAGGAGGTATTAAGATGACAATTGAGTTATCAACAATTCAGACTATAGCAATGGCAGTTGTTGTATTGTATATAGGAAAATTTTTAAATCACAACTTCAAATTTTTAAAGGAAAATTGTATTCCTGAATCAGTTACAGGAGGAACAGCATTTTCTGTAATTACATTTATTGGATATAAAACAGGTATGTTTAATTTTATATTCGAGGACTCTTTAAGAAATATATTTATGATTGCATTTTTTACAACAGTTGGATATTCTGCGAGTTTAAAATTATTAAAGAAGGCAGGGATGCCTGTATTTATGTTTTTAATAGCTTCAGTAGGATTAGCAATATCACAAAATGTTTTAGGAGTAGGGTTAGCACAAATTTTAAATTTAAATCCATTAATAGGATTGGCGACAGGATCGATGTCAACGACTGGAGGACCAGGAACAGCTGGAGCTTTTGCTCCTATATTAGAAAGTTATGGAGCAGAGGGAGCAACAGTAGTTGCAATGGCTACTGCAACGTATGCTTTGATAGTTGGAAGTTTAATATCAGGACCTCTAGCTAATAGATTGATAAAAAAACACAATCTTTTAGAAAAGAGAGATGGAGTTGGAATGTATGATTCAGATGAAGAGAAGAAAACACCATTAGATCCAAAACATGTTTCTACAGCTTCTTTCCAAATAATAATGGCAATGGGAATAGGAAGTTTAATTTCTAACTATTTATCAAAAGCTGGAATAGTTCTTCCATCATATATAGGAGCTATGTTTGCAGCAGCTTTAATCAGAAATATTTCAGATTTTACTGGAGCATATGAGGTTCATTTGGATATTATAAATATAATAGGTGGATTTACATTAACAATATTCCTTTCAATGACTTTAATGAGTTTTAAACTATGGGAATTACAGGGATTAGCATTGCCTTTAGTGATAATGTTAGTTGCGCAGACAATATTAATAGGAGTATTTGCATACTTTATTACATTTAGATTAACAGGAAAGGATTACGATGCAGTTGTTATGACAAGTGGACATTGTGGATGTGGTTTTGGAACAACACCAAAGGCTTTAGCAAATATGGAAGCCTTAACAGCAAAATATTTTCCATCACCAAAAGCTTTCTTTGTTATTCCAATTGTAGGAGGATTATTTATAGATTTCTTTAATGCTGGAATAATAACTTTATTTATGAATATTTTACATTAATTATGAAAACACCTTCTAAAAATTAAAGGAATTTAAAAAAAATTAAGAAGAAACATAATAGAAATTAGGAGGTGGATTTTATGAAATTAAAACAAGCAATATCAAAAGTAGAGGAAAAATTAAAAGTTGAAAAAACTGAAGAACTTCATAAATTATTAGCGGAGTTGAAGAAGGTTGATGAAGAAATAAAAGAGAGCGAAGCTAGAGATAAAGCTGTAGAAGAGATTAAAAGAAAAAATGATCAAATAGAATGGGTAAATATAAAAGACGTTTAAGATGGGTTTAGATATTTTAAATGCATTAAAAAAAAAAGTATGATATAATTTATAAAAAGTTTTATGGAGGTATGTCGTGCTTAAAATATTTAATGATAGAGTATATGGACTAGAAGAAAGTTTAATAGCTAGCGGATATCCAATGATAGCCGAATCAATAGAGGAGTGGGATGAAACTCCAAATTTAGATGAAAAAGATTTTAAAAGAGCAGGAAAATTAGGAAATGTACCAACAGGAACAGGACATGATAATTTTCTAAAAGGTATAATAGTTCAGTTTGATATAACATATCCAAACTATTGGACACCACAATTTCAAAGATATCACTTTGCTGATATAGTATCATCAACATCAAAAATGCATAGATTAACAAAAATGGATTTGAAGAAGTCTTGTAATGAATATGTAGATGATGTAGTTATTGAAAACTTAAATAGATGGATTGAAATTTTTAACTCTTTTGAGAAAGAGCAAAAAGAGGTAGAGATAGATGGAAAAATTTATACAAAATATGAAATTTATATGAAAATAATTTCTAACTGTCCAATGGGACTAGAGCAAACAATGAGAGTTACAACATCGTATTTACAGCTAAAGACAATATATCTTCAAAGAAGATATCACAAATTAAAAGAAGATTGGGGAAATTTCTGTGATTGGTGTTTAACACTTCCTCATTTTGAAGAGTTTTGTTTAAAGAGTAATAAATAATAAAAAAGCTCCTAACAGGTTTTAATCTGAAGGGAGCTTTTTATTATCTTCTATTTCTAAGTAAGTAAATAATAGATGGATATAACCCAGGATAGTAAAGATTTTTTTGATAGGCTCTAACTTTTGTAAGAAGAAGCATACAATAAAATCTTAAAAATAAACTTATAAAAAACATAAGCTTTAATCCAGCATAAGAATCACCAAAAATTAAAATAGTCTTACCTTGTAAAAAGTTGGCTAAGTGTCCTCCTAAAAAGGCTCCTGTTAGGCCCATAACTCCTACAGACAAGGAGTAAGCTGCAGTATAAGAATCTCTATCAGGTGATGATAACTCTAAAAGTAAACTAAATAAAGAGAGATTTATAGCTGACCATCCAACAGCAGTTCCAATAGCATCTAACATAATTAAGCTATTGACGGTTTCTTTAGTCATTAAAAAGTAAAAGATAACAACATAGCTAGAAACAGCAATTCCGAAAGATAAAAGTTTTTTATATCCAATTCTCTCAACTAATTTTCCATAAATAAAAAATGCAATAATAGATAATATGGCAGTTAAAGAGCTAGATAAACCTAGAATATTATATGAAGCATTTAAATCAACAACAGCAAAATAATAAAAATATGGTTTTGTAAATTCAATAGAAAAATTCCACATAGCTATAAACATTAAAAAATTAAAAAAATTACTGTCTTTTAATGGTTTTTTTATAGAAAAACTTATTTGATTTTCTTTAAAATTTGGTATTTCATGAAAGTAAAGTAGAACTAGTGTTGTGATAGCAGCAATGGCAATTATAAAAGTTAATACTAAAATGCTTGTTTTTCCAGGAGTGTAGTTTAAAGATTTTGAAACTATATATGAAAAAACTACAGTTGACATGGAAATTAAAGTAAAACGTCTAGAAAAAAAAGTTCCACGATCTTCTTTTTTAATAATATCTCCAACTGAGCTTGTCCAGATTCCGCTTACAAAAGCCGAAAAGACTGAATAAATAAAAACTATTCCAACGAGGAGTCGATAATCTATTTTATCAAAAAGTACGATAAAAAATAAAAAACACATTGGAATTCTAGCTGCAGCGGCACTAAATAGTAAGGCTCTTTTTTTTGTTTTAAAAAGTTTATAATATGTTCCTAAAAAGATTTGAAGTAGTTGTAGACCTAAAGGTAACGTTGCGATAACAGATATCCAAAATGGTTCACATTTAAAGTATAGAGCCAGAGCAGTAAGAGCAAATCCTTGAATTCCCAGAGAAAGCATATTAGCACTCATACCCTCAACAGTTATAAGGAATTTATTTTTATCATAAGAATCACGAAACATAAATATTACCCCCTGTTGTAGTTTGTAATTAGATTTACTAAAAAAAAGAGAGATTCCTTTTAAATTTAAAAGGAAATAAAAAAGTAAAAATGAAAAATAGATAAAAGGAGATGATGAAATGAAACTAAAACCAATAATTGGAATTTCAGGAAGCATTATAGTTGATAATAGTGGGAATTTTCCAGGGTATGAGAGAGCATATGTGAATAATGATTATGTAGAGTCTGTAATTAGAGCCGGAGGAGTACCATATATAATACCGATTACTGATGACGAAGAACTTATTAAGGAGTATACTCGGAATATTGATTGTTTAATACTATCAGGAGGACACGATGTAAATCCACTTTTATGGGAGGAGGAACCTATAAAAGAATTGGGAGAAACTTTTCCTAAAAGAGATCGATTTGAATTTCTTTTAATTGAAAATATGTTAGAAGAGGAAAAACCAATTTTAGGAATTTGTAGAGGAGAGCAAATTTTAAATGTATATTTTGGCGGAACTTTATATCAAGATTTATCTTTAAAAAAAGATAGTAACATTAGGCATAATCAAAAAGTAAAACCAAATTTAGAAACACACACAGTTGAAATAAATAAAGAATCATTATTATATGAGATATTAAAAAAAGATAAGATTTTAGTAAATAGTTTTCATCATATGGCAATAAAAGATGTAGCAGTTGGAATGAAAATCACAGCTCTTTCTAAGGATGGAGTTATTGAAGGTATTGAAATGAGAGAAAAAAATATACTAGCAACTCAATGGCATCCTGAAATGTTGAGTAAAACAAATGGGTTGATGCAGCGATTGTTTAATTATTTTATTAGTATTTCTAATAAGGAGTAATTATGAAAAGTAAACTTGGATTTTGGAGTATTGTTTTATTAGGAATAAATTCAATAATCGGATCAGGAATATTTTTACTGCCAAATAAAGCATATAGTTTAGTAGGAACAGGAAGTATATTTGTAATTTTATTTGATATGATATTAGTTTTAAGTATAGCTTTATGCTTTGCTGAAGCTAGTGGAATGTTTAAAAGAAATGGTGGTCCATACATTTATGCAAAAGAGGCTTTTGGAGAATTTGTAGGATTTGAAGTGGGATTTATGAAATGGGCCATTGCTATAATAGCTTGGGCTGCAATGGCTGCAGGATTTGTTCAAGCTTTAGGTGATGTGTGGGAGCCAGCAAAAGAAACTATGACAAAGGATATAATAATAGCCATTATTATATGTGGATTAGGAGTAGTTAATATTTTAGGTGTTAAAATATCAAAGCTGTTAAATAATATAATAACTTTAGGAAAGTTAATTCCTTTAATAATATTTATAGCTGTTGGAATCTTTTTTATAAAAGGCAGTAATTTTGTGCCTTTTAATATTTTGACAACTTCAGAAGAGGTAAATTTTGCACCAGCAGCTTTGTTAATGTTTTATGCTTTTACTGGATTTGAATCAATTGCTGTAGCCGCAGAAGATATGCATAACCCAGAAAAAGACTTACCTATAGCTACAATAACTGTAATGCTTATAGTTTCAATTTTTTATATTTTAATATTAATGGTTTCTATAGGTGTTTTAGGAAAAGATTTATCAACTAGTTTGACTCCAATAGCTCAGGCGGCGGGAAATTTTATGGGAGAAGCTGGTGCTTTATTAATAACAGCAGGAACTTTAGTATCTATTGGAGGAATAAATATAGCTGCATCTTTTGTTACTCCTAGGTGTGGAGTAGCTCTTGCAGAGGATGGAATCTTACCAAGAGTAATAGCAAAAAATGGTCGATATGGAACTCCAACTATAGCCATAATAATAACAGTTATTTTAGCTCTACTGATAGCTTTATCAGGAAGTTTTGTAAAGTTAGCAGCAATTAGTGTAATCTCAAGATTTGTTCAATATTTACCAACTTGCTTAGCGATTCCGGTATTGAGAAAAAAAAGACCTGATTTAGTGAGAACATTTAGAGTACCCTTTGGTCCAGTAATTCCAATTTTTGCTATTGTGGTTAGTTGTTGGTTAGTATATAACTCAGATATAGAAAAGATTTTAATAGGATTAGGTGGGCTTATTTTAGGAATACCAATCTATTTCTTTATGAAGAAATATTCAAAATAAAAAAGGGCTCTCAATTAAGAGAGCTCTTTTATTATAAGTTCTACAGGGCAATGATCAGAGCCCAAAATATCGTTATGAATATTTGCTTCAACAATTTTATCTTTTATTTTATTAGAAACTACAAAGTAATCTATTCTCCAACCAGCATTATTTTTTCGAGCGCTGAATCTGTATGACCACCAAGAGTATTTTTCAATAACATCTGGATGTAAATATCTAAAACTGTCTACAAATCCACTTTCAAGTAGTTCACTAAATTTATTTCTTTCTTCAACAGTAAATCCTGCATTTGTTTTATTTGATTTTGGGTTTTTTAAATCAATTTCAGTATGTGCAACATTTAAATCTCCACAAAGAATTACAGGTTTTTTTGAATCTAAATTTAAAAGATAGTTTCTAAAATCATCTTCCCAAGTCATTCTATATTCTAATCTAGCTAATTCAGTTTGTGAGTTAGGAGTATAAACATTTACTAGATAGTAATCTTTAAATTCTAAGGTAATAACTCTTCCCTCTTTATCATGATGGTCTATACCTATATCATATGATACAGATACTGGAATTTCTTTTGTAAATATAGCTGTTCCTGAATAACCTTTTTTTTCAGCATAGTTCCAATAGCAGTTGTATCCTTCTGGATTGAAATCAACTTGTCCCTCTTGAAGTTTTATTTCTTGTAAACAAAAAATATCAGCATCGATTGAATTAAAGTATTCTAAAAAATTTTTTTGAAGAACAGCTCTAAATCCATTAACATTCCAAGAAATTAATTTTTTCATATATAACCTCCGTATAATTAGTTCAAAATTATCTACTAGTGATTATATCACAAAATAAAAAAATAAAAAAAATAAAAAAGTTTGTTGACATAAATAATATTTTATGATACTATAATTATGTAGCAAGCAACCAGCTACGAAAACAAAATAGTTCGGAATATAGCGCAGTCCGGTAGCGCACCTGCCTTGGGAGCAGGGGGCCGCAAGTTCGAATCTTGCTATTCCGACCATGCAGGTCAATGGCTCAATTGGTAGAGCATCGGTCTCCAAAACCGAGGGTTGGGGGTTCGAGTCCCTCTTGACCTGCCATTTATTTGCCTAGATAGCTCAGTTGGCTAGAGCACCCGGTTCATACCCGGGCGGTCGAAGGTTCGAATCCTTTTCTAGGCACCATTTGGAACTTAAACTCTGTAAAAAGAGTTTTTTTTATTTTTTGCAACTTTAATAATAAAAAATCTACTGATATTTCTATCAGTAGATTTTAATGATTTAAAATAAGTTGTAAAACAATATCGTCTAACTTATCTTTATTATTTTTTATAAATTCATAAGCATCGTAAGAAAGATTTTCAATATTATTATTGGATTTATTATCTAGTTCTAAAGAACCTCTGTATAATCTGGGATTTAATCTGTAGTAATTCCATTTATTTTTAGAAGAGTCAAAAATTTTTCTTAAAACAAAATCATCTGTATTAGATTGTGCAGAAAAAAGAATATCGATGATGGGAACGACCCATTTAGCTCCACCTTTAGTCTTAAGATGCTCATAATTTTTATACCCTTCTTTTTTCCCAGTTCCAATAGATATAAGAATCATATCATCTGATCCTGGAAAGGACGGTTTATCCTCTTTTAAATACTTTTTAAAATCAATATTTCTAGCTTCAGCATATGCAATGAGAGCTGGATTGTTTGCAAAAATCCCTCCATCAATACAGTTATAAACATCATCATTTAATGAAATTAATCTTTTAGCATTGAAATATACAGGTGCTGATGAAGTTGCTATAACAACATCTTTTAATTTAAAATTCTTTAAAGGTTTTCTTTTAGCGTTTAAGCTATCAAAAAAAATCTCTTTAGCTCTGATTAAATCATAAGAGGTTGACATAAAAGGTTTTACTGTATCACTTAAATTAATCTCTCCAAAAAGAGAGTTAGCTAGTTCTTCAAGTGCTTTTGTAGAGTATTTAGGACGAAGGATTCCACCAAAAGATGAAACCCTTCTAATTATATTTTTTTTAAAAATTTTATCTCCACAATTTTTATAAAGCTCTACAATTTCTTGAGCACTATGATAATTTGGGGATGTATAAAGGGCTCCAAGAATACCGCCAGTACTCGTTCCTACTATTAAATCAAAATATTCATGAAGGTATATTTTTTGCCCAACCTTTTTCGATATTTCAGTTTCTAAGTATTCGCAAATAATTGCGGGGATAATTCCCTTTACTCCACCACCGTCAATAGATAAAATTCTAAGTTTTTTCATAAAATCACTATTTAATAAGAGGAGCTACAGCATTTTTAAATTGCCAATTGTGATATTTGTCCCAGTCGATGCTCCAAGTCATAAATCCTTTAACATCATATCCTCTTCTTTGTACTTCTCTCCAAGCTTCAACATAAACATTCATATCATTAATTGCACCAGTTCCAGCAGCACCAACACCAGCAGGTAATCCAATAGCTAAAATCTCTTGAGGAATAGGTCCGATAGGGAATAATTGTGCATATTGTCCTCCCCATGCAGGTCCATCGTGTCCTTTTATAAGAGCTTCAGTAAATTCAGGAATAAATTTAGCTTGATTTTTACAATCAATAACAACTCCACTTCCGTCAAAAGGATAAACACCAGTTCCAGGTGCATTATAATATTGTGGATGTATTGTTGTAATTAAATGTTTTGTCTTTTTTATAAGGTCAATGTATAGAGTTCCAAATCCAGTGTTAATTAAGTATGCTACTTCTGGAGCCATAGAATAAATAAAGTTAGGATCTTTAGCTCTAAAATACTCAATAATTTCTTTTATAGCATCAACAACATAAGTAGTTCCATTTTGAGCACTTTGTCCTTCTAAATCTATATCAAAACCATTAAATCCATACTCTTCAATAATATTTATAACACCGTTTTTAAAGATTTGTTTATCAGATTCTGATTTGATATGGAATACACCATTTTGTCCACCAATTGCAATAATAACGTTATGTCCTTTAGCTTTCATTCTAGCAACTTTCTCTTTAAATTGAGCTTTTGTAACTTCATTGCTTGCTTCAGGGTTAAAAACAGGAGTTAAGTGATCTGGAGATTCGATGAAAGAAACTACAATAGTATCATATTCAGCAGGAGTATCTTCAAGATCAACATATGATGTTTGAATATTTCCACCCCAAGAAGACCAGTATCCAACTAAAGTTTTCTTTGAATTTCCAGAAGATTCTTTTTTTATTGTAAGAATATTCGTTTGATAATATGTTACTATTGAATTATTTGTTCCAGCAAATACTAATTGTACAGTGTTATTTCCAGTTAATAATGGAAGAGATGCTACTGCTAGTGAAACACTAACCATAGAAGATCTTCTTGTGAATTCTACAGGTTTTGTAGTAGTTTTGAAGCCATTAACGTAAACAGCGTATTCAGTGTGAATATTTAAAGATGGAATTGATACTGTTCCTAAAAGTTGAGTATTATCTCCATTTAAATATATTGCTTCTACATCTGTTGCACCAATTAATGGTAGTTTTTCAGGGAAATTTACTGTTGGAATCTCAGGATCAACAGGTGGATCTATTGGAGGTTCAACAGGGGGAGTAGTTCCGCCTTCAACAGTTTCACCGTTTATAATTAAAGTTATAGGTTGTCCATTTAATGTAGCGTTAGAAGCAACATTAATATCAAAAGGAGCACCAGTTCCATTAATTCCATCGATTTTAAAGTTTCCGTTAGGTCCTAAATTAAAATGAGGTGCACCAGACCAATCGGCTCCTGAAGTTATAGAGAATCTACTTCCAGTTTTAGAAGCATTAATTTGCCATTGAGAAAGTCCAGTGGCAGGAGAATCGAAGTTTATCTCCCAGTTCCCACCGAAATTTTCAGTTGAATGTGAAATAAGTTCGATAGCAGCACTAAATCCATTGCTCCAAGATTGGCTTGAAGTAAGTTTTAATGTAGCAATTTTGTCACCAGTTGGTGGAGGGATAATAACATCCTCTTTAACAGTAACTAGATTAGATGATTTTATAATTTGCTCTAATGATTGAGCACCTCTATAAGAGAAAATAGCTTCAACAATATAATCTCCTGGAGTTAAAACAGTAGTGAAAGTTATAATTTCATTAGGATTAGTTGTTGTTTTTTGTTCGATTGTATTTCTAACAGAAGTTTTTAAGTAATATGTAACTTGGTTTATTCTATTTTGAGAATCAGAGATAGCTTTCGTAGAAACGGAAGCTTTTTTATTTGTGATATTTAGTTCGATACTTCCAATAGTAGGAACTATAATCTCAGGTTCAACAGGAGGATCAACAGGTGGCTCAGGTGTTTCAATATCCACATCTAAATCGAATATATTTTTTTCAACATTAGACAGTAACTCTTTTATTTCGAAGAAATATATGATTGATGATTCCATGTTTAAACTATTAATTTTATTCTTTAATTCAATTAATTGTATATTTAAAGATTCAAGTTCATTGCTTGCATCAACAAATCTTTTCTTTAGATTATTATAGTGATTTAAAACATTTGAAAAATGAGATTTTATATTTTGTATTTCTAAAGTATTCATTACACGCTCCTTGTATAAAATTATAGTGTAGCTTCTTTCCAAGCTTCGTTTGATGATGGTGGTTGATCCCATGCAGAAACATACCATCCATTAGTATAATATTTACCGTTATAGTAAACTCTTGTATTTGAATTAGGATAGCTCATTGATTCATGCCAAACTGGAGTACCGTTATATATTCCAGAATCTGTTGAGAAAACTAATGGAGCTACATCTGCGTTTGTGCTGTTATAAATTTGGAAAGCTTTAGTGAAAGCTAGCTCTTCTTGTGCTAATCCAGTAGAGTCAGGACCATTAACTTCTGAACCATTATTTGCTTTATCTCTATTTGTAGACCAAAAAGTTATCATTCCAACATTTTTAGTTTTACAAAAGTTGATAACAGGAGAAACATCCTCTAAAAAGAATGTGTTAAAAGCTCCGGTATCGTTTATTCCAATCTCAGGACATATTCCAATCATAGACCAAAGCTCATCATCGGTTTTAATAACTCCGTGATTATTATAAAGGTTTTTTAGTTGTGAATGTAGATTTGTCATAGCTGAAATAGATTGCTCAGCCATATTTCCAGCGTAAGCTCCACCATAACACATAGCCATTATATTAACTCCTTCGATTTCAACACCTTTTTTAATAGCGTCATCTAATAAAAGAAGCTCATTTTGATTTAAACCATAAGGCATAACAGGAAGAGTAAACCAAAATCCAACATATCTACCTTCAGATTTTAATTCGTCTTGTAAAAGTTTTATAGCACTATGATTTCTTTTGTTTTCTTCACAAGTTTCGCTACCAGAAGTTCTATTATGTTCCATATCAAAATCAACTCTATTTAAATTCCAGTTATTTATAATTGATTTATATTTATTTTTTAAATCTTGAATATCTGTTATAACTTCATTTAAATAAGGTCCATTAAGACCACCAAAAGATATACAAACATCTCCACCCATAGATCTTAATCTTTCAATATCTTGCATAAGTCCAGCATTAGTTCCTTTGTTACCAGGTAGATTTATATTTCCTGCCCAAGCTGGATTTTTGTTAGAATCAGCGGTGATAAATCCTAAGTTATAGAACTGAACACCAGTTATTTTAGATTTGTCAGCTAATGCGAATTTAGAATTAACATCATCTCTAGCCGCATCTACAAATGGTGCAAAAATACCTCTAGGCCATTTTTTACTAGGTGTAGGATTAGGGTCTGGAGTTGGATCTGGATTAGGTCCAGGCTCTGGTTCAGTTGTATTTCCTTTAATGCTTATAATATTAGAATTTAATAAAATCTCTCCAGTTCTAGAACCGATGTTATATTTACAATTGCAGTTGAAGAAGTAGTTACCTTCATTAACTTTTGTAAATTGAACGTGATCGAAAGGATTGTTATTAATTATTGTTTCGATTGAAGTATTATTTGTATTCTTAAGTGTATAAATAACCTCAGTTATTGCAGAATCTTTATCTGTGATTTTAGTTAATAATCCTTTAGGAGTGTTTTCAAAAGCTGTTAAAGCTGCACAACAAACAGTTGGAATCTCTTTATCAACTAATTGAACTGTAATATTATTTGATTTTATAGTATTGCTTTGTATAACTTCGTTAGCGCCATCATAGTAATAAGTTGCTATAAAATAGAAAGTTCCATGTTCTCTAAAGTTAAAGTCTATTCTAAACATAGATTCAGGTAAAGAGATATGTAAAATTTCATTATCTCCAGAAGCTGTTTCCTTATACAGTTTATATTCAACGCTATTTAATCTAATTTCAGGATCAACAATATCTTTTAAAGAACCTACTAATGTAGTTTTAGTATCTTCTAAAAGAGCTGTTCTAATTTCAGGAACAATAATTTCAGGAACTTCTGGCTCACTTACCTCGATAATATGCTCTAAATCGAAAATCATTTTTTCAACATCATAAGCAAGAGCTTTTATCTCAAAGAAATCGTTGATATTATTACTGCTATTTAAGCTTTGTGATAGATTTACTAAAAGTTCTAATTTATTTTTTGTTATATTATATTCTGGATTTGATGAAACAATATCCATTATTAAGTTCATACTTGTTTGAAGAGTTTTAAACTTATCAAAAAGTGATGTGATTTTACTTTTTAAATCACTAACTTGAAAATCTAGTTCATTATTTGAATTCAAAATAAATTGACCTCCTATTTTTATTGTATTTGTATTAATTTCATAGATTGAAATTATTATTTTGTAAAAAAGAAAAAATATTTCAAAAGAATTTAAAATTAATGATAAGTGAATTTATATTAACATACCTCGATTAAAAATTCAAACTAAAAAATAAAAAAATAAAAAAGCTTATTTAAAGAGAAATATCCTAAGAAAAATATACATATAGAAAATATATATAAAAAAAATTAAAAATATTGTTGATTATTTTTAATAAAAAATGTATTATATTTTCATAAATGTTTAAATTAATGCAATATAGTTTAATTTTTAAAAAGAAATAAATAAAAATGATAAGTGAAAATATTTTAAGATATTTTTATAGTGAAAGGAGATAGTATGTTCTTTAATAAGAAAAATAAAGAGCTAAAAAAAGAAGTTGCTAATCTAACTGCCATAAATAAAGAATATGAAGAAAAATGTGAATATTACCAAGAGAAATATTTACAAATTAAAACAGAATATGTTGAAGCTCTGAAAAGAAATGAAAACTTTAATAATGCTTTTAGAGAGAGCTTTTCAGAATTATCTTCAAAATTAATATCGGTAGAGATTACACTTTCTAAATTAGAAGAAAAAAATAAAGAGTTCTCAAAAACAGAGATTCTAGTAAGAAAATTCCAAGAGCTTGAAGGAGATTTGATAAAACTATCAAGAGAGATTGGAAGATTGTCAACATTTTTAGAAAAACACACAAACTTTAATAAAGAAACATCAACTTATCAAGCAAATCTTGAAAAATCATATAGAATGTTTAAATAAAAATTTACTAAACGGAGGATAAAACTGCAAATGAAAAAAACGAATAATGATTTATTTCCTGTTATAGACAGAGAACAAGAATTTCAAAAAATATATAATAATACAATAGAAAAAGTTAATTTTATAAATAGCAAATATTCAACAATACATGATGGAGTAGCTTGTGAAGAGTTAGATCCAATGATTGAAAAAATGAATAATTTTGTATTAAACCTTAGTAGAGTAACAAAATTAGAAGAGTATCTTTCATTTAAGTTATTAGTACAAAATATTTTAAAATTATTAGGAGAGTGTAACCATGGAGAGGTATTACCACCTATTCCTGAGTTAGAGCCTACAGTAATTAACGCTATTTTAAAAAACATAAACAAAAATTTAACTGGAGAGTTAACATTAGGTGAAAATGCTCATTTAATAACTTCAGTGGAGTATGAATTATATAAAAATAATACAAGAGTAGAAAAAATAACAACAAACTCAGGAGTTCAAGTTGCAAATTTTGCATCAACTACACCGGGAACATATCAGTTTATAGCAAAATACTATTGGGCTGATAAGTTTAAACAAATTACATCAAATACTGTTATAGTAGAAGAGGATGTAGTAATTCCACCTCCAGTAGAAGGAGATTTTCCAACAAATTTACCATACTCAAACTTATGGGCACACACAGTAACAACAAATGGAAACTATGAAATAACACTTAATAATACTTGGGGAGTTATAGATAGTAAAATAGCTGTTTATTTAGATGGAGAATTAGTAGAAGTATTACCAACAAACTTTACAGCTGGAAATAAAGGGTCTGCTAAAAATATTGTACCAACTTCTAAGTATCCTTCAAATAAGGATTTAAAATTTGTTTATAGAGTTACTTATGTAAGAGATGAAAAGACAAATGATAAAGTTGTAGTTTATTATAAAAGTACAACAGGTACAATAGAAATAGCAACTCCAGATGGAGGAGTAAAATATTGTAAATATCCAGAATGGAATTCGGAAATTGAGTATGGTGCAGCTACAAATAAGATAGTATTTTATCAGGGATTCCATTTTAGACATACAGGATGGGCAACTAAAGGAGATGCTCCAAAATTAAATGGAGATTGGTCACCATGGACAAAATTATCAGCTGGTGAAGAGTCACAAATTGGTTGTCCTGGAAATCATTTAATGGATTCAGCAGGGACAAAACCAAATGCTCATTTAGAGCCAATGAATATATCAGAAGTTGAAGGTTTAGGATCTCCAATGGAAAAGATGCATATAACTTATACTCCAGAGTGGGGAAAATGGGGAGGAAGAAAATATACTCCAAAAATAACTCCGTGGAATAAGATATCTCATATGCAATATGCCTTTATAGATGTAATTCCTGATTATACAGGAAAATTTAATACAGATAAAGATGATATATCACATTTAAAAAGATCTGCAGCAGACGCTCCAATTGGAACAAGTTTAAAAGTATCACCAAATATATTTGATCCAGGTGCAGCATTCTCAGCTTATGGTGGAACAAATGCATTTATGACTGAATATAATGAAATGGCAAGAAAATATCCATATGTTAAACCAATAGCTTCATTAGGTGGATGGTCAAGATCAGCATTCTTTAGAGACGCAGCTCAGCCAGATAAAATAAATCATTTTGTTAAAAGATGTATCGACTTTATAAGAGAGTTCAATTTTGTTGGAGTAGATATTGACTGGGAATTCCCTTGTGATAGAAGAGATGGAGATTTAGTTGATAGTCCAAACGATTTAGGAAGTCCAAGAGCAACAGACGATGAAGAAGTACTGTTCACTAACTTAATGAAAGCATTAAGAGGGGCTTTAGATAAAGCAGGACAAGAGGATGGAAAATATTATTTCTTGTCATGTGCTATAGTATCAGGAAAAAAACATATTCAAAAAAGTGGAATAGGAGTATGGCATCCAGCTTGTGACTTTATTAGTTATATGACTTATGATGTACATGGAGCTTTTGATCCAATAACAAACCATCAATCATATTTATTCCAAAACTCAAATGAACCATCATCAGAAACAAATCCAAATGGAAATGCATTTGCAATAGCAGATTTAATTGAATTTGTTACAAAAACATATGGAGTACCAGTTAGCAAAATAACTGTAGGATCGCCATTTTACTCAAGAGGATGGTCTGGAATATTTAAACCGACTTCAGGATGGTTAAACCCAAATACACCAGGATTATATGCTAGAACAAATATAGATGCCTCAACAAATGGAGCGAAGGGATGTTCAGCTCCAGGAACAATGGATGGAGGAAGAGGTGCAGGAGTTTTACCTCTACATCACTTAAATAAGTTAATAAAAGGTGAAAATGTATCAGTAAGAACTTTAGATATGAACGGACCAGCTAATCCACATGCAGGAACAATATTAAAAGGTTCAGACTTCCAATATTACTATGATGAAGCAGCACAAGCTCCATACCTATATAATCAGAATGCAGGAATTTTCTATACATTTGAAGATGAAAGATCAGTTGAGACAAAGTGTCAATGGGTTGTTGATAATAACTTAGCAGGATTAATTTCGTGGGATATAGCTATGGATGATTACGGTATTGATATGCATAGTTCAGAAGCAACATCATCTTATCCAACATTATATCAAGCAGAGCATTTATTAACATCAGTAATATTCGACAAATTTAAAGCAAATTCATTAAGATTAAACTATTTAAATAAAATAGCTAGAAGATAAATAAATCATAATAAAACATAAAGGGGAGGTAACTCCCCTTTAATTATATAAAAATTAAAAAAAGGGAGTTTAAATATGGAAAGAGATGGAAGTATATTTGATCTTGTTGATAAAAATGGTATCACTGCGTCTTCTAGTGTATCTATTTGGAATGGAAATGGTCCTGATTTAACATTAGATGATAATGAAGATACATTATTTCACTCTAATCAATATTCTAATGGTGGATATGGGGATGTTTACTTTAAATTTGAAGAATCTAAAGTTATAAATAAAATAGAATTTTTAACAAGACATCCAAGTGCAAATAATGGAAGAGTTGATCAATATGAGATTCTTTATAAAAATAGTAATTTTGATGCAGATTGGATTTCTATTTATCAATCTGAAATAACTGAAGAGAAAGGTTGGAAAAACGCTAATTTTCAAGATGTATTAGTTTCAGAAGTTTGTATAAGAGTTCATAGAAGCTATGGAAACTGGATAGTAATGAACGATATAAAGTTTTATTCAAATACAGTTGTAGAAGATGATTTAAAGACTATTTTCGAATCATTAGATTGTCAGGCAGTAAAATCTCAAGTAAGATTAAAAAATATAACAGAGTTAAAAAATAGATATCAAGATAATTTAGAAATGGTAAATTTATTAGAAGTTGGAAAATATTTATGGCTTAATAATAATCAAGTAACTAGAAAAAAAGTTAAACTATTAGCTTCTAATCAAAATAGAGAAGAGTACTTTAATACTTTAAAAATAAAAAGTAGTTTACCTATAAAAACAGCAGAAATAGCTTTTAAAAGTAAAAAAGAGTATTTGATTATATCAAATGAAAATATTAATTTATATATTGTAGAGAGTTTTGAAAAATTAAGAGATAAAAAAATAGAGATAAAAAAAGGTTTAAATTCAATATATTTAAAAGAGGATACAACTGAAGTTTTCTTAGTTGATGATATAACTAAAAATATTGAGATGACAATATTTAATGCAGATGAGATAAAAAACTATTCTATTGGTAAAGTTAACTATAAAGAGTTTATAAAAGAGAATACAAACATTTTAGGATTAGTTGAAGGAAAGAATTTTATTTGCCAATTAAATAGAGAAGAGATAAAAGATAGTTATAATGAATTTGATTTTTTACAAGGTGTTGAAAACTTGGATGCTATTTTAAATTATATATATTTTTTATTAAATAGAAATGAATATTATCATGTGTCACCATTTAAAAGAGTTTTAATTCAAGGGATAAACAATAATCTTGTTGAGCAAAAAAGTACACAAGATGGAAGCTATACAACTTTTGGTGGAATGTCTAGATTAATGTTTAATAAATTAATTGAAGAGTTAGCAAATCCAAATTTTTGTAGAGTAATAGCAAAAGATTTTATTGGGGAAGTAAATACAAATATAGAACTTCAAGAGTTATTAACATTCTTATTAACAAAAGAGCTTGAATTTAGATATTCAAGAGTAATGATAATTCCTGAGGATATTCAAAAAGCTTTGTGGATTAAATTAAGACTGTTTTTTAATAGTGATAGATTTTTACCAAATATATATAAGAAAATTCAAGAAACTGATTTGAGTGGAATACAGAATCAATTGGAAAAAGTTATTTTATGGGTAGTAGAGATACTACAAAGAGATGTATCTAAGTATTTTGTAGAGAATGGATACGAAATTTCAAGTGAGATATTATCTAAGTGTAATGAATATCCAGAATTAGCTATTGACTTAAATGAAGTTAATTTTTCAAATTATAAAGAGTTGATAGAAGAGGAAATATCTATAATAAATGAGAATTACAAGAGAAGTATAGAAGGAAATATTTAAGGGGGAAAAATGAGTTCAGAAATAACTTTCATTAGAAATGGAAATGCTCCTAGTAGTAATAATTTTAATTTAAAATTAAGCTCAAACTCTATAATAAAAAATTTAATAATAGAAAGTCAAAATAATATATTTCCAGAAGAATTAAATTTAGAATTTAAAGATTTTATAGGAAATGATATAGCATTAAGAGCTAAAAGATTAAGAGAGATGGGAAATATACAGGAGTGGGAAGTGGATCCAATTTTAACAGACTTGGTAAAAGTTAAGATTGGTGAGTCAGAAGCATCAATAATTAATGTAACTCCAGTTTTAACAGATATAAAACCATATTATGCTCAAAGTGATATTGATACAAGAATACCTCAAAGTGATTTTGAAATAACTAGAGTTGACAATGGAATAGAAGTTGAATTAAAAAATAGTAAAATAATTGATAGAATAAAATTAAAAAGAGAGCTTATGAATTTAGAAATATTCTATAGTCCAGGAGAGGGGCAAAGTTGGATATCTTTAACAAATATTCCAATTAGTGGAACATTAAAAATACACCCTGTAATGGTAAAGAAATTTTTATTAACAGGAGAGGGAAATACGCAACTTTCAAAAGAAGAAATTGAAATTTTTATGTTTAATTATTTAAGTGTAGAGATTGAAAATCTATTTTTAAATGATGAGTACACAGAGTTAAAGCCAGAAGTAACAATAGATTATATTGTTGAGTTGCAAAAAAAGACAAGCTTAACACAGGAGTATATAGATAAACTATCTACTGCTAGAGATATTCTAATAGGAGGAATGATGGGAGAAATTATTGAATATATAGGCAATGATTTTAAAGTAGTAGAGAGTTTTAATTTTCTAACTGAAGAAAATATATATCGTGTTAGAGCTAGTTATGTAGATAGATATGGGAATGAAAAAACTATAGAAACAGAGAATATTAGTGAAGACAAAATAGTAATGTTTGAAAAATTTTATGCTAAAGATATAACTTTTACAATCTTTGCTTCAGCAGAGATAACAAATGTTCAAATAACAGAGATAGAGTTGAATCAAGATGAGTATTATGCTCAAAGTGATATAGATACAAGAGTTGATAAAAATAATTTATTAGCTAGTTCAGGATGTGGAGTCTATGGAGGTTTAGAAGCTGATAGAGCTATTGATGGAAATGAAGCAACAAACTTTCATAGTAATGCGTACACAGATATAGGATATGGAGATTTTTATATAAAGAACTCCTCTCCAAAAGTTATAGATAGAATAAACATTTTAACAAGACCAAATTCACTAGGAAGAATTGATAACTATAAAATTTTATATAAAGAGAGATCTACAGAAGAGTGGCTAGAAATAGGAGAATCTATAAATGAAGGTATATCTGGAAATTGGAGAAATGTAAAATTTAATCCAGTATTAGCATCAGAAGTATGTATCAGAGTTACAAAATCTAATGATAACTTTGTAATAATTTATGAAATGGATATTTTTAAATACAATAAGTTAAGTGATATGTTAAGAGATTTATTTATTGATGATGAATGCACTCAATTAAAAGAATCTGTTACATTAGAACAGCTTGATGAAATTGAATCTCATTTAGGAATAACAGAAGAGTATATAAATTTATTTAGAGAAGCAAAAACATTATATATAAACAGATTGTTACCTCATAAGTTTGAGATAGAAATAGAAAAGAAAAGTGTAATTAAAACATTAAGATTAACAGATATAGGTAGAGTTTTAAAAGGTGAAATAAGATATACAGATAGTCATGAATATGAAAAATTATCTAATTCAGTAGAGATATCTACAATTGGATTAGAAACAGTTTTAGAATTTGAAAATATTTATTCAAAGAATTTTGAACTATCTTTATATGGAGCAATAGAGCAAGGTAGTGAATTTAACATAGAAGTTGTGGAGATTCCACAAGATGAATTTTATGCAAGTGAAGATATAGATGTAAGAGTTGATAAAACAACAATGCTAGCAAAAAGTTTATGTGGACAATATTCAAATAATGCACCTAGATATGCTATAGATAATGATATAAATACCACTTTTCACAGTGCTGATTATAGAAGTTATGGAACAGGGGAGTATGGCGATTTTATTTTAGAATTAGATGCACCTAAGGTAATAAATAGAGTAAAATTTCAAACTAGACCGTCACATAACGGAAGAATAAAAGCTTATGAAATTTTATATAGAACAAAAAATAATGAAGAGTGGAAAAAAGTATTTGAACAGTTAACAGAGCAAAGTGGAGACTTTAGAGAAGCAGTATTTAAACCAGTATTAGCGTCAGAAATATGTATTAGAGTAACAAATGGACATAATTATTTTGTAGTTTTTTATGAAATTGATCTATTTAAATACAATACAATAGAGGAAAGAATTGCAAATCTTTTCACTGATGAAACTCAAAATATAATAAAAGATAGTATTACGTTAGAGGATATAGAAACTTTAGAGGAAGGATTAATAACTGAAAGTTATATAAATACTTTGAAGAAAGCTAAAGAGTTATATATTGAGTCGCTAATACCAGAAGAGTTTGAAATATCTTTAAATGAAGATACAATTTTAGATGAAATTCAATTTGTATGTGAGCAAAGAATATTAAAGGTATGTTTAGCATATGAAAACTCCTTAGGTGAAGAGAGAATAATAAGATGTAATCCTTTAATAGATGAAGAAAATGTAACTTTGAATTTTAGAAAAATTTTGACAAAAAAAGCTAAAATTTTAATATATGGAGCAGATAGAGTATATAAAATAAAAAATAATAGTTATATGTTATCTGAATTTTGTTTTAATGAGGATGTGGATACAAGAGTAAAATTTGAAGACTTACAAGTTTCTTCAAATACTGAGGATTCATCTTATCCATTGACGAATATGTTTGATGGAAATTTAGATACAAGATTTCATAGTAGAAACTACAGTGAATATGCTCAGATAAATTTAAAGTTAAATAGAGAGTACTTGATTGATAGATTAAGATTAATTAGCTTTAGAAGTAATACATCTGGATTAATAAATAGATTTAAAGTTTTAGTAAAAGATTTAAATCAAGAAAATGGATGGATTGAGTTTGGAACTTATAATGTAGATTCTTATAAAAATGAGTGGCTAATGGTAGAAAATAAGCCGTATTTAACTGATGAGATATGTATAAGAGTAGAGGATTCAGTTAATAAATGGGCTATAATTAATGAATTAGAACTGTTTATATATAATCTTCTAGAAGATGAGATTAATAACATTTTTGAAGATTATACTTTTGAAACTTTAAAATCTAATGCTGAATACGAAGATATTTTATCTTTAGAGAGAAGATGTAGTTTAACAGAAAGCTACAAAGAGAAAGTTAAAAAAGCAAAAGAAATCTATTTAAAAAGAATAGAACCTATATGTTTTGAGATAAAAAATAATAGCTATGAAGTACTAAATAAATTAGAGATTTTATTTAGAGAAGAGGCTGATTATATATATGATATAAGAGTATATTTCAAAAATAATTTTGGTCAGTTAGAGGAGATAGAGAAAAAAACAATAGATTCAAATGAAAATGGAAAGATAAATGTCCAATTTGCTGAGGTATTTACAGAGGAGATAAAGGTAGAAATTTACATAGATGAATATGAAAAGTGGAAAGTAAATTGTATTCATTTAGCTCAAGTGGAACAGGAAATATATTATAATTTAACAGATATTTCGAATAATTATCCAATAGAAAAAGTAGGGATTCAATCAACTTGTGGATATCCTGATGCAGTTGTTTCAATGGTTGATGGTGATATAAATACTTACTACCATTCACAGGGATTAGGTGAAATATTCTTTACTTTTGAAGAGAAAAAGGTTATAGAAAACTTTACATTTATTTCAAGACACGCTAACGGCTCTAATGGAGTGGTTTACAAAGCGACATTATACTTTAGAAATGAGGAAAATGGAAGTTGGAAGTTATTACATATTCATGAAACAGATAGTCCAGTAAGGGGAGAAAATATAATCTCATTTAACCCAACATTAGTAAAAGAGATTTGTATTAAATTTGAAAGAACTCAAGCTAGTGTAGTAGTTCTTAATGATGTAAAGTTTACTATCTATAATAAATTAATTGAAAATATAGGAAATTTATTTGAAGATAAAGTTTTATACAAATCTTTAAGTAGAGGAGTAAAATTATCTACTATAGAAAAATTTAAAGAAAAAGTATCTACAAATAAGGGATTATTGGCTAAACTTTATATAGCAGAATCTATTTTGAAAAATAAAAATGAGTTACCTTTTGAAACTTATAAAATAAAAAGCATACCTCAAGATACTAACTATTATTTTGGACCGTTAAAAACAAACGGAACTGGAGATATTTCATTGACACCGTATTATATACTTCCAGATAGAGATTATGCATTTATATGTAGTAAAGATTTAAATGCACATATAATTTTAAGAGAAAACAAACCTCAAGCAGAGCATTCGTTCTTATTAAAGAAGGGGTTAAATATAATTAACTTAGGTGAGTTAACAGGACAATTAGTTTTAACAGGAAGTAGAAAAGAGGAAATAGAGTTATACTCTTTAAATGAAAAAAATGCACTAATTTATAGATATGGAATTACAAAAGAGGAAGAGTTTTATAAAACTCCGGATAACACAACATTAATAGAAAATAGAGATGGCGTAAAATTAAATTCAAACTTAGCTTATGTAGAGGGAAGAAACTTTATAGGAGCAGTAAAGTTTGATTGGCTAAAAAGCAATATTGCAGAAGGAACATTAAATCAAAGAATAGAGATTACAGATGAGTTTTTAGATTTTCTTTATTATATAGATAATTTGAACTCTCATTTTAATAATTCCATTCCATACAAAAGAGTAATGTGGATAGGAGTAAGTGAAAATAATCCTCATGCAGGAGGATCTTTTGTAGGAGGATATACAGCTTATAGTGGTGGAAGCCATGATATATTGAAACCAAATTTGAGAGATTTTGCATCAGCATGGGTTGTGGGTCATGAAGTTGGACATGAGATGGATGTAAATAATTATCACATGGGATTATTTGGAGAAGTAAGTAATAACTGGTATGCTAATGAAGCAAGAGTTGAATACACAGATAGTATAAGAAGTAACGTATATGATGGGATGATAGAGCTTCAAACTAGCAATCAAAGTATCTCAGAGATGGGTCTTTTTGTAAGATTAGCATTTTGGTATAAATTTAGGTTATATTATGGAGAGGGAGATTTCTTTGTAAAAATGCATAAGTATATGCAAACTATTGAAACAAGCACTATTGAAGATATTTCAGGTAAATTAGCTACTTATGTAACTAAAATAGTAAAAAGAGATGCAAGTGACTATTTCATAAAGCATGGATTTACACTAACTCAAGAAGCAATAGACTATTGTAATACTTATCCTAAATTTACAAAAGATATAGCTTTAATAAACTGGGATAATCAAAATGAGTTTAGAGAAGAGGAAAAAAGAACATTTAACAGTAATTATAGAAATAATATATAAAAAACTTTACTTTGTTAATTTATTTATATATTATAGTGTGTAAATAAATTAAAGAGGAGATTAGTAAAGTATGGGAAAAGAGTTTGTTATAGATATAATGACATATGTTCTTACGATTATTGGAATTTTAAATCCATTTGGAAATGTGCCATTATTTATGACATTAACAAAGGATCAAAATCCTGAAATAAGAAAAAAGATGTATAATGCTATTGTTATTTCTGGTTTTGGAATTGTAACAGGTTTTATAGTTGCTGGAGATTTTTTCATGAATTATCTGTATAAAATAGGGATGAATGAATTAAGAGTGGCAGGAGGAATGATACTAGTTGTAGTTGCTTTTAGAAACCTATTAGGTTTGGGAGCATCTAAAGAGAGTTCGGGAAATGTAATGTCTGAAAAAGATGCTATACGGTATGCAATAACACCACTAACTTTTCCTATGCTTGTGGGGCCTGGAACAATATCAACTGTGATGATTATTCATAAAGAAGCAGGTCTAATAATATCTGTAGGAGCTGTTGCAGTTACTTTTTTAATAATGAAGTTTTTATTTAGTATTTCAGATTGGTTAGATAAAGTTTTAGGAGAGGTTGTTTTATTTGTACTATCAAGAGTAATGCAAATATTTATAATGTCTGCAGGTGTAAAACTAGTATCAAACGGAATAAAAGGAATATTTTTAGGATAAAAATAGGAGAGCTTAGCTCTCCTATTTTTTATTTAAATTGTAACAGCAAAAATTATTTTTGTATGTTTTGAAGTGAAATTTTCCCAACTATGTTTAACAAATTTTTCAATTTTAATACTATCTCCTTGGAAAAGAACATATGATTCGTTATCTAAGTGCAGTTTAACTTCACCTTCTAGTACAAATGCGACCTCTTGACCTTCGTGGCCAATTTCTTTTTCTTTAGAGGATGAATATGGTTCTAAATTTAAAATCATAAATTCAACTTGTGTCTGAGGTTCAGGACTTAAAATTTCATAAGAAACACCTTCACTTTTAGAGGGTTTAATAACTTTTCTTTCTTGAGCCCTAACTATATGTACTTTTTTTAAAGTTTCTTCTAAAAAAAATTTATAAAGTGGTATATTTAGGGCTTTAGATAGACCTTTTAATGTATTGATAGATGGATTTGTAATCCCTTTTTCAATTTGACTTAAAAGAGCAGATGTAGAGTTTATCATTTCTGCTAATTCTTTTAAACTTAATTTTTGGTCAGTTCTAAATTTTTTTATTTTTAATCCTAAATTGATTTCGTTCATTTTAAATATCTCCTAAATATAATTTGCTATATTAAAGTATAACTTATTTTAGCTTTATTTGCAAAAATTAGACTAAATAAAAATATTGCAAATACTATACAAATGTAGTATAATTTAAAAAAAGCATTGGAGGTTAAAGATGTCTGAAAATACAATGATTTGTTATTGCAAAGGAGTTACTTTAGGAAAAGTTTTAGCTGCAATAGAAAATGGAGCTACTACATTAGTAGAAGTAATAGATACAACAGGTGCAGGTTCAGCTTGCGGAAGATGTGTCGATAGAATAGAAGCAATAATTGAAGAGAAAAAATAAAAAATAAGCTCTATCATGTTTAATGATAGAGCTCTTTTTGTATTTTACCACATAGAAGGAGTTGCAGTATATTGACCTGTTTGAGAATTCTCTTCAACATTAAGATAAACAACTTGATTTGAATTAGCATTAACATAGTTTGAAATAGCAGATACTAAATAAGGAAAACTACTTCTAGGATCACTATTGTCACTTTTTAAGCTTCCAACAACTTGCCAAACTGCACTATTATTTTTAGTGAAAGCTGAAAGCTCTAATCTTTTAACAAAATATGTAGAAGCACTTATAGAATTCATCCACATATCTCCATAGAATCCATTATATATACCTCCATAAGGACCATTCCACCATGGATTTACAGGAGCTGGATATGATTCGATTGAAGTGTAAGGGCCTTTAATTTTATAGTTGTAAACTATATTATATAAAGCGTTTTTTTGATTAAAGGTTCGAGTATATCCTTTATTTTGTAACATATTTTGTAAAATAACTTCAAATGATTGTTGTTGAAGTTGTAACCCAGGAGTGTTTGTAGAAAGATAATATGTACCTCCATAAGCTTGCATAGTTGAGTATGAATCAACGGCAACAACTCGACTATCTAAGGCACTACACCCTTGAAGTAAAAGCATTAAAAAAGAAAATAAAATAGAAATTTTTTTTATCATAAAATTTAACCTCCTATAAGGAATAATTATAATTTTTATTCGAAAAAAAAGAGTAATTCCTTTTAAAAAGAAAAACAAATAAATTTTTTAAAAGGAAAAAGAATTAATTCTTTGTATACTTAAGCTGAAAATGGAAAAAAACATGGTTTATTATGGGAGGTAAATTATGAAAAAATTATTTTTAAAAACACTTATAGGATCACTACTTATTGCAGGAGCATCTTATGCAGAGGAGTTCACACCTAATGGTAGTTTAGGATTTACTCAAACTTTTTATGGAAATGCAGGAAAATATAAAACTGAATCTTCACATCCATCAGCTGTTTTAAGTTATAATTTCGCAAAAGATTGGAACATAAGTTTACAGTGGGATAGAGTTTGGAATATGTATGATTACAATGGTGGAGAGAATCAACAGGATAATAACTTTAGTGGACCGAAAGCAACATTAAGTTATGATCATGGAATGATAGAAAACTCAAAAATTAAATGGACTTCATCTTTAATGGTAGAAAATGAAGCTGAGTTTAATGGAACAAATCAAACTTATGTATTTGCTCAAACAGCATTTGATTTTTCTGAATACATTCCAAAAGGACAGTATGTTCAAGCAACACAATTTGCAATATCACCAATGTATATTTATGGATGGAGTACAAAAGGACCAGCAGGACACGTTAATACAGGAATTTTAAGTTTATTAACAAATTGGCAATTACCAGCTGACTTTACATTTACATTTAATGCATATGCATTTAAAGAGTGGTATAATGGAAGTTTTGAAATATCAGACTATAGCGGAGAGAATAGCTATAATTCAGCAAATTACTTTATGGTTTTAGCTTGGTTAGGTTACTCAAAAGAGTTATATAAATTTAATAATCAAACATCATTAGCATTTAACTTTACTGGAGGATTTGATCCATACATTTCATCTAATAGAAGTGCTGTATGGGATCCGTTCATAGTGGGAAATCAAATGTATGAGTGGTTAGGACCAGCAGTAGATAGTGGAAATAACAAGAATAGTTATGCAGTATTTGCTTTACCTCAATTAGAACTAACTTATAATTATACAGATGATTTATCATTCTCTGTTTTTGCACAAGTTAAATATTCAAACCAAGTTTGGGGAGATACAGAAAAAGATTGGAAACTACAACCACAAGGTGGAGTTAGTGTAACATACGATTTCTAATATATTTTTAATAGATAAAGAGCTATCAAAGGTAGCTCTTTTTTTAGTTTTGATATATAATAAAAAATATAAAATTGGGGAGGTTTTTAATGAAAAAGATTAATAGTATCATTATGTTTTTACTTTTATCTGTAACAATTTTAGCAGCACCATTAAAAGTTGGATTGATTTTAGCTATGGGAGGATTAGGTGATAAATCTTTTAATGATTCGGCTTATGCAGGGCTTTTAAAAGCACAAAAAGATTTTAATGTTGAGGTAAAATATGTAGAACCAAACTCTTGGATGGAAGATGCTTATTTTCTAGAGGAGTATTCTCAGAATGGGTTTGATTTAATAATTGCAACATCTTATACTGCTCAAGATGCTATGGAAGATATTAGTTCTAAGTTTCCAAATACAAAGTATGCAATAGTTGATACAAGAGCTAAAGAGGGTGAGAACATTGCATCATTAGTTTTTGATGAAAGTGAGGGGTCATTTTTAGTTGGAGCTATTGCAGCTAAGATGAGTAAAACAGGAAAAGTAGGTTTTATAGGAGCGCTGGATATACCATTAATAAATAGATTTAAATCAGGATATGAGCAAGGAGCTAAATATGTAAATCCAAACATTTCTGTGATAACAACATATGTAGGTGGAGATGCTCCTTTTAGTGATCCTTTAAAAGGAAAGGAACATGCTTATTCTTTAGCAAATCAAGGAGTCGATGTTATATATCATGCTTCAGGAAATACTGGAATAGGGATTTTAGAGGGAGTAAAAGAAAAAGGAATTTATGGTATTGGGGTAGACTGTGATCAAGATGACATAGTAAAAGGGCAAGTTTTAACATCGATGTTAAAAAATGTAAATAATGCAATTTATAAAGTGATAGAAGACACTGTAAATGGAGAGTTTAAAGGTCAAGTATATAACTTTGGATTAAAAGAAAATGGTGTAGGAACTACTGATTTTAAATATACAAGACAGATTATTGGAAGTGAGAATATAAATTTTGTTGAAAATTTAAAAGCTGATATAATTTCTGGAAAAATAAAGGTGAATTAGTGATGGAAATACTTGTAATAGCGACACATCCAAATATTAAGGAATCTAGAGTTAATAAAGTTTGGATAGAAACTTTAAAAAAAGAGAACAATGTAATAGTTAGATTTTTAGATGAAATCTATGGAGAAGATAAAAAAATTAATGTGGAAAAAGAGAAAGATTTTCTAGAAAAATCTGAGAGGGTAGTGTTTCAATTTCCTTTTTATTGGTATAGTATGCCAGCCTTAATGAGAGAGTATTTTGATAGCGTACTCCAATTTGGATGGGCTTATGGGCCAAAGGGAGATGCCTTAAAAGGAAAAGAATTTTTAGTAGCTCTTTCTGTGGGAGCTCCGGAATATTCGTACATGGGTGGTAGTTACAATAATTTTACAATAACTGAGTTATTGAGACCGTTAGAAGCTACAGCAAATGCAGTACAAATGATTTATTTACCGTATTTTGCTCTTTTTGATATACCTAGATTATCTGATGAAGAAATTGAAGAGTCAGCAAAGAAATATATAAAGCATATAAATAATGAGGATATAAATCATAGAAAGTTTTTAGAGAGATTGAAAAAAGAGAATCAAGAAAGTAGTTTTATAGATTTATAAAAAAAGGTCACTTTTAGAGTGGCCTTTTTTCATAGTTTATTTACTTTTACTAATAACTTTGTTTGTCTAAAACAGGAGCTACAATAACTTCTTTTCCAACTACAACAGGCTCTACAACTACAACTTCTTCAACAACAGGCTCAGGCTGAGGTTCAGAACTAGAGCATCCAATGAAGAATAAACTAAAGAAAACACTTGCTAAAACAACTTTTTTCATAATTTTTGGCCTCCTTTGATATTTTGAATTAACATAATATACTGAGATTTAAAGAAACTTCTTTTTTTCTGAAAGAAAATTAATAAAGTTTTTCAAAAACAAGTTGTCTGCTAGAATGGTTTTCTAAGTTAGAAAAAGAAACACCGAGAAGTTTGATATTATTTACTAAATCTAAAGAACTTAAAATTTCATCGAGCATTCCTTTTAAAATTTCTTTATCATCACTAGGAATAAATCGAGTTTTAGATCTAGTTATAGTTTCTCTATTTTTAAACCGTACTTTTAAAGATACAGTTTTAGTGAGAAGTTTTTTTCTTTGAAGCCGATTATATGACCATTGGAAAAGAGCATCGATTTCTCGACTAATTTCCTCCTCTGAATCAAGTGGGATTCTAAATGTATTTTCGTTTCCAATAGAGTGAATAGCTCGATTGAATTCTACTTCACGATGATCAATTCCACGGCTATATGTGTAGAGCATTCCTCCACGAGAACTTCCATATTTTGCAATAAGTTCTTTTAAAGAAAATGGGTAGATATCTTTAACAAAATGAATATTATTTTTATTTAAAATTTTTTCAAATTGCTTTCCAACACCAGGAAGTTTACGAATATTTTTTTCTTTTATAAATTCAATGAACTCATCTTCATTATTAAAAATATATTGTCCACCAGGTTTGTTTATATCAGAAGCAATTTTAGCCGTTAATTTATTAGGACCAATTCCTACAGAACAAGTAAGTCCTGTAATTTCATGAATTCTTTTTCTAAAAGTGGTAGCAAAGCTTTCTTTTGATTGAAACCTTGAAATAATATCAGTTATATCAATAAATCCTTCATCGAGAGCTATAAATTCTACTTTGTGAGTAATTTTTAAAACGAGCTCATGAATAATTTTAGATTCATAAGCATATTTATCTTTATTTACAGGGAGGACAATGAGTTTAGGGCATAATCTTTTAGCATCTAAGGTATTCATTGCAGAATGGATGCCAAACTTACGAGCAGGATAACTAGCAGTTGTGACAACGCCACCAGCAACAACAATGGGCTTATCCTTATATTTGGGATTATCTCTAATCTCAATAGAAGCATAAAAAGCGTCCATATCGTAGTGCATTATTAATTTTCTCATATTTCCTCCTTTTGATTAATTTACTTTAATATAATACCTTCTTTAGTTAAATTTATCAATTATATTATTCTAAAAAATAATAAGAACCTCTGGGGGAAGAGGTTCTTATCTGGGGGGATTAAATTATTTACTACTTTTTAACACTTATTTATAATATTTAGACTGTGGATTTTATAAAAAAGTTTTAAAATCTATAAAATTTAAACTTTTAGTGAATTTTTGTTTCGAAATACTCTTTATTTCGTACTTTTTTTCTCAAAAAAAGTATATTGTTTTTTTTAAGCTTTTGGATTAAAATATAGTCTATTGCTTAATTAATTGATACTAATAAAAATAGAGTTGGATTTAGTTTGACTATATCGCATGTGCATTTTTTATTTTTAAATACACTTGAATTAAGTGATTTATAATTTCAATATTAAGCATTAAAGAGAGTAAGTTGGATTTAGTTTGACTATATCGCATGTGTACTCTCTTTTTTAGAGAAATTTAATTATTAATTTTAAATTGTCCCATCATTCCATCCTCTTCATGCTCGAGAATATGGCAATGATAAACTGTTATTCCATCAGTTGTATATGTTATCAATATTTTTACAGTATCACCAGCATTTAAATTTACAGTATCTTTCCATCCTTGTTCGTTTAAAGGAGGAATTTTTCCGTTTCTTTCAATCACTCTAAATTGTGCTCCATGGACATGGAAAGGATGGGGCATATCCATCATTTTTGAGCCATTTTTTATTTCCCAAATCTCTTGAATCCCTTTTTGTACATCAAAATTAAGTTTTTCCATATTGTAAGGAGTATTATTTATTGTATTACCTTTAGAAGTCGTTTTTAAAGTAAATGTTCTTGTTTTTAAGTCAGCTAAATTTTTTGTAATTTCAGGAATTTCTGCCAAAGTTTCAGGAATTTGTGTAAGTCCAGATTTTTTATTTTTTCTTAGTTCTAAAGCTTCTTTTCCGTTGATATAAAGGTATGATTTATTGTTTAATTTCTTTGAATCAACTAAAATTTCCCCTCTTTCACCTGGAGCTAAAGTTAATTTTTTCATAGAGACAGGTTTGCTTAATAAGCCCCCATCACTTGAAATTTGATAAAACTCTTGATCGTTTAAATCTATATCATAATTAGTGGCATTACTTCCATTTACAACTCTTAGTCTCATTAAACCATTTGGAATTTCAATATATGGAGAGATTATTCCATTTATCATTAAATAACCTCCACTTTTTCCATGAATTTTTTCCATATGGGTAGTTGAGTAAGTAAGTTCTCCATCTTTAGTAAGTTTTTTATCCTGTATAACAATTGGGAAATCATCAATTCCATAAGTTTTAGGTATTTTTAAACTTTCAGATTGTTCGTCCTCTAAATATATAAGACCAGCAAGTCCCTTATAAACCTGAGAGGCAGTTTTATGCATAGGATGAGGATGAAACCATAGTGTAGCTGCAGGTTGATTTAAAATAAATTCAACACTCTTTTGTGTATTTGGTTGGATATCTGCATTATGAACTCCATCAACATCTTGAGAAAGGATTCCACCGTGCCAGTGGACAGTTGTTTCTTCAGATAAATTATTTTTTATATTTATTTTTGTTTTTTCACCTTTTTTTAAAGACAATACAGGACCTAAAATAGGACCATTATATCCGTAAGTTTCAGTAAAGTTTCCATCGATAAATTCCCACTGACCTTTTGTCACATTTAAATCAAAAGTTCTAACTCCATTTTTAATTTCTCCTTTTAAAAGTGGGGGTATAAGTAGTGGTTTTTGAAACTCCTTAGTAAGAGTTGCTTGGTTAAAAGTTGTATTATGGCTATGGCCAGAAGAATGATTTATACTTCCTAGTGCTTGATTAGATATTGTAGCTAAAGTACCCAAAATGGTAATACTAATTAAAATTTTATTCATTATTTTCCTCCAAAATATACTTTTTTAATATAATATTATTTTAGATGATTTTTGTTACCAAATTATGTCAATATTACGAATATATTAGAAATTTTTACTAAACTCCAAAAAGATAAAACTATATATATTGATAGTTAAAATAAATACTATAATTCAAATAGTTATGTAAAATAAGTACTAAAACTAAGAGTCATATTTTTAAGAACAAAAGTCTATAAAAATGACTTCCTAATTTTAAATTTAAGAGGTATCTTTAAAAATTACCTGATTAGTATATAGGTTGTTAAAAAATGTAATGTGAAGTGATATAATAGGAAATAAAGCCTTTGAAAATATTGTATTACAAAAGAGGTTATAATATTAAAATAGTTAAAAAAGAGGTGGATTATGAGGATTTTTATGTCAATTTTGGTAAATATATTAATAGTTTTGTATCTTTTAAAAACTTCAGAAACAGGATATAACATATTAGAATTAATAAATGGAATAATTTTTACTTTTAGTTTTGGATTTGGAGTCCCAGTAGTTATAAGTGGAGTTTTAGCAGTTTTAATTTTATTAACTCCAGGGATTGTAGTATACTTTTTATGGAACTATTTAAAGAAAATTACAAAATAAAAACTACACTATTTTTATATAAAAAAATCATTGAAAAAATCTGTAAATTATGTAATAATACTAGATATAGTGAAAATAAAAGTAGAACTGCACAAGATGTTGTGTTTAGGAGGCATAGGATGATAAAGGTATTTGGAAAAGAAGATTGTAGTAAATGTGAGACTTTAAAGAAAATTTTAGATGATAAAGGTCTTGAATATGAGTATACTCAGGATTTAAAAACACTTATGATCGTAGCAAGTAAGGCTAGAATTATGAGTGCACCTGTTGTTGAAAAAGATGGAAAATACTATTCTATGGAAAGCTTCTTAGAGGTTTTATAAATGAGACAGGTTATAAATAGGGCTGGAATAAGAGAAAATTTAGATATAACAAAAATAAGAGAGAAACTTTTAAGAGCTTGTGATAACTTAGAAGTTAATATGGTTGAGTTAGAAAGTCATATAGAATCAATATATGCAGAGAATATAACAACAAAAAAAATTCAGGAATCTCTAATAAATCAAGCTGTTTCTATGACAAGTTTTGAAGAAAGTGACTGGACATATGTTGCAGGAAGACTTTTAATGATGGAAACAGAAAGAGAGGTTTTCCACAAAAGAGGATTCTCTTATGGTGAGTTTTATAAAAGTATAAAAACTTTAGTAGAGATTGGAATTTATGATAATAGACTTTTAGATTATACTACTGAAGAGGTTAAAGAGTTAGAGACAGCTATGGATATCTCTAGAGATATGATGTATGATTACGCTGGAGCAAATATGTTTGTAAATAGATATTTGTTGAAGTATGATGGAAAGATTTATGAGTTACCTCAAGAGGTATTTATGTGTATAGCGATGCTTTTAGCTATAAATGAGAAAGATAAGGTAGCTATAGCAAAAAGATTTTATGAAGCACTGTCACTAAAGAAAATATCTTTAGCTACTCCAATTTTAGCTAATTTAAGAGTACCAAATGGAAATCTATCATCATGCTTTATAACAGCTATGGATGATAATATAGAATCTATTTTCTATAACGTTGATACAGTTGCAAAAATTAGTAAAAATGGTGGTGGAGTAGGATTAAATATCTCTAGAATAAGAGCGAAGAACTCTATGGTAAATGGATATTATAACGCTAGTGGTGGAGTTGTACCTTGGGTAAAAATTATAAATGATACAGCAGTAGCTGTAAATCAACAGGGAAGAAGAGCTGGAGCGGTAACAGTAGCTTTAGATTCATGGCACCTAGATATTGAAACATTTTTAGAACTTCAAACAGAAAATGGAGATCAAAGAGGAAAAGCATATGATATCTATCCTCAAGTTGTTCTTTCAGATCTTTTTATGAGAAGAGTGGAAGAGGATTTGCCGTGGACTTTAGTTGACCCTTATGAAATTAGAAAAAAATATGGTGTTGAACTATGTGAAGTTTATGGAGAGAAATTTGAAGAGTTATACTTAACTATAGAAAAAGATGAAAACTTACAGTTAAGAAAAGTTATAAAGGCTAGAGAGTTATTTAAAGAGATTATGAAAGTTCAAATAGAAACAGGAATGCCATATATATTCTTTAAAGATAGAGCAAATCTAATGAATCACAATAGTCATGTGGGAATGATAGGAAATGGAAATCTATGTATGGAAAGTTTTTCTAACTTCTCACCAAGTGTAAACTTTAAAGAGGATACTGTTGGAGAAAATGGAGTTAGAACAACAAAATTAGGTGAAGTTCACACTTGTAACTTAGTTTCTATGAATTTAGCTGAGTTAGAAAGAACTGAGTTAGAAAATATTGTAGATATATCTGTTAGAATCCTTGATAATACAATTGATTTAACAAGAACTCCTATAAAAGAGTCAGATAAGCATAACTTAGCTTATAGAACAATTGGTGTTGGAGCTATGGGACTTGCAGACTATTTAGCAAGAGAGTTTATGATATATGATGAGTCATTAGAAGAGATAGATGAACTTTTCCAAGAGATAGCTATGTATAGTATAAAATCTTCAGCTCTTTTAGCAAAAGAGAGAGGAACTTATCCAATGTTTAAAGGTTCTTTATGGGATGAAGGAATATTTTTCCAAAAAAATAAAGATTGGTATATGGAAAATTCAAAGTTTGGAAAAGAGTGGGAAGAGGTATTTAATTTAGTTAAGATGTATGGATTAAGAAACGGTGAGTTAACAGCAGTTGCACCAAATACATCAACATCTTTACTTATGGGATCAACAGCATCTGTAAACCCTACGTTCTCTAGATTCTATATAGAGAAGAATCAAAAGGGTGCTGTTCCAAGAGTTGTTAAACATCTAAAAGATAGAGCTTGGTTCTATCCAGAGTTTAAAAATGTAAATCCTCAAACATATGTAAAAATAATGAGTAGAATAGGAAAATGGATAACTCAGGGAGTTTCTATGGAGCTTATTTTTGATTTAAATAAAGATATTAAAGCTAAAGATATATACGATACTTTTATGACAGCATGGAAAGAGGGATGTAAATCAGTTTATTATATAAGAACAATTCAAAAAAATACAAATATAATAAATGAAAAAGAGGAGTGTGAAAGCTGCAGTGGATAGAAAAAAACTTTTTAATCCTCTAGGAGATGATTCTTTATCAGAAAGAAAAGTGATAAAGGGAGATAGTACAAATATATTTAATTTGAATAATGTTAAATATCAATGGGCAAATCATCTTTATAGAACAATGATGGGAAACTTTTGGATTCCAGAAAAAATAGATTTAACTCAAGATAAAAACGATTATAAAAATTTAACTGATGAAGAGAAAGAGGCTTATGATGGAATACTTTCATTTCTAATATTTTTAGATAGTATTCAAACAAATAATATTCCAAATGTTTCAGATTATATAACTGCTCCAGAGATAAATTTGATTCTATCAATACAGACTTTCCAAGAAGCTATTCACTCTCAATCATATCAATATATAATTGAATCTATTCTACCAAAGGAGATTAGAAACTCAATATATGATAAATGGAGAGAGGATAAAGTTCTATTTGAAAGAAATAGTTACATAGCAAAAATATATCAAAGTTTCTTAGAAAATCCTAGTGATGAAAACTTTGCAAGAGTTATAATAGCTGACTATCTTTTAGAGGCTATATATTTCTACAATGGATTTAACTTCTTCTATCTTTTAGCAAGTAGAAATAGAATGATGGGAACTTCTGATATAATAAAACTTATCAATAGGGATGAGCTATCACATGTAGTTATATTCCAACAGTTAATAAGAGAGATTAAAAATGAAAATAAAGATTTCTTTAATGATGAATTAATATATGATATGTTTAAAAAAGCTGTGCAGCAAGAGATTAGCTGGACAAATCATATAATAGGAAATGGAATACTAGGTATAACAGAGGATACAACAGAGAGATATACAAAGTGGTTAGCTAATGAGAGATTAAAAGCTATAGGATTAAATCCAATTTATGAAGGATATGAAAAGAATCCTTATAGACATTTAGAAAAGTTTGCTGATACAGAGGGAGAAGGAAACGTAAAAGCTAACTTCTTCGAGGGAACAGTTACTAGTTATAACATGAGTTCATCTGTAGAGGGATGGGACGAATTTTAAAAGTAATACAAATAAAAAATGGTAGAAAATTATTTTTTCTACCATTTTTCTTTATTTTTTAGTTAAAATTAATCTATTATTTTAATATAGGCCAGTATCCTTTATTAGCTTCAATTAAATCATCTAAAATAGCTTTTGCAACAGATGCGCTTGGAACTGTTTTAGACATAGTAAGAGCTTGCCATAACTTTTGATAAGACCCTTCTATCCAAGCTTCAACAGTTAGTTTCTCAACAGAAACTTGTTGTTCCATAAGCCCTTTTTGGAATTGTGGAATTGCTCCAACAACTAATGGCTCAGGTCCTGCATTTCCAACAATACAAGGGATTTCAACCATAGCAGTAGGATCAAAATTAACTATAGCTCCATTATTTTCAACGATTAAAAGCATCTTCTCTTTTGTGTTAAAAGCAATAGCTCTAGCAAGGTCAACTATGTAAGAAGCATGCTCATCTATATGTAGTTCAGTATTATTTGAAGTTTTATTTTTTACAATCTTATCACATTCACCAAAAACAAATTTCTCTCTTCCATCCATAACTTCATTAGCTCTTGTATACTCTTTGTTTGAGTGCTCAACAACATAATCTGGGAATAGATAATATTTTAAATATGTATTAGGTAAAGTTGTTGGATCTACAGCAAATACATCTTTTGCTTTAGCAAACGTATCACACCAACTAGCGTCTGTATGTTGGCTATCACCTTTTTTCTCCACATATCCATATTTAGCTACATGTTCTTTTAAGGCAGGCATTAAATCATTTCCAGCTTTATCTTTTATAGATTTCCACCAACCAAAGTGATTTAGTCCATAATACATAATATCCATATCTTTTCTAGAATTTAAACCTAAAATTTCAGCCATTCTAACTTCAATTCCAATAGGCATATCACAGATATTTAAAACTTTAGAGTTTGGTTTTAATCTTCTAGTAGCCTCAGCAACAATAGCAGCAGGGTTAGAATAGTTTAACATCCAAGCATTAGGAGAGTATTTTTCCATATAATCAATTAACTCAATAACTCCTCCAATTGATCTCATACCATAAGCAACTCCTCCAGGACCACAAGTTTCTTGTCCAACTACTCCATGTTTTAATGGTATTTTCTCATCTAATTCTCTCATTGGATATTTTCCAACTCTAATATGAGCCATAACAAAATCTATATCAGTGAAAGCTTCTTCAGGTTTTGTGCTATAGCTAAACTCTATTTCAGGAGCTCTTTCTTTTAAAAGAATAGCACAAGCATCTCCTATTTTAGCTTGTCTTTCAGCATCGTTATCATACATTTTAATCTGTCTAATTGGGAATTTTTCAAGATTGTCCAATAGCATTAAAATTATTCCAGGGGTAAATGTACTTCCTCCACCAGCAATTAAAATTGAAAACTTTTTCATAATAAATCCTCCTATGCGTTAATTAAATTTTTTTCTGAATCTATATTTTCTAAATCTTTATTCATTAAATCTTCAAAGCAGTCCCTAACTTGTGGGACAGATAATCCTACAATAATTTGAAGAGCATTACCTTTTCTAACGATACCATGAGCTCCAGCTCCTTTAAATACAGAATCACCTTTAACTAAAGTTTCATCAAAAACAGTAACTCTAAGTCGAGTAGCACAGTTATTAACAGTTTCAATATTTTGAGCTCCACCTAGGCCTTGTAAGAAAGTATAAGCTTGATCAAAATATGCGTTTTCAACAACAACATTTCCATTTTTTGCATCTTTTTTATTTTTAAAATCCTCTTTAGTATAAAGTTTAACCTCTTCATCTTCATCCTCTCTACCAGGAGTTTTTAATCTAAACTTTTCAATACAGTATTTAAAAACAAAGTAGTATATTGGGATGAAAGCCATTCCCACACCGATTTGTGCAATCATAACACTAGTGTGATTTTTGAAAAGTGGTATCCAGTTAATAGCTGCTATCTCTATAAGTCCAGATCCCATATTTCCAACAACTCCAAAAGCATACATAACAGCGGCCATAGAAGCAGCTAAAACAGCGTGTATAGCAAATAGAAATGGTGCAATAAATAGAAATGTAAACTCTAAAGGTTCAGTAATTCCTACTAAAACAGCAGTAAGAGCAGCTGGAATCAAAAGTCCAGAAACAATTTTTTTCTTTTCAGGTCGAGCAGTTTTATAAATAGCTAATGCTATACCAATAGCTCCAAATATCTTACTGTTACCATGTAGTGCAAATCCCCCTTGTGGGAAAAGCTCTTTTAAAGGTAGAGTAGAGTTAGCAAAATTAGAAAGATTTTGTGCCCAGAAAACTTGGATTCCATTATCAACAACTGCAGGTCCAAATATGAAAGGGCCATAAACAAAGTGATGAAGTCCAGTAGGAATAAGAATTCTTTCAAGTAAAGTGTATAACCAAACCCCAAAAGTTCCAGAAGAAATCATTAATGTTTGTAAAGATGAGATACCCATCTGTACTTTAGGCCATACCAAACATGTTACATATGCAGCTGGAATCATAGCAATAAAAGCGATCATTCCAACAAGTGCACTTCCTTGAAATATTCCTAAAAAGTCAGGAAGCTTTGTATCAAAGAATCTGTTATGTATATATATAGTAAGTCCTGATATTGCAATTGCTCCAACGATACTTGTATCTAAAGTTTTAATTCCAGCAATTGTAGTTAATCCACTAACTCCTCCAATGTTTTGAGTAAAATCAACTCCAAAACTTGGCCCCCAAAAAGTTAAAATGGCATTAATAAAATAGTTGAAAGTTAAATATGTAACCAACACAGATAAACATGCACGGGGATGAGCTTTTTTAGCTAATCCTATTGGAAGTCCAACTGCAAATATAAGTGGAAGTTGTCTAAATACTGTCCATCCTCCCTCTTCGATAATATAAACAAGTTTGTAGAATAATCCATTTGGATTCGCCAAGGAACCTACGAAATCTGGATTTTTTAAAATAATTGTAAGAGCTACTGTAAGTCCTGCAAAAGGAAAAAGTAGTACTGGTGCAAAAAGTGCTCCACCAAGTCTTTGAAAGAATTTTAACATCTTGTTACCTCCCAATTTTTTTCTAGGATCCTTTGTTAATCGAAGTATACAATGAAAAAAGTTCTAAATCAATACTTTAGAACTTAAAAACACACA
This sequence comes from Cetobacterium sp. 2G large, assembly GCF_014250655.1. Classification (NCBI taxonomy): domain Bacteria; kingdom Fusobacteriati; phylum Fusobacteriota; class Fusobacteriia; order Fusobacteriales; family Fusobacteriaceae; genus Cetobacterium; species Cetobacterium sp. 2G large. The sequence continues at coordinate 417,352 of NZ_JACHTH010000007.1, read as the reverse complement.
TTACTCTAAACGTAACATGTTACGTTTAGAGAGAAAAAATAGAAAATGTTTTGTAAATATAGAGAATTTAGATATAATGTAAAAAATAAAAGAATAAGAGAGAGGGAAAAACTGTGAAGATAACAATAAAAGAGATTGCAGAGGATGCAGGGGTTTCTGTATCTACAGTTTCAAGAGTAATATCTAATAATCCCAAGATAAGTGAAGCTACAAAACTAAGAGTAAGAGAGGTTATTGAAAGGTTAAATTATAAACCAAATATAATGGCAAGAGGATTAGTTAAAAGAAAAACAGGGATTTTAGGTGTAATAATGCCAAAGGAAACAACAACACTTTTTACAAGTCCATTTTTTATAGAGGTTATGCAAGGTATTAGCTTAAAAGGAAAAGAAAGAGATTATTATATCATGTATGATTTTTGCAAAAATGAGAAAGAGGAGTATGAAGGAACAAGAAAACTAGCGGAAAGTGGATTAGTTGATGGAATATGTCTTATGTCAACACGTAAAAATGATAAGAGTATTCAATATTTAAAAGAAACAAATTTTCCTTTTGTTATAATTGGTGAACCTGAAGAAAAAGATGGCGTTTTATGGGTAGATAATAATAACTTAAAAGCAACATATGATATGGTGAAAAAAATTATTCATGAAAATTCTAAAAAAATAGTTTTTGTAGGTGGAGATAAAAATTTAACAGTTACAATAAATAGAGTTGCTGGATTTGAAAAAGCATGTAAAGAGCTGAAATTAGATTACTCTATATATCTAGGAAAAGACTTCTCTAGAGGAGAAGGATATAGATTAGCAGAAAAAATATTTTCAGAACAAAAATGTGAGAATTTTATAATTTCAGACGACAATCTTTTAAAAGGATTTTTAGAATATTTAGAAAAAAGCAATATAGAAAATGTAAATATAGGAAGTTTTAACAAAGCAAATATAAAAAAGGTTTGGAAAAATAAAATTTTTCTATTAGATATAAAACCTGAAAAATTAGGAATGGAAGCAGTGGATCTTTTAGCCAATTGCATTCAAGATAAATTAGAAAGTTGTAACAAAATAGTAGATATAGAATTAAATTAAAAGTTGTAAAAAAGGTTGTAGTAACTTTTTTACAACTTTTTTGTATTATATATAGACAAATTTTAAATTAGATGTTACAATACATAAAAAAGAGCAAACGTTTGCACAAAATGCAAAAAGTTTACAATTCTAAAGATATATTAAGGAGAGATTAAAATGTGGTGGAAAGAGTTAGTGGGATATCAGATTTATCCGAGAAGTTTTAAAGATTCCAATGGAGATGGAATAGGGGACTTAAAAGGAATAATAGAAAAATTAGATTATTTAAAAGATTTAGGGATAGATCTTATTTGGGTTTCACCATTTTTTAAAAGTCCAAATGATGATAATGGTTATGATATAAGTGACTATAGAGATATATTAGAAGAGTTTGGAACTATGGAAGATTTTGACAATCTTTTATTAGAAACTCACAAAAGAGGTATGAAATTAATAATAGATCTTGTAATAAATCACACAAGTGATGAGCATCCATGGTTTATTGAAGCAAGAGAGTCAAAAGATAGTCCTAAGAGAGATTGGTATATTTGGAGAGAGGGAAAAGATAACGAAGAACCAAATAACTGGGAAAGTATTTTCAAAGGATCAGCTTGGGAAAAGTGTGAAAAAACAGATGAATACTACTTACATCTTTTTTCTAAAAAACAACCTGATTTAAATTGGGAAAATGAAGAGATGAGAAAAGAGATTTATAATATGATGAACTGGTGGTTAGATAAAGGAATTGATGGGTTTAGAGTTGATGCTATAAGCCATATCAAAAAAGTTGATGGATTCCCTGACATGCCAAATCCTGATGGGAAAAAATATGTAGATTCTTTTGATATGCACATGAATATAGATGGAATTCAAAAGTATTTAAAAGAATTAAAAGAAGAAACTTTTGCAAAATATGATATAGTAACTGTTGGAGAAGCTAATGGGGTAGATGCTGAAAACTCTGATGAATGGGTTGGTAGCGAAAATGGAAAATTTAATATGATATTTCAATTTGAACATCTAAAGTTATGGGATTATGAAGGAGATACAGAGTTTTGTCCAAAAGCTTATAAAGATGTTTTAAATAAATGGCAAGTAGCTTTAGAGAACAAAGGATGGAATGCTCTTTTTATTGAAAATCATGATATTCCAAGAAGTACATCAACATGGGGAAATGATAGAGAGTACTGGTTAGAATCAGCAAAATCTTTTGCAACAACATATTTTTTACAAAAAGGAACTCCATTCATCTATCAAGGACAAGAGATTGGAATGACAAATACAGTTTTTAATTCTCTTTCAGAGTTTCAAGATGTAAAAAGTGTGAATGAGGGAAAAGAAAAATTAGAAGCTGGAATGTGTGAAAAAACAGTTTTAGAAATTTTATCAAATACATCTAGAGATAATGCTAGAACTCCTATGCAGTGGAATGATAGTTTAAATGCTGGATTTACAACAGGGAAACCGTGGTTAAAAGTAAATAGTAATTATAAAAATATAAATGTTCAAAGTCAAATAAAAGATGAAAACTCAATATATAATCACTATAAAAAATTGATATCATTAAAGAAAAATAGTAAAACTTTAACTCATGGAGAGTTTAAATTAGTTTTAGAAGATGATAAACATGTATTTGCTTATTTAAGAGAACTAGATAATGAAAGATACCTTATATTATCAAACCTAAGTGAAAATGAAAAAAAATTAAACCTATCAGAATTTAATATAAAAAATGAGGATATAGTGCTATCAAATTATAAAATTATAGAAAAAGATTTAAAAGAGTTTATAGTTAGACCGTTTGAAAGTGTAGTATATAAAATTTAATATATATAGGGGAGACGTTAAAATGAAAAAGAAAAGTTTAATATCATTTGATTTTTGGCAAAAATTAGGAAAAGCTTTAATTGTTGTAATAGCAGTAATGCCTGCAGCAGGACTTATGGTTTCTATTGGTAAACTTCTTGGAACAAGTGGATTATCTATGATTGGAAGAATTATAGAGGATATGGGATGGGGAGTAATTGTAAATCTAAATATACTTTTTGCAGCGGCAATTGGTGGTTCGTGGGCAAAAGAAAAAGCTGGTGGAGCTTTTGCAGGAGTGATAGCTTTTATACTAACAAATAGAATAACGGGGGCTATATTTGGAATAAATGGAGGGATGTTAAATAATCCAGAAGCGGTTATTACATCGTTAACAGGACAAGAACTATTAGTAAAAAATTATTTTACAATGGTTATGGGAGCTCCAGCTTTAAATATGGGAGTTTTCGTGGGAATACTTTCAGGATTTTTAGGAGCGGTACTATTTAATAAGTATCAAACCTTTGATAAACTACCAAAATCTTTAGCATTTTTTAATGGAAAAAGATTTGTACCATTTGTAGTAATATTTGGATCATTTGTTATGGCTACTGTTTTATCTTTAATCTGGCCTTTTGTTCAGTGGGGACTGAATAGCTTTGGTGAGTGGATTGCAACTTCTAGAAATACAGCACCAGTAATAGCACCATTTATATACGGAGCTTTAGAGAGATTGTTATTACCATTTGGATTACATCATATGTTGACAATTCCTATGAATTATACAGAACTAGGTGGAACATATCAAGTTTTAACAGGAACTGCAGTGGGAAGTACAATTGCTGGTCAAGATCCAATCTGGTTAGCTTGGATAACTGATTTAAATAACTTGAAAGCAGCAGGAGATATGACAGGATATAAAAATCTTTTAGATACAGTTGTTCCAGCTAGATTTAAAGCTGGTCAAGTGGTATTATCGACAGCTTCACTTTTAGGAATTGGATTAGCTATGTTAAATAATGTTGATAGCGATAAAAAAACACAATATAAAACAATATTTATATCTTCAATGCTAGCTGTATTTTTAACAGGAGTAACAGAACCAATTGAATTTATGTTTATGTTTGTGGCACCAGTTTTATATGTAGCTTACGCAATTTTAACAGGACTTGCTTTTGCTCTAGTAGATATAATCTCTTTAAGAGTTCATTCTTTTGGATTCTTAGAACTACTTTCTCGTATACCTTTAATGATGAAAGCAGGATTATATAAAGATTTAATAAACTTTGTAATAGTAAGTGGTGGATTTTTCTTTGCAAACTACTGGTTATTCAATGTAATTATAAAAAAATATGATTTACCAACTCCTGGAAGAAGAGGAAATTATATTGATGAAGAGGAAGACAGTAGCGATGAAAAAGTAAAAACAACAGGTAATCAAGAGGAGATTCCAGTTAGGATAATAGAGCTTCTTGGTGGAAGTGAAAATATAGTTGATGTAGATGCATGTATGACAAGACTTAGAGTTACTGTAAAAGATGCAGATGTAGTAGGAGATAAAAATATGTGGAAAAAAACTGGTTCTATAGGATTAATAATAAAAGATTGTGGAGTTCAGGCAATATATGGACCAAAAGCAGATATACTAAAATGTAAAATAATTGATATATTAGGGAGATAAATTTTAAATGAAACTATTAACACTAAACTGTCACTCTTGGCAAGAGAAAAATCAACTAGAAAAAATGAGATATCTAGCTAAGGTAATATTTGAAGAGAATTATGAGGTAGTTGCTTTACAAGAGGTAAATCAATTGATAGAAGACAAGATTTTATATGATGATATAAGAGAGGGAAACTTTATAGATATTTTGTGTAAGGAGCTAAAAAAATTAGGGGTTGAGTATAGCTACCGTTGGGATTATCATCATGTAGGATACGATGTTTTTCATGAAGGAACTGGGATTCTTTTTAAAGGGGAGTTAAAAGAAAGTTTAGGGGAGTTTATAGGAAAAACTAAAGATACAAATTTTTGGAAAACAAGAAAATTTACAATGATATCTAAATTAGTTGGAGATATCGTAATAGATTTTTATAGCTGTCATATGGGATGGTGGAAAGATAGTGAAAATCCTTTTGAAGAACAATTAGATGAATTAATAGATTTTGCCAATAAAAGAGGAAACATATATTTTCTAATGGGAGATTTTAATAATGATGCTAATATTAGAGGAGAGGGATATGACTATTTATTAACAAAAGGAGTTAAAGATACATATTTAGAAGCCATTAAAAAAGATGATGGAATAACTGTCCCAGGTGTTATTGCTGGTTGGGAGGGGAAATGCAGTAATCCTAAAAGGATAGATTTTATTTTTACAAATAGTGAGAGTATAATAAAATCTAGTGAGGTTATTTTTAATGGAAAGAATAAAGAGATTATATCAGATCACTTTGGGGTAACTATAGAGATATAAAAATAAAAGGATTGAGCTAAAGAGTAGTTCAATCCTTTTTCTATTTGTTTTTTTATTTAGCTGAAGGCTTAATTTTTTTTAAGAAATTATAGAAAACAAATACTATGATTCCTGTTGTAACATAAAGTTGAATACCAGCAATATTTCTAACAACATTAGCGTATTCAGGTAGGTTTATACTAGCTAAGTAAGCGCTCATTCTAAAAGAAGCTACAGTTCCAACAGCCATAGGGAAGGTAGTTCCTGCAAAACCAGGATGGAAATTAAAGCTAAAGAATTTAGGAATACTTAGAAGTATTGAAATAAGTGTTACAAAGACAATTCCATATAGGAAAAATGCAATATACATGTTAGGCTCTTTAACTACATTTAAATAACCAATAGCACAAAGACTTGATGGTGCTAATAGTATAGCTTTTGTATGATAAACCATATCAGGTAAAGGTTTTATAATTAATCTTCTAATCATAAATGGAATTATTGTAAAAAATACAAGTACTCCGTAAATTAAAACCCATTTAGAAATAACAGGTTCATCCATAGCTCCACCTACAACAATAGAAACCATAATTCCGTTATAAGTTACAAACCAACTTGGAACAAAAGTCTCAATGTTAAAGTTTTTAATAACATTTCTATAAGTAAAAATGCAAATAGCAAAAGCATGAAAAAATACACCGAAAAGCCAAAGATTCTTTCCTAAAAAAGGACTGTATGGAAGCAAAAATGCTCCAATAATCATAGCTAACATAGAGTATGTACCATATAAACTAGCAGGAATTGTATTGCTATACTCAGCTAGAAAGGCCTCTTTGTGTCTAAAAATCTTTATAGTTGCTAAAATAAATACTACAATACCAATAATCATGAAGATATTTCTAAGGTAAGTAAAATTTAGTAATAAAAAGGCATTGGCAAGAGTGCACGCCCCAACAGTTGTAGCAATAGCCCCAACAGGGAAACGCTCTAACCTATCAATTGTCTCTTTAATCATTATAATCTCCTTATATTTTATTTTTTATACTCAAATTCTAGTTCAGAATTTATATTGAAGAAATCAGAGTAATCAATTTTAAAAATTGATTTTTTAATTTTTGAGATATCAATATTAAGTCTGATTAGTTGTGTTAAAACACCTGTGTATGAAAGGTCTCCCTGAATAATAGCTCCATGAATTTTTCCATTTTTATGAGCAATTTTTTTGTAGACACCATCTCTTTCTCTAAGAGAATCAATAATCATTCCCTCTGTTTTTTCATAAATATGTAAGCAACCTAAAGATAAAGTTGGAATGTCAAAGAAGTTCATAGTTGACTTGGCAAAGAAAAAGTCATCCATAACTCTAGTTTTTCCTGCCATATTTGAAGTAGCAGCTATTCCCTCTTTTACTGCAACAGACCAAATAGTACCATTACCACTAACATCTCCAGCTCCATATACATCTTTAACATTAGTTTCACCTTTTTCGTTAAAAAGAAGACCGATTTTATTGTATTCTATTGATGTATTTTCTAAAAACTCTACATTTGGTTTTACTCCAGCGCAAACAATAACTAAATCAGCTAGTAACTCAACATCCCTACCATCATCTAATAAACTTAAAGAGTTAATTAGATTGGGATTTTTCGGATTTACATTTAGTTTTGTAACTTTTGAATCAAAGAATAGCTTAACGCCATGCTCAACTAATTTTTTTTCATAAGTTATAGATGCTTCTTTATCAAGTTGTAATGGTAGTAATCTATCAGACATTTCAATTAAAGATAGATTAGCATGGACATTCTTATTATGAATTAGTCCACTAATTGCATCCATACCAATTAAACCAGCACCAATAACAACAATATTTTTTGCTTTTTTAGAAATCTCTATAATTTTATTACAGTCATCTAAAGATTTTAATCCTACAACATTTTCCTTTCCATTTATATTTTCAATAGGCGGGAAAAATGGTCTAGATCCAGAAGCGATTAAAACCTTATCGTATGAAACAACTTCATTATTATCTAAGGTAATAGTTTTTTCATTTTCATTTAAAGAGATAACCTCTCTTCCTTTAAGCCAGTTGATATTGTTTTTTTCGAAGAAATCTTTATCTACAAAATTGATACCTTCTAAATCTCTCATTCCTCCAATATAGTGATGAAGAATACATCTTGAGTAGATGTCAGTATCTTTAGAGATTAGTGTAATATCTGCATTTTTATCTAAAGCTCTTAAGTTTTCTGCTCCATTAATTCCAGCTGCAGAAGCTCCAATTATAACATATTTCATTATTTTACCTCCTCAAGAGTAATTGCAGCCATAGGACATTTAGCAACACATTGCGGTCCGTTAGGATCATGACTACACATATCACACTTCATAATCTCTTTTTTAGTTGCTTTATCCTCTTTTAAAGTCCCATATGGGCACGCCATTATGCACATATAACAACTAGCACATTTGTTTTTATCATAAGTAACATATCCAGTTTCAGAATCTTTTCTCATAGCTCCACTCATACAAGTATAAACACACTCAGGAAGATCACAATTTCTACAAAAGATTGGAGAAAATTTAAAATCACTACTTAAAACAACTCTATTTCTAGAGTCAGCAGAATCGTGAGAAACTAAGCAGGCACTAACACAAGTTAAGCAACCGATACATTTACTTCTATCTATTTTTATTCTTTTCAATTTAATCTCTCCTTTACTTTTAGATTTTTTCAATAGAAACTGGAGCATATTTGTATGAAGGCTCCTTAGAGTATGGATCATATATAGAAAGTGTTAAATTGTTTGTTTCTATATAATGAATAGGTGCGTATAAAACATCATGAGGTAAATTATCAGTAGTCAAAGCTAAGAACTTACTACTTCTACCATTTATAGATTTAACTAAAACTTCATCTTGTGATTCAATACCTAACTCTTCACCAAGAGTTTTAGAGATATAGATATATGAATTATCTGAAGTTGAGTCATTAACATATGTAATCTCTTTTGTTCTAGTTTGAGTATGCCACTGTCCAACAGTTCCTCTTCCTGTATTTAAAACGTAAGGGTAAGTTTCATTTGTAGGAACAGGATTTTCTGCTACATCTTCAAATACAAATTTAACTTTTTTATTAGGTGTATAGTACTCTCCATTTTCAAATAATCTTCTTTCGTTATCAACTAAAGTTTCTCCCTCTTTAAATGGCCATTGAACACCATATCCATTTTCTAGAAGTTTATAGCTAACTCCAGTCATATCACAAGGAGTATCTTTTGTAACTTTAACCATTTTATTGAAAACTGCTTCAGGAGTTTCCCATCCATCTAAAAGTGTTCCCATACCTAAAGCTTTTCCAACATTATATATAACTTCAAAATCACTAAAAGATCCTTCAGGTTTAGGAATAACAGGATTCAATTTAGATATTCTTCTTTCTGTATTAATAAGTGTTCCCTCTTTTTCTATTCCAGAAACTACTGGTAAGAAAAGGTCTGCAAGTTCAGAACTATCAGTATTTGGATATAAATCTTGTACAACAAAAAGGTCCAACTTTTCAATTGCTTCTGCAAATTGAGTATTGTTAGTCCAAGAGTGTCTAGGGTTTGTACAAAGAATCCATAGAGCTTTGATCTCTCCAGTAATTATTTTTTCAATAATAACATTGTAAGGAAGTGTTGGTTTTGTTGGGAAAATAGCTGGATCTAATCCTAAAGCATCTCCAACAATCTTTCTCTTAGCTTCATCAGTATACTCTCCACCACCATATAATCCAGTTGTATTACTGAAAAGACGAGATCCCATAGCATTACATTGTCCTGTAATAGAGTTAGCTCCAGTTCCAGGTCTACCCATATTTCCAGTCATAACAGCTAAGTTAATTATGCTTTGAGCAGTTCTAACAGCTTGATAACTTTGGTTGATTCCCATAGTCCACCAGAAAGATACAGCATCCCCTTCATGAATAAGTTTAGCTAAAGTTAAAAATTCATCTTTAGTTATTCCAACTTTTTCCTCAATATCATCAATAGAGAATTTTGAAACATGCTCTTTAAATGCATCAAAATTTTCTGAATATTTTTCAATATAGTTATTATCAATCCAGTTATTTTCAATTAAATAGTTGGCAATAGTATAGTATAAAACAATATCACTCTTAGGTTTTATGCAGAAGAAATAATCAGCATTTTTAGCTGTTTCACTGCATCTAACATCTATGACAATAACTTTCTTATTTTTATTTTTACGCACTCTATCCCAAATGATAGGGTGAGCAACAACAGGATTAGCTCCAGTAAAAATAATAGTATCAGAAAGTTCTAAATCATTTAATGTATAAGGAGGAGCATCAAATCCAAAACTTTGTTTATGTGCAACAACAGATGTAGCCATACAAAGTCTAGTATTTCCATCAAGTTGTCCACCTACAAAGTTTCTAAAAACATGACCAACTAAAGCCATCTCTTCTAAAGCTAGTTGACCAGTACTTATACAAGCTACACTTTCTTTTCCGTGTTTCTCAACAATTGCTTTTAGTTTATCACTAAAAAAACTATAAGCTCTCTCCCAAGAAATTTCCTCTCTTCCATTTTCAGTTTTTAATAGTGGATTTTTAGGAAAATCACCTGATGTAAGTTGTTTATCTAGATTTAAACCTTTGATACAACTAAATCCTTTGTTTACAGGGTATTTTTCAGTAGGAATAACTTTTTTTATTTTATTGTCTTCAACGTAGAAATCCATGTTACATGCTAATGAACAGTAGTTGCAAGTTGTTTGAATTTTATTCATATTCTCTCCTCCTTGGTATACAAGTATTATATACATATTATAATACTTATTAATAAAAAATAGTAGTGTGACTTTAGTCACACTACTATAAAAAAGGTTAAAATTAATTCTAAAAATGTTTAAAAATTATTGAGTAATAAGTTCTAGCTCAACAGGAATAAACTGTGGAACTGTTTCCTTTTTTACAATTTTATCAGCTGCTTCAATTCCTTTAGCACCAATTTCTGCTGGTTTTTGAGCAACAGTTGCAGCAAGTTTACCCTCTTTAACAGCTTTCACTGCATCTTCAGTGGCATCAAAACCAACGATTATAACATCAGTTTTTCCAGATGCTTCAATAGCTTTTAGAGCTCCAAGGGCCATCTCATCATTATGAGCAAAAACAGCATTAACTTCAGGTTGTGCTTGTAAAATATTTTCCATAACATTAAGTCCTTTAGTTCTGTCAAAGTCAGCAGCTTGTTTTGCAACTATATCTAATTTATTCTGAGCAGCCTTGTTAAATCCTTCTCCTCTATCACGGGCAGCAGTTGTACCAGGGATTCCTTCTAACTCTACAACTTTATTATTTTTTCCATTTAATTTTTCAACTATAAAGTTTCCAGCTAATTCTCCACCAGCAACGTTATCAGAAGCGATGTGAGTAACTACTTTTCCACCATTAGATGCTCTATCTAAAGTTATTACTGGAACTTTATTACGGTTAGCAGCTTTAACAGCTGATACAACAGCGTCAGAATCAGTTGGATTTATTAAAAGAACATCAATACCTTTAATAAGTAAATCTTCAACATTTCCTAACTCTTTAGAAGGATCATTTTGAGAATCTAAAACAACAATCTCATGTCCCATATCTTTTGCTTTAGAAACAGCTCCCTCTTTTAAAGTAACAAAGAAAGGATTATCCTGTGTAGAAACAACTAATCCTACTTTAGCAGCTTCAGCAATTGTCCCCATACCTAAAGCAAGAACCATAAGTCCTAAAAATCTTAATTTGTTTTTCATAATTATTACACCACCCATAAAATTTATTTAGAAGATTTTTTATCAATTAAAACAGCAATAAGAATTACTAAAGCTTTAACCATCATCTGATAGTAAGATGATACATTTAAAAGATTTAAAGCATTTCCTAGAACACCAATAATAATTGCTCCAAGAGCAGTTCCAGCAATAGTTCCAACTCCACCAGCAAGAGATGTTCCACCTAGAACAACTGCAGCAATAGCATCAAGTTCATATCCAGATCCAGCAGTAGGTTGAGCTGAACCAAGTCTAGAAGTTACGATAACTCCAGCTAAAGCTGAAAGAGCTCCACAAACACCATAAACTAAAGTTTTATATTTAGATGTATTTACTCCTGAAAGTTTAGTAGCCTCTTCATTTCCACCAATAGCATAGATATATCTACCAAATTTAATATTGTTTAATATATAATATCCAGCAATGAAAAGAGCAATCATAATATATATTGGAATAGGAATGTCAAAGAAGTAACCTCCACCAATATTATCAAAGAAATCTCCACCGTCTCTTACAGGGATTGGCTTACCATCAGTGAAAACTAAAGTGGCTCCCCTTAAAAGAGTCATAGTAACTAAAGTAACTATAAACGGTTGAAGTTTAGCATATGATATAAGTAAACCGTTAAAGATTCCAAAAAGTCCACCAATAACAATAGCAATAACAATAGCTAAAACTGGATTTACACCATTAGCTATTAAACTTGCTCCAAAAGCTCCAGTTAAAGCTAAAATAGAACCAACAGAAAGATCAATTCCACCTGTTAAAATAACTAAAGTCATTCCAATAGCAATAACTGAATTTATAGACGTTTGTCTTAAAACGTTTAAGATATTATTAACTGATAAAAACCTTGGGTTTAAAAAAGAAACTATTATAGAGAAAACAATTAAACCAATTAGAGGCTTATTGTTATATATTTTTTTTAACATTATTTATTCAACTCCTACTGCATATCTCATTATTTTTTCTTGAGTGAACTCATCTTTAGATAGAGTTCCACTTATTTTGTGTTCATGGATAACCATAATTCTATCACTTAGTCCCATTACTTCTGGCATTTCAGAAGATATCATAATAATACTAAGACCTTTTTTCTTTAGCTCGTTAATAACATCGTAAATCTCTTTTTTAGCTCCAACGTCTACTCCTCTAGTTGGTTCATCTAAAATTAAAATTTTAGGATTAGTTAAAAGAGCTTTTGCAATAGCTACTTTTTGTTGGTTTCCACCACTTAAGTTTTTAATAATTTGATTAGGTGAAGGAGTTTTTACTCCAAATTTTTCAATATATTCATCAACAGATTTGTTTTCAGCATTTTTATTTAAACCTAATCTACTTGAGAAGAATTTTAAAGATGAAAGAGTCATATTTTCTTTAACACTTAATCCTAATACAAGTCCATCTCCTTTTCTATCTTCTGAAACGTAGGCGATTCCATGGTTTACACCAGATTCAGGAGAATCAATAGAAACCTCCTGTCCCTCTATAAAAACTTTTCCAGAGGACTTTTTATAATATCCATAAATAGTTTTTACAAGTTCACTTCTTCCAGCTCCCATAAGACCAGCAATACCTAAAATCTCTCCCTTTTTTAAAGTGAAAGAGGCATCTTTAACATACTTACCACAAAGATTTTCAACTTTTAAAACCTCAGCTCCAGGAGTTACAGAAACATTTGGGAACTGCTCACTTAAAGTTCTTCCAACCATTTTTTCAATAATATAGTTTTCGTCAATATCTTTAACTTCAGCTTCAGAGATAAACTTACCATCTCTTAAAACAGTTATATCATCACAAATAGCAGGAATCTCTTTTAATCTATGAGATATGTAAATAATACTTTTTCCTTCTGATGTAAGCTCTTTAATAACCTTGAAAAGACTTTCAGTTTCCTTATCAGTTAATGCATCTGTAGGCTCATCCATAACAATAAGCTTAGCATTTTGTGAAAGAGCTTTTGCAATTTCAACCATTTGCATCTTACCTATTGTTAAATCTTTTATTAAAGTTTTTTCACTGTCTTCAACATTAAGAAGATCTAAAATAGATCTAGCTTCTCTATGCATAAGAGTCCAATCTATTTTTCCAAAACTGTTTGTAAGTTCTCTTCCTAAAAATATATTCTCAGTTATACTCATATGTTGAATTAAATTCAACTCCTGATGAATAATAGCAATACCAGCTTCTTGAGAATCTTTAGTTCCTTTAAAAGTAACTTCATGTCCATGGTAGAAAACAGTTCCTGAATCTTTACTATAGATACCAGTCATTATTTTCATAAGTGTTGATTTTCCAGCACCATTTTCTCCCATTAAAGCCATAACTCTTCCTTTATAAGCATTTAAACAAGCACCATCTAGGGCTTTTACACCTGGGAAAGATTTACAGATATCTTTCATTTGTAAAACAATCTCTTTATTCATTTAGAAAACTACTCCTGACTTTAAAATAATATTTGCATATGGAGTACATTCTCCAGTTCTAACAATCGCTTCACTTTCTCTTGTAATCTCTTTAAACTCTGTATGAGAAACCTCAACAATTTTAGGGTTCATTCCATTTTTTTGGAAAGTTTCTAAAATTTCGTTGTAAACTTTAGGATTAATAGTTTTAATTTCAGAAGCTAAAACAATCTCTTCAACCATCATTTCACTTAAAATTGCATCTAAAGTTTTTATAAAGCTAGGATATCCAGCTTCAATAGCTAAATCTATTCTTTTTACACCTTTTGGAAATGGAAGTCCAGCATCACAAAGTGTAATATGAGATGTATGACCTATTTTAGCAATCTCATAAGAAAGTTCACTATTTAAAAGTTTTCCTTTTTTCATAATCTATTCTCCTTTAAAATTTAATACTTCTTCAAGAGTTGGTATCGACGTTTGAGCACCAATTCTAGTAACAGATATAGCAGCAACTTTAGTTCCTCTATCAATAGCTTCTTCAAAAGTTAGACCAGAAGCAAGTCCATTTACAAAACCACCAATGAAACTATCTCCAGCAGCAGTTGTATCAATAGCTTTAACTTTGTAAGCTGGGAATGATCTTTTCTCTGTTTTACTTATAAACATACAACCTTTACTTCCTAAAGTAACGATAAGTCCTTTAACACCTTTGTCTAAAAGGATGTTAGCAGCATTTATTACGCTTTCTTCATTAGTAACAGGTATTCCAGATAAAATCTCTAACTCTGTTTCATTAGGAATTATGTAATCAGAATTTGAGATAATCTCTTCATCTAATTTATTAGCAGGAGCTGGATTTAAAATAGTTGTTTTTCCAAACTCTTTAGCTTTTTTTAATGAATATTTAACTGTTTCCATTGGGATTTCAAGTTGAGTAACAAGAATATCACAATTTTTAATAGTATCTAAATGTCTATCTATATATGAGTTATCTACTTCGTAGTTAGCACCTGGAACAACAATAATTCTATTTTGTCCGTTGTCTTCTACTATGATTTTAGCAATACCAGTAGCTTCATCACAATATTCTATATTAGAAACATCCACTCCATCCTTTTTCATAGAATCTAGAAGAATATTTCCCATACCCTCTTTTCCTATTTTTCCTAGCATAGAAACTGGAGATTTCATCTTCCCCATAGCAACAGCTTGGTTAGCTCCTTTTCCACCAGGGATTTGCATGAACTTTTTACCTAAAAGAGTTTCACCACCACGAGGTGCTCTTTCACAAATTGTAACTAAATCCATGTTAATGCTTCCAACAACAACAATTTTTTTCATGTTAAAATCTCCTTAAAAAATAATTAATGTGATTAAATAGTGTACACAATAAGTTTAAAAAATACTCGATACCTTTAATTTAGCACACTAAAAAAGTAATGTCAATAAAATAAAAACTGAAACTTTGTGAAAAGTTTCAGCAATTTTTAGTATTATTTAGTTGGAATAGCCACCTCAACACGATTTTCATATGCATTTTTTAGTGCACCTAAAATATCACCATGACTGTCTCTAAGGCTCATTGTAGCTCCAGCAGTTATGTCAGCAACCTCTTTTTTCTCAGCTTCAGTAAGTTTACTATATTTCTCTTTATCTTTATCATTTCTACTATTTTCTTTTAAAGGTCTTCCGTTAACATCTGAATATAGCTTTGTGAAAATAATTTCTAATTCGTCAACTGTTTTACCCTTAAATTTATCTTGAAAAAAGTCCATTTGTTCATCCCATTCATTTTTAGGATTCATTCCATAGCTAGCTCCACGCTCTCTTTTAGTTTTCCAGTTATCAACTTCATTAGCTATATTAGCGGGAGTATTTTCAGTTTTTCCAATAACTTTTTTAGTTTTGTGATCAGCTAAATTATGTCCTTCAGTTCCAGGCCACCCTGAAAAGTGAGGCATACTTTCACCATCATAATTTGGAGAACTAACTTCTAAAGCATCAACTATAGCATTTATAATTTTTCCATCAGCATCGAAAAGCACTGCAGCATCTACATAGTTAAAACTATAAACCTGTTGTCCTTCGCTATCTTTACCAGGACCAACTCTAAAGTTTGTAGAATGTCCTAAACCTTGGTACACTTTAGTTTCAGCTGCTAAAGATGTAATTGATCCACAAAGTAAAAGAGCAGAAAGCGATAGAGGTAACCATTTTTTTATCATTAAAATCACTCCTTTTGAAAATAGATTAGTTGCTAAGTAGTACGTATATACCTTATTTTTTTTGAAAAAACAAGAAAAAATTTTTTTCTAAAGGATTTATTAAAAAAAAAGAGAATAATGTAGCATAAAAATAATTAAATACAGGAGGAGTATTATGTTACATAGAGCAAAAGTTTATGAGGAGAAGGAGGTTTCCAAATGGATGATTTAAAGAGTAATAAACTTGGGTTTTGGAGCATTTTCTTTTTAGGGATAAATTCAATAATTGGGTCAGGAATTTTTCTTTTACCAAATAAAGCTTACGCTGATGTAGGGTTAGCCAGTTTAATCGTAATTTTAATAAATGCTGTTTTAGCATTATTTTTAGCACTATGTTTTGCTGAAACAGCAAGTATATTTGATAAAAATGGTTCATCCTTTGTATATGCAAAAGAGGCATATGGAAACTTTGTAGGATTTGAGATTGGAATTTTTGCTTGGTTTATAGGTATAGTTAGTTGGTCAGCAGAGATTCAAGGCTTTTTAACGGCACTTGGTGGAATATACCCAATAGCTATTGATCCCTATTATAATAAACTTTTTGTTATAGCTATAGGAATTTTTTTAGGAGTATTAAACTACTTAGGAGTTAAATTCTCAAAAATACTTAATAATCTTATAACGGTAAGTAAATTATTACCTTTAATATTATTTGTTCTTGTAGGAATATTTTTTATAAAAGGACCAGACTTTTTCCCATTAATTCCTAAAATCGAGCTTGGTCTTTCAACTGGAAATTTAGGAGTAGCAACGTTAGTTATATTTTACGCATTTACTGGATTCGATTTACTAGCAGTAGCAGCAGAGGATATGCAAAATCCAACAAAAAATCTACCAAAAGCCATAATATGGGTTATGATATTTTGTTCTATTTTTTATCTGATGGTCATGGTAGTTTGTATAGGTTTATTAGGACCTAAATTAGGAACAACTTCAGTTCCAATAGCTTCGGCAACAGCAGCAATATTTGGAAGTTCTGGATTTTTATTTATAACAATAGCTACATTAGTTTCAATTGGAGGAATAACAATAGCTTTATCATTTATTGCACCAAGATCAATTCAAGCTTTAGCAGATAGTAAATATGTGCCAGAGGTTTTTAATAAAAAAGGTAGATTTGGAACAGCAGGATTTGCAATTTTATTAACAACAGCAATAACTGTTAGTTTAGCTCTTTATGGAAATTTTATTTTTTTAGCAAGTCTTACAGTTATAGCTCGTTTAATTGAGTTTATATCTACAGCAGGTTCTGTATTAGTTTTCAGAAAAAGAAAGTTAAAAGCACAATATAAAATTCCTTTAGGACCAATTATTCCAGTAATAGCTATAATATTATCAATATGGTTATTAAGCCAATCATCTCATGAAAACCTACTATTTATTATAATAGGATTTATAATAGGAGCAATACTTTATGTAACTTATGCTAAAAAGCAGATGGAAAGACAATAAAAAAGAGGAGGATGCATTTGCACCCTCCCTATTTTTTTATCTATTTAAATTTTGTTTCTCCATCAAGAGTTAAAATTGCTCCATATAAATCTGGTCTTCTATCTCTAAATAATCCCCAGAAAGCTCTATAATCATCAATAGCTGCTAAATCTAATTCAGCTATAGCAAAACCTTCAGAGTCTCTATCCATTTCAGATATTTTAGCACCAGTATGATCAGCTATAAAAGATGACCCATAGAATTTAACACCAATTTCATCAACATGTTCTTGTCCAGTTCTGTTAGCACAAACTAATGGAGTTAAGTTAGCACCAGCATGTCCTTGCATAACTCTTTGCCAATGATCTTTTGTATCCATAGTGGGGTCACTAGGTTCTGATCCAATAGCTGTAGGATAGAATAAAATTTCAGCACCCATTAAAGCCATACATCTTGCTGATTCTGGGAACCATTGATCCCAACATATAGCAACACCAATTTTAGCATATTTAGTTTCCCAAACTTTAAAACCAGTATCTCCTATATTAAAATAGAATTTTTCTTGATATCCACTTACATCATGAGGTATGTGACTTTTTCTATAAATTCCTAAAATTTCTCCATCAGCATCGATAATAGCTATTGAGTTGTATCTTGCACCATGTTTTCTTTCATAAAAACTTATTGGAAGAACAACTTGTAATTCTTTTGCAACCTTTTTAAAGTGATTAACAGCTGTATCAAGTTCTAACTCTGTGGCAAATTGCATATATTCAGCTTTTTCTTTAGCACAGAAATAAACTCTTTCAAATAACTCAGAAAGTAAGATTATTTGAGCTCCTTCAGCTGCTGCTGCTCTAACTTGTTTTTCAGCTTTTCTTATATTTTCATCAACATCCCAACCTAGAGACATTTGAACTGCTGCTACTTTAACTTTTCTCATAATAAATCTCCTCCTTTAATTAAAAACTTTTTCCATAAGGCATTTGTTGAGTTATACAGTGAACACATCCACCACCTATAATGATAGGCATTCCATCTATAGGAACTACTTTTCTATCAGGATAAGCTTTTTGGATAGCTTCTAATGCTTTTTTATCAGTTTCTTCAGCATCTCCTCCAAATGTAGGAACAATAACTGCACCAGTAACTGGTAAATAGTTTATATAACTTAATGTTAGAAGTTGACCATCATAATATCTAATAGGAGGTTTTTCAATTTCAATAATTTCAAAAGGTAGTCCACTTGATCTATCTTTAAATTCTTTTAATATTTTCATATTTTCTTGGAAAATCTCGTAGTCAGGATCTTTTTCATCGTAACAAGCTTGGATTATAATAACTCCTGGTCTAACAAAACAAGCTGTGTTGTCAACGTGTCCATCAGTTAAATCTCCATATAAACCTGATTTTAACCAGATAACTTGTTCTCCACCTAAATATTCTTCTAATAAATTAGTAACTTCTTCTTTTGTGAATCTAGAATTTCTAGAACCAGTAAGTAAAGCAGATTCTGTTGTTAAAATAGTTCCTTGTCCATCTGAGTGAATTCCTCCACCTTCTAATGCCAGTGGTGAAGTAAATACAGGAACATCATAAAATATACCTAAATGATAAGGAACTTTTCCATCATTATAGTGTGTTTGATATTTTTCACCATAAGAAGTAAATCTCCATTTAACTGCTGCAACTTCTTGATCGTCATTTAGTAAAAAAGTGGGACCATTATCTCTAACCCACGAATCGTCTATTGGTAGACATAATACTTCTACTTTTTCTCCACACATCTCTTTAACTTCATGCAGAAGTTCTGGAGGAGCAATCATAACTAATTCCTCAAATTCAGCAATAGCTTTTGCTACATTAGCATATCCTTTTCTAGCTGCTTCAATTCCATCAGGCCAAAGTGGAGTTCTGCTATTTTTTCCATCTCTAACAGGCCATTGCATGAAAGTACGTCTTCTTTTCTCCCACTCTCCAGGCATTCTGTAACCAAGCTCTCTAGGTGTTTTACCACAAGTTCCAAACATAATACTTACCTCCTTGATAACGATATTAATTTAAAAATAAATTCAATTATCATAAATCACCTGCATTATACATTTTATTTTTAGGATTTCTTTTTTATTTTGTAAAAAAAATTGTACAAAAATTTAAAAAGATACAAAATTACAAGGAAAATGAATAGGAAACCTGAATATTTAAATAAATAATAATTGGGAGAGATATATATGGATAATCTTAGGGAGGATTTAACAGTCATCAATGAAAATGACATTTTATATCTAGCAAGTTATGTAGGGAAATTGATACTAGAATCTGGTGGAGAAACCTATAGAGCAGAGGATATGGTAGATAAAATATGTAATCACTATGGCCTTGAATCAAATTCATTTGCAGTTCTGTCTAGTATTTTAACAACAATAAGAGGAAGAGAAAGAAGATTTTTTACGAATATAGAAAAAATAAGAATGCGAACTATAAATGTAGAAAAAATTTCTAAACTTAGTTCACTGGTAAGAGATATAGATAGCTATACTTTTAAAGAATTTTTAGAAAAAGTAAAAGAGATTGATGATGAGCAAGCATATGGATTTTTATATGTACTGTTGGGGAATTGTATTGCAGCTGGAGCTTTTGCTTATTATTTTGGTGGAAATAGAGGTAGCTGCATAGCTTCAGTTATTGGAGCTATTTCAATATCATTTTTAGGATATTTTGCTGCAAAGTTAATGATAAATAAATTCTTCTTAAATTTAGTTGGAGGAATGGTTTGTTCCTTCTCAGCATATATATGTTTTTTATTTGGAATAATTCCAGAAATCTCAGTAACGATAATTTCAACGTTAATGTTATTAGTTCCTGGAATAGCTTTTACAAATTCAATTAGAGATTTAATAACAGGAGATTTAGTTTCAGGAATTGCAAGAGGAGTAGAGGCTTTTATGGTAGGAACCGCTTTAGCTATAGGATCAGGAATAACGTTATCCATTATAAAAACATTAGGAGGGCTGCTATGAGGGTAATAATAATTCAGGTTATATCATCAATTGTTGCAACCTATGGTTTTGGGATAATATTTAATGTAAGAGGTATGAAAAATTTATATGGAAGTTTTGGAGCGGGAATTGGATGGTTGGTCTATAGTTTATTAAGTGAAAAGGGATTTACATATTTTATAGCCTATACAGCAGCATCTTCAACGATAACAATATATTCTGAGATTTTATCGAGAAGATTAAAGGTACCAACAGTTTCATTTTTATATCCATGTATGATTCCTTTAGTTCCTGGTGGTGGAATATATTACACCATGTATTACATAGTACAAGATAGTATATCTAAAGCAGTAGAAAAAGGAATAGAAACATTTATAATTTCAGGATCAATTGCTATTGGGATTTTAACAGTTTCAACATTTTCACAAATTTATTACTATATAGTAAAGAAAAAAGCAAAAGAAAATTTATAAAAGGAGTTACTTATGGGGATTTTAAAAGTTTATATATTAGCTATTTTAACGGGATTTGTAACAGGTCTTATAACAATACCCTATAGATGGATGATAGAAAAATCAGCTTATATAAGGGATATGATTTTTAATTTGAACAATCCATTATACTATTTAATTTTAGGTTTTATTGGAATATATGTTATAGGTATTTTAATAAGTAAGATGGTAGAGGATAGTCCGTTGATTACAGGAAGTGGTATTCCTCAAGCAAGGGCACAAATATATGGAAGAATAAAAGTAAAAAATCCAATAAAAAATTTAGTTTTTAAATTCTTAGGTGGTGTTTCTGGAATTTCAGCAGGATACTCTCTTGGAAGAGAGGGACCTTCTGTACAGATGGGAGCTTTAATTGGAGAAACAATATCACAAGTATTTAAAGTGGATAGAGTTGAAAGAAAATATTTAATAATGAGCGGAGCTGGTGCAGGACTATCATCTGCTTTTACAGCACCTCTTGCTTCTGCAATTTTTATAGCTGAAGAGTTACAGAAATATTTTAATTCAAGATTAACAATTTTTTCTTTTTTAGGTTCTATAGTTTCTGGATATATGGCAGCTAAATTTTTTGTAAAAAATGATTATTTAGATATAGTTGTGAATTATCCACAAAATTTAAATTATTTTGAATATTTCTATATTTGTATAGCTTTTGCAATTTTTATAAGCTTAGTTGGAAAGAGCTTTTCTTTTCTTTTAATTTATTTTCAGAAGTTAAATAGGAAAATTAAAATATCAAAGTATATAAAAGTATTTTTCTATACTTTAATGGTTATTGTAATTGGAATTTTTTATAAAGATTTAACTGCTGGTGGAGAAAGTTTTTTAATAAGAGAGGGAATGGTTAATGATCTTTCAATTGGAGCTTTAATCTTTTTTATAATTTTAAAACTTTTATTTACTACATTATCTTATTCAACTGGATTTCCTGGAGGAATATTTTTACCTCTTTTAGTTATTGGAGGTTTATCAGGAAAGCTTTTTGGTTTAATTCTATTGTATTTTAATTTGATTGATATTAATAATCTAGGTGTATTCATATTTTTAGGAATGGCTTCAGCTTTTGTTGTTGTTGTTAGATCCCCAGCCACTGGAATTATTCTAATATTAGAGATGACATGGGATTTTACGCTACTTCCTAGTATGGTTATTGTAGCTGGATTAGCATATACAGTTAGTAACTTATTAAAAGTTGAACCAATATATGATTTATTATATAAACCATTAATTGAAAATGATGATAATGATGAAGTTGTAGAATTAGTTTTTGAAGTAGGAAGTGAATCCTATTTAATAGGAGAGGAGATTGGAAAATTAGAATTACCAGGAGATCTTAAAATAAAATCTATTGAGAGAAAAGGTGAATTTATAAAAACTAATGATACAACTGAAATTGAAAAAAATGACATTATAGGAATTCCCACTAAAAAAAGAGATATAGAAAAATTCTATGATTCTTTGAGATCTTTAGCTCAAGAAAATTAAAAAAAATAAAAATAAAAAAGATATTACTTTTTTAGAAGGAAATGTTCTACCAAAAGTGAACAATAGAGTGACAATAATAAAAAATATTTTATAGGAGGGTTATTTATGGCTACTAACACTAGTACAACTAACAAACAGTTGACACTATTTGGATTTTTCACAATAACAGCCTCAATGGTTATGGCTGTTTATGAATATCCGAGTTTTGCAACTTCAGGATTTTCATTACTTTTCTTTTTACTGTTTGGAGGACTATTTTGGTTTATTCCAGTAGCACTTTGTGCGGCTGAAATGGCAACAATTCCAGGATGGGAAACAGGAGGAGTTTTCACTTGGGTTTCTGAATCTTTAGGTGAACGTTGGGGATTTGCGGCAATATTCTATCAGTTTTTTGAAATAACAGTTGGGTATATCCCAATGCTTTACTTTATTAATGGTTCATTATCATACCTATTTGATTGGCCAGTTTTAAATGTAAATCCACATTTAAAATTAATTTCTATTTTAATCGTATTTTGGATTTTAACATTCTCTCAATTAGGTGGTACTAAGTACACAGCTAAAATAGCAAGAATTGGATTTATCTTTGGTATTGTAATACCAGCAATAATTTTAATAGGTCTTGCAATAGCGTATGTTGTAGCTGGAAATCCAGTACATATGGAAGTTAGTTGGAATTCATTCTTCCCAGACTTCACTAATGTAAACTCATTAGTTATATTAGTATCATTTATCTTAAGTTATATGGGAGTAGAAGCATCAGCTTCCCATGCTAATGAAATGGCTAATCCTAAAAAACAATATCCAATAGCTGTATTTATGTTAGTTATTATAGCTATTGTTATAAGTTCTGCAGGAGGATTATCAATAGCTACAGTTATTCCAGTAAATGAGATAAACTTAAGTGCAGGAGTTAACCAAACTTTTGCTACATTAATTAATCACTATGGAAGTCACTTAGATTGGATTGTTAGAATTATAGCAGCATTTATCGGTCTTGGAGTTCTAGCAGAGATAAGTGCGTGGATAGTTGGACCATCAAGAGCTATGTATGTAGCAGCACAAAAAGGTATTTTACCTCCAGTGTTTAAAAAAGTTAATAAACATGACGTTCCAGTTCCTTTAGTAATGTTCCAAGGAGTTATCGTAACTATTTGGGCAATTGTTTTAACATTAGGTGGAGGAGGAAACAACATGTCCTTCATGACATCAATGTCTTTAACAGTTGTTATCTACTTAATGACATATTTCCTATTATTTATAGGTTATTTAACATTAGTTTTAAAAAGAAAAACAACAGATGCACAAGCAGCTTATCAAATTCCAGGTGGAGTTGTATTTAAATGTATAGTCGGTGCAGTAGGATTCTTAACATCACTGTTTGCATTTATTATATCATTCTTCCCACCAGATAATATTCCAGGTGGAAACACAGGAGAGTATGAAACTATATTAACAGTAGGATTTATAGTTGTATTAGTTCTACCATTTATAATTTATGAATTTAGAGATAAAAAAAATGCAGTAGCAATAGATCCAACAAGAATTACCACAGAAAATGCTCCTGAGCATCACTTCTTTGGACATCCTAAAGCTAGAGGAGAGTTCCATATTACTCCGCATCCAGATGATGTTATGCAACAAGATGAAGATCCAAAAAAAGAGATTGAAACAAAACCAGAATCTAATGAAGAAAAAGAACAAAAATAAAAGTTCTTAGACATGGAGGCAAAAAAATGAATCAAGATGTATTAAGTAAAATAGTGGAAAACAATAAAGGTTTAATATCTCAAGGTGCTGTAGCAACATATATTCCTGAATTGGCTAAAGTAAGTAAAGATTACTTAGGTGCAGTTATTGCGTTTCCAGATGGAACTATGTTATCAGCAGGAGATACAAAAGTTAGATTTGCTATAGAAAGTATATCTAAAACAGTTGTTTTAGCTTTAGCTCTATTAGACAATGGAGAGGAAGAAGTATTTAAACATGTTCATAAAGAGCCTTCAGGAGATGCTTTTAACTCAATAAAAAAATTAGAAACAGAACCTGATCACTTACCAAGAAATCCCTTTATAAATGCAGGAGCTATTATGACAGCTTCTTTAATAAAAGGAAAAGATCCAGAAGATAAATTTAATAGAATTCTAGAATTCATGAAAAAAATAAGTGAAGATGATTCTTTAGAGTTAGCGACAGATATCTATTTAAGTGAAAAAGCTACTGGAGATACAAATAGAGGTTTAGCTTACTATATGAAAGGACAAGGAGTTTTAAGTGGAAATGTAGAAGATATTCTAGATGTATACTTTAAACAATGTTCAATATATGTAACTACAGAGAGTTTAGCTAAAATTGCAAGATTCTTTGCAAATGGTGGAGTTTTATCAACTGGAGAGAGAGTTATTCCTAAAAAGTATGCACAAATAGTTAGTGGATTAATAGCTACTTGTGGAATGTATGATCAAAGTGGAGAGTACCTTGATAATATTGGAATTCCAGGAAAATCTGGAGTAGGTGGAGGTATAATTTCACCAGTATCAAGTAAAAAAATAGGTGTTGCAGTATTTGGACCAGCTTTAGATGCTGAAGGAAATAGTGTTGCAGGTATGGGAATAATGAAAGATATCTCAAAAGAGATGGAACTAGACATGTTTTAAAAAACTAAAAAAGGTCTCTTATTTAAGAGACCTTTTTAAAATAGGAGGTATACTATATGTTTCAAGGTGTAGTACATGGAAATGTAGCTTTTATGGTAATAGCAACAGTATTAGTATTTTTTATGACTCCAGGACTAGCATTTTTTTATGGTGGGTTAGTTGAAAAGAAACACTCATTAACTTTAATGTTACAAATTTTTATCTCAATAGGTGTTGTAACTTTAATGTGGATATTTGGAGGATTTAGTTTAGTATTTGGAGATACAATTGGTGGAATAATTGGAGATCCATTTCAATATATGAACTTTAAAGATATAGTTTTTCAAGTGAATACAACTTATGGATTAACAATTCCATTTTTAATGTTTTTCATGTATCAATTGATGTTCGCAATAATAACTTTACCACTGATGACAGGTTCAATAGTTAACAGAATAACAATGGGAGCTTGGATAAAGTATCTTGTTATTTGGATGATATTAGTTTATTTCCCTGTGGCTCATTGGGTATGGGGAGAAGGATTTTTAGCTAAAATGGGATTTGTTGATTTTGCTGGTGGAACAGTTATTCACGTTTCAGCTGCTTTTTCTGGATTGGGAGCTCTTTGGGTTCTTGGAAAAAGAAAAGTTATAACTGGAAAAGGACCATTTAATATGGGGCTTGTAGCAGTTGGGGCTGGAATACTTATGTTTGGATGGTTTGGTTTTAATGCAGGAGGAACTTTAGCTGCTGCAGGAACAACAGCAATTGTATTTACAAATACAGGAGTAGCTGGTGCAAGTGGTATGATTGTATGGGCTATAATGTCATACTTAGAAAAGAAAAAGTTCTCATTTTTAGATCCTTTAGTTGGAGCAGTTGCAGGACTTGCAACAATAACACCAGCTTCAGGTTATGTAACACCACCATCTGCACTATTAATTGGAGCATTAGCAGGAATTGTATGTTTTTATGCAATTAAAATACCAAGAAAAATGCAATGGGATGATGCTTTAGATGTATGGGGTGTTCATGGCGTTGGAGGATTTATGGGAACTGTATTAATAGGTCTTTTAGCAAATGGAATGGTAAATAAAGTTTCAGCTAGTTCTCATCAGTTATGGATTCAACTATTTGGAGCAGCATTAGTAGGAGTATACTCTATAGTAGTTTCATACTTAATAATGAAATTTTTAGATAAAACTTCTAATATTAGAGTAACAAAAGAAGAAATTGAAAAAGGTTTAGATGAAAGTTTATTAAATGAAAAATATAGTGATGATTAAGAAAAGCTCTAAGCGTTTATTCCGCTTAGAGCTTTTTTCTTCTTTTATTTATGTTTTTCTATTTCCCAACTCATAATAGTTCTAATAATAACTATTAGAAGAACGAGTACAATATTTTGCAAATCTCTCAAAATAATAGTATCAACAATATCTGCAATAATTAGAAATTGAAGACCTACTAAAATATACTTATCAAAAGTTTCTCTCATTATTTTATTGAAACTAAGACCCTCTTTATTTGTAAATAGAATTTTAACACTTTTTAAAAATCCAAAGCAGATAACTCCTATAGACAAAGCTGTAAAAAAGAAAGCTAACCAGTGCAATAAAAGTTTAAAAGAATCCATAATATAGTGCTCAAAAGTAAGCATAAAATCCACCCCTTAATAAAATTATCCTTCTAAATCTTGCTCTCCTCCACCATTGACAGGAAGAATTTGCCCTGTTATCCATTTAGATAATGGAGATGCTAAGAAAAATACGGCCATAGCTATATCGTCAGCTTCTCCTAAAACCTTCATAGGTGTTTTCTTAAGCATAATTTCTTCTAACTCAGGAGTTAAAACTGTAGCTAAAGCATGAGTTTTAATTGCACCTGGTGCAATGGCATTTACTCTAATAATTGGACCTAAATCAACAGCCATATATTTAGTAAGTTGATTAACAGCAGCTTTAGAGCTTCCATAAACACTCATATTATGACTTTGCATTATACTAGACATTGAACTAATATTAACGATTGATCCATATTCACTTGCAATCATATGAGGAGCACAAAGTCTAGAAAGATTGAAGATACTAAAAACATTAAGATTATAGATTTTTTGAAGATATTCAGGAGTTAATTCTAAAAATTTTTCTCTTCCACCTCCGCCACCACCAGCATTATTAACTAAAATATTGATTTTACCAAACTCTTTAATAGTAGCTTTAACAACTTCTTCTAAACCTTGAATAGATGTAACATCACATTTTACTCCAATAGCTTTAACACCTTCACCTCTAGCTTCAATAGCTGTATTATCAGCATCAACTTTATTTAAATCAGCACATACAATATTAGCACCAGCTCTAGCTAACATTAAAGCAGAAGCTTTACCAATTCCAGCACCAGCACCAGTTATAATAGCAACCATACCTTTTAAATTATAGTGATTTTCAATTTTAAACATAATAAAACACCTCCTAACCTAATTTTCTAATAAAAGGTAGAAAATCCTTTTATTATTAAAAATTAAAAGGATTTAAAAAAACTATTTCGAAAAAAGTATTAAGAATATTGAATAAAGGAGGAGTATATGAACATAGGAATATTAGGAAATGGAGTTGTAGCAAATGCTTTAGCAGAGGTTTTTCATAAATTAGGACACCCAGTTCAAATAGGAGTAAGGGATTTAAAAGAGGAGATTGAAAAAAAACATTTTATAGAGTATGTTGATGGAAAAGATATAGCAGAAGATAATGAAATTATAATTCTAGCTGTACCTGGAAATAAAGTTGAAAAAGCTGTAACAAATATAAAAAATCCTGAAGGGAAAATCTTTATTGATTTAACAAATCCAATTGGAGAAGATTATATTTTAACTCGTGGGAGATACACTTCTAATGGAGAAGTGATACAAGAGATTTTAAAAGATTCTCATATAGTAAAAACTTTAAATACTTTAGGAGTAGAAAAATTAATTAATCCTTGTGTAAATGAAAAAAAACTTACAATGTTATTAGCTGGGAATAACAAAATAGCTAATAAAAAAGTTGAAGAGTTGCTTTTTGAAATGGGATTTGATCCAATGTTAATAGGAGATATACATTTTTCTAGATATTTAGAACCTCTTGCAATGATTTGGATAGAGATGGTAAGAAAGCAAGGAAAATCTTTTGAAAATGGATTGATTTGGATAAGATAAAATGAGCAAAGAAAAATATGTGGTCTATATTGCAGTATTGACTGCTTCTTTTGGTTATATTTTTGATTTTGATTCAGCAGTTATCTCTAGTAGCATTGAAGTTTTAGCAAATACTTTTAAAATAGATAAACAGATGATTGGAACACTGATAACCATTGTTTTAGTAGGTGGATTAATTGGTGGATTTTTAGCAGGATACTTCTCTGAAAAAATTGGAAGGAAAAAAACAATACTTTATAGTTTATTGGGATTTCTAATAGGCGGTTTTATAACTACATTTTCTTTAAATATAGAGATGTTCATGTTAGGAAGATTGGTTATGGGACTTGGGTTAGGAAGCATATTTTTAGTTGGAGCTATATATGTAATTGAGATATCTCCAATAGAAACTAGAGGAAGAAATGGAACGATTAATCAACTGTTTATGCCTTTTGGATTAGTTGTAGGATTTTGGTTAGCATATTTAATAACAAATGGTTTAACAAATAGATTTATACTAGATAATTCATGGAGAGTTCTATTTTTTTTAGAAACTTTTCAAGGGTTAATTATATTTATACTTTTTTTAAGAATACCTGAAAGTCCAAGATGGTTGTACTTAAAGGGGTATAAAGATAAAGCTAGAGAAAGTTTGGAAAAAGTATTGCCTGATGAGAGAGTTGAAAAGGTTATGGAGGAGCTAGATGCAACTTCAGTTAGTAAAAAAGCAGAGGATAAAATAAATTTCAGAAAAATTAATAAAGGAGTAAAAATAGTAATCGTATTAGTTGTAATTTCAGCAATTTTTAGACAATTTTCTGGAATAAATCCAATAATATATTATGCACCAGAGATTTTTCAAGAAACTTCATCAGTTAGTACGTCAGGATATTTTCAAAGTGTTACAATGGGAATCTATGAGATTTTAGGATCAGTTATTGTTTTATTTTTAATTGATAAGTATGGGAGAAAAAAGCTATTATTCTATGGAACTTTAGTAATGACAATTTCATTAGGATATTTGACATATGCACTATTTTATAAAGAACGAGGAGTATATGATGTATATTCAGTTTATATTTATAATCTAACATATACAGTAGCCTTTGGAACAGCATTAACAGTTTATATATCTGAGATTACACCAAATTCAATTAGATCCTTAGGAGTTACCCTTTTTAATGTTATAAACTATATATTTGATATAACATTAACACAAATCTACCCAGCAATAGATTTAAGAAGTGAATCATTACCATTTTTTATTTTCTTTATAATAAGTGTGCTTTCGCTATTTTTTATTCCTCTTATTCCTGAAACAAAAGGGAAAACATTAGAGGAGATAGGAGAGTACTGGAATAAGATAAAATAAAAAAATCTGAGCTTAAGTAGAGCTCAGATTTTTATTTGTTTATTTTTTAACAGGTTCAACCATATCTTTGTAAGGCCAAGTACTCATACCTTCTTTTGAGTTATAAACATTTTTAAATCCATTTTTCTTTAAAATTTCAGCAGCTTTTTTAGAACGATTTCCACTAACACAGAAAGTTATATATGTCTCATCTTTATTAAGCTCAGGTAAACGTTTTTCTAGCTCAGGAAGAGGGATATGTTTGGCTCCTTTAACTAAACCAGTTTTTTCAACTTCATCATTGTTTCGGACATCTAAAAGAGTACCTTTGTTTTTATTTAGAATATCCATAACTTCAGAAAGAGAAACTGTTTCGTAATAACCTTCAACATCATTATAAGATGGAGTGTTAGCAAAGGAAGTAGTGCCTAACCCCAAAAGTAATAAAAGCATAGATAAAATTATTTTTTTCATAAAGCCTCCTTAAATTATTTTATTTTTTAGAAATAAGTCCTCGAATACCACCAGATATTAAAAGAGTAACATCCTTTAATATATTTGGCAAGTTAAAAGGTCCTGAATAAGCTATGTATCTTGGTTCCCACTGAGGATTAAATTTATCTTTAAAACTACGAAGTCCTTTAAAGTTATAAAAATGCTCTCCATGAGAAAAAATAGCACGCTCAATTTTATTCCAAAAGGAAGCTGTATTATCCTCAATACCAGCTAAAGGAGCCATTCCTAAATTAAATTTTTTAAATCCATTCTCTTTTCCGTAATTTATAACACAGATAAAAAAGTAATCCATAGTTCCATGAACAGCTTCGTTTCTATATCTCATTAAATCAAGAGAGATCTCTTCTTTGTTATTTGTTTCTAAAATATTTCCAAAAGCTAAAATTTTATTGTCTTTTTTTATAACTCCTACAGGAAAATTTAAAAGATATTCTTTTGTAAATTTTCCAAGAGAAAATCCTTTTTCTTTTGCATTTTTATCTTGTAACCATTCATTAGAGATGCTCTCTAAATCATCTAAAATTTCAGGAACTTTTTCAACTGGAATAACTTCAAAAGTATACCCCTCTTTTTCAACTCTATTAAAAGCATGTCTAAGAGGTTTAGCATCACTTCCATCGAGAGTAAAATTTTCTAAATGAACTTGAGCAAACTCACCAATTTTTAAAAAACTAAGTCCAACATCTAAGTAATAATTTAGATAATTTTTATTGATTTCATAGAAAACAGTCTCTTTTTTATTAGCTTTACAGTGATTATAAAACTTCCAAATACAGCTTCCAAAAGTTTTTTCATCTCCAACGGGATCTCCCATAGCCACAAATGAGTGACCACTTTTTCCAAACATAATAAAAGAGTTTTTACTATCATCAAAGATTATCTCTTTATCACCTAAAAGAGACAGATATGCATCAGTTGTACTAGAAAGACTAATACAATTTCTTAAATCTTTATCTGTTGGAGAGTTTTCTTCTGGGAGAGTTTCAGTATTTTTTTCTTCAACAGAAGATTTTCTCTTTTCACTAATAACATTTAAGATGATTAATATAGCAAATGCA
Source organism: Cetobacterium sp. 2G large (assembly GCF_014250655.1). Lineage (NCBI taxonomy): Bacteria > Fusobacteriati > Fusobacteriota > Fusobacteriia > Fusobacteriales > Fusobacteriaceae > Cetobacterium > Cetobacterium sp. 2G large. Next base: position 386,380 of record NZ_JACHTH010000007.1, on the reverse strand, counting down.
AAGAAAATTCCTAAAAGTGTATTTGAAAAACTCCAAGATATTTTTGAAAAAAATTCAGTTTCTTTATATGAAAAAATTCCAAGGTACACTCCAATTAAAATAACTAGTATTATAGTAGAAAGTTTTTTAAAAGATGGTTTTTCAGAGAAAAAACTATTTTTTCTATAAAAATAATCTTTAGTAGGAATTGTTCCTATGAAACTTAGAGTTAAAAAAATTGTAAAGAATAGATGAAACTCTTTTACAATAGATAGAACAATAGAACATCCTAAAAAAAACAGAGATATAAAATAAGCAAGTTCAAATCGTTTTTCAATATAGTAAGCTAAAAATAACAGAGTAGTTCCTATAGCTGCTCCAATAAAATGAGAAGTTTCTAAATTTAAAAATGGAAATACAACTTCAATTTTTGTTATTAAGCTAGAGGGGAACGGAAAAAATCCAGAAAAAATAAGTATAATTCCAGATAAAGTTATGATTATACTTAAAAAATTAGGAAATTGTGAAAAAACAATTTTTTCCATCTCTGTAATTTTAGTGTTATCTTTTCTAATAAAAAGATGATAAATTGTGAAAATAGTAAAAGCTACAAGTAGCGGTATAAAAAAATAAGCTATTCTATATACTAAAAGAGCTCCAATAATTTTGTCTGATGAGTAAGCTCCTCCTAATAACGTTAGGAAAATCAGATCGAAAACTCCAATTCCTCCAGGGACATTGCTTAAAAAACCTAAGATTTGTGCAATGATAAAAATAGCTAAAAAATGAAAGAAATCAATTCTATTATGTGGAGGTAGTGCAAAATACAATACAAAACTTAAAGAAACCCAATCAGCAAGAGCTATTAAAATTCTATTTATTAAAATTGTATTGGTATTTTTGTGCTTTTTTATAATTACTCCTGTAAAAATAGTAGCTCCAATTAAAAGTATTATTCCAATGGGAACTGTTGTATCCATAGGTAGTTTTATAGGTAACTTTATCTGCACTAAAGATATAGGAAGAAGTGTTAAAAAAACACCACCAATCCAAAGTAAACCTAGCCAGAAGGTTGTATAGCAAAAGATAACTACATTCATAATTGTTTTATATGGAACTCCTAGAAGGGAGTACAGGTTTAATCTAAGTCCAGATGCAGTTAGACCAGAAAGACCAATAGAGTTAGCAAAAGCAAAACTAATAAAAGAAACAAAACTTATATTTTTTCTAGGAAGACTGTAGTTTTCATTTTTAAATGCTAAGACATCAAAACAAGTTAGAATAAGATAATCTAAACAAACAAAAAAAATAATTAAAGTTATTGCCCAAAATGGTATAGCTTCAATTGAAGATTTTAAATCATGAAGATTATATTTTTTTAGCTCCTTGTGTATAAAAAATATAGCAACTAAAAAAATGGTTAATTCAGCTGCAATTTTAAAATATTCAATAATTTTTTTCCTATTAAATTTTGAAACATTTTCCATAGTAACCCCACCTCATTAATTAAATATAACTATAATAGATTTACAAAAAAAACTACAGAATCCTCTATTAAATAAAAATAAAAAAAAGAATACTTAATTTACCTAAGTTAAATAAGTGAGATAATATATAAATAAAAAATCTTGTAAAAATGTTCTAAATACAATATAATCGTTTTATAAATATAATAAACACGCGTTCATAAAACAAGAAGGAGAAAAAATGTGAAGATAAATAGCACGAAGGTAGCCCAAATAGCTGGAGTTTCAAGAAGCACAGTTTCAAGAGTTATAAATAACTACTCAAATGTTCCTTCAGAAACAAGAGAAAAAATTTTAAAGATTATAGATGAGTTGGGATATATTCCAAATACAAGTGCTCAGGTTTTAGCTGGAAAAAAGAGCAGAACAATTGGACTTTTTATTTATGGTGATAATAATGATAAAAGTAAAATATTAGATAATGGATTATCTTTTGGTTATTACTTAGATTTTATAAATAGAGTTTTAAAAGAGGCATTAAAATTGGATTATCAATTACTAGTTGATGTAATAAATGATAATAACTTTTCTAAAGTGGAGTCTTTATATGTAAATAGAGATATTATTGGAGGAATATTTATAGGATTTAAAGAGGGGGATGAAAATATTCAAAAGATAATAAAACAACACTCACCAATAGTATTAGTTGATTATCTTTCAAATCCAAATTGTGAAAATAAGGAAGTTTATTATATAAATACAGAAGATTTTAATGGAGCTAAAGAAGCTACCGAACATCTTATAAATTTAGGTAAAAAAAGAGTGATTCACATTTCAGGAGATAGATGTAAACTTTCTGGAAAAGAAAGAGAAAAAGGATACATAGAAGCTATGAAAAAATTTGGAATGACTCCAATGATTTATAACGGTAACTATTCTGATGAAAAAGCTACAGAGATAATTATGAATCTATTGGAAAAAAATATAGAGTTTGATGGAGTATTTTGTGCCAATGATAATATGAGTTACTGTGTAAATAATGTTTTAAAAGAAAATGGAAAAGAGAATATTCCAATTATAGGGTTTGATAATTTAAGAAATACAATTCCTTTAGGACTTATGTCAGTAGCTCCAGATATAAATAATTTAGCTAAAACAGCAGTGGAACTACTTCAAAATGATAAAGGAGAAAAACAAAAAGTTACTTTTATAAAAACAACTTTGATAAAAGGACTAAAAGAGTATATAAAAGAGAGCTATTTAGACTAACTAGGAGGAAAGATGATATATATAAACGAGGAGAAAAAGGAGTTTCATTTACAAAGTTTAAATATGAGTTATATATTTAATGTCATGAAAAATGGACAGTTAGGTAATTTATACTTTGGTAAAAAAATAAAACATAGAGAAAGTTTTTCTCATTTTTTCAATCAACCAGAAGTAGGTATAGGAATAATAGCTCATCATGAAGAGGATCCTGGATTTTCGTTAGAGTATTATAAACAAGAATATCCATCATATGGAACGACAGATTTTAGAAAACCAGCTTTTCAAATAGAGAGCAATGATGGTAGTAGAGTAACTGAGTTTGTATATAAAGGTTATAGAGTATATAAAGGAAAAGAAAAATTAAAAGGATTACCTTCAACTTATATGGAAAGTGAGGAGGAGGGAGAAACTTTAGAGATAGAGTTAGTAGATGCTATTTTAAATTGTAAACTATTTTTAACATATACGATTTATAAAAATAGAGATGTGATAACTAGAAATGCAAGATTTGAAAATTGTGGAAAAGAGAGTGTAAATATCCATAGGGCTATGAGTTTTGCACTAGATCTTCCAGATTATAACTATGAGATGATACATCTTTCAGGAGCTTGGGCAAGAGAAAGATTTATAAAAAATAGAAAGCTTGAAGTTGGATGTCAGTATATTGACAGTACAAGAGGAGCGAGCAGTGCTCACCAAAATCCATTTATAATTTTAAAAAGACCTGAAACAACTGAAAATATGGGGGAAAGTATAGGATTTGCTTTAGTTTATTCAGGAAACTTTTTAGCACATGTAGAAGTTGACCATTTTGATGCAACAAGAGTTACAATGGGGATTAATCCATTTGATTTTAAATGGGAATTGAATGGAGGAGATAGCTTTCAAACTCCAGAAGCAATAATTGTTTATAGTGATAAAGGTATGAACGATTTAAGCCAAACTTTCCATAAACTTTTCCGTGAGAGAGTTGCAAGAGGGGAGTGGAGAGATAAAGAAAGACCAATTTTAGTTAATAACTGGGAAGCGACATATTTTGACTTTAATGAGGAGAAAATTGTAGCTATGGCAGGAAAAGCAAAAGAGTTAGGATTTGAACTTTTTGTTTTAGATGACGGTTGGTTTGGAAAAAGAAATGATGATAAAACATCTTTAGGAGATTGGTTTCCAAATTTAGAAAAACTGCCAAATGGAGTAAAAGGATTAGGAGAAAAAGTAGTAAAAGAGGGGATTAAATTTGGACTTTGGTTTGAGCCAGAGATGATTAGTAAAAATAGTAGGTTATATGAGGAGCATCCAGATTGGATTTTAGGAGTTAAAAATAGAAGATTATCAATGGGAAGAAATCAATATATATTAGACCTTTCAAAAGAGGAGGTTAGAGATTATATAGTAAATATTTTATCTGAAAGATTTTCAGAAGCACCAATAAGTTATGTAAAATGGGATATGAATAGAAATATGACAGAGATAACATATCAAGATTTACCGCACAAGTACATACTTGGATTATATGAAATCTTAGAGACATTAACAACTAAGTTTCCACATATACTATTTGAATCATGTGCATCAGGAGGGGGAAGATTTGATGCAGGAATGTTACACTATATGCCACAAGTTTGGACTAGTGATGATACAGATGCAATAGTAAGACTTAATATTCAACATGGAACATCGTTGGCTTATCCTTTAATATCAATGGGAGCTCATGTATCAGATATACCAAATCATCAAACAGCGAGAAAGACTAGTTTAAAAACAAGAAATGATGTAGCGACTTTTGGAAACTTTGGATATGAATTGAATCTTTTAGACTTTGATACTAAAATGGAGGAAGAGGTAAAGCAGTATTTGAATTTTTATAAAAGTAATAGAAAACTTATACAATTTGGAGATTTTTATAGATTAGAAAGTCCTTTTGAAGGCAATACAGCAGCTTGGATGGTTGTAAATAAAGAAAAAGATGAGGTTTTAGTTGGACATTTTACAATTTTAGCTGAACCAAATCCAGGATATAATAAAAAAGTGATACTAAAAGGTTTAGATTCTGAGAAAAAATATTTAGTAAATGATGCATTTGAAGCTTATGGAGATGAACTTATGAGTGTTGGAATTGTATTTCCACAACCAGAGAGATATTTTTCAAAAGATTCAGAAACTCAAGATTTTAAAAGCAAAATTTTTAAATTAAAAGAGATTAAATAAAAACTCACGGGAGGAGTATAATGGTTAGTTTAAAAACAAAATTATCATACGGTTTAGGTGCTTTAGGAAAAGATTATGCTTGTGCAATAGTTTATATATTTTTAATGTATTACTTTACAGATGTTTTAGGTTTAGCGCCGGCATTTGTAGGAACACTATTTTTAGTAGCTAGAATGTGGGATGCAATAAACGACCCAGCTATGGGGATGATTGTAGATAATACTAGAAGTAAGTGGGGGAAATTTAGACCTTGGATTTTAATTGGAACTCTTTTAAATGCTATTACAGTAGTTGGAATGTTTACTAAACCAGAGGCATTTAGTGGAAAAAGTTTATATATTTATATATCTATTATGTATATTTTGTGGGGGATGACTTATACAGTTATGGATATACCATTTTGGTCTATGATACCAGCTCTTTCTGATGATAAAAAAGAAAGAGAGGAGATAGCAGTAGTACCTAGAATATTTGCAAGTTTAGCTTGGTTATCACTTGGAAGTTTAGGGTTGCCACTAATAGCATTTTTAGGAAAAGGAAATGAGGGAAGGGGATTCTCATTACTATCACTTGGAATTGCAGGAGTATTTATTTTAACAACTTTACTAATGGTAACAAATGTAAAAGAGCAAATAAAAACTAAGAAAAATAGTGAAAAGATAAATTTAAAAGAAGCTTTTAGATTAATTTTGAAAAATGATCAACTAGTAGCGTTAATAGGAACAGTTTTAATGTATAACTTAATGGCTCAAATTTCAGGTGGGGTAGCAATATATTATTTCAAATATGTAATTGGTGTAGAGACGCTATTTTCAGTATTCACTGGATTTTCTGGTTTAGCTGAGATAGGATCTTTAATGATGTTTCCAATTTTATCAAGAAAGCTAGGAAGAAAAAAGGTGTTTTTCTTAGCGTGTGCACTTCCTGTAGTTGGATTTTTAATGCTATTCCTTTTTGGAAACATAGCACCAACAAATGGAACTTTAATAGCTTTAGCTGGAATAGTAGCAAAGTTAGGTGGGGGATTAACTTTAGGAATTTCAACAGTTATGTTGGCAGATGTTGTTGATTATGGTGAGTTTAAATTTGGAAGTAGAAATGAAAGTGTAATTTTCTCAGTTCAAACACTACTTGTAAAATCTGCATCAGCTGTAAGTGGTTGGTTAATTGGAATGGGATTATCACTAGTTGGATATGTTCCAAATGTAGCTCAAAGTGGATCAGCTATAATGGGAATAAAATATTTAATGATAGTCTTCCCAATTTTACTTTCAATATTTGGGTATGTAATCTATAAAAAATATTATAGATTAAATGGTGAATATTATGATGAAATAGTTGAAGCTATAAAGGTTAAAAGAGAAGTGGAGGCATAAATAAAAAATGGTGTAGCTGAAATAGTTACACCATTTTTTTATTGGACTATTTTAATAATCTATCCTATAAAGATAGATGTGTTTAGATTTTCTAAAAGATTTAGTCCAGTTCTATTAGTTATTTTTTCAAAGAAAAAAGAACGACTTAGATTTCCCATAATAACTAAATTAGACTTTCCTAAAGCAAAATAAAAATCCTTTAATGTATCATCTTTAGAATTAAAGTTTATAACATCTGCAGAGAGACCTTTATTTTTTAGAAGATCAACTAGATAGTGTTTTTCATAATTACAATTCCATGTAAGTATTGGAATACTATCTGTGTCAAGGTTAGGGAAAAGAGTTAAAAAGTTATAAACACTTTTATTAATTTTAACTCCATCATTGGAAACAATTGAGATGTTTTCAAAAGTTAATGGCTTATTTCTTAAAATAATAATAGGTCTGTAAGCAATTTTTAATAACTCTAAAAATAGATCGTTTAAATATACGCTTTGCTCTAGCATAAGTAAGTCAGCAGTTTTTAGAAGAGTTTTAACTTCATCTACTCCAACTTCAGATTGAACTATAAGCTCAGTTTCAATTTTGTATTTTTTTAAGGCTGTGTTTACTTGAGCAACAAAATCATCTTCCATTTCGTTTAAAATTTCAGCAGCACCACCTGAGTTTAAAACAGTTTCACTAATTGGAATTTTGTAGGCAATGTCTCGAATATACATTGGAACAATGTCAAAGCCAAAATGAGTTTTTAAATGAAGATAGCTTTTAAAAATAAGATCTAGGTCATTGCCATTTTTTAATAGAATAACAACTTTTTTCATAATTGAAAATCCTCCCGATAAAGATATTTACATCTGTATGTTCTGAAAAAAAATGAAAATCCTTTAAAACTTTAATAAAATTAAAGGAATGTTGTTTATTTTTTGTAAAATGATTATAATAATTATGAGGTGATAAAAATGTTAAATTTCTTTAGTTTTAAAAGGATTCAAGAGATTTTTAAAAATATAGCTAGAAATATAGAGTTGATTTTTGAACAGAGAGAGGGACGCAATGAGTTTTGTAAAATATGTGGAAAGCGAGTTCCAAATAGTGATTTTTCAGAGCAGTTTGAAGATGAAGGTGAATTAAGTAGTAGATGTTTATATTGTAATAAAAAATTTATAAAAGCTAGAGAGAGGGTTATGAAATAATCCTCTCTCTTTTTAATTTAGTAGTATTTTTTAAATCTCTTTAAATGGATTTGGGTTATGTACGCATATAATTTTAGTTATGCAGTTTGTTTCATTTTTCCAGTTATGTGGTTTAGTAGAGTTAAATGTAGTACTATCTCCAGGATAAAGTGTAAACTCTTCATCTTCAATATTTAAAGTTAAAACCCCCTCTAAAACAAAGATAAACTCTTCACCTTCATGTGAATATAGTTGTAAATTATATGAACCATTATCTGTAAATGGCATAATATCAATTAATCTAGGATATAGATTATAAGATTTTGTGTCTGAACTTAAATTATGTTGAATAATTTTATCAGTAATAGCTATAGCATCTCTATTATAACTTCTTACTATTTGATTGCCTTCTACTCTCTTTTTATTAAAGTCAAAGAAAAATTCTAATTCAACGTCTAAAGAGTGAGCAATAATCTCTAAAGAATCAATAGCAATACTAGTCATTCCTCTTTCTAATTGTGATAAAAATCCAACAGATAGATTACTGGCACTACTCAAATCTTTTAAAGTCATCTCTTTTTTTTTACGAAGTTCTTTTATTAAAGAACCAATGTTAGTAGAATACTTACTCATTAAAACCCCCTTTTATTATAAAATATCATATAGTTTAAATTATCATAAAAACCGATAAAATTCTAGAATTTTTTTTAAACAGAATATAAAATTTCATATATATGAACAGAAAAGGCTTTGTAAGCCTTGAATTTATGTTCAAAACAGGTTTTGACTTTTTATAAGTATATAAAAATTCACAAAAATGAAAAAATTAGTTGAAAAAAATAAAATTAAGGATTATAATAGGCACAATATGAATAATACGTTCAAAAAATAAAAGGGAGGTATTAAAATGGAAATGACAGAACAAAAGTTAACAGATGAAAATGTATTGAAGGAAGTACCTGAAAAAGAGAGCGTTGAAAGAGAAGTCGCCTCAGTTTCAAAAGAAACTTTTGTAGTTTTAACAGTATTTGTAACTCTTTTTATTTATCTAGGCAGTGTTATGGGAATTGATAAGGTTTTCAGTGTTATGATGAAAACAGGGCATGATGTTTTGATGAATACATCATTTTATATTATGGCTGTAGCTATTTTAGCGGGAGCAGTAGCTTCAATAATGTCAGAGTTTGGAATTGTCGCTTTAATTAATAAAATAATATCGCCACTTATGAGGCCACTTTTTGGATTACCAGGAGCAGCAGCTTTAGGAGCTGTAACAACATATATATCAGACAATCCAGCTATTTTAGGACTTGCAGAAGATAGAGGATTTAGTAAATATTTTACAAAAGCTGAAAAAGTTACTTATACAAACTTAGGAACAACTTTTGGAATGGGACTTATTGTAACGGCTTATATGTTAAGTTTAGGAAGTGAGTATATAAAAGCTGTACTAATAGGAAATATAGGAGCTGTTATTGGAGGAATATTCTCAGTTAGAATGGTTCTTAGATATGCTAAAAAATATTACAATGAATCAAGCAGTGAAAAAATAGATACTAAGGAGGAGGGAGACCTTAGAAAGATTAGAGCTGGAAGTGCTTTTGAGAGACTTTTAGCATCTATGATGGATGGAGCTAAATCAGGAGTGACATTAGGACTTGCATGTGCTTCAGGAACAGTTTTAATTTGTACATTTGTTATGATTTTAACATTTGGGCCTCAAGGAGAAAACGGAACATATGTGGGAGCAGCTTATGAGGGAGTTCAATTATTACCAAGATTAGGATCATACTTTACACCTGTAGCAAAAATGTTATGGGGATTTGGAGAACCAGAGTTATTGGCTTATCCATTTACAGCATTGGGAGCTGTGGGAAGTGCCATGGGATTAACTAAAGGATTTATAGATAAAGGTTTAGCTAATGCAAATACAATTGCAGTGTTTACAGGAATGGGAATTTGTTGGAGTGGATTTTTAAGTACACATGTGGGAATGCTAGATACATTAAAGCATAATCATTTTATAAAAATATGTATTTTATGGCAACTTTTAGGAGGACTTATAGCAGGAGTTGCAGCAAACTATCTATTTAAACTACTATTAATATTTTAAAGGAAGTGAAGAAGATGGCAATACCCTATGTAATAAATATACAGAAATACTCTCTTCATGATGGGGATGGAATAAGAACTACAATATTTTTTAAAGGGTGTCTATTAAACTGTTGGTGGTGTCATAACCCAGAGAGTCAAAGATATACACCAGAGTTACTTTTTAATTATGAAAGATGTAAAGGTTGCAAAGAGTGTGAAAAAATTTGTCCAGAGCATGTTATAAAAGTTGAAGAGAATATAGCTAAAACAGAAAGAGAAAATTGTATATTGTGTGAAACATGTTTAGATTATTGTATTAATGAAGCTAGAGAGATTGTGGGAAAGCAATATCCAATAGAGGAGCTTTTAAAAGAGATTGATAAAGATAAAATGTTTTATGAGGAATCAGGAGGGGGAGTCACTCTTTCAGGTGGAGAGATAATGACACAAGATATAGGTTATTTAGTTGAGTTATTAAAAAAGATAAAAAAAAGAGGTTATCATATTACAATTGATACATGTGGTTATGCTCCACAAAAAAATTATGAAGCTTTAATAGATTATGTGGATACATTCTTATACGATATAAAAACAATGGACAATGAGGTTCATAAAAAATATATGGGAAAAGGAAATGAGTTAATACTTTCAAATTTAAAATATTTAAGTGAGTGTGGAAAAAACATATATATAAGAATACCTTTAATTGGTGGAGTGAATAGTAGCCAGGAAAGTATTAAAGATATTGTAAAGTTTTTAAAAGAGAATGTTCAGGTAAAAAAAATAAATTTACTTCCTTATCATAAAGCAGGAACAAATAAATATGAAAAATTAGATTTAAGTTATTTAGGAGAAGATTTTGTTACACCTTCACAGGAAGAGCTAGAAAAGTATTTAGATATCTTTAGAAAAAATGGATTTTCAGATGTTAAAATAGGAGGGTAGATAAAATGAAAAAAAGAGGGATGAATGAAAGAATTCAAAAATTAAGAGAGCAAAGTGTAGAAACACCAGCACATATTTATATTGAAAGAGCTAAATTGATAACAGAAGCGTATAAAAAATATGAAGGTGAGGTTTCTATTCCAGAGTTAAGAGCTCTTGCTTTTAAACATTTTATGGAAAACAAATCTATTTGTATAAATGAAGGTGAATTGATTGTAGGAGAAAAAGGTGATGGCCCACAAGCAGCTCCAACTTTTCCAGAACTTTGTTGCCATACTTTAGAGGATATGCATGTAATGAATGATAGAGACTTAATATCTTTTAAAGTTACAGAAGAGGATTTGAAAATTCAAGCAGAGGAAATTATTCCATACTGGGAAAAAAGATCTATTAGAAATAAGATTATAAACTCTATGGGGAAAGAGTGGAAAGAGTGCTATGAAAGTGGAATTTTTACAGAGTTTATGGAGCAAAGAGGTCCTGGACATACTGTAGGTTCTGAAAATATATATAAATATGGATTTTTAGATTATAAGAAAAAGATTCAAAAGACTATTGAAAAATTGGATTTCTTAAATGATAAGGAAGCTTTAGATAAAAAACAAGAACTAAATGCAATGAGTATCTGTTGTGATGCAATTATAGCTTTAGGAAAACGTTATGCAGAGTTAGCTCATAAGTTGGCAAAAGCTGAAGAGAATCCAGTTAGAAAAGAGGAGCTTTTACAAATTGCAAAAAATTGTGAAGTTGTACCAGCTCATAAACCAAAAACTTATTGGCAAGCTATTCAAATGTATTGGTTTGTTCATATTGGCGTGACTACAGAGTTAAATCCATGGGATGCATTTAGTCCAGGAAGATTAGATCAACATTTAAATGGATTTTATATAAAAGATTGTGAAGATGGAGTTTTAAATGAGGAGAGAGGACTAGAACTTTTAGAGAATTTATGGGTTAAGTTTAATAATCAGCCAGCACCTCCAAAAGTTGGAATAACTTTAAAAGAGAGCAGTACATATACAGATTTTGCCAATATAAATACAGGTGGAATAACTCCTGATGGGCAAGATGGGGTTAACGATGTAAGTTACTTGATTTTAAAATGCATGGATGAGATGAAACTTTTACAACCAAGTTCAAATGTTCAAATCAGTAGAAAAACACCTATTAAATTTTTAAAAGAAGCTTGTGCAATATCACGTAAAGGATGGGGACAACCAGCTTTTTACAATACAGAAGCTATAGTTCAAGAGTTATTAAACGCTGGTAAAACTTTAGCTGATGCTAGAAGAGGTGGAGCAAGTGGATGTGTAGAAACTGGAGCTTTTGGAAATGAAGCATATATATTAACAGGATATTTCAATCTACCAAAAATTTTAGAGTTAACTTTAAATAATGGTTATGATAAAATTAGTGAGAAGCAGCTAGGATTGAAATTGGGTCATGCAGAGGATTTTAAAAGTTATGAGGAACTATTTGAAGCTTATAAAAAACAGATAAAGTATTTTATGGATATTAAAATAGAGGGAAGTAATATAATAGAAACAATCTATGCTAAATATATGCCAGTTCCATTTTTATCAGTTATAACAAATGATTGTATCTCTAGAGGAAAAGATTATAATGCTGGAGGAGCTCGTTATAACACAACATATGTTCAAGGAGTAGGAATTGGAACAATAACTGATTCTCTAGCAGCTATAAAATATAATGTTTACGATGAAAAGAACTTTACGATGCAAGAGTTAATGAATGCTTTAGATAGTAACTTTGAAGGTAGTACAAGAATACTAAATTTAGTAAAAAATAAAACTCCAAAATATGGAAACGACAATGATTACGCAGATGATATAATGAAATCAGTGTTTGAATATTATAACTCAGTTGTAACAGATAGACCTAATATGAAAGGTGGAAGATATGCTATAAATATGTTACCAACAACATGTCATGTATATTTTGGTGAAGTTATGATGGCAAGTGCAAATGGAAGATTAGCTCATAAACCAGTTTCAGAGGGAATTTCTCCAGAAAAGGGAGCAGATATCTATGGGCCAACAGCAGTTTTAAAATCAGCAGCAAAAATGGATCATCTAAAAACTGGTGGAACACTGTTAAATCAAAAATTTCTTCCAAATGTAGTTAAGGGTGAAGAGGGATTAAATCATATGGCAGATGTTGTAAAAACATATTTCAATATGGATGGACATCATATACAATTTAATGTAATAGATAAAGAGACACTTTTAAAGGCTCAGCAAAATCCAGATGAATATAAGGATTTAATAGTTCGTGTTGCTGGATATAGTGATCACTTTAGAAATCTAAGTAAGGCTTTACAAGATGAGATAATAGATAGAACAGAGCAAAATTTTAATTAGTTAAAAAGGAGGATGTAGTGAGAATAGGATTTATAGGGGCAGGAAATATGTCTGGAGCGATAATTAAAGGGATAATCTCTTCAGGGATTGTAAAAAAAGAGGATGTATTTGCTTCAGATAAGTTTTTACCAACTTTAGAAAAAGTAAAAACAAACTATGGAATAAATATAACTGAGGATAATAAAGAGGTTGTAGAAAAGTGTGATGTGATATTTTTAGCTGTAAAACCACAGTTTTATAGTGAAGTGATTAAAGAGATATCACCATTTGTAAAAGCAACTACAACTGTAGTAACGATAGCTCCAGGGCAAACTTTAAAAAATTTAGAGGTAGCTTTTGGAAAAGAGATTAAAATTGTTAGAACAATGCCAAATACTCCAGCTATGGTTTGTGAGGGAATGACAGCAGTTTGTGCAAATAAAAAAGTTACTAAAGAGGAGTTAGAGTATATTTGTACTCTTTTAAACTCTATAGGAAAAGCTGAAGTTGTAGCTGAGTATATGATGGATGCTGTAGTAGGTGTTAGTGGAAGTTCCCCAGCATATGTTTATATGTTTATAGAGGCTTTAGCAGATGGAGCAGTAATGGAGGGAATGCCAAGAGATATGGCATATAAGTTTGCGGCTCAAGCAGTTTTAGGAAGTGCTAAGATGGTTTTAGAAACAGGTATGCATCCAGGAGCTTTAAAAGATATGGTTTGTTCTCCAGAGGGAACAACAATAGAAGCTGTAAGTATTTTAGAAGAAAGAGGAATGAGAAGTAGTGTTATAGAAGCGATTAGAGGTTGTGTGGCTAAAGCTAGAAAAATGTAAGGGGGAGAGAAAGTGGAGTTTAAAAATGTAAAGGTTATAAAAAAGGCAAATGTATATTTTGATGGAAGGGTAGATAGTAGAACAATTATATTTGAAGATGGAAGTAGAAAAACTTTGGGATTTATGCAAAAGGGTGAGTATGAGTTTGGAACAGCAGCTCCAGAAGTAATGGAAGTTCTTGGAGGAGAGATGCTAATTAAAAGAGCTCAAGACTCTGGTTTTATTAAGATAAAAGAGGGAGAAAGTTTTTCTGTAGAGGGAGATTCATCATTTAAAGTTGTAGTTAATGACTATGCAGATTACTGTTGCTCATATAAATAAAAAAATCCCCTTCTGGTTATAAACCAAAAGGGGATTTTCTATTAAATTAAACACCATATAGACATTTTTCAATCTCTTTTATAATCTTTTTTAAAACAAAAATTCTAGCGTAATATTTGTCATTAGCTGGAACTATATACCAAGGGCAAGAAGTAGTAGAAGTTCTAGAAATCATCTCTTCAATAGCTTCTTTATAATCCTTCCACTTTTCACGATTTCTCCAGTCCTCCTCAGTTATTTTCCATTTTTTAGAAGGAGTATTTTCTCTTTCTTTAAATCTTTTTAATTGTTCCTCTTTAGATATCTGTAACCAAAATTTAATAATAATAGAGCCGTTATTTACCCACTGAGTTTCCATATCTGTAATCTCTTGATAAGCTCTTTTCCACTCGTACTTAGTGGCGAATTTTTCAACTCTTTCCACAAGAACTCTACCATACCATGTTCTATCAAAGATAGCTACATGTCCATATCGTGGGAAAGATCTCCAAAATCTCCAAAGATAATGTTTACTCTTTTCAACATCATTAGGGGCTGCAATTGGTATAACGTCATAACCACGAGGATCCATCTTTTCAACAACTCTTTTAATGTTTCCACCCTTTCCAGCAGCATCCCAACCTTCATAAGCTATTATAACAGGAATACGTCTAGTATATAGTTCATGATGAAGGTCTGAAATTTTATTTTGTAATTTTACTAACTCTTTTTTATACTCTTTTTTATCAATAGTTTTAGATAAATCAACATCATCTAAAGAGTATGGCTTTTTATAAGGAAGTAGTACATCGGCAGGTCGCACTTCTTTTTGATTTAAATAACTTTCTATTTTTTCAACAATTATTCTAAAAATTTCAGATTTTGCTCCATATAAACTATTTGAAGAGATAATATTCCAACCACAATCATAGTTATTAGTTCGTTCGATAATATCTTCCCAACTTTCAATAATAGATTTATAGTTAAAATTTTGTTTCCATGCATATGGAGTTACTTTCCACGATTTAGCTGGATTTTTTTTAGCTTTAAAATATCTTTTTTTCTGAATTTTTTTAGAAACATGAATAAAAAATTTAATAATTAACATTCCACTTCTAAGAAGAGAACGTTCAATTTTATTTATCTCTTTACATCTTCTAGTAATATCATTTTCCTCTTGAAAAGCTAAGTCATACCAAGATTTATCAAAAATATGAAATTCTCCTTGTCCAGGAATATCCTCTAAATATTGTTTTAAAGGAAGGTTGTTTTCTGCTAAAGGGTGATTATGGTTAATAACACGATATCCTCTAGGATCTAAAGTTACAAGGATTTCATTTATAATAGCCCCTTTTCCTGAAGCTTCAAGACCTTCGAAAATAATTAAAATAGGAATCTTTTTCTCTTTACCAACTCTTTGAAGCTCAGCAAGTTTTAACTTTAATGGTTCAATAGTTTTATGGTACTCTTTTTCTTTCATTTTCAAACAGCTTTCATTATTTAAAATGCCCATAAAAAAACCTCCTTATTTTGTAAATTTCATTTCTAAAATATACAAAAGTAAGAAGGCAATTCCTGTTTTGAATCTATAATTGTTTTTCTCTATAGTCTAAAAGATTTTTAATCATTAGGTCATAACGAGCTGGAAATTTTTTACTACCATTTCCAAAGTATTTTTTCATAATTTCTAGTTCCTCTATTTTAGAGAAATCTTCTAAGGTGTTTATATTGTTACTATGTAAAAGAGCAATAATTTTTGGACTAATACCTTGAGAGAATGTAATATTGAATTTTTTATTTAGATATTTTCTTAAAGATGTAGAGTTTATCTCAATCTCATGTAAAGTATTTCCTTCAATAGTATTTACAACTTTCTTTTCGTAC
This sequence comes from Cetobacterium sp. 2G large, assembly GCF_014250655.1. Taxonomy (NCBI): domain Bacteria; kingdom Fusobacteriati; phylum Fusobacteriota; class Fusobacteriia; order Fusobacteriales; family Fusobacteriaceae; genus Cetobacterium; species Cetobacterium sp. 2G large. The sequence goes on along the minus strand of NZ_JACHTH010000007.1, from coordinate 370,494 downwards.
TCTGTTATCTCTTTTGAAATACTTTCAAACTCTCTGTCTGCAATCTCTAAAAATCCAGCTAAAAGTTTAAATCTTCTTTTTATATCTGTTGGAAGTTGTCCACTAAATTTATAGTTTTTATCATGCTCTACTTCAGCCCAAGCATGCTGTAGTATTGTTCTAACTTGAATTTCAAATTTTAATCCTTCAAATCTTTCAAATTCAGGAAGTTCTAAAAGACTTTTGGGAAGAGTTGCAACTAAATGTATAGATTTATATCCTACTTTATCCTCTCCTAAAGTGTCACTTTTATCAACGCTATTACTTTCATCGATTATAAATGTATGTCTTAAAAAATGTTCAACAATTTTAGTTTCACTTTCTAAGAATGTAATAACTCTAAGTCCACATAGATCAGTAGCTTCTTCAACACATGAATAGCCTTTACGCTCTATTTTTTTTTGAAAACTTTCTCTAGTTTTAGCTCTACTAGTAATTGAATGATAGATAATTTTTTCTTTTTCAAAGGACTGCTTTAAAAAACGTTCTAATCTTTTTCCCAATTTACGATAAAGCTCTCTATTTTTTTTGTAGTAGTTTAATAATTGAAATTGATTACAGTTAATTTTTTCCATAGTTACCTCACTTAAAAAAATAATATCTACATATAGTTATATCACAAAAATAAAAAAATCCTTGTTTTTTTTATTTTATAATGCTACAATAACTCAAAATAATTATTCTTAGGGAGGTGTATTAAATGAAAAAACAATTAGATATCTTAAAAATTAATACATCTTTAACAGAAACAGTTTTATTTTGGTGGTGGCCATAGTTAGTTTGTAACCTGAGAATGCAGGATACAAACTTATTTTAGCTTGGTCAAAAACTAAAAAAGATTGTATCTGATAGATTAAATTGAGAAAACATTTATTCCACAGATATATTTCTGTGGAATTTTTTTTTACAAAATTTAGGAGGTGTAGTAAAGTGAACGACAAAAGAGAAAAGTTTAGTAACAGAATCGGATTTATTTTATCATGTGTAGGAGCAGCCATAGGACTTGGAAATATTTGGCTTTTCTCTTGGAAGTTAGGAACTTATGGTGGAGCAGCATTTTTAATACCATATTTTATATTTATGGCTTTATTTGCTTATATAGGGTTAGTTGGAGAGATATCATTTGGAAGAATGATGAAAAAGGGAGTTTTAGGTGTTAGAAAACTTATGGAAAAAAAGAAAGTGCCTTTTGCTAAGTTTTTACCTATTGTTCCAATAGTTTCTGTAGCAGGAATATTTACATTTTATGTAATAGTTTTTGGATGGATAATAAAATATTTTGTGACATATTTAATGGTGGATATGAGTACTTTAAATTATGAGCAATATTTTGGAAGTTTTACTGGAAATACAGAATCTATATTCTGGCATTTTATAGCTGTAGTTTTAAGTGTTGGAGTAATTTCACTTGGAGTTATAAAGGGAATTGAAAAGATAAATAAAATTGTAATGCCACTTATGTTTATAATATTCTTTGGACTTATGATAAAATCTTTAAGTCTTCCAGGAGCTATGGAGGGAGTTAAGTTTTTATTAAATCCAGATTGGGATAAACTTTTAAATCCAATAACTTGGGTTATGGCTTTAGGACAAGCGTTTTTCACAGTGGGAGTAAGTGGATCAGCACTTTTAGTTTATGGTAGCTATTTAGATAAAGATGTAAATATATCTGTAAGTGTTGTTCAAACATGTATTTTAGATACTTTAGCAGCACTGATGGCTGGATTTATAATTATACCAGCAGCTTTTGCTTTTGGTTATGGACCAGGAGCTGGACCAAGTTTACTGTTTATAACATTACCATCTGTATTTAACAATATGGCTGGGGGAAGAATTTTAGGAGTAATATTCTTTTTAAGTGTAATATTTGCAGCTATCTCTTCTGCAATAAACCAGTTAGAGGTTCCTGTGGAAGCAGCTATGGAGAAGTTTAATATCTCTAGAGTAAAAGCTAGTGTGATAGTTGGAGGAATTTTATTTTTAATAGGATTACCTTTAGATTTAGATATGAATCTATTTGGAACTTTTGCAGATATAATGACAATCTATTTAATACCTCTTGGAGCTATTATAATTTTAGGATTCTATTTTTATGGAATAGATTCAAAATCTATAGAGTATGAGATTGACTTAGGAGCAAAGCATAAAGTAGGAAAGTATATTGTAAAAATAGGAAAATATATATTCGTGCCTGGAGTTTTAATAATTCTGATATTAGGAGTTTTATACGGAGGTATAGGATAAGAAAAAAATCCCGAGAGAATTTAACTCTTGGGATTTTTAGTTTTATTTAATTATAAGTGTTAATTTTTTTATAATTGATTCCTCAACTTTTTCAATATAAGTTTTAAAAGTTTCTGGATTATTTAAAAATGGAGATAGTACACAAGCTCTTAATAGAGTTAAATCATTAACTTTAAACCATTCTTCTTTAGGTATATCTAATCTTTGTAAAACATCTAGTGGGCTATTAGCATAATCGTTTATATTAAAATCAGTGTGTGATGTTACAAATTCATTAGCATATAAATTAGGAGTCATAACAGAAGATAAATCATATAAATCGTGATTTAATTTATTTAAAGATTCTAATGATTTATTTCCCTCAACATTAAATATAAAGTCAACCATATTAAAATCTGGAGATGTTAATGGTTCTACTCTTATAACTTTATCACCAACTTTAATAGAATCCTTAGCCTTTAAGTAATCATAAAGATTAAAAGCTCCTTCAACACTTGCACCCATTAATTTTCCATAACCAGCTATATTTAATGGTAGAATTCTATGTGCTGCCCATACAGCAGCAGCAGTTGCTCCTGCCTTAGATCCTTCCATTATGAAGGCTCCAAGTAAAGCTGGAATTTCGACTCCTTTTTCAAATACATAGCTAGCAAAATATGATATAGAGTTTCTCATTCTTCTATCTTTTATTACAATTCCACCAGCAGCATAAGGAATATATCCCATTTTATGTGGGTCAATAGTTATACTATCAGCTTGACTCATAGCTTTAAAAGCGTTATAGATATCGTCACTTGGCCAGTTTATATTTTCGTTGTAGAATACATCGTATTCTTTATATTTTTCTTTTAGCATTGATTTTTCAATAAAATTATAATCCTCATCTAAAAATATAGATCTAGCATAACCACCATAAGCTGCATCTACATGGAAATAGAAATTAATTCCTTTTTTAGAGTATTCCTCTTTAAGAGCAACAATTTTATCTATATAATCTACTGCTCCCTCTTCAGTTGTACCAACTACTGCTACAACACCTAAAATTGGAGTTTTTTCAGCTACAAGCTTATCTATTGTGACTTTTAATTTTTCAACATCCATTCGATAATTGTTATTAAGTTCAATAGCTACAATATTATCTGTACCAATACCCAAAACATCTGCGGCTTTTAACCATGAATAGTGCTTTGTTTCAGGAACAATCCATTTACCTAAATGAGGTAACTCTTTTGATGCTGCTCTAGCTGAATGTGCTTTTAAAATTTCCCATTTGTTCTCATGATTTTCAATCAAATCTATAATTTGATCAATAGGCATATTCATTAAAGCCCAATCATCTTTTCCTTGAACAAGCTCAGGAGCGACTTCTTTCATTGCTAAAGGTAATGATTTTAAATTTCTAGCATACCAAATTCCTTCAAAGTTAGCAATAGAACCATCACAACAAATATGTCCCCAACCTTTAACAGGGTCAAATCCTAATAATTTACATAAATCAGCACCAACTTCATCCTCCATTATGGAAGTTGGTTGTGATGATTCATAGGCAACATTATTTAAATTATAAAGCATAGCACCAAAATATCCTAGTAATCCAGGCATTAAAGTTTCAGAGTTCATATGTCCTAAATATCTTGGAGAATGCCATGGAGTGGCTCCAGCTCTCAAACGTCTAGATAATTCTTTTAAAACCTCTTCACATTTTTCTGATGTGTCAATAAATGTTTCACAATTTTTAAAAGAAGTTTTAATAACCTCTTCATCACCTGGTTGATAATTTTTTCTCCACTGAGCATGATCTTCAAATAATCTAACAAGTTCTTTTAAAAAGAAATCCTCATTTTCAGATTTAGGACCTAAAAAAAGTGCATTTAAATTTACTCCAGTATTTTTCATAATCACTCATCAACTCCTTGTTTAGTTTGTTTTTTCCAAGATTCTTTTTTAAATTTGTATATAATTAATGGAGCTATAAAAAGAAGTAAAACTCCAATAATTTGTATAAACAAAGATGCACTATGAAGATTTTCAGGGATATCACTAGATGGAATAATACTAACAATAATTGTTAAAATAACACCAATCATACCTAAAGTAACAGTTATCCACATTCCAGGTTTACCACCAGGAACTGGAACAGATCTAACAACATCAGGTTTTTTATATCTTAGAATAACTTCAGCTATTAATATAAATATATAAACGATACAATAAAGAACAGTAGTTAACATTAATATAATTATAAATCCTGTATTAATAGCGGGAACGACTATATAAAGAAGTGTAACTAGCGTTATTACAGCTGCTTGTATTAAAATAAATGTAACGGGAATATCATCTTTATTTCTTTTTTGAAAAATAGGAGGTAATAAACCAGCATCAGCAACTTTTATCATTGCTTTTGATGGTCCTAAAACCCATGCATTTAATTGAGCAAAAACTCCCAAAGCAATCATAAGAGCAATTACATTTGTTGCCCAAGGAATACCAAGTGCATTGAAATATATTTCAAATGGTTGTGTGATGATAGCTAAATCAATTTGATTAGAAGGTATAGCATTTGCCTCAGTTAAAGATGCAATTAAATTAAATATAACCATTAGAAATATTGTAATAAAAACAGCTATAGGATAATTTCTTTTAGGATTATCAATATCATTAGCATGAACAGAAGCAATTTCTAATCCAGCAAAAATAAATATAACACCAGCAAAGAATGAAAGTTTGTCTAAAGAATCAAGATTTGGAATAGCAGTTTCCCAGTTTAGAGGTCCTAGGTTAACATTACCTATTTTAAAAGAATACCAAAGACCTAAAACAATAAGCAAAATAGCGGGGATATATATTCCAATAACAGCTCCCCAAGTACTAATCCATTTACCAAATTGTGCTTTAAAGTTTAAAAGTGTTATAAACCAATAGGTAATGATAACAGTAACTACAATAAAAACATTATTATTAGCAAGTTCAGGTTTACTAATAACATAAGGAATCATAGATGCAAATGCAGTTGAAACCATAACCATACCAAAGAACATTTGAACCCATAATAACCAAGCAGTAACAAAGGCCCATTTTTCACCGAGAGCTTCTTTTACCCAAACTTGAGGGCCACCCTCCTCTGGCCACCCTGTAGCAAGTTCTGCAGCAACAAGAGAGATTGGAATAGCGAAAAAAATAGCAGCAGCAAGCATATAAAAAATTCCATACCAACCAACACTAGCCACAGTAGGAATATTTCTAATACTTCCATAGAAGGCGATACTAATTGCAATTAATTGAAACAATGTAATCTTTTTATTCATATTGATACCTCCTTTTTATAAATCCGCTTAAGTATACGTGACACCGTGATAAATTCCTACTTAATTTAAAAATATAGTTAAAATTTATTATAAAATATAACTTATTCCAGCTCCAATTTTCCAAGAGTTATCTTTAGAAAATTCGTATAAATAATTTGTATATATAGAAAGTCCTGTTTGAAGTTCCCCAACTTTAACATTAATTCCAATTTCTTGAGAAAATCTATTTTTATTGTCTATATTAATAGCACCAGTTTCATTTCCCAAAGTTTGTACTTTAAATTTCATATTTTTATCAATATCATTTAAATCTTGTTTTAGATATCCAACTAAAGAAAGTTTAATTCCATAATTTTTAACAGCAAAATCTTTTCCCATCTCTCCACCAACGTAGAAAGTATTTAAGAAGCCATTTAATTTATCTAACTCAAGATTATATGTTCCATTGTGTTCATTAATATCTCTTTGAAATAATCCCATTGATTGAAATTTTCCAATTGGTTCTAAATAGAATGAGTTCCAATTGAATAGTTTTGAGATTTTTCCCATTCCACCAACATAGAAAGTTTTTATTTTTGAGTTTAGAGTTTCATTAAAATCTACAGTTTTAATAGATGTTAAAGTATCATTATATTGAGAGTAATCAAATTGTATATTTCTATCTAAATCACCTCTAGAATATCCAAGGAATAAAGCTCCAAGTCCATTGAAATTATTTTTGTTATAGTTTAAGTAACCAGTTCCTTGAAATAGATTGTCCTCTCTTTTTCCATAGTTATCTTTAAATTTATCATTTAATCTAGTATAGTTGAAAATCCAACCACTACTAACAGAGGATAATAAAGGATAGTTTTTTCCAATGAAAAGACTATTTAGCTCTTGATTGTATCCAGCAATATTGTCATAACCGCTCTTATTAACTTTTTCAAAAGAGTATCCAAAAATATATCTTTCTTTAGATAAAATTTTTGGAGTTTCAGTTAAGTGAGATAAGATATTGTTGTTTCCAAATTCAATAGCATCTCTTGTTTGATAAATAAGAGATGGAAAATATTCTCGACCAAAAATTTCATTTAAATAATTTTGAAAAGAATTCCCATTTTTAGAAGATAGAATTATATCAAACAATCTGTCTTTAGATGTATTTTTAGAATCATAATAGATGTCTTGTAAATAATTACCTAAAGGATCATCTGTAAGAAGAGAAAAGCTAAGTTTACTAAAAACAGCTTCATTTCCGTGAAGAATTAATTTATATCCATAAAGATTACTTTTTATCTCTTTAGCAGATTTTGTAAGAGTATCATCTAAAGTAACCTTACTAATAAGATTATAATTATTTCCAATATAACTTTTTCCTAAATACACAGTTTTAATAGTGGGAGTAGAGGTATTAGTTACAATAGATCCTCCTTTTTCCATTACAAGATTTCCACCATCGTATATAAGAGGTAAAGTATTTGTAGTTGGTTTAATAATTTTACCCCAGTTGTGAAGGGTCCCTTTTCCATTTAATAAAATACCATTCTTATTTAAATTAACTACACCACTAGGTTCGTTTGTTCCCACAGCTAAATGAGAAAGCTGAAAGGCATAACTACCGTCAACATATATGTCTTTAGGAGCAGGGGGGTTAATATTAATAAGACCGAAATTTTTTAAAACAGTATTCTTTCCTCCACTCATACCAGAATAACTTCTACCAGTTATATTGATAGTTCCATTATTTATAGCTTTTCCACCTTCTGAAACTCCCATACCACTTGAAGCAACATTATTTGGATTCTTTGCTGTATCATTCATGGTAATAGTTCCATTATTGATTATAGTTCCGTATGAAGAAAACATACCAAAATTAGTATTATAAGTTTTTATAACTCCATCGTTTATTGCAAGACCTTTACCATCTACACAAATTCCCACATTTCCATGAGTTATATCTATGATACCAGTGGTTGAATTTGTAAATTCTCCTTCACCAAATATTTGGGCACCCTCATATCCATTTCCAGATATAATTCCGTTATTGATTCCTTTTGTTTTACCATAGACTTCAAGACCTGTAGCATAATAAGAGTTAAGATTAATTTTTCCATTATTAATTCCTAAACCATCACTTATAACATTTATTCCATTTCCATAAAGTCCATTTATGGTTATGTTTCCTTCATTTATAACAGTTCCACCACCAGAAGCTTGCATTCCTGTAGTAGTTGTATTCCCAGGATTATTATTAACAGTTAAAGTATTTTTATTATAAAGAGTATAACCACTAAGAATACTACCCATTCCAACGGCATTATTAGTGGTAATAGTAAGGTCTCCTTTTAAAGGTAGTTTGTCTGTGGATAAATTTTTTCCTGGATAGTAGAGTTTGTTATAGAAGATGTATCCATTTTTAGGTGAGGCTGTAGCAGAACCAGCAGATGTAGGATTATCAATATCTGGAGTATTATCATGTTTTGGAGAACTAGGAGTTGGGGGTAAAACTGGAATTTTAGGTGGGGCAACAGGGGGAAGTGTAATAACTTCAGTTGACAACTTGAAATATGAATTATCGATTTGACTCATAGGTCGAGTATTGTCCTTAAAGTAATTATAATCTGACCAGAAGATGAGGCCACTCTGCTCTTGGGCAAAGGTGTTAGATGTCTGTAAAGTTAATGCAAGTAGTAAGAGATTAAATTTTTTCATAACTTTTCCTCCTAATGAATAAAATATTGTGCACTATTTAACAAAAGGTACTATACATAGAAAATAATTCAATTCCTTCTTTTTGTTCAAAAAATTATGAAGAAAATAAAAAAAGAGTTAGAATAACTAACTCTTTAATGGGTTTTTATAAAATTTATCTCGATATATTTTAATAAATATAGCTGCTTCAACAGTCCATTGAAGTGATGTAATCCACCAGAAATATGTTACAGGCATTCTTTTTAGATAGATAAAATAATACATTAAAGGTAATCTTATACACCAGTTGCAAAATAGAACTATTCTAAATGGAGTTTTAGTATCTCCCATTCCTTTAAGAGAACCTGAAAGAACCATATCAATAGCTGTTGGAATCTGTTGAATAGATCCAATCATAAGACAGGCAGCACCAAGAGCGATAACCTCAACCTCATCACTTTTTATAAATAATCTTACTAAGTTTTCAGAGAAAAATAGAAAGACTAGAGAGAAAAATCCCATGACAATACAGGCTAAAAGTAAGGATGTATTAGCATATTCTCTGGCACTTTTTAAGTCTTTTTCTCCTATGCTATGCCCAACTAAAGAAACTGCTGAAATAGCAAATCCCCAACCTGGCATAAAAGAGATACTTTCAATGGTTACAGAGATTTGATTAGCAGAAAAAGCCAAACTTCCAAGTTTCATAACCATCATAACACTTAAAAGTCTTACAATACTAAAAGCTCCCTCTTGTAGTCCAGATGGAATAGCTAAATCAACAAGTTCTTTTAAGTAATTAAAGTTAACTTTACCTTTTAAAGATATTTTAAATGGTAGTTTTTTAAGTTGACTTAAAATAAATAAAAATGCACAAATGTTTCCAATTGTAGTAGCAATGGCAGCTCCTTCAACTCCTAGTTCAGGAAAGCCAAATTTTCCAAATATAAGTGTATAATCTAGAGAAAGATTCACAATGTTTAAAATAGCAGCTCCATAAAGTGGAGTTTTAGTATTTTTACATCCACGGAAAACACCATTTAAAAGGTTTGTAACCATATTAAAGAAAAGTCCAATAGAACAGATTCTCATATATTTATAACCTAAAATTAAAACATCCCCTTTAGCTCCTGCTAAACTTAATATATTTTTTGAAAAAATAAAAAATATTAAAAAGACAAGAATAGCAATAACTCCACCAATTTTAACTCCTAAATCAGCCATATCTTCAGCTTTTTTATGTTCTCTAGCTCCAAGACAACGAGCTACGATAGATGTTATAGATATAGACAGTCCCATAGCAATTAAGATATTAATAAAAGTATACATAATTTCAGAACTAAAACCAACAGCAGAAACAGAGATTTGTCCGCCATACTTTCCGACCATAAGTGTATCAAAAACCCAGATTAACATATAGAGTATCATTTCACCAACAGCGGGAATAGCTAATTTTATAATCTCTTTTGACCGATTTAAAAATGCACTTTTAATCATAAAAATTTCACTCCCCTTAACTTATATAAAGTTCCTAGATTCTATCATAAAGGTTATGTAAAAGTCAAAAATTTGCAAAACAGACAAAAATTGAGTATAATATATTAATTACAAAAATAACAATACAAAAAGACAGGAGATGATTATGGGGAAAAGATTAATAAAATTGTTTACCTTTTTCATACTTGCCTTTAGTTTTATAACATCAGAGGTTCATGCATTAAGTTTTACTAAACCAAAGGTCGTAGAAAAAATTGAAGTGGATGAGGAGATTTTAAATCAGAAAAAAGAATATATAAAAAGTACTAAAATAACTGATTTCTATTCAAGTTGGCGTGGGACTAGATATCGTTATGGAGGAACAACAAAAAAGGGAGTTGATTGCTCAGCACTTATGCAACATCTTTATAAAGAGCAATTTGATGTGGAGCTGCCTAGAACAACACTTACTCAGGTTCAAATTGGAGAGCAAGTTGTTGGAAATAGAGAAAATTGGAAAGTAGGAGATCTTATTTTCTTTAAAATGAATAGTAGAATAAAACACGTAGGTGTATATATAGGAAATAATAAGTTTGTTCATGCAGGAAGAACTACAGGAGTTACAATATCTGAGTATGATAGCTACTGGGCTAAAAGATTCTGGCAAACAAGAAGAGTAATATAGCAAAAAGCTGAGTTTATTTTAGAACTCAGCTTTTTAATTTAATTAGCATTATTAATGCACAATCCATCATATGCAACAGAGATATTAAAATCTAAAGATTTCATAAGCTTCTCAATCTCTTCATGAGTTTTTTTAGGATCATGACCAAAGTGTGTAACAGTTATTGGAGTTTTAGAATCGATACAGTCAAAATCTTTCAATCTATTCAAAACCATATTTAGTGTAAAGATATCAAGATGGTCTGAGTTATCCTTTTGAAAATCTAAAAAAGTACATTCAATAACAATATCATCAAATTTAAAGTTTTTCAAAAATTCAAATGTCTTTAAAGAGTAGATACCAGTATCAGAAGCATGTAGTCTAGTAAAATTTTCATGTTTTATTATAAAGTTTGTACCATGCTCACCACTGTTTAAACCTGTATGTTTAGCTTCAATAGGTATAATTTCAAAATCTTCAATAGTAAAAGGAGAGTAATAGTTCATAGGAATTATATTGAGATGACCTATTTTTTCTTGAAGATTTGTTTGGTGCTTAGGTTTTATTGCTATTTTAATCTGCTCTTTTAGCCACATTTCAGATGAACTATTAACATATATATTCATAGGATTTTTAATTTTTATAAGCTCTTGTATATCCAAATGATCATTGTGAGTATGAGATAGAAGAACACCTTTGATTTTACTAAAATCTATACTATTTTCTAAAATCTGAGTTCTAATATCAGGTGAAAAGTCTAATAGTATTTTATCCCCCAATAAAAAAGTTGACCTTTTACGAATATTTTTCCCTTTAAGTTCTCTTAAAGAGTTACAATACTCACATGAACAAAATACATCAGGAAGTCCATTTGCAGACCCTGTTCCTAAAAAAATAGTTTTCATTTTTAACCTCTCTCTGTATAAGTTTTTAGTAGTGAACCTAACCGCTCTACAGAAACTGATATGATCATTAAAACAATTAAAGCAGTTCCAGCAGCGTTAAAATCATAAGACTTTATAAATTTTGAGATTATGTAACCTATTCCCCCAGCACCAACAACTCCTATAATAGATGATTGTGCCATATTAGATTCAAATCTCAGTGCAGTCCATCCAGTAATAACTCTTTTTATATTTGGAAGTATTGCAGCTTTCATAATATTTAACCAAGATGCACCAGTAGCTTTAATGGCTAAAATACTTTCCTCTCCTAAATCCTCAATAGATTGAAAGTAAGCCTTAGTGAGATAAGCCACTGTATGAACAGAAAGTCCTAGAATTCCTGAAAAAGGTCCAAGACCAACAGATGAAACAAATATAACAGCCCAGATTAAAGAGGGTACTGCTCTAATAAAAGATATATATGACTTTATAGCTAAAGATAGTGGTTTCCAAGGTGCTGTATTAGAAGCTGTTAAAAAAGCTAGAGGAACAGAGAAAACAACTCCTACTAAGGTAGCCATAAAAGCTATTTCAAAAGATTCCCAAACAGCAATTAAAACAAACTTAAAAACAGAGGCATCTGGTTTTCCAGACTCCAAAAGAATATTTCCTAATTTATTTAATCCTCTTGCAACTCTTCCAAAATCTAAGTTTAACTTAAAAAAAGATAGAAGGAATAAAATTGAGATTCCCAACATAATTTTATTTAAAAATTTATCATTTTTATGATCTTTTATTTTTATTTTTCCAAAATAGTTTTTCTTCATTTAAATAATCCTCTTTCTTAAAATATTAGAGATGATTTCAGTTACAATAGCACAAACTACAATTAAAAGAATCCCCATAGCAGCAGTGTTGTATTTCATTAAACTTAAGTTATTACTTATATACATACCGATTCCTCCAGCACCAACTAAACCTATTACAGCTGAAGAACGAATGTTACTCTCTAAAGAGTAGATAGTCCAAGAGATAAATCCAGGAATAGCTTGAGGAATAGCTCCAAATCTTATAACTTGAAGATGAGACATTCCAGTAGCTTTTAAAGAACTTAGTAGCTCTAAATCAACTTCATCTATAGTTTCATAATAAAAACGAGTCATGTCTCCAATGTTTCCAACAGTTAAAGCTATAATTCCAGTTGTTATACCAACACCAAAAGCGGGAACAAACATAAGCGCCCAGATTATATTGGGAATATTTCTTAAAACTGTGGCAAAACTTTTAACAAAATTTCTAATTGGTTTAAAATGCATAGTTTTTTCTGAACATAGAAAACCTAGAAAAAATGAGATAGCAGAGGAAAAAATTAATGAAACTATAGCTACACAAAATGAATCAAGTAGAGGTGTCATATAGTTATTATAACTTTTCCAATTTACAGGTAGCATCTCCTCAGTTATAAATGAAACTGCAGATGGAAGTTCAACTAAGAAAGATAAAAAAGAAAAATCCAACCTATAAGCTATAAAAAGATAGATAATAGAGATAATTCCTAAAGTAAAGATATCATTTTTATTAAACATTTTTACCGTATATTTCATTGATAATCTCCTCTGTTAAATTTTCAGGAGTATTGTCAAATACTATAACTCCATTTTTCATTCCAATAATTCTAGTGGCATAATTTTTAGCAAACTCAACTTGATGAAGATTTACAATACAAGTTATATTATCTTCAAGACATATATTTTTTAATGTTTCCATAACAATTTCAGAAGATTTTGGATCTAAACTTGCAATTGGTTCGTCAGCTAAAATTAGTTTTGGGTTTTGTGCAAGAGCTCTAGAGATTCCAACTCTTTGCTTTTGTCCTCCACTTAGTTCAGAAGCTTTTTTATAACAGTGCTCTTCAAGTCCTAGTCTTTTAAGAATACTTAAAGCTTTTGTTTTATCATTTTCAGAATAAAGTTCAAAGAATCCTTTAAAGTCAGACATATATCCAAGTCTTCCATGAAGAACATTTTGAACAACAGATAGCCTTTCAATAAGATTATAATGTTGGAAAATCATTCCAATCTCTCTTCTCACTTTTCTTAGTTTTCCACCAGAAACTTTACAAATATCCTCTCCGTTAAAGATAACACTTCCACTACTAAGTGGATTCATAGCATTAATAGATCTTAAAAGTGTAGATTTACCAGCTCCAGAAGAACCTATAATAGCTACAAACTCCCCTTTTTTTATAGATAAGTTTATATTGTTAAGAGCTAAAAAGCTATTGTTATAGCTTTTAACTCCATCTTTTATAGTTATAATATTATTCATATATACCCCCTAAAATTAATCCTCTTTTATCTCTGTTAGATTAAGATTTTTCATAACTTGTCCAATTATTTTAAAGTTTTCTTTTGTAACTTTAATGTGTTGCTCTCCATTTTTCTTTCCGTAAAAATTTTCCATGAAGAATTTATCATTGTAGTTTAAGAAAAAGTTTTGTAGCTTTTCTTTTAAATCTTGTGGCATACTTTCTTGTACTAACCAAAGATTATCTGGAATAACTGAGCTCTTGTATATAATTTTGTGGTTGTCCTCTGTAAAAAACTTTCTATTTTTTACATATGAGTTAGATGAGATAACTCCAATATCTGCATCTTTATCTAAAAGAGCTCTAACAGTATTTGTTGTAGAACCAGTTTCGTAAGGTTTAAACTTAATAGTAAAGTCATTAGAATCTTTAATTATTCCACTTGTAATAAGATCATTTACAGGCCATAAATATGTAGAACCTGAAGATTGTTTTGTATAAGCAAAAGTGTAAGGACTCTTTGGATTTATCAAATCTTTTTCACTAAACTCATTTATATTTGTATCTGGTCTAGTTAAAAAATATGAAAACTTTCCCCAATTTTCTAATTTTCCATCTTTAGCAAAAGAAACTAAAGGTTCAATTTGAGATTTAGTAGCAGCCATAAAATATGGCATAGCTCCTGTATAAGCTACATCGGTTCTATTTTTTTTAGCTTTTAAAGATTCAGTTAAAGCCATATCAGATGATGGTTCGAACCATTCAACTTTCATCCCAACGGCATTTTCAAGATCTTTTAAAAATTTATCTTTAGCTACAACTTTAGATTCTAAATCCTCATCAATTCCAAAGGCGATAACAAGTTTTTTCTCTTTTGTTTCCTCTTTACCACACCCAGTTATAAAAAGTCCAGCACCAAGTAAACCCAATGTAAATAATCTATTAAAAGTTTTCAAATCTATACCCTCCCAAATCTTATTTTAATTTATTAGTGTAAAAGTTTTTAACGTCATCCCACTTATAATATGGTTTCATAGAAGTTGCTATTGGTAACTCAGCATCCTTTTCATTATGTAAAATTTTAACTAAGATGTCATTTTTATCATTTTTATAAAATATCCACTGAATATTTGTAGACATTCCAGAGATATCTCTTCCTAACCATTTATCATAAACCTTTTCAAAACTATCCTCTTTTGCTGAGTAACCATTGATATCTAGTAAAGTTATAAATGGAATAGTAGTTTCAGCATGGGCAAATCTTAAACTAGCTGAAGTATTTTGATTTTTTATAGCTTCATCACTTGTAACTATAAAGTTTTCTAAAAGAGGTAAAGCTATGTTAGTAGCAATATCTTCACCATTTTTTCCAGGTCCCTTTTCATAGAAATCACTTAGATTATCAACCTCTTCATACCACTTTAGTTGCTCTTCACTAAAGTATTTTCCAAAACCTAAGTCTTTTCCAATACTAGCTTGAATGATATATAAATCATAAAGATTTCTAACAGCATCAGTTGGATTTTTTAAAACTGTTTTACCTTTACTATCTTTTAATTTGAACTCACCATCTTCTAACTTTTTAATAAACTCTTTAGAGAAAAGTTGATTTAAAACTTCATTGTTAAAGTTTTTACTTTTAGAGTATGTATCTAACTCTTTTTTCCAAGAACCATTTTCAGAAAACTCCTCATACTCTGGAGAGAGATCAAAGAATCTTAAAAGTATATCTTTTTTATTGTTTGTTGAAACTTTAAAATTTATGTTTGGAGTGTACTGCCCAAGTTCTTCTAAAAAAGCATCTCTACTCTGCTGAGCTCTTTCAACATAAGTTGATGAAGCTATAATATCTTTTCCAAAAATCTCTTTATTGTTCTCATAGAATCTTTTAGCAATCTCTTTTTGCTCTTTAACACCAACCTCAGTTAAAAGACCATAGTTTCCTTTTTCAATCTCCATAAGTTGTGCTATAGAGTTTTTTAACTTTAATCCCTCAGGAGTAATAGCGTTTTCTTTTTCTGCAATAGATAATAACTCGTATAAAGATACATCATACTTAGGTGAAGATAGATGTCTAGAACCATGTCTTCCTAAATGATTTACAAAGAATGGTTTATACCCATTAGGTGTAGGAGCAGTAGAAATCTCTTTAACACTGTATGGTTGTTTAGTACCTAAATAGTTAAAATCTGCTGAAAAAATTGAAGCACTTAAAGTTGTAAAAATTGCTAAAAATTTAATGGTATTCACTTTAAAAAATCCTCCCTGTGAAAAATATTTATCAGACTCATTATAAACTAGTTGTGTTAAACAAAAATTAAAATAAAGTAAAAGAAATGTTATTTTATATACAGAAAAATAAAAAAACACAAAGGTTTCTATAAAACCTCTGTGTTTTCTATGTTAAATCTATTTATTTGTTTTTCTAGCTATTTTAGGGAAGATAAGTCCAAGTCCAACTAGAACAATTGGTGTTAAAATGTTAAGAGTAATTTGGAAGAACCACTCAGAACTAAATGTTTCAATGTTTTTAGGGAAGATACCCATTAAACATGCAAATGCTGTAAAGGCAAAACACCAGATTCCAATAGCTGTTGCAATCTTATCATTTTTAACAAACTTAAATCCAGAACTATCACTTAAAGCTTTGTTCTTAATTAATCCTCTAAGTCCAATGTATGCTAAGAATACCCATAAGTATCTAAGTGGCATAACAATTGAGTTTAAATCAAGAAGCCAGTTGTAAAGATTGTTCATATCTCCAATACCAAGTGCTGGAATTATAATTAAGATTCCAACAAGTACAGCAGTTAATTTATATCCATTGATAGGTGCTCCATTTTCATTACATTTTGTAAATGCAGCTGGTATAAAGTTCTTATCTCCTTCTCCAATTAATATTTTAAGTGGAGCATCAATAGAGAACATAAGTGCTGATATTTGAGATAGAGTATTAGCCACAGCATATAAAACCATAAGTGCGTTTCCAACACCATAGTACTCACCTAAAAGTTTAAATGCGTAGTATTGACCATTCATTTTTAAGTCAGCAGGGATATTTCCACTGTTAAACATGATTCCCATAGCAAATGAACCAAGTAGAGCTGACATACCAACCATAGCAGCAAGTGCTAACATTCCCTTAGGGAAGTTTGTGTGAGGATTTTCAACATCTTTAACGTATGGAGAGATTTTCTCGCATCCACCAACAGCAAATACTAACATAGATATAGTAGTAAAGTATGTAAAGTCAAACTTTGGCATAAATGTCGAAAGAGACCAATCAGTTGTAGCAGGGTTTATACTCATAAGAGATGGTGCAGCAACTGTTAATAAAATATATAAAATACCCATGAAGAACATAGATGTTCCAGCAAGAGCTCCAATTCTTTTTAAAGAGTTCATACCTTTAGATGATAACCAAAGGAAAAGTAGGAAGATTCCTAAAACAATACTCTGTAAAAGTAAAGGATTGAAAGTTTTTATCATGTCTCCATTTTGGAAGAAAACCCAACTTAAAGCAACTAATGCACTTTGAGGTTTTTGTGCTAAATAAGGGATGTGAACAACCCAATATGTCCAACCAGCAAGATACGCTATCATAGGTCCGTAAGTTGAACCAACCCAACTTGAAACTCCTCCAGCTTTGTGATCAAAGACAGATCCCATCTCTCCAACCATAAGTGCATATGGTAAAAAGTAAAGAGAAAGAATTAATACCCAAGAAACTACAACTGTTAAACCTTGGTTTGCGTAGTTATTAACAACGTTACCAAATCCCCAAACAATTGTGAATCCCATCATGGCTAGCATACGCCAGTTTAATTTTTTTGATTCCATAAATCTAGTACTCCTTTTTTGTTAAATATTTCACTTTAATATGTACAATTGTACATTGAATTATACAATAAATCAAATATTTTTTTCTAATATGGTATAATGAAAAGTAATTTTCAAAATCAAAACTATTAATTTCTTTCAAAAAAATATGAAAAAGATTATGAATTGAACAAAAGTGTTTTTATATGTACAATTTGTGATATAAAAAAAGTTTTAAGGGGAGTGTGTCAAATGACTACCAAAAATAGAATAAGTGCATGGGAGTTTTTCCAGAGCTTAGGAAAAACATTTATGTTGCCAGTAGCTTTACTAGCAGCAATGGGAATTTTACTTGGAATAGGTGCTGCCTTTACAGGTGGAACAACAATAGAGATGTTTCCATTTTTAGGAAATAGTTTCTTACAAGGTATATTTAACTTTATGATAAAGATAAGTTTAGTTGCCTTTTCATTTTTACCACTTATGTTTGCTGTAGCAATTCCACTAGGAATGGCTAGAGAGAATAAAGAGATTGCAGCTTTTGCAGGACTTATGGGTTATATTGCAATGCAACTTGGAACAAACTTTTACTTAAATGAAACAGGACTTTTAAAAGTTGTAGATACAAAGATGGTAATGGGAATTCAAAGTATCGATACAGGGGCATTAGGAGCATTAATTTGTGGAGTTATTGTTTTCTTTATCCACGAGAAGTTCCAAAACGTTGAGTTACCAGATGCTTTCTCATTCTTTGGAGGAACAAGATTTGTAGCTATTGCAACAGTTTTAATAATGTCAGTAGTAGGACTTGCAGTGCCAATGGTATGGCCTTTCTTTGCAGCTGGAATAAATAAAGTTGGAGCGGCGATTCATGGAGCTGGACCATTTGGCCCATTCCTATTTGGAGCTGGAGAGAGATTACTTCTTCCATTTGGACTTCACCATATCTTAGTTGCAACAATAAGATTCACTGAAGCTGGAGGAACTTATGTAACTGCAGCTGGAGAAACAATTCACGGAGCATTAAATATATTTTATAATCAGTTTGCACAAGGAGCAGAGTTTGTATCTCCAGAAGCAACAAAGTTCTTATCTCAAGGTAAGATGCCAACATTTATGTTTGGACTTGCAGGAGCAGCTTTAGCAATATATAAATCAGCATACTTAGAGAATAGAAAAAAGATCAAAGGACTTCTAATATCAGCAGTTGTAGCATCAGCAGTTGGTGGAATAACTGAGCCAATCGAATTTATATTCCTATTTATAGCACCAGTTCTTTATGTGTTCCACGCAATTATGACTGGACTTGGATTTATGGTAATGGGACTTTTAAAAGTAGTTATTGGAAATACTGATGGAAACATAATAGACTTCCTAGTATTTGGAGTGTTCCAAGGATTCTGGACAAAATGGTTCTACGTAATTCCAGTGGGAATTGTATGGTTCCTAATTTACTACTTCGTATTTAAATGGTATATTGTAAAATATGATATCCCAACTCCAGGAAGAGATAACTCAGCTCAAGCAAAAGAAGCTGTTGATAGTGGAGATATTGCTGGATATACAGCTAAAGTTATGTTAGAAGCTTTAGGTGGAAAAGAGAACATTGTAAGTTTAGATAACTGTATAACAAGACTTAGACTTGTAGTTAAAGATGCAAATAAGATAGATGTAGAAGCTGTTAAAGCAGCAGGTGCAGTAAATGTAGTAAAACTAAATGATACAAATGTACAAGTTATAATTGGACCAAAAGTTCAAGTATTAAAGAAACAGTTACAAAAGTTAATGTAATAAAATTCGGGGGGAAACAATCCCCCCTTTTATTTAGAAGATTTTAGGAGGATGTATGAATTTTGATGAAATTATAAATAGAAAAGGAACTTACTGTACTCAGTGGGATTATATAGAGGATAGATTTGGACCTGGAACAAAGGATTTAACTCCGTTTTCTATCTCTGATACAGATTTCAAATGTCCTCAAGAGATTTTAGATGCAATAGTAGAAAGAACAGCTCATGGAATTTTTGGATACTCTCGTTGGAATCATGAAGATTATAAAGGTGCTATAAAAAATTGGTATAAAACAAGATACTCTACAGATATAAATAGCGATTGGGTTGTGTACTCACCAAATGTAATCTATAGTATCTCTACTCTATTAGAGGAGTTAGTTGGAAAAGATGGAAAAGTGATGACTCACACTCCAAGATATGATGGATTTACAAAAATCTTAAAACCTTATAATCTTTTTGAAGTAACTTTAAAAGAGGATGATAATGGAGAGTTTCATACAGATTTTTCTGTAATAGAAGATGGATTTAAAAGTGGAGTTAAGGCATTTTTACTTTGTAATCCTGAAAACCCAGTTGGAAAAGTTTGGAAATATGAGGAGTTAAAAAAGCTTATAGAACTGTGTGAAAAGTATGATGTAGTTTTAATCTCAGATGATATTCATATGGATATAGCTAGAAGAGAGGTAACTCCAGTATTAAAAATAGATACGAAAAGATGCTTAATTGTAAGTTCAGCATCGAAAACTTTTAACACTCCAGCTCTTGGAGGATCATATGCAATAATTCCACAAGATGATATTAGAGAAAAGTTTGTAACACATTTAAAAGAGGTAGATTCACTATCATCACCAACAATTTTTGGAGTACTATCAACAATGGTTGCATATAATAGTTGTGGATATTGGGTGGATGAGTTAAATAGTTATTTGACTAAAAACTGTGAGTATGTGGAAAAAGAGTTAAATGGATTATATGGAATTAGAGCTAATATTCCAGAGGGAACATATCTTATGTGGATAGATTTAAAAGATTGTAACATAGATATGGATAGATTTAAAAAGTCACTTATTGAAGATGGAAAAGTGGCGATTATGTCTGGAGAAGCTTATGGAGATAAAGATAGAATCCGTTTAAATGTTGGATGTCCACTATCAAAAGTTAAAATAGCAGTTGAAGGTATTAAAAGAGCTATTGAAAAAGTGAGATAAGAAAGTTATAATATCTTAGGTGATGAAATGA
The DNA here is from genome assembly GCF_014250655.1 of Cetobacterium sp. 2G large. Classification (NCBI taxonomy): domain Bacteria; kingdom Fusobacteriati; phylum Fusobacteriota; class Fusobacteriia; order Fusobacteriales; family Fusobacteriaceae; genus Cetobacterium; species Cetobacterium sp. 2G large. Next base: position 350,050 of record NZ_JACHTH010000007.1, on the reverse strand, counting down.
GTTTAAAAAGAAAAGAGTTAGAAGTTTTAAAGCTAGTAAATGCTGGAAAAACAGTGGATGAGATTCTTTTTCAAATAGCAACAAGTGAAAGAAATCTAAGATATATAATTGATAATCTAAATTTTTATCTTAAAAAAATATTGGATAAAAAAATAGAAAAGGATAGAAAAAAATTGTTAATTCATTTGAGTGACAGTGAGTTAGGCAGATTTTATAAAGAGGTTTATAAAAGTTATTATACATTAGAGCAAGAGGAAAGGGCAGAGTTTATACTTATGACCTTTCTTTTTGTAAAAGATGTGAGACTTAGTTATATAGAGGAAAAGTTAGAGATAACAAGAGCTACTCTAAAAAAGGATATAGATGTTTTAAATGAGAGTTTAAAAAAATATAGTTTAAAGTTAGAGGCTCAGAAGAATAGATTTTCTATAGTTGGAAATGAAAAAAAGTTAAGACATTTAAAAGCTTTAAAGTATTTGGAGTATTCTAATATGAGTATGACTCCTTTAGATGTAGATTATATTTTTCAAAATGTAGATGAAAATATGTTAAAAGAGCTAGAGGCAGTTATTTTAAATATTGGGAGAAAGTTTTCAGTGGAGTTTAAAGAGGACTTTATAAAACTAATGAAGATATTTCTGTATGTTTCTTTTGAAAGAGTCAAAGAGGGACATATTATAGATAGAAAAGCCAACTATAAATTTTTAGTTAATACTGCTCATTATGAGATAGCAAGGGATAGTTTAGAAAAATATCTGGATAAAGAGTTAAGTTATGAGTTAGTACATATAACAGAATACTTTATTAGTGGTGGAGTAACTGAGAACATAGAGGAGCTAAAAGAGAGTATTGAAAAATATTTAGATGGTTTGATTTTAGCTTTGGAAAAAAATCTTAACAGTTCTTTAGATTATACAGAACTAAAATCTAAACTTATGGGGTATTTAATACCAGCTATATATAGACTAAGAAATAACTTTAGTATAAAAGAGTTTGGAGAGAGAGATGCAATTTTTACTTTAGTGGAAAAATACTCTAAGGATGAAAGTTATCTCCCTGAAAGATTAACTGAAAATGAGGTTTTTCATATAGCTAAAGAGATTAAAATCTATATGGAAAATGAGAAAAATAGAGTTATAAGTTTAAAAACTCTTTTAGAGATTGTAGATAGGAACAGTGAAGAGGTAAATAGAGAAAAGTTAATAGAGGATTTAATGGCACACTACGGTAAATTAATAAAAATAGACATTTAAAAGATGGAGGTTTTTATGAAAAAAACTGTGGCTCTACAAATTATATGGATTTTTTTAATATCTGTTACATCAGTAATAGCCTTTCCTGGAGAAGACTACAAAGAACCTAGTTCTGTAAAATCCTTTTTTCCAGAGATGTCTCCAATGGTTTCTACTCCAGCTACTTTAAAAGGTAGAGATGAGTTTACAACTCAAAAAGAGATGTTAGATTATTTAGGAGCTATCCATACACAAAATATTCATACAGTTGTAGATTTACTAGGGCCTACAGTAAAAGGAAACTATCTTCCAATTATTATGTTTTCTAAAGAAAAAAAAGATAAGCCCACAGTTTTATTAATAGCTCAACAACATGGTGATGAACCTATGGGGTGTGATGTTCTTTTAGGAACTGTAAAAAGAATAGCCCATGGAGATTTAAACTATCTTTTAGAAAATATAAATATAGTTGTAATGCCAAGAGTTAATCCTGATGGAGCTAAAAATTTTACAAGAACTTCTAGTAGAAAGTTTGATATAAATGATGACCATGTGGATTTAGAAACAGTTGAAGCAAATATAATAAGAGGTGTATATGAAAAGATTCAACCTGAAGTTTTTATAGATATACACGAGTATATTGCTGATAAAAAATCATATTCTGGAATACTAGAGGATGGAGCACTTCCATATTTTGATATTTTAGGGTTAAATACAACAAATACAAACTATCCTCAAGAGTTAAAAATCTATTCTAAAAACACTTTGGAAAAAGTAAAAACAGGGTTAGAAAAAAATAGAATGTCATTTGATTACTACTACAATCCTTTTATAAAACCTAGAAATGGAAAACCAATGATTCTATATGAAGCAACTTCATCTATAAAAACAGCTAGAAATTTTTATGGAGTAAAGGGCAGCTTAAGTTACCTTTTAGAGTTAAGAGGAAGAGGGATTGGTTTTGAAAATATAAATAGAAGATTAAATAGTGGATTAATTGGAGTGGAAATTATTTTAAAAGATTTTTATGAAAATAGTGAAAAAATAAAAAATATGGTAAAAAAGAATAGAGAGATTTTAAAATCTCTAAAAAAAGAATCTCAAGAGTTAAAAGAGGAGAGTAAAAGTTATCCTCTTATAAATATAAAAAAAGGGACTCTAGAAGAGATCCCTATAATATATATAAAAAACTGATTAAATTGGAAGTGTAAGATATTTAACTTCTAAATTACCAAGAGAGTTTTTAAGAGCCCCTTCAAAAACTCCAACACATTGAATATCGTTAAGTTCAATAAAATCACTAAATAGATTTACATTTATAAAGTTAGTTATAGTTATATTGTTATCAACTTCTATCTTATCTTTTAATTGCTCTAAAAGATATTTAGGAATTGAACTGTATACTATAACTATTTTTTTTTCGTCCTCTTTTTTATTTGTAGAGTTAACATAAAGATATAGTGACACTACATCTGTAAAAGATATGTTCCAATAAACCTTTCGTAACTCTTTAAAAAGCTTTATACACTTTTCTATTGTTAAACTATCTAAATTTAGATTTAAAAAAGACATCTCGAAAATAGGCAAATAATGTTTTTGCTTACTGCAAAAGGATGTTCTAGATAAAAATCTATCTACAAACACATCTCTTTTTAAACCCAAGTTTAAACTGTTTTTAAAAATTTTTTTAAAAGTAATAAAGTGATCTTTTACAAAAGGTGTTTCTTCTGGAAAAAGACCTTTACTGATTTTGAAGATATTTATAAGAAAGCTAATATCTTCAAAAGAGATCTCTCCTAAAAGAGAGGTTTGGAAAAAATCAAAAATATTATTTAATGATTTAGCATTAAATATATTTCCAAAATATATTTTAAAATCATCTAAGGTATTAAGATTATTTTTTATTTGATTTTCAAAAGTAGTATCGTCGTCTAAGAATTTGAAACTTATATAGAAACTTTTTAAAAGTTCCCTATTGTAAAAAAATGAATCGCAATTGGCAATAGATATGAACTTTTCTATTTGTTTTTGTAAAATGTCATCTATCTCAGAATCGTGAAAAATATGTGAAAAAGATTGGTCAAAAATATCTGGAAGATAGTTTTCTTCAACTAGATATTTATATATATACGTACAAAGAGCACGTTTTATATCTATAAAATTCCCCTCTAAAAAAACCCCTTTTCCTGAAATACTTATAATATCTAAAGAGTAAATCTCAATACTTTTTTTAACAGCTATAAGATCATCATTTAGTGTTCTTCTAGAAACTCCAAGGATACTAGATAAAGCATGAAGGTTTAAAGAACTTTTTAAAAGTAGATGGAGTGTAAGAAAAAATATTCTATCTTCCTTTGAAATGTTTTGTTCTTTTTTCAGATAAAAAGAACAGCTATTTTGACTTAAAATTATCCTTATCATATCGTCTGTTTTTGTGGTGCTTTTTCTATTGGGAACTATTTTTTGTATCTCTTTTAGATAAGAGCAGATGTTTGCTCTATTCATATCTAAAAAAAGTTCACAGAATTCTAAATTTTCCCCCTTGGTAAACTCTAATAACTTAAATAGTCTTAAATGTTTTGTATTGATACTGAGTGTCATAAACTCATCCCCTTTTGCAATTGTTACAAACCCAAGGCTATTATAACGGTTTTTTATTCGAAAGTCAAACGCTTTGGAAGATTTTTTAAAAAAAATTAAAAAAATTTCTAATATAATTTTTTTTCAAAATATATTATAGTAATAGCATATATATAAAAATAACATTTTGTTCTGATACTTGAAAAATAAGGAGGGGGAAATGGTAAAGAAAATTTTACTAGGAGCTTTAGCCCTAAGCTCAATTGGATTTGCATCAGATTTATCAACAGTTACAGGTGAAAGTGCAGCAGTTTTTGCTAAAAAGGAAACAAATGGTGATAAACCATTAGTATACTTAGCTGAAAACTTTCATGAAATGGCAACACTTCCAGGATTCTCTATGGGAGCACCTTCAGGATTAGTTTCATCTTATGGAGTAGCATTTGCTGGTCTTTCTGGAAGAAGAGACAGCGATGATACAGATGGAGCAATGGCTCTTGGAATGGGATTTGGAAATCCTGATACTATAGGAGGAGCAGTATCTTTAGGAATTGGAAGTATCGATCCTAGAGATGGAGGATCTTTCAATAGAGGTAATCTGAATTTAAACGTTGGTCATCACTTTAAAGAGTATGGATTTGGATGGTCAGTAGGTATGACAGGACTTGACCTTTGGCATGCAAGTCACTTAGATGGAGACAGACAAGATCCAAGTTTTTACACAGCTGTTACAAAACTTTGGGCAAATGATATTCTTCCTGTAGCTATTACAGCTGGATTTGGAAATAACTCATATGCTGATATAAACAAAGAGAACGACAGAAAAGATAAAGTTGATGGATTTGGAGCTATAGCTTTCTACTTAATCCCGCAACTAAGTTTAGTAGTAGATTACACAAGTAACATATTAACAACTGGAATTAGTTTGGTTCCATTCCCAGATTACCCAATATCAGTTAACTTAGGAGCAACTAACTTAACTGAGCAGGGAAGTAATGATAAAGTAGCAGCAATTGGATCAATAGCTGCAGCATATGTATTTTAATGGGAGGTAGGACAATGAAAAAATTTTTATTAGTTATGACATCACTACTTTTAGTAAGTAGTTTAGCTTTAGCAGTTGAAGAGGAAAATACAACAAATACAAGTGAATCAGTAACAGAGAGTACAGCACCAGTTGCAACAGCAGGAACACTTTCAAAAGGAGAATCATTTATGGTTGCCTTTGGAATGCAAGAGTCTCCAATAGTTGGTGGAGGAGAATCTGGAGGAAGTACGGCTTCTTCAGCTGCAACAGCAGTAGCAGGAACAGTAGCTCACTCAGGAGCAGTAGTTTTAACAAGTAGCCAAAATACACCATATAGCTACAAATAAGAAAATTTAGAAATAAAAAAGTTATTTAAGAAATACTGAAAGCAACACGAAAATAATTATTAATAATTAAGAAGTGAGAAAAAGCTGTTCAGAAGGACAGCTTTTTTTTATGAATGGGGAGAAGGATGAGGAGAAAAGAGGATTTTTACGAAGATGATTTCTATGAGGATGAGGATGAGTTAGATCTGATGGATCTTGTCTTCACACTTTTAAGAAGATGGAAGTTAATAGCATTAATAGCTACACCAGTTTTTGCACTGGGAGTTTTCTTTGCAATGACTAGACCAACAGTATATAAAGCTGAGATGACTATGATGGTATCAAGTGGTAGAAACTTTAGTGCAAGTTCATTAGAAGGTGGAGAGTTATCAGTAAATCAAAAACTTGTAACAAGTTATGCAGAAATAGCAAAAAGTAAAACAATTTTGAGTAACGTAATAAAAAAATATGATTTAATGGCGAGTTTGAATGAATTACAAGGAAGCCTAACAATAGAACCTGTTGGGAATACAGAATTTTTAAAACTAACATATAAAAATGGCGATGCAGCACTAGCAGCAGCAGTAGTAAATGAGATTGGAAATGAGTTTATGTTAAAAGTTCGTGAGGTTATGAACTTTCAAAATATAAAAGTAGTTGAGCCAGCTGAGATTCCAAAAGAAGCGTTACCTAAAAAGAGAGTGTTAATAGTTGCAATATCTGCAGTATTATCAGTTATGATGGGATGTATGGCAGCATTTGTAGTTGAGTTCTTCTTCTGTAAACTGCGTAAACCAAAGGATATAGAGAAAATTTTAGGAACATCTATGCTTGGAATGGTTCCAGATTTCAATCTTTCTCTAGTTGATGGAGGTAAAGATGGAAAATAGAACTAAAAGACAACTTTTCTTTAAGGATGCTGATAATCACGAGATGAACGAAGCTCTTAGAGTTATAAGAACAAATCTTCACTTTTTAAATGAAAAAGAGAGTGAAAGAACTGTGCTTGTTACAAGTACAACACCAAAAGAGGGAAAGAGTACAATAGCTTCAAACTATGCAATGAGTATAGCAATAACTGGTAAAAAAGTACTGCTTATAGATTGTGATATTAGAAGACCTAGAGCTCATGAAAGTTTTGGAGTTAGCTTTAATAGCGGATTAGAATCAGTTCTTTCTGGAGAGTGTCAAGTTGATGATGTAATTTTAAAAAATATTGAGGAGAATTTAGATATTCTTCCTACAAGAAACGTAGCTCATAATGTAACAGAGCTATTTTTAGGGGATAAGATGAAAACTCTTTTAGATAGATTGAAAAAAGAGTACAACACAATAGTTTTAGATACACCACCACTTATTGTTGCAAGTGATGCAGCAATACTTTCAAAACACTGTGATGGAGTTGTGTATGTTGTAGCATATGACCAAGTTGCAAAAAGAGAGTTGGAGTTTGGAAAAACTATGTTAAACAATGCAAAAGCTAATATGTATGGGTTTGTTGTAAATAAAGTTGATAAAAATGGATTATCATATGGAAACTATGGATATTACAACAACAACTACTCTTATTACAAAGACTATTATACAGAAGAAGGGGAAGCTCTTGCTAGAGCATATAAACCTCAAAAGGGATTTAAAGGATTTATTGAAAAACTAAAAAGAGATTATAAGAGACAGCTAAGTGGGGACCAAAAGGGGAAAAGATGGTAGATATCCACAGTCATTTACTATTTGGAGTAGATGATGGACCAGAGACTTTAGATGAATCTGTTGAGATGATTAAAAAGGGGATGGAGTTAGGCTTTGGTGAGTTTTATTTAACAGCTCACTATGGTAAGGGACGATTTTGTAATGAAAACTATGATAAAAACTTTGAGATCTTAAAAGAAAAGTGTCAGAACCTTAATTTAGATATAAAGTTACATAGGGGTAATGAGATATACTTAGATGAGAATATATCTAAAACATTAGGAGAAAAAAAATACAATACAATAGAGGGAAAATACCTATTAGTTGAATTTTCACCACTTACACTACCAAGTGTAGGAAAGCATATGGTGAAAAAAGTTCTAGATATGGGATTTGTACCAATAGTAGCTCATGTGGAAAGATATAATCGCTTTAAAGGGAGTGATTTGCTGGAGTTGAAAAGATTAGGGTGTAAACTTCAGGTGAATATAGGTGGTGAAAAACCAAAGTATATAGTAAGGCTACTTAAAGAGGGATATATAGATTTTTTAGGAAGTGATGCTCATAGAGTAAAGAGAAGATGTTACAGTTTAGATGAGTTAGAGCACCTAAAAAAACTAGTTGGAGAGAAAGGGATAAAGAGAATGACTAACCTTAAGGGGTTAGAAAAGGAGGGAAAAAACAGTGAAAAAGAGAGATCTAGTAGTTGGATTTTTGACTCTTTCCTTAGGAGCGTATTCAGAGGGACTTGGGTTAGAAGCGATTCTTAATAGAGTTGAAAGTAACAACCCAGAAGTTAGAGTTAAAGAGCTTGATATAAAGATAAAAGAAAAAGGTAAAACAAAAGCTTTGAAAAATCTAATACTACCTCCAGTTAATCTTTCAACAGAGGAGGATTGGCAAATTGTTAAAGATGAAGGGGTAGGATTTAAAGAGATAGAGGCATATATCCCAATTTTCCAAGGGGGAAGAATGATGTATGGATATAAAAAATCTAAAAGTGAGTTAGAGTTAGCTAAAGAAAATTCAAAGCTATCTGTATATACTTGGCAAGAGGCTTCGGTAAATGAGTACTTTAAAGCTTTAAACTATAAAAAACAGTTTGAGATTACAGAGTCAACGCTAAATGCTCTAGAAAAGCAGCGTAATAGACTTGATGGACTATATAAAGAGAATAAGATGATAGCAAAATCTGAAGTATTAAAAGTTGAAGCGGATATAGAAAACAATAGAGCACTAAATCTTCAAAATGCTCAAAAAGAGAGAGCATCTAAAGAGACATTAATGCAACTACTTGGGTATGATTTAGACAGAGCTATAACATTAGATGAGTTTAACGCTATGGATTATTTAAAGTCAGTTGGAACAATTAAAAAAGTTGAGAATCCTAAAAATACAACACTTGGAAAAACTCAAAGTTTAATGGTAGACATTGCTGAGTATGATGTAAAAATAGCAAAAGCTGATCTATACCCATCTTTTTATGTAAAACCATCACATAAGTTTAAAGAGAGAGTTGGAGATAAACTTGTAAATAGAAACGAAGGAATTATTGAAGTTGGATTTCATTATAGATTTGAATGGGGAGGAACACTAGATTCTGTAGATCAGAAAAAGTTTGCTCTTGAACAAGCTAAGATAAAATATGATAACAATATTCAGGGAATAGAGTTAGATATGAGAAATAAACTTGGAGAGATAGAGTCTTTAGCTGGTCAAAGTGAAGCTCAAAAGAAAAGAGTGGAGTTACTAAGAGAAAACTTAAAAATTGATAACTTAAGATATGATAATGAGTTAGTTACAACTTTTGATTACTTAAACTCAGTAAATCAGTTAAAGAAAGCTGAAGAGGATTTCTTTAAACTTCAAAGATCACTAGTTTTAGCAGTAATAGAGTATGAGAATTTGTATAAGTAGGGGATAAATATGAAAAAAAATAGAATAATAATTGGTGCTGTAATAGCAGTCTTAGTTCTTGGAGGATATCTTCTAACTGATAAGGTAACTGGAAAAGAGGTTAAAGTTTCAAAAATTGAGATGGGGAATCTATCTAGCTCGATACTTTATGCAGGAATAGTTGCACCAGGGGAGGTGGTACCTGTATATATTGAGGCACCATCACTAGTTGAGTCTGTACTTGCTAGAGTTGGTCAAGAGGTAGAACCTGGAGATAGATTATTAACGTTTAGTTCTAAGAGTATAATTGAAAATGATAAAGAGCTACGTATAAATGAGTTAGATATAAAGGATATAAACTTAAGAATAGCTGACCTTGAGGGTGGATCATTAAAGTTAGAGTTAGATAACAGAAAACTTGAGATGAAAAACTTAGAGGAAAGAATAAAGGGTGACGAAAGAAGACTTCCTGTTCTAACAGCAGAGGTTAGAACTTTAAGAGATAAAGCTGAAGCTTACAAAAAACTATTAGCTGCTGATGGAGTTTCTAGTACAGAAGCCAACCGTGCTATAAATGAAGCTGATAAAAAGATGGTTGAGTTAGAGGATCTAAAAACTAATTTAGATCTGAATAGACAAAAATTTGAACTATCAGCTGTAAGTTTTGAAAGTTTAACAAGAGAGTTACAGATAGAGGAAGCTAAACTGAAATCAAGTTTAGAGAAACTGCAACTAAACAATGAGATTTTAGTTCGTCGTGCAGAGCAGTTAAAAAAACCTCTTGAAGCACCAGTAGCTGGAGTTATTACAGCAATAGATGTGGTAGAGGGAAGTAACGCTTTTAGTGGACAAAGACTTTTAGCTATATCTCCAAAAGGGGAGAGTACAGTAAAAGTTGAAGTACCAATGTATGGGGCAAATAGTGTATCTACTAATCAAAAAGCTATAGTGAGAACAGCTTCATCTGAGGGGGATCTAACTTATGAGGGAGTTGTATCTAGAGTTTCTAGTGTAGCTCGTGAAAGTACTTTAGGTGGAAAAAAAGATAAGGTTATAGAGGTTGAGGTAAAAATATCTGAAGAGAACAGTTTAAAACCTGGATTTATAACTGATGTAGAGATAACTAATGAGTCTACAAGAAGTGTTGCAACAGTTTCATCATTCTCTGTTATAGAGGAGGGGGATAAGGCCTTTGTTTTCATAGTAGATGATGGAAGAGTTCGTAAAACTGAGGTGAAAGTAGGGGCAAAAACATCGACAGAGTATGAGGTACTAAATTTACCACTAGGAACAAAGGTTGTAATAAATCCATTTAAGGTAAATAACGGTGAAAGAGTAAAGGCTGTGAGTTAGGTGAGGTTTTGGATGGCCTACAGATTTCTCACGGGAAATATAATGAGAGCTGCTTTTCCTTTTATCTCTGTAGTTGTAGCAGCGGCGGCTTTAGTGATGACAATATCACTAGGGGATGCTGCAAAAAATATAATAGATAGTGATCTCTCTGCAATAGGAAGTAATAGAATTCTTATTGGAGGGGGAACTCTTAGCAAAAGGGATCTACAAATTGTAGAGAGGCTACCTTTTGTAGAGTATGGAGTTTTTCCAGAAGAGAGAACACTGGTAAATAATAGACTGTTTAGGGGATATAGTAAAAAAGCTTTAAGAGCGATGAACTTACCAAATCTTAAAGAGGGAGAGGTAGTTTTAGATAAAACACAGTTTTTAGATGGACGTGTAGGAGAGAAAATCGAACTAGAAACTGACAGTGGAAAAAGAAATTTTATAGTTAGGGATTTGTATCAAGAGGAGAGTCCATTTGAAACCATGAAAATGGGGGACAGAGTCATAGTAAGTGATGAAACTTTTGAAAGAATCTTTGGAAGGAAGCACTACAATACTTTAGTTGTATCCTTTCCACAAGATGAAGATGGGGTGGAATATATACCAGTTATACTTCGAGAGCTAAATAGGTCTCGGTTTGGGTACGACCAGGTTCGTGTTTTAGAAACGCCAGATGTCTATAGAAAAGTGGAGAGGATAAGAGGTTTTGTTAGTAAAAGCCTATTTATCCTCTCTTTTATTTCACTAACTGTTGGAGGGATTGGAGTGTTAAATCTAATTGCATCATCAGTTCGTGAAAGAGGTTCCTATATTGGGATACTTCGTACTATGGGAGTGGATAGAAAAAGTCTGAGGGAGATATTTTTAATAGAAGCGGTTATGGTAGTTATGGTAGGTGGAGTTGCAGGAGTTGTATTTGGAATACTATCATCATACTTAGCTGGAAGTATACTAAAAATACCACCATACTTTAATGTTTTTAAGATGATAGGGTCGTTGATCCTTACAATGGGTGTTGGACTACTCTTTGGAATATACCCAGCTAAAAAGGCTGGAGAGCTAGAGATAGTGGAGGCACTTAAAATTTAGGAAGGGGATAAAATGGAAGGATTTGAATTAAATCAGATAATAAATATGAAAAAAAATATAGCTGAATACACAGTTTCGAATGCTATATTAAAAATATTTTTTTTTATTTTATATTTTATAGAAATTATATTGAATATATTAAATAATGAATTGATAAATACTTTCAATAGTCTATTAAAATTAAATTTTGTAATACTTCAGGTACTGGCTATATACCTATTGTTAAAGAATAAATATAAGATTAACAAAGAATTTATTTTATTTTTAGGGTTATCGTATTTTACATTATTAAAAATAGATGAAACTTATTTCTATGTAATTTTTTTCTTTTATCTAGGATATATTTTAATAAATTTAAAAATAAGAATTATAAAAAAAATATTAGCTTTTTTATTTTTAGTATTTTTATTAAAATTGAGTATAGAAAAAAAAATCTGGATATTAGGTAGTTATTATCTAATATCTGAAAAAAAATTATTGTTGCCTATAATAATTTTAATTATAGGTTTATTTTCAAGAATATCTAAATTTAAAAAATTGAATATAAAAATATATATATTTATAATTTGTGGAATTTTACTAGAAATATTATTAAAAAATAAAGTATTTTTATCAAATATTTATGAAATTTGTGTAGGAAGTTTGATAGTTTGTACTATATTAATCAGTATTGGTTTATTTGATTTTTTTATTAAAGTTTGTTGTAGATATTCAATTTTAAATAAAAATTAAAAGCTAATGGTATTAAGTCAAGTTTTTAAACATAATTTTATAAATTATGCAACTTGTTTTCGATAGTCTACTGGAGATAAATAACCTAGTTTTTTCTGAATTCTATGGTTGTTATACCAGTCTTCTATATATTTAAATAAAGACTTTTTAGTTTCTTCAAAAGTCTTTGGTTTACTTTGATAGATTAGTGCTTTCTTCAAAACTGAATGAAAAGATTCTATACAAGCATTATCGTAAGGATTATCCTTTCTTGAATAAGAAAGAGTTGCATCTAAATTTTTAACCTTAGCTATATAATCATTACTCGTATACTGTGATCCTTGGTTTGTGTGGATAATACAGCCTGTAAGATTACTGTTTAAATTAAGTTTAGAAAGAGCTTTTAAAACGATATCTGTTGTCATTGTTGTGGAGTAATCCCAACCTTTGATTTTATTTATATGTAAATCCATAAATAAAGCTAAATATGTCCACCAAAAATCTTTTATGTAAATATATGTGATATCTCCTACTATTTTCTCGTTTGTTGAGGTAGTTGAAAAATCCTGTTTTAATATATTACTTGCAGGAGCCTCAACCATTGATTTAATTGTCTGGGGCTTGTACTTTTTTCTAGTAATAGATGAAAGACCTGCGCTCTCGTAATTCTTTGAACTAGCTTGATGCTCGCGGGATAACCCTCACGATTAAGTATTACATGTATTTTAGGAGCCCCATAAATTTTAGAATTTTCCTCATAAATTCTTTTGATTTGAGAAGATAATAATTCATATCAATCTTGAGTTTTAGTAGTAGTTTTATTGAAATTAGAGTAGTAAGTAGCTTTACTAATTTTAAAAATTTTACACATTTTTTCTTGGCTATATTTAGGTTTTAATTGTTTTATAAGGTCAGTTATCTTTGTATCATCTAGTTTTTCGCGAATATTGTCAAAGCCTTTTTTAGAATAGCACATTCTTCTTTAGCGGCAGCCAGTTATTTTTGAAGCTTCTTGAAATCATCAAGAGTGACAACTTCATCACTTTGGGTATTAATATTACTATATTTTTTTCTCCAAAGAATAAGATTAGATGAAGATACACCATATTCACGAGATACCTCTTTAAGAGACTGACCATTTAAAATTAAGTTAACAAGAGTTTTTTAAACTCTTCATCATAAGTTTTTCGTTTAGACATAAAATCACTTCCTTCAAGGTTTAGTTTACATGATTTGTTATTTTATGTCTACAAACTTATTCTAACACCAGAGTATCATCAAAGTTTTATACCAGGAAGAGAGGCCACTTTAAGAGATATAGGGATGAGGTATAAGTGGTATAATGGGAGTAAAAATAGGTGTTTATCATTAAAATGTGTTATTTCAATAACAAAAGTACTTAAAAATAAGTGCTGTAGAGACTGGTTCCTATTTTATGTACAAAAGTCCAGAAAAATGACTCTTTAATATAAGATTTAAGGCGTTCGTTTGAAATTAGCCTAATTAGTAGTCATAGGGCTAAAAAATGATATAAAAAGGTGTAAAAAGCCTATTAAGAGCATGTTTGTAAAACGTATTACAAATATGCTTTTTTTCTAATACCCCTTATGTTTTCTATAAAAAGATATTATTATTAGTCTTTTTTTGTTTATCTTTATTTTTAAATAATTTTATTTATAATTAATTTTTTTGTATGTGTCTGATTTTCCAGTGATGGGAAATCCGGTAGTGGGAGATCCGGTGATGGAGAATCCGACATACATACTCACGAAATCAATATACTTTAATATATCAAAGTATTTTTTATAAAAGTCTATCACAAAATCTACTAATAGCTTGTTAGTAGTTTTAGAACATTTTATTTTCATGAATATTTTTTCAACGTTGATTGAGTAAGTTTTTTATTAATGGGGTAGTTGCTAATATTTTTAACTTACAATATATTTAATACAACATTTATTTTAAAAAATCAAGAGTAAAATTGAAATATTATGAGAAGAATTATAACTTTTTTAACTTAGGTAAATTAATTTATTCAGATTTATTATATATATTTGATTTTTTGTAAATACAGTTCTATAATTGTAAAAAATGTCATTTTTATTTTTTAAGTGACTATTATTAATACTGGGGAGGTTTTTATGAAGAAAAAATTATCAGTTCTTTTTTTAATGGGTCTTGGTTTAGTTGCATGTGGAACAAAAGAAGAGAAAAATGAAACAGCAAAAGTAGATGAAAATTCTAAAAAAGTATTAACAGTATGGGCTTGGGATAAAAATTTTAATGTTCCTATAATGGAGAAGGCAGCAAAGATATATTCTGAAAAAAATTCAGATATTGAAATAAAAGTGGTGGATCATGGAAGAGATGATATTGAACAAAAAATACATACAAGTTTATCAGCTAATGCTATAAATACTCTACCAGATATTGTTTTAATAGAGGATTATGCGGCACAAAAATTTTTAACATCATATCCAAATTCTTTTATGCCATTAAATGATGTTATTGATTATAATGAATTTGCTAAATATAAAATACCACCTATGACAGTAGAAAACAAAACTTATGGGGTTCCTTTTGATAGCGGAGTAACAGGACTTTTTTATAGAAGAGACTATCTAAAAGAAGCTGGAATCCCAGAGGAAAGATTACAAAACATAACTTGGAAAGAACTTATTGAAATTGGAAAAGAGGTAAAAGCTAAAACAGGAAAACAGCTAATGGCTGATATGGCATTACATGATCCTGGAATAATTAGAGTTATGATGCAATCAGCAGGAAGTTGGTATTTTAACGAAAAAGGTGAGGTAGATTTTATTAAAAATGAAGCATTAAAAGATGCTATTTTAACAGTAAAAGATCTTTTTAATTCAGGAGTTGTAAATCAAGCTTCTGGTTGGGGAGAATGGGTTTCGAACTTTACATCTGGAGATGTAGCAACTATTTCTACAGGTGCTTGGATAATAGGAAGTATAAAAACAGAAAATAGTCAAAGTGGGAAATGGGGAGTAGCACCTATCCCAAGATTAGAAGATACAAAATCTGTAAATGCATCTAATTTAGGTGGATCTAGTTGGTATATTTTAAATAAAGATAACAAAGAAGTTGCAGCAAAGTTTATGAAATCAGTATTTGCAGAGAATAAAGAGTTTTATAATGAGATTTTAACTGAAAGAGGAGCTATAGGAACATTTTTACCTTCTCAAACTACTGCAGCTTACGAAGCCCCAGATGTATTTTTTGATAATCAAAAAGTTTATCAAGATTTTTCAAAATGGATGAAAGAGATACCATCTGTAAATTATGGAGTTTATGTTAGAGAAGCTGATCAAGCTGTAGTTAGCGTTTTAAAGTACATAGTTGAAGGACAGATGAGTGTAGAAGAGGGATTAGAAAAAGCTGAAGCTCAATTAAAATCTCAAATACAGTAGGTGGTAATATGCTAAAAAAATTATGGAGAGAAAAGAGAGAAGGTTGGTTATTTATATCTGTTGCATTAATATTATTTCTATTTTTTTCATTATATCCAATAATAGATTCGCTAATTCTTTCATTTTATACATCTAGAGGTATTGTATATAAATTTAATGGTTTTGGAAATATAAAGAGACTATTTGATGATCAGATGTTTTATACTTCTTTAAAAAATACAATGATATATCTAATTATACAAGTTCCAATAATGTTAGTATTAGCTATTTTTTTAGCTACTTTATTAAATTCAACTAAATTGAAATTTAAAAGTTTTTTTAGAACATGTATTTTTTTACCATGTGTGACATCTTTAGTAGCGTATTCAGTTTTATTTAAAATGATTTTTGCAGAAAAAGGGTTAGTGAACAATATTTTAATGAAAACAGGGGTATTTCAAACAGGAATACCTTGGTTAACAGATCCATTTTGGGCTAAAGTTACAATAATTTTAGCTCTTCTTTGGAGATGGACAGGGTATAATATGATATTTTTCTTGGCTGCACTTCAAAGTATACCAAAAGATATGTATGAAGCAGCAGATATAGATGGAGTAAGTAAAATTAAACAATTTTTTTATATTACAATACCCCAGTTAAAACCAATATTATTATTCACTACTATTATGTCAACAATAGGGACATTACAACTTTTTGATGAACCTATGAACTTAACTATGGGTGGACCAGCAAATTCCACTATGACAATCTCTCAATATATCTACAATGTATCTTTTGTTTATGCACCGAACTTTGGTTATGCAGCAACAATATCGTACACTGTAGTATTGATGATTGCTTTATTATCTTATATACAATTTAAACTTGCTGGAGATGATGCATAATGAAGAGAAAAGTAAAAGTAAGCTCAGTGTTTCAATATCTATTTTTAGGAGTTGCTTCATTTTTTTCGATATTTCCATTTTATTGGTTAGTTGTGGGTTCAACTAATAATAACACAGATATTTTAGGTGGAAAACTATCTGTAGGTAAGATGTTTTTTGAAAATTACAATAATTTGATAAAATTTGGTGGTTTTGAAAGGGCTTTTTTTAATACTTTAAAAATAACTATTATATACCTAGTTTTAACACTTCTTATAACATCTTTAGCAGCTTATGGATTTGATAAGTTTAAAAGTATAAAAACAGAGATTATTTATAAAATATTTTTACTTTCTATGATGGTTCCATTTGCAGCAATGATGATACCACTTTTTAGAATAATGGTTAAGTTAAGTTTGATAGATAGTTTATTAGCAGTTATACTTCCAGGACTATCCTCTGTATTTTTAATCTTTTTCTTTAGACAGAGTTTGAAGAGTTTTCCTACTCAAATAATAGAATCTGCGAGAATAGATGGAGCTAGTGAGCTTACAATATTTTTTAGAATAGTTTTGCCACCTATGAAACCAACTTTAGCAGCAGCAGCAATTTATGCCTTTATGACTCAGTGGAATAATTATATGTGGCCTTTAATTGTTTTAAGAACAAATGAAAGCAAAACATTAACATTAACTTTATCCTCTATGTCGTCAGCGTATTTTGTAGATTATGGAATGCTTATGTTAGCTATTGTTATAAGTACAATACCTATGATAGTGATATTCTTCAGTATGCAAAAAAGTTTTGTACAAGGAATGACTGGGTCTTGTAAATAGGGTGAAAGTTGCAAAGTAAAATTTGCAACTTTTTTATTCAGTTTTAGCAATAGAATCTTTATTAAGATTAGTATACCTTAACTTGAAGACTTTAAGACCCAAATCTACAGATCGTTTAAACAGATGTAATACTATCCTTATTCTCAATCATAAACTCTTTTAGAGTTCTAAACTCACCCTCAGGTTCTAAATAATCAATAGAGTATTTATTTCCTAATATGAAATTTTTCCTAGCCTCAGCTAATCTTTTATCATTTAGGTTTAGTATATCAATTGTTACCTTAGCTTTTTCATAATCAGTTCCTATAGAATTTTTAGGTCTTACCTCTCCTGTTTTAATATCATATGTTAAAAAATCTTGTGGATTTTCTAGAACTGGATTTATAAAATCGGAACTCCATTGACTTCCTTTACTATTTCCACACCTTTTAGAACTTTTACAAGCAACTATAAGATTATTAAAATCTTGAAATTCATTAGGAAATATATCTTTTGGCTTAATATGTTCTGTCTCACTTGTATCTACATCTATTTCAATTTCACAATATGGACAGCATAACTCTTGTTCTTCAAAAAGAGAGTATTCTCTAAGTTGTTGCTTTATATAACGATAAGAATCGTATTGATTCCAGTTAGAAAGCGAATGTTTCTTTTTAAACTCTTGAAAAAATTTTGGCTCAGCGGTTTTATTAACTTTGAACAAGTTTATTCCCCCCTTTGCTCATTTTGCTTTTTTTTAATGTTAATATCCATTTTAATCAGCATTAAATCTTGATCTGTTCCTCCTAGGGTAGCAGTCATTTCTTTCATTAAACTTTTAAATTCCTCAGAATTATACTGGTTATTGTCAACTAGTTCTCTTAATTTTTTTAAAGACCTAAAAATATTTGGATCTCTTGTTGTTTCAAGGCCCATAATATCCTCTAAAATTCTATCTACAGGTTGACCTAAAGAGCTATAAAGTTCTTCATCTTTTAAAGCTTTTATCTCTCCGTTCTCATCTCTAGTTAGAATTATAAGGTTTTCTTTAGGAACACTTCCTAATATATGAGGAGAGTGAGTTGCTACAATAATCTGGTTATTTTTTCCTATTTTTTTATACACTTCGAGAATTTTTTGCTGCCATTTTGGGTGTAAGGATAGCTCTGGTTCATCGATTAAAATAATAGAGTTTTCAGGTTCTAACATTTTTATCGCTAAAGTTCTTACAAAAAGTTGCTTTTCACCAGATGATAACTCGTTTATATCGAACTCTTCACCTGTAGAATTTGAAAAAATAGGCATACTTCTTTCATCCCTAGAAAGTCCCTGTAACTTTATATCTAAATCTAAAATTGAAAAGATATCATTGATCTCTTTAGCTACCTTTTCTCTAACCTCTTTTCCAGTTAAATCTTCCTCTGTATTGCTAATATAAGTAACTCTTGTGGCTATATATGAAGCTATATTCGAGATTAGGCCTGTATCTACAATATTTAAAAAATTATAGTGTCGTTCTAACATGTTAGTTTGTGTTTGAATACTTTGAAAATTAATTTCTGTTGGAATATATATAATTTTAGGTAAAACTTTTAAATTGCTTTTAAGTATCTGATAGTTAGAATTTTCAGAATCATTTTTTTTATAATGTTCATAAGATCTTAAATAATTTATAAATCCCCAATCTAATTTTTCTTTAACTAAAATTTCTTCATTTTCAAATAGAACCTCCAGAGAGTTAGTTAAATTATTATTATAATAGTATTCTTTATAAAAATAATCATAGATATATTTTAAAAGATTTGTTTTTCCACTTCCATTAATACCTGCAATAACCACGGTATCAAGAACTTCACCATTATTAGTAAAATCTATATCTAGATTTTTTAAAACTTTATGATTTTTAAAATGTATATTTTTTACTTTCATTTTTCACCTCTTTTGGATTAATTTTTTAATGTTCATTTATATTTTACTTTATTTTTCCTTTGAAATGAAGAGAAATCTATAAATTTTGAGGTTATATCCATAATAATGAAAGCTTTTTTTTATTAGTTACCTTATATATAAGCCTTATTATATTCTTATATAAGACAATTGTATAAAAATATGTTATCATTGTCCTTAAAAATAAAAAAAGTTTTTTAAAAAGTGGGAGGGGATTATGATTAAAAAAATATTTTTATTAATTATTGGGATGCTTACTCTTTTAGGATGTGAAAAAAAGGAGGAGAAGAAAGAGGAGAAACCTCTTGTTATAGTTCAAGGGTCAGATGCAAGAACAATGGATCCACAAAAAGCTATTGATACTCCAACTGTAAGAGTTTATAATCAAATTTATGATGGACTGTTAAAAAAAGATAAGGATATGAATATTGTTCCAGGTTTAGCAGAGAGTTGGAAAAAAATTGATGAAAGAAAAACTATTTTTAATTTAAGAAAAAATGTGAAGTTTCATAATGGAGAGACACTAACAGCTAAAGATGTTAAATTTACATTAGATAGAATGAAAAATCAACCAACTGTTTCTTTTCTTATAAGTGAAATAGAAGCTGTGAATGTTATTGATGACTACACAGTGGAGATAGTAACAAAAGATGGATTTGGACCACTTCTTAGTCACTTGTCTCACCCAGGAGCTGTTATATTAAATGAAAAAGCAGTTGTAGATGCTAATGGAAAGTATGATCAAAACCCAATTGGAACAGGACCATATATTTTTGATAAATGGTTAGCAGGAGATAGAATATTCCTAAAAGCTAATCCTGACTATTATTTAGGAAAAACACCAATTGAAAATATTGTAATAAAGTCTATTCCAGAGGGGACAAACCGTACAATAGCTTTAGAGACTGGTGAAGCGGATATAGTTTATGATGTTGAACCAGTTGATATAGATAAGATAAAAGGTAATGAAAATTTAAAATTTCTAATGGAGCAATCTTTAGGAAATGCTTATTTAGGATTAAATACTCAACATAAACCTTTTGATGATGTAAGAGTGAGACAAGCTATTGCTCATGCTATAAATGTTGACGACATAATAGAGGTTGCATATAAAAATACTGCAGTTCCAGGGAATTCACCATTAAGTCCAAAAATTCCAGGATACAATAAGGATGTTAAAAATTATGAGTATAATGTAGAAAAAGCTAAAAATCTTTTAGCAGAAGCAGGGTATCCAAATGGATTTAAAACTTCTATTTGGATAAATGATAATACAATTAGAAAAGATATAGCAACAATTTTACAAGATCAATTTAAAACAATTGGGATTGATGCAACTATTGAAACTCTTGAATGGGGAGCATATATAGATAGAACAGCAGCTGGAGAACATGATATGTATATTCTAGGATGGATTACTGTAACAGGAGATCCGGACTATGGATTATATCCAGTATTTCATAGTTCAGCTCACGGAAGACCTGGAAATAGATCTTTCTATTCAAACGCTACTGTGGATAAACTTCTTGATGAAGCAAGAGTCTCAACAGATCAAGAGAAAAGAATGGCTAACTATAAAGAGGCTCAAAGAATAATTCAAGAGGAAATGCCATCTGTAACTATGGTTTATAATAATCAAAACGTTGCTACACAAAAATATGTAGAAAATTTTGTTCTACATCCTACAGGATATTTTGATTTATATAATGTAAAATTTTCTAATAAATAAAGAGAGGTGAACTATGAATATATCAAATACTCCAGCTAAAGATGTTGTAAACTTTATGAAGAAATCTCCAATAGCTATAATTGCTATTGGAAGTATTGAGTATCATGGAGCTCAAGCTCCCCTTGGAACAGATTACATAATACCAGACTATATAGTATCAAAACTTTCTCATAGAGATGATATTTTAACTCTTCCACCAATACCTTATGGAAACTGTCAATCAATTAAAGATTTTCCAGGAACTATAAATATAGGAAGTACTAATCTTATAAATATTTTAAACTCTATAATAGATTCATTACTAAATAGCGGATTGAAGAAATTCATATTTGTTAATGGCCATGGAGGAAATATATCAGCTTTAGATCAAGTGGGGTTAGATACTTTTGAAAAAGGTGGATTAGTAGCAACTATTGATTGGTGGAATTTGGCTAAACTTTTAAATCCAGATTATGATGGTGGTCATGGAGATATTCAAGAGACAAGTACAGTTATGGCAATAGATAGAGACTCTGTGAATTTAGAATACTGTGAACCATTAGTAATAAATGAGTTATCAAATGAAATAACGAATAAGTACATAACACTTCATAACTATAAAAATGGAAATGTTAAAATAATGAGAAGTTTTAAAAGTGTTGTTCCAAATGGTTGGATAGGACCATATGATCCTAAAAATTCAACAGTAGATCTTGGAGATAGAATACTTGTAGATGTGATAGATTATATTGAGGAGTTTATTGAAAGTTTTAAAAAAGTAGAACAAATTTAGATAAATTAAAGTAGTGTGAATGCACTACTTTTTTTGTTTAAAAATATAAGGTATGGTATAATATAAGAAAATATATAGTGAGGTGAAAGCATGATTAAGAAAAGTCTGCCAGTGGGGATAGATGATTTCAAAGAGATAATAGAAAGTAATTGCTATTTTGTAGATAAATCTTTATTAATAAATGAACTATTAAGTAAAAAATCAAAAGTGACACTATTATCAAGACCAAGAAGATTTGGAAAAACTTTAAATATGTCAATGCTGAACTATTTTTTTAATATAGAGGACAAAGATAATAATAAAAAGCTATTTGAAGGACTAGATATTTCAAATACGGATAAAATGAAGTATATGGGAGAGTATCCAGTAATATATATAAGTTTGAAAGAGATAAAGGTTAATAATTGGGACCTTTGCTTAAATAAGTTGCATTTATTATTGCAAAATGAATATGATAAATATAATTTAACTTTGGAGAAGAAAAGAGAAAATCAAGAAAATGCCATTTTAGATTTATCAAAATTTTTATATGAAAAATATAAGAAGAAAGTGATAATATTGATAGATGAATATGATACGCCATTAGTTACAGCACACTCACAGGGGTATTATGATGAGGCAATATTTTTCTTTCGAAACTTTTTAAGTGCAGCATTAAAAGGAAATCCATATTTAGAGTTTTCAGTGCTTACAGGGATATTAAGAGTAGCTAAAGAAAGTATATTTTCAGGACTAAATAATCTTGCAGTATCAACAATTTTAGATAGAGATTTTAATCATTTTGGGTTGACTGAAGAGGAAGTAGAAGAGTTGTTAAAATACTATGAGTTAGAGTATGAATTAGAAGAGGTTAAAAAGTGGTATAATGGATATAAATTTGGAAATAAGCTAGTTTATAATCCATGGTCATTAATTAATTTTGCTAGTAAAAATGAGTTAAATCCATATTGGGTAAATACAAGTGATAATACCTTGATAAAACAATTATTGACTAAAAACGATGAAAAGGTATTCGAAGAGTTAGAGCTAGTATTTAAAGGTGAAACAATATGGGAAACAATTTCGGAGAATATAATTTTTGATGATTTAGATAATATAAATACTATTTGGTCTTTAATGTTATTTTCAGGATATTTAACATATGAAGATATAAGAATTTCTACGATAACTGGACTTAAATCATATTCCTTAAAAATACCTAACCAAGAAATCAAAAGTTTCTTTAGACATTAGGAGATAAATATATAATAACTTCTAATAGAGAAAGTGGGTATGGAAGATATGATATAGCTTTAGAGCCTAAAGATAAAAGAAATTATGGGTTGATATTTGAATTTAAAATAGGAGATAAAAATTCTATTGAAGATAAAGCTAAAGAAGCTTTAGCTCAAATAAATGAAAAGAAATACGATACATCTATGAAAAATAATGGAGTATCAAAAGTTATAAAAATAGGAATGGCTTTTAGTGGAAAAGATGTAGCTATTGAAAGTGAAGTTGAGTAAATAAAAAAGTTGTAGAGTGAAAATCTACAACTTTTTTCAATTTTTTAAAATTTAAATAGTTCAACAATGTTAATATCTAAAGCTTTTGCAAGTTGATCTATTTTTTCTAGAGATACACTTTTTACTCCTCTTTCAATATCACTAATATAACTTCTATCAATATTAGCAAGTTCTGAAAGTTTTTCTTGGGTTATTTTTTTTTTGTTTCTAATTTCTTTTAAACGTTTTCCAAATTTTATTTTTATATTCATTTTTTAATTTTATGTTTTTTTTAAAAAAAAACCAATAGACTATAGTCTACAAAAGTGTTATTATAAACATAAAAAGGAGAGAGTATAATGAAGAAAAAACTTCCAATAAATATAGATGATTTTAAAGAAATAATTGAAAGAAACTACTATTATGTAGATAAGACAGACTTCATACATGAAATTTTAGAAAAAAGAGTGGCTGTCCAATTAATAGCAAGACCTAAAAAATTTGGAAAAACTCTAAATTTAAGTACATTAAGATATTTTTTAGATAAAAAAGATGCTGAGTATAATAAAAAACTATTTACAGGATTAAATATAGAAACATCACGAAATATGAGTAAGCAAGGGAAATATCCAGTAATATATATTTCTATGAAAAATATGCCCGTGGAAATGTATGATGAATTTTTAGAAGAGATGAAAAAGAGAATAAGAGATTTATATAAAGAGCATATTTATATAAGAGAAAGTTTAAATGAATATAATAGAAGGAAATTTGATGAGATTTTATTAGATGAAGAAAAAGCTTTTTATAAATGGACTCTAATGGATTTATCAATTTTATTGGAAAAATATTATGGAGAAAAAGCTGTTATTTTAATAGATGAATATGATGCTCCAATGTTAGATGCATTTGGAAAGGAATCTTTAGGAGATATAAAAAGTTTTTTAATGAGTTTGTATGGAAGTGGATTAAAGGATAGCCCGTGTGCATTTGCAGTTATTACAGGAACAACAAGGATTATAATGGATGAAGTTAATAACTTAGCTGCATCTACAATTTTTGATAAAAACTTAAAATATTTTGGAATTTCAGAAAAAGAGTTGAACGAAATTTTGAAAGAGTATGATTTAATAGACAATTTAGAAGAGATTAAAAAATATTATTCAGGATATGTTATTTCAGGAGAGATAGTGTATAATCCATTAGAGATATTTAGATACTGTTTAATTCCTCAAGTTGGAGATATATATGACACTGGTCTTGAAAAACTTTTAAAAAATTTAATAAAAAAAGAGTTGGAATTAGATCTACATGGATTTAGTTTTAGAGATTTTAAAGAATTTTGTGAAGAGTTTAAAATCAGTTGGGAAGAGTCGGTTATTCTAATTATAGAAAAGAATGGTAAACATTGGTTTTCAAAATTTTTCACATTACTTATAGCAGCAGGTTATTTGACAATTAATACTAAGAAATCTAAAAATGAAGATTGGAATATCCGAGAGTTTATTGTAACAAATGAAAAAACTAAAAAAGATCTATTGAAAATATTTCGTGAGGAACTCTTCACCTGTAGAATCTGAAAAAATAGAAATGGATTTTAAAGGTATGGTATAATATAAGAAAAATAGATATGAAAAAGGAATAAAAGATTGAGGTGAAATAAAATATGATTTTAGAAAACAGATTAAATATTAAAAATCAGATAGAACTTTCAAAAGTAGAGGAGAAGATTAGTAAACAAAAAGCTAAACAACTTTTTGATTCTGGAGATATTAAAGCAGTACAAATAGGAACTTTTGAGGGACTTCAGTATATTCACAAATATTTATTTGAAGATATATATGATTTTGCAGGAAAGTTAAGAACAGTTAATATAGCTAAAGGAAATTTTCGTTTTGCACCTTTAATGTATCTTGAACATTCGTTAAAATATATAGACACTATGCCTGAAACAACATTTGAAGAAATTGTTGAGAAATATGTTGAAATGAATATTGCTCATCCTTTTCGTGAAGGAAATGGAAGAGCAACTCGTATATGGCTTGATTTGATATTAAAACAAAATATCAAGCAAGTAATTGATTGGAATCTTGTTGATAAGGATGAATATTTATCAGCTATGGAAAGAAGTGTTATTAAAGATATTGAAATTAAATATCTTTTAAAAGCAGCGTTAACTACTAAAATTAATGATCGTAATCTATTCATGAAAGGAATAGATATCAGTTACTACTACGAAGGTTACAGTGAATTTACTACAGAAGAGTTATAAATTAGAGTAAATAAAAAAGTTGCAGAAAAAAATCTGCAACTTTTTTTTAATACACAAAAAATACACAAAGTTAAAGTAGAATAATGTAAAAAAAATTTATATAGATTCAGGAGGAATAAATGAAAAAGTTATTAGGGTTGCTAGTTTTGTTTTCAACAGTAGCATTTTCAAGGGAATTAACATTAGAAAGTGCAATTGACTTGGCTTTAGAAAATGGAAAAACTATTAAAACATCTGAACTTTCTAAAGAGAACGCAGAGTTAAATGTGAAAAGAGTTTTTAAAACATCTTTGCCAAAGGTTACTTATAATGGTCAATTTCAAAGAGCGGAACATACTACACGTAGTATGATAGATATAGTAAATTCTGATGGAACAATAGGTAATGGAGAAAAAAGTGGATACTCACAAAGTGTTGGACTTTATCAACCACTATTTAGAGGTGGAGCTATAACAGGTGGAATTTTAGGTGCAAAAGCATCTAAAAATATAGCTGATTTATATTTCTGGGCTGAAAAAAGAGATGTGAGATTAGATATTATCTCTTTATATTCAAGTATAATAAATTTTGAAAAAAATCTAACAGTTTTAGAAAGCTCTAGAAAAGAGTTACAAGCTAGATATGATAAACAAAATGAGCAATTAAATTTAAAGTTAGTTACAAAAGCTGATCTATTAAAAACAGAGTATTCTATTTTAGATTTAGAAGCACAAATAACTGGAACTAAAACAAACTTAGAAATAGCTAAAAAGGATTTGAAACTGAAGTTAATGATTCCAAATAACGAAGATATTACTTTAAAGGATTTCCAAGTACCAGAGAATTTAACATCAGGCATTGATTTTGGAAAAGATTTAGATGAAGCACTAACAAATAGTTTATCTGCTAAATTGGCAGTGAATAAAGTTGATTATGCTCAAGCTGAAAAGATAGTGGCAAGATCAAGTTTGTTACCACAAGTTGACGCCTTTGCAACATACGGAACTTCAAAAGAGAGTCATAACTTTGAAAATAGTTTTGACAATGCAGAGTGGAGAGGGGGAGTTTCTGTAAAGTGGGATGTATTTTCATTTGGAAGTGGAATTGATGAATACAATGTAGCAAAAAACAATGAGAGTATAGAGTCTATAAATAAAGAGTTAACATCAGATAGTATAAAACTATCTGTTACAAAAAATTATAGAGAGTTAATACGTTTACAGCAACTAAAAGATTCTAGAAGTAAAGCTTTAGAAGCTGCAACAGAAAACTTTAATATAGATACAGAGAGATACAATGAGGGACTAATTTCAACTGTGGATTTTTTATTATCAGAAAGTCAATATAGACAAGCAGCTGTAGATTATAACTCAGCATTACTGGATTATTATGTAGCCTTTGAAACATATAGATCTTCGCTTATATAGTATAGAAAAGAACAATTGGAGGGAAAAAAGTGAAAAAATTACTGGGAATATTAATATCATTAATACTAATTGGATGTGGTAATGGTAATGCAAAACAAAATTCTAAAGAAAAACTAGGAAAAAATATTAAAGTATCTGAAGTAAAACCAGAGTTAATAACAAGACTAAATATATCAAGTGGAGTGACAGAACCTTTAAATGAGGTTAAAGTTGTAACTAAAACAGGTGGTACTGTAAAAAGGATAAATTTTAAAAATGGAGATAAAGTAAAAAAAGGTCAAATTATATTAGTTTTAGAGGACCAAGAAGTGCAATCAGCTTACTTAAAAGCTCAAGCAACGTATGTATCTAATAAAGCAGATTTTGAAATAAAAAGAAAAAACTATGAAAAGTTTAAACAACTTTATGACAAAAATCTTATATCAGAGGATGAGTATCTAACTAAAAAAACAGGATATCTTCAATCTGAAAGTGATTTGAAAAGTTCAGAAGCAACTTATTTATCAGCTAAAAAAGATTTTGAAGATTTAGTTGTGAAATCTAAATTAGATGGAGTTATTACAGATTTAAATCTGAAGCTTTATGAAAAAATACCTTCAAATACTGATCTAGTAACAGTTGTAGATATTAGTAAAATTCTTGTAAAAACAGGAGTTTCTGTTCATGAGATAAGTCAACTATCTGTTGGAAATAAAGCAGAGATAGATTTAGAGGGAATTGAAAATAACTATTTTGGTAGTGTATATGAAATAAATCCCGTAGCTAATAAAGATAATAAAAAATACCAAATAAAAGTAGAGATTGAAAATCCAGAGGAAAAAATAAAAAAAGGTATGTATTCTAAAGTGCTAGTTGAAACTGGTAAACAAAATGGATATCTAGTTCCTAAAAATGCCATTGTTATAAAGGAACTATATTCGTATATTTTTGTTGTAGAAAATGATGAAGCTAGAAGAATAAAGATTGAAAGAGGATATTCTAATGGAGATAAACAAGAGGTTATAAGTGACGAACTTTATTCTAATATGAAACTTGTAACAGAGGGACAATTTTTATTAGAGGATAGAGATAAGGTAAACATTATAGATTAGGGGGAACACATGAATATAGTACAGTTTTCAATAAAACGTCCAGTTGTTACCATGATGATAATAATATCAATGGTTATACTAGGGATATTGACGTTAGTTAATTTAAAAACACAACTTATGCCTAATTATAATATGCCAATGGCTGCAATTAGAGTAAGTTGGAAAGGTGCCTCTCCAGATGATATGGAGAAGCTAGTTACAAAAGAAGTGGAAAAAGGTTTAACAAGTGTAGAAGGAATTAAAAGAATAACGACTAAATCAACTATGGGAAAATCAGCACTGACAGTTGAGTTTGAATATGGTGTTATTATAGATAATAAAGTAAACGATTTAGTGACAGCTGTTAGTAGAATAAGAAATAACCTACCAGATGATATAGATGAACCAGTTATAAGAAAAACTTCATCTTCTGGAGATAGGGTAATGCTTATTGGACTAAGGGGAGAGGATTTAATAAACTTAAAAAGTTTTGCAGATAATGTTGTTATCCCAAGACTTGAGAGAATTGAGGGTGTAGGAAGTGTTAGTATCTTTGGTGGACTTGAAAAAGAGATTAAAGTAACAATTGACCCAGAGAAGTTAGAGGCTTATAATTTTTCAGTAACAGATTTATATAGTACTTTAAAAAGTTCAAGTTTAAACTTTCCATCTGGATATATAAGAGAGGGAGATAAAGAGTATTTAGTAAAAGTTTCAGGAGAGGCTAAAACTTTAGAGGACATAAAAGAGATTGTTTTAGAAAATGCCAATGGTGAAACGTTATACCTAACAGATGTTGCTAAGGTAGAGTTAAGTATAAAAGATAGAGATAGTTATGGTAGAACTGATGGAATTGATAATATTATAATAAATATAGAAAAGAGTGATGTTGGAAACACAGTTGAAATCTCTAAGATAGCAAAAGAGGAGTTAAAAAAGATGGAGCCTCTTTTACCTAAAGGGGCATCGTTTACTATAAATAGAGATTCTGCTGTGGATATAACTACATCTATAAATACAGTAAAAAGTAACGCTATAACAGGGCTTGTTCTAGCTGGAATAATTCTATTTATTTTCTTAAGAGATTGGAGAGCAACTCTAGTTGTAACAGTGGCTATACCAGTTTCAATAATTGCAACATTTGGATTCTTTGGAGCTAAAGGAATGACATTAAATATAATATCTTTAATGGGATTATCTTTAGGAGTGGGAATGCTAGTGGATAACTCAATAGTTGTTTTAGATAACATCTTTAGGCACTTAACTGAGTTAGGACAAGATAGGATGGAAGCATCGGAAAATGGAGCTTCAGAAGTTATTATTCCAATAATAGCTTCAACAGCAACAACAATCGCTGTGTTTATTCCCATAGTTATAAGAGAGGGAAGAGCAAAAGAGATGTATAAAGATATGGCTTTTTCAATAACGTTCTCTTTATTAGCATCTTTAATAATAGCAATAACATTTGTTCCTATGATATGTAGTAGAATTTTAAAATCTAAAACTACAGTTCATGAAGAAGGAAAAATTTTAAAAACTATAAAGAAGTATTACTCTAAAGTTTTAATACTATCACTAAAATATAAAGGTATAGTTTTAGGAGCTATGGTTGTTCTATTTGTAGTTATTGTAGGATATGGGTCTAAAAAAATTGGTGGAGAATTTATGCCAACAACTGACGATGGAGTTTATACTATTATAGCTGAAATGCCAAGTGGTATGGAGATTGAAAAATCAAATAGAATTACAAAAGAGTTAGAAGCTATTGTTGGGAAAGATCCACAAACGAAAAAATTTATATCTTCAGTTAGTAAAGAAGCTGTTTCTGTTATGATAGATATTGGTCCTAAAAGTGATAGAGATAAAAAAGTTCAAGAGATTATGAATGAAACGAGAAAAAAGATATCACATATTCCAGATGTAAAGTTAAACTTAGTTCCTAGAATGGCTTTTGGAAGAGGAACAGGAAGAGATATAACTTTAATTTTAAAATCTGATGATCTAAATCAATTAGGTTATGTTTCAAAAGTAATTTCAGAAAAAATGGCAGCAAATCCAGGATTTACAGATATAAATAACTCTATGGTCAATGGAAATCCAGAAGTGAGAATACTTTTAGATAGAAAAAAAATGGAATACTATGGAGTTAAAGTTAATGATTTAACGCTTTCAGTAAGTTACCAAATATTAGGTGGAGCTCCAATAAAGATAAAAACAGCAAATGAAGAGGTAGACGTAAGTTTAAGACTTGGTGAAGAGTTTAGAAACTCACCTGAAAAGGTTCAAGAGCTAAGAATAAAATCAAAAGATGGTGGAGTTGTAAAACTTAAAGATATAGCTACTTTTGAAATAGGAGAGGGAGCTTACGGAATAGATAAAGAGGATAAGATTACAATGGTAACCATTGATGCTAATACTACGAATGGGCTCGATTTAGTGACAGGTCAAAAGTATATAAAAGAGATTTTAGACGAAGCAGGTTTACCTAAAACGATAACATATTCTTTTGGTGGAAGTGGAAGAAATATGGCTGAAGTAAATGAGCAGTTAAAGGCAGCCTTTGTAGTAGCGATGTTCTTAGTTTATTTTATACTTGCAGCACAATTTGAATCATATATTTTACCAGTTATTGTTATGGGAACAGTTCCTCTTTCAGTTATAGGTGTCTATAGTGGACTTTTATTAACTGGGCAAAAGACCAATACAATGGTTTTTGTTGGAATCATTATGCTAGCAGGAATAGTTGTAAATAACGCAATAGTTTTAATAGATTATATAAAGATTCTTTTAGAAAGAGAGTTACCTTTAAAAGAAGCTATATTAGAGGCTGGAAGAACGAGACTAAGACCAATTTTTATGACAACAATGACAACAGTATTTGGAATGGTTCCTTTATCTTTAGGAATTGGGCAAGGTAGTGAAATGTATAAGGGAATGGCTATAGCAGTTATTTTTGGACTTATATTTTCTACACTATTAACATTGATATTAATTCCTATATTGTTCTATATTTATGAGGTTGTAAAAAATAAAATTTCAAAGAGATAGTATTTGATTAAATGAGGGCATGTTTGTAGTTTTTATTACAAACATGCCCTTTAATTTTTTCAGTATTTAAAATATTTTTTGTAATTTAGACCCGCCACTAATTTGAACATCTGCAACAACTTTTGAGATTTCATTAGAAAGATTTTCCATATTCACACCATATTTGAAAAACCAGTAAAAGTTATACCCAGGAGAAGAGGTTATACATATCATTTTTAAATTAAGAGGTTTAAAGCTGTAAGTACATAAAGTTCCTAGTTGGAAAAGTGGAACTGAAAATATATTTATTCTATTTCTTAATTTAAAAACACTAACTATTCTAGTGTTAGTTATTAAAAAAGAATTAAATGAATTATTGTAAGCTGAATAAAGAGTTTCATCAGGATAAATTATATCTTTATTTTTAGGATTTTTTAAAAATTCTTTGGTGTCTGTTGGTATCATTTTAAGCAAAGGGATAAATAAAAACCAAAACATTAATTTAAAAGCTCTTATCATAAGATTCACCTCATTTAGTATTTCTATTTATTTTTACTTTCTTTTTATATATATCCTTTTTAGAATAATATTTTCTTATTTGTTTAGTAGTTAGTTAGAAACTTGTTAGTGTTAGAGACGATAGATTGTAGTTTAGAATAGGGAATAGTTCCTTTAGCAATTATGATTGAAAAAAAATAAAAAATAATATATAATTTATTAGAAATAAAAAAATAATTTAATATTTAATTTAGTAGATTATTTGTAATAGTTAATTTAATAAGCTAAGGGGAATGAAATTAAGTATTATGTTGGACGATGAAGAAATCGTAACTGAAATTGATGGAACAGATGTAAAAGAACTTCTTTCGTTATACGAATATTTAGGAAAAGAAATTTGCAAAACTTATGAGTTTGATTATTCAAAATTATTAGAAATAATGATAAAAAGAGAGTTACAAAAATAAATTTAATGCTCTGAGAGTTAATAGAGTAAATAAATAATTGAATATAGAAAGCATTCTTTTATTAAATTAAAAGAATGCTTTTTTATTATATAAGGAAATTATAGAAAAAATTTAGGCAAAAAAATACTGAAAAATTTGAGATAAGACAAAAAAAATAGTATAATAATGCGAAAGCTCAAAGTTGTGAATACCACAAAATACCGCAGGTGTTGTGCGGGTGAATAGTTATTTGAGTTAACGTATTAAGAAAAACCAGTTTTAGGAAATATTACACCATATTTAATATGGAATATTTCTAAAAGAACAAGATTAGAGTTACATTTAGGGCAAATTAATGGATTCGTCTTAAAGGTTTTAAAAATACGTTCAGCCCAAGAAATTTTGCCTTTAAAAAGCTTAATTTTCTTGGGTTTTTTATTTTTATATCTTCTAGAATATAGCCCAAATCTTCTAATCATTTTAAAGTTTTTAGGTGGAATATGTGCTAATAATCTTCCAATAAATTGAGTCATGGGAAGAGTTAGAAATATTTTCTTTGGAGAGTCAGGTTTTTGATACCAAAATGTAACAGAGGAGTCCGTAATATCAGTAATCCTATATTCAGCTATTGCAGGACGCGCGAGATATCGTCCAATATATTTAGCAATTTCAAAAATATTATTAATTTTTTTATTTGTTTCTTTTTTTCAAAAAAAAGGAAAAATAAGTTAGGTTTTGTATATTAATTTGACTACAATATTGTGTACTAATAAAAGTTGAAATGGTTTGAAATAAAAAACTTTATTGGTATTATAGAAGTTTTTTTAAAAAAAAATAAAAAAATTTCTAATTGAAAAAATAAAAAAAATAATATATAATAGCATTTCAATACGGCAAACTTTAGGAAACTGAAGGACGCAAAGCTATAGGGCCTTTAAAATGGCAGCCAGTTGCACTTAACTTTTGTAATTATAAATACAAAAGCTAAGTGCTTTTTTATTTCCATAAATTTTAGTCTAAAAATCGTCTTTTTTTACTAAAAAAAGGATGGGAAAATACAATGTTTTTTAAATTACAAAATAGTCTAGGGGGGACAAATGAGGAAAATTTATCAAATTATTTTAATGTTTTTACTAATTTTTTCTATAACATTTCCATTTCATATTACACCAACATTTTTTGAAAAACGTATAGATGGTGGGGGAGGCTACCAAGAATTTACAATGTATAACAACAGCACAAAAACACAAAGATTTAAAATAGTACCACTACCTGGAACAGGTGAGTATAAAGGACATATGGATAAATGGATTGAGTTTAGTCCTAAAATAATAACAATTAAACCAAGAAGTGAGAGCACTTTAAAAGTTTATATAAAAGCACCTAAAGGAACTTCAGAGGGAGAATACTCAACATTTTTAAACTTTAAATCAGTTCCTGTACCAGAATTAGCAAAAGATGATGGAAAAAATGTTGCAGCAGCAGCACGTATGGCATTAAATGTTAATTTGGAAATTGTAGCCTATGTGGGGGATTTAAAACCAAAATTAGAAATAAGTAACTTAAAAATAAGTGAAAATAAAGAGAAGGAAACAGTAATCTCTTTTAATGTTAAAAATAATACTTCTAAAAGAGGTATTTGGTATAACATAGATATCATTGGTAATAACGATGGATATGAAACATTGGAAAAAGGAAGAATAGGAGTTGAAGCAACACAGGATGTAGTTCTAACTATGAAAAAAATGAAAAAGAGTGATATATCTGGAATTAGACTTAGAGATTCATCAACATATGAAGAGATAACTAAGAAAAAACTTTAATATCAAAAAACTTGATATATATTAGGGAACATAAATAAAAAAAATACATATGGGAGGAAACAAAATGAAAAAAGTTTTATTCGGAATCATAGCATTATCAATGGCGGCGTTTGCAGCAAACCCAGGAGATAAAGAAAATGGAGCATCAGTACCAGTAAGAGTAATAGCAGAGGTTGTAAAGCCAGCTAATGCACTAGTTATAACAGATGAGGCAGGAACAATATTAGATGAACTTTTATTAGATCATAAAATTGTTGGAGGAAGTGACAAAGGAGATTCAGTAATAGCTAAAAATTTCAAAGTTAAAGTGACTGGTACGGATGGAGCAGTTGATACAAAAAATAATGGTAATGTAACTATCGCATTAAATAAGACAACTACAACTTTAACAAAAGTTGGATCAGCAGCAATTCCTGCAAATCAAATAACTTCTAATTTAAGACTTGTAAATGGGACTGGAGATACGAATGCTCCTAATATTGGAGTAGATTCTTACGAATATAAAGCACCACTTTCAGGAGGAGAGCATCTAGGAACAATAACATCTACAATAGCAGCAGGTTCAGTTCCAACAACAGCAGGATCAGGAGCTTATGACAATAAAGTTTCTACAGATGCTATGCCAACATTAACAGTAACTTATGAAGCAGCAGGATCAGGAAAATAATAATTCCTTTAAACTTAGAGAGAAGCTCTATTCTCTCTTTTTTTAAGAGAATTATACACTAAATTAAAACATGGGGGCAGTTTTATGAAAAACATTTTTATTCTTTTTTTCCTTTTAGTAGTAAATATCTTTGGATATGTAAATATAAATCCTGTTACTTTTGATAAAAAAATAGATGGTAAAGGAGAGGTTCAGGAGTACACTTTATATAATCCAACTCAAAACACCTTAAAATATCAACTTTATCTAACTGATGAAGGAATAGAAAAATCTATGAAAAACTGGATAGAGATATTTCCTACAACAGTTACTTTAAAACCAGGGCGTAGTGGAAAATTTAAAATTTTTATAAAAGCACCAAAAGGTGCACCGAAAGGTGAATACTTAGTTACAGTTGGTGTAAAAGAGATAGCACTGCCTAAACTAAATTCAAAAGAAAATTCTACAGTTCAAATTTTAACACATCTAAAAATGGATTTAGCAGGATATGTTGGAGATTTAAATCCTAAAATATTTTTAAAAGATTTTTCGGTTACTCTAAAAGAAAATAATCTTAATTTTTATGGATTGATTGCTAATGTTGGAGAAAGAAGAGGAACATTAGATTTCTATTTAGCTGAAAATAAGGGGAAAAATCCAGCTTATATTGGTAATCTAAGGCTACTAAAAAATGAAAAAATTAAAGCATTAAAACTAAATCAAAAATTAGTAAAACATGATAAAGATTTAATAAAAAATTTTTCCAAATATAATACATTGATAATTAAAGATTCTCTAAGCAAAAAAGTCTTGTATGAAGAAAAAATAAAATAGCTAAAAAAAGGGGGGTGTAGTCTTGAAATTAAGATTAAACATATATTTACTAGCATTTATATGTTTTTCGTTACTAACATATTCAGCAGAATTTACTTTAGAAGAACTAAATGAATTAAAACGTTTGAATATGATAACAGAGGAAGAGTATGAAATTTTTTCTAATGAACTTCAAGGAGTTCAAGAAAGAGAAGACTTTTTCAGTTTAAAAGTTAACGGTGCAAAAGTTAGTGATGTATATCCCATTATAATTCAAGACAATAAAATATACCTTCCTGTTATAAGTCTATTTAATGCAATAGGATTTAAAGACTATACAATACAAAGTGAGATTTTAAAAGCAACTTTAGGAACAGATGTTAAAGAGGTTGAACTAAAACCTAGTGATTCCTATGTTGTAGTTGAGCAAAGTGATTTCTTTGTAGAGAGTGAAAAAATTAAAGAGTTATTTTTAAGAGAACTCCATATAGATCAAGAGAAATCTAGTGTTTCAATGAGACTTAGCTTTGAAACGTCAGCAGAGATAGAGGCATATTTAGCAAATGTTAAAGATGGATTAATTGATGCTAAAAATGCTGGAGAGCTTATGTTTACAAGTGAGCGTACTCTATTTGATGTGGGATATATGCGTTTTGATTTTCAAGGAGTTTTAAATAAAGCTGGAAAAGATTCTAGTGATAGAAAAACGGAAACTGATTGGACAGGAAATTTAGAATATCAAGGACCACTGCTTTACGGAGAGTTCACAACAGCTTATGATGTGAGAAATAATAATTTAGGAAATACAAGCTTATACTATCCTGATGTCTATAAAAATCACTCTTTAAAACTTGAAAATAATGGTAGCGGAGGAGTTAGAGAGTGGGCAGCAAGCTTTAGAAAAGAGCGTGGATATTACATTAAAGGTAAAAATTATGTAATTCAAGAAACTGTACCTATTGGAAGTAGAGTAGAACTGTTATACTTAGGATTTCCAATTGAAGTTAAAGATGCTGTTGATGGAACAGTGGAGTTTGATAACTCAGAGATTCAAGAGAACAGACGTTATACTTTAAGAGTTTATCAACCAGATGGAAGAATATACACAATAGACATAGATACTGCTGCAAATTACTTCCAACAAAACAAAGGAGAGACAGAGTATGATATCTCTTTTCGTGAAGTGGATCAATATGATAGATATTCAATAAATGCTAATCTATATCATGGTATCACTCAAAACCTAACTTTAGGATTAGGATATGTACATGAACCTGAGGATGTTGGAGATAATCGAATTGAGTATTTAGAACATATTAGAGGAGAGGTTGTATACAGTAACTATATCTATAGATTCCCTTATACTTTGGTACTTGGAACAGAGCGAGCACTAAATACAAGTGTAGTTAATGACGAGGGAGTTAGTAACAAAGATAGATATTCATATGATGGAACATTCCAAATTGATATAAAAGATTTTAGATTTATAGTTGATAGAGCACACTATGGAAAGTATTTTGATGAGAAATCAGATGAAAGTTACTCTATAACATATAATCCAACAGGAATTTTCCAAATTAACTATGAATGGAGTAAGACAAAATATAATATTGAGCAAAATAATCGTAATGATGAAAGTGTTGGGTTAAATATTAGCAAAGGTTGGAAAGATTTTTTACTTTCTCTAGATTACAACAAATCTTTAAACCAAGAGGATAGTTATGAAGTTAATATGTATTACAATGGATTAAAAAAATATAACGTACAACTTACAAACTACTGGCTAGAGGATGGAAAGGATTTAGAAACAACTTTAAGATTAACAAATAAAAATATCTTTAGCATACTTGATTACTCATTTGAGTTTGGATATTCAGATTCATATAAAGAGAAGTTTACATTTAGATTTACTTTAGATTATGATAACTGGCTTAGAGGTGAAGTTAACTTTGATGAAACTGGTGCTCAAAGATACTCTGCTGGTATAAATAGAGTTATGGATTTGAAAAATATTAAAAAACCATTAGAAAGTATTGATAGCACTAGAGTTAAAGTTGTAACTTTTCTAGATAAAAATGACAATGGAGTTATGGATACTGATGAAGAAAGAGTGGACTATGTAGCTGTAAAAATTGGAGACCAAGAGATAGATACAGATGAAAATGGAGAGGCTATGTTCTTTGGAGTTCCAAATAAAATAGTTTATGATATGAAACCAACTATTAGAAAACCATCATATACAATTGGAGATACAAAGATAAAAATACTAGGTCAACAAGTTGGAACAGTAACTGCTCACATTCCTATAAAACCAATGGTTACTATAGTTGGTGAGATTCAAGTGGATAAAAGTTTAAATCTAAAAGATCAAGAAAAAGAAGGGCTATTTGAAAATATACTTATTAAAGTTTTAGATGAGAAAGGAAAATTAATAGAGTATTTAAATCCTGAAAATGACGGAACATTTGAAGTTAGTGGATTATATGCTAGAAAGTATATGTTACAAATTGAATATATAGGTGTGGATAATAAAGCAAAAAAAATCGCTGAAAACGTAGTGTTGGGGTACTATGATGATAGAGAGAATCGGTTTATTATCCACTTAGATAGAGATAGATTAACACTTAAGCAGATATTCTTAAGTGAGGGAGGAAAGTATGAAAAAGTTATTAGCTCTAATACTAGCCCTTCTAAGTTGTAGTATGTTAGCAAGTGAGTTAGTTCATATGCCAACTACCTTGCCTCTTCTACCAGAGGATTATGAGAGCCAGCCAAATCTTTTACCAGCTATACCTCTTATTCCAGCTTTACCTAGTGAAGAGTCTACAACAGACGGAACTGGAGAAGAAGTAAAATGGAAGTTAGAAGATTCGTATACAATACATTTAGATACGAAAGTTAAAGCAGTTGTACCTCTAGAGATTATAACAGATGTAGATATAAAAGCACTTATTATAGACGATGAGCAGGTAACAATCCCATTTGAACTAGAGATGAATAAAGAGCCTGATAAGCAAAATTTTTATATTTTAAATTATAGTGAAACAGAGATAGATATAGATGGGGATGGTACTTTAGACACATTTATATACTCTCCAAAATATATAAATAAAAAGTTAGTTACTGATAACTATCTATTTATAGATGGTAAAAATATATCTAGAGAGGGTGTGCATAAGAAAAAGGTCTATATAACTGTTGAATTAAATGAGAGGAGGTAGTCATGAGAAAAAATATAGTTCTGATAGTTTTTATGACTATCTTTTCAATAAGTTTTAGTGAGATAAAAGTAAAAATAGTTGAACCTCTTAGGTTTCGAGATATAAATCATACAGAGGTTGGTCCTAACCAAGTTGTAGCTGTATCTCATGTGGAGATTTATACAACTGACAAAGAAAAAGATTTAGGAAAGAGAATTACCTTTAAATTTCCAAATTTTGTTAATATGACAAATAGAAAGAAATGGATAAAAGTTGAAAGAGTGGGAATGGATAGAAAACAAAATGAAATACTACTGGAAAATGAGAGAGAGTTAGTTAAGTTTTATGCTATTTTAGATAGACGTGAGCTAGATAGGGGTGAAAGTATTGAGGTTATAGAGGGAGAGTATGTTGGGCAACTACCCATAATTATGGGAGTTTATTCACTAGTAAATATAAATACAAAACCAGTAGAGCCAACACCAATTCCTGAAGGGGAGAATAAACCACAAATTTTACCAATATTTCCAGATGAAATGATAAATGAAACTATAGGGGGAGATCTATGAACAAAAAGTTAAGGAGCTTTCACAAGCTCTTTTTTATTGTATTTTTTTCTTTTTTATTCTCTTCACTTATTGTAAGGGGAAATACACCAGATTTACCAGAAAAAATAGCACCAGAATTAGAAAGAATCGAGTCACTTCCTAGGAGAACAAAGCCAGCAGAATTAAATATAGAGGTTACAAAAATAAATAGTGAACCTTTAGAAGAGGTGTATATAGATAGAAAAAATAAAAATATCTATGTAGATTTCTCCAAAAAAAGAGAGCAAGCTCTTAGAGGAGTTAAAAATGCTGAGGATTTAGAAAAAAAGTATAATTTAATAGTAAGTGAAGATGTTCAAGGTAGTAGTGAAGTAAATGGAAGAAGTAAAGGTAGAAATAGAAGTGCTTCACAAATTATGAATTATGAGGTAACGGAATATGAAGGAAAGAAAGTTTTAAAAATCCCATATGAAAATGAACCTCAAAAACTTTATATATCTATTCAAGAAAATAATCAAGTTATAAAAGTTTACAATGCTAATATTGAGAGAGCATTTCTAGCAGATGAAAAAGCTGTAATAGAAACTAAAACTGTGACAATTAATTTAAAAAATGAGATAAAAACATATGAGGGTAAAACGCTAGCTTTTAATTTAGAAGGAGGCTTAATAAATTCAGAAATTCCTCAAAATGAAGTTGAAATTATAAAAAATGGAGGATTTATAAACTCTTTTTCTGAAGAGACAACCATAACAATATCTTACATTAATACTAATGGGAATGCTCTTACTACTATTAGTGATAAAAAATTTTTAAATCAGCCAAAAGATATGCAAATTTATTTTCATGATCCTAACCATGAAGGTTTTGCATTTATGTATAATGCAGATGGCTCTCTTAAGTTAAGGTTACAACAAATAAATTCTACTGGATCAAGAAGCTATACTTTTAGAATAACTCATACATCTGGAAACCAAACAAAAGAACATACTCTAATAATTAATAGCCAAAGTTTACAACCAATAAAAAGAAGAGAAGCAACAGTGACGTATTTAAAAGGCTATGATAATGTACAGTCAGATTTTGACACTAAAGGATTACCTAATAGATCTGTACTGGGTATTACACTCCAAAGTTTAAATGGAGAATTTGTAACTGGAAAAGGAGGAGAAACATATATAACAGCCCAACAGATAGATGTGGCTGGAAATCCTATAGGAATAGCAGTTTCAGCAGGAAGAACATCAATAGACGATTTTGCAATTTTGGATATGCCTGATGTAAAAATTACTTTTTTAAGAAATGCAGGAGAATTACGTTTAAATATGAAAACTCTTGATAATACAAAAAGCTATAGATATAAATTAATTCATAGAGATTCAAATAGTTCAAATGGAAATGTTATTATGGAGGACATTTTAAATATAAATAATGAGTTTATTGAAAAAGCTGAAGTAACATTAAAGTATAAAAATAATTATATTTATGATTGGTATAAGTTTGATTTAAATGGAAATATAACTTTTGGAGATAGTAACAA
The DNA here is from genome assembly GCF_014250655.1 of Cetobacterium sp. 2G large. Taxonomy (NCBI): domain Bacteria; kingdom Fusobacteriati; phylum Fusobacteriota; class Fusobacteriia; order Fusobacteriales; family Fusobacteriaceae; genus Cetobacterium; species Cetobacterium sp. 2G large. The sequence continues at coordinate 309,826 of NZ_JACHTH010000007.1, read as the reverse complement.
TTTAACTGTTGAAAAGATAACAGGTAATTTTATAAAAACAATGCCTTTTGTGTCTAATTTACAAGTCCCAAGGATTCTTGCTACAGAAGAAAATACAGGTAAATCAGTTGAACTTACTTATCAAGAAGGAATACTAAAAGGAGTTTTAAAGTTTGATAATGAAATGGATATATGCTTAGTTTTTTCTCCTGATGGACATTTTGAGTTTAATGTAGGAGGAAAATTAATACCCAAATCAAAATATAAAATAAGATTAGAGCATAAAGATTCAAATAATAAATTATTTAAAGAACAAATATTGAATATTCAAGAATATGATATGAAAAATATTGTTGAAAAAAAAGAAGTTACAATTTCATATATAAATGGATATCAAACATGGTTAGGATTTGATAAAAATGGAAATATAATTGAAGGAGAAGCAGAAGTAAAAAAACATAATTTTCAAGATGGCTTTATAGAAGGTTTTAGATATTATTGTGACGGTAATCATTCTCACGATAAAAATATTTTAAAAATAAGTAGTCCAAGTATAGAAACTGTAAATTATGACTTAAGAACTGATAATGGTTTATATTTAGATGCTACTATAAAAACTATCGATGGAGCTATTATAGTATTAAGGTATTATTGCAATCCAAATCCAGAAGAAGCAGTACTGCATCTGTATATGAGCCAGCTCCCAGAAACTGGAAATAGATATAGATTTTATATAACTCATACAAATAATGCAGGAGATATAAAAGAACATATATTAAATATTGGAGATTTATATGAAAAAGAAGAAAAAGAGGTAAGTTTATATTTAACAGGAGCTACAAATAATAATATTATCTTCGATGAAAATGGAGCTATATTAAATTCTAATGACAATCCAGCTATAATTGTAAAGAAACACAATTTTAGTGAAGGTTTTATAACAAGTTTTAAACAAGATAATTGTTCAAACATACACAGTACTATTAAAATAGATGGAGTAAATATAAGCAATATTTATGATATGGGTCATCAAGACTCAGATTCAATTTACGGTGCATATAGAAGATTAGATATTCAAATTAATAATAATATTTATGATGCATTTAGTTTATTCTTCTTTTGTAATGGTAAAAATATTGGGATTTTTTATCCTAAAATAATTTCAGATAAAGTGAATAGAATTTATATAACTCATACACAAAGAAATAAAGTGAAAGAACACATTTTGAATATCTATCCAGCAAGTACAAAAATTAGTAGAATTTCAAATTTAAAGAGTTATGAAATTGAGGATAGTGAGAGTCTAGAAACAAATCCAATAAATAATGTTAATTTTGGAAGTTTAGAAATGAAAATTAATAATAATAGTAGCTTTCCTAGTTTAGCTTTGGGAAACCAGAGTGGAGATAATGGATGGGAATTTTATTCATCAATACCTCTATCACCTAGAAAAAAAGTAGAAGCAAGATTTGAATCTCAATATCAAGTACCAGTTAAAGTACAAATGTTTTTTGAAAATAAAAATGAGAATTTAAATATCGTTCAAAGACAAGATGAAAGTGAAAAATTACCAACATTTATTGGAAAAATAAAAGAAAATGAAAAAAGTATATTAGCTGATCTAAAAGGAAGATTAATAGTTGATAATAATTTTAAAGAGATACTAAATGAATTTAGGCAAGGAGTAGAATCAGAAATAATATTAAGTCCAAAAGATTTAGAACAAGTTAGTTTTGTAATAGGTTCAGAAACAAATGGAACATATAAGGCTCCTAATATGAATTCAATAGATATACCTATTGTTGGAGAAAAATATCCAAATATAGTTATAAAAAAACCGTCTTTAGAAAATGAAAATATTTTATTAGATTTAAATGATAATATGTTAAATAAGAGCATCCAATTTAGAGAAAATATGGAATCTTCTTCTGATTTTATTATAAAATCAGACAGTAATAAATTTTTTAAATCGTTATGGTATAAATCTACATTTACTTTAAATGATTCAATATATAGAACTTTAGAAAATACAGGAAATAGTATTCCATTTGATATAGAATTAGTAGATTTATTATCAGGAAATAAATTGTTACTAGAAATTCAATATGTAGATAGATTTCCAAGAATAAAAATCAAATCAGGATCAGAAAAAGGTAGATACATTCTAAATATAAATCATTATAATTATGGTGGTATAAATAATGTTAATACACGTTTTGCAAAAGATAAAAGAAAATCTTTTAAGTTAGAGATAAATTATTTTACAAGTGAAGATAATAATAATTTTAAAATAAATAAAGATATTAATGACATTATAATTAGAAAAGAAAATGAAAGTTTTATAGTTGAATATCCTAATAATAAGGTAAGTATAATTCAGCAAACAAAGGATTCAACAGTATTTCCTGTGATTGCATTAAATTCAAAGGAAAAATGGCAAATGAATACTACTTTACCATTTAATCCTATAGACAAAAGACCTTGGTCTAGCTTTGACATAGGAGAAAATATAAAGGTTTCAACAAGCTTAAGAGAAACACCATATCAAAATATTAAAAAATTCTTTATTTATAATAAGGGAGAATTGAGTAATAGAAACATAGCAGTGGGAGGATACAACGATAAAGAGCTAGAAGGAGATAAAAACAAAGTTGAAATAGATTTTAAAATAGATTTTTCTCAGGAAATTTTAGAAAAATTTTGGGTTTATTCACAACGTTTCTCTGAAAACAAAGTGTTAATTCCATACTCTTCAACAGATGATGAAATTAATAAAATATATGCTATAAAAGGAGAAAGAGACATAAATGGATTTAAAATTAACTCCTTAAATATTCTTGAAGAGATAGATTTTCCAAAAGTTTATGTTTTAAAAAATAATGATATAAAAGAGAATGCGACTACTGTAACATTTAAAAATCCAGTTCCTAAAAGTGATTTAAATTTAAAAGGAACTTTTGATATTAATAGCAATGGTTTAAAATTACCAAATAATATGCCTTATACGCTAGAACACCCTGAGTCTCTTAATATAAGTGGAGTAACTCAAGAGTGGCAAGGTTATTCAAAAATAAATGAATATCATAAGATTGATATAAAAGTTTTAAGAGATGGAGTAACTAATTTTATTAAAACGATTACAACAGATAGTGATGGAACTTTAAAAGATGAAATTAGAATATCAAATGACGATAAGTACTCTTATGTATTAAAAAAAGGAAAAAATAGTTTAGTTGCAATTGGTCTAGAAACTTGGGATTTAAATAAAACAACTCAATATGAAGAAACCCTTATTTTAGAGCATAAAAATTCATCTGGAAGAGTAACACATAGAGATAAATATAATGTTAATATAGAACCATTTAATATATTTGCTTATTTAGCTCAACCTAATCCTGCATCTGCAGATAAAAAATTAATAAGATCAATAGAAACTGGAACTCAAAGAGTTCCTCTTATAGATTTTCAATTAAAGAACTATGATAAAGAGATTACAAAATCAACAAACGACAATATAGGAGTTAAAATAACTATACCTAACCAAAAAATTACATTATTTTCTAGTACTTCAACTATTGAGGGAAATTTAAGTTTTGTTGGAGATAAATTCTCACTACAAAATTCCAATGAAATTGGAAGTTTAGTATTTAATGTAACTTCAGGAACTATAGAAGCTGGTAAAACATATTCTTACTCTTATAATGGAAGAAATCCCCTTGTTACAATAACAACACCTAAATTAACAGAAAATATAATTGAAAAATTAGAAATAATTGGAACAAATATAGGAGCAGATTTACATTTTCCTTATTTTAATGCTAAATCAAATTTAAAAGAGATTATAATCAACGATAATGTTAATATAGAGAATATAGGATTAGATTTGAGCATGGGAAAAGTTAGTTTACAGCAAAATGGAAGTGTACCTAATCAGGGAAGTAATATGCATGTATTTCCAGCAATAGCTTTAGGAAAAAGAAAGAATTTAGGGTGGGAGGTTCAAGGAGAATCAGTTAGTAATACAAATAAAAGAGAAATCGTTTTTACTAAATATTCTTTTGAAAAGAATCCAACTTTAGAAATCTCTTTTAGAACTTTTATAAGTGAATATACAAATTCTAGTAATACTCACAGTTATCAAAAAAGTGATAAAGGGAACAAAATAATAATAGTAGGTTCTTACAAATGGGGTGATTTACAAGAAAAAATAGAATCAGAAATTAAACTAACTCTTTCTAAAGTTATGCTAGAAAAAGCTAGAGAAATAAGTGGAAATAGAATTATTTTAAAAGCTAATACTGATGTTGATAATAAAATAGCTTTGATTCACTCACAAAAAAGTAGCTTTATTGCTAACAACGGGAATGTTTATCTTCCTACTAATAATTCAGAAGTGTCAGCTAATGATAGAGTTCGATATTTCAATTATAAAGATATAATTATTGAAAAAGATAGTTTTACAAAGAATTTAGCTTTAAACTTTTTAAAAACATATATAAATGATACAAAAATAGTTTTAAAAAAAGATTCTATAACCACCCCAAATGGTATTGAAACTACAATTTATGAACCTGGGGTTTTATATGGACTTAATTTTGAAAATACAATTAAAATAGTTTCATCAGATGAAACTGTTCTTCTTAATGCAACTGAGTATAAAACAGATGCTTCTGGAAATATAACAACTCCTATTGAGATAAGGATGACTAAAAATGGAGCTGAAGCTACTTTAAATATAAGTTACGACAATAATTTGAATGCTTTATTATCTTTAAAAGACATTATAGGGCAAGAGACTTTTAATATCTCTCTTAAGCATATTGAAGCATCTGGTGATACTAGACGAAAGTATAATATAGCTTTGAAAACTAATAGTGAAGACAAAGATTCTTTTAAAGAGGGAGAGGTTGATTTAGTCATAAGTTCTAGATATAACTCTTTTGGTGGAATGGGTATTTTATTAAAAGAGGGTGAAATTGTGTATCCTAAAGAGGTTTTAGATTTAAATTTAATTAATGGAGATTTCCCTTATAAGCCAACTCAAAGTGTCGAAAATATTTATCTTGAAACACATGAAGGTGAATTTAAATTAATTGATGTATTGCGAAAAATTTTAACAAATGGAACACAAATAGATATAACAAAATATAAAAATGGAGATATTCTTATAAATCCTTTCTATTGGAGAGAGAATAATCAAAGGGATAGTTTCAATCTGATTTATAAAAATAGTAACAATGAGATTCTTGAAAAGTATAAATTTAATGTAAAAACACCAAACTTTTTTGTGGCATCAAGTGGAATCTTAAATTTTGGAAAGATTTATAAGATGGGGAATCCTAAAGATGTTATAGGTGAAGCTGATATAGAGCTATATTATAACGACGGAAATATTAGAGCAACATATTCTTTAGATATAGATAAAGGTATTCCAAAGAGCGGTTCTCTTTATCTGGATGATTTTAATAATTTACTAGTTAGAGAATTTATACTCGGTGAGGAAAATATTGACAGTAATGACTCTAGAAAAAGAAATATAAAGCTTATTGGAGTAATAGATGGTGAAAGTATAAAAAATACACCTCCGGGACAATATGAAAAAACACTTCAATTATTAATTCATATACAATAACTATTCAAAATTAAAAGATAAAAATGGGGGGAACAGAGAAGTATGAAAAATATTGAAGAAAAAGTATTTAGTGAAATTTCTGAAGAGGAACTAGAAAAAATATTATCAATAGTTTTTCAACCAGTTTATTCATTAGAAAAAAATAAAATAGTAAGCTACGAAGTTTTATCTAGATTTGCTTTAAATAATATTTCTACTATAGAGATTATAGAACAACTAGAGATGATGGATAAAATACATCTTTTGGATTTTTTAGTACTCAAAAAGGTAGAAAAATATTTAAAAAAATCCAATGTAAAGTTAGCGGTAAATATATCCTTTAAAACAATGTTAAAAAATGAGTTTTTAAGTAAATTATCTCTATTAAAAGGAACTAAAAATTTAATAATTGAATTAGTTGAAAGAGGAACTTTTGATTACGATGATTTGAATACTACAATTTTATTTCTTAATGAATTAGGGATTAAAGTGGTAATGGATGACTTTCCGATTGGAAGTTCAAATAGAGAAAATTTTATTAAAGCACAAATTAATGATGTTAAAATTGATAAAAATTTATTAAAAAATATAAATCAAAAAAAAGAAAAAAATACATATACAAATATTATTAGTTTTTTAAAAACTAATAATAGTATTATAACAGCTGAAGGAGTAGAAACTTCCGAAGAATTAGAATTTTTAAAAAAAATAAATGTAGATTTAGTTCAAGGTTACTTTATAGGAAAACCTATTTCGGAAAATGAATTTTCTAATTTTTTCATTTAAATGGGTTTTTGGGTTTAATTAAATATTCGTGTAAACCTTCAAGTTGAGGTAATATTAAATTATTTAACTTGGAGGTTTTTTTTGAGAAGAAATATCTGTAGAGTGGTTGAGAATAACTGTTGGTTCAAACTGCTCCTCTTTATCTCTGAGGATATCAACTTGAATTTTTTCTATCATCACTTTCTTTAGCTAATTTTAAATTTATTTTTTTACTTAATTAAATTAAAATGTTCTATTAATAAAAAAAATGATATAATAAGGCATACTAAGTGGGGTGGGTATGTGGAGATTAAATTAGAAGAGAAAAAAATCAAATTAGTTTTAATAATACTTTTTTTGGGAATGATATTACCAATTTTTTTAACACATCAAAATTTTAAAATTTATGATTCTATAACTAAAGCATTGGAGTTATGGGATAAAGAACATCTTTTAATTGGGATGTTAAAGTTAGTTATTATGAATACATTAAGATCAATACCAATGTATATAGCGATTTTTTTACTTTTTGATTCAATAGAGATAATAAAAAATGGTAGAAAAAGGAATTTTGAAAAGGTGTTATTGATACTGCCAATAATTCCAATTGCTTACAGCTTAATTAAAATTTTTTATGATATTCAACTTCCTGTTGGGAAAACAAGTATTTTAGGGGTATTATGGTTTTGTTATTATATAAAATTTGATTTGAAAAATATAACGTATGTAGAAAAATATCTAGTTTTTTTATCTTTTATTGTGGGATTACAATGGTTAGATGTAAGTAGATTTTTTAATTTTTTAGGTGTTGGAGAGATTACATCAGATTTAAATAAAGCTATAATTTTTATGGAAGCAGATTTAATTGTAACGTTAATTTGTATTAGTTTTTTTAGTTTTTTCACTCTGTTTTCAATTTTATTACTGCATTTTTTTAAAGGACAAGAGGAAAGAATCGCAAGATCTAGATCAGAGATGGAAAATAGACACTTAAAAGAGGTTCAACTATTGGTTCATGATTTGAAAACACCAATTTTTTCAGTGGGAGCTCTATTAGAAACTCTTACTCTTCAAGAGGAGGATGAGAGAAAAAAACTTTACCTAAAAAAGATGGAAGATTCAATAGAAAAAACTAATGTTATGATTAGTGAAATATTATCTGTAAAATCTGAGAAGCCAATAGTAATTGAAGAGATGATGAGATTTATTTTTTCTTTTTTATCAGTTCATAAAAATATCGAGGGAATAACCTATAAAAATTATTTAAAAAAAGATTATAAGCTAAAAGGAAATAGAATTTTACTATCGAGGGTAATAATAAATCTTATTGTTAATTCTTGGGAAGCAAATTCATCAGTTGTAAATATAATGGTTAAAGATTATAAAAAGAGATTAATTATCCAAATTGATGATTGTGGTGATGGAATTGATATTGATAATATAAATGAGTTAGTAAAAGAGGGAGTATCCACAAAAAACTCCTCAGGTAAAGGGCTTTCTTTTGTTGTAAAAACTATAAAAGATATGGAAGGGAAAATATATTTTGTAAAAAAAATAAAAAATGGAACAAAAATTTATATCATTCTAAAGGGGGATGAATATGGGAAATAATATGTTAATTATAGATGATTCAGAGGAGATATGTTTTGCAATATCTGAATTTTTTATATATAAGGGATGGAGTGTAGAAACTGCTAATAGCGTGGAAAAATCTTTAGAGATATTAAAAAATAGAAAGTTTGATATAATTTTAATAGATTATAATATGCCATATATTAATGGAGCCGTTGGTGTAAAATTGATAAGAGCATTGGATAAAGACGTATCAATAATCGCTTTAACAGTGGAAGGAAAGGAGATTGTAGCAGAAAGTTTTTTTGAAGCAGGTGCGAACGATTTTGCTATTAAACCAATAAAAATGCTTGATCTTTTTTCAAGAGTGAATGTTCATTTGAATAATAAAAAGCGTTTAAAAGATGAAGAGGTTCTCCCTAAAGGAATAGATAAAAATACTCTTAATATAGTTTTGGGGTGCTTAAGTAATAAAAAGGAGTATATAGATGTGGATGAAATATCCAATTTAACGGGAGTTGCTACAAAAACAGTAAATAGATATATGAACTACCTTTTAGATGAGGAGAAGGTTATTTTAAATAATATTTATGGAAAGATTGGAAGACCTAAAAAGGAGTATAAACTAAAATAGAGATTAAAACCCAAATTGTTGTATTTGACAGCAAAGAGGGTTTATTTTTTTGTGAGAATAAAGAGAAAAAAGAGAAAAATGGGTGTTTTATTTACAATTTGTTTTATATATAGTATTAAATAAGTAACGAAAAGATAATCGGAGGGAGAGTATGAAAAAAAGATATTTATTTGGAGCTCTAGTTTTAGCAATTTTTTCATTTAATGAAGTGAATATTAAAGCAAATACTTCAGGAAATGTAAAAGTAGCACAAGAATTTAAACCGTATGATGAAAATGGGGAGATAATTAGAACGGGTAGAGATGCTACAGGAAAAGAGGGAGTTGTTTCTACAGGAAAATACGAAACAAGTAAGATTGGAGCAGAGATAATAAAAAAAGGAGGTAATGCTATAGATGCTGCAGTAGCTGTGGGATTTGCATTAGGTGTATGTGAACCTCAATCATCGGGCATAGGTGGAGGAGGATTCATGATGATCCGTCTTGCTAAAACAGGAGAGACAAAATTTATAGATTTTAGAGAAATTGCACCGAAAAATGCAACACCAAGTATGTGGGTGATTGGCGAAGATGGTAAAGTGGTTGGAAATGAGAAAGAAGTTGGTGGAAAATCAATAGGAACGCCTGGAGAAGTTAAAGGACTTTTATATGCTTTAGAAAAGTATGGGACGATGTCAAGAGAAGAAGTTATGAAACCAGCAATTGATATGGCTAAAAATGGATATAAAGTTTCTGCAGTTATGAATAGAGATATTAAAGAAAAATACGATGTGATTGATAATAATTCTGAAACAGCTAAAATATATTTAAAAGATGGATTGCCTTATGAAGTTGGTGATACAATTAAAAATGAAGAGTTAGCTAAAACATTAGAAAAAATTTCTAAAGAAGGAGATAGTGCATTTTATACAGGAGAGATAGCACAAGCAATTGTTGAATCTGCACAAAATGCTGGTGGTGTTTTAACATTAGAAGATTTAAAAGATTATAATATAGTTGAGAGAGAGCCTGCTAAAGGAACATACAGAGGGTATGAGATAGTAACATCTGCTCCACCTAGTTCTGGAGGAGCTCATATTATACAAATATTGAATATATTAGAAAATTATGATATTGGTAAATTGGATATTAATTCTCCAGAATATTATCATTTATTTTCAGAAGCTATAAAAATGGCTTTTGCAGATAGAGCTAAGTACATGGGAGACACAGATTTTGTAAAAGTTCCAATGAATGGAGTTTTATCAAAAGAATATGCAAAAGAGTTAGCTAATAATATAGATATGAAAAAATCAAAAGAGTATGTTGAAGGAGATGCATGGAAATACGATGAATCGGATGATACAACACACTATTCGATAGTTGATAAAGAGGGAAATATTGTATCAGTTACGAAAACCGTTAACGAAGTTTTTGCTTCTGGTGTAGTTGCAAAAGGAACAGGAGTATTATTAAATAATGAAATGGATGATTTTGTGACTGGAGAAGGTAAAGCCAATTCAGTTGTACCAGGTAAAAAGCCACTTAGTTCAATGTCACCAACAATTGTACTAAAAGATGGTAAACCTGTAATGAGTTTAGGAGCTCCTGGAGCAACAAGAATAATAACTGGAGTAGCTCAAGTTATTAGTAAAGTTGTAGACCATAATATGGATATTCAAGATGCAATTGATGCACCAAGAATACATGATGATTATGAAAAATTAGTTTATGAAACAAGAATTCCAGAAGCAACAGTTAAAAAATTAAAAGATATGGGTCATACAGTTGTAGCCGAAGGAGATTGGTTAGAATATCCTTGTGTTCAAGGAGTTACAATGAATGAAGATGGAACTTTAAGAGGTGGAGCAGATCCAAGAAGAGATGGAAAAGCTGTAGGTATTTAAAAGAGGAGGATATATATGAAAAAATTTTTTACAACAATGTTATTTTTTATTTTAGGAGTACTAGCTTTTGGAGAAAAATTTGAAAAACCTGTGTTATTAACTTCAGTAGGGCAAAGTGCTGATGTACAAATGGTAAGTGTGTTATTAAAAAAAGCTGGAGTTGAAGCAACTTTAGATAAAAATATCACTGGGGATAAGTTGGGAGCAGATAAGACAGTTGTAATAGCAATTGGAGGAAGCTCAAAAGGACTTGGAGCAGCTGGAATAAAAGTAGAAGATGAGTTAGCTAGAACTGAGCAACTACTAAAGGCTGCTAAAGACAAAGGAATAAAAATAGTCGGATTACATGTTGGTGGAGAGCAAAGAAGAGGAGAGTTATCTGATAAATTTGTAAACGCAACTGTTGGAGAGTGTGATTATTTAATTGTAGTTGAAGATGGAAATAAAGATCAACTATTTACAAAAGTAGCTGAAGAAAAGAAAATACCTTTAGTTCTTGTTCCTAAAATAAGTGGAGCAGTAGAGCCTCTAAAAGAGATTTTTTAATAAGTAGATAGAAGAGCTGCTAAAAATTTTTAGCAGCTCTTATTCAAAGGAGGAAAAAGTGTCGCAAGAATTGATAATATTTTTAGGAATGATAATAGTTTTTACATTTTCATGTTTTAAACTGAAGTTACCTGTGAGTATAGCTATGGTTTTGTCAGCTGTAACAGGAACTTTAATGAGTGGTAATGGAATCCCTGTGAGACACTTAGTTGAAGGGATGTTTGGATATATTGATACTATTCTTGTAATAGCAACAGCTATGATTTTTATGAAAACTATTCAAGAGATTGGAACGTTGAATGCTTTAAGTGCATCGATATTAAAAAAGTTCCATTCAACACCGTGGGTTCTACTAATTTTTTTAATGATTGTTAGTATGTTTCCAGGAATGATAACAGGATCTTCAACGGCAGCAGTATTAACAGCAGGAAGCATAGTAGCTCCAATACTTATGTTAGTGGGAATACCAATTGTTGAAACTGCAACAATTATTGCAATAGGTGGAATACTAGGAATGATTGCACCTCCTGTAAATGTACCAGCAATGATAATTGGTGGAGGAATAGATATGCCTTATGTTGGATTTACAATTCCTCTTCTTTTACTAACAATTCCAGTAGCTATTTTTACAGTGCTTTATTTGGGATTAAAATATGTAAAAAAAATAAATTATGATGAGATAAAATCTAAAATAAATCTAGAAGATATTGAGAGATATGGTTGGAAACTTTATTTACCAATAATCTTAGGTGTTGTTTTAATGGTTTTAGGAAAAGTTATGCCAACTATATTTAATTTAGGAATGCCTTTAATATTTTTAATAAGTGCTTTAGTTGGTTTATTTTGTGGTAAAAAAGTTAACTTTATAGCTGTTTCAAAAGAAGCAATAAAAGAAACATTGCCAGTTTTAGGAATTCTGATGGGAGTTGGAATGTTTATTCAAGTAATGACTCTTACTGGAGTTAGAGGATTTATAGTTGTAAACAGTTTAAGTTTACCACCAGCAATGATCTATGTGGCTATGGCAATAACAATTCCATTATTTGGAGCTGTATCATCTTTTGGAGCTGCATCAGTTTTAGGAGTACCATTCCTAATGGTATTTTTAGCACAAAATCAGATAATAACAGCATCATCAATCTCTTTTATAGCTGGATTAGGAGATTTAATGCCACCAACAGCTCTAGCGGGAATATTTGCTGCTCAGGTAGTTGGATTAAAAGACTATTCATTAGTTTTAAAAAAAACAATTGTTCCAGCTTTGGTAATTATAGTTTACTCTATCCTGTTTATAGTTTTCTCTAAAGAGATAGCTTCGATAATATATTAGAGGAGAGTGATAAAAATGATGTTTATTTATTTAGGAATAACGCTATATATATTAATTATGGTTGTATTAAATCTTTTTGAAGAGAAAAGATTTTTTAATCAGTTAAATGCGGCGTTAGTTATAATTCCTTTAATATTGAGATTATTAATGATAAAATAAAGAGGAGATTGTTGTATGAAAGGAAATAAAACTACAGGAGCTATACTTTTAGCTTGTTCTTTATTGATAGCTTTTATAGCAGGGAAAGAGTTTAAAAAAATGAGAGAGCCTGAGCCTATTGTAAAAGGAGAGGGAGTTACACAAGTAAAGATGTTAAGTGAGTATTTTCCAGATATAAAGGGAACTAATATGGATACTGAAATCTATGTTTTAAGAGGTAAAGAGGAGGGGGGATCTACACTTATTTTAGGTGGAACACATGGAAATGAACCGTCAGGACTTTTAAGTGCAGTATTGTTTATAGAAAATGCTAAAGTAGATAAGGGGACTGTTTATGTAATTCCAAGAACTAATAATAGTGGATATACACATAATGACCCTCAAGAGGGATCGCCTCAAAGGTTTACAATTAAAACTAAAGATGGGGATAGATGGTTTAGATATGGTTCACGTGCAACTAATCCACTAGATCAATGGCCAGATCCAGATGTGTATATACACGCAAGTTCTGGACAGCAGTTATCAGGAAATGAAACTAGAAATATAAATAGAGCTTATCCTGGAAGACCTGATGGAACGTCTACAGAAAAAGCTGCTTATGCAATAGTTCAACTGATAAAAAATGAAAAGATAGATATGACAATAGATTTACATGAAGCCTCACCAGAGTATCCAGTTATAAATGCAATAGTTGCTCATGATAGAGCGATGGGAATTGCATCAAATACAGTAATGAATCTAGAGTTTGAAGATGTGGCAATAGGATTGGAGCCATCTCCTGTTAGTTTAAGAGGATTAACTCATAGAGAGTTAGGAGATTTTACAGATACATATGCAATTTTAATGGAAACAGCTAACCCCGCTCAAGGTAGATTGAGAGGAAAAACTAATGAAGCTTTAGTTGTAACTGGTGTTGATCCAACATATGTAAAAGCTCAAAAATTAGGTCGTTTGTTTGTACCATTTGATGAGAAAGGGCATCCTCTTGACGAAAGAGTATCAAGACATGTTGGAAGTGTTGTAGAACTTATAAAAGTGATGGGAGAAAATGAACCTGAAAAAGAGATTATAATAGAAAACGTTCCCACAATTTTAGATATAAGAGAGAATGGAATAGGAAACTACTTGAATAAAGTGACGAATAATTAAGAGGTGAGTTATGGAAACTGTTGTTTTTACTTTCATAGGAATATTTTTTATAAAATTAATTTATGAGAAGATATCTTTAGAAAAAGCTAGAAAAAAAATAAAGATAGTTATTCATGTAAATGGAATAAGAGGTAAATCAACAGTTTCTAGACTTATTGATGCAGGATTAAGAGATGGAAAGAAAAGAGTATTTACTAAGGTTACTGGAACAGAACCAAAATATATAGATATTGATAATCAAGAAAAAAATATAAAAAGAATTGGAAAAGCAAATATAAGAGAGCAGATAAAAACTATAAAAAAAGCTGCAAAGTGTGAAGCGGATATATTAGTTTTAGAATGTATGGCTGTGAAGCCAGAGTTGCAAAAGATATCAGAGGAAAAAATTGTAAAAGCAGACATAGGTGTGATAACTAATGTAAGATATGATCATTTAGATGAGATGGGTGAGAGCTTAGAAAAAATTACGAACTCACTTTGTAATATGATGCCTAAAAATGGAGTTCTAGTAACTGGAGAGGAGAAAAATTTAGGTATAATTAAAGAGAAAGCTGAATTAAAAGTAACTAAAGTTTTGTTTATGGATGAATTAAAAGATGAGTATAAAGAGATAGACTTTATAGAAAATGTAGCAGTAGCTTTGAAAGTCTGTGAATGTTTAGGTGTAGATAGAGAAGTAGCATTAAAAAGAATGAAAAAATATAAAAAAGACTCTGGAGTTTTAAAAGAGATAAAATTTCTAAACTCTCAAGGTAAAAAAATAAGTTTTATAAATCTTTTAGCAGCCAATGATCCTGATTCTAGTGAAAAGATTATAAAAAATTTTGAGAGTGAAGAGTTATGGACTAGAAAAAAATACCTTATGGTTAATAATAGAAGAGATAGATTAAGTCGATTAGAGCAATTTGTAAATTTTGTTGAAAAGCATGAGAAAAAATTTGAAAAAATATTTATCTCAGGTGAGAGCATAAATATTTTTTATAAAAAACTTAATAAAAATATGAATAAAGTTGAAGTTTTGAAAAACATAGAGCAATTCGATATTTTAGCTGAAGATTCAGTTATTTTTGCAGTGGGGAATATATGTGGGAAAGGAAAAGAGTTATTAAAAGAGATTGAAAGTAGGGGTATAGATGAATGAAACTATAGTTGTAATTGGGGTATTATTAAGTATTTTATTTTATGAAGTAAGTGAACTATCTCCTGGTGGACTTATAGTTCCTGGTTATTTTGCACTTTTTTCAAATGACTACAAAAGAATAGTTGTAACAATATTAGTTGCATTTTTTGTATTAATAGTTGTAAGGTTTTTAGAAAAATATCTCATAATCTATGGAAGACGTAGATTTGCAATATATATTATAATAACTTTTTTATTTAAAAGATTTATAGGGGAGTTAGATTTTGAGATTTTAATTGGAGGAGAGGTAATAGGGCTTCTTATACCTGCAATTTTAGCTCAAGATTTAGATAGAAATGGAGTAAAAAAGACTTTGCCAGCACTTCTTATATTAACAGGAGTTATAAAAAGTATTATTATAATAAGTGGGAGTTTTATATGAAAAAATATTCATTATATTTATTAGCAATTTTAGTTGGAATATGTCTAATCTTAGGGGATATGGAGTTTGGAGATAAGCATGAAGGTTTTGATGAGATGTTAGAAGCTAAAAATTTAATGGTAAAACTTTCTAGAGAGATATACAGTGAAAAGATAAACAGAGCAATTAATATTGATAGGAAATTAGATATTTTAGAAAGTGGTTTGATAGGAGAGGAGTTCACAGGAATAACTACAACATTAGGAGACTTAGATAGTAAGAGAATATCTACAAATCCAGAGTTTGCAGCTTATTTTGTGAAAGAATTGAAAAATAAAGGATTGAAAAAAGATGATGTTGTATATGTAAATATGTCGAGCTCATTTCCAGGTCTTAATCTGTCTTTAATATCAGCCTTAGATACTCTCAATTTAAGGGGAGTTATAATAAACTCCATAGGTTCATCAATGTATGGAGCTAATAACGAAGAGTTTACATTTTTAGAAATGATAAATTTTTTAAAATCTAAAAATATGATAAAAAATAGTATAGAACTTTATACGTTAGGTGGAGATGCAGACAAAGGATTAAATTTTGATGAAGATGTGAAAGGGCACTTAGTAGAAAGATTAAATGAGATAGATATTCCAAAATTAGATTTTAAAGATTTAAACGACAACATAGGAAAAAGAATAGCTTACTATGAAAAATATCCAAATCCAAAGTATTTTATAAATATTGGTGGAAATTTGGTTTCTACTAAGTTAGAAAAGTATTATGAAAGTTTAGGAATTCCAACTTTAACTATGCTAAATATTAAACAGATAGCTCTTGCTAATGGAATTTCTAATGTTAAAAATACAAAGCAACTATATGAAAAGTCTCAAAATCTTATATTTTATTTTGGGATTGTATTTGTCTTTATAGGGTATATTTTTTTGAATTACAAAAACCTCTCTTACAAAAGTGACTCTTAAGGAGTTTAATTATGTTCTCATTTTTTTGTTGCAATAGCTTCTTATTTATCTCTTGAAGAAATTTTAAAAAAAATAAAAAAAGCTTCTAATAGATATAATTAAAATTACATTATATAATATAACTAACATTATCAAAATTAGGAGGGAAACATGTTAAAAGGAACAGTTAAATGGTTTAATAAAGAGAAGGGGTTTGGATTTATAACTTGTGAGAATGGGGAGGATCATTTCGTTCATTTTTCAGCAATAAACGCTGAGGGGTTCAGAGTTTTAGAAGAGGGGCAAAAAGTATCTTTTAGAGCTGAGGTAGCAGATAAAGGATCTCTAGCAAAAGACGTAACAATAGGATAAGCTAATTTTAGAGTGAACATCAAGTTTCACTCTTTTTTTTTAATACAAGGGGGAAACTATATGGATGGTGAAAGAGTAATTTTAGCAAGAAATGGGGATGAAGAGGAGTTAGAGAAAATTTTTTTGGAGTATAAAAAAAGCATATTAAAGTACAATAAAATGTTTTATTTAAAAGGTGGGGACTCTAACGACTTACTTCAAGAGGGATATATAGGTTTAATGAAAGCTATAAAAGGGTATGATGAAAAAAGAGAGGTATCTTTTTCACATTTTGCAAGTGTATGTATAAAAAGACAGATAATCACAGCTATTAAAAGCTATAATTCAAGTAAAAATTTATCACTAAATAATAGTTCAGTAGATGAAGAGATTGATATAGATTATTACTTTAAGTCATCTACTTACTACTCTCCTGAGGAGATGATTTTAGGAAAAGAGTTTCTAGAAGGGCTAAAAAAATATTTAGATGTAAATTTAACTTCACTTGAAAAAAAGGTGTTTCCATATATGTGCCAAGGATATACATATTTGGAAACATCTAAAAGATTAAATGAAAAAGTAAAAAGAATAGATAACGCAATTTGTAGAACAAAGCAAAAGATAAAGCTATATATTGAAAGTTATTTAGAGTAATAATTTTTTCAAATGCTGTTATTAGCAAGTAGGTGACTTAATTGATAAAGAACTACACACACTATAAAATATAATATTAAAACTAATTATATAATAAAAGGAGAAAAAAATTCATTTTAATGAAAATTATCTCCTTTTTCTTTTTATATATTTTTTATTTTATTTTCTAATTCAAGAATTCTTTTATTTTGTTTAATCATTTTTTTAATTAATTCTCTTTCTGAAAGAGCAGTCATAAGATGATCTTGAGCATGAACAAAAAGCATTGTGATAGTCATTCTATTTCCACCAGCTTCTTTTTGAATAAGATCAGTTTGAATATGATGTGCTTTTAAAACTGCTTCATCACATTTTTTAAGCATCTCTTCGGCTTCTTGGAAATTTCCATCTTCAGAGAAAGATAGAGCTTTATAAGCGTATCCTTTAGCTTCTCCAGCATGTCCAACTATTCCAAAAACTACCATTTCCAATTCTTCTAACATTTCTTCATTTGACATATAAATAACCTCCCAAAATTTTTTAAAATCTTAACATATTAATCTTATTTCGTATATGAAAGTTTATTTCCAAAAAAATTGAAATAAACTTTTGTTGAAAAAAATAATTAAATTGATAGAATAACGTATATATAAAACAAAAAAAAAACAAAATGGAGGGTATATGAAGATTTTATTAGTTTGTGCAGGAGGATTTTCAACTACGATGATGATGGGGGCTATAAAAAAAGTTGTAGCTAAAAGTGAGAAATTAAAGAATGAAGACTTTGAACCAATGGAGGCGATTCCAGTGGATAGACTTCCAGAAAAAATAGGAAACTTTGATATTGTTCTTGTAGGACCTCAGTTAGGGCATAAATTTGATTATGTTCAAGAGGTTGCAAAAGAGAATAATAAACCATCAGTTTTATTAAGTGCAGAAATTTATGGTGCAATGGATGGAGCAACAGTTTTAAAACAAGCTTTAGTAGCTCATAAAAGATATCACGGATAAAATAGGGGGAGAATGATGGGATTATTTGAAAAATTTGAAAGTATTATAAAAAAAATATTAGTTCCAATAGCAGAAAAGATTGATAAGCAACCACATTTAACAGCAGTAAAAAAAGGAATGGTTGTTTTAACGCCGATTTTATTATTAGGATCGATGGCGTATCCACTGAAAACTTTAAAAAATATATTTGCTAGTTCTCAAATGGTTCAAGATTGGTTTGCAAATAATGTTTATCTAATTGATTTGTTAATAAAGTTTTCGTTAGGTTTTGTTGGTGTTTATGCAGTTATAGCTATATCATATTTTTTAAGTGAAAGGTATAAAATATATACTGTTGGAGCAGTTACACTATCGCTATTTTCTTTTTTGGTAACTGTAACTAATTTAAATAAAGATGGTAGTTTAGATATAAAATATTTTGATTCAAAGGGGCTATTTACAGCTATATTTATTGCATTAATAACTGTTGAAATTTATAAATATTTTACTGATCATAAATTAGTTATTAAAATGCCAGAAGGTGTGCCTGATTTTGTATCTAGATCATTTGAATTAATAACACCGACAGCTTTTATAGCGATATTTTTCATAAGCTTAAGATATTTAGTATCATCTCTTTCAGGAGGGATGCTTTTACCAGAAGTTATAATGAAAGTTTTAGCTCCAGCAATAGGAAGTATGGATAACTTATTTGTAGTATGGTTTGTAATAATGCTTCGTTTAATGTTTTGGTTTTTTGGAATTCACTCAGCAGTATTGTCCCCAGTTTTATCACCAATTTTTGTTCAATATTTAGCAGAAAACATAGCGGCAAAAGAAGCAGGATTACCACTACCACATTTTGCAACAGGGGGAGTATTTTCAGCCTTTGTAAACTTTACAGGTTCTGGTGTTACAATGGGACTTGTTTTAGCTATGTTATTTGGAAAAACAAAAAGATATAAAAAAGTGGCACAAGTTTCATTAATACCGGGTCTATTTGGAATAAACGAACCAATTTTATTTGGAGGACCAGTAATATTAAATCCAATACTATTTATACCATTTGTATTTGGAAGTTCTTTAATAAGTTTAATGCCATTAGCTCTTATGAAATACGGATTTTTAGCTAAACCATTTTTTGATCCACCATATTTACCATTATTCTTTGAAGGATTTTTAACTGGATTTGATTGGAAAGCTCCATTTGTCCAAATAGTTCAATTAATATTGTCATTTTTAGTTTATTATCCATTCTTTAAAGTTTTAGAAAAAGAGGAGTTAAAATCTGAAGCAGAAAGCAAAAAAATTCATGAAATATTTACACAAGAGGATAACGATATTTTAGAAGATTTAGAGCTAGATTTCTAAGTTAAAGAAGCTGATTTTATTCAGCTTCTTTAACTATATTTGGAGGAGAAAATGTTAAGAGAAAATCAAGGATTATTAGTTGTAAAAAAAGAAAATAAATTTTATCTATCAAATTTTACAGGAAGTGGTGGATACCTATTGATAACTTCTAAAAAAAAATATATTTTAATAGAAGGTAAGTATAAAAAACAAGCTCAAGAGCAGTGTAAAGAGTTTTCTATTGTAGTTTTGAAAGATAAAAATTTTGTACAATGTTTAAGAGAAATCTGTGAAAATAATGGTGTAGAAGAGTTAATTTTTGAAGAAAATACAGTAGTGTACTCACTTTATAAAGAACTTCAAAAATTACCTTTTAAATTAGTAGAGAGTAAAAATTTAGTTGAAAATCAAAGAGCTATAAAAAGATACGATGAAATAGAAATTATAAAAAAATCTTGTGATATTGCACAAAAATCAATTGAAAGAGCATTAGATGAATTTGAAATTAACATGAGTGAAAAAGATTTAGCTGATAATATAGAGAGAAATGCAAAAAAATTAGGAGCTGAAAAAATTGATTTTATTATTGTTGTTTCTGGAGAAAGGGGAGCTTTACCACATGGAAGGCCAATAGATAAAAAAATAGAATTAGGAGAATTATTAACAATAGATTTTGGCTGTATATACAATGGGTATCATTCAGATATAACAAGGACATATAGTATTGGAGAAGTAAATTTTAAGTTAAAAGAAATTTATGATGTTGTAAAAGAGGCTCAACAACTAGGTGTTTCAATGGTAAAGCCTGGGATTAATACAAAAGAGATTGATAGAGTAGTAAGAGAATATATAAAAAGTGCAGGATTCGGAGAATATTTTGTTCACGGTTTAGGGCATGGAATAGGAGTAGAAGGACATGAGAAGCCACTTTTAAATGAGTGTGAGAATAATATTTTAAAAGCTGGAATGGTTTTGACAATTGAACCAGGAATATATATTCCTGAATTAGGAGGAGCTCGAATAGAAGACACTGTGTTAGTAACAAATGATAGTTATGAATTATTAACAACAATATCAAAAGAATTTAAGGAGATTGGATTATGTTAAAGAACTTTGAATTTATAAAAAAAATCACTGAAGCTCATGGACCTGCTGGCTCTGAAGATGAAGTTAGAAATATTATAAGAGAGGAATTAAATGATATATGTAGTTCATTTGACTACGATAATTTAGGAAGTATAATTTGTCATTTATCAAAAAATAAAAAGATAAAAGTAGCTGTTGTAGCTCATATGGATGAGGTTGGCTTTTTAGTAGAAAGAATAACAAAAGATGGACATATTAGAGTTTACCAACTAGGAGGAACAGATCCAGTAATAGCTCAAAATAATATAGTTGAAATAAAAACGTATTTAGGATCTAAAATAAAGGGTGTTTTATCTAGTGATACATCTTCTAAGGAAACAAAAATAGGAAATTTATATGTAGATATAGGGTGCCAGAGTGAAGATGAAGTAAAAAAATTAGGAATTGAAATAGGTGATTCAATAACTTTTATAACACAAACTCAATATTTAGATTCTAAAAATATAATAGCAAAATCGTGGGATGATAGAGTAGGGTGTATTTTAGGAATAGAGTTATTAAAAAAATTTAAAAATATTGAATTAAATTGTGATTTATATTTTATAGGAACAGTTCAAGAAGAGATAGGAACTAGAGGAGGAAAAACATCTATAAATAAATTACAACCAGATATTATAATAAATTTGGATGTAGCTACAGCAAAAAATACTTTAGGAGGTAAAGAGTTAGGAAGAAATTATGGAGAGGGACCATGTTTCGTTATAGCTGATAAATTAGCTTTAGGTAATAAAGTTTTATTAAAAGAGTTTGTTAGAAGTGCACAGAAAATTGAAGGTAAATATCAATTAGATTTTTTAAAAGGTGGGGGAACGGATAATGGTCCAGGAAGTAATAGTGGATATGGGATAGCTGGATTGTCAGTTGTGTTGCCAGTAAAAAATTGTCACACTCCTTATACGATATTAAATGAAAAAGACTACTTAGAGTGTTATAATGTATTAGAAGAGTTTATAAGGAATATAGATGAAGAGATTTTAAATAAAGTTTATTCTTATAAAAAATAAAGGGGGATTTTTTTGAGTTTAAATAGAAAAGATTTTGAGATAATTAGATTAGTTTCCAATGAAAAAATAAATCTAAAAGAATTGGCATTAAATTTCAAAACAACAGACAGAAATATAAGGTATTCAATAGATAATATAAATCATTATTTAAAAAAATTTTCAGCTGGAAACAACATAGAAGTAATTAATGGGGTAATAAATTTTGATATAAATGAAGAGTTAGTAAAAAAATTTTGCGGTGAAAAAAATAAAAAAAATTATATTTTTTCTAAAGAAGAGAGAGAAGAGTATATTTTAATATGTCTTTTTTTTCGAGATACTATAAGTTTGAAAGCTATTGAAGAATATTTACAAGTAAGTATAACAACTCTTAGAAAAGATTTAAAAGATATTGAGAAAATTCTAGAAAAGTATCAACTTTATTTGGAAAATAGTTTTGGGAAAATATTTGTTAAAGGTAATGAAAAAAAATTAAGACATTTAAAAATGATTTATGCTCTAAAATATATCTATTTAAATGAAGAGGAATTAAAATATATAGATAAGTTATTCTTCTTTCAAAAAGATATAGTGTTAATTTTACAAAATTATTTAAGTAATCAAAATATTAATAGATGTTTTGATATTCTAAAAATTTTCGAGAAAAAATTAAAAATAAAGTTTGAAAAAGAATTCAAAAATATAATTTTTATATATTTAATAATTACTTTTGAAAGAATTAATAAAGGTTATATTTTAGTTAAAAAAAATAATTGGGAATTTTTAAAGAATACATCTTATTATAAAATAATTCAAAAAGATATCTTTAAAAATAACAATAGATACATGTATGAGGCACTACATCTTTCTGAATATTTTTTAAGTGGTCATAACTCAGAAAGTTTTTATGAAAATAGATTTTTAATAGATAGTTTTGTATGTAAGTTGCTAAATGTTTTAAGTGAAACAAAAATAAAAAATTTAATAAATGATAAAGAGTTTTTAGAAGAGATTATTGAGTATTTAACAGCTGCAATATATAGAGTAAAAAATAACTTTATATTAAATTATAAATTAGAATTAAATGAAATTGAAAGTAGAGTTTATGAGGAGATATCTAAAAATAGAGATGAGATTAATAAATATCTAAAAGAACCGCTTAGAGATGAAGAGTTTATGCTGATATCTCAAATAGTATGTAAACACTTAAGAAAACAGAAAATAGAAAAGATAAAGTTAAATAAAATATTAGGTATTATTGAAAAAAATTCTGAAAAATCTTCTATAGATATAATTGCAAAGGAACTATTAGAACTTTACCCTAACTTGATAGAAAATGATATAAAAACAAATAAGCAACTTAGTTTACTAGATATAATAACAGAGAAAGATATAAAGTTTACAAAATGTTATGATATAAAAGAGTTAGTAGATGTATTTATAAGCAATCTTTATGAAAATAGTTTTATAGAAAGAGAGTTTATAGATTCTGTTTACAGTATGTTAGCTAATAAAGAGTTTGATTATATAGATAATGAGAGTACACTTATATTTTATGGAAAAGAGACAAAATATAATAAAAGATTAGGAATCTCTCTAATTTTTAATGAAAATAATATAAAGTTTGAAGATAAAGATATTAAGTATTTTATTTTACTTTCAAATGTAGATAAGTATAATTATCTAGGTGTATTAAGGGATTTACAAAAGCTTATAGAGGTAAATGGATTGAAAGAATTATCAAAACTTCAATCACAAAAATCCGTGATTGAGAAAATAGTAAATATAATAGATTAGGGGGCATAATGAATTTTAATAAAGTTATAGATAGAAGAGGGACTTATTCGACGCAATGGGATTATATAGAAGATAGATTTGGAGAAGGAACAAAAGACTTAACCCCTTTTTCAATTTCAGATATGGATTTACAAAGTCCAAAAGAGATTATAAAATCTTTAGAAAAAGTTTTATTTCATGGAATATTTGGTTACTCTCGTTGGAATCATTCAGAGTATAAGGGAGCAATAAAAAATTGGTATTTAAAAAGATATAAAACTGTTATAGAAGAGGAATGGATAGTATATTCCCCAGCAGTTATATATAGTATATCTATATTATTAGAAGAACTTCTAAAAGATGGTGAAAAAATATTAACTCATACTCCAAGATATGACGGATTTACAAAAATACTTAATAATTATAATGTTGTAGATATAGAGTTAATCGAAGTTTTTAAAGGAGAGTACAGGACAAATTTTAAAAAAATAGAGGATGAATTTAAAAATGGGGTTAAAGTATTTTTATTGTGTAATCCAGAAAATCCAGTTGGGAAAGTGTGGAGTAGAGAAGAGTTAAGTAAATTAGTTGAACTTTGTAAAGAGTATAATGTATATTTAATATCTGATGATATTCATATGGATATAGCTAGAAAAGATGTAACTCCAATTGTAAAATTAAGAGAAGAGAAAACTGTTATTGCATCTTCAGCTTCAAAAAGTTTTAATACACCAGCGCTAGGTGGATCTTATGTGATTATTCCAGATAAAGATTTAAGAGAAAAATTTTTATACTTAGTCAAAGAAAAACATGCTTTAGGATCTCCTATGATTATGGGAATGTTATCAACAATGGCTGCTTATAATGAATGTGAGTATTGGTTGGATGATTTAAATAAACATTTAACTGATAATTGTGAATACGTTGTAAAAGAACTTGATGGATACAAAGGCTTAAAGGCTTATGTTCCAAATGGAACGTATTTAATGTGGATAGATTTTAAAGAAACAAAAATTAATCCAAAAGAATTTCAAAGAAGATTAATTGAAGTTGGAAAAGTAGCTATAATGTCTGGAGAGACTTATGGAGATCCTTATAAAATAAGATTAAATGTAGGATGTTCTTTGGAAAAAGTAAAAATAGCTGTTAATGGAATAAAGGTAGCTCTAGATTGTTAAAAAAGTAAAAGTTGTAGATATTATTCTACAACTTTTTTAAATTAATTTTTTTTATATAATATAATTGCGTCATAAGGTTTTAAATTTAAAATTCCATTATTATTGATAAATTCAGTATTTGAAAGAAGGCATCTATATTCATTAATATTTTCATTAGATAAATTAATAGTTTTTTCCTCGCTAAAATTTGTAATAACAATGATATTTTCATTTTTAAAACTTCTTTTGTAAATATATATATTTTTCTCTTCTAGTAGAAGAGGTTTGAAATCTCCATGAGAAATAACTTTATATTTTTTTCTAAGTTGTATAAGCTCTTTGTAATAATTTAAAATACTATTTCTATCATCTATTTGAGACTTAATATTGATTTTTTTGTAATTTTGGATTACTTTAATCCAAGGATTAACTTCACTAAAACCAGCGTTTGTAGTGTCGTCCCACTGAACTGGAGTTCTTCCGTTGTCTCTAGAACGAGCTTGGATTACTTTTAGAGCTTCATCTTCTGTTAGTCCTTTTTCTTTTAAAATTCTATAGTAGTTATGAGACTCAACATCCTTAAAAGTTTCAATATCTTCAAAGTAAGAGTTGGTCATCCCAATCTCCTCTCCTTGATAAATATAAGGAGTTCCTCTTAGACAATGAGTTAATGTTGCTAACATCTTAGCTGATTTATTCCAATTTTTTTGGTCATCTCCTAATCTAGAGACAACTCTCGGTTGATCATGATTACACCAGAAAAGCGCTGTCCAAGCGTGATTATTTTGCATTCCCAATTGCCATTCATTTAAAATTGATTTTAACTCTTCAAAATCTGGAGCTTGTAAACTCCATTTATCTTTATTTTTATAATCTATTTTTAAATGATGAAAATTAAATACCATAGAAAGTTCATTTTCATTTTCACCAGCGTATTTAACGCAGTTTTCAAGAGTTGTAGAAGACATTTCTCCTACAGTTATAACCTCTTTATCGCTTCCAAAAGAGTCAATATTTAGCTCTTTTAAATATTCATGTATTTTAGGACCATCGGTGTAGAATCTTCTTCCATCTCCAATATTATCATCTTCATATATAAATGGTTTAGAAATAAGGTTAACAACATCAAATCTAAATCCTTTAACCCCTTTATTCATCCAAAATTTAACTATTTTTTTCATTTCATCTCTAACTTCAGGATTTTCCCAGTTAAGATCTGCTTGAGTTTCGTCAAATAAATGAAGATAATGCATTCCAACTTCTTTAGAGTATTTCCAAGCGTTTCCACCAAATTTTGATTCCCAATTAGTAGGAGGAATTTCAGGATTTTTACTCTTTTTAAAAATGTAATAATCTTGGTATTTTTTCTCTCCTGCTAATGCTTTTTTAAACCATTCATGCTCTGTTGAAGTATGATTAAAAACCATATCTAACATTAATTCTATTCCTCTTTTTTTAGATTCTTTAATTAACATATCAAAGTCATCCATAGTACCATAAGTAGGATCAATATTATAGTAATCTTCAACATCATATCCGTTATCTTTTTGTGGAGAGATGAAAAATGGTGTTATCCATAAATAATCTACTCCTAAATATTTTAAATAATCTAATTTTTCAATAATTCCTTTTAAATCCCCAACTCCATCATTATTACTGTCTTTAAATGATTTAGGATATATTTGATATACAACTTTATCTTTAAACATTCTCTTTGCTCTCCTCTTTTCTTAAAGAAATATTCATTATTGCTATAAACAATGAACCTATAAATATTGATAAGATGTAAATTGGCCAATTTTGAACTGCAAACCATCCATAAAACCCAGATATTGGAAGAGGATTATTTGCACCTAGATAAACAGCTAAAGCAGCAGCTAGAGCAGAACCTAAAATAGTTGATGAAATAACTTTTATTGGAGATTCAATGGCAAATGGAATTGCCCCCTCTGTAACACCAACTAATCCCATTAAAATAGCTGATTTTCCAGCTTCTTGTAAAGCTAAACTATATTTCTTTTTAGATAAAATAGTTGCAAATCCTAATCCTAAAGGAGGAACAACAATTCCTATCATTGCAGCAGTATTTGGAACAGTTATTCCCGAAGCTACTAAAGCTAGGGCTGTTGTAAGAGCGGCTTTATTAATAGGTCCTCCTAAGTCAGCTCCCATCATTCCACCAATAATTGCAGCTAAAATCAGTCTGTTAGAACCATTCATTCCCATTAGCCAAATTTCAAGAGATTTATTTAAAGTTGCAACAGGGTCTCCAATTACATAAATAATACTTAGCCCAGTTATTAAAACAGCACAAATAGGTGCTATAAATATAGAAGTAACTCCTGAAGCAAATGCTGGTAATTTGACTTTTTTTATTATTATTTTTGTTGAATAACCAGCTAAAATACCAGCAACAAGAGCTCCTAAAAATCCTGAGTTAGAATCTGCAGCTAGTAGTCCACCAACAAATCCTGGAGCTATAGCAACTTTATCACCAATAGCAAAAGCTACATATCCACCGATAAAAGGTAACATTAAACTTAAAGTTTTTCCACCAAGTTTGTCTAAAGTATGAAGTAACCTAACTAATGGTTCGCTAGATTGAGCATAAGAACTATCCCAAATGTTTCCAATCTCAAAGAAAGAAGCTCCAATTCTAGATAATCCCATAATAACAGCTCCAGCAACAACTAAAGGAAGCATATACGAAATTCCTGTTAAACAAGCTCTTTTAATCTCTTGAAGGCTAAACAGTTTATTAGAATTTTCATTTTTATCATCAGTATTATTTTCAGATTTTATTTGATTAGCTTCAATAATTCCATCAGGATTATTTAGAGCTTCTAATATAGTTTCTTTACCTTTTTTTAGTGGTACAGCAACTCTTGTTTGTATATATTTTTTTCCAATAAATCTTTCTTTTTCTTTAACAGAAACATCAGTTGCGAATATGATGGCATCAGCTTTTGTTATAAGTTCTTCAGAATGTCTTCCCTCAATTCCACGAGCTCCTTGCTTTTCCACACAAATATTTATTTGTAACTCTTTTGCAGCTTTTTCCAACGCCTCAGCAGCTAAGTAGGTGTGAGCGATTCCAGTAGGACATGCAGTAACGGCTAAAACCAATGGTTTATCTTTAAAATATTTGTTTTCATTAGTATTTTCGTTTTTTTCCTCCTCAATAGAATAAACTATATTTAAAAGTTCTTTAGTAGTTTGAGAATTTTGTAAATCTTGTATAAACCCCTCTTTCATAAAAGAAGTTGTAAGTTTACTTAAAATTTCAATATGACTTGATCCCTCTTCTTTTTTAGGAATTGCAATTAAAAAAACTAAATTAACTTCATTATCTTCATCAACTGATTCCCAAGTGGAAATAGGATTTTTCAATCTAGCAATGGCAATAGATGCCTCTTTTACGCATTCGTCTTTTCCGTGAGGAATGGCTAATCCTTCTTCTAATCCTGTAGGTGATGATAGTTCCCTTTCCATAACTGTTTTATAAAAAATCTCTTTAGAAGTGATTCTTCCATTATCATAAAGTTTATCAACTAAAACTTTAATAATATCTTTTTTATCTTTTAAATCAAGATTTAAAAGAACTAAATTTTCGTTTACTAAATTTTTAAAATTCATTTGTTTCTCCTTTTAATTAAAACTTTTTGAAAAAATTTGATTTAATACCCTATAAATTAGAGTATCAATTTTATAGTAATTTGTAAATTTTCTATTTTTTTCACAAAAAAATGAAATTTTTTGTTTAAAAAGTACGTTTTTTGATTCTTTAGTGTTATAATTAAATTGAATTGATTTATTTTTATAAAATTAACAAGTTATATTTTTTCAATTTTTTTTGAAAAATAAGGAGGAAAAAATTAATAAAAGAATTATTTCTATTTTAGAATTATTAATTAAGCAAGAAAAAATTATTACTATCAAGGAATTGAGTTTAATGTTAGATGTTAGTGATCGAAGTATTCGTTATGATTTAGAAACAATAAATGAATATTTAGAAAAAAACAGTTTGTCAATTATCAATAAACTAAGTAAAGGTGTTTTAGAATTTCAAAAGACCTCTTTAATAGAATTGTTAAGAATACTTAATAGTACTAACTCTTTTTCTAAAAGCGAATATCGAGATGAACTAATTCTTATTAAAATAGTTTTTGAAGAAGAGATTAATATATCAGATTTATGTGAAGAGTTTGATTTAAGTCGTTCAAGTATAAAAGTGACTTTAAAAAATAGTGAGGATATACTTGCTAACTATAACTTAAAATTAGTTTTAAATCCTCAAAAAGGTTTAAAATTAGTTGGAGAAGAAGAATCTATTAGAAAAATACAATTGAAGTTGTTAAATCAGTTTAAATATAACTCTGAAATAATAGATTTTAAATTAGAATTTTTTAGAAAGAGCTTGAATAAATACTTTAAAAATATAAACATTAATCAAGTTAAAGTGTTTATTAATTATTTAATCAACTCTCTTAATAAAGTGATTTCTGATGAAGCATACAATATTTTAATTAACTACACATTTGTACTTATTAATAGATTAAAATATAAGAACTGTTTAACTACTTGCAAAAATGAAAACTTTTTTTTGAATACCTTAGAGTATCGTCTCGTAAGTAAAGCAGTTTCACTAATTGAAGTTTCAGAAAATATTAGTTTAAATCGATATGAACTTATTAAATTTACAGATTATCTTTTAGGAAGTCATAGTTACTCAACAAGTTTTTCTATATATGAAAACTGGATAGAGATAGAGATTTTAGTAAAAAAAATAATCAGATATTTTTCTGAGGCGATAGAAATTGATTTAAATAGCGATAATATATTGTTAGAAGGGCTAATTAATCATATAAAACCAACTATTTATAGAGCAAAAAATAATATTGAACTAGAAAACTCTATAGTTGATGAATTTTTAAAAATTGATAGAGTTATTTTTGAAAAAACTAAACTATCTTTATCTTATCTTGAAGATTTTTTAAACAAATCTATTTCCGATAACGAAATTGCATTTATAGGCGTGCATTTTAAATCGGCTATGGATAGAAATAAGTCCATAAAAAAAGAATTGAAAAACCTTTTAATAGTTTGTGGATTAGGATTTGGAACATCTAAGTTAATTGCTCAACAAATAAAAAATAGGTATGATGTAAATATAATTGGAACGATTCCTTTGAATCAATTAGATAAATATTTGGAAAATAAAAATGTAGATATTATTATTACAAATATAAATAATATAGATGTGAACTATTTGGAATTTCCAGTTATTGTAGTTAATACTTTATTAAATGGAGAAGATTTTTCAAATCTTGATAAGTTAGATTTTCCAAAATATGAGAAAAAAATAACTTTAAGTAATCTTATGAGAATTATAAAAGAGGAAACAGAGATTAAAAATGAAAAAGTTCTTATTAATAAATTAAAAAATGAGTATGATGATTTGATAATTGATGATTTAAAAGAAAATTACAAACCTCTTTCCTCATTTTTATTAAAAGAGAGTATCTCCTTAGACTGTAATGTATATACATGGGAAGAGGCAATTAAAGCTTCTGGAAAATTATTAGAGAAAAATAATTGCACTTTATCATCATATACAGAGGACATGATAGAAGCTATAAAAATTAATGGTTCTTACATAGTAATGGATAATTTAGTAGCCTTACCTCATGCTAAAAATAAAAATAATGTATTGAAAACAGGAATGTCATTAACTATATGCTCATCACCTGTTGAATTTCCTGGAAAAGTATTTGCAAAATATATACTAGCTTTTTGTTCATATGATGGAAAAGAGCATCTAGATGCTTTAGTGCAATTTGTAGAATTGTTAAAAAAATATGAATTTGATAAAATTTTATCAACTACACAATCTCAAAAGAAAATAATAGATACAATTAAAAAGTATGAATTTCTAAGTAATTTTGGTAAAAAGTAGAATATGTGAACTAAAAACTTGTTTTAATGTGAAAAAAGTGTTATTATATATCGAAAAACACACACAGGGGGATAAAAAATAAATGAACAAAAGAATCATACTACTAGTAGCATCATTACTAGTTTTAAGTCAAGCAACACTATCAAAGGAACGTACTTTTTTAACAAAGGCCAATGGGTATTCTGGTGAAATAAAGTTAGAGGTTATAGCAGAGGGACAAGAAGTTAAAGATATAAAAGTTGTATCACACAATGAAACAGTTCCTGTTATGACAAGAGCTTTTCCTATGCTAAAAGAGAGAATTTTAGAGGCTCAATCACCAATAGTAGATAGTGTTTCTGGAGCAACGCATACATCTACAGCTATAAAAAGAGCGGTAAATGATGTTTATAAACAACTAGGAAAAGATTATGGAAGAATTACAGCAAGAACAAAAGGACCTGAGTTACCAGTTGCCTATTTAGAGCCTGTATCTACAGATCTTGTAATTGTAGGAGGAGGACCAGCTGGATTAGCAGCAGCTATATCAGCAAAAGAGCAGGGTCTAAAAAATGTAATTTTAATTGAAAAAATGGATATGCTAAGTGGTAATGGAAAGTTTGATATGAACTTCTATGATTTAATAAATTCAGAGGCTCAAAAAGCTAATGGAATGAATGATACAGTAGAAAGTTTAATAAAGGACAACACAAATCCAATGGATACACCAGAACGTACAAAAACTCAAGCTGAAGGAGCTTTTGTTTTAGATAAATGGTTAAGAGAGATGGGGATTAAATTAAATTACCATTATGGAAAAAGAGGGCACATGGCTGAAAAGAATGTGTATGCTGGTGAAGTTATACAAGATAAAATGGAAGCTAGAGCAAAAGAGTTAGGAGTAGATATTCGTACTTCAACAAAAGGTTTAGATTTAATTATAAATAACGGTGTTGCAACAGGGGTAAAAGTTCAAAATAAAAATAATTTTTATGATATAAATGCAAAAGCTGTAGTAGTTGCAACAGGTGGATTCTCAGCTAATCCAGAGTTATTAGCAAAATATGCTCCAGGAACAGAGAAATTACAGCACTCAAATCAAATTAGTGCTACAGGAGATTTAATTCCAGTATTTGAAAAAAATAATATTCAATTAGCTAATTTAGAAGTAATGAATCTGATACCATTTATTTTAGGATCAACAAGAGATTTAGCAGGTCCTAATGGTGATGGAATGATGTTAGTTAATATAAATGGAGAGAGATTTACAAAGGAACATATAACTAAAGATGAAAGAATGGATATGGCTAAAAAGATGTTAGCTCAACCAGAAGCTAAAGTGTTCTATGTATTTGATAAAAAGTTATATGATTCGAGCTATCGTTTACAAAAACATACGAAAAAAGGATACCATTTAGTTGCGAACTCAATAGAGGAGTTAGCAGAGAAAATGGGAGTACCAGTGGCAACATTTAAAGAAACAGTGGTAACTTATAATAAAGGAGTACGTGGAGAGGTAAAAGATCCATTTAGAGAGGCTAAAGCAAAAAGAGAGTTTGATATGAGTGGACCATTCTATGCAGTTTTAGTTGAGCCAGCTGTTCATATGACAAGAGGTGGAGTTGTAGCTAACGAGAAAACTGAGGTTATTCAAAATAATGGAGAAATAGTGAAAGGACTTTTTGCAGCTGGAGAGGTAACAAGTACAAGTGCAGCATATAGTGCTTCTGTAATATTTGGACGTGTAGCTGGAGAAAATGCAGTAAAGTTTATAAATAAAAAATAGAAATAAATAAGAACCACGAAAGTGGTTCTTATTTTATGTTCATATGAATAAAATCAATTAATTGTAATTCTACTTCGTTTAAAATTTTATCCTGTCTATAAACTACAGCAAATTTTCTGAAAATTTTTTCCTCTTTTATTGAAAATACATTTAAATCCTTTTTCCAATCTCTGTGATTTAGACTCATATTTGAAGCAAAACCGATTCCTAAACCAACATGTACAAATGATAGGATAGTTTCCTGTGTTTCAGCTTCTAAAAATATTTGTGGGAAGAGATGGTTATTATAAAATAATAAATCTATTTTTTCTCGAGCCTTAATTTTTTTAGAAGGAAGTATAAATTGTTCATCTTTTAATTTTTCTAAAGAGATTTCACCATTTTCTGAAAGATTAGAATAATATTCAGTTTTAGGTGTTATTATATAAGTTTCTTCATCACAAAACTCTTTAAAAGAAAGAGTTTTACTAGTAAAAGGTAATGACATTATTGCAATATCTATATCTCCTTTTTCCAAAAGTTTCTCTAACTCTTTAGCATACTTTTCAACTATGAATAATTTGATATCAGGATATAGCTTTTTCATTTGAGAAAGAATATTTGGAAGTATATAGGGACTCCTAAAAGGAGAGATTCCTATTTTTAAAGTTCCAGAAAATACTTTGGTACTACTATTTATATCTCTTATCATTTTAGCTTTTAAATTTAATAACTCTTTAGCATTTTTTATAAAAATTTCTCCAGCTACTGTTAATTTAATAGGATATTTATTTCTATCAAATATTTTCATATTGAGTTCATTTTCAATGGTTGATACATATTGACTTAGAGCTGGTTGAGATATAAAAAGTTTTTTAGCAGCTTTAGAAAAACTTTTTTCCTCTGCAATTACTATTATATAGTTCAATTTATTTAAATCCATAAAATCTCCTTTTAAAATTTATATAAAATATTTTTATATAAACTGTAAACTTTATTAAAATATCTTATAAAGATTATATAGTATTTCCTATTGGATAATCAATAAAAAAGAAAGTATAATATATTGTATACAAAGTAGAAATTTATAAAAGGAGTGAAATTAAGGGGATGTTAAAAAAGAGTTTAATTATGTTATCTTTAGTGTCAAGTTTAGTTATGGCGTCTAAAGAGGAGTTTGTAGGAAGTGGAAAAGGGTATAACGGTGATATTAAGGTTAAAGTTTCTGTAGAGAACAAAAAAATAACTGATATTGAAGTAGTTAAACACGAAGAATCTGGATTTACAAGAAGAGCTATGAAAAAAATTAATGATGAAATTTTAAGCTCACAATCATTAGATATTGATAATATAGCAGGTGCAACTTATACAAGTGAGGGAATAAAAGAAGCTGTGGGAAAAGCTATTGCTTCATCAGGAGTAATATTAAATAAAGTCGCTAAAAAAGCTACAATAAATGAAGAGTTAAAAGACTTGGAAACAGATATTGTTGTTGTAGGTGGTGGTGGAGCAGGACTTTCAGCTGCTATTGCTGCAAAAGAAAATGGAGCTAGAGTAATTTTACTAGAGAAAATGCCTATGGTTGGAGGAAATACTAATTATGCTACAGGTGGAATTAATGCAGCAGATACAAGTATTCAGAAAAAATTAGGAATAGAAGATTCAGCTGAATTATATTATAACGATACAATGAAGGGTGGTAAAAATCTGAATAATCCATCTCTTTTGAAAAAATTAACAGAAGAATCTAAGTATGCTATCGACTGGTTAATTTCTAAAGGTACTGATTTAACAGAGGTATCATTTTCTGGAGGACAAAGTGTTAAGAGAATACATAGACCTACAGGAGGAAAAGCAGTAGGACCTGTTATAGTTGATGCACTAAATTCTACTCTTGAAAATATGGGAGTTGAAACTAAAACAAACAATAGAGTAGTAAAAATTTTAATGGAAAATAATAAAGTAAGCGGAGTATTAGTTGAAAATAATGGTAAAGAGTATAAGATTAATGCAAAAGCTATTATTATGGCAACTGGTGGATTTGGAGCAAATGCTGATATGGTTAGTGAATATAATCCTAACTTAAAAGGATTTGGAACTACAAATAACCCTGCAATTACTGGTGAAGGAATAAAACTTATTCAAGAAGTTGGTGGAGATGTTGTAGATATGAAACAGATTCAAACTCATCCTACTGTTGTCCATCAAACGCCTAATATGATTACAG
The DNA here is from genome assembly GCF_014250655.1 of Cetobacterium sp. 2G large. NCBI lineage: Bacteria > Fusobacteriati > Fusobacteriota > Fusobacteriia > Fusobacteriales > Fusobacteriaceae > Cetobacterium > Cetobacterium sp. 2G large. The sequence goes on along the minus strand of NZ_JACHTH010000007.1, from coordinate 275,386 downwards.
AGAGTGTAAGAGGAGAGGGAGCGATTCTTGTAAATAGAGATGGAAAAAGATTCATAAATGAGTTAGAAACAAGAGATGTTGTTTCTAAAGCTGAGTTAGAGCAAAAAGGAAAATCAGCTTTTCTTATTTTTGACCAACAAACGAGAGAGAGTTTATCTGCTATAAATGGTTATGTAAAAAAAGGATTAACAAAAGAAGCTAATAATATTTCAGAATTATCTAAAATTATTGGAGTAGATTCTAAAGAGTTAGAAAAAACAATAACTAAATATAATAGTTTTGTTAAAAATGGAAAAGATTCAGATTTTGGGAAAAAGGGATTACCTAGAGAGATAGTAAAAGCACCTTTTTATGCAATAGAAGTTTCACCAGCAATACACCACACAATGGGTGGAGTTAAAATAAATGAAAATGCAGAAGTATTAGATAAAAATGGAGATAAAATCCAGGGACTTTATGCAGCAGGAGAGATAACTGGTGGAGTACATGGTGGTAATAGAATAGGTGGAAATGCTGTTACAGATATAATTGTATTTGGAAAAATAGCTGGAGAAAATGCAGCTAAAGAGGTAAAGTAAAAAATATAAAATTAATAAAGTGGACTATTTTTCCACTTTATTAAGATTTCTCTAAAATATATAAAAATGGATATTTAAAAAGGGATGATCAAAAAAAATCATCCCCTAAAAAATATAAAATATTACTCTAAATTTTTTAGAGTTTACACTAAATGTAGAAAACTCCCAAAGTTTAATAAGTTTTTAGAATTGATATCCTAAAGAAACAACAACTTGAGTATCTCTAGTATTTTTACCAAAGTTATAATCTAATTTTACTCCATAAGAATACCCTAATTGATTAGAAAGTTCTCCTCCAATAGACAACTTTCCTTTATTTCCACCGAAATCAGGACCTTGAATTTCAAATTTAGATCCATTTTCAAAATAAGCATCTAAGTTTTTATTAATATCCCCTCCAATATAAGAGTAACCTATTCCAGTAAATAGACTACCACTAAATCCTTTATAACTATAAATGTTTTTCTTAAAATCAATTTCAAAACTTCCCTCAAAGATATTAGCAGTTTCTTTACTAACACTTAGCGCCATAGTTTTATTATTTTCAGATAAGCTTTCTTGAGATAAATAATTATAATTGAAACTTAATTTTGGTTCTAAAAAGAACTCATCGTTAATTAAATAAATGTATTTACTTTCTAATAAAAAGTTTAATCCATCTAAATCATAATTTTTATCAAAAGTGAAATAATCAACATTGTTAGTAACAGATCTTTTTGCCTCATATCTATCTTTTTGATAACCTAAAGCTCCTAAAAAATTTAAATTTCCAATAGTTTTTCTAGAAAATAATCCAAAATAAAAATTATCACTTTCTAATTTAGAAGAGTTATCATCAAGTTTGATATTACTTTTTCCACCACCAAAATTTAATCCAAATGATGCATTTTGACTTATTCCATATTCACCAGAAGCAAGTAGCCCACTTTGGTTAGAATTGTGAGAGTAATCTCCTTTAAAATTATCGTAGCTACCAATAACTTTTCCAGTAACATTCCATTTTTCTTTTATAATAATATTATTTAAAGATGTAATCCCATTATTCCAGGCATCTATAAAATTTTTACTAGATTTAATAGAGTAACTATATGGAGTTTTGTACTTAGTTTGATATAAAATTGATTCTAATTCCTTTTCATTTCCAAGTTTCGTAGAGTTTAAATCAGAAATGAATCCTGATGATATAAGACTATCATAAATATTTTTATAATCATTACTTATTCCTATATTATCTAATGATTTCATAGAAAGCTCTAAAATATCTTCGTTTACTTTTGAAATATTATAGATAAATTGAGAAGTTGATATGTTATCATCAAGTAAATCAATATTTGTTCCTGATAAATTTAACTCATATTTTCCAGAGTTATTAATTTTAATATTATCACTTTGAATAATTAATGTTCCTCCATCTTGAGCAGAAATAGTATTTCCTGAGATACTATCTAAAGAGTGTTCACCATTTTCATTAACTCCTAAAATTAAAGTAGAGCCAGATGGAATATTTATATCACCAATATTAGAATTTTTTAAACTATATAAAGTTGTAGATGATTCAGATAGAATTTTTGCATTATGATCCAAATAAACAGTTCCTAAAAAATAGTTATTATCAAAATTTTTAAGAGTTGCTTTTACAATTGTTAGACTATCCTTTTCTCCAATAGTAATTGAATCATTTCCATTTCCTCCATCTATTATAGCAGACGAAAGTAGTAGATTAGCAGATGATGAATCAATGCTTAAGTTATCATTTCCGCTTCCTAATAAAATATTACCTTTTATAGACGTTGAATCTTCTATTTTAATATCATTTATAGAATTATCATTTCCGATAATATCACCGGCAATTTCAGAATTAGATAAAGATATTGAGTTATCACCACTTAAAACAATATTTCCTACAATATTTCCATTAATACTTTTTAAATTTGAACTATTTAGATTAAAAGCATTTTCCAAGCTATTAACGGTTCCAGTGAAGTTAATACTAGAGTTTTTACCAACTTCAATAGCATTTTTTCCAGCATTGATAGTTCCTGAAATTAAAAGTTCACTATCGCTATTTTCAACTTTTAAAAGATATTTATTGTTATTTTCAACAAAATTTTCCCCTTGATTTAAAATACCCTCTAATTTATTTCCTGTTATAGTAATTGTATCATTACTTTTAAATATCTCATCTTTTTCAATGCTTATAATTTCATTTTCAACAACTTCTCCAGAAGAAATAACAATTTTATCCTGTGAATTAACAACTAAACCATTATTAATTAATGAACTATTTTTATCAACATTTAATATATTATTTAAATCCTTTTGAGTTATATTTATATCAGTAAAATCTTTAAGTTTTATAGTTCCACTATTTGTAACAGTAGCTCCATTTTCTCCTTTCATAGCAATACTTTTATCTTGAAGATTTAGAGAGATTAATCCAGAGTTAATTATTAAAGAGTTATAACCATTAGCAAGCATACCAATAGCATTTTCTCCAATAATATCGATAGTTCCACTATTCATAGCTTCACCTTGGCTCTGTAAGACAATTCCTTTTGAGTTTTCTCCTTCAATAGATATATCACCATAGTTATTAATTTTAGATGACTTCATCGAGTAATCTCTTTGAATGTTTTCTAACATTTTAATAGCATTAGAACCTTTTCCGTTAACTTTAATTTCGGCATTTTTAGATATATTTACAATCGATGTAGAATCATATACAATACCAAAAGCTTGAGGATCATTCACATGAATCTTCCCAGTATGATTAACTTCTGAACCATTTATAGCATAAATACCGTAAGCACCTTTACCTCTTGTATGAATTTTTCCATTATTATTAACAATAGAGGCAGATGAAAAAATACCATAAGCAGAATCTCCATGAGTTTCAATATTACCATTGTTAGTAAATTCAGCTTTTTTAATTTCAGTTTCTTCTAAGATAATTCCAAGTTTATTAGCTAAATCGATAGTTTCATCATTAGCTATATGGCTATCTAAATAAACACCATAAGCAGAATCCCCTTTAGTAATGATATTTCCATTTTTGTGATTTATAAAGGTAGCTTTGTCATCATTTTTAGATATTAAATATTTGTATTTTTCTTCACCATTAAGTTCATATTCTATTTCGTCAGAGGAGTATGTCATAGATATAACTTTTATGCCTTTGGCTTCATCCCCAGTAGTTTGAATTTTTCCTGAATTTTCACCAGTACCAGAATAGTTTATAGCAATTCCAGATGCTTCAACTCCATCAGTAGATATATCTCCACTATTTATAACATTATTTCCAGAGAATATATTTATTCCGTGTGTAAAATCACCATAGGTTTCAATAGTACCTGTATTTAAAACTTTACAATCGTTGCTAGCATAATCATCTTTATAATCGTAAACTACAGTTTCTAAAACATCAGAATCAGATTCTACTTTTCCAAGAAAAATACTTCTAAAAGCATTCATACCATATGCTTTAAATCCTTTAGATGAATCCTTTTTATCACCAGTTAAAATAGTTCCATGATTCTCAAGTGAAGCTCCATTGAATGCTCTCATACCATAAGATTTTTCACCTAAAGTTTTAATAAGTCCCGATTTATGATTTATTCCAATTATTTCCTTACCATTTAAATGAATGCCTCTAGCTTTTATACCAGTAGTTTCAATTCTTCCATAGTTTTCAATTTTACCACTATTAAATCCAGCAATACCTCTAGAAGTATTTCCTTCAGTGGTTATGATTCCAGATTTTCCATTTATAGCTATTGAATTATCTATTTTCATACCATTAGCAAAATTTCCTAAAGTTGATATAGAACCGTTGTTTTCAATAATACCTTGCCAAGCATCCATACCATTAGAATTATTACCAGTAGTTAAAATACTTCCATTATTTAATCCTTTAGCATCGTTTCCGTTAACAGTAATTCCTTTAGCACCTTCGCCTTTAGTGATAACTTTACCCAAATTAATAGCAATACCTTCGTCAGTTAAAGAGTTTTTTTGAGAACAAATTCCATTACCATTTAATCCTTCAGTTTCGATAACTCCATCTTCATCATTAATAGCAATACCATTATTTCGTATTCCAAAAGCAGCTTTACCAGTAGTTTTAATATTACCATTATTTAAAGCTTTAGATGTATTTTGAATGTCAATTCCAGAATTGACATTATGATTATTAAAAGCATCTCCATTAACTTCAATAAGTCCCGTATTTTCGAATTGAGAATTATGGTTTACTAGAACTCCCATAGAGCTTAATCCAGTAGTTTTAATATTACCACTATTTTTTCCCTTGCTATAATTATTTAAATATATTCCAACTGCAAAATTACCGTTAGTAGTAATATTTCCATTTGTTTTATTTAAAAATTGAGAGTTTTCTATTTTGACTCCTGTTCCGTAATCACCAGTAGTTTTAATTATTCCATCATTAGATGAAACACCATTCATTTGAGTATAAATTCCAAAACTACTATTACCAGTAGTTAAAATAGTTCCTTCGTTAATAAACGTAGACTTTCGTTGGTTATTAATACCAATAGAATTTTCGCCCTCAACAATGATACTACCTTTATTTACAGCATAGGCTTCTGTATCTGGAAGCTGGTTTCCATTAATATCGTTTTGATTAGATAAAGATATTCCACTAGCACCATCATTTGATTTAACAGTAATCTCACCATTGGCTTCGTTTATAACAGTAGCTCCATTACTAAAAACCCCATTAGCAGATAATCCTGTAACAATAATTTTACCATTATTTGTAACAAAACTTTTTCCATGTGCAGCTATAGCAGTACCAAAAGTTTTTCTATTATTTGAAGTTTCAACACCTTCAATAATGATTTTACCATTGTTTGTGATATTACAGTTATCTCCATAAATTCCTTGAGCCATATTAGAATTTGGAAGTTCTTCAGATGGTGTTTTTATATAAAGTTCTCCATTTTCACCGTTTATAATATTGCTCGAATATCCCCATAAAATACCACCTATTTTATCGATAAAGGATATTTTACCATTATTTAAAAAATAATCACCCTTTTCAACATTTATAAAAGAATAGCTTGTATCTTCTGGACCAAATTCAAAGTCTTCAGTGTTTACAATAAAATCAGTTGCAAAACCCATACTACCAGTTATCAAAAATGAAACTAAAAATCCTAAACTAAATTTAATTTTCTTTTTTAAAAATCTTTTTAGTAATTTTTCTTCATTATACAATTTTCAATTCCCCCCTTATATAATATTATTAATTCAACATTATATGTTAACATAAGTATAAAAAAAAATTCTATTAGAAATTTTTTTTTTATTTTTTAAAAAAACTTCCAAAAGAAAATAATAAAATAATAAATAGTTCCATATATAAAAAATTGACAAAATAGTCTTAATAAAGTATATAAAGATACTGAAAATAAAAAATAGGGAGGAGTGAATGGAAAGTTATCTATTAGAAGCTAAAGATATTAGAAAAATTTTTCCAGGAGTTGTAGCTTTAGATGGAGTAAATTTTTCATTAAAAACTGGAGAGGTTCATGCTCTTTTAGGTGAAAATGGAGCAGGAAAATCGACTATGATGAAAATTTTTTCAGGTGTTCATCAAAAAGATGGTGGAGAAATATATATAAAAGGAAAAAAAGAGGAGATAAAATCACCGATACATGCAGCAGAGCTAGGTATTGGGATAATTTATCAAGAGCTAAATCTTTGTCCTCATCTTTCAGTAGCAGAGAATATATTTTTAAGTAGAGAGTTTGTAAATGGAGTTCGTCTAGATAGAAAAAAAATGGAAGAGGAAGCTGGAAAGCTTTTGATTACATTGAAATCTAATATAAATCCAAAGGAAAAAGTTAAAAACCTTTCAATATCAAATCAACAAATTGTAGAAATAGCAAAAGCGTTATCACAGAATGCAGATATTATAATAATGGATGAGCCAACTTCATCTTTAAGTGAAAGGGAGATTGCTCAACTTTTTGAAGTTATAAAAGAGTTGAAAAAAGCTAAAAAAGGTATTGTTTATATATCACATAAATTAGATGAATTAAAAGAGATAACAGATAGGGTTACTATATTTAGAGATGGAAAATGGGTTGTAACAGATAAATTTAACAATTTAACTTTAGATGAAATAATAGCTTTTATGGTTGGAAGAAGTGTAGATGAAAAATTTCCAAGAATAGATGTGAAAAGAGGAGTAGATAAAATTTTAGAGATAAGAAATTATTCTAAAAATAACTATTTTAAAGATATAAGTATGGAACTTTATGAGGGCGAGGTTTTAGGAGTCGCTGGATTGGTTGGAGCAGGAAGAACAGAACTTTGTAAAGGGATTTTTGGTGCTTATGGAAAATGTTCGGGAGAAATCTATATAAATGGAAATCAAGTTAATATCTCATCTCCAATGGAAGCTATAAAAGAGGGTATATCTTATATCGCAGAGGATAGAAAAAAAGAGGGTCTTGCCATAAATATGAGTGTTGTTCAAAATATAAGTTTTCCAATACTAGATAAAATAAGTTCAAAAATTTTAGGTAAAATAAGAAAAAAAGAACTTTTAGAAAAAAGTGACTCAATGGTAGAAGCGTTAGCTATAAAAACACCTACAGTTTATCAAAAAGTAAAAAATCTTAGTGGAGGAAATCAACAAAAGATTGTAATAGGAAAGTGGCTTTTAAATAATCCTAAAATTGTTATATTTGATGAACCAACTAGAGGAATAGACGTAAATGCAAAAATTGAAATCTATAAGATAATAAATCAATTAAAAAAAGATGGGATAGGGGTAATAGTTGTATCTTCGGAACTCCCTGAGATTTTGGGAGTTACAGATAGAATAGTTGTTATGTGTAATAAAAAAATTCGTGCAAATTTAAATACAAGAGAGACTACTCAAGAGGAGATAATGCACTACGCTACAAAATTTAATGATTAAGGAGGGTAAAGTGAGTACAAAAATTGGAGTACTAAAAGAGGTTAGAGGAAAAGTTGGAGAGGAAAACTTTCAGATTTTATCAGTATTAAGTGGATTAGTGGCAATGATGATATTTTTTTCAATGGCATCACCATATTTTTTTACAATGAACAATATGATGACAGTAGCGTTACAAACATCAATTATAGCTATAATAGCTATTGGTCAAACTTTTGTACTTATAACAACTGGAATAGATTTATCAATTGGATCAAATATGGCTATAGCTGGAATAGTAACATCTCTTGCTTTAGTTAATGGAGTTCCAATGATAATTGCTATTATGTTAGGATTGATAACTGGAATTATATCTGGTCTTATAAATGGATTACTAATAGTTTTAGGTGATTTACCACCATTTGTAGTAACTTTAGGAAGTATGAGTATAGTTAGAGGATTGGCTCTTGTAATAACTAATGGAATACCAGTTAGTGGATTACCAAAAGCTTTTAGATATATTGGAAATGGAAAAGTTTTAGATGTCCCATTTTCTGTAATTATTATGTTTTTATTAACAGGTATATTTGGTTTTATTCTTTCTAAAACAAAGCTTGGAACACATATATATGCATGTGGAAGTAATATTGAAGCGGCTAGATTATCAGGAATAAACACAAAAAAAACATTGATTCAAGTTTACGTATTTTCAGGATTTTTAGCAGCGTGTTCTGGAATAATATTAGCCTCTAGAATAGCTTCAGGACAACCAAGTGCAGGGATGGGATATGAACTATTTGCAGTAGCTTCAGCTGTAATTGGAGGAACAAGTTTAGCTGGAGGAGAGGGAATAATAACAGGAACACTAATTGGAGCTCTAGTAATTGGAGTTTTAAGAAATGGATTAAATTTAATGGGTGTTTCAGCATTTCTACAAGAGATTTTAATTGGAATAGTTATTATATTAGCAGTATTTGCTGATAGAATTAAAAGAAAATAAAAGTTAATTGAGGAGGGAGTAAATGAGAAAGGTTTCAAAGTTACTATTATTATCATCACTATTTTTAGGGTTAGCTACAGGTGCTTTTGCACAAAAGAAGTTTGTTTTAATAACTATGGATTCAATGGATGAGCATTGGTTATCAGTAAAAAAAGGGGCAGAAACTAAAGCTAAAGAGTTAGGGGATGTGGATATTATATTTAGAGCTCCAGCGGGAAAAGTTGATCCAAATGAGCAAACAAGAATGGTTGAAGATGCTATAAACCAGAAAGTAGATGCAATTCTTTTAGCACCATCTGATAAATCTGCATTAGGACCTGTTGTGGAAAGAGCTATTGATGAGAAAATACCAGTTGTTATAATAGATTCTCCAGTTGATGCAGAAGGGTATGTAACATTCCTATCTACAGATAATTACGCAGCAGGAGCTTTAGCAGCTGATACTTTAGCAAAATTAGTTAATGAAAAAGGAAAAGTTGGAATTATCAATGCTCAGCCAGGAGCAGGAACAGCTATAGCTAGATCTTCTGGATTTGAAGATAGATTGAAAGAGAAATATCCAAATATGAAAGTAGCAGGAATTCAATATTCAAATGGAGATAAAGCTGTAGCATTAAATCAAGCTACTGATATGATGACAGCAAATCCAGATTTAGTAGCATTCTATGGTTCTAACGAAGGATCAACAGTAGGAATTTCGAGAGCTTTAGAGGAAAGTGGAAATATTGGAAAAATTAAGTTAGTAGGATTTGATTTCTCTAAAGATACTATAACTGGATTAAAGAATGGTTCTATTCAAGCTTCTATGGTTCAAAATCCTGAGAAAATGGGATATGATGGAGTAGCGGCAGCTTATGATAATATAAATGGTAAAGAGGTTCCAAAGCATGTGGATACTGGAGTTAAAGTTGTAACAGTAGGAGATTTAAAATAGATGAATTACTATGTGGGAATAGATATAGGAGGCACTAAAATAGCAACAGTTGTTGCTGATAAAAATTTTAATATACTTAATAAAAAAAGGTTTTTAACTGCAGAAACTAAATTACCTTTAAAAAGTATAGAAAGAATAGTGGAGAATATAGATATTCAATTGAAAGAGATGGCTATAACTAAAGAGGATATTTTAGGAATAGGTATAAGTTGTGGAGGTCCACTAAATAGTAGGGAGGGAGTGATACTTTCTCCTCCTAATCTTCCAGGATGGGACAATGTTAATATAATAGAGATTTTAAAAAGCAGCTTTAATACAAAAGTATATTTACAAAATGACGCAAATGCCTGTGCTTTAGCTGAATGGAAACTAGGAGCAGGTAAAGGTTTTGAAAATTTAGTTTTTTTAACTTTTGGAACTGGAATGGGAGCAGGACTAATACTAAATAATAAATTGTATTGTGGAAAACAAGATTGTGCAGGAGAGGTTGGGCACATTAGATTAAATACTACAGGACCAGTTGGATTTGGTAAAGCTGGGTCTTTTGAAGGATATTGTAGTGGTGGCGGAATAGTAAAACTTGGAGAAATATTTTTAAAAGAAGAGTTAGGCAAAGGATATTCTGGCCCATTAAAAGAAAAGTATGAAAGAGGTTCTATAGAAGCTAAAGATATATTGATATTGGCCTTTGAAGGAGAGGTATTATCTAAAAAAATAATAGATGAAAGTGCAAGGCGATTAGGTCAAGGTCTTTCAATATTAATAGATATATTAAATCCTGAAGCAATAGTGATTGGAAGTATCTATAGTAGATGTGAAAATCTGCTTAAACCTATTGTTGATTTAATTTTAGAAAAAGAGTGTATAGAACAATCGTTAAATGGTTGTAAAATTGTACCAGCAGAGTTAAGTGAAAATGTTGGAGATTTAGCAGCTATAATAGTAGCTAGTGGAGAGTATTGAAAATATAAAAAATTGCAGATTTTGTCTGCAATTTTTTAATTTCTTAACAAAAACTTGCTACTAATAAAAAAAAGAATTACAATAGTGTTAATCTGTATAATACAAAATCAGGAGGAGATTAAATGAGATTAAAAAATGTGGTGCTAATAGGAACTTTAACAACATCGTTTTTATTGGCTAAAGAGGTGGATATAAAAATAATATCTAGCTCAGATGTACATGGAAGAATTATTCCTTGGGAGTATTCAGGAGATTCATATGTTTCTGGAAGTTTTAGCCAAATAGATACATATGTGTCTAAAGAAAAAGAAAAGAGCAACAATGTTATCTTAGTTGATGTTGGTGATGCAATTCAAGACAACTCTGTTGAAAAGTTCTCAAAAGTTTTTCCAAATCCAGTAGCAAAAGTTATGAATGTAATGGAGTATGATGTATTTGTTCCAGGAAATCATGAGTTTAACTTTGGATTAGATGTTTTATCAAAGTACACACAGGATTTTAAAGGAAAATCTTTAGCATCAAATCTTTTTTATAAAAAAGATGGAAAAGAGTTTCTAGAAGGTTCTACAATAATGGAAAAAGATGGAATTAAAGTTGGATTTATTGGTGTAACAACTCCTCTTATTACAAAGTTTGAAGCAGATACAGGAAATGTAAAAGATTTAGAGGTTATGGATTCAATTCCAGCTATAAAAGCACAGGTTGAAAAATTAAAAGGAAAAGTGGATGCTATAGTTTTAGTTGCTCATATGGGATATGATAATGAGAATGGTGTTCCTGGAAGTGGAGTGAAAGATATAGCAAATGCAATTCCAGAAATAGATGTTATCCTATCAGGACATGCACATAAAGAGGTTTCAAGTATAGTTGAAAATGGTGTGGTAATAACAGCACCTTATAAATATGGACAAGACTTATCAATAGTTGATTTAAAGTTTGACACTAATAAAAAATCAAAACTTGTATCAAAAGAGGCTAAAACTGTTTCTTTAAAAGGTGTTGAAAATAGTGAAAGAGTAGATAAAATATATGCTCCTTATCATGAAAAGTTAAGAGAGGAAGCTAACATAGTTATAGGAAAAGCAAGTAATCCTCTTGTACCAAAGGATAAGGTTAAAGGAATTCCAAGCATCTATGTAGAGGATACAGGACTTGCCACTTTTTTACATAATGTTATGTTAAATTATAGTGATGCACAAGTTGTTGCACTTTCTTTAGATAGAGATGACTCTAAATGGGATGCAGGTGAGGTAAAGAAAAAAGATATTGCTTATAACTATCGTTATACAGGTGGAGAGATTACTGTATATGAATTCACAGGGAAAGACCTAAAAAATTATATGGAGTGGTCTGCTGAATATTTTAATACTTTAAAACCTGGAGATTTAACAATAAGTTTTGATTTAGATAAAAGATCTTTTAAATATAGCTTATATGATCAATTTGGTGGAGCACAATATAAGATTGATTTAAGAGAGGAAAAAGGAAATAGAATAAAAGATTTAAAACTTATGGATGGAACTCCAATAACAGATGATATGAAAGTTAAAGTTGGAATGAATTCATATAGATTCGATATGTTAGCTAAAAAAGGTGGCATATTTGAAAATAGAAATATACCTATTTTATGGGATTCTAAAACTGCTTATGGGAAAGCAGAGGGGACTATTCAACAACTATCTATGAAATATGTCCAAGAGAAAAAGGTAATTGATGGATTGCCAGATAATAACTGGGAAATAATAGGACTACCAGGAGATAAAAATCAAGCTATTGCAGTTGAACTTATAAATGAAGGAAAAATAACTCTACCAAAAGAGGGAAGAGCTACAAATATAAGATCAATAACTGTTGAGGATATAAAAAATAAATAAAAAATATTAAAGCTGTGGAGAAATCTACAGCTTTTTTGCTTAAGCAAGATAGATATGATACAATATATAAAAAAGTTAGAATAGGGTGATGTTTTTATGGGAAAGAGATGGAGTGAAAAAATTAAAGATTTAGAGAACGCTGTTTCAAGATTAGATGAAGCCATAAAAGATAGTAAAAAAATAGAGTTATCAACACTAAAGGATGGAGTAATTCAAAGATTTGAATTCACGTTAGAGTTATCTTGGAAAATACTAAAAACATATCTAGTGAATGAAGGAATAGATTGTGTGAATACACCAAAAAGTGTTGTGAGAGAAGCATATAAAGCTGGAATTATAAAAAGTGGTGAGATTTGGATAGAGATGATAGATGATAGAAATTTAACATCACATATTTATAGTCAATCAATGGCAGATGATATATATTTAAGAATAACAAAAAAATATTTTAAAGAATTAGATTTGTTATTTCACTTTTTAAAGGAGATGAACTTTTAAATGAAGTTTGGTTTGAAGGAAAGAGAGTTAGATGAGATAAAAGTTTTGTATTATCTATTTCCTGAGATAGATGAGATTGTTATATTTGGATCTAGAGCAAGAGGAGATTACAGTAGAGTTTCAGATATAGATATTGCGATAAAAGGTGATGTAGATAAAATTATGTATAAAATAAGAGATTATTTTGAGGAAAGTAGCATAATATATACTGTGGATGTTGTAAATTATATATCTATAAGCAATCAAGATTTTAAAGAGAATATAGATAGTGAAGGTGTAATTATTAATGGTTAAAGCTGTGGAGAAATCTACAGCTTTTTGCTTTATAGTTGGTATATGTGATATAATACTTCAGATTTAAATTTAATTATTTTATTGGAGGGTGTATTTTGAAAAAATTATTACTTAGTTTTTTACTTATTTCGTCATTGGTTGTTGCTCAAGAAAAAGCGACACTACTATATTTTAATGACTCTCATGTGATTTATCCAGTTGTAGATAAGCATGGAGAGAGAGGAGGAGTTGCTAGAGCTAAAACTTTAGTTGATTCTGTAAAAAAAGAAAATAAAAATACTATAGTGCTTCAAGGTGGAGATTTAGGAGGGGGAGTTTTATTTGGAGCTGTTTATCATGGATTTCCAATGATTGAAGCTTTTAATAAAATGCCTATAGATATTTCAAATTTTGGACAACATGAGTTTGATTTTGGAGTAACTGAAGCTAGAAACTTAGTTAATAAATCTAAGTTTCAATGGATAAGTACTAACTTAAAAGAAAGCTCAGGAAAGCCTTTTAATAATTCTAAAGAGTATATTGTAAAAAAGATAGGAGATTTTAAAGTTGGATTTCTAGGAACTACTGATGGAATGGAAACAACAATTCAAACAACTGAAATTTATCAAGAGGATATAATAAAAAGCATTGGAGAAAATTTAGAAAAACTAAAAAAAGAAAAAGTTGATTTCATAGTTCTTTTAACTCAATCAGAACCAGAGCTTAATATAGAGATTTTAGAAAAATATCCAGAAATAAATGCAGTATTAGCAGAAGAAAAATCTGAAAAATATAATTTTGTGACATATGTAGGAGAAAAGCCAATTGTCTCTCCACAAGGAAATATGGGATCTATTGTAAAAATTGATATATTTAAAAATAAAGATGGAAAAATAAAACAAAGTCTAGAATTTTTGCCAGTGGATAATTCTGTTCCTTCAGATAAGGAGATGTTAAAATTAGAAGAGTTTTATAAAGAAAAATTAGATAGAGATTTAGGAACTGTTATTGCAAAAAACAATGTAAAACTAGATTCAGGATTTGGAGAGAATCATCATGCTAGATATGAGGAAAGTAATGTAGGAAATCTAATAGCAGATGCTTATAAAAATCACTTTAATACAGAGATTGCATTTATGAATGGTGGAGGAATTAGAGCAAATATAGAATCTGGAGATTTTAGATTAAGAGATGCAATATCAATTCTTCCATTTTCAAATAAAGTTGGTGCTTTTAAATATAGTGGAAAAACTATAGTAGAAGCATTGGAACATGGAGTTAGTAGTGTGGATAAGAAAGCTGGAAGATTTTTACAGGTTTCAGGAATGGAATATAGTTATAACCCTAAAAATGAAATGGGATCAAGAGTAAGCAATGTTACTATAAATGGTAAACCTATTCAATTAGAAACTATTTATACAGTTGCTCTTCCTTTATACATAAAAAATGGAGGAGACGGGTTTCAAATGTTAAAAAATACTATGGGAGTAGTAGAGATAGATTCAGAAAAAAATATTGATTCAGATATCTTTATTGATTATGTGAAAAAAATAAAGGTGTTAAACCCTAAATTAGAGGGAAGAATAGTTGTAAAATAAAGGAATTGCAGAGTAAAATCTGCAATTTTTTTTAATCAAAATTAAGAGGAAAGAGGTAAAAACTAGACTAAAGTATTTAAAATATGGAGTTTATATAAAAAAAGACTTAAAAATAGGTATGAAAATGTAGAGTTACTATTTTGAAAACAAAAGTACAGAAAAATGACGCTATTAAATGAGATTTAAGGCGTTCGTTTGAAATTGACCTAGTTAGAGTTAAGAAGACAAAAAAATGATATATAAAGCTATATAAATGATATAGAAAGGGTATATATAAAATGTAATACAAATTAAGGAAAAACAGTAATTTTTTATTTGACATATTGAAAATAATGAGCTATATAGCTATATTAACAATATAAAAATACAAGGGGGAAAAAATTATGAAAAGAAATTTATTTTTATTAGCTGGAGCTTTAATGATAAGTACTTTTGCTAATGCAGAAGTAAAAAAAGATGTTAAGTTTACAGAGGTACCTTATGGAGCCTGCTCTAAAGAGATGACTGTAGAAGTTAAAGATGGGAAAATAGCATCATTTTCAGCAGTGAAAGGATGTCCAGGAAACTTAAATGCAATATCTAAGTTGCTACCAGGAATGGAAGTAGATAAAGTTATCGCTCTTTTAGATGATAATCCATGTTCAGGAGCTCCAATAAAAGGGTTATCTTCATGTATGGATAATTTAGTTGAAATGCTAAAATATCATGTTAATGGAGAGGGAGAGGGACATGTGGCAGAGTTAAGAAAAAAACAAAGAGCTCAGAAAATTGCATTCTCTTACAATGGGCATGTTTGCTCAGGTTGTGGACTATGTGATGCTCAGTTCTCATAAGAATTAAAAAAATTAAAAAGGTGCAAGTTCGTTTAGTTTTGAACTGCACCTTTGCTTTTTATGAGAGGAAAATACGACTACTCTTTGATTATATGAAGAGAATTAATATCCAATCCAAACTCTATTTTTTCTCCAACTTTATATATTTTTTTATTCATGGGATTATTTAAAGAAACTTCAATTTTAAAGTTAGAATCAATGAGAATCTCATATTCATGATGTCCTCCCATAAACATACTTCTTGTAACTAGTCCATTCATTTCAGAAGCACCAATTAAAATAGTTTCAGGTCTTGCTAAAACTTTTACCGTAGAGTTTATCTCTAATTTTTCATTGTGCTCTACCTTGTACTCTTTTTCATAAATTTTAACAATTGTAAAAGTTTCAGAAGATTCTAAAACAATAGCTGGAAAAATATTTGCTTTTCCAATGAAGTTGGCAACAAATTCGTTGATAGGTCTTTGATAAACCTCTATTGGAGATCCAACTTGTTGAATTTTACCATCTTTCATTATAACAATTTTATCAGAAAGTCCCATTGCCTCAGATTGATCATGAGTTACATATATTGATGTTATGCCAACTTCTTGTTGGATTTTCCTAATCTCGTCTCTCATATGTATACGAAGTTTAGCATCTAAGTTAGAAAGAGGCTCATCAAATAGTAAAACTCCAGGTTCCATTACTAAAGCTCTAGCTAAAGAAACTCTTTGTTGTTGACCTCCAGACATTTGGGATGGAACTCTGTTGGCAAAATCCTCCATTTTCATAAGAGAAAGTATTTTATTTACTCGTTCATTAATCTCTATTTTAGATAATTTTTGTAACTTTAATCCATAAGCGATATTATCAAAAACATTCATGTGAGGGAACAGTGCATAGTTCTGAAAAACCATTGCAGTATCTCTTTTATCAGGAGTTATTCGCTCAACATTTTCATCTCCAATGTAGATATGACCATCTGTTGGAATTTCAAAACCAGCAAGCATTCTTAAAGTAGTTGTTTTACCGCAACCAGATGGCCCAAGTAAACAAACAAACTCCCCAGGATTAATATCTAAATTAAAATTATCTACAGCTTTAACTTGTCGATCATCATCTGTTAAAAAAATTTTATTTAAATTTTCAAATTTAACTCTTTTAGCACCCATATTCTATCTCCTATTATTCTGTAATTTCATCGATTCCCATCTGTTTTAAGACCATTTTCATAATTCCAATAACCAAGAAAACAACGATGATTAAAATTGTACAATATGCTGAAGCAACACCTATTTTTCCTACATCAATTTGATTCATAATAGCAACTGTTAGAAGATTATAATTTGCAGAAACTAAGAATATAACAGTACTAACTAAAGTCATGCTTCTAACAAATGCGTAGACTAATCCACTAAAAAATGCAGGTTTAACCATAGGAAGAGTAATAGAAGTAAATACTTTCTTACTATTTGCACCTAAAACCATTGCAGCTTCTTCAATAGATGGATCAATTTGTTGAAGGGCAGCCATACCAGAACGAATTCCAATTGGCATATTTCTCATGATAAAAGCTATTATTAAGATAGTTGCAGTTCCAGTTAAAATAAAAGGTTTGGTATTATACGTGATAACATAACCAAGTCCAACTATAGTTCCAGGAATTGCAATGGCCATCATTGTAGAAAATTCTATAAATCCTTTTCCAATAAACTTTCCTCTAATTATTAAAAATGCAATAATCATAGCTAAGATTCCAGTTATAGGAGTAGATATTAAGGATAAAATAGTTGTATCAATAATAGGTTTCATACCTAAGTCAAAAACATATTTATAATGATCTAAAGATGGAGAGTAGTTTATTCCCCAAAGTTTAACAAGAGAACCAATTGGTATTGTAATATACATCATAAGTACAAAAATAGTTAAAAGAGACATAATTATAAAAATAGGCAGTGTTATAGATTTTTCCTTTATTTTTTCACGTTCTCTAGAAACTTTTCCAGTTACAGTAACATAAGACTTTTTACTTATGTAATACTTTTGAGTTACAAATATAGAAAGAGATATTAAAACGAGAATTATAGAAAGAGCAGTGGCACTTCCCATATCATAGTTTCCTATCCCTTGAAGATAAACCTGAACAGCAACAGTTGTAAAGTTTCCACCAATAACCATAGGATTACTAAAATCAGCTATAGTTTGAATAAAAATAACTAAAAAAGCATTGGCAATTCCTGGAATCATTAGAGGGAAGGTTATAGTTTTAAAAACATCCCACCGAGATGCACCTAAATCCCTAGCAGCTTCTTCTACAGATGGATCAATTCTTTGTAATAAACCTATTAGCATCAAATATGCAACAGGAAAAAAGGTTAAAACTTGTACTAAAACTAAGCCATGAAAACCATAGATGTCAGCATTTTTTATTCCTAAAATCCCTCGTGTTATAAAACCTCTTCTTCCAAGAAGCAAAATGGCAGATAAAGCTACAACAAAAGGTGGTGAAACTATAGGAAGAATAGCGACACTATTAAAGATTTTCTTAAGAGGCAGTTCTAAATAGGTCATACCATAGGCAAAGAAAAATCCAATTCCAGTAGAAAAAATAGAGGTTACGATACCTAATAAAATGGTATTTTTGATGATATTTAAACTTTCAGGAAGGTTCATAACCTCTATATAATGTTGGAAAGAAAAAGTATTATTAGCAGTAAAACTTTCCTTTAAAATATTGAATAAAGGAAGTATTGTAAAAAGTAATATAATAACTATTACAAAAATAATTGTAGAGAAAAGAATAGGGTCATTAAAAAATTTTTTGAAACTTTTGATTTCATTTGAAATTTTTAATTGAACCTTTGTTTTATTTTGTACATTCATATAGTTATCTCCTTACTATTTTGTAGGAACTTCAGCTTTTGTAGCTTTACTAAATTCATCTAAAAGATTTTTTCTATTTTTACCAGCCCAATCAAAGTCGTACTCTATTAGTTTTGCTCCTTTAATCTCTTCAACTTCAGAAGGAGGAATAGCAGTTGTATTTGTTAAAAATTGATAAGAACCTACAGTTTGTCCAAGCTCTTGTGCTTTTTTAGATAGTGACCAATCCACAAATTTTTTAGCTGAAACTTGATCTGGACCATTAGCTAAAACAGCAACTCCACCAATTTCAAAACCTGTTCCTTCAGCAGGTGCAGCCATTATAATATCTTCATATCCTTCTTTTCTATATTTTATAGCATCGTGTAGAAAAGTGATTCCAATAGCAGTTTCTCCAAGACCAACCATTCTACCAGGAGCAGTTCCAGATTTTGTATACTGTCTAACTTGCCCATTAAGTTTTTGCATATATTTCATTCCCTCTTCAGGTCCCATAAGTTGAATAACAGTAGCTAACATTGTATATGCAGTACCAGATGAACCAGGATGAGCTGTAACAATTTCTCCTTTGTACTCTGGTTTTAAAAGGTCTTGCCAAGATTTTGGCATTTCAATTCCTAGTTCTTTTAAAATTTCTTTATTAGCAACAAAACCTAAATATCCTACATAGATTCCAGTCCAAACTCCATTTGGATCTTTAAATTTATCACCAATATCAGCAGCATTTGGAGATTTATAAGGTTGAATAAGTCCCTCTTCATTAGCAGCTACAAAAGCATCAATAGGTCCTCCATACCAAACAGAAGCAGTCATATTATTTTTTTCAGCTCTAACTCTAGCTAAAATTTCTCCACTACTCATTCTAACGAATTTTGTTTTGATTCCAGTTTCTTTTTCAAACTCTTTAGCAGCTGCAATTGCGTGGTCTTCCATAAGTCCAGCATAAATAAGCAATTCACCAGTCTCTTTCTCTTCAGCTGAAAAAATACCAATAGATAAAAGTAAAGAGATTAAAAGTGTAAAAATTTTTTTCATAATATACCTCCCAAAAAAACTTATAATAATCTCTATATACCTCAATTTTTTCTAATAAACAAGAGTAAAGTATAAAAATTTGTAATAAAAAAATAAAATGTATACAAATTATATTTCATATACGAAACAATAAATAGTGATAAATTTTATTAGAATATAAGGAATATACATATTTAAGGACAAAAAAATATAAAAAATATACATAAAAATTTCATATACGAAACTTTTCTACAATTATAAATGTTTATTTTATGCACAAATTAGTGTATATATTAACATGAAAAGTTATTTTATAAAAATAATTAAAATTAAGTTCAGGAGGAGTTTTTAATGAAAAAGAAAATTTGGTCAATTTTATTTTTAGGGGCATCATTACTTACATTTGGAAAAGAGTTTCCAACAAAAAATGTAAATTTAGTTGTACCATTTGGTGCAGGTGGAGGAACAGATGCAGTTGCTAGAAAATTATCAAATATAGCTGAGAAAGAATTAGGAAAACCAGTAATTATAGTTAATAAAACTGGAGGAGCGGGAGCTGTTGGAATGACTTATGGGGCAAAGTCAAAAAAAGACGGTTATACTGTAACAATGATAACAAGGGAGATAATATCATTGCCACTTATGAAATTATCACCTATTTCATATAAGGATTTTGATTTAGTTAGCTTAATTAATATGGACCCAGCAATAGTATTAGTAAATAAAGATTCAAAATATAATTCGATAAAAGAATTGCTAGACGATGCAAAAGCTAATCCTGGAAAATTAAAATTTGCAAGTACAGCAAAACCAAACTTTTATGCTTTGGCAATTGAAATCGAAGAAGGTGTTAAGTTTAATCACATTCCATATAATGGAGCATCTGAAGCAATTCCAGCAGTATTAGGAAATCATGCGGATTTAACGATAGTAAATCCAGGAGAAGCTATTGGACAAATTAAAAGTGGTCAATTAAAACCTATTGGAATAATGGCTAGTGAGAGATTAGAAAATTTAAATGAAGTTCCAACATTAAAAGAGCAAGGGTATGATATAGTTTCAGGAACTTGGAGAGGATTAGCTGTACCAAAAGGAACATCTCCAGAAGTTATAACAAAATTAAATCAGGCATTTGAAACAGCAGCAAACTCAGAAGAGTTTAAAGAGTTTATGGATAGTTCAAACTTCGGAATTAAGTATTTAAATGGTGAAGATTTCGGAAAATTTATAGAAGAAGATACAGTGACTATAAATAAAATTATAGAAAGTTTAAATTAAGAAGAGAAGGAGTATAATAAATAATGATAGAAAAAGTATTTTCAATATTTCTTTTACTTGTAAGTTTAATAGGATACTACTTAGCTAGAGGTTTTGAAAGTGGATTTATGACAGATAATGGGTTAGGAGCTGGGTTTTTTCCAAAATTAGTTTGTATAATCTTAGGAATTCTTTCAGTACTGATGTTTATAAAAAGTTTTAAAGACAAGAATATATATAAATTTAGCAAACATAATAAAAATACATTTATAATAATAGGTTTATGTGTTGTTTATCTATTTTTGATGGAAAAAATAGGTTATTTATTAGCTACAATAATTTTCTCTATTAGTGTAATAATGACGTTGGATAGAAAAAATATAATTATGAGCATAGTATTTTCAATAATTTTTCCTATTGGGATATACTACTTGTTCTCAAAGGTATTTAATGTTTCTCTACCAACAGGAATTTTATAGGAGGAAGTTATGTTTAATCATTTATTAGAAGGGTTTGGAACAGCGTTACAATTAGGAAATTTATTTTATCTTATCGCTGGAGTAACAGGAGGAGTTGTTATAGGAGCTCTTCCAGGATTAACAGCAACGATGGGAGTGGCAATACTTCTACCATTTACTTTTGGAATGGATGCAGTTACAGGGCTTATTATGCTTGTAGGAATATATATAGGAGCTATTTATGGAGGATCAATATCAGCGATACTTTTAAATACACCTGGAACACCTGCATCAGCAGCAACTTGTTTAGATGGATATCCATTAGTAAAAAAAGGGCAAGCAGCAAAAGCACTAAGTGCATCAACAATAGCCTCTGTAATTGGGGGATTAATAAGTTGTTTAGCGTTAGTTACAATTTCACCATATTTGGCTAGATTTGCTTTAAAGTTTAGCGCACCAGAATATTTTTCATTGGCATTATTTGGACTTACAATAATTGCAAGTATATCTTCTGAAAACTTTCTAAAAGGAATTATAGCAGGATTTATAGGATTGTTAATTTCTACTGTGGGAATGGATCCAATAACAAGTTTTCCAAGATACTCGTTCGACATAGTGGATTTATTAAATGGACTATCTGTTATTCCAGTATTAATTGGTTTATTTGCAGTTTCAGAAGTTTTTAATCAAATAGAAATTATGTTAAAAGAAAAGCATATAAAAAATGACATAAAAATGGATAAAAATTATATGACTTTTTCAGAGATAAAAAAATCTCTTCCAACGATGATAAAATCAGGAGTTTTAGGAACTTTTATAGGGTCTATACCTGGAGCGGGAGCAGATATAGCAGCTTTTGTATGCTATAATGAAGCTAAAAGAAGCAACAAAAATGAAAAATTTGGAAGTGGAAGTTTAATTGGAATTTCAGCACCAGAAGCTGGAAATAATGGGGTAACAGGAGGAGCATTAGTACCTTTGTTAACGCTGGGAGTTCCCGGCGATGCTGTAGCTGCAGTTTTATTAGGAGCATTAATAGTTCAGGGATTAACACCAGGACCACTTTTATTTGAACAAAATCCAGAGATAGTATACGGATTATTTAGTGCTATGATTTTAGGAAATATTATTCTTTTATTTGTAGGCCTAGGAGGAATTAAGTTTTATAGTAGAATTGTAGAAATTCCAAAGTTATTAATGATACCAAGTATTCTTATTTTATCAACAGTAGGATCATACTCTATGAATAATAGCATATTTGACGTTATTGTAACATTGAGCTTTGGTATTATTGGATATATTATGAGTAAAATAAAAATGCCAAGTTCTCCAATTGTTTTAGCAGTAATTTTGGGTCCTATGCTAGAAACTAATTTAAGAAAATCAATTTTAATGTATGAAGGGTCATATTCTTTTTTATGGACAAGACCAATAACTATAGTATTTTTAATTTTGACAATATTATCTTTATACTCAGCTTATAAAAAAAATAAATAGATTAAAAAATTGCAGATTTTATTCTGCAATTTTTTTATAATAAATTACAAAAAATAAAAAAAACTGCCAAAACTGACAGTCAAAAGTTCATATATTAAATTTTGGTGGCGGGAGCTGGACTCGAACCAACGACCTTCGGGTTATGAGCCCGACGAGCTGCCAACTGCTCTATCCCGCGTTACCTTTACTAAATAAGTATAACACGTAACTTAGAGTGTGTCAATAAAAAAATACAAATAAATTAAATTGTTTTAAAAAATTATACTAATATAGAAAAAGAGTTATGAAGAAATACTGCTCCACAACTCTTTTAAAGCTTATTTTAAAATTATACAGTTATAAGTTTTTCTAAGAATAATCTATTTTCTTCAGCTATAAACTCCTCTTTGTTGTTCCAATTTATTTGCCAAATAGGAATAGCAAAAGGTGGATATGTTTTACAAACATCGATAGCT
This sequence comes from Cetobacterium sp. 2G large, assembly GCF_014250655.1. Taxonomy (NCBI): domain Bacteria; kingdom Fusobacteriati; phylum Fusobacteriota; class Fusobacteriia; order Fusobacteriales; family Fusobacteriaceae; genus Cetobacterium; species Cetobacterium sp. 2G large. The sequence continues at coordinate 252,364 of NZ_JACHTH010000007.1, read as the reverse complement.
TCTTGAGAAATTGGGAAACTATGACGTAAGAAGTAGTCACTAGTATCTCTATTTAATATATCTGAAGTGAACATAGCAAGTTTAGAAGCAGCATCTTCATTTGAAGTTGTAGGATTTGCTTGCATATACTCATTCATTTTTATTATAAACTCTTTATCATTATAGAAATATCTCATTTTAAACCAGAAAGCAAGCTTTCCCCAATAGTCAGCATCATATATTGAGATTTCTTCATTTGTGATGATGTTGTCATTAGACCATCCACCGCCATGGATATACTCTAATATTCCAGATTCAGCAAACCAGTTATTGAAAACTTCACCGAATAATCCCATTAAATAACCATTGTTATCAAGCTCATGTCCAACTTCGTGTCCAACAACCCAGTGATGTGCATATCTTTCTTTAGTTAAATGATTAAATGCTAAAGGGCCTCCACTATAAGCTGTATATCCATTTCCAGTACCAACACCAGCGTGAGGATTATTTGTACTTAATCCTGTCCACATTAATCTTTTGTAAGGGATAGGCTCATCAAACGCTTTATTAGCTCCAACTAAATTATATAAAAAGTCGATATATTCATCTCTAGTTCTTAGAACGTCTAAAAAGTTTTCAGGTTTAATATTACTTTTTAACCAATCGATGTCAAAAGCAGCTATTGTATTAACTCCTTCGATATAAGCTAAATTACAACTGTGATATTCAGGCATAATACTCTCTATTTTAGATTTTTGATAAAACTCTTTAAAAGAATCATATCCATAACGATAAGTTAATCCGTTATCTAATTCACTTAAAGTATACATTCTAATTTCAGATTCTCTAGAACCTTGTAAAAATAGTTGTCCCTGTTGGTCACCAGGATTTATAATATTTATTCCTTGTTTAAAATTAAAGTTACAGTTAGGATTTGGTTTTCCTAAGAAGCTAGTTAAAGTTCCTGTAATAGTTCTGTTAAAGACAAATATATAATCTTGGTTTGGTTTTAAATAGTGAGGAGTCATATAAAGATTTCCAGTACTATTTGCATTTATTCGATTAAAGTAAAAACTATTAGTTTTTTCTAAAGCTTTAATTGAAAGAACATCAAAAGGATTAGAGCTATTATTATTTATAAAAACTTTTGCTAGTTCTAAAGCTACAATTAACTCTTTGTCTTCAGTTACATATTTTTCAATCTCTTCAATATCTTTAATTCCGATTCCAGGTTTTACTTTTGTAAAATCATCATTAAATATATCTTTTATTCTAGCATGAATAGGATTGTAAATTTTGAAATTTACTTCATAAAGAGATACTGAGTTACTACTTGATTCTAAAGTTCTTATCATAACCTCTTTAGCTAAAACAGGTGGAATTTTTAAAATTTTTACTTCATCATTAGCAGAGTTACCTATTGAGAAGGTAGTAGCAAATCTCCATTGGTCACTGCTAGTTTCTTTATAATAAATTTCACCACTTTTTATATTACCGTTTATAGATTTACAAACATATCTAAATTGATCCACAACTTTAGGCGTTTCAAAAATAAATTCAACATCTCCTATACTGCTTCCATAAAAATTAGTTTCTAAATCTCCATCAAGAGCATTTTCAATAGGTTTATGTGAACCACATCTAGATATACCTTTTATTGTATTTTGTGGAATTTCAGTAAATAAGTCGTTTATTACGTAATAATCACTTTGAGTACATGGAATAATTTCGATATAGTGAGGTTTCCATTTTTCAATCTCTTCTAGAAAAACTCTAACTTTGAAGTCTTGGGTGTATATAGAAGAGAAATTTATATCAATTTCGTTCTCTTTTAATGTATAGTTTGTAGTTTTTAAAACTCTATTATTTCCTAAGCTATCCACATAAAGTATTTCAACTCCATATAAAGTGTTAATATTATTTTTTAATTTAAGTTTAAGATGATTAATAACTCTTAAATCATTGTTAGAATAATCGATATCTTTATAAAAAACCCTTTCTCTGAATAAATCTTTAGCCAATTGAATTTTATCTATATACTCTTGAGTTACGAGAACTCTTTCCTCTAATTTTAGTATTTTTTCAAATGTTACATCATCCTTTAGAGATGTAAAAGTTTTATCAACAAAAAGCTCATTTAAATCGTCTTCTAAAAAGTTATGGATATAAGTAGAAAGTTCATCTTTTCTTATTCTACGATTTGCAGTTTTAATAAAAAGCTCTGAAATAAACATAGGTTCAATTCTAGAATTAAACTGATTATTTTCATTGTAAAGATATCTTTCTTTTGTCAATGGGTTTTCACAATAAATTGAGAATCTATCTTCAAAAGTTGTTAAAAATTTCGAAATTAATTTTTTTTCAGAGAATTTAATCATATTATAGATTACGTTATCTACTGCATAATAATCAATTATTACATTGTCATTATTATATTTTGTATCTTCATCAGTATTGAAAGAGTAGTTTTCAATATTTTCTATAATTGCTTCAACACCATAAATTTCGTAAGTTCCATAGATTAAAAGTTCAAAGTTATCTGTGTATATTTCTGTAAAATTAACAACTTTTTGATTGTTTTCTAAATGACTAATCTCAATATTTTTTAGCTTAAATGCTTTTTCTTGCTTATCGAAATATCTAATATCCGCTCTTAAAATATTTTCTAAAGCAACAAATTGTAATCCTGTAACTACAGAGTATTCTTTTAGATTTTCAGCTTTAAATACGTTAGGTTCAATGCTTTCTAAATAAAGGTTTTCAATCTCTTTATAAATAGAGTTATATTCAGCAGTATTAGCCAAAAGTGTTCTTAAATATCTTAAATATTCTAAGTCAACCTTATCAACTAAAGATGTTTTAGTTTCATCTGTAAAACATTCCATTAAAGTATCGTAAAGACGATTATATCGGAAAAATTCAGTTTCATATATTAAAACATGATCATCATTTCCTTTCGTAACTCTAACACAAAGTTCTTTAGCTAAGATTGGTTTAAAGTGAACGTTTCTCCAGTTGCCAGAAATCCCATCCATTAAACATTGAGCAACTTCCATCCACTCATCTTCTGAGCTTTCTTTATAAAGTAAAGTGTAGTTTTGAATTCTTCCTAAAGAGTTAGGTCTTGTTAAAACATGAACTCTATCAATAACTTTTTCTTGGCTAAAAGAAAAATATACATCTCCATAACCTATAGATGTAAATGGATTACTATGAAACTGAGTTGCTTCATCTCCGTCAACAGCTCTTTGAGCTACAAGATGTGCATAATGACCGCAACCAGATGTAGCTGTAATTGTAGATTTATCTATTCTAGTATCCTCATCGATTTCAGAGTAATAATCCTCTCTAAAAGGAGCACCAGTAATAGTAAGATTTTCTTGGTTTGCTCCATATATTTTAAAAGTTATATCTTTTGCAAAAAATGGTTTAAATGTAACTTTATTTTCATCAATAGATAGAGGAACTTTTGTAAAAATATTTCCATAGTTATCAGTATATTCAACTTCAATATAACCATGAGCTAGGTTTTCGCTTAGAGAAAACTCTTTCCACATTTCAAACTTATCATTTCTGTATATCATAGTTTTTCCATCCTCTTTTCCAGTTAGTAGTTTTTTAGCTAAATTTAACTTTAAAATATACTCTTCAGTAGTATGTACTTTAGAGCTAATAGCTTTTATTGTATTATAGGTAATACCTTCATTTAATGCTGTAAAGGTATTATCTGTGAAAAGAGAGTCTATTTCATAAGAGATGTAGTTAAAGATGAATATATTTGTATTCTCTAAAAAGTTTACTGTCAGAGGATTACTACTTCTTATAAATAGTTTTTTCATCATAATAGGTAAAAATTTATAAGTTCCACTACTGCTATCAGCTTCAACAGTTATTTTTACAAAATCTTGGTTATCACCAGATGAATAAAATAATTCGAACTCTCCATTAGGAATAAACTTTATTCTATCTACAATTCTTGATTCTTGAAGTTTAAAATAAAACTCTTTATTTTGGTTTTCAGAACTAATCTCTACTTCATTTAATTTTATTCTTGTATCAACATCTTCATTTTTATAATACTTTCTTCCGTTTACAATAACAGGAGTAACATTTATAATCGAGGCTTCGTCATCTTCTATTAAAACTTTAACCTCTCTTGTTAACACAGGATCAAGTTCCCATTTTTGAATATTTCCTTCTTCACTAATTTCTCTAGCATATAGATTTATAGTATTATTTAAAAAATCTTTAAATTGAATATTTAAAGATGAAGGAAAAATATTGTTTTGGCTCTCTAAAATTAAATTAGTAACCACTGAGTAATCGTTGAGTTTTAAAGTGAAAGTTTTTGAACTAGGTGCATTACCATTTCTAATAAAAATCAATTCTGGAACGAACTCTTTTAAATCCATATCTATCTTGTCACCTCCTGCTGTATTCTATTTAAGTAATATTGATTGAACAACTCTCTTTCTCTTCTAAAAAATTCCTTATGATTTTCAAAAGTTATATTATCTATATCTAAAAATAGATTAGGATATTTATTGCAAAGATTAATAGTGTCTTGTGAAAGAGTATATCCTTTTTGTATGAAAAGAGAAGCTACATTTCTACAAATTAACTCACTTAACCAAAGAGCTAATTTATCTAGAGGATTTTCATTTTCAGAAAATTCATATGTGTAGTATTTTCTAAAAAGTCTAGTTATAAATCTATCAGAATTTGAATACAGCATGATTTTTATAAATATATCTTTTTTATTTTCTCCTGTTAGAGCTAAAACTTTATTGTATTTAAATTCAAAAGTTTTATAAAATCCAAGTTTTAAAAGGTCACTTAATTCTTTAGAGAAAAATTTATTAGAAACCATTTCTTCAGCAGTTAATCTACAAATTAAAGGTGTTGCAAAATTGTGAATTCCATTTTTGAAAAATAAACTTGCATCTCCACCAAAGTTTAAAATACTTCCAATATCTGTATTTTTTATTCCAACTCTTTCTTCAGAATCTCCCTGCCATAATAATCTTTTAATTATATTTTTATCAAAATATAAAGGTGTATCCAAGATTGCATATAAGTAGTCATAGTAAGCATCAATAGTGATAATTGCATCTAAAAAACGATGTTCATCGAAACTGTTTTTAATCCAATTAATATCAATATTAGCAATAAAGTTTTTCCCCTCGATAAACATATTTTTTCTACCATTTTGTAAGTTTAAAAATTGGTTGAACTTACTTTCTCCCATTTTAAATACATTTGTTTCATCAAATCCGTATCCTCTAATATATATATTTTCATTAAGGTCACCTATTAGAAAAAGTTCTCCAGATTTAGGGATAAAAACTTTATTTATTCCTCTTGCTAATTTTATAGTTTTATTGTAATGAAAATCTTTTCTATCTTCAAAACAAACTATTTCACAATCAGAGTTAGATATGAATATTACATTTTTACTATTCTTAACAAACATTCCTAAAGAGTTAAGTTTATCTGTTTTAACAATTTTTAAAGTATTGCAAAACTCATCAATAGTTATTGAATTGTTTTTAGAGATTGCAACTTCATTATATTTAATTGTAGTCATTTTAGAGAAAAATAGGTATTTAACTATTTCACTAACACTGTATAACTCTGGAAAATCTTTTATATCATTTTGAACTTCATCAATTATTGCTAAAGTTAAAAAATCCGAAAGTATAAAATCACCATTGATTTCATCGAAAAATGTGAGCATATTTAGCTCTTGCATTAAACTACTGTAAAAACTTATTTCATTCATAGTAATAAATCTTCCGTTACTTCCATGAACTCGAATACAAATTTCATTGGCAAAAATTGGAGAAAATTCAGCTGTTCTTAAACCTTCACTTGTTTCCCAATTAGATGATCTAAATACAGAGATCCAGTCTGCTGTAGATATATTATTTTTATATAGAACTTCAAAACTTTGAATGAGTCCCCATCCTCTAAGATTACTTGTATAAAAATCTATTTTTTCAAGCACTCTATGTTGAGGTAGCTTAAAATAGATATCACCGTAAGAGCCAGTAGGATAACTTCCATTAGAAGCATAAACAGTTTCTAAATTGCCGTCAAGAACTAAAGAAACTTCATTATTACCAAAATGAGATAAATTTGCTGATGCTGTAATTGAATCGTTAGGTATTTTATTATTCACATTTCACTCCTTTTGTATTTCCTTAAACTATTATGAAATAATTTTACATTCAATGTATTGTTAAGTCAATAGTAAAAATTTTATTTTAAATAAAGTTTTTTACCTATATAAAATTAATGTGATATAATCTTAAAAAATCAGAACTTATAATAAAAAGGGGGAAATTTAATGAACAACAAAATTAATATTGCAAATTTACCTACAAAGATTGAAAAATTAGAAAAAATTTCAGCGGAGTTGGGAGTTAATATTTTTTTCAAAAGAGATGATCAAACGGGAAGTGAAGTATCTGGAAATAAAGTTAGAAAGTTGGAGTATTCAATTAAAGAGGCTATAGACCAGGGATGTGATACATTAATTACTTGTGGTGGAATACAATCAAATCATGCTAGATCAACTGCAGCAGCAGCCATAAAAGCAGGGCTTTCATCAGTTTTAGTTTTAAGAACTAATGAGGAACCTGAGGTAGATGGAAACTACTTTGTTGACAGACTTTTAGGAGCTGATATTAGATTTATAACATCAGATGAATATAGTAATAGTAGACAAGAGATAATGGAAAATATAGTAAAAGAGCTGGAAAAAGATGGACGAAAAGGCTATATAATACCTGAAGGTGCATCTAATGGAGTTGGAAGTTTAGGGTATATAAATTTTGTTAAAGAGGTATTAGAGTTTGAGGAAAAATCAGATATAAAATTTGATACTATTGTAGTAGCTGTAGGCTCTGGTGGGACATATGCTGGAATTCATATGGGAAATGATATATATTTAGATGGAAAAAGAAGAGTTGTAGGATTTAATGTTTGTGATACTGCTGAATTTTTCAAAGAAAAAGTAAAAGAGATTATTGAAGAGAGTAAGGAGTATTTAAATGAAAAAGATTTAGAAAAAGTAAAATCTGAGAATATGGATATAATTGATGGTTATGTAGGAGATGGGTATGCTTTAAGTACTCAAGAGGAATTAAATTTTATATGGGATTTAGCAAAAAAAGAGGGAGTAATTTTAGATCCTGTGTACACTGGGAAAGCTATGTTTGGACTTCATAAAGAAATAAAAAAAGGAAGTTTCAAAAACTCTAAAAATATTTTATTTGTTCATACTGGAGGTTTATTTGGATTGTTTCCTAAAAAAAATCAATTTGAATTTAAAAGCTAAAAATATTTTGATATAAAAACTATGTAGGTTGCAACTTTATAGAAGTTGCAATTTTTTTATCCTTGAAAAAAATGGACATTTGTGATTTAATTGTAAACAAATGAAGTAAAATAAAAACAAAAGAGGTATAACTATGGAAAAAGTTAGAATGATTCAGGAGTATGTACCAGGAAAGCAAGTGACACTAGCACATCTAATAGCTCATCCAAATATAGATATCTATAAAAAAATGGGGCTAAATGTTGAAAATAAAAATGCTATAGGGATATTGACAATAACTCCAGGAGAAGCAGCAATAATAGCAGCAGATATAGCAACAAAATCAGGAGCAATAGAGATAGGATTTTTAGACAGATTTAGTGGAACTTTAGTTATAACAGGAGATGTTTCAAGTATAGAAAGTTCTTTAGAAGCAATTATGGAATACTTAAAAACATCTTTAAATTTTTCGATTACAAATATTTCGAGGTCTTAAGATATGAAAATAATGTTAGTAGGAAAAACTGGAAGTGGAAAAACAACATTAACTCAAATTTTAAATAATCAAAAAGTTGAGTACAAAAAAACACAGATGGTAGATTATATTGGAAAGATAATTGATACACCAGGAGAGTATTTAGAAAATAAAGTATACTATAAAGCTTTAAATGTTGTTTCTATAGATGCAGATATCATAATATTAATTCAATCAGCAACAGATGAGGAAAATCTATATCCACCAAATTTTGCAAGTATGTTTCTAGGAAAAAAAGTCTTGGGGGCAATAACTAAAATTGATTTAGAGGAAAATTGTAAAGATGCCGAAAAGATACTAGAGAATGCAGGAGTTGAAAAGATCTTTCCTTTGGACTTGAAAAGTTTAAAGGGAGTGGAGTGCTTAAAAACTTTTTTGAGGTGAGTTAATGAGAAAAACCGTTGTTGTAGCAGAGGATGATTCATTGATAAGAATGGATCTTGTGGAGATGTTAAAAGAAAATGAGTACGATGTTTTAGGGGAAGCTAAGGATGGACTAGAAGCTGTTGAACTAGCGCTTAGACATACTCCAGATATTTTACTTTTAGATTTGAAGATGCCTTTTCTTTTAGGAACAAATGTGGCAAAAATTTTAAAAGAAAAGGAGTATAAAAATTGCATAATTATGCTAACAGCTTATAGCGTGGAAAACTATATAAAAGAGGCTACTGAATATGATGTGTCAGGGTATTTAATAAAACCATTAGATGAAAAGATTCTTTTGTCACAGATGGATTTGTTGTATAAAAATTATAGTGAAAAAATAAAACTAAAAAATGCTTTAGAGTTAAGTGAAAGAAAACTAAAAGAGAGAAAGATGTTAGAGAAAGCCAAAGGTATTTTAATGTGTAAATACTCTTTAACTGAGGATGAAGCATATACAAAAATTAGAAAAATAAGTATGGAAAAGAGAATTTCAATCTGTCAGCTATCTGAAATTATAAATACTACTGGAGAGCTGTTATGATAAAAACTTATTGTAAAATGTGTGCTACTCTAACAACGCAAGATATAGATAAAATACAAAAATTAGAGGAAACAGCTATAATTTTAAGTAACGTTTTAGGTGTGGACACATTTATAGATTGTCCTACAAAAGATGGAGAGAAAGCTTTAGTAGTACATCATTCGAAACCTGAAACAGGAAGTATGTATTCTAAAAATATAGCTGGAGAGGTAGCTCTTTATAAAAATGAACCAGCTGTTTTAAGAACTTTACAAACTGGAATGCCATCTAAAAATTATAAAGCTATAACTCAAGAGGGAGAAACAGTTTTACAAAATGTAATTGCTATAAAAAATGAGAGTAATGAGATTATTGGTGTTTTGATATTAGAGCATTCTGATAAAAAGAAAACCCTTTTAAAAATAGGAGATGTAGAAACTCCTGAGGAGTTAATGAGTAACTTTTTAGAAAGTAGATATACAATACCAGAGCTTATAAAAGATGGAATAGTTATATTTAATAATAATGAAACTGTAACTTATGCCAATGGAGTAGCTAAATCTATTTATGAAAAAATGGGATTTGGAAAAAATATTGTAGGTGAAACATTTCAAAATATAGTTATCAACAGCGTGGAGTTTAATAATATATTACAAAATAAAAAGATAGATGTAGTTGAGATAAGTATATTAGATATGGTTTTATCAGTTAGTTATTTCGCAACTCTAGAAAATAAAAAAAGGCAAAATGTGATTATGATAGTTAGAGATATAACCCAAGAGAAAAGTAAAGAGCAAGAGATAATTTTGAAATCTGTGGCAATCAAAGAGATACACCACAGAGTAAAAAATAATTTGCAAACAATTGCTAGTTTATTAAGGATTCAAAGTAGAAGATCTAAAAATAGAGAGGTTAAAAAAATCTTAGATGAAACTATCAGTCGGATTTTAAGTATAGCTATAACACATGAGGTTTTGTCCGAAAAAGGATTCGATAATCTTAATATCAGAGAAATAGTTGACTTAATATACAAAAATTATTCAACAAAAACTATTGACAAAAAAGAAAAAATAGAGTTTACTATTATTGGAGATAACTTTAATATCTCATCTGAGAAAGCTACAGCGATTGCTTTAGTTATAAATGAAATTATCCAAAATATAGTAGATTATGCTTTTCCAGACGATGTAGCTGGAAAGGTAAAAATACTTATTCAGAAAGATCACTTCTTTTCAAGAATTACAATTTCTGACAATGGGGTCGGAATTCCTAAAGAAAAGATATCATCTTCTGGTTTAGGATTAATGATAGTTGAAAAAATAATAAAAGAGCAGTTAAAAGGTAGTTTTGAAATTAGTAGTGAAGTAGGAAAAGGTACAACAGTCAAGTTTGAAATAAAAAATGAATATTAAATATACAAGGTTGTATATTTTAAAATAGCAAAGAAGCTAAAGAATATAGTGGGTAACTATATTTCTTTAGCTTTTTTTGTTCTAATTAGGAGGTAAATTTAGTGAAGGAAGAGATTATAAGTGTGGGAATTGATATTGGAACATCTACAACCCAGTTAGTTTTTTCGAAAATAACTTTAGAAAATCTATCTTCTGGAGCAAGAGTTCCTCAAATAAAAATTGTGGACAAAGAGATTTTTTACAGAAGTAAAATCTATACAACACCACTTGTAAATTCTTACGAAATTGATATAGAAGCTTTAAAAAAAATATTAAAAGATGAGTATGAAGCTTCTAAAGTTCCTAGAGATAAGATAAGTACAGGAGCTGTGATAATAACTGGAGAAACAGCTAGAAAAAGTAATGCTAGAGAGGTACTAAAGGCTTTAAGTGGAATGGCTGGAGATTTTGTCGTAGCAACAGCTGGACCAGATTTAGAAAGTATAATATCTGGAAAAGGCTCTGGGGCTATGAAGTTTTCAGAAGAGAATAATACAAGTATTTATAATTTAGATATAGGTGGTGGAACAACAAATATCTCTTTATTTGATAAGGGTGAGGTTGAAGACACAACTTGTTTAGATATAGGTGGTAGATTAATAAAGTTTGAAAAAAATAGTTTAAAGATAGCATATATTTTTAAAAAATATGAAAAGCTTATTGAAAGATTGAATTTAAGAAGTTTAAAAGTTGGAGAGATTGCTAGTGAAAGAGATTTAGAAATTTTATGTGATAAAATAGCTGAAATTCTTTTAGAAGCAGTAAGAAATAATCAACTTAAAAGTGAAGATTACAGATTACTAATAACAGATAAAGACTATAGAACTCTATTGAAAGGTGAATTTATTAGTTTCTCAGGAGGTGTAGCTGATTTTATCTACACTGAACCTGAAAAGAAAGATTACTATACCTATGATGATATCGGTCCACTTTTAGGAGTTTGTATAAAAAGAAAATTTGAAAAAGAAAAAATAAATATAGTGAGATTAGGAGAAACTATAAGAGCTACAGTTGTAGGAGCAGGTTCTCATACAACTGAGATAAGTGGAAGTACAATAAGTTACGCTAAAGAGGTTCTTCCAATAAAAAATCTCCCTATATTGAAAATAAATGATGCAGATAAAAATTTTGATTATAAAGATTTAGTAAAAGTTTTGGAAAAAAAATTAGAGTGGTTTAAAGCAGATGATGGATATCAAGATGTAGCCATTGGATTAAGCGGTAGAAAAGGACTTAAATATAAAGATATACAAGAGATGTCTAAAAATATTTATGAGGTGATGAAAAGATTTAAAAGACTAGTGATTATAGTAGAGGAAGACATAGGAAAAGTTTTAGGACAGTGCTTAATATTAGAATCTGAAAATAGGATTCCAATAGTTTGTATAGACAGTATAAAAGTTAATGATGGTGACTTTGTAGATATTGGACTTCCTCTTGGAAGTGGAAGCGTATTACCAGTAATTGTAAAGACATTAGTTTTAAGTTATTAAATAAAAAAAATAGATTGGGGTGAGTTTGATGAGATTACACACAAGACTTTTTGGCCAAGACTATGTATTTGAAAATTTATATGATGTTATGGCTAAAGCAAATGAAGAAAAATCAGGTGATGAGTTAGCTGGAATAGCAGCAAGAAGTACAAAGGAAAGAGTGGCAGCAAAAGAGGTATTATCTAATATAAAACTTAAAGAGTTTAAAGAGAATCCTGCAGTTCCTTATGATCAAGATGAGGTTACAAGAATTATAATAGACGCTTTAAACTTAAAGGTATATGAAGAGATAAAAGAATGGACTGTTGGTGAATTAAGAGAGTGGTTATTAGCTACTGAAAATGGAGATAGAGAGATTCAGTGGATAAGAAGAGGATTAACTTCAGAGATGATATCAGCAGTTACAAAGTTAATGTCAAATTTAGATTTGATTAGAGCGGCGAGTAAAATTCAAGTAAAAAAACATTGTAACACAACAATTGGAGGAAAAGGGATTCTAGCAGCTAGACTGCAACCTAATCATACAACAGATGATCCAGATGGAATAATGATTTCACTACTAGAAGGATTAAGCTATGGAGTTGGAGATGCTTTAATAGGATTAAACCCAGTTGATGATACTGTAGATAGTGTTGTTAGAGTTTTACAAAGATTTGATGAGATAAAGAAAAAATTTAATATACCAACACAAATATGTGTACTAGCTCACGTAACTACTCAAATGGAAGCTATAAGAAAAGGAGCTCCTACAGATTTAATATTCCAAAGTATAGCTGGATCACAAAAATCAAATGAAGCTTTTGGAATAACAGGAGATATGATAGAGGAAGCAAGACAGTTAGCTTTAACTCATGGAACAGCAGCTGGACCAAATGTAATGTATTTTGAAACAGGACAAGGTTCTGAACTTTCTTCAGATGGACATAATGGTGTGGATCAATTAACAATGGAAGCAAGATGTTATGGATTTGCTAAAAAATACGATCCATTTATAGTTAATACCGTAGTTGGATTTATAGGTCCAGAGTATCTTTACGATAGTAAACAAGTTACAAGAGCTGGATTAGAAGACCACTTTATGGGAAAACTTCATGGATTATCTATGGGAGTTGACGTTTGTTATACAAACCATATGAAGGCAGACCAAAACGATATTGAAAACTTAGCTGTTTTATTAACAGCAGCTGGATGTAACTATTTTATGGGAGTTCCAGCTGGAGATGATATTATGTTAAACTACCAAACTACAGGATATCATGATATTCAAACTTTAAGAGAAACATTAAATGTTAAACCTATAAAAGAGTTTGAGGAGTGGCTAGAAAAAGTAGGTATCAGAGATGAGGATGGAAATTTAACTAATCTTGCAGGAGATGCATCACTATTTTTATAGGAGGAGAGAATAATGATTTCTGAAAAAGAGTTGAAAGATATAATATCACAAGTTTTAAAAGAGATGGATGGAGAGGGAAAGGCTTTAGAAAAAGTAAAAGAGAGAGTTGAAAAAACACTTTCTAATTTGGAAGAGGTAGAGGATATAACTAAAATTGATTTAAGAGAAGTTATAGACGTAGTGAATCCAAAAAATAGAGAGGAGTTATTAAAGTATAAAAGAAAAACACCAGCAAGAGTTGGAATTGGAAGAGCTGGAACAAGATATACAACATCAACAATGTTAAGATTTAGAGCTGACCACGCTTCAGCACAAGATGCTGTATTTACTGATGTTTCAGATGAAGTATTAGCTAAAAATAATCTATTTACAGTTCAAACAAGATGTAACTCTAAAGATGAATATATAACAAGACCAGATTTAGGAAGAAGATTATCAGATGAAGCTGTAAAGGTTTTAAAAGAGAGATGTAAACAAAATCCAACAGTTCAAGTTTATGTTTCAGATGGTCTTAGTTCAACAGCAGTAGAAGTAAACGTTGAAAATATACTTCCAGCACTATTAAATGGATTAAAAGCTTATGGAATAGATACAGGAACACCATTTTTCTTGAAATATGGAAGAGTTGCTGCTTCAGATGACGTAGCTGAAACACTTGGTGCAACAGTAACTTGTGTATTAATTGGAGAGAGACCAGGGCTAGCAACTGCAGAAAGTATGAGTGCATATATAACGTATAAAGGATATGTAGGAATACCAGAAGCTAAGAGAACAGTTGTATCAAATATACATGAAAAAGGAACTCCAGCAGTGGAAGCAGGAGCACATGTGGCACATATAATTAAGAAAATATTAGACGCTAAAGCAAGCGGACAAGATTTAAAATTATAAGGAGGAAAAAATGACAAACGATCCTATAAAACCAAGTGTTTTAGCAGTTAAGCTAATACCAAATGTAGATGATAAAATGGCGGAAGAGTTCAAACTTCCAAAAGGGTATAAGAGTATTGGAATAGTTACAGCAGATTGTGATGATGTAACATATACAGCATTAGATTATGCAACAAAAATGTCAGAAGTTGAAGTAGTTTATGGTAGATCATTTTATGGTGGAGCAGCAAATGCAAATACAAAATTAGCTGGAGAAGTTATTGGAATAATAGCTGGACCTACACCTGCTGAAGTAAAAAGTGGATTAAATGCAATAGTAGACTTTATAGAAAATGAAGCATGTTTCTATAGTGCTAATGATGATGATACAATTGCATATTATGCTCACTGTGTTTCAAGAACAGGAACTTATTTGTCAAAAACTGCAGGAGTACCAGAGGGAGAAGCTTTAGCATATTTAATAGCACCACCTTTAGAAGCTATGTATGCACTTGATGTAGCATTAAAAGCAGCAGATGTAAGATTAGCAGCTTTCTTTGGACCACCATCAGAAACTAACTTTGGAGGAGGACTTTTAACAGGTAGTCAATCAGCATGTAAAGCAGCATGTGATGCTTTTGCTGATGCTGTGAAATATGTTGCTCAAAATCCATTAAAGTTCTAAAAGGAGTTGTTTAAATTATGAAAGCGTTAGGAATGATTGAAACAAGAGGAATGGTTGGAGCGATAGAGGCTGTAGATGTGGCGTGTAAGACGGCAGATGTAGAGGTACTAAATAGACATCTTGTAAAAGGTGGAATAGTGACAGTTGAAATAGTTGGTGATGTTGGAGCTGTAAAAGTTGCAGTAGAAGCAGCAGCTGAAGCAGTTAAAAGATTAGGAGTTTATATGGGAAGTCATGTAATCCCAAGACCAACTGAAGAAGTATACAATATGTTAGAAAAAAAAGAGGTTCCAACAGAAAAGGTAGTAGAGGAAGAGATAATTGTAGAGCTTCCAGAAGAAAATGAAGTGATAGTAGAAGAAATAGTAGATGAAGTAGAAACAAAATCAGTAGTAAATAGAAGAGATAAAACTAAAAAATAGATAAGGAGAGGATATTTATGGCAACTTTAAATGCATTAGGAATGGTAGAAACAAGAGGATTAGTAGCAGCGATAGAGGCAGCAGATGCAATGGTGAAAGCAGCAAACGTAACTTTAATAGGAAAAGAGATTGTTGGAGGAGGACTTGTGAGTGTTTTAGTTAGAGGAGACGTTGGAGCTGTAAAAGCAGCAACAGATGCTGGAGCAGCAGCTGCAGATAGAATTGGAGAGTTAATCTCTGTTCACGTAATTCCAAGACCACACTCAGATGTAGAGGCAATCTTACCAAAAGAAGCAAAGTAGTAAAATATATTAGGGAGTGACATGCTAGTCACTCCCTAAAAAAAATGAAAGGAGAAGAGATGAAAGCGTTAGGTATAGTTGAATTCAATAGTATTCCAAAGGGAATTGAGGAATTAGATAAAATTATAAAATTTAATGAATTAAAAATATATAAGGCTGGAGTAACTTGTCCTGGAAAATATTATTTTATAGTTTATGGAGATAACTCTTCAGTTAAAGATGGATTAAAAGATTTAACAGGGGAACGTTGTAAACAAGTTATCTCTGGAGTAAGTGAAAAGCTTTTAGAAGCATTAAATAGAAAAAGAGAAGATAAAAAATTTAAAGCAATAGGTGTAGTTGAATTTTTGAATATAGCTGATGGTGTTAAAGTTTTAGATCATGTGATTAAAAGTGTTGATGTAGATATAGTTAAATTAGTTTTAGGATGGACACTAGCAGGAAAATGTTATTTTGTTGTAGGAGGAGAAACGAGTTCTATAGATGAGGCAATAGTTTTAGTTACAGGATCATCTTATAAATATATGGATATTAGTAAAATAAATAACCCAGTTGAAAACATACTTGATTATATTTAAGTTTTAATAGGGAGGCAAAATGGATAGAGATTTGATGTCAAGACAAGAGGTAAGAGATTTAATAAGAAAATCAAAGGAAGCTCAGAAAATATATGCTACATTTTCTCAAGAGAAAATAGATAGTATTATATGTTCTATGGTAGAGGGAATAAAAGGGTACAGTGAAAAATTAGCTAAGATGGCTGTTGAAGAAACTGGTTTTGGAAATTGGCAAGATAAAGTTCTAAAAAATAAGTTCGCTTCAGAATATGTATATGAGTATATAAAAAATATGAAAACTATTGGTGAGTTAAAAAATGAAAATGGAGTTTTAGAGATTGGTGTTCCTTTAGGTGTTATAGCTGGATTAATTCCATCGACAAATCCAACATCTACAACAATTTATAAAACATTAATATCATTAAAAGCTGGAAATGGAATAATTGTAAGTCCTCATCCAAATGCTAAAAATTGTATAATTGAAACAGCTAATCTATTGATAGAGATTGCAGAAAAAGCTGGAGCACCTGAAGGATTAATAGGTGTAGTAAAAACAGTAACTATGGATGCAACAGAGGAGCTAATGAAACATGAGGATACAGCACTGATTTTAGCTACTGGTGGAGAAGCTATGGTAAAAGCTGCATATAGTTCAGGGAATCCAGCAATAGGAGTTGGACCAGGAAATGGACCAGCATTTATAGAGAAAAGTGCAAATATAAAATTAGCTGTGAAAAGAATTATAGATAGTAAAACTTTTGATAATGGTGTTATATGTGCTTCTGAGCAATCTATAATTGTAGAAAAAGTGATAAGAGAACAGGTGAAAGAGGAGTTATTAGCTCAAGGTGGATATTTCTTAAATCCAGAAGAATCTAAAAAACTTGCTAATTTCATTTTAAGAAGTAATGGAACTATGAATCCACAAATTGTAGGTAAAAATGCTTTAAGATTAGCACAGATGGCAGGAATAAATGTTCCATGTGACACTAAAGTTTTAATTTCAGAAGAGTGTGAAGTTTCAAAAAGAAATCCATACTCTAGAGAGAAATTAGCTCCAATTTTAGCATTTTATGTTGAAAATAGTTGGGAAGAAGCGTGTGAAAGATCTATTGAGATATTAAATGTAGAAGGAAAAGGACATACTATGGTTATTCACTCTGAGAATGAGATGGTTATAAGAGAGTTTGCTCTAAAAAAACCAGTTTCAAGACTTTTAGTTAATACACCAGGTGCTTTAGGTGGAATTGGTGGAACAACTAATCTTGCTCCAGCACTAACTCTAGGATGTGGTGCAGTTGGAGGAAGTTCAACTTCTGATAATATAACACCATTAAATCTTATAAATATAAGAAGAGTGGCTTGGGGAGTTAGAGAGCTAGAGGATATAAAAGGGGAAAAGAAAAGCTGTGAAACATCACAAGATAAATTAGAAGAGATGGTAAAGAAAATAGTAGCAGATATATTAAATAGATAGGAGAGGTACTTATGGTTCTAACAGAGGAAAAATTAAGATCTCTTTATAAAAAAGATGAAAATATGAAAGAGATTTCTTTAGAAAAAGGAACAATTTTAACTCCTTCAGCAAGACAATTTTTAATAGATAAAGATATAAAAGTAGTTGATAAAATAGCTGGAAAAACCGAAGAGGCTAGAGAGTTTAAAGAGATAAGAAATGAAGAATCAAAACCTAAGTACAAAGGAATATTAGGAGAGCTTTACGTTGAAAAACCAGAGTATATGACTCAAATATATGGAAATGTTTTAGTAAAAAAAGATGATAAAAGGATAATTTTTAGAGGTGTAATAGATTCTTTTCAAAGTCGTTGGCTAGTTTTAATGAAAGATTTAGAAGAGATTAAAAATGTTAAACTCCAAAAAGATTTAGAAAGTATTGAAAAATTTATAAAAAACATTTTAGTTTCAGAGGTTATAGGAGAGGCATTAGTTGATATAAAGGTTTTAGAAAAAAGTTTAGATGAGATTAGAGATATCTCTCATAATCCTAAAAAATATTTTAATAGAGAGCATCTCTTTGGAATATGTTCAAAGGATAGTTATCCAGTTATAAAATTAAATGAGATGAGAGCACTATCTAGAGAGTTAGAGATTAAAGGTGTAGAAGCTTTTGTTAAAGAGAATGGAACAATCGAAAGAAGAGACATCCTATTAGCACTAAATAGATTAAGTAGTGCTATCTATATAATGATGTTAAGAGGGGTGACAGGAGAGTATGGAAATCGATGAGATTGTAAAATTAGTAAAGGATGCTGTAGAAAAAGAGTTGAATCAAAAAGAGTATAAAAATATGAAAAGAATTCCAATAGAAGCTTCAGGTAGGCATATTCACCTTTCAGAGGAGGATGCAGAGGTTTTATTTGGAGAGAGATATCAATTTAATAAAGTGAAAGATCTATCTCAACCTGGACAATATGCTTGTAAGGAAAGAGTTAGACTAGTTGGTCCAAAAGGAGTAATTGAAGGAGTAATAGTTTTAGGACCATTTAGGGGAAGTACTCAAATTGAACTTTCATTAACAGATGCTAGAACTTTAGGTGTAACTCCTATTTTAAGAGAATCAGGAAGTACAAAGGATACTCCAGGAATTTTAATAACAAATGGTGATAGATACTTAAAGTTAAAAGAGGGAGTAATAGTAGCTAAAAATCATATTCATATGACAGAAGAAGACTCAAGAAGGTTAAACTTAAAAGATAAGGATAAGGTAAAAGTAAAAATTTGTGGTAGTTTAAGACCAATGATTTTTGAAGATGTTGTTGTGAGAGTGAATAATAGATTTTCTCTAAATATGCATATAGACTATGATGAAGCCAATGCTTGTTTTTTAACTAAAGACTCTTATGGAGAGATTTATGAATGAAAATGATTTATTAGATATTATAAGAAAAGAGATAGAGAAGTATATAAGAGAAAAAAATAGTTCACAAGAACAAAACATAAAAGAAAAAATAACTCTTTTAGGAGAGGATTTAATACTTAAAGAGGAGTTAAAAAAAAGATTTGAGATTTCAGATGAAAGCGATAAAATAGTAGTTTTTTCATTGGAAATTGATGAGTTATTTTCCATTTCAAATGCAACATATATAAATCCAAAAACAGAGTTGATAATAAAATCTCTATTAAAAAATAAATATATATATTTAATAGAGGAGGGAATATCTTGGCGAAGTTACAGTTGTGAAGTTAAAAAAATAGCCGATAAGTATTTAAGTTATGAAAAAGAACTGAAAGATATGGGGATAAAAATTATTAAAAAAATGGAAGTTCTTGATTATTTGGATAATACTAAAAGGAAAAAATATTTTGATAAAAAAGTGATGACTTTAAAGGATGTTAAAGAGATTGAAAGAGAAGCAGCAGATGAAATAGTTATTTCAGATAAAATCTTTATAACAGACTCAGCCAAAGAATATTTAAAAAATTCAGCTTTAGAAATAAAAAAAGGGTGATTTTATGGTTATAGGAAAGATTATTGGAAATGTTTGGGCAACAAGAAAAGATGAGTCTTTAAATGGTTTGAAATTTATGATAGCTCAACTTGAAAACGGAGAAAAAATAGTTGTATGTGATTATATTGGGGCTGGAACAGGAGATATGGTTCTTATAACAAAAGGAAGTGGAGCAAGAAAAGTTTTAGAAAATGAAAGTATACCAATTGATGCAGTAACAATTGGTATTATAGATGGATTTGAGGAAGGTGAATAGATGAAAAAGAAACTTATTACCTTGGAAAATGTAGAGGAGTTTATAGTAGGAGATGAATTAAATATGTCAAAATATATGATTCTTCTTCCTAAAGTAAATGATTATTTAAAAAATAAAGGGGTAAAAATTAGATATGTATCTGATAGTTGCAAAAGTTTAGAAGAAAGAATCAAACTGATTTTGACTAAAGACTTTAATATATCAGATGAAAGAGTAATCGGTGAAGTCTTAAAAAAAGTTAAAGGGGGTATAAATAATGGGTATTAATGAGATTATCATTTATATAATGGTTTTATTTATGGTAATTGGAGCAATTGATAAGTGTTTGGGAAATAAATTTGGTTATGGTGAGAAGTTTGAAGAGGGAATTATGGCAATGGGTGCTCTAGCTCTAGCAATGGTTGGAGTAATATCACTTGCTCCAGTATTAGCCAAGATACTTCGTCCAATAATTTCTCCAGCTTATACAATGCTTGGGGCAGACCCAGCAATGTTTGCTACGACATTATTGGCAAATGATATGGGTGGATATCCACTAGCAATGGAGCTAGCACTTTCACCTGAAGCTGGAAAATTTGCAGGGCTAATACTAGGGGCAATGATGGGTCCAACTCTTGTTTTCACAATTCCAGTAGCACTTGGAATAATTGAAAAAGAGGATAGACCATACTTAGCAAAAGGTATATTAGCAGGTATGATTACAATTCCAATTGGTTGTTTAGCTGGTGGATTAACAGCAGGATTCTCATTAGAGTTAGTACTTTCAAATATACTTCCAATAATAATCTTCTCAGCATTAATATCTTTAGGTCTTTGGAAAATGCCTGAAAAGATGACTAGTGGATTCACAATTTTTGGAAAAGGAGTAGTCATCGTTATAACAATTGGATTAGCTGCATCAATAATTGAAACATTAACAGGAATTGTTGTTATCCCAGGAATGGCTCCAATAACAGATGGTATTGAAATTGTAGGAAGCATTGCAATTACATTAGCTGGTGCATTCCCGTTAGTATTATTCTTAACTAAAGTTTTAAATAAGCCACTTACAAAACTTGGAGAATCATTGGGAATGAATGAAAAAGCAGCAGCAGGATTAGTAGCAACACTTGCTAACAATATCCCAATGTTTGGATTAATGAAAGAGATGGATAAAAAAGGTAAAGTAATAAACGTAGCATTTGCTGTAAGTGCGGCTTTCGTATTTGGAGATCACTTAGGATTTACTGCAGGAGTAGATTCGCAAATGATATTCCCAATGGTTGTTGGAAAGTTAGTTGGTGGAGTAACAGCAGTTATTTTAGCAAAATTTATGTTCAGAAATATAGAGGGTGAAGCAAAATGATAAATATAGATGAGTTAGAACTAGAAAAAATAATTAGAAAAGTTATAGAGAAAGAGTTAAGAGGAGAAAAAAGTATAAAGTATGTAGATCCATCTGGTGTGGCTGTTGTAAAAGCTGAAAAGATAGAAAAAGTTAAGTTTGATACAGGAAATCCTCAAGATCAAGTTTATGTAACAGATTTATTCTCTTTAGAAGAAAGCCCTAGAATTGGTGCGGGTATGATGGAGATGACAAAAAGTACTTTCGATTGGACATTAAATTATGATGAGATTGATTATGTAATAGAGGGTAAATTAGAAATTGTAATAGATGGAAGAACAATTACAGGTGAAAAAGGAGATGTCCTTTTAATTCCAAAGGGATCAAGTATAAAGTTTAAAGCTACAGAATATGCTAAGTTTATCTATGTTGTCTATCCAGCTAACTGGATGGAACAGAAGTAGGTGGGGTTATGAGAGAATATTTCATAAAACCAAAAATAAAATCAGGTGAAGATTCTTTAGACTGTTTAAAAACATTAAAATATTCAAGTTACCTTATAGTAACAGATAAAGCTATGGTAGATTTAAAAATAGTGGATAAAATTTTAGAAAAATTACCTAAAGATTCAAAAATAAAAATATTTAAAGATGTAACTCCTAATCCAACAGTAGAAATAGTTGAAAGAGGATTAAAAGAGATTGTTTATTTTTCTCCTCAGTGTGTAATTGGTTTAGGTGGTGGTTCGCCAATAGATGCTTGTAAAGGTATTTTATATTTTAATTTGAAAATAGAAGATGAGCTGAAAATAAAAAGAGAGAAGCCATACTTTATTGCAATACCAACAACAAGTGGAACAGGATCAGAAGTGACATCATATAGTGTTATAACTAAAGGGGATAAAAAAATTGCACTGGCTAATGAGGAGATGTTACCAGATTTAGCAATATTAAATCCAGAGTTTATGAAAACACTTCCATCTAAGATAATTGCAGATACGGGTATGGATGTTTTAACTCATGCACTAGAGGCTTATGTTTCTACAATAGCAACACCATTTACAGATTCATCAGCTAAAGAAGCCATAAAAATTATTAAAGAGAATTTAGTAAATCACTTTAACAATCCACAGTTACTGCTTCCAAGAGAAAATGTGCAGTATGCTTCTTGTATGGCTGGGATAGCTTTTAATAACTCATCATTAGGTATTAACCATAGTGTAGCACACTCTATTGGAGCAAAGTTTCATATATCTCATGGAAGAGCTAACGCTATAATAATGCCATATATAATTGAAGTTAATACAAAAGCTTGGAAGAAATATAGTGAACTTGCAAAGCTTTTAGATTTTAATCCAACTGATGACGAAAATGGAAAAAATCTATTTAATGGATTTGTAAAAAAACTAAAGGAAAATTTAGGAATAGAAAAATCTTTGAAAGATTTAGGTATAAACTTTGAAGAGTTTAAAATTAAAATTCCAGAGATATTAGAAGATATAAAAGGAGATATATGCACAGAGTATAATCCCAATAGATTGACTGATGAGGATTATATAAAACTTTTATTGAAAATTTATTTTGGAGAATAATACAGAAATGGCGTGGATATTCACGCCATTTTATATTAATTACTTGCCCCTTTAAAACTACTTTTTTTCATCTCTTTTAAAAACTCTTGAAGTTCATTTTTTTCATCATCTGTTACAGAAGATTCTTCTTTATTCAAAAGTTCGATAAATCTATTTTTTGACATATAATCACTCCCCATAAATTATTTAAAATTAACAACCCACTTTTCAATTCTCTCATCTGTTAAATTACTTTGATTTGATTCATCAATAACTAAACCAATAAACTTACCATTTTCAATAGCTGTCGATTCATCAAAAGAGTATCCATCAGTTGAAGTTGATCCAACAATAGTTGCGTTAGCCTCAGTTGCAGCAACATATAAATCCCTCATTCCATTAACAAAACTAGAAGAGAAAGCTTCTTGATCTCCAACTCCAACAATTCCAATTTTTTTTCCAGTTAAATTTAAGCTTTTTAATTTTTCCAAAGGTCCAATCCAATCATCTTGTATATCTCCTATTCCCCAAGTAGATGTTGCTAATATAGCAGTATCAAATTCTAAAATCTTTTCGATATCACCTGCGTGAAATACTTTTGCATCTAATAAACTTCCTAATTTTTCAGCAACTTGTTCAGTAACTCCAGTAGTACTTCCATAAAATACACCAATATTCATAAATAAACCTCCTTAATTATTGTTGATATGATTATATAATAAAATATTTTGAAAATCAATATATTTTTAAATAAAAAAATAGAAGAGTTTAAAAAAACTCTTCTAAAAATTATTTTATAGATAGTTAATGATTCTATAAAGCCAATTTGCTAGGGGATCTTTAATTTCAACCATTTCACAATAAAGTTCTTTTAACATTTGTTTTTTAAGATCTTTAAATTGCTCATCATAGAATAGGTTATTAATCTCTTCAGGATCTTTTTCTAAATCATAAAGCTCACAAAGATCAGTTGCATTAAAAACAATTTTATATCTTTCATTTCTCCACATTCTTTGTTCAAAAGATACGAAGTGACCAGAAAGTTGTCCTAAAATTCCATTTCTTTTATCATATGCTTCGTTTCTTAGTAATGGAAGAAGAGATTTTCCATCGAAGAAATCAGAATAATTACCATTGATAAGATCACTACATGAAGGAGTTAAATCATGTAAATAAACCATGGCATTTTCTCTCTCTCCCTTTCTAGGAGATTTAGGATCTTTTATAATCATTGGAATTCTATAGGTAGTTTCAAACATAAACTCCCCTTTTTCAATCATCTTATGAGCTCCCATAGCATCTCCGTGATCAGCAGTAACTGTCAAAAATATATCATCATAAAGTCCTTCATTTTTTAGGAATTGGAAGAACTCCCCAAGAGCATCATCAATAAGAGTTATATATCCCCAGAATTTAGTTATAACCTCTTTCCATCTATCTTCACTAGCATCCCACATTCCCCACATTTGAGAGATGTTTTTATAGTGGTTTGGTTTGTTTTTTAAAGGTTCATAGAAACTTTTATCAAGGATTACATCATTAGGATTATACATAGAGTAATAAGGTTCTGGAACTACACATGGAGTGTGAGGTCCCCAGAAGTTCATCCAAATAAAAAATGGTCTTCCTTCTTTTTTAGCTTGTAAAATCTCTTTTTTAGCTTCGTCAATTACAAAGAATGGTAGAGTGGCTTCTTTAGGACAATGAAGTTTTCCACAAAGTTCTTGAACTCTAAGATGAGGGTTTTCTCCGAAATATTCATCTGTAACTTTAGGCGTTTCAAATCCTTTTTCTTCTAACCATTTTACATATCTATCCTCTTTTTTAGGTCCTTGGTCAAAAACCATGTTTTCATAAACATTACTTCCAGGATATCCATATCCATCGAAATTATGACCAATAAATCCAAAATCTTTAGGTAAAATATTTCCTCCAACATGCCACTTTCCAATATATATTTTTTTATGGTCTTTTAAGTCTGAAATTATATTTGGATTATTTAAGCTAGGATCTTGTACCTCAGCTTTTTCAACATTTCTAATTATTTTATGATTTGTTGGCATTTGCCCTGTGAAAAGTGATGTTCTTGCTGGACAACAAACAGAGGCAGGAGTATATGCTCTATCAAAAATAACTCCCTCATCAGCTAACTTATCCATATTAGGAGTTTTAACAATATTATGTCCATAACACCCTAACATATCAGTACGAATTTGATCTAATAAAATAATTGCTATATTTTCCATTTACTACTCCTTTAAACTTATTTTTTATATTCTGTCGTATATATAAATCTATCCCCTCTTATGTATGCTAAAGTATATTCAAAAATTTTATTATTGAACCATAGTTTTTTTTCAATTTCCATACCTAAATTGCAATTTTTGATTTTCATAAGTTTTTGTAAATCATCATTTAATATACAAGGTCTAAACTTTTCAATTCCTTTTTCAAAAACTATTCCATATTTTTTTTCTAAAATATCATAAAGTTTTTTATCAGATAAATCCATTTTTTCTAATCCAGGAAGTTTTTCAGCTAAAAAATGTATTTTTTCATAAAGTATAGGTTCATTATCAGCATATCTAACCCATTCAATGATAAGAACATTTTCAGTTGTAATCTCCATTTGCTCTTGTATTTCCTCTGTTGGAGAAAAAATTCCAATAGACAAAATTTTGGAGTATGGTGTTTTACCAGATTTTTTTATATCATCAAAAAGTTTATTTAAACCTGACTTATTTTGAACGATAGGCATTGGTGTAACAAATGTTCCTTTTCCTCTAATCTTTTGTATAAGATTATCTTGCTCAAGTTTTTCGAGAGCTTTACGAATAGTGATTCTACTTACGTCGTAATTTTCACATAATTGCATCTCAGTAGGAAGTTTTTCAAACTCTTTTATTTTTCCCTTTTCGATGCTTTTTTTTAGCTCTTTATAAATTTTTTCATAATGACTGTTATTTTTCTTTATTTTACTCACCTCGAGCATTAAAATTTGTATTATTTGTTATGCTCATTTTTTATCATATAAATGATTTTTTTTCAAGAATTATTTGTCTTTTATAAACATAACAAATATAACAACTTTATAAGAAGTATCTATTTAATATGAAGTTTGGAGTATTACATTTTTTATAAAAAAATAGTGGTTAAAATTAAGATATTGTTTGTTTTTCAAAAAGAATGTATAAATAAAGTAATAAAAAATGGGAGGTGTAAGTATGTTAATGACAATTTTAAGTTTTGTATTTGTCACAGCATTAATCGGTTTCATATCTTATTTAAAAACTAAGGATGAAGAACACTCAGCACAAGGATATTTTTTGGCAGGTAGGGGACTGTCAGGAGTAGTTATTGGATTTTCAATGGTTTTAACAAGTTTATCAACAGAGCAACTAATAGGAACAAATGCGTCAGCTTATGTTAGTAACTTTTCAATTATGGCATGGACTGTTCAATCAGTTATTCCGCTATGTGTTTTAGCACTTTATCTTTTACCAAGATATTTAAAAGGTGGATTTACAACAATTCCAGAATTTTTTGAAGCTAGGTATGATAGACAAACAAGACAGATGATGTCATTTCTTTTTATGGTTGGTTATACATTTATTTTAATTCCGGGAGCATTATATTCAGGAGCAATAGCTTTTTCACAGATGTTTGATATTCCAGGTCTTTTTAATATAAGCTTTAATATGTCTATTTGGGTTATTGTATGGCTAATAGGAATAATTGGAGGAATATATGCTATATTTGGTGGTTTAAAAGCGGTAGCAGTGTCAGATACATTAAATGGATTAGCTTTAATTATAGGTGGAGCAATGATTCCATTCTTTGCTTTAAAATACTTAGGAGATGGAAGTATTTTAGATGGAGTTACTAAAATAACAACAACTCACTATGATAAATTAAACGCTTGGGGAGCAGCAACTGATCCAGTTCCTTGGACGACTATTTTCACGGGAATAATGATTGTTAACTTTTTTTACTGGGCTACAAATCAAGCAATTATTCAAAGAGCTTTAGGAGCAAAAAGTTTAGCTGAAGGACAAAAAGGTATTTTGATAGCAGGAGTATTTTTATTAACACTACCATTTATGTTAAATTTACCAGGGTTAGTATCGTTTCATATATTTGGAAACTCTTTAAATAATATTGATCTAGCATACCCAACTCTTGTAAGAGAAGTTTTACCAAAGCCACTATTAGGATTTTTTACGGCATGTTTATTTGGGGCAATATTAAGTACTTTTAATTCTTTCTTAAATAGTGCAGCAACTTTATTCTGCTATGATTTTTATAAACCTATATTTAAAAAGAATATTTCAGATGATGATTTAATAAGAGTTGCTAAAATATCAGGAACAGTAATAGCTATTATATCAATGATTATTGCTCCTATGTTACAATCTGGATCAGATGGATTATTTTTACTTTTAAAAAGATTTGCTGGATTCTTTAATATTCCTATAATAGCTCTTGTAGCAGTTGGTTTTTTAAACAAAACAATAAATGGTTTAGCAGCAAGAATAACAGTAATAGCTCATGTAACACTGTATTTTTCTTTAGTTTGGATATTTAAAATAAATCTTAACTTTGTTCATGTAATGGGTGGATTATTTGTATTTGATATAATTCTTATGGTTATATTAGGTAGTTTTATGAAAAGAAAGATTCCTTATGAGCTACCAAAAGAAAATAAATCTCATGTAGATTTATCAAATTGGAAATATGCTATTCCAGTATCATATATTTTAATGTTAGGATTAGCATATGTATATACGATTTTATCAAAAGTTGGATTAGCAGGTGGAAATTCTTTAACAGTAATTAATGTTGTATACTTTACTCTTGCAGCTGGTGGAGTTTTTATAATAATGAAATCTAGATCATCAGTTAAAAATAATGTGAATGAAAACGATCAAGTATCTTTAGAAAAGAATAATATATAAAATATAAAGAAGCCAACTAAAATTTTTTCTAGTTGGCTTCTTTTAAATTAAATATTTAAACTATCTTCAATTAATTTTTTAGGGTCTTGAATTGCTACTTTTGTTTTAACATCCAATGTTTTTATATTTTTAAATCTTTGAGGTTCTTTTATAGCTACGTCATGTGCAAAGATTACAACTTTAGCATTTTCTATATCTTTTTGAGTAATTCTGTTTACAATACCGTTAGCTCCTTGAGTTTCAACTTTTATTTTAATACCTATCTTAGCAGCTGTTTTTTCTAAAGCTTTAGCAGCTAAGAATGTATGAGCAACTCCAGATGGACAAGATGTTATAGCTAAAACATCAGCTTCACCTTCATCCACTACACCCTCATAATTTAACTCTTCCATCTCTTCTTCTAAAGTTTCAGGAGCGACAGGTTTTAAAGTATTAACAATTAAAGCTGTAGTTAATGCTCCTAAAATAGTTCCAAGGATATACCCAAACTTCCCTTCAACTACTGGTAAAACAATCCATCCTCCCCAAGGAGCGTGATTGATACAGTTCATTAAAAATCCAATAATATTTCCAACAATTCCACCAGCAACTATAGCAGGTAAAACTCTCATAGGATCAGCAGCAGCAAAAGGAATTGCCCCTTCACTAATTCCAATTAATCCCATTATAGCAGCAGCTTTTCCAGCTTCTTTTTCATCTTTTGTATATTTTTTAGGAGATAAGAAAGTAGCTAAAGCCATTCCAAGAGGTGGAGTACAAATCGCTATTCCAACTCCACCCATTAACCAAGGTTGTGTATCAACTTGAGTTTGAGCAAAAAGTGTAGCAACTTTATTAATAGGTCCACCCATATCAAAGGCTGTCATTCCACCAAGAATAGCTCCAAGAGCAACTTTACCACTACCAGCCATACTAGCAAGCCAAGTATTCATACTTGTCATCATAGCAGCTATTGGAATACCTATTCCCCACATTACAATACCACAAACTATAAATGTTCCAATTAAAGGATAGATAAATATAGATCCCAAAGATTTCATGCTGTCAGGAAGCTTGATTTTTTTAAGAAGGTTGATAATGAAACCAGCTATAAATCCAACGATAATAGCTCCTAAGAATCCAGTTTTATAATTTTGAACTGCTATCCATGAACCGATCATACCTGGTGCTAAACCTGGTTTATCAGCAATGGAGTAAGCAATATATCCACCAAGAACAGCTGTAAAAAGAGTAAGTCCAGCTATACCCATATCAGCCATATCTTTTAAAAATCCAGTTTCAGGTACAGCACCTTTTCCAGATAACATTACAGCAAGAGATAGTAAAACTCCTCCAGCAACAATGAATGGAATCATATGTGAAGTTCCAAAAAGAAGATGTTCTTTTAGTTTATTTAAGTGAAACTTAAATGATTTATTCTCCTCAGTTGATTTTTCAAATGATTTTTCTTTTTTATTTATAGTTTCAGTTTTTAAAGGTGCTGATTTATCGTTTTTTAAAATAATATTTAAAAATTCATCTTTATTTTTAGCGTCTCTAAGAGATTCAATAAATCCATCCTCCATGAAAAGAGTTGTAAGATTTGAAAGAACTTCAATGTGTGTTGTTCCCTTTTCAGCATCAGGAATAGCTATTAAAAAAATAAGGTCTACTTCATTACTTTCGTCAACAGACTCCCAATCTTTAATTTTATTTTTTAATCTTGCAGCAGCAATTTTAGGAGTTTTAACAGAAGGAGACTTTCCGTGGGGAATAGCTAAGCCATCCTCTAATCCAGTTGGAGACTTAGTTTCTCTAAGTAAAACAGCTTCAAGAAACTCATTTTTATTGATAAGAGCACCATTTTCATCAAGTAAATCCACTAATTTTTCAATAACTTCATTTTTGTTTAAAGAATCTAAATCTAAAACAATTAAATTTTTGTCGATTAAATTACTAAAATTCATAAAAACCTCCTAAGTTTTATTTTTCTTTTATAATAACAGATTGAAAATAAAAAGAATAGAATCATATTTTTTCAAAAAAAAATGATTTTTTTTGCCCACATATGTTTTAAAATTAGAAAAAATGTAGAAATTATGATAAAATTAGAAAAAATAAAGGGGGAGTAATGATGACTAAAAGAGAGCTAGAAATTCTTAAGTATTTTATAAAATATAATGGAAAAATCAGTTATAAACTCCTTTCAGAATTTTTATGCATAAATGAAAGAAGTATTAGGTATGATATAGATAAAATAAATGAAATATTAAAAAGTAACAACTATCCTCAAATTGAAAAGGTGGAAAAAGGTCAAGTTGAATATAAAAATTTAGATATTTTACCTATAGTAATTGATAAATTTATAAGATGTATAGATTTAACAGAGTATAAAGATGAAATTATATTGTTTAAAGTTTTATTTTTAGAAAGAATAAATTTAAAAAATATAGAAGATGAACTTGGAGTTAGTAGAACTAGTGTAAAAAATATTTTAAAAGCAGTTAAAGAAAAATTAAAATTAAATGAGTTGAAATTAGAGATTGAAATACAAAAAGGTTTAATCTTAGCTGGAACTGAGGAGAATATTAGAAAGGCTCAATTGAAATTTATATTAACCTATTCAAAAGAGATTTATTTTTCAAATATTATTGAAAAATATTACGCAGAAATAGATAGAGAAAAAATAGAGAAGTTTTTAAATTTAATAATAGATAATACAAAACATATAATATCAGATGAACCATATACAAATCTTTATTATTATATTTTAATAATGATAGATAGATTAAAAAAAGGAAAATCCATATTGGAAGTTGAAAATCAAGTTTTTTTTCAAGGGTTAAAAGAGTATAAAGTAATA
The DNA here is from genome assembly GCF_014250655.1 of Cetobacterium sp. 2G large. Classification (NCBI taxonomy): domain Bacteria; kingdom Fusobacteriati; phylum Fusobacteriota; class Fusobacteriia; order Fusobacteriales; family Fusobacteriaceae; genus Cetobacterium; species Cetobacterium sp. 2G large. Next base: position 221,993 of record NZ_JACHTH010000007.1, on the reverse strand, counting down.
AATAAATTTTTAGATATTTTAGAGAAGGAATATAAAATAAAAGTTAATTTAAATGAAAAGGTACGATTAACAGATTATTTTTTAGGAAGTCATTGTTATTCAGCTGAAAATAGTAGTTATAAATTTTGGATAGAGATTGATATAATAGCTAAAAAAATAATTAAAATTTTTTCTGAAAATATGGGTGTGGATTTATCAAAAGATAAAGTACTATTAAAAGGAATTATTAATCACTTGAAACCAACTATTCATAGATTAAAAAATAAACAAATTTTAGAAAATAGTATTTTAAAAGATTTTTTAAAACTATACAAACCAATATTTATGGGAACTAAAAAATCTATCAAACCATTAAAGAATTTTATAAATTTAGAGATAACTGAAGATGAAATTGCTTTTTTAGCTATTCATTTTAAAGCTGCTCTAGATAGAGTAAATAAACTTGAAAACAAAAAAAATAATATACTAGTAGTTTGTAGTTCAGGATACGGAACATCAAAGTTATTATCGCAGCAAATAAATGAAAATTTTTCAGTAAATATTGTAGAAGTTATTCCATTTTATAGATTAAAAGATTATAGTTTAGATAGCATAGATCTTATTGTAGGAACAATCAATATGGATGAAGTTGACCTGAAAAAACCCTGTATAACTATAAATACAATATTATCAAAAGAGGATATTGTATTACTTGAAAATATTGGATTAAGTAAAAGAAAAAGTAGAATTTTTTTATCAGATCTATTAGAAACTTTTAAAAGAAGTGGAGTAATAAAAAATGAAAATATCTTGATAAAAGATTTGTCTCTATTGATGAATGAGATTTTAATAAATGATATTCATGAAGATGAGCCAAAGTTATCAGATATGTTAGAAGAGGTTATTTTAGATGTAGAGTGTGGAAGTTGGGAAGAAGCTATCAGAATGGCTGGAAAGATAATGATTCAAAATGAAATTTGCGATATAACGTATATTGAAAATATAATAGAAAGAGTAAAAGAGTTTGGTCCTTATATGGTAATGAGTAATAAAGTGGCTCTCCCACATAGTAAAAATAATGGAAATGTCTTTAAAAGTAAGATGGTTTTAATGAATTTTAGAAATGATATACTTTTTCCAGAGGAAACCCCTGTGAAAACTATGCTAACTTTTACTTCTCAAGACGAAAACGGGCATTTAGATGCACTATCTAATTTTCTAGATTTAGTTAGTAATTATAAATTTCTAGAAAAATTAGAAAATAATCCAAGTAAAAAGAAAGTAATCGATATTATAAAAAAATATGAGTTTCTATCAAATTTAGGAAAAAATAGAGATATAAATTAAAATCCCTTCTATAAAATTAAGAAGGGATTTTTTTTCTTTACTGATTTAGATAATCAATTGCATATTGAGCATATAAAGCACTTCCAATTTCAAAAACATCTTCATCTACATCAAACTTTTCATGGTGATGTGGATAGATAATACCTTTTTCTTCATTTCTAGCTCCAAGATTTACCATAACTCCAGGAACTCTATTTGAAAATTCTGAAAAGTCTTCTCCACCAGTTGAAGGAGGTCTATAAATTACATTAGATTCTCCAACTAATTTACTAGCAGAAGTTTTAGCTAAATCTGAATATGTTGAATTATTAATTGTAGGTCCAACACCAAGAGTATAAGTAACTTCAGCAGTTGCTCGATATGCTTCAGCAGTACTTTTAGCTATTCTTTCGATTATCTTAGGAAAATTTTCTCTGATTGAAAGGTTATAGCATCTAGTTGTTCCCTCTAAAGTCGCAGTTTGAGCGATAACATTGAAACGGCTTCCAGAAACAATTGATCCAACAGTAAGAACCACAGGTTCTAAAGGAGAGAATTCTCTACTTACAATAGATTGTAGATTCATAACAATTGCAGAAGCCACAACAACAGCATCGACACATTGATCAGGACGAGCTCCATGTCCACCTTTTCCTGTAATTTTTATGGAAAAAATATCAGCAGATGCACATCTAGGACCAGCATCAGCCGAAACACTTCCAGCTGGGAGGTCAGAAGATATATGCATTCCAAAGATATTATCAACATTGTTTAAAACACCACAGTTTACCATTTTTAAAGCTCCACGAGCGACTTCCTCTCCTGGTTGAAAAATTAGTTTAACATTTCCATTTAGCTCATTTTCCATATTTTTTAAAATTTTAGCAGCTCCTAGAAGCATTGCAGCGTGAGTGTCATGACCACATGCATGCATAAGTCCAGGAGTTTCAGAGCTATACGAGGTGTTTGTTGCCTCTGTTACGGACAGAGCATCAATATCACCTCTTAATGCCACAGTTTTACCATTATTTTTACCAGAAATAGTTGCAACTACCCCAGTGTCCCCTATAATTTCAGCTGCAATACCAAATTTTTCAAGCTCCTCTTTAATTCTTTTAGATGTTCGATACTCTTCAAGACTAGCTTCTGGAAATCTGTGAAACTCCCTTCTCATAGAGATAACATAATCTTTATATTTTTTAGCCAACTCCTTTGTTTTCATAAAAACCTCCCAATAAATTTATTTTAATACGTATGTTTTTGCTAAGTCAGTGAAACCATTCTTTTGTAAAACTAAGTTTTTAACAGCTTTTCTAGCCCCTAAATTATAATGAGGATATACTAATGTATAGTGTGGTAATTCGTTTTGAATTATCTCTTGTGCTTTAAAATAAAGATCTTTTCTTTTGTTTTGATCAACAGTAGTTCTAGCTTCTAACAATAAAGAATCAATCTCTTTATTGTCATAAAAACTTCTATTTCCAGACATTCCTTTTTCCTTTGAATGGAAAAGTGGGTATAAAGCAGGATCTCCATCAACAGAGGAGATGTTCCAAGAAAGAAGATATAAAGCTTTGTTTGGCTGAGAAGTTATAGTTACATATGTACTCCACTCGAAAATTTTAATTTCAGCAGTTATTCCAATCTCTTTTAATTGATCTTGAATAATAGTACACATATCTATCCATGTTGATTGTGCTGATGTCCAAAGTTCAATGCTAAGTCCATTTTCAAATCCAGCTTCTTTCATAAGTTGTTTAGCCAAAGTTATGTCTTGTGGATACTTTTTAACATTTGGATTATAAACATCTATAACTGGAGGAATAGGTGAGTCTCCAGAAAGAGCAGCTCCTCTAAAAACAAATTCAGCTAAAGATTCGTTATCAATTGCATAAGCAATAGCTTCTCTAAGTTTTTTGTTTTGAAATAATGGGTTTGTATTGTCAAAGCCTAGGTAAAGAGTAGATGGAGCCTCTACTTCAAGCAATTCCAAATCATTACTATTTTTAATAGTTTCTCTATCCATGATTCCAATATCAAAGGCAATATCAACTTCGCCAGTTTCAAGGGCAATGGTTCTATTTGTAACTTCAGGAATACTTCTAACAATAAGAGTTTTGTTTTTAGGAATTTCACCGTAATAATTATTAAACGCTTCTATGATAATTTTATCTCCTGGAATCCACTCTTTAAATTTATATGGACCACTTCCAATAGGATTTTGTGAGAAATTAGATCCTAGCTCATCCACAGCTTTCTTGCTAACAATAGCTCCTCCCACACTACTTAAATATTTAAGCATAGCACCAAAAGGTTTATCAGTTGTTATTTGCACTGTATACCTATCAATAGCTTGAACATTTATAATAGGTGTAAAATTATATCCAACTTGTGCAGAAGATTTAGCTCGGTTTAATGAAAATACTACGTCTTCAGATGTTAAGTTTTCTCCATTATGAAAAGTGATGTCTTCTCTTAGATGAAAAATGGTATTTAGGTCGTCAACTTGCTCCCAACTTGTGGCAATTTGTGGTGTTATATTTAAATTTTCATCTAAAGTAAGAAGAGATTCAAACATAAGGTTTATCACTTTATTTGAAACAGTATCAATACTTTTTTGAGGATCTAAAGTTTTCACATCAGATCTTTGGGCAATAACAAGGGTGTCTTTAAATTGGCTCTCTACCTTACTGAAAGTATTAGTAGAGAATAGAGAAAGGTAAATAGTAAAAATAAACCAAATGTTTTTCATAGAATCATCTCCTTAAAATTTTATATAAAAAAAACAGCCATTTCTGGCTGTTATAAACACAACTATTTTAAATTAAATCAAAAATTAGAGAAAGAGAAGACTACGAAAATAAATAGTATTCATTTTTAATTTTTTAAAAGAGTTTACTTGTGAATTTATATTTAGCCAATTGAAAATATAGTTTTTATCTAGTATAAAAATAAATGCTAGCAGCAGCAGAAATAGATAGAAACTAAAGCTAAATATAAATAGTGTCATTTTGTAACCTCCCTTAAATTTTTTATTTTGTTAAGTATAAATAAAAAAAAATCAAATGTCAATAAAAAAATTAATTATTTTTTTCAGGGAAATATTTAATTACTAGATTATTATATTCATCAGTGTTTTTTAAATTTTCTAAAATTTTATTAATTTTCTCAACTTTTTCTAAGCTTCCCTTCTTTAAAGCGATAGATGCACCAGGGTAATTATCTGTAATTTTATCAAGTATTTTTAGAGTTTTCATAGACTTTAAATATTCGTATCCAGTTTTATCAGCTATAATAACACCATCAATTTTATTGTTTTCCAAATCCATAAGAGCGCCTAAAAATGAGTTGTACGGTCTAACATTAGCACCTAATTTTGTTGCAAATTCCTCTTGAAGAGAACCTAATTGCACACCAACAATCTTATTCTTCAGTTCTTCTTTATTGTTTAAAGAGCTTTTATTATTAACTAAAACAAGATGCTCAGATTTAAAATATAAATATGGATTTGAAAAATCTACTGCTTTTTGTCTTTCTGTTGTTTGAGACATACCAGCGATTATAGCATCAATTTTTCCAGTTTGTAGAGCAGGAATAAGGCCATCAAAAGACATATCTTTCCATACAATTTCATATCCTGCTTTTTGTCCAATAAGTTCCATAAGTTCAACATCAAAACCTGTTAACTTACCATTCTCAAGATATTCGTATGGAACAAACTCAGCATTGGTACCAACATAAAGTTTTTCTGCAAATAAAGATACTGATAAAACGCTTGCCATGATTAAAGTAATAATTTTTTTCATAATAATACCCTCCATTAAAATAAATTTTTGTATAAAAAAAACCGAACTAACTCAAATTAGTTCGGTAAATAAAAGACTAAAATATTAATAAAATGTAGTCATATTTTCCATAACAAAAGAGATAGTTTATCCAAAATATAAAATTTTAAAATTTCTCTTTCGTTCCTTAAAAACATAACTGATCTCCTTAAAAAATTATTTTAAGTGATATTATCATATAAAATTTTTTTTGTCAAAATATATTTTTTATTTTTTTCTGCCAATTGTTAAAATTATAGCATTGATGCAAAATGCAAGAATTAAAATATAATTTGAATGATTACCACCATAGATTTTTCCAAATAAAGCTGTAGCTCCTCCCATTATAATTGCACTTAGAACATAGAACTTTTTAAATCGATATCCCAAAATTCCTGCAAAACATGGAATTATAAGTGCACCAGAATAAACAGATAAAGCTAATAATAGAGAACTTAATATAAACTTGAGTTTAAGAGCAACTAGGATACTAAATAACCCAAATACTCCAATGAAAACTCTTGTAAGTTTAATTGATCTTATATTTTTTAAATTTTTAGTAAAAATCTCTGTAAATATAGATGATCCAGTTAGCAAACAAGTGTCAGCAGTAGAAATTATAGCAGAAAGCAAACCAAAGTATAAAAGAAGACTTATAGGTTTTGGTAAAGTGTTAGCTGCAACATGTAGTAATGGAGATTGACCATTAGTTAAATTTGGATAAGCTCCCGCAGCAAATATACCTATTTTAGTTAAAATAAAAGCTAAAGGTATTAAAATAATAATACTAATAATAATAGATTTTTTAGCAACAGTACTATCTTTTGCACAAAAAATTCTAGAGTAAATATCAGGACCAACTAAAAATGTAGATGAATATGTTAGTACTAAAATTAATAAATCGATGTAACTAAATTTTTCGTTGATTAGTTGAGGTACTACGTAAGTGGTTTCTATGTTTGGTAAAAATAAAAAGCATAGAACAATACCTAATAAAATAAAAATTAATTGAAAACAATCTGTTTTTATAATTGAAAGTTGTCCACCTAGTATCGTATATATAATAAAAACCACTCCACTTATAATAACACTTTGAAAATAAGAAAAATTACTTATAATCTCCATAATTTGAGCAGCACCCATAATTTGAGCAGCAACAATTCCAATCCAAGCTATGGAAATAATAAAAGAACTTAAAATTCGAACCTCATCTCCATAAAAACTTCCTAAGAGTTCAGGAAGATTATAACCTTTAAATTTTTCAAATTTTTTAAGTAAAGGTAAAAGGGTAAAAAGACCAAATGCAGCACAAAAAAGAAGCCAAATTCCAGCCCACCCAATAGAATAAGTAGCAGCAACATTTCCTAGTATAGCTGAACTTCCTAAAACTGTAGCTAATAAACTACCTGTAACTTGGAAAACACCAGCCTCCTTGTTCGCTATAAAAAAATGTGAACTATCCTTAATTTTTTTAAATGAGTTATACCCAATTGCTAAAATACCTAGAAAATATAAATTTAAAAATAAATTTTCTACCATTTAAAATTAACCTCCCCTGATTTTAAAACTTTTATAATTTTATTGGAATCTTGAACAATAAGATGCCCATTATCATCAATATCAATAACAACACCTTGAATAGGACTGTTTTTTTCATAATAAATAATATCTCTACCAATTAAAAATGATTTATTACGATAGATTTTAATAATTTCTGAATCATCTAAATTTTCTATAATATCCATAAGATTATTTATTATTTTTGAAATTAATTGATTTCTGTTAATAGGAGTAATATCCTCTAGAAAAATCGATCCAGCAGTATGAGAAAGATTCTCTGGAAAGTTTAAAGTATTAAAGTTTACTCCAATTCCTAGAACAATGTTTTCAATAGAGCCACTTTCAAAATCTGTTATAGCTTCTGTTAAGATTCCACATATTTTTTTATTATTTAAGAAAATATCATTAACCCATTTTATTTGAGTATCTTTATTACAGATTTCATCGATTGCATTAGAAACAGCAACTGCTGTAGCAATGGTTATCTTAAAAGAGTTTTCCAGAAGTAAAGTTTTTGGTTTTAAAATAATACTCATATATATTCCAGTATTTTTAGGTGAAAAAAAACTTCGCCCTTTTCGTCCTCTACCATTTGTTTGCTCATTAGCAACTATGACAGTTCCATGCTCTGGATTATTTACTAGATAATTTTTTCCCTCTGAATTGGTAGAGAAAACAGAATCTTTTATAATAATGTCATTATTGTATTTAAGATTTTTTTTGATTTCTATTAAGGATAAAGTATTACTCTTGTGAGGAATACAGTGCCCTTTTCTATTTACAGAGTCAATTGTATAACCATTATTTTTTAGTTCTTTAATAGCTTTCGAAACTGCTGCACGAGAGATATTTAATTGAATTCCAATATCTTCTCCTGAAAGATAAGAACCTTTGTTTTCTTCTAACATAGAGATAATCTTTTCTTTAGTAGTCATTTTTCCTCCTAATTGTATACAGTATTCAATATATAATATTATGGAATTGAAAAAATGTCAACTTTATTGTTTGTTTGAAGTTGACATTTTGGTTTTATTCAAATGCTAGAAGTCTAGACATTTTAACATATTTAATTTTTTTTAGTTCATGAACAACATCTTCTGGAGGAAGAGAAGTTGAAGATATCTCAAAAGATATAACTACAGAAGCGACGTTATTAATTGGAATATTTTGATTAATAGTAATTATATTACAATTAACTGATGATAAAAAATTTAAAACTTCAGATAAAGCGCCTTTTTCATGCTCTAACATAAGAGATATTAAAGCTTTTTTTCCCAAAGCATTATCAGATGGTAAAAATACAAAATCTTTATATTTATAATAAGTACTTCGACTTATTCCGACAATTTTAACAGCATCACTAACATTTTGGACTTTACCTTCAGCTAGTAAGTTTCTAACCTCAATAACTTTCTCCAGATAATCTGGAAGGATAGATTTATCTACAACCAAAAATTTTCCATTCATTTGCAACCTCCCAATTTATATACATTTGTAGATAGTATAACTTTAAAAAAAAAAAATGTCTATAAAAAAAACTTGTATTCTAAAAAATAATATGCTATATTGTCTCCTATATACAAACATATGTTTCTAAAATAAAGACAGGGAGATGGTAAAAATGGAGAAAGTATTTAAAGCATGGTGCGGCTTAGGCCTGGTAAAACGAATTTTTATAGGATTATTATTTGGAGTAGCTTTAGCATATATTGCCCCAAATAGCATGAGTTGGATAACAATTTTTGGAGATTTATTTGTAGGTGCTCTAAAAGCGATTGCTCCAATATTGGTATTTTTCTTAGTTATATCTGCGATTGTTCAGCATAAAAAAGGTCAGAAAACAAATATAAAATCAATAGTGATATTATATTTATTGGGAACTTTTTTAGCTAGTTTAGTTGCAGTAATAGGAAGTTTTTTATTTCCAGTTACCCTATCCCTTGTATCTAATGTAAATATGGAGTCAGCTCCACAAAATATAGTTGGAGTTTTAAAAACTCTACTTTTAAATTTAATAGATAATCCAGTAAAAGCTCTTTTTAATGGAAATTATATAGGCATCTTATTTTGGAGTTCATTATTTGGTATCTTTTTGAAAGAAGCTAAAGAAGAAACAAAAGTGGTAGTAGTTGATATTTCTAAAGCTCTTTTAAAAGTTGTAAAACTTATCATAGAGTTTACTCCATTTGGTGTTATGGGATTAATATTTAGTTCAATAGAAGCTAGTGGTGGAAGTGGATTACTATCATATGGAAAGATTTTACTTTTACTTCTAGGATGTATGGCAACAGTAGCTCTTATCGTTAATCCAATAATAGCTTTTATAATGATTCAAAAAAATCCATATCCATTAGTATTTACATGTTTGAAAGAAAGTGGATTAACTGCATTTTTTACAAGAAGTTCAGCAGCGAATATTCCAGTAAATATGAATCTTTGTGAGAAGCTAGGTTTAGAAAAAGATATGTATTCAGTTTCTATTCCTCTTGGAGCAACAATAAATATGGCAGGAGCAGCAGTTACAATATCTGTCTTTGCTTTAAGTGCAGCACATACTTTAGGAATTCAAGTAGATTTCTTCTCAGCAATTGTTCTAAGTGTTCTTTCAGCTGTAAGTGCTTGTGGAGCTTCAGGTGTAGCTGGAGGATCATTACTCTTAATTCCACTAGCATGTAGCTTGTTTGGGATATCTAATGATATTGCAATGCAAGTTGTTGGAGTAGGGTTTGTTATAGGAGTTCTTCAAGATTCATGTGAAACAGCTTTAAATTCATCTACAGATGTTTTATTTACAAGTATTGCAGAATATTCACAGTGGAGAAAAGAGGGAAGAGAAGTAGAGGTTAGCAAAGTATAAAATCAAAAGCTTAGATTTTTTCTAAGCTTTTTTTATATTGTTTAAAAAATAATTAATTAGAAAAATACTTTAAAAAAATCTTTAAATGATGTAGGATATAAAAAAGTCTTATAAGAGGTGGTGTATGAAGAAAAAATATATTTGTTTAGCGTTAATTACAACATTATTGGCCAGTTGTAGTAGCATAGAAAAATCTGAGAATAGAGATAGCTATCAAATACCAGTTGTTCCAGATAAAATAGTAGAAGAACCAATGATACCCATGACAACTTTACCTGTCAAAGCAAAATCAAAAGCTGTGGGTGAGTTTGTTAATTCAAGAGTTTTAGAGCATGGGAATTTAAGTTTTTATGCTATGGATGTGAAAAGTGGAGCAGTTATTGATAATTATAGAGGAGAGACAGCTTTAACTCCAGCATCTGTTTTAAAAATAGTTACCTCAGCAACAGCCTTAGAAGTACTAGGTCCAGATACTGTTTTAGAAACTAAAGTTTTATATGATGGAAAGATATCTAAAGATGGAGTTTTAACTGGAAATATATATATTCAAGGAGGAGGTGATCCTACCTTAGGTTCAGATGGGATATCTATAAATAGAGAGGAATTTTTAAAAAATTGGACTGATGCAGTTAAAAAAGCAGGAATTAAGTCTATTAATGGAAATATAATTGTGTTAGATGATTTATTTGGATATGAAGGAATTCCTGGAAAATGGCTTTGGGAAGATATGGGCACAAATTATGGTCAAGGGACTTATGGAATAAGTGTATTTGATAATATATATACTCTTTATTTAAATACAGGTATCTCTGGTAAAAAGCCTGAAGTGATAAAAACTAAACCAGAGATTCAAGGATTAACATTTGATAATCAAAGTGTAGTAATGCCAGGTGGGAAAAAGGATATATACGTAAGAGGTATACCTTTAGAGAATAAAAGAAGAATTTTTGGAGTAGTTCCACAAAATAAAAATGGATTAACAATTCAAAGTGATATTCCTGATCCAGGATTATTTTTAGGACAATATTTTTCGTATTATTTAAAAAGAGAAAACATAAAAGTAAATGGAAATATCAAAACAGCTAGATTAACGTCACAAAGACCGAGAAATCCACAAGTTATAGCAGTAACAAAATCACCACCAATATCTGAAATAGTTAAAGTTTTATTAACTAGAAGTGATAATCATTATACAGAGCATCTATATCAATTAATAGAGAAAACAAAAGGTGTGAAGATAGAAAAATTTTGGGAAGAAAAAGGAATTGACGTTCACTCTTTAACTATGAGAGATGGAAGTGGTTTATCAAGAGGAAATACGATTTCAGCAAAACTATTAGTAGAAATTTTATCTCATTCTAAAGATGGCTTAGAAAATCTTTTACCTGTTGCGGGAAAAGATGGAACAGTAGCTTTATTTTTAAGAAATACACCTTTAGAAGGAAAAGTTAGAGTTAAAAGTGGAAGTATGAGTGGAATACAATCGTATGCTGGGTATGTAGAAAAAAATGGAAGAACATATGCTTTTGCCATTGTGGTTAATCACTGGAATGGAGAGAGAAGTGAATTAAGAAAGCAGATGGAAAAACTATTAAATAGTGTCTTTTAAAAAAAGCTATGAAGTTTAATCTTCATAGCTTTTCTATTAAATTATTATAACTGATTTTCACAAATTCCTTTTTGAATAAACTCATCAAGATTTTCATAAGATATTTCAATCATATTTGTTAAAGCTTCATCAGTGTATGAACCAATATGTGGAGTTATTAATACTTTAGGATAAAGATTTAAAAGTTTTTCAACATTTTTATCAATCTCTTTACCAGTCATATTTTTAAAGAAAAACTCTTTTTCGTTAGAGAATACATCTGTTGCAAAGCCACCGATTTTACCACTTTCTAATCCTCTTATGATAGCTTCAACATCCTGAAGTTCTCCTCTAGCAGTATTTATTATAATAACATCATCTTTAGCTTTATTAATAAGATCATCATTGATTAAATTATCATTAGATCCTTTTATATATGGACAGTGTAAACTTATGATATCTGCATTTTTAATTAAATCATCCATTGAAACATATTCTAAAATATCTTTAGCATTTTCATTTTCATAGATATCATAAGCAATAACTTTAGAACCAAGTCCTTTAAAAAGCTTAGCAGTTGTTAGTCCAATTTTTCCAGTTCCAACAATACCTACAGTTAGGTTTCTAATCTCTCTGCTAAACATAAATTCATCTACAGTAAAGTTTTTTTCTCTACTTCTATTTATCATATAAGTTCCTTTTCTAACTAAGTTCATAGCAAAAGTAATTGCTAGTTCACCAATAGCATTTGGAGAATAAGTAGGAACTCTAGCCATTTTAAATCCCATCTCTCTAGCGGCATCTAAGTCGATATGATTATAACCAACAGTTCTAGTTAGAAGGTATTCAACACCATACCCTTTAATTATCTCTAAGTTTTTTCTATTTGCTGGACAATTAGCTCTTAACATAACTGCTTTATGTCCCTCTATTAGATGAATATTTTCATCATTTAATAGTTCTTCTACTAAAGTTAATTCGTATCCGAATTTATTTAATTTTATAAAAAAATCACGTTCTACTTTTCTAACACCAAAACATATTAATTTCATTATAAACCTCCTATAAATTTGTTTAATCTATCCAAATATCTGTAAAGATTTAATAACCTCTAAAACTACAATCCATAATGGCATACATATTACACTAAATACTGTAGATAGTAAAGAACAATTTGATGTCATAAGTGACTCTTTATCAAATTTTATAGCATAAGCTGCAGCAACAGTAGCTGTAGGTGTTGCCATCATAATAACAACAGTAGCTAATCCTACAAAAGATATTGGTAAAATATTTGTAACATTTAAAATATATAAAGCAACTATATTTATAGCAGGAACCCCTAAAACTTTAACAAAACTGTAAATCCAAGAATCTTTTGAAGAGAAAGCTTCTTTTAGAGAAATATCAGCTAATTTTGCACCAATAGAAATCCAAGCTAATGGAGAACAAAGAGCAGCTAGATAAGTCATAGGTTTAAATAGCCAAAATGCTGTTTTATCAATTCTTAAGAAAGCGTAGCTTTTATCACCAATAGATACTTGAGGTAATGAGCTTTGGAAAACCCAAACGAACATACCTAAAAATGTAGCTAAAACAATTGGATTTAAAAACATCTGAGAGACATTTTTTCTATCTACTTTAATACCAGACATTTTAATATATCCATATGAATAAAGGAAAACTCTATATGCTATATTAAAAATAGAAGCATACATAACTCCAACTTCTCCATAAACAGCAGCAATAATTGGGATACCAAAGAAAGTAGTAGATCCAAATATAGTTAATACTTCTAAAACTGATTTTTTATCACCTTTATATTGGATGTATAAAACTTTTGTTAAAAATATCAATAAGATATATATAGCGAATCCCCAAATTAAAAGATTGATACCTTGCTCTAAACTATTTTTATTTATATCTTGCATAAAAGAGTTAAAAGCTAAAGCTGGCAAAGATGCAGATAGGATAACGTCACTTAATGTTTTAGATGTACCATCTTTTAAAACATTAGTTTTTCTAAGATAAAATCCAAAAAGAATGATTAAAACAGATGAAGATATAGCACCAACAATACTATTGTTCTTCAAAATACTTGAAATAATTTCACTGAAATTCATAAATTCCTCCTAAAATAAAATTTAACAATTATGTACTCAATAACTAATATAGTTCCTTTTAAAAGAATTTACAATTTTTTAAACTTTATAAATAGTTTTTTAACTTTTTTAAGTGGAAAAAGTTAAAATTGATAAAAAAATAGGCAAAAAAGTTATCTAAATTTGTATAATAATTAATTGTACTAACTCTTTTTTATATGTTAATATAACAGTTATGAAGAGATTAAATTTTAAAAATAAAATAATGGTTTGGGTTTTAATAATAAATTTAATACCCCTTATTTTTTCATATGCAATATTTTTTAATGAAAAAATAAAAAATGATGAAAATAACATAACAAAAAATCTTTTAGAAGCAGCTAAAGTTGTTAGCAGTAGTAATGAAATAAGAAAAAATTTACAGTTAAGTTATAAAGGTGGTGAAATTGAAAAAAAGGTTGATTCACTAACAGATATATTTAGAGATATAGATATTATTGTAGTTGCAAATATAGAGGGGGTAAAATACTCCCATTTAGACAAGAATCAAATAGGACAAAAATTTGTAAATCCTGTTCAATGGGATGATATAAAAAAAGGAGAAGGATATTTTTCTAAAATGATGGGATCAATGGGTATTACTTTTAGACGATTTGAGCCTATATATGATGTTAATAGCAAAGAGGTCATAGGGTTTGTAATGGTAGGAAAATACTATACTGCAATCTCAGATATGAAAAAGAATACAGTTGTCATGTTGTGCTTATTATTTATAGAAGCTTTTGGATTAGCTTTTATATTGGCAATAACTTTTGCAAATGGTGTTAGAAAGAGTCTATTTGGATTAGATCCAGAAGAGATTGGAAGACTATATGTTGAAGAACGATTAATAATAGATAATTTAGAATCTGGTTTAATAGCTTTAAATACAAAGAATGAGATACTTAAGGTGAATAGTGTTTTTTCTAAAAAATATGGGAAGTTATCTCCAAAATTAATTTTAGAAAAGGTAAGTATTTATTTAGAAAAAAAAGAAAATACTGCTAGAAATATAGAGGTAGTTATAGAAGATGAGTACTACTATATAAAGATATTACCAATATATAATTTATCTGAATACTATGGAACAATATTACTTATAAAAACAAAGGATGATGTTAATAGATACGCTAGAGAGATTACAGGTATAGATCAGTTAGTTGATGGAATGAGAGCTAACATTCATGAGTTTAAAAATAGATTACATGTTATTTTAGGACTTATAAATCTTGAAAAAATAGATATGGCAAAAAAATATATTCTTGAAATACAGAATTTAAATGAATATGATTTTAAAAAATTTACAAATATTAAAAACTCCTTTTTAAAAGCGATGTTACTAGGAAAAGATGCAATTTGTAAAGAGAGAAAAATACAGTTTATAATAGATTCTCAGTCACAAGTTTCAACTGAGAATAAAAGTCCTATAATTGAAGATATAAGCACAATAATAGGTAACTTAATAGAAAACTCTATGGATTCATTTAAGGAAACTCATATTATCGAAAAAATAATTAAGATAAAAATAATAGAAACAAATAAAAAGATTGAACTTGAAGTTTGGGACAATGGAGAAAAAATTCCCCAAGAATATTTTTCTAAAATATATGAAAGAGGATTTTCTACAAAGGGAGATTTACGTGGTGTAGGATTAAGTATCGTAAAAAACAAAATATCATTATACAACGGAACAATTGAATTTGAACAAAATGAAAAGTGGAAGTTTTTTAAAGTAAAGGTGGTGAAATAGTTGAAGAAAGTTTTAGTAGTTGAAGATGATCCAATGGTGGCTATGATAAATATGGAATATATCTCAAAGATATCTCAATTGGAAATAGTTGGACATGCTATAAATAAACAGGAAGTTTTTGAATATTTACAAAAATTTAAAGTTGATTTAATTTTAATGGATATTTTTTTAGGAGGAGAAAGTGGTCTAGAAATTTTACAAGCTGTTAGAGGAGAGGGATATACAGTAGATATTATAATGATTACATCTGCTAATGGTAGTGAGGATATAAAAAAAGCATTATCTTTAGGATGTTTAGATTACTTAATAAAACCATTTGATTTTGAAAGATTTAAATGTGCTATTAAAAAATTCCATGATAAAAATGAGCTCTTTAATGAGAAAAAAATAGTACAAGAGGATTTAGATAGATTAAATATTATTAAAAAGGAAAACTTTGAAATTTTACCTAAAGGTTTAAATGAAAAAACTCTTAATGGAATAATGAATAAAATTGATAGTTTAAATGGAAAAGAGTTTAACATTAAAGAGATTTGTGAACTAACAGAAATGAGTAATGTAACTATAAAAAAATATTTAGATTACTTAGAAAAAATAGATTATATAAAAGAAAATATAATTTATGGAAATATTGGTAGACCACAATATGTGTATAAAAAAATGTAAAGTAAAAAATGCCTAGCTGAGTAGCTAGGCATTTTCATTATGATTGAATATCTTTATTTTCAGTATTTTCAGTTGGTTTATTTTCTATTAGACGACTTTCATCATATGCATAATTAGCAAAGTCAATTTTATAGAAAAGTGCATAAATAACTGGAATAACTCCAAGAGCTAAGAATGTATCTGTAACAAGACCAAATATAAGAACAACTGCTACTGGTTGGAAAAGTGGTCCACCAAAGAAATATAATGGTAGTAATCCAACTAAAGTTGTAGCAACAGTTAGAAAAATAGGTCTAAGTCTTGATTGACATCCAAAGACAACAGCATCTTGATCACTACGACCTAAATCATCCTTTTCGATGGTCATTTTATCCACTAGTATAATAGCATGGTTAAGAACAACTCCAGCAAGTGCTATAATACCAATCATTGCCATAAATCCAAGGTCAGTATTAGTTAATAGTAGTCCAATGGCAACTCCTAATATAGAAAGAGGAATAACAAGCATAATAGTTAAACCTTTTCTCATAGAGTTAAATTGTGCAACAACTAGGAAGAACATTCCTAAAATTGCTATTGGAACTTGAGCAAATAAAGCTTGTTGGTTTTCATCAGATGTTTGCATAATACCAGATGAATAATATTTAACATCAGGTCCCCACTCTTTAAGTTTTTCATTTAGCCAAGGCATAAACTTTTTATTAACTTCAAGAGGAGTAGTAGAATCTTTTATAGCAGCATCAATTTCTATAGAATAAGCCATATTTCTAGTAGAAACTAAGCTGTCATAGTATTCTAAAGATATTTTAGCAATTTGTTTTAAAGGAACAGCTTGCCCTTTTGAGTTTACAACTTCAATAGATTGTATAGAGTTTAAATCATTTTTGTATTGGTCAGTACCTCTTAAAACTATTGGAATAATAGTACTTTGAGGTGGAGCATCAAAGTTTCTATAAACACTAGCATTATAACCTTGAAGAACATACTCTAAATAAGTCCCAATGGTATCATTAGTAAAGCCAGCCATTTGAGCTTTTTCAGTATCTACTTCAATAAATATTTTAGGAACTTCAATTCCCCAATCATCTGATACAGCGTAAGTCCCATCTAGAGAAGTTAGTTTTGTTTTAACCTCTTCAGCTACTTTCTTTAAAAGAGTTATATCACGAGAAGCAAAAACATATCCTAAATCTTTAGCAAGAGAAACTCCACTTCCTAATCCTTTAGAAACAACGTCAATATCAGGGTATTTATTTAAAAGATACTCATTAATTTCTTGACTTAGTTTTGGAATTAATCTGTAATCTGTAAGATTATACATGATGTAAGCGTACTCAGGAAGCTGTGTTTGTGGTGAATATCCTGTAGAGAATCTAGGAGCACCTCCACCGATAAATGATCCCCAGCTTAAAACACCAGCTTTATCATATGTTTTTGTAGTTCCACCAGTTGTTAAATAATCCCAAAGTCCTGGAGGAAGAGGTTCTTGGGGACCAGTACTATAATTTTTTTCAATAAATTTATTTAAATCTTCAACAACTGCTCTTGTTTGATTAACATCAGTTCCTTTTGGTAGAGTTATATATGTTGACATAACAGGGTCAGTTGAACCAGGCATAAAGTTTGCCGGTGCAAGACCAAGTAACCAAATTCCGAAAACAAAAGATATAGCTGTTAAAATAATTGTAATTTTTTTATTTTTTAAAACTTTGATTAAAATCTCTCTATATAAAACATATGGTTTACTATTAAGGTTTTGTTTTTCACCAGGTTTTAATTTTATAAAGTCATAACATAATAAAGGAATAAAAGTCTGGTTAATTAACCAAGAACTCATAAGAGCTAGCATAACAACAATTGTTAAAGGTCCAACATACTCTCCCATGTTTTCCTTATTTAAAATAATTGGAGAAAAGGCCATTATAGTTGTTAATGAACTAACAAATAGAGGAATAGCAAGTGTTCTAGATGACTCTAAACATGCTTGCATCCTAGGCTTTCCTTCTTCTAGTAAAACGGTTATATTTTCAGACATAACAACGGCATTATCAACAAGCATACCAAGAGCTATAATAAGTCCAGCAAGAGTAATCTGATTGATACCATAGTTAAACCAAAATAACCCAATAAGAGTAAATGCTATTGATGTTGGAGTTAGTGCAGCAACTATAAGTCCAGATCTAAGTCCTAAGAAAACAAGCATTACTAATACAATTGTTGTTACCGCTTGAAATAAGTTAACTATAAAAGCTGTTACATTTGTTTGAACTAAGTCTGGAAGATAATAGATTTCTCCAATTTCAAGCCCTATTGGAAGAGAATTTCTATAAGTTTTTAAAGTCTCTTGAATACCTTTTCCCATTAATAAAACATCTTCTCCAGAACCTAATGATATTCCAAGAACAAGGGATTTATTACCATTAAAATCTATAGAGTATGTTGAAGGATCTTGATAACTTTTATAAATATTGGCAACTTCACTTAAATATATACTAGAGTCACCATTTGGACTTGTTATGATGGTATCTTTTATATCTTCGATATTTTTAAAGTTACCACTAGGAGTTACTTTAAGTCTATTTTGATCTATAACAATATTTCCACCTTTAATAATAACATTTGAACTATTTAAAGTATTTATAATATTTTCTAAAGTAAGTCCTGTTTGAGATAAAAGTTTATTATCAATATCAATATATACAGTTTCATTTTGAATACCTGAAATATCAATACTACCAATTTGAGGAACATTAAATAATAAAACTTCCTTTAATTGATAAGCAGTTTCATAAAGCTCCTCATAGGTATAACCTTCTCCACCAATTGCAAGAAGAGTTCCATAGATATCTCCATAAAATGTATTTATCTGAGGAGCTTGTACTCCTTGTGGAAGATTAGGAACAACGAATGTATTGATTCTATTTCTAAGTTCTGTCCAAACAGGCTGAATATCTTTGTATTCAGCTTTAATATTAACATAAACATTTGATTGTCCATCTGTATTAGTTGAGTTTACATACCATAAAGAATCCATATTTTGTACTTGATCAGCGATTCTTTTACTAACTAAATCTGCCATTTGTTTCGCTGTGGCTCCTGGCCAGTTAGTTGTAATTAGAGCTACTTTTATTGTAAATCCAGGGTCTTGAGCTTTTTCGGATTTATCATAAGATAAGTATCCTCCAATAAGTAGAATAACTATTAAAAAATAGGTTGTGACTTTATTTTTAATTGCTAGTTCGGTTAATTTCATGGCTATTCAGCTCCTTTTAAAAGTGAAACCTTTTGATCTTCTAAAAGGACACTACTTCCCTTTGTAACAACATAATCGCCGTCTGTTAATCCACTAACAATTTCACTACCTTGTTCTGTAGTATTTCCTAATGTAACAAGTTGTTTCTTAACTATACCAATATTATTTTCAAGATTTGTAACAACATAAACATATTTTTCTCCATTAGGAGCTGTTAAAATAGCTGTTAAAGGAACTGCGATAACTTTATTAGTATTATCTGTAGTAACGATAACTTTTGCTGTCATACCAACTTTTACAGTATCTAAAGGATCAACAATTTTAGCTTTAACAGGATAAGTTCCACCATAACCAACAGAAAGTGTTCCAATATTAGTAATTGTTCCTTTTATACTTAAATTATTAAGAGAAGTTATTTCAATCTGAACCTCTTCTCCTAATTTTAAATCTCCAACAACAGATTGAGAAACATTAAACTCTACATAACGCTCACCAAAAGTATTTAGAACAAAAACTACTGTGCTAGAAGATACATTTTGGTTAACCTCACTTTTTACCTGTCCTATAGTACCATCGCTAGGAGCTGTTAACATAGTATAACTCAAATTAACTTTAGCTAGATTAACTGCATCTTCAAGAGCTTTAACAGAAGATATTGCAGATTTATAATTAGCTGTTGCACTATCATAAGATGCTTTTGAGATACTGTTTTCTAGATAAAGTGCTTCTGATCTTTTAAAGTTTGCAGTAGATTCAGCTAAATTTGCATTTCCTTTATCTAGATTAGAAAGTGCTTGCTGATAATTTAATTGATACTCTATAGGATCTAAAGTAGCTAAAATTTGTCCAGTTTTAACAGTATCACCCAACTGGGCAATACGATTATTTATAGTTCCTGAAACTCTAAAACTTAAATTTGAAAGAGCTTCAGTATTAACTGTACCTGAGTAAGCACGCTTAACGCTATACTCTTTTTTTTCTACTTTTTCATAAACAACTGATTTAACCTCTTCGGTAGAACTCGATTTCTCTTTTCCACACGCTAATAATGCTAATAATAGTGTAACCACTAAAAATTTATTTTTCATAATTTATCCCTCCTAATTATCTAACTCTTGTTGAAGTTTAAGCAGTAAAACTTTTCTTTCAGATGGTTCCATAGTAAGAGATGACTTACCGTAAAGATATTCAAGTTTTAGCGTAGAGTTAATTAGATTAAAATTTTCAATTACATGATTTAACTCTTGACTCAAAGTATTATTTTGAGCAGATAAAAAATCAGTTAACGTAGTTGTTCCTTCTGTATATAGGTTAGTTACGATATCTAAATTTTTCTTAGCTACATCTGAAGATATTTTTGTTGTATAACTTTGTACAAAGTTAGTTAAAAGATTTGTGTATGTTTGTAAAACTTCTTGAGCTAATTGATTTTGAGAAGAAAGTTTATTAAACTCAAGTGCTTTTAACTCACTTTTTATAGCCTGTCCATTATAGTAAATCTCTCCACCACTAATAAGAGGTAAACTTACATTAATTCCAGCTTGCCAATATTCATCTGGGAAATCTCCATTTGAATTTTTACCCCAAGGTGTAATCATATTATTTTTATAGTAATTTCCAGAAGCAGTAACAGTTGGAATATAACGTTCTCTTTCATTTGATACAAGCTCTCTTTCTTTACTTTTAATAGTATTATCAAGTTGTTTTAATGAATTTGAGTTTGTTAGAGCACCGCTTACTAAAAATTTCTCTATTTTTTTAGATTTTTCAGAACCAAATGTAAAGTTCTTACCTAAATTTTCACTTAATAAGAAGTATGGAGCAAGTTCATCAAGAGTTTCATAAGTATACGTATTTCCCTCTGGATAATTTAAAAGGTTATTTAAATATATCTCTTGAGAACGAATCTCTCCTTTAACACTAGAAATATCTGAAAGAGCTCCAGCCACATTTGATTGTAATCTGTATACATCCTGCAATCCACCAGCACCAACATTGTAATTAATTTTAGCAACATTTAAAGTTTCTCTTAAAAGATCGTAGTTACTTGCTTGAATAGCTAATTGAGCTTTTAATTGAAGAATATTAACATATGTAGAAGCTACATAATATATAGTAGCTAATTTTTGTTGCTCAAATGCTTTTCTATTAGAATCTAATGATAACTTATCAATATAAACACTAGCATTGATTTGATCACTAAATATAACTTGCGAAAGTTGTAAATAAGAAGCTACACTATTTGTAGGATATCCTTGTTTAAAATTAGGTGATCTATCATCTAAAGCTGAATAATTAGCATTAGCTGACAATTGTGGTAAACGCTTAGAGTTAGTAACCTTAACATTATAGTAGCTAGTCATAATGTTTTGTCTAACTTGAAGAAGATCTAAGTTAGAGTTAAGAGCTCTATTTACAGCATTTTTAAGTGTCAGCTTAGGATTTGCCATTTCTGGATTATTAATTTGTGATAAATCTTGAAGGAAAATAAGATTAGGATAAATATCAATTTTTGTTGCTACTTCAGAGTTTAAATATATATCTTTGATTGGAGCGTTAACTTCAACGATTGTACTCATATCTTTTTTAGTTTTAAAAAACATATAGTTTAAAGAAGCTGCTCTTAATCTTTTTCTAAATTCCTTATTCAAATTCAATCCAGAATATGCATATGGTTTTAATTCTTCGTTGAAATCAATAAGAAAAGAAGGAACTTTTTTATCAATTGCGTTAATTAAATTCTCCTTGCTAGCTCTAAGAACATTAATTTTAACACCAGGAATATTAGTATGCTGAGCAAGCTTATTTAAATTACTAGAATTCATATTAGAGATAAGAACATCGACCTCTGTAACTCCGTTTAATTCTTTAAAAGGCATTAAATAATCATTTAAATTAAGATTACTATAGATGTAATTTAAATTTTTTGGAATATTTTTACCTTTGTCTCCAAAACCTAAAGGAACTGAGTAAAACTTATTTTGTTGTAGATTAGATATATTTTCTAATGGTGCACAAGTTAAAATAAAAACTCCATCAATTTTAGGATTTTTATTTAGTTTGTTTATACCATCTTGAATATTGTGGTTTGTCAGGTAAAACTTTTCTGTAATTTTTGGAGAAAAATTTGTACCGGCAAAATTTTTATTTAATTCATCTTTAAGAATTTCTAAAGCAGTCTCTGAACATTGAGAATGGTTTTCTAAAATAACTCCAACATCAAGAGTTTTGGCGAATAAAGAAAAATTGAAAATAAAAAGTAAAAAAAGTAGTTTTCCCATAAGGACCCTCCCTTAAAAAATTAGTTGTATCATTATCATATTCTGTTGAAAGTAAAAAAATCCTTTTGAAAATAAAAAAAGAAGTATAAAAATACTTCTTTTAGACCTATAATATATTAAAATTGAAATTTGTTTAAATAATTCTTAACATCTTCCATTATATCCTCTACACAATTATCTTCAAAAGGTGATTTTAATTTAGCAACTTTCAATAAATTTAAGAATGATTTTGTTCCACCTTCATGACAAAGATTTAAATAATCTTTCCAACTTTCTTGATAATTTTTATTCATTTTTTGCCAAAATTGTAAAGCACAAATTTGAGCCAATGTATAATCTATATAATAAAATGGTACTTCAAATATATGAGCTTGTTGGAACCACCATGTTCCTTTTTCTAAAAATGGATTTTCTGAGTAATCACAATGAGGTTTATAAGTTTTTTCGAGCTCTCTCCAGATAGATTTTCTTTCAGCTGGAGTTAAATTAGGATTCTCATAAACTTTATGTTGGAAATGATCAACTAAAACTCCATAAGGTATAAATTTAATAGCACTACTTAAATGCAAATATTTATATTTATTTGTATCCTCTTTAAAGAAATTTTCCATCCAATTCCAAGTGAAAAACTCCATACTCATTGAATGTATTTCAGAACTTTCATATGTAGCCCATAATAACTCTGGAATTTCAATCCAACTTGATCTATAAACTTGAAAAGCATGTCCAGCTTCATGAGTTAAAACATCAATATCGCCACTTGTTCCATTAAAATTTGAAAAAATAAAAGGTGACTTATAATCTGGAATGAAAGTACAATATCCCCCTCCAGCTTTCCCTTTTTTAGTTGTTAAATCCATCAAATCATTTTCAATCATGAAGTCAATAAACTCAGTGGTTTCAGATGAAAGTTCATGATACATCTTTTTTCCTTGCTCAATAATCCAATTTGAATCTCCTTTAGGAGTTGGATTTCCATCATTAAACTCAAATTTTTCATCATAATACTTAAGAGTTTCTAATCCTAATCTTGTTTTTTGTTTTTCATATAAAGCAGAAGCTAATGGAACGATACTTTCAACAACTTGCTTTCTAAAAGAATCTACCATTTCAGCATTATAGTCTACTCTATTCATTCTTAAGTATCCTAACTCTATAAAATTACTAAATCCTAACTTTTCAGCTATTTTTACTCTTATTTTTACAAGGTTATTAAATATTTCATCAAATTTACTTTCGTTATTAATAAAAAAAGTTGATTTTGCTTCTTGAGCAGCTTTTCTTATAGTTCTGTTTTTAGAAAGAATAAAAGGAGTCATCCCAGATAAATTTCTTTCTTTTCCATCAAATAATATCTTAGCAGAAGCTAAAAGTTTTACATACTTAGAAACTTCTTTATTTTCCTCTTGTAAATCTTCAATAATATCTGAAGAGAATGTTTTTAAACTATTTTCCATCAATTTAAAAAGTTGATCTCCATATTCTAATATTAGTTTATCTTTATTACTATGATTTACCATAATCTTATAAAAGTTGGTATCTAACTCTTGATAAAAAGGTGAAATCTCATCCCAGTATTCATTCTCATCGTCGTAAAATTTATCCTCAGTATTTATAGTGTGTCTAATATTAGCAATACTAGACATAGATGATATATTGTTTCTTATGGCATTAATTTCGTGAATTAAGTGTTTTTGTTCTTGAATATCAGTTGAAGCTTTTAAGTTTTCCATTAGATTTGTTAAAGTTTCTTTAATTAAATCATAATTAGGTCTTTCATATTTAAAATCTTTAAATTTCATAAATTCCTCCTTTATTTATTTTAAAAATAACTCTATTATAGAGGAAAATCTACATATCATCAACAAAAAAATTTTTAAAGGAAAAATACATATAATATTGTATAAAGACAAAAATAAATTTTTTGAAAGGGGGTATGTATATGAAAAATATAGACAAGTTAGAGAAATTAAAAAAATCTTTTGAAAGAAATAAAGATTTAGTAACAGATGCCTTATATAAAGACTTAGGGAAAAATTTTGAAGAAAGTAGGTTATCAGAGTATTACCCAGTTATATCTGAATTTGACTATTTTTTAAAGAATTTAGAAAAATGGAGTGAACCTGAAAAAATTAAAAGCTTTTTTAATTTTATAGGTTGTGGAACAATTATTCAACCTGAGCCTTACGGAAAAGTTTTAATTATTTCTCCATGGAATTATCCTTTTAATTTAACTTTTATTCCTTTGATAGGTGCTATCGCTGCTGGAAATGAAGTTGTTTTAAAACCATCTGAAAATTCTAAATTTTCAAGTGAAATAATAAAAAAAATAATTGAAGAAAGTGGTGTTGAAGATATTTCTGTTGTATTAGGAGATAGAGAAACAACAAAAGAGCTTTTAAATTCAAAGTTTGATTATATATTTTTTACTGGTAGTACAAAAGTTGGAAAAGAGGTATATTTAAAAGCGGCTGAAACATTAACACCAGTGACACTAGAGCTAGGAGGAAAATCACCTGTTATAATAGAGGATGAACATTGTTTGCAAGACGCTGTAGAGAAAATAATTTGGGGTAAATTTTTTAATAGAGGCCAAACATGTGTAGCTCCTGATTATATTTATCTACCAACGGGATTGAAAGATCAATTTGTAGAATTAACTAGAGAGTATATTAGAAAAAATGGAGATGTTCAAGGAAAAATAATAAATAATGAGCACTTTGAAAGATTAGAAAATTTGTTAAATAATCAAAATATAATCTATCAAAATGGAAAAATAGATGACGACACTAAAAATAAAGGATTATTTCCATTTACAATAGTTTTAAATCCTAAAGATGATGATCCTATTTCTCAAGAAGAAATCTTTGGTCCAATTCTTCCTTTAGTTGAATATGAAAGTTTAGAAAAAGTTTATTGGGATTTAAGATTAAAACCTGCTCCATTAGCTCTTTACATTTTTAGAAGTGATAAAGGTAATTTATCTACAAAAGGGTTAAAAGCAGGAGGTGTATGTATAAATAGTACTATGCTGCAAATTATTGATAAAAGAGTTCCTTTTGGTGGAGTAGGTTACAGTGGACTTGGACAGTATCATGGTAAATATACATTTGATACATTTACTCACTATAAACCAATTTTTGAAGGAAGTGGTATAAAAATATCTATGCTAAGAAAAGTTATTAATCTAATTTTAAATAAAATAAAAAAATAAATAAAAGTAAAAATAAAAGTAGTGCTTCTTAAGAAAATATTATACAATATATATGATACTAGAAAGATATTTAAGGAGAAAACATGAAAAAAGGATTAATCGCTTTATTTTTAGCAGCAAGTACAGCAGCATTTTCAATGGATGCACATTTAAGATTAGGAGCTATAACAAACGCTGGTTCTTATAACAAAGAGGATAAGAGTTTTGAAAGCTACGCGCCAACATTAGGATTAGAAATTACTCAAACTTTACTTTTAGCAGATGTAGGAGTGGGAATTGCTTATAATGGAAAAACTTCAGGAACAGATATTGAAACAGTACCAGCTTATGGACTAATTAAAATGAATCTATTCCCAGTTGGAGTAAAACCATACTTAGTTGGAAAAGTTGGAAAAGTTTTATATACTCGTGATAGCGTATCTAATTCAAATCCTGATGGAAAATATTTCTATGGTGCTGGAGTAGGTATGGATATATTCGCACTACAAGGTGAAATATTATACTCTGTTACAAAAATAGATGGAGATAAAAGAGGGAATGATAATTTAGAGCAAATTAGCTTTACATTAGGATATAACTTCTTCTAAAATAAAAATAAGAAAAGGGAGTTTTTAAAACTCCCTTTTTATATTTTAAATATTTTCTAAAGAAAATAAAGTAGATAAATATTTTGCAACTCCATTTTCATCATTTGTTAAATCTAATGTATCGAACTCTTTTTTTAAGTCTTCAAAACCATTTTTCATAACAAGTCCTTTTCCAGCAACTTTAAGCATTTCGTAATCGTTAAAAGCATCTCCAAAGGCAATTGTATGCTTTAAACTAATATTTTTTAATTTAGCTATCGTTTCAAGAGCTTTTCCTTTAGATGTTTCAAAGTGAACGATATCAAGATAGTCCTCTTGAGATATAAAGGCGTTCACTTCATCGTATTTGTTAAAGTAAGATGATAAATGCTTTAACTTTTCACCATCTCTATCCATTAAAACTATCTTTTCAAAAGTATATAGATTAATATTTTCTAAATTTATTTCAATAGGATCTTCAAGTGGATTGTATAAAAAAGTATTGGCTTTATCAATTGTTCCCTCTCCTATATATACTTGAGTTCCATACGTAGCGAAAAATACGCAATCCTCTTCTAAAGATTTTTTAAAAACTTCATTGACTATGTTAGAATCCAATGTTCTTTGGAAAATTAACTCCCCTTTATTATTATAAATAGTAGTTCCGTTATTACAGACAATTTCGCCATTTAATTCCAAAGTATCATAAATATGTTTAGCTCCTTTATAACTTCTACCTGTAGCTATTATAAATTCAATTCCTCTCTCCTTTAATAAAGTTACAATTTTTTTTGTATATTCAGAAACATTTTTGTTTTTGTCTACTAAAGTCCCATCTAAATCAGAAACTATTAACTTATACATACATTCCCCCTAAACTCTTTTTATATTTATTATTATAGTATCAAAAGATTGGAATTTCAATATTAATTATTTTCAATAACTATAAAATATGTTAAAATATTAAAAAACATATGTAACAACGTAAAAAAATCAGGAGTAAAGGAAGTTAAATGAAAAAATCAAAGGTTTTAATTTTACATGAAAGTGAAAGTACAAAAATATCCCTTGAAGAGTTAGGATTACATCTACTGCAAGATTATGATTTTGAATTTTTAAATATCTTAGACTATTTAAAATCTAACTTTAAAATCTATGACTTTATAGTGTTTGATAGCTATAATGACTATGTATTTGAATACTTTAAAGAAAAAGCAGATAGAATAATTGTATCAGTCAACATTTTAAAAGAAGAGAGACCCTCAGACTATATAAAAAGAGGAGCAGGAAACTTTCTTTTAAAACCATATTCTTTAAAAGAGATTAGGTTAGTTTTAGACCAACTAAAAGAAAATCTTTTAATTAAAGAAGAAGCAGAAGAAAATAGATTAAAGTTTTATACTTTATTAGATAATATTCCTTATATGGCTTGGTTTAAAAATAAAGATAGTGAGTACATGATTGTTAATAACGAGTTTAAAGAACATTGTGGAAAAGACTTTGAAACAATAAGAGGAAAAGGGGATCAGTTCGTATGGGATGGCATGATTGGGGAAAATTGTCGTCAATATGACTTAAAGGTTATGACAGAGAGAAAGCAACTTGTTTTCGATGAAATAATTCCAGGTAAAAAAGGTTATAAACAATTTAATATCTACAAAGTTCCTGTTGTAGATAGAAAAAATAATATTTTAGGAACAATGGGGATTGCAAAAGATATAACAGATTTAAAAAATAAAGATGTAAAATTTGATATTCTATTGGAAAATATGCCTTTTGCTGTATTTACCAAAAATAGAAACGGAGATATTATACAAAACAATTCAACATTTTATAAGTTAACTGATGTTAATAGATTTTCTTATATTTCATTAAAAGAAGAGGATTTTTTAGGCAAAGAGCATAAAGAAAGTATTGAAATTGAAGATAAAGATGTCATTCACAATAAAAGTAATATATCTTTAGTGAGAACATTAAAAACAAAAAATGGAGAAAAAATAGTTGAAGTTTTCAAATCACCAATTATTGATATATCTGGTGAGGTTATAGGTATTGTTTGTACAATGAGAGATGTTACAGAGATGAAGAGTCAGGAAGCTAAAATAAAAAGAATGGCTTATACAGACTCATTAACTGGACTAGCTAATCGAAGAGGGCTATATAACTATGTAGAAAGTCAATTAGTTAGAAAGTATTCTGATGTAACAATTATGTTTATGGATTTAGATAACTTTAAATCTTTAAACGATAGTTTTGGTCATCAGCATGGTGATAAAATCCTAATTGAATTTGGAGAGGATTTACAGACGATTTGTAGAGATGGATTCGTTTCTAGAATTGGTGGAGATGAGTTTGTAATTGTTTGGGAAGGAAAACTGAATAAGGAATTAGCCACAGATATGGCAGAAAAAATCCTTAATCTTTTAAGTGGTAAAAAACGGAAATTTAATAAATTATCTGCAAGTATTGGAATTGTTACTGGTAATACTGGTGAAGAAACAATAGATAATTTTTTAACTAAAGGGGATTTAGCACTATATAAAGCCAAAGATCAAGGAAAAAATCAATATGTTTTTTATAATCGTGATTTAGATAAAAAAAGATGTTTAAATGAGGAGATAGAACAAGATTTAAGAAACGCTTTAGATAAAGATGAACTTGAACTTCACTATCAACCTCAATACACATGCAGTAAAGAACTTGTGGGATTAGAAGCACTCCTTAGATGGAATAATGATAAATATAGAAAAGTACCTATAGTAGACATAATAAATATTATGGAAAAATCTACTTTAATAGATGAAATTGGAAAGTTTATAATAAAAAGTGCTTTCTCTTTTGCTAAAAAAATAAATGAAAATAGAGAAAAAAAAGTAATAGTTTCTGTTAATATCTCAGCAGTTCAAATAATGAAGCATAACTTTGTTAGGACTATTAAAAAAATTATAACTGAAACAGAAGTTAATCCTAGTTATGTTGGAATAGAGATTACAGAAACTGTATTATTACAAAATATAGGAGAAAATATTCTAAAAATAAAAGAACTTAAAGATATTGGAATTAAAATCTCTTTAGATGATTTTGGAACTGGATACTCTTCATTTAGTTATCTTGTAAAGATACCTCTTTCTAATATTAAAATTGATAAAAGTTTTATTTGGGGTATGAAAGATAGCGAAGAATACAGAACTTTAGTTAAGCTTTGTATAGATACTGCCCACGCTTTAAATTTAAAGGTTGTTGCAGAAGGAGTTGAAACAGTGGAGGATTTAGGTTTATTAAAATATATGAAGGCAGACTTTATTCAGGGATACCTTTTTTCTAAGCCACTACCAAAGCATATAATTGAAGCAACTGTATTACAATAAAAAATTAATTTTGAAGAGTAAAAGTATAAAACTTTTACTCTTTTTTTTTCGTCAAAAAATTTAGGGATTTTAACAAAAACGCCGTATAATAAATTATAATGTTAAATAAAATTTAGGAGGAAAGTATGGAAAGAATTAATACTTTAAAAAATGAGATTTCTAAAAAGGTAATTGGACAAAAGGACATGGTGGAGAAAATTCTTATTGGAATCTTAACAGGAAACCATATTCTATTAGAAGGTCTTCCTGGATTAGCAAAATCACTAACAGTAAATACAATAGCGGAGACTTTGGGATTAAGTTTTTCAAGAATTCAGTTTACTCCGGATTTATTACCAAGTGATATTGTAGGAACAGAGATGTATAATGAAAAAACTGGAGATTTTAGTGTAAAAAAAGGACCTATATTTGCTAATATAGTTTTAGCTGATGAAATAAACAGAGCTCCTGCAAAAGTTCAATCTGCTCTTTTAGAAGCTATGCAAGAAAAACAAGTTACAATTGCTAGTGAAACATTTAAATTAGATAAACCATTTATAGTTTTAGCAACTCAAAACCCTATAGAGCAAGATGGGACATACCCATTACCAGAAGCACAACAAGATAGATTTTTAATGAAAGTAAAGATAGAGTATCCAACATACGAAGAGGAGATGGAGATACTTGATTTATTGACAGGTGAAAAAGAGTTTTCAGATATCCCAATAAATACAATTGTATCTCTACAAGATTTAGAAGAGATAAAAGAAACAATTAAAAAAGTTGTTATAGATCAAAAGTTAAAAAAATATATTTTAGATATTGTATTTAAAACTAGAGAACATTCTGATTATATTGCTTGTGGAGCTTCACCTAGAGCTAGTATAAGTTTGGTTATAGCATCTAAAGCTGCTGCATTTTTAGATGGAAGAGATTTTGTAATGCCACAGGATATAAAAAAGGTTATTTATGATGTATTACGTCATAGACTTATTTTAACATATGAAGCTGAAGCAGAGGATAAAAAGGTAGAAGATATAATAGATGATATACTAAAAACAGTTATTTTACCATAAGGAGAGGCTATGGATAATAAATTAGAAAGTAAAAAGGAACTTTTAAAAAAGATAAAAAATATCGAAATAAAAGCTACTATTTTATCTGATAATATTTTTGCAGGACAGTATCAATCTTGTTTAAAAGGAAATGGAATGGAGTTCTCTGATATTAGAAGATATGCTCCAGGAGATGATGTAAAAAAAATAGATTGGAAGGTTACTGCTAAACAAAGGAAAGCATACGTAAAAGAGTTTGTAGAGGAGAGGGAACTTTCTGTTTTTTTATTAGTAGATATATCTGCATCTAATAGATTTAAAGAGAAATTAGATCTAATAACAGAATTAGTTGGAAGTTTGGCATTTAGTGCTAATAAAAATGGTGATAGAGTAGGAGCACTGTTTTTTTCTAATCAAATTGAAAGAGTTATTCCATTAAAAAAGGGGAAAAAACATACATTGTCTATAATTGAAAATTTATTGACGATTAATCCTAAAGGAGATAGGACAGACATTGCTATGGCCTTAAGATACTTTGGAAAAGTTTTTAAAAGAAGATCAGTTATTTTCCTAATATCAGACTTTTTAGATGATAACTATGAAAAAGAGTTAAAAATACTATCTCAACGACATGAAATTATACCTGTAAGAATTGGAGATAAAAAATATGAATCACTTCCTATTGGAGCTATTTTTACTTTAGAAGATGCTGAAACTGGAGAACAAATAGTTGTTGAAAATTATAAAGAAAATAGTAGTGATATAAATATAAATAATATTTCCAATGGAATTAATTTATACGTTGGAGAGGATTATGTAAAAGAAATTTCAAAATTCTTTAATAGAGGGAGAGTGCGATGAAAAAAATAGCTATTGGTATTTTTCTTTTACTTTCTCTACTATCTTTTGGCAAAGAGTATAACATAGGTGATAAAATCACTCTAAAAATAGAGGGCGTTATTAACAAAAGTGAAATTGAAAAAGCTTTAAAAGATTATAAAATATCATCCTTAGAGAAGGGTAAAGATGGTTCTTATATTGTAACATTTTCTACATATAAAGTTGGTGAAAATGAAATCCAAATTGGAGATAAGAAACTGAAGATAGATGTAGTTTCAACAATAGAACCTTCTGAAAAAGAGATTTATGAAGCTCTTTCAAATCCTAATAATACATATATAGAAACTGATTATCCTCATATGGGGATTTTAGCAACTATAGCAGGTATAATTGCGGTTATAACAGCATTTTTTATGCATTTAGTAGATAGAGCTAAAGATCCATATATTATATTTAAAAAAGGGATGTCTAAAGTCAATGAATCTAACTGGAAAGAGAAAATTAGTTTAGAACTACGTAGATATATAGATAATATGTACGGAACTAATTTTTTAGGAGGAGAATATAAAATTGTCTATCCTATAACTGAAGAGGATATTGATTTTATTAAAAATATGGATTATTTAAAGTTTGCCCCCAATAGAGACGGTGATTATTTAGAATATAAAAAGAGAACCTTTGAAATAGTAGAGAGATTAAGAAAGGAGAAAAAGAACAGTGTATAACTTTAAGATGCCATATATATTAGTACTGATTCCTATAGTTACCTATCTTTTTTTTAGAAAAAGATCTCAAGGTGCTATTAGGGTTCCAGGGATACAAATTATTAAAAAATATTCAAAAGGAAGTAAAAAACATCTTTTAGGACGAATTTTTATGTATTTATCAACTGTATTTATGATTTTAGCTTTGGCTCGTCCTCAGCTTACAACAGAGGGTAAAGTTGTAAAAAAAGATGGAATAGATATAGCAATAGCCTTAGACCTTTCTAAATCTATGGAAGCTAGAGATTTTAACCCCAATAGACTAGAGAAGTCTAAAGAGTTATTAAAAGAGTTCATTGATAAAAGACCAAATGACAGATTATCTTTAGTTGTATTTGGAGGAGAAGCTTATACAAAGGTCCCATTGACATTTGACCATAGTGTATTAAAAAATATGATTTCAAATATAACAACTGATGATATAACAAGTAATAATAGAACTGCTATTGGTATGGGATTAGGAGTAGCATTAAATAGATTAAAGGACTCTGATTCAAAATCTAAAGTCATAATATTAATGACAGATGGTGAAAATAACTCTGGTGAAATGAGTCCTGTAGGAGCTGCTGAAGTAGCTAAGGAATTAGGAATAAAAGTTTATACTATTGGAATTGGAGCGAAAGAGATAGCGATTCCAGGATTTTTTGGAACTTCATATATTGAAAATAAAGAACTTGATGAAAATCTTTTAAATCTTATTGCAGAAAAAACAAATGGAAAATATTTTAGAGCTAGTGATTCGAAAGAGTTTCAAAATATTTTTAATGAAATAAATAACTTAGAAAAAAGTAAAATAGATAGTAGAAGTATCTATGATATTACAGAATATTTTGAAGAGTTATTAAAAATTGCCTTAGTTTTATTTTTATTAGGTGTATTTTTCGAATATTTTAAATATATAAGAATACCTTAGGAGGGATAGTTATGGAGTTTGGAAACACAGCTAGTATTAAATTTGTAGTTATCCCTATTTTAACTGTTTTATTTTTAATATTAGGAGTAAGAAAAAGAGAGAAAATATTAGAGAGAATAGGTTGGAAAAAGGATACTATCATTATGATTGTTAAAACACTTTTTCTTTCTTTAGGTGGAATTTTAGTATTTATAGCACTACTTTCACCACAAAAGTTAAAAGAGGAGGAAAAAATAGCAATTCAAGGAAGTGACCTATATGTTCTAATGGATATATCTAAGTCTATGTTAGCTGAAGATACTTATCCAAATAGATTGGAAATAAGTAAAAAAGAGTTAAAAGAGATTTTAAATAATCTTAAGGGAGATAGAGTTGGAATTATTCCATTTTCTGATAGTGCTTATGTTCAAATGCCTTTAACTGATGATTATTTTATGGCAATAAATTATATTGATGCAATAGATAGTAAGCTTATTTCAGGTGGTGGAACAGAGCTTTTAGAAGCTTTAAAATTAGCAAATAACTCTTTTGAAAAAACAGATGCAAAAGATAAAAATGTTATTATTTTTTCAGATGGTGGAGAGAGAAATCCTGAAATTTTAAAGTATGTTAAAGATAATCACATTAAGACTTTTATCTTTGGAGTTGGAACTGATGAAGGAAGTGTAATTCCAATAGATAATGGATTTATAAAAGATAACAGTGGAAATATAGTTGTATCTAAATTGAATGATAATTTTTTAAAAGAGTTAGCTAGAGAGAGTGGTGGACAATATTATTCTTTAAATAACTTGAATACAGGCAATTATCAAAAGTTAATTGCTGATATTGGTAAACTAGATAAAACCTCTCAAAGAGATGAAAAATTAAATATTTATGAACAGTATTATCAATATCCATTGGGAGCAGGACTTTTATTGATACTTATTGGATATTTTTTAAGAAGAAAAGAGAAGGAGGGAGAATATGTTTAGAAAAATATTAGTTCTTCTTCTAGGAATATTTTTAATTATATTTGGGATTCTAAAATTGAAAAGAGATAAAGCAATTGAAGAACCTGGATATTTAAAATTTATGAATGGTAACTCATTAGTAAAAGAAAATAAAACTAAAGAAGCTTTAGAAGAGTATAAATTAGCTATGGATACAAATGAGGATATAAATATAAAAAAGAATTTTGAAATTATTAAAAATAAAGTTGAAGAAGAAAAACAAAATCAACAACAGGATAACAAACAAGAAAATCAAGATCAAAAAAATAATGAAAATGAACAGCAAAACCAGCAACAAGATCAACAAAATAAAAATAATTCACAAGATAATAATAAACAAAATGAACAGCAAAAAAATGAGCAAAATAATAAAGATGAAAAAGATAATCAACAGAATAATCAGAAGCAAGATGGAAATCAAAAGAATGATGAGAAGCAACAGCAAAATCAACAAAATCAGCAAGATAATCAAGAAAATAAAAGTGACTCACAAAATAGTAATGAGAAAAAAGAGTTAACTCCAGAGGAGAGAGCTATGAAGCAAAAAGAAGAGGAGTTAAGAAGTATTATGCAAAGACTTGAAGGAAACGAAAAGCAAGCTTTTAAGAATAATGAGAGAGTTTTAAACACAAGCGAAAATAAAAATAGTGAAAATAGATGGTAGAGGAGAGCAGAATGAAAAAAATTAATTTATTTTTAATAATGTTAATGCTTTGTAAATTAACTTTTTCTGAATTAATATTAAACTCTTCTAATTTATCTCCTTCAAAATATGAAGTTTTTAATTTAGAAGTTTCATTTGTAAATGAAGATAAAGAAAGATACAAAATAGAAGGCTTGGAAAATTTTGATGTTTTATCCAAAGGTTCTAGTAACAGTTATAATGTAATCAATGGAAAAACAACATCAGTTAAAAGTGATGTTTATAGATTAAAGCCAAAGAAAGATGGTGAATTTACACTAAAAGTTATCACTGAAAAAGGTAATGAAAAAGCTCTTCAAATAGATGTAAGAGAGAATAAGCAACTAGATAAAGTTATGGAAGATAGATTTGCTTTACAAGTAGATATACCTAAAAAAAGTTATTATTTTGGTGAAAAAATACCTTTTCAAGAGAATTTTATAAGTACTGTTAACATTAGTTCTTTTTCTCAAGTTAAAGCACCAAATTTCCAAGATTTTTCAGTAAAAGATATTACTAAATATAATAACAATAGTTATATACAAAATCAAATAGATTATAAAGGAAAACAAGCCATTGAACTTAACATATTTAAAGGAATCTTACAAGCTAATAGTAGTGGTGAAAAAAATATCGTAACAAGTGAGGTTAAAGTTGGAGAACCTACAAGAGATTTTTTCTACGAAAATACAACTTTAGTTGGTGGAGATAATTTAAAAATAGATATTAAACCCCTACCTGTAGATACACCTAAAAATTTTAAAGATATTGTAGGGACTCTTACTTATAAAGAGAACTGGAAAAATAAAGAGGTTAATGTTGGACAAGCTATCACTTTAAATTTAACTCTATCTGGTAGTGGTAATCTAGCTTTACTCGAAAATTTACCTATTGAAAACCAAAATGATTTTAATATTTTCCAAAGCGTTAAAAATTATAGTGAAGAGATCAAAGGTGAGAATTATTATAATGAAAAAACATTTGAAGTAGCATTTATTCCTAAAAATGGAGGTATTGAAAAAACTCCAGAAATAGTTATTCCATATTTTAATACTAAAACAGAAAAATATGAAAATTTAATAATTCCATCACAAGAAATAAAAGTTACAGGAGAAAAACTTCAAATAGATAACTCATCTAATAATAGACCTATACAAAAAAATATGGAAAATAATAATTCAGTAAATAAAGATGAAACTACTTCTTCTGGAAACTTAACTAACAATTTACAAGAAATTAATATAAAACTTCTTGAAACAGAGAAAACTTCAGCTAAAAATATCTATAAATTAGCTTTTGGAATTGTTTCTCTTCTATGTTTGATAGAATTGATTACAATAATATACCTTGTATTAGACAGAAAGAAGTATAAAAACGTTAAAAAAAGATAAATTATTAATTATAAAAAATAATTTTTTATAAAAAATGAAAGAGCAATTCCAAAGTAAAAAAATATTGGAGTTGCTCTTTTTATTATAAACTTATTTATTTTTTTTCATAAATTTTTGAAAATGATTATTTTGAGAATCTTTATTAACCTGGTTTTCTTTTGTTTTTCCAGATTTTTTTGAATCGGACTTATTTTCTAAAGATCCTACTTTGAAATACTTAGGAAATTTTTCATAAATATTTTTTTGTACTTTTGAATAATCACTTCCATCGCCAATAACAAATTCTTCATATACCTCATCTTCATCATCAACGTAAATAGTAATCTCTAGTAAATCGTTTTTCTTTGTTTTTATAAGATTAAAATCTTTTATATTTTCAATTAAAAACTCATCAGCTTCATCGTCAACTTTATTTAGTACAACTAACTCTCCATCTAATTTTTTTGCTAATTTAATATATCCTTCTAAAATTTCAATTAACATATCTCTTGTAACATTATACATAGCTAAAAACCTCCTTATTATATGTTTTATACCATATTATTATCTCATATTTTATAAAAACTTACAATATTTTCAATATTATTAAAAATAATAATTATTTTTAATTAATAAAACTTCAGATAAGAGGCATTATATGTAGTTTTATAATGCGATTTAATTTATTGTAATTATTATTTTTACTTATCATTAATTTTATTAAAAATAAGCGAATAAAACAACTCACTATTATTTATATTTTTATATTTTAAATACTCAAAAACAAAAAAGTTGACAAATTTTGTGAAATATAGTACAATAGTCTGTATTTTTATCACTGATATAATCCTGTAATAAGGTCAGGAGTTTCTACAAGCCACCGTAAATGGCTTATTATTAGGAGGAGTAATGGAAAACATTAAACAAAAGAATAATGGTGTGCTAAGGGCTATTGATTCTTACTTTCAACTTAGCCATTATAACACTACAATTTCAACAGAAATAACTGCTGGAATTACAACTTTTATGACGATGGCATACATCTTAATAGTTCAGCCTTTATTTATGAGTGCTGCTGGAATGGATGTTAAAGCTGTTACTATTGTAACTGCTCTGCTATCAGCTGCTTTTTCTATCGTTATGGGTCTTTATACAAATAGACCATTTGCTATGGCACCAGCTATGGGAGGAAATGCATTTTTCGCCTATACTCTAGTCGCTGGAGGAATGGTTAATTGGCAAACAGCTATGGGAATGGTATTTTTATCTGGAATAGGTTTTTTAGTTCTTACAGTTTTCGGATTAAGAGGACTTATTGTAGAAGCAATTCCTAAAAACTTAAAGTTTGCTATAGGAGTAGCTGTTGGATTTTTTATAGCTATGGTAGGATTTAAAAATGGTCAAATAATGACAATTTCTAATGGAACTATATCTATGGGAAGTATCTATAATCCAAATACTATATTATCTTTAATCGGACTTTTTATTACAATTGCACTTGTTTTAAATAAAGTTAGAGGTGGAGTTTTAATTGGTATAGTGATTACTACACTACTTGGAATTCCAATGGGGATAACTCAAATACCTGAGAGCTTTTTCTCTATGCCACCATCAATATCTAGTATAGCTTTTAAACTTGATATAATGGGAGCATTAAAATTTGCATTTTTACCTTTAATATTCACATTTTTCGTAGGAGATTTCTTCTGTACTCTAGGGACTTTATTAGGAGTTTCAGCACAAGCTGGACTTTTAGATGAAAATGGTAATTTACCAGAAGTAGATAAACCTTTCCTAGTTGATTCTATAGCAACTATTGTTGGAGCATTATTTGGTTCTACAACAATAACAACATTTTTAGAGTCAGCAGCTGGAGTTGAAGAGGGAGGAAGAACAGGTCTAACTGCAATATCTACAGGAATTTGCTTTATATTTACAATTTTCTTAACACCAATTGTTTATATAATTCCATCTGCTGCAACAGCACCAGCATTAATTTTTATAGGTATCCTTATGATGACAAGTATGAAGTTTATCGATATGGACGATATGACTGAATTTGTTCCAGCTGTTATTACAATTATGTTTACTGTATTTACAGATAACATGGCATCTGGAATGAGCATGGGTATTATATCTCATGTAATTATAAAGGTATTAACTGGAAGATATAAAGAATTAAATATACCTGTGTTAATTTTAACACTACCACTATTAGGATATTTTATATTCTTATAACAAAATTAATCAAATATCAGATTGAATAAAATTACAAAAGCTGAAGAATTAAAACTCTTCAGCTTTCTTTTATTTTTATTATTTTATAATACCTTTATTTTGGAGAAATTTGTTGATAATATTTTCAATAGGTTCATTTCCTTCAATTGCTAAAAGATTCAACTCTTGCATTTCATCTTCATTTAAAGCTTCTATAAGAGAGTCTAACGCTTCAATAACATCTCCTTTTGTATTTTCAAACCCCTTTCTCATTGTAACTACAACTTCGTAAGGTGGAAAAAACTTTAAATCATCCTCTAAAAGAAGTAACTTATGTTTAGCTATCAATCCATCTGTAGAATAAACTAAAGCAACCTCAATCTTATCTGAAACTAAAGAGTTAATAACCAATCCCTGATCCATAGACAAAATACTTTTAAATCTTATATTGTAAGCTTTTTGTATTCCTAAAAGTCCATCTTCTCTCTCCATAAACTCATGAGGACCACTCAAAACCATATTATTTGCATATCTTTTTAAATCACTAATAGTTTTTATTCCATACTTTTGAGCTACTTCTGGTTTCATAGCAAAAGCATATGTATTTTCAAATCCCATAGGTTCTCTAATATCTAAATTGTGATCTGCTAAATATTCAGATTTTATAATATCAAATACAGTTTTAGCATCTGCCTTCTCTTTCTTTCCTAAATAAGCTGCGTATGCTACACCTGTATATTCAGGGTACACATCAATATCTCCACTTTTAATAGCCTCAAATATAACTGTTCCTGTTCCAAGCTCTACTGTTTTTACTTTATAATTAGTTTTAGCTTCTATTACTTGAGACATCATAACACCTAAAATTCTTTGCTCATTATAATTTTTATGTCCCACAACAATTGTTGGAATACCTCTATTTTTATTATTTTCATATATTCTAAATCCAATTCCTAGTACTAAAATAGCTAAAACTATTTTTAAAATTTTTATATTTTTCTTTTTTTCTTTCGGATTTGTTAGCATTCCACTAGGAGTCAATACTTTTTCCAAAACTCCTAAAAAATAATTTGCTACAAAAGCTAAAATAGCAGTTGGAATAGCTCCTGTTAAAACCAAATTGTTATTACTTGTAGATATTCCTCTAAATATAAGTTCTCCTAATCCGCCAGCTCCAATTAGTGCTGCAATTGTAGCTGTGCCTATTGTAGCAACAGTTGAAATTCTAATTCCACCCATTATAACTGCTACAGCAATTGGTAATTTAACCTTAGTCAAAACTTGGAAATTAGTCATCCCCATACCAATAGCAGCTTGAATTGTAGATTTATCTACACCTTTTATTCCAATATACGTATTTGTTATAATTGGTAATAGCGAGTATAAAAAAAGTACAAATACTGCTGGCTTTATTCCGATTCCCATAATAGGAATTATCAGACCAAATAATGCTAAACTAGGTATTGTTTGAAATATTCCAGCTATAGTTAAAACTACTTTAGAAAGTCGTTCACTTCTAATTATAAAAATCCCTATTGGAACCCCAATTATAATTGCTATAGCTACAGCAAGACCTGTTATCTCTATATGCTGCATAAGTGCAACATGAACCTCAGGTAGTTTTTCTATAAAATATTTTATAAATGAGTTCATATAGCATCACCCGCTCCTATAGATTCCTCTTCAACTTCAGGAGATGGAGCTATTTTACTAATAGCATTAACCAGTCCTAAA
This sequence comes from Cetobacterium sp. 2G large, assembly GCF_014250655.1. Classification (NCBI taxonomy): domain Bacteria; kingdom Fusobacteriati; phylum Fusobacteriota; class Fusobacteriia; order Fusobacteriales; family Fusobacteriaceae; genus Cetobacterium; species Cetobacterium sp. 2G large. The sequence continues at coordinate 182,074 of NZ_JACHTH010000007.1, read as the reverse complement.
TTTGTTATAACTCCCGTTAATCTATTTCTATCATCAACAACAGGTATAACTTTTGCATTTATACTAGACATTTTATTTAAAACATCCAGTAAATTACTATCTTTATCTATAGTAGTAAACTCTTTATCCATAATATCTCTTACTCTTAAAATATTATTTTCCATAGCATAAATCAAATTTTTTCTAAATATTATCCCAATAGGTTCACTATATCTTCCACCCTCTGTTTCAGTAACAATAAGAAAATCTGTATCGTGAGTTTTTAAAAGATTAAAAGCTCTAGAGATATTACTTCTTTTTTCAATTGTCCAATAGTGTTTAGACATTATATCTGAAACAAGTAACTTTTTAGGAGTTTTCCAAATTCTATCTTTTCCAATAAACTGCTCTATATACTCAGAAGCTGGCCTTTTTAAAATTTCATCTGGAGTATCAAATTGCAAAATCTCTCCATCTTTTAGAAACGCTATTCTCTCTCCTAATTTTATAGCTTCATCCATATCATGAGTAACAAATATAATAGTTTTTCCTAACTCTTTTTGTAGTTTTAAAACTTCATCTTGAATACTTTCTCTAGTTATAGGATCTAATGCAGAAAATGGTTCATCCATCAAAATTATATCAGGATTTGTAGCCAAAGCTCTAGCTATTCCAACTCTTTGCTTTTGACCTCCCGATACTTCATGAGGATATTTTTCATAGTATATTTCAGGATCAAGATTTAAAAGATTTAATAATTCATAAGCTCTATTTTTTCTTCTTTCTTTTTCCCATTTTAAAAGTTTAGGAACGAGCTCTATATTCTCACCAATAGTCATATGAGGCATAAGTCCCTCTTTTTGTATAACATACCCAATTCTTCTTCTAAGAATTATTGGATCCACTGTACTTATATCTTCTCCATCTATAAGTACAACACCACTAGATGGATCAATAAGTCTATTTATTAATTTCATTGTTGTTGTTTTCCCACAACCAGATTCTCCAATTAAAACGACAAACTCTCCAGTTTTTATTTTAAAATCTATATTTTTTAAAATAAGTGTTCTTTTATCATAAGATTTTGTAACTTTTTTAAACTCAATCATACTCAATCACCTCAAAATATAAATTTTTGTAAAATAAAACCTAATACAGTGTTTGTACTTAAAAATCTTATTTTTCCTTTTTATTTTTTTGTTTTTTTTATTTAAGAATTTTCTAACAGTTTTTTATATGTAGAATTTATACCTATAGCACCTAAAGGAGCTGTTATTAAAACGCTTAAAATGGCTATAGCTTGCATTACTTCTCCACCAACAACTCCCATTTGAAGTGGAATACCAGCTTTTGCTGATTGAACAGTAGCTTTAGGTAAATATGCAATAACACAAAACAATCTCTCTCTGTATGTTAAATTTGTACCAATTAAAGCAATTAAAACTCCAATTGATCTTATAGATAAAGAATAAGTTAAAATTGTTAATCCAATAAAAAAGTAACCACCTACTAATCCTGGATTTATAGCCATTCCAACAAAAGTAAACAAATATATTTTTCCGTATTTCCATATCTCATTCATCCCTTTATGAATCTCTTTATACGTTTCCTCTTCATAATAACGAATAAAAAATCCTAGAGACATTATTGTCAATAATGAGTTATATAATGAAAAATGAAACTTATTTTCTATAAATCTAAGAGCTAAACAAAGCATGAAGACTATAGCTATTTTTATCTTATTATTATTTATTTTTAAATAACTATATTTCCCAATTAATCCCACTAACCATCCGATTATTAAACTAACTATAATAGATACTGGTATAAGAAATATTTGAGTTTTAAAATCAAAAGTTCCACCATCGAGTTTTTGAAAATATATTGCTAAAAAAGATGTAAATAGAGTAATAGCTATTGTATCATCTGCAGATGCTCCCACTAATAATAACTGTGGAATAGATTTTTTTTGACCAATATTTTTATCTATTAAACTTACCATAGATGGAATCAAAACTGCTGGGCTAACAGCAGCTATAATAAACCCTAAAATAGCTCCTTGAATAAAAGTAAAACCTAAAAAAATAGTTGATAAATATGCTATTGCAAAACCTTCTAAAGTTGCAGGAATAATACTTAACAATATAGCTGGTCGACCTATTTTTTTTATTTGATCTGCACCTATACCAAGTCCCCCAATAAATAAAACGATTATTAAAGCTATATCTTTTAAAATTGGTGCTAATTCAAGAGCTAACTCTGGTGTTTTATTTAAACCATATGGTCCAATTAAAACTCCTGCAATCATCATTCCAATTAAAGACGGGAACTTAATCTTTTCAAAAATCTTCCCTACATAATTTGAATAAAATGCTAAAAAAATAAAAAAAAGTAAAACAATAAAGTAATTCATCTCTCTCCTCCTTGAAATAAAAAAGACTCCTACCCTTAAAAAAGAGTAGGAGTCATTAGCTTTCGCGTTTAATGGCGAACTCCATCGCCTATTTATTAAATTAATCTTTTATTATTATATCATATTTTCAAATAAAGTAAAGAAATAATTTTACTGTATCCAATATAACTAATATGTTCTATTAAAATATGAATTGTACTTGACACAATAATTCTTTTATTATAAAATATGTTAGAAATAAAATTTCAAAAACAAATATATTTAGGAGGGAAAAATGTTTAGTTATTTACAAAAAATAGGTAAAGCACTAATGGTTCCTGTTGCAGTTTTACCAGCTGCTGCAATTTTATTAGGATTAGGTTACTTTATTGACCCAACTGGTTGGGGAGGAAATAGTGCGTTAGCTGCATTTTTAATTAAATCGGGGGCTGCGATAATAGATCAAATGCCTATATTATTTGCTGTTGGTGTTGCCTTTGGAATGTCTAAAGACAAAAATGGTTCTGCTGCTTTAACAGGTTTAGTAGGTTTCTTAGTACTTACTACATTATTATCACCTGGTGCTGTTGGACAAATTATGAAAATAGACAATGTACCTGTTGGATTTAGTAAAATAAATAACCAATTTATAGGTATCTTAGTTGGAGTTATCTCTTCAGCTTTATATAACAGATTTAGCGATGTTGAGTTACCTAAGGCTTTATCATTCTTTAGTGGAAAGAGATTAGTTCCAATCATTACATCATTTGTTATGATTATAGTTGCTTTCCTTTTAATGTATGTATGGCCAACAATTTATGATGGGCTAGTTAACTTTGGAGAGGGAATCAGTGGAATGGGAGCTGTTGGAGCTGGAATCTACGGATTCTTAAACAGACTTTTAATTCCTGTTGGATTACACCATGCTTTAAACTCAGTATTCTGGTTTGACGTTGCTGGAATCAATGATATCCCTAAATTCTTAGGTGGAGCTCAATCAATTGCAAATGGAACTGGAATCCCTGGAGTTACTGGAATGTATCAAGCTGGATTCTTCCCAATTATGATGTTTGGTCTTTTAGGAGCAGCAGTTGCTTTCGTAAAAACAGCTAAACCAGAGAATAAAGATAAAATTAAATCTATCATGATTGCTGCTGGATTTGCAACTTTCTTAACAGGAGTTACTGAGCCACTAGAGTTTGCATTCATGTTCGTTGCACCTGGATTATATTTAGTTCATGCTATATTAACTGGAATATCTTTATTTATAGCTGCTACTATGCACTGGATTGCTGGATTTGGATTCTCTGCTGGATTAATAGATATGCTTTTATCATCTAGAAACCCACTAGCTACAGGATGGTATATGTTAGTTATACAAGGTATTGTATTCTTCTTCTTATACTACTTTATCTTCTACTTTATCATTACAAGATTTAATCTTAAGACTCCTGGAAGAGAGGATGCTGATCCTTCTGAAGAGGAAAATGCTCCATCAAAAGCTTCTACAAATGATGAGTTAGCTGAAAGAATGTTACCACTTTTAGGTGGGACTGATAACTTAGTGACTATAGATAACTGTATCACTAGATTAAGACTTGATGTTAAAGATAGTTCATTAGTAAATGAAGTAGAAATTAAGAAATTAGGAGTAGCTGGAGTATTAAAACCAAGTAAAACTTCTGTTCAAATTATAGTTGGAACTCAAGTTGAGTTTGTAGCTAATGCTTTAAAAAGAATGACAGGAAAATAGTTTTAAAATGAAAAGGTTGTCTTATAGACAGCCTTTTTTATTTTACCTTAAAATTTGAATTTTGCTAAATTCAGTGATACACTGTATTAAAGAAGAAATAATTTAGGAGGGGCTTTTATGAGAGTACTTCACACTTCTGATTGGCATTTAGGCAAAAAGCTTGAAGGACAATCAAGAATATTAGAACAAAAACTATTTATTAATGCTCTAGAGACAGTTATAAAAGAGGAAAACATTGATTTAATTCTTTTAGCGGGAGACATATACGACACTTATAATCCATCAGCTGAAGCTGAGAAGCTATTTTTTGACAGTATAAAACAGTTATCTTTAAATGGTGAAGTAGGAATTATTATAATTCCTGGAAATCATGATAATCCTCAAAGATTAACTGCTGTATCTCACTTAGCTAAAGACTATGGAGTTATAATCTATGATAGTGCATTTCAAGAAATTAATATCGGAAAATACGGCACTCTAAATATTTACAACTCTGTTCCAGGTGGAATTTTCATAGAAAAAAACAATAAAAAAATATATATATACAATCTTCCATTTCCAAGTGAAGCTACTTTAAATGAAACTTTTGATGATGTCAAGTTCAATACTAGAATCAAAGAGATTTTAGAAGAGGGTGTTCGTTACAATAACGAAAATATACCTAGTGTAGTAATGACTCATATCTATGTGGCTGGATCTATGGGAGAGGGTGAAGTTGCTTTAGAACTTGGAGGCTCACGTGCAATTTCTACTAGTGATTTACCTGATGTCGATTATATAGCTTTAGGACATGTTCATAAACCAATGTGCTTTGCAAACAAAAAAGCTTACTATTGTGGTTCTCCTATCGAGTATAGGGTAACTGAAAATAAATTTGATAAAAAGGTTTTTGTAGTTGATATATTAAAAGATTCAACTACTGTAAAGGAAATACCTTTAGAAAATTATAAGCCTATTAGAGAATATGATGTAATTGGAGCAGATGAGGCTATCAATAAATCACTAGAACTTATCGATAAAAACGAATGGATCTATTTAAATGTAGAGTTAGAAGAACCTCTTACAAATTCTGTTATTAGAAAAATTAAATCTAATAAAAATATTTTAGAAATAGTTCCAATCGTAAAAACAAAATCAAAAGAAATTGAAGTTACAAATTGTAACGAACAAACTCTTGAAGAGGCTTTTATTGAGTTTTATAAAGAAGAAACAATGGGATTACCTCCAAATGACAACATAACGAAACTTTTCTTAGAAATTTTAGAGGAGGGAGAAAGTAATGAGACCAATTAGATTAGAAATAACTGGATTGCAAAGCTTTTCTAAAAAGCAGGTAGTTGACTTTGATGCCCTTACAACTCTTGGACTTTTTGGTATTTTTGGTGAAACTGGAAGTGGAAAATCTACAATATTAGATGCCATGATTTTTGCAATATTTGATGAAATACCAAGAACTATGGGTAGTAAAGGAAAAAATATAAGACCATGTTTAAACCAAGATAGTAATACTTTAGAGGTTTATTTTAAATTTGCACTTGGAAAAGATATCTTTGAAATAACTAGATGTTATAAGAAAAAGTTTTCTAGAAAGGGTGAAGAGAAGTTTGAACAAAGTAATCCCATTTTAATTTTAAATGGAGATGTTATAGCTGATACAGTTAAAAATGTAGAAAGTAAAATAAATGAATTCTTTGGTATAAATGTAAATGATTTTACGAGATCAGTTGTTTTACCTCAGGGTAAGTTCAGTGAGTTTTTAAAATTAAAAGGTGCTGACAAAATGACTATGTTAGAAAATATCTTCGATTTAGAAAGATATGGAACTAAAATGTCTGAAAAAATAAAAATTAGAAATAATAAATTGAAAGAGGAGATCACCTCTTTAGAAAACCAAATTAAAGGAAAAGGTGATTGTTCCTTAGAAACAATAAATAATCTTAAAACCACTTTAACAACTAAAGAGGAAGAATATAATAATCTTTTGTCGAGTAAAAAAGAACTATCTCAGGAATATAATGAATTAAAAGAACTAAAAGTTTTATTTGAAAAACTAGAGTCATATATATATGAACTTCAAAGATTAGATTTAGACAAAGAGGATATTAATCTATGTAAAAATATCTTAAGTAAGCACGAAGTTGCACAATCTTTCAAAAGTATTATTGATGAAATAACAAATCTTAAAGAAAGTATTTTAAATAATCAGACTAGTCTTTTAAAATCAAAAAATACTTTAGAGAATCTAAACTCCGCTCTTGAAATTCTTAAAGAACAAGAAAAAGAAAAACAACTTGAATTAGACAAATTAATGTTAGAACTAGATAATTTAAAAGTGGATTATACTGAACTTGATAACTTACGTAAAGGAGATCAATATATTAGATCATTAAAGTTTAAAGAAAAGCTTTTAGAAGAAACTTTAAAGGATTCTGACTCAATATCTTCTGATTTAAAATCTTTATATGAAAAATTAAAAATTGATAGTGTATCACTGGAAAGTGAAAATAATAATCTTCAAAATCTTGAGAAAATAGATAAAGAGAAGCTAATCTCTCTTGAAAATGAAATAAAAAAATTAAACACTGATATTAAATTATTAGAGGAAAAATTAAAAGAAAAAAATAAATTAGAGGCTGAGATTAAAAAAGAAAAGGCTTTAAAAGATTCAATAGTAATAGAGTTAGATAGTTATTTGAAAAAAATAGAAAATATTAACAAACAGCATCTTGAAAGTAAAGCTTTCGAAATATCTAAAAATCTTATCCATGGAGAATCTTGTCCTGTTTGTGGATCAAAGGATCATCCAAATCCAGCTAAAGAGATTCAAAGTATAGACACATCTATTTTAGATGAATTATCTAAAACAAAGGAGCAGTTAGAACGAACTATAGTAGAAATAGATACAAAACTTAATTATCATCTTGAAAAATTAAGTGAATTAAATGAATTAGATAATATAGATAATCTAAAAAATGAGCTTCAAATTAAAGAAAATATGATAGGTGATTTAAAAGTTAAAGAAAAAGAGCTTTTAGAAAATGAAAAAGAGTTAAATAATAAAATTTCTACTTTAAAATCGAATATAAAAAATTATTCATCTAATATAGCTCAAAAAGAAAGTGAGTTAAATAAGATTAAAGAAAAATTAACTATATATGAAAAGGAAATTTTAGAGGAGAGAGAGAATATATCTTTACTTAAACTTGAAAGTGATTCTTTAGATTTTATTAGTAGTAGAAAAACCCTACTAGAAAATATGGATAGAGAGTATCGTGAGGTTTCTAATAAGAAGGAAAGTTTAGATATATCTCTTCGAAAAGTAAGAGATAATATCTTCAAGGATTTTAATACTATTCAAACTCTTTCTCTTGAAGTAATTAGTTTAGAAGAAAAGAATAATCATTTAAAAGATACTTATAATGATAAAAAAGAGTGGCTGAAAATAGAAGCTACTAAAAATGGATTTTTGTCTATTGAAGACATATTAAAACATATCTTAGAGGATAGTAAAATAAACATATTAAAGGATAAAATATCATTATATGAAATAGATAGTATAAGATATCAAAGTTTAAAAGACGAGATAATAAAATCTATTGATAATAGAGTTTTTAATAAAGAAAGATGGAATGAGTTAGAAGAAAAACTTGAAGCTTTAACAACTCAAGAGCAAAATCTTTTTAAAGAGATTACAGAGCACAAAGGTGATTTAAACAGACTTGAACAACTAGCTCAAGAGTCTAAAGAGCTTTTAGAAAAAATAGATAAACTTACTTTAAAACAAGATGATATAATTATTCTTCAGAAAAAATTTGAAGGAAGAAAATTTGTAAAATTTTTAGCTAGAAAAAAATTAGATTATATTGCTTATGAAGCATCTAAAAGATTACAAAAAATTACAAGAGGTCGATATATTTTAACAGTTGACAATAACTGTGATTTTAATATTGTAGATGCTTTTAATAGTAACTTTACTAGAGAGTGTTCAACACTTTCAGGGGGAGAAACTTTTATTGTATCTCTTGTATTAGCACTAGCTTTATCTAGCCAACTGCAGTTAAAAGGAAAAATACAACTTGAATTTTTCTTTTTAGATGAAGGATTTGGAACTTTAGATGCCACTCTTCTTGATAGGGTTATTGAAATTCTAGAAGAGATTAGATGGAAAGATGCAATGAAAATAGGAATTATAAGTCATGTTGAAGACTTAAAAATTAGAATTCCAAGAAGATTAGAAGTTACTCCAGCAATTCCTGGAGAATCAGGTAGTATAATAAAATTAATATAAAAATGAATGTGAGGTTTTAATGAGAACAATTGGAGTATTTGATTCTGGAGTAGGGGGAGTTTCAGTATTAAAAGAGGTTATAAAAGAGTTTCCCTATGATAATATCATCTATTTTGGAGATAGTTTACATGCTCCTTATGGGGATAGAGAGATTGAAGAGATTCGTGCGCTCTGTCTAAAGGTCTCAGACTTCTTAGTTTATGAAAAAAAAGTTGATGCCATCGTTATAGCTTGTAATACAGCTACTGGAGCTGCTATGTATATAATGAAGGAAAGATATCATATCCCTGTTGTGGGAGTGGTTAATAATGGTGTTAAAGAGGGAATAAGAGTAACAAAAAATAAAAATATAGGAGTTATTGCTACTCCTGCCACAATTAAAATGGATATCTATTTAAAAGAGTTTAATAGAATTGATAAAAATTTAAATATCTATCAAGTTAAATGTCCACTTTTTGTTGGAATGATTGAAAAAGGATGGATTGATAATAATGAGAGTAATCAATTAATAAAAGGTTATTTAAGTAATCTCCCTGAAAATGTTGATACTCTTATTTTAGGATGTACTCATTATCCATTAATTGAAAAATATATAAAGAGGCATTTTACTGGAAATATTGTAGATCCAGCTAAAGAAACTGCAAAATCTTTGAAATTAATTATAGGTGAAGGAGCATCTTCTAAAAAAACATCTATAAAGTTTTTTGTTAGTGGTGATTCTCAAAAATTCAAAGAAGTTGCTCAGGAGTTTTTAGGAACAGCTATTGATGAAGTCGAAAAAATTATCTTATAGGGGAGGAGTTTATGAAAAGGATTTGTTTGTTTTTATTTCTTATTTTTACAATGAGTGTTGCTGTTTTTTCAGCAACAATTAATATAGTACAAGAGGGAGATCCTAGAACATTTGATCCACACTTTGGAAACGATGGATTTTCTTTAAGAATAAATCGTTTGTTATATTCAAGACTTTTAGAAAAAAATTCAAATATGGAAACTGTTTTAGGAGTAGCTAAAAGCTATAAGTTTATAGATAATAAAACTATTAACTTTACTTTAAAAGACAATGTTTTTTTTCAAAATGGAGAAAACTTAACTTCTGAAGATGTTAAGTTTTCCTTTGAAAGAATGAAAAAATCTCCTAGAATTGCAGGTATATTACCTCCTATTAAAGAGATTATTATAAAGGATAAGTATAACTTTCAAATGATTTTAGAGAAACCATTTTCATCTATTATAGATCAACTTACACATCCTGCGCTAAGCATTGTAAGTAAAAATTATCTAACAAAAAATCCAGATATTTTAGTTGAACAACCTATGGGAAGCGGTAAATATATTTTAGAAAGTTGGTCTCCAGGAGAGGGTTTGGTACTTGAACGATTTGAAAACTATTTTGATACTAAGCCAACTTATGAAAAAATAAATATAAAAACAATACCTTTAGCAACAAATAGAACTATAGCTCTTGAAACAGGAGAAGCTGATATAGCCTTTTCACTACCACCTCAAGATGAAAAAACTATTAATAGTAATGAAAATTTAAAATTTATATCTAAACCATCATATTCATATACATATATGGGTTTAAATTTAAAAAAAGATATTTTTAAAGACTCTAATATAAGAAAAGGAATAAATTTAGCTATTGACAAAGAAGCTATTTTAGAAGTAGTTTTAAATGGAGAGGGAAAAATTGCTAACTCTCCAGTTGCTAAAGGAGTAAAAGGTCATAATCCAAATTTAAAAAATTTAGGATATGATAAAAATGAAGCTTCAAAACTTCTAACACCTTTAAAAGATAAAATTCTTACTTTAGCTACAATGAGTAATAATATAGATATTCAAACTGCTGAAATTATCGCCGGATATTTAAATGATATTGGAGTGAGTGTTCAAATTACTGTTTTAGAGCCTAGTATTTATTGGGTTAAAACTAATAGTGGAGAGTTTGATATGTTTATAGGATCTTGGGGAAGCGTTACAGGAGATTCTGACTACGCTCTTTATCCAACTCACCACTCAAGCGCTTTTGGTGCACCAGGAAATCGTACATTTTTTAGTGATGAAAAAGTAGATAAACTTTTAGAAGAGGCTAGAAGCACTTTAGATAAAAATAAAAGAGAAGTAATCTATCAACAGATTCAAGAGATTATTGTAAATAATAATAGCGAAGTAATGCTATTTTATAGAGATTTAAATGGTGCACTTAATAAAAAAATACAAGGATTTGAAATGTATCCAATCCCAATACATGATTATTCTTTAGGAACTATTTATTAGAATGATGATTCAAATTAAAGGAAAGCATTTGACTTTATGGTATCTATGAGGTAATACATATGGTAATTAAGATAATAGAAGGGGTTGATACCATGATTATAGCTTATGAAAAATTAACTAACTCTTACAGAAATATTGTTAAGGAAAATCTATTCCATATTGGAGAGGGACTTATTCTAGATAGAGAGAATAATGTTTTACATAGATTTGAAAATATCAACGATATTACCTTAGATACTTTAAAAACACTTAATAAGCTTAAAGAGGAGATTGTTATAGTATATCCTTGCAATTTAAGAGATAGAAAAACAACTTTAGATGTCTGTGTAGAATCTTATGTAATTAGACATTATAACTTAGAAACTATATTTGATGCGATTCATGGCTGCCAGTGCACAAAGAGAAACATCAAGCTTTTATGGAATGTAGATTTAAGACATTGTAATGTTTTCTTTTAAAAGATACAGTTAGATTACATTTTAATCCACAAAAAATCTTTTTTTACACAATTTAGCATAGTGTGATTTAAATCACACTATGTTTTTTTATTTTTAATATAAAATGCTAGTATATCATTTAATTGAGGAGGAATATATGTTTTTTGAGGCAGTTGAAAAAGTTGCAAATGCAGGGGTTAGCAAATCTAATTTTTTAAAAAATAGTTTTGGAAAATACTTTGTCTTATCAACTTTTGCTGGATTTTTTGTTGGATTAGGAATTTTATTAATTTTCTCTATTGGTGGATTAGCAGCACCAGTTATTGGACCTTTAGGTGCTAGAACACTTATGGGAGCTTGCTTTGGAGTAGCACTGAGTTTAGTTATTATGTGTGGTAGTGAACTTTTTACTGGAAATAACTTTGTTATGACAATATCTACACTATCTAAAAAAACAACTTGGGCTGATACTATTAAACTTTGGGTTGTATGTTATTTCGGAAACTTAGCTGGATCTATTTTATGTGGATATTTATTCTCTCTAACAAATTTAACTGTTCACTTTGTTCCTGGAGCTGAAAGTGTTGGTAAATTTATGGGAACTATAGCTACATTAAAAGCTACAGCACCTTTCTGGGATCTATTTTATAGAGGAATACTTTGTAATATACTTGTTTGTTTAGCTGTTTGGTGTTCTATAAAAATGACATCTGAGTCAGGTAAATTAATCATGATTTGGTGGTGTCTATTTGCCTTTATAACTGTTGGTTTAGAGCATAGTATTGCAAACATGACTCTTTTCTCAGCACTAATGTTTAAAGAACCACAATTTTTTATGGGAATGATTGTTAACTTAATTCCAGTAACTTTAGGAAACATAGTTGGAGGAGTTGGATTAGGAGCAGCATATTATTACGTATCTAAAAAAGATTAATTTTAAAAGATTAATAAAAGGTATCTATTTTGTCAAAAATAAAATAGATACCTTTTTTATTTTTAATGATATAATATAATAATATTGTAATAAATAAAATCCCAGGAGGATGTATGAATAAATTCCTAGCAAAAGAAAATTTAATTCTAAAAAAATACTTTGGATATGATGAGTTTAGAAAAGGACAAAATGACATCATTAAAAATATTTTACAAAGAAAAGATACTCTAGCTATTATGCCAACAGGTGGTGGAAAATCTATATGTTTTCAAATACCAGCCTTAATTTTTGAGGGAGTTACTGTTGTTATATCTCCTTTAATATCACTTATGAAAGATCAAGTTGATGCTTTAAATGAAAATGGTATCCCTTCTGTATTTATAAATAGTAGTCTTTCAAATTCACAATGTGAGATTATTTATAATGCTCTTCTTTTTAATAAATACAAAATAATTTATATTGCACCTGAGAGACTTGAAAATTCAAGATTTTTATCAGTTATAAAAAATATTAATGTATCACAAATTGCTGTTGACGAAGCACACTGTATATCTCAATGGGGACATGACTTTAGAGTTAGCTATAAAAATATTAAAAATTTTATTCAAGCTTTAAATAGTAATCCAGTAATATCTGCTTTCACTGCCACTGCTACTCCTGAAGTTACTGAAGATATTTTAGAAAGTTTAAATATTAAAGCAACTATATTTAAAAATGGATTTAAGAGGGATAATCTAAAGTTTTCTGTTTTCAAAAATGTAGATAATTTTAAATTTATACAAAAATTTATTGAAGAACATCCTGAAGAAAGTGGAATAATATATACTTCTACAAGAAAAGAGTGTGAACAAATTTATGAATTTCTTTCTAAAGGAAAGAGTATTGCTAAATATCATGCTGGCCTTTCTGATAATGAGAGAATGAGTAATCAAGAGGATTTTCTTTTAGATAGATGTAAAATAATTGTCGCAACTAATGCTTTTGGAATGGGTATTGATAAATCCAATGTAAGATGGGTTATTCATAATAATCTACCAAAAGATATTGAAAGTTATTATCAAGAAGCCGGTAGAGCCGGTAGAGATGGTCTTATTTCAAGTTGTATTCTACTTTATAATCCCAAAGATATTATTATTCAAAAACTATTTATTGAAAATGAAAACTTATCTCCAGAAATAGCTAAAATTAGATATAGTAAACTTTCTGCTATGGAAAATTATACTAGAACTAATGGCTGTCTTATTGAATATATTGTAAACTATTTCGAAAATAAACCTTTGGCTGAAAATTGTGGAATGTGTGGAAATTGTGAAAATAAAGGTGAACTTATTGATATAACTATTGACGCTCAAAAAATTATTTCATGTGTTGGAAGATTGAATAGTAAATATGGTGCAAAATTAATTTTAGATATTCTAAAAGGTTCTAACAATGCAAGAATTAGAGAAAACCGTTTAAATGAACAATCTACATATGGATGCTTAAAAGATAAATCTTCTATCTATATTAAAACAATTATGGATTACCTTATAGGAAGTGATTTTATCGAAAGCACTGAGGGAAAATACCCACTTTTAAAATTAAAAGAAAGTGCTTATACTTTTATAAAATCTAAAGAAACCTTATCTATGAGGGTTTTAAACAATGATGACGATTCTATTATGAAAAAAGAAAGACCTAATGATAAAAAAACTTCATTACCTCTTATTCCTGGTGGAGAGCAGTTATTTAATCTTCTATCAGAATACAGAAGTAAAACCGCTCATAACAACCATGTTCCATCGTATATAATTTTTTCTGATAAAACTATAATTGATATTTGTAATTACAAACCTAGAGAAAAAGATGACCTTTTAAAAATAAATGGTATTGGAGAAGCTAAATTTGAAAAATATGGAAACGATATCCTTTCTATTGTAAACAACTATATAAAAAAATAAATTTTCAAACAATATATAAAGAGATAACTCTATTACATAATAAAGTTATCTCTTTAATTAGCTTTATTTAAAGATCATTATCTGACTACTACTTCCAATTCTGTATGGAATCATCCAAGTTCCCAATCCTGAACTTACATATGTATGTGTCTCTCCTATCTTCCTATATCCACCTGAGTTTTCATACATATAATCTACTACTAAATTAAAAGGAAATAGTTGCCCTTTGTGTGTATGGCCTGATAAGTACAAATCCACTTTTTCATTTCCTAACTCTTTTAAAGATTGAGGATTATGATCAACAACTATAACAGAACTTTTTTTATCGACATTTTTTAAAAGTTCATCTAATGATTTTCTCTTTTTATTATATCTATCATCTCTTCCTACAATTGTTATTCCTTCAATCTCCACTACCTCATCTCTTAAAATATTTACTCCAAGATTTTTTATATATTCAATATTTCCCTCTATTCCACCATAGTATTCATGATTTCCTAAAACTAAATAAATTCCATGTTTAAAGTTTGTTTCATCAATTATACTTTTAATATCATCTGTTACACTCTTATATGAATTATCTAAAAAATCTCCACCTATAAGAACTAACTCAACATCTTCATTTTTCATTTTTTCAAAAGCTGTTTTTAATTTACTCCCATCAAATTTCCCATTTAAATGAACATCACTTATGAAAGCAAATTTTAATTTTTTTTCATTTCTAATTATCTCTTTTGGTGTTTCATAATTTTCTACAGAAATATTTTTAAAATTTTTATATCCTAAAATCGACAGAATACCTAAACTAAAAATCATAAAAATATGAAAACTCGTCTTTCTATAACTAACTTCTTTTAAAATATCAATTGAAAACATCTTAAAAATAAGGGCAATTGATAAAATAATTAAAGCTCCAAATACTATATAGTTAAGATAAAATAGATAATGCCCTAAAAAAATTTCTAAAGATACGCTTCTTTTATTTCGATAAAAATAAAAGAGAACAAAAGGTAAAAAAATAAAAACTGGTATAAATAGAAAATACCATAAACTTCCATATATTTTATAAAAAATATATGCTACTCCTAATATTGGAAGTATTAATAGTAGCAATCTCTGTAAAATCCAAATCATCTTCCCTCCATTTTAGTGAATTAATTTTTAAATTGTAAAATATTATACCACTTAGAGTAAACTCTAAGTCAATAAAAAAACTGTAGCTTGATTTTACTCACTCTACAGTTTTAGTTAGTTTAATTATTTACCAATATCATTTTCAGCACCAGAGTAGATAATTCCATTCCAGTTAACCATATTTCTTTCAATTGCTACTTCTTCTAAATTAACACCTTCTAATGCAAACTTTTTAAACTCATTGAATCCTGTTCTATCAACAATATATCCAATATGTTCTTTTGGAAGTGCTCTGTTAATATATGTATCTACATATCTATATGTATTTTTAATAATTTTTATTATGCTCTCTTCATCAGCCCATAAAATCCAATCTTCAGCAAGTCTTGGATTTTTCTTTCCTGTTCTACCCATAATAGCAAGTCTATAGTACTTTTTCTCATCTCTAACCCAAGATGATGTTGGACAGTTTAAAACACACTCTCCACACCCTATACATTTACTATGTTCTCTTACAACTGTATAATTTTCTGCTCTTAAAGCACCTGTTGATAATCCTTTACATTTTTTTACACATGCTCCACATGAAACACATCTCTCTTTTTCGTATAAAGGCATAGTCATTCCAATTATACCAAAGTCATGCATTCTTGCTTTGATACAATCATTTGGACATCCTGTTAAAGCAATTTTAAAATGGAAATCATTAGGGAAAACTTCTTTCTCTATTTTTTTAGCAAAGTTTGTTGTATTATATTGAGCCTTAGGACAAACACTGTTTCCAATACAAGCTGTTATATTTCTTGTTCCAGCTGCTGGATATCCATTTCCCTCTCCATTTGGTTGATTAATATCAAAACCATCAATTAAAACTTGAATCTCTTTATTTACTTCATCAATTTTTGTAATATCAATACCTTTAATTTCAAATCCTTGACGAGTTGTTATATGAACTTTTCCATTTCCATATTTTGAAGCTATTTCAGAAACTTTTAAAAGTAGTTCTGCTGTTATCTCTCCACCAGGAACTCTAACTCTTAAAGCTGTTTTTTTTCTATCTTTTGTTATTCTATACGCATTTTTTGTAAAACTTTTTCTACTTAACTCTAAAGCCATGGTCTCCTCCTAATCTAAAAGCGTTTTAGCTTTTACATAATTAAATATAGGTCCTTCTAAACAAACATATGTTTCATCAATTTTACAATGTCCACACTTTCCTACAGCACAAGACATATTTCTTTCAAAAGAAACCCAAATTTTGTCCTCTGGAATTCCTAACTTTAAAAACTCTAATGCAGAGTATTTCATCATCATAGGAGGTCCTACTATAACAACTTCTAAATTATCAAAATTTTCATACATTTTTAGATGAGGAATATACTCAGTAACAAGTCCTACACACTCTCCATCAATTCCACAACCTTTATCCACAGTTAAAATCATTGGAGCTTTTTTTCTCCACTCATCTATCTCTTTTTTAAATAGAATAGATTCTTGATCTTTAAATCCAAAAATTAGCTCAATATCTGTATTCTCATCATCTATAAAATGTTTTATTAGTGGTCTTACTGGAGCAGTTCCACTTCCACCAGCAACTACAATTACTCTTTTTCCAGAGTATGTATCCATAGGGAAACAGTTTCCATAAGCTCCTCTTAAAAATATTGAATCTCCTGGTTGAAGATTAAATATTGCATCAGTAACTTTTCCAACTTTTCTTATTAGAAACTCAATCCATTCTTCGTCATGATTATAATTAGCAACAGATATTGGTGCCTCTCCTACCATAGGAATAGATAGTTGTATAAATTGTCCTGGAGCTGGTTTTATAGTTGTTTTAACTTTAAATAACCACTCAATTGGACTCTCTTGAACTATTGATAAAATTTCTCCTCTTTCAGGCATATATATATTACTCATTATTATCACCTAACTTTTTCGATAGTTTATTTATACAGTTTATATAAGAGATATACTCAGGACAAGCATCATCACATCTTCCACATCCAATACACATATGTGTTCCAAATCTTTTTTTATAGTCAGAGATTTTATGCATAACCTTAAATCTCATTCTATCTCCAGATTTTTGTCTAAACTCATGTCCACCAGCCATAGTTGAAAATCCATCTACATGACAAGAAGCCCAAACTCTTCTTCTCTCTCCAGTTTTAGAGTTATCTCTATTAAAGATATCTTGAGTTGTAAAACAAGTACAAGTAGGACAAACAAAATTACATCTTCCACACTTAATACATCTATCGTAATCTCTCCACATCTCATCATTTATAATATCTTCTAACTCTATATTTTCAGGAACTGTAACTTTTTCAACATTTTCTGTTACAAACTCCATTTGAAACTCTTCTTCTTTCCCATCATTAAAGAATTCGTTTAACTCTTCATCTTTTATATGAGTATAAACTGCACCATCTTTAAATGTAAGACCTAAGTTATAATTCTCTGTTGTATTTGTTCCCATTGAAGCGCAGAAGCAGCTCTCCCATCCTTTTCCTGGGCAGCCAATAACTGCAAATTTAACCATTTTTTTTGCATCTTCATAATATTCATCTGCAAATTTGTTATTTAAATATATATTATCTACTCTTTCAATAGCATGAAGGTCACAACTTCTTAGTAAAACTAAAGCTTTTTTTGTTCTTCCCTCTGGTTTTTTAAACTCATTTTCATTAAAGTAAAATATTGTTTGTCTTATAGGTAGTAGAATCTCTTTAGCTGAATAGTAACTTTTATCTTTTAGATTGATCTCTTCTAATTTAGTTATCTTCTCATATTTAACTAAATCAGTATCAGAGAACGTTCCTTTAAAAGGAAGTGTAACTGGAGCATAGATATCATACTCTTTTGATAAACTTAATAATGCTGTATTAAATTCATCATTTGTTAATAATTTTTTCATCTCTTCACCTCTTATACAACTGTTTTTATACTAGTATCTCATTCTATTACTTTATATAGAAAAAAATGTGTGACTCTAGTCACACATTTCTATATTGACAAAAAATAAATTTTTTTAAGATCAATTTGTAATCTTATTATTTTTCCCCTCTGAAAAGTTCAGTGATTCCCTTAATAAATACTCTAACATATTTATCTCCAGCTTCTCTGTAATTTTTATGGTCTGGTCTTCTGAAGATTGCACTTAATTCTGATTCAGACATATTAATTCCACCTGTCTTAAATGCATCTATCATATCTTCACTTCTAAAAGCTAAAGCAATCTTTAACTTTCTTAGGATGTAGTTATTTATATTTTTATTATTTGGTACTTCCTCTGTTTTTTCTGGAGCATTTTTTTGTGGTCCTCTTTTATAAGTTATAAGTCCACTTAAAAATACATCTAAAGTTTTATTATTACAAGTTTTAAAGTTTTCATCTTCAGGCTTACTTAAAAGAGCTGTTAACTCTTCTAAAGAGATATTCATTCCTCCTAATTTGAAAACTTCCATCATAGCTTTATCATTTATTCTTAAAGCATATCTAACTCTTCTTAGAACGTCATTATTTGTCATTTGTTCCTCCTAATTTTTTTAAATTTTACTCATAATTATACCACAAATATAGGAGTATTCCTATTTTTTATTTTAACGTCTATAAAAATCTCTAATTTCTGTTTTTAAAATAAAGATTTGTCCATTCTCAACTTTAACAAGACCTAGCTCTTTAAGTTTTTTTATACCTCTTGAAACAGTTTCTCTATTAGTTCCTAACATATCTGCCAAATAGGTGTTATTTACTTTTACTGTAAAACCATGAAATTCCTTGTATTCATATCCAAAATCTTTTGCTAATTTCCATAGTTTTGCAGCAATTCTTTTATCCATAGATATAGTTGTTGTATTTTTTAATTGTCGATATAAACGTTTTGTCTTTTTTGAAAGAGATTTTATCATTAAGATAGCTAAATCTGGATATTTTAAAATTAATCTTTTAAGCTCTTTTATTGGAATAATCATCACTTTAACATCAGTAAAAGCATCACAACTAACACTTGTTTTTTGTGATTCATCATATACCATAGTATCATTTAAAAATGAATCTTTTCCTAGCAAATAGATTATTTTTCTTTTTCCATCTGAATTATCTTTATATACTGTAACATTTCCACTAATTATGAAATATATACTCTCACAAAATGAGTGCTCTAAAAAAAGAGTTTCTCCCTGCTTAAACTCTTGGCATTGAGAAACTCTTAATAAATTATCTAAGCACTCCTTTGAAAGGGAACTACTTAAGTAATCTTGATTCATAATTAGTATTTATTTGGGTCAGCAGTTCCAGTTGTCACTAATTCAACACCTGAACTTGTTCCTAATCTTGTTACACCTAAAGATATATATTTCTCTGCAGTTGCTAAATCTCTTACTCCACCTGCAGCTTTTAATTCAGCTTTATCTCCAACAATCTCTTTCATTAACATTATATCTTCAAAAGTAGCTCCACCTGTTCCAAACCCTGTTGATGTTTTTACAAAATCAGCCTTTGCATCTAAACATAATTGAGTTGCTATTTTTTTCTCAGCATCAGTTAAATAACAATTCTCTATTATAACTTTCAATACATTTGTTCCAATAGCTTCTTTAATAGCTGCTATTTCATTTTTAACATACTCTGTCTCACCAGCTTTTAACATTCCACTATTGATAACCATATCAATTTCAGATGCACCATCTTCTATACAAGTTTTTGCTTCAAAAACTTTTGACTTTGTTGACATAGCTCCTAAAGGGAAACCAATTACAGCACAAACTTTAACATCTGTTCCTGCAAGTTCTTTTGCTGCTAATTCAACATAACATCCATTTACACAAACTGAAAAGAATTTATGTTCTTTAGCTTCCGCACATAATTTTATAATATCCTTTGGTTCTGTTGTAGCTTTTAATACTGTGTGATCAATATATTTACTTAAATTCATTTTTCCTCCTAAAATATTCTTTATACTTATTATAACCCAATATTAGATAAAATTTCTAGAATTACTTTATTTTTTTCTACTTTTTCATCCACTATTGTATAAGCACCTTCTAAAAATCTAATAGATGATTCTAAATTTTTATCATTGTGTTGAACAAAAGCTAAAACTTCTCCCGCTTCAACATAGTCTCCAACTTTTTTAGTTAATAAAACTCCAACAGAATGATCAATTATATCATCTTTAGTCGCTCTTCCAGCTCCTAAAACCATTGCTGCTTTTCCGATCTCTTCAGCTTCAATCTTAGAAATCCATCCTGATTTTTTAGCTTTAAATTCATATTCTGATTTAAACTTTGGAAGTAATGTATAGTCATCAACTAATTTTGGATTTCCTCCTGCTGCTTCTATGAAATCTTTTAAGTGTTGAATAGCTGCACCATTAGATATAACTTCAGCAACCTTCTCTTTTCCTTCTTCTAAAGACTTAACATCACCTTTAATTTGAAGAGCAGTCGCAACTATTGTTTCTACAAGCTCAGTGAAATCTTTTGGTCCTCTTCCTTTTAAAGTTTCAATCGCTTCAATTATTTCATTAGCATTTCCAACAGCATATCCAAGTGGTTGATCCATATCTGTTAATAAAGTTACTACTTTTCTATCAAAAGAATCTCCAATATCAATCATAGTTTTTGCTAACTCTTCAGCTGTTTTTAAGTTTTTCATAAATGCTCCAGAACCAACTTTAACATCTAAAATAATTCCATCAGCATAAACTGCTAGCTTTTTACTCATAATAGAACTTGCTATTAAAGGTATGCTTGATACTGTTGCAGTTACATCTCTAAGAGAATATAATTTTTTATCTAAAGGAACTATTGTATCCGAATATCCCATAATACCTGTTCCAACTTTATTTACCATTTTTACCAATTCATCTCTTGTTTCTGGGAAAACAAATCCAGGAATAGCCTCAAATTTATCTATTGTTCCTCCAGTGTGTCCCAAACCTCTTCCAGAAAGTTTTGCAGTTCCTATATTAAAGGCTGCAAATAATCCTGCTAAAGCAATAGTAGTTTTATCTCCTACTCCACCTGTTGAATGTTTATCAATTAAGAACTTTTCTATTCCATCAAACTTTATAACTTCTCCACTATTCATCATAAGTTCTGTAAATACTTTTAGCTCATCCTTTGTCATTCCATTAAAATAAACTGCCATTAGAAATGAAGACATTTGATAATCAGGAACTCTATTTTGTAAATACTCTCCTAGTAAGAAGCTCATCTCTTCAGATGTTAACTCAATATTGTCTCTCTTTTTTTGAATAATATCTACCGCTCTCATACTCCACCTCGTTTTATTTTCATATTTTATATATTTTTCTAGCATTTTTTCTATTTTTATGATATATAAATTCTTATATAATAGATAGGACAATTGGCCCATTAAGGAGAATTTATGAAAAAAATAGAACAATACATAAACTTTTATAATTTAGACGATATTTTAATTAAAGAAGTTCATGAAAAATTATTAATAAAACATTATAAAAAAGGAGAGTATATTTTAGAAGCTCATAAAGGAACTAATAGCATCTATTTTATAGTAGAAGGAACTGTTGAGGTTTCTTGTATTCTTGATAATGGAAATCAAATATGTTTAAATATACTTAGACCTTTAGAAATCTTTGGAGATATTGAATACATTAATAAAGAGGAAGTATTATTTGATGTAGTTGCTAAAAGTGATGTGGCAGTTATTCTTCTACCTTTTCAATTAGCAAAAGACTATCTTGAAGATAATATTAACTTTTGGAGATTTTTAGCTATTGAAGGGAACAAAAAACTTTTAAATACAAATAGAGCTATATTTTATAAAAGTACTTTAAAAGCAAAAGATATTTTTATAAAATATCTTGAAGATAATGGAGGAGAAATAACTTTTAAATCTCTAGATGAACTTTCTGGTAGGCTTAATATAAGCTATAGAAACCTAACTAGAATAATTAAATTTTATATTAATAAAGGTACCATAGTTAAGGATAGAAATTTTATTAAAATTTTATAGGAGGATTTTATTATGAAAAATTTTATTTATGATGTTCCAACGAGAGTTCTATTTGGAGATGGGCAAGTATCAAATGTAGGAAAAGAAGTTAAAAAACATGCAAGTAAAATTTTACTTCTTTATGGGAAAAATAGTATTAAAAAAAATGGATTATATGATGAGGTTATAAAGTTTTTAACTGAAGAAAACATTGAAGTTATTGAACTTTCTGGAGTTGATCCTAATCCTAGAATTGAAACAGTTAGAGAAGGAGCTAATCTTTGTAGAAAACACAATTTAGAATTAGTTTTAGCTGTTGGAGGTGGAAGTACTATCGATTGTGCAAAGGGAATCGCTGCTCAAACTAAATATCATGGAGATATTTGGAAAGACCTTTGTGTGGATAAAAAATTTAATCTATTAACTGAAGCACTACCTGTAGCTTCTATCTTAACTCTTGCTGCAACAGGAAGCGAAATGAATGGGAATAGTGTCTTATCTAACTCAAAAGAAAATTTAAAATTAGGATTTAACAGTTATATTTTAAGACCTGTTTTTTCTATACTTGACCCAACTTATACTTTTTCAGTTAACAAATATCAAACTGCAGCTGGTGCTGTAGATATAATGAGTCATCTTTTTGAACAATATTTTTCACCAGATAAAAAAGGTTATCTGCAATCTCGTATAATGGAAGGTCTTTTAAAAACAGTTATTCATTATGCACCAATTGCTTATGAAAATCCTACTAATTATGATGCAAGAGCCAATATTATGTGGGCAAGTTCTTTATCATTAAATGGATTAACATCTGCTGGAAAAGAATCTACTGATTGGGCAACACATCAAATGGAACACGAACTAAGCGCTAAGTATGATATAACACATGGTGTTGGTTTAGGAATTTTAACACCTTATTGGATGGAGTATGTTCTTGATAAAGAAAATGTTCATAGATTTGTAGAATATGCCAATAATGTTTGGGGTATTTTTGGAGACGATGATTTCCAAGTTGCTAAAAAAGTAATCACAAAAACAAGAGAATTTTTTAATTCCTTAGATATTCCATCTACTCTAACAGATATAGGAATTGATAGTTCAAAATTTGAAGATATGGCAACTAGCGCAACAAGATTAGGCCCAATTGGAACTATGAAAAAATTAGAATATAAAGATGTATTAGAGATATTAACAATGGCTTTATAATATGTGATAGTCTGAGAAATTTTCTGGGAGTTTCCCAAATTTAGTGTAAATTGTAAAAATTAAATATATATATTTTACCTTCTTGGCTATTAATTTGTATAATTAAATTAGTAACTGAGGAGGTTTTTTTATGGCTAGAAAAAATTCAGAAGTAAATCCACTTGTTAAACAATTAATTGAAGAAAATAAGATTAAATCTGCTGACGATGCTCAAGATTTCATGAAAAATATGTTTAAAGATATGGTTAATATCTTGATGCAAGCTGAATTTGATGAATCTATTGGATATGATAAATATGACAGAGAATCAAGCGCTAATACTACTAACAGTAGAAATGGGTATAATTCTAAGCAAGTTAATACCTCTCTTGGAAAAGTTCAAGTTGATATTCCTAGAGATAGAGAGGGACAGTTTGAACCAACAGTTGTTCCTAAATATTCTAGAGATATCTCTGATATTGAAGATAAAATTATCTCTATGTATGGGCGTGGAATGACTATTTCTGAGATTAATGCTCATCTTGAAGAGATTTATGGATTAACATTCTCAGCATCACAAATTAGTAGAATAACTGATAGAGTTTTCGAAGAGATAGATAATTGGAAAAATAGACCACTACAAAAATGCTATCCTTTTGTATTTATGGACGCAATACATTTTAATATTAAAAGTAATGGGAAAGTTTCAAATAGAGCTGCATATGTTGTTTTAGGAATAGATTTAGAAGGAAAAAAAGATATTTTAAGTATTGTAATAGGAGAGAATGAAAGTTCTAAGTTTTGGTTAAAAGTTGTGGATGAATTAAGAACTAGAGGCATTGAGGATATTTTTACAGTGTCTATTGATGGTTTAAAAGGTTTTAGTGATGCCGTTTTAACTATTTTTCCTGAAACTAAAATTCAACGTTGTATGGTACATCAAATTAGAAATACATTAAGATATATGAATTATCAAGATAGAAAAAGCTATGCTCAGCAGCTAAAAAGTATTTACAATGCTACTAATGCAGAATGCGCATTTGAAGCTTTAGAGGCTTTAAAAAATGACCTTCCTGAATTTGCGCCAGCTCTTAGAAGTTGGTATACTAATTGGAGTGAATTATCGCATTTTTTTAATTTTCCTATGGAAATTAGAAAGATGATCTACACTACCAATATAATTGAAAGTTTAAATAGCCAATTTAGAAAAGTTAGTAATTCTAGATCTGTTTATCCTAGTGAAGATGCATTGTTAAAGGTCCTTTTTCTTTCTAGTAAAAATATTATGAAAAAATGGAACCAAAAAGTCAGAGGTTGGGAAGGAATCCTAAGAATGTTATCAATAGAGTATGGAGAACGTTTAGAAAAATATTTGAAATAAAAAAAGCTATCTTAGTAAGAAGTACCTTGGAGTATCTAATCTAAGATAGCCTATTTGGACATTTAAAATTTGATAGCTAAGAAGTTAATTTACACTAAATTTGGTATAGTCCCAATTTTCTCAGACTATCACTTTTTCTTATTTAATTTGATTATAGGATTTTTATTGAAATTAAAAAATAAAAATATTGATATTATTCCTAAACTTCCCCCTAACGTATCTATTAATACATCTTTTATTGCTGGTCCTCTTCCTGGTATAAATCCTTGGTGAAATTCATCTGTACAAGCATATAAAAATGTTAAAATTATACTTATTAAAGCAGATTTTTTATCTAAAACTTTGAAACTTAAAAAATAGCTGCTACCTAAGATTAGGTATATTGTAAAATGTGCTAACTTTCTAACATCTAAACCAAATATCTCTAGAAAATCTTTTAAATATTGAAGTATAAAATTAGATTGTTTTAAAGATTCTTCACCATTTTGATGAGAAAACCAGAAAATCAAAATCATAGTAGCAATAGAAATAAATCTAAATAATCTTGTTCGACTCATTAAGTATCTCCCTTATTTTATTTTTTGTTTTTTATCTTTCATTTTATATAATTCAATGTCCGCTTTTTTATATAAACTATTTAAACTTTCATTTTCATATCTTTCTGCCATTCCTACACTAACACTAAATTTTAAATCATTTGATAAATTCTCTTTTTCTAAATCTTTTTGTATTCTTTCATAAATTTTTTCTAAATCCTCTAAAGTCCCATCTATAATTATTGATAATTCATCTCCACCTATTCGAATTATGAAATCATTTGATTTTCTTACATTTCTTTTTAAAATCTCAGATATTTTTTTTAAAACTAGATCACCAATATCATGACCGTTATTATCATTTATCTCTTTAAATTTATCAATATCTAGAATCATCATTGAAAAAATAGTGTTTTTTTTATTTTCTAAAAGTTTATTTATTTTTTCTTCATAAAAATTTCTATTATATAGTCCAGTTAAAAGATCTTTATAAACTTTCTCTTTCAAATCTAATGTTTTCTTTTTAGAATCTGTAATCTCTTTTATCATTCCTAAAATACCATACTTATCATTTCCTAAGTCAACTCTAGATTTAAATGTTTGATACCACCTTCCTTGAAATTTTTCCTCTTCATAAAAATTCCCATTTTCTAAAGCTTTTCTGTTGTTAATTTCACACTTCTCTGCCATCTTTTTTGGAAAAAATTCACTCTCTTTTTTTCCAATTATCTCTAAATAAGATTTGCCTAGATAATTTGCATAAGATTCATTGAAATACTCTATTCTACCTTTTGAATCTAAATAAAATATGAAATCTTGAACTGTATCTAACATTGTTACTAATTTATATTCAGATTTTTCCATTATTTCATGGAATTCCATTTGGACAAACTTCTCATTTTCTACTTCTATATCGTAAGTTCTTACTTGATAATTTTCAATTAAACTAAATTCTTTTACTGACAAATTTAAACGTTTTTCGTCAATATTCTGCTCTTTTAAAATATTTCTCATTTTTTTATTTAAATATTTAACTTCTAAGTTACTATCTAAAACTAATATTCCTATTGTCAGATTGTCTAATAATATATTTTTAAACATCTTCTACCTCTTAACTTTTTATATTTACTCCATATTTTATCATATTTTAAAAAATATAAAAAATTTTTTATTTTTCAAAATATTTTAATTTCTATACTACAAGTAGAATTTCTTGTAAAACTATGCTAAACTTAATACAGTTTAGATAAAAATTTTGGAGGCATTATGAAAAAGAAAATTATGGCTGCTTTAATAGCAATATCACTACTTTCTTTAGGTGGATGTAAGGAAGAACAAATTGAGAATAAAACAAAAATAATAATTCCTATTAAAGTCGGATTTAACTCAATCGCTCCAGATACTGATGTTTCGGCTGCTACAAAAGAGGTCATTAGAAATATGAATACTGGATTAATTCGATTTGATCCTAACTCTAAAACTCTCGTTCCCGCTTTAGCTGAATCTTATGAAATTAAAAATAATGGACGAAGCTATATTTTCAAACTAAGAAATGATATTACATTTCATAATAAGCAAAAAATTACTCCTGAAGATGTTAAATACTCTTTTGAAAGAGTCGCTGGGACAAATAGTGGAAAAGCCATTGTTGGAGAATGGAATAAAAAATTAGAAAGTATAAACATATTAGATACTAATACTATTGAGATAAATATAAAAGATACTGAACATAGTAGCTCTGATATATATAATATTACTGATGTTTCTATTATACCAAAAGGAATTAGCGAAAGCGAATTAGAAAAAAATCCAATTGGAGCAGGACCATATAAATTTGTTGAATATATCCCTGGACAAAAAATTGTGTTAGAGGCTTTTGAAGACTATTATTTAGGTGCTCCTGAAATAAAAGAGGTTGAATTTAAAGTCTATAAAGAAGGAGCTAGTAGACTTCTTTCATTTAAAAATGGTGAAATCGATTTTCTTCCTTTAAATTTAGAATCTTTAAAAGAAGTTACAAAAGATAAAAATATAGAAGTGGTATCATCTTTAGGTAATGATGTTAATATTTTATATTTAAATAACTCTTTTAAACCTTTCCAAAATAAAAAAGTTAGACAAGCTATTTGGGAAGCTATTGATATGGATAGAATTATTGAAAATTTAGCTTTACCTAAAGCTGAAAAGTTATATACACATATGTCTCCATATTTAAAAGAATTTTATAAGAATGGACTAGAAAAAAATTATCCCTATAATCCAGAAACTGCTAAAGAGCTTCTAAAAGAAGCTGGTTACAGTAACTTAAGTTTTACTTTAACAACTATTTCAGAAAATACTTTTGAAAATGATTTAGCTCTTTTTATTAAAGAGGATTTATCTAAAATTGGTGTTAATGTAAGTATTAATCCAATTCCATGGGGACAGTATCTTCCAGAAGTTTACAAAGGTCATAAATATGAAGCTGCTCTTTTAAGAGTTGCAGGATACCCTGATCCACAAAGAATTCTTCAAAGATATAAGACAAATTACTCTTCAAATATGGGGAATTATTCAAATAAAAAAGTGGATGAACTTTTATTAGAAGCGACTGAAACTTATGATACTCAAAGAAAAATTGAAATTTATAAAGAGATTCAAAAATTGTTAAATGAAGATATTGCATCTGTTTATTTAATGGATCAGGGAGTCGCCGTAGCTCTCTCATCTAAATATACAGGATATAAAACATACCCTTTTGCTTTTATAGATGTTTCAACTATAAAATTAAAAAAAATTAATAAGTAGGTGAAATCTTTGATATATTTAAAAAAAATTTTTTCATCTATTATTACTATTTTTATAGTATCTTTAATTATTTTTTTACTTTTTGAATCATTACCTGGAGACCCAGTTTTAATTAGACTAGGAATTGAAAGTGATCCTATTTTAGAAGCTCGTTTGAGAGAGGAGCTTGGCTTAAATGCTCCTTTTTATATTCGATTTTTTAAATGGTGTTTTCAACTTTTAAAAGGAGATTTAGGTAATTCTTTTTCTTATTCTAGTTATACTGTTGTTGAACTAATAAAGTCTAGATTTTTAACTACTTTTATAATTACAATTTCAACTTTAGTAATTGTATTGGTTACATCTATACCATTAGGAACAATTTTAGCTAAAAATCATAAGTTTAAGACTTTTAAATTTTTAAAAGTTTTTTCTCAAATTGGGTTTTCAATCCCTGCGTTTTGGACTGCAATAGTTTTAATGTATATCTTCTCATTAAAGCTAAAACTTCTTCCTACTTTAGGAAGTGTTAATTGGAATAGATACCCAATTACATCTTTAAAATCTCTTATTCTCCCGATACTTACTCTTAGCATAAGTAAGGTGCCTTTAGTCAGTCACTACCTTTGTAATAGTATGATTGAGGAAAGTTCAAAGGATTATGTTCGAGTAGCAAAAAGTAAAGGTTTAAATCAAAATGAGATATATAAAAAACATATATTAAGAAACTCTTTGATTAGTGTTATCACTGTAATTGGTATGATTACGATTTATCTTATTACTGGAACTATCGTTATTGAAAATGTTTTTGCATTACCAGGATTAGGAACCCTTTTAATGGAAGGAATAAGTCGAAAAGATTATCCACTTGTTCAAGGTATTGTTCTTTATATAAGTTTTTCTGTTATTTTGATAAATTTTATTATAGATATTATGTATTCTATTATCGATCCAAGAATTAGAAAAGAAGGAGAAAAAAGATGAATCTATCTAAAAATACTAACTTAAAAATTGGTTTATCTATTATTGGTGTTCTTTTCTTTTTTATGATTTTAAGTATATTTTGGACTCCATATAATCCATACTTAATTGATGAGTTAAATAGATTAAAACCGCCATCTTTTTCCCATATATTAGGAACTGATCAGTTGGGAAGAGATATTTTATCTAGAGTTATGGTTGCTTCTCAAGGAGCTTTTTATGTTGGTTTTATTTCTGTTCTTATTGGTGGAATTATCGGAAGTTTTTTAGGAACTATATCGGGGTATTTCTCCAACTGGATTGATGAAATAATCTCTAAAATAATTGATGCTTTTATGTCTATTCCATCTATCTTATTTTTATTAGTTTTTATAACCATATTTGGAAAAGATCTTAAAAACACAGCCATTTCAATTGGCATTTTAAATATTCCTACTTTTTTCAGAATTAGCAGAAGTAAAGTTATGGAAATTAAAAATCTACCATATATAACTTGGGCTAGAATAATAGGGGTTAAAGAGATTCAAATTATTTTTTCACATATTTTTCCAAATATACTATCTACATTAATTGTTGTTGGTGCATTATCTTTTTCAACAGCAATTCTAACAGAAGCTAGTCTTAGTTATTTAGGAATGGGAGCTAATCCTCCTGAACCTACTTGGGGTGAGATTATTTACAGAGCTCAGGAGTATATAACAACAAATCCATTTTATGCTTTTGTTCCTGGAGTTTTAATTAGTTTAGTAGCTATTGGCTTTAATCTTCTTGGCGAAGGTATCAAAGAGTATATAAAAAAATAGGAGTATATATAAATATGGTTATTTTAAATGTTACAAATCTATCCATAGAGGAGATTTCAAAAATTAATAGAGTTGTTGTTGATGAAATATCTTTCTCTTTAAAAAAGGGTGAAGTTCTAGGAATAGTTGGTGAAAGTGGAAGTGGTAAAACTGTTACAGCAATGAGTCTTTTAAATTTATTATCAGATGATTTAAAAATTTCAAAAGGAACCATTAATTTTTTAGGTACTGATATTTGTAAAGCTTCTGAAAAAGAACTTGAAAAAATTAGAGGTAATAGTTTTTCTATTATATTTCAAAATCCAATTAGTTCATTAAATCCTCTAATGAAAGTTGGAAAACAAATCTTAGAAGTAATTGAAAAACATCAAAATTTAGATAAAAAACAGATGTTAAATAGAACTTTTGAAGTTCTATCTGATGTTGGTTTTAAAGATAATTTTATGGAGATATATAATAAATATCCACATGAACTTAGTGGAGGACAGGGTCAAAGAATCGGTATTGCAATGGCAATTGCCAATAATCCCAAAATTATTATTGCAGATGAACCAACAACAGCACTTGATAAAAATACTCAAGCACAAATTTTAAATCTTTTAAAAGAGATTCAAAATAAATATCAAACTTCTATAATTCTAATATCTCATGATTTAGAGATTATTAAGAATTTTACTGACAATGCTTTAATTATGTATTTTGGACAAATTGTAGAAAGTGGTAGTACCTATGACATCTTTCTTAATCCTAATCATCACTATACTAAAGGACTTCTGGATTCTCTTCCTGAAAATTTTAAAAAAGGAGAGTCTATTAAAGTGATGAAAGGAGGAATCCCAAATATAAATGACAATATCGAAGGATGCTTTTTTTCTCCTAGATGTCCTGCTGCTATAGAGAATTGTAAAAAAAATAGAATTATGTATAATTTTGATAAAAAAAATCATAAAGGAATTCGATGTATCAATCCTTTAAAGGAAAAGAATCTATGAAAAATAAAATAATCTTTAAAATAAAAAATCTAAACAAAAAATTTAAAAACTCTTTGGTTTTAAATAACGTTACTTTTAATATTTTTGAAGGTGAAACTCTTGGAATTGTAGGACCTAGTGGATGCGGCAAAAGTACTTTTGGAAAAATATTACTACTACTTTTATCACCTGATTCTGGTGAAATCATATATAAAAATAAAAATATATTTGATTATAATAAAAATGAAATTTTAGAGTTTCGTAAAGATATTCAAATGGTCCTACAAGATCCCTATCTTTCTCTAAATCCTAAAAAAAGTATTCAGTGGCATTTAGAAGAACCTTTATCTGTTTTAAATTTTCCTAAACATGAACGACTTGAAAAAATTCTTTCTATGTTAGAATTAGTTGGTTTATCTAGAGATTACTTAAATAAATATCCAAATCAGCTAAGTGGAGGACAAAAACAAAGAGTTTTAATTCTAGCAGCTCTACTTATAAATCCTAAAGTTATTGTTTTAGATGAATCTGTTTCAGCTTTAGATATCTCTGTTCAGGCTCAAATTTTAAATCTTTTAAGTGAGCTACAAAAAAAATTAAATCTAACATATATTTTTATATCTCATGATTTAAATGTTGTAAAGTATATGTGTGACCGTATTATTTCTTTTGAAAATGGAAAAGTTATAGATATATAAAAAAAGGGTTTATGCAACCCTTTTTTTATTGTTGATTTATAAATTTAACTGCGTTCTCTCCTGCAATACGTCCAAATATAACTGCAGCACTGTATGCAGCACTACTGTTTGTAACTTCTCCTGCAGCGAATACTCCTGGAACTACATTTCCTTCTACATCTAAAACTTCAGTTTTTTCGTTTGCTACTACTCCACCTCTAGTCATGTGAACAGCTGATTCAACCTGAACACCATAGAATGGTCCCTCTGTTCTGAACTCTCTTTTAAATGGTTTTGCTCTAAATGGATCTTCTTCTTCTCCACGTATCGCTTTATTGAAATGATCTCTTGTAGCTACTAGCTTATCTGCTGGTACACCTAGTTTTTGTGCTAGCTCTTCTAAAGTATCAGCCTTTACATGATATCCTTTTGCAGTATGTTTTTGTAAACGGTAACTTGCTTCATATAAAGCTTGATCATATATATAAAATGCCTTTCCATCTGGTTGAGCTAATATTGTTTGAGCAGCTTTAAATCTATCATTTTTAGAGATATTTTCATTTAAGAATCTTTCTCCCTTTGCATTTACAAGCATAAATCCATCTCCACCACCAGTTAAATCTCTAGTAGTTCTAACTATAAATGGGAATAAATTTAGTTCATCTAAATTAGCTAATTGCATATTATTTTCTTCAAATACAGGAATAAAATCACCCGTTGCTCCAAGTTGATTTGAAGTTTGAAGTTTTTCAGTTCCAGGAGAGTATTTAGCTAACAACTCCTTATTTGATGAAAATCCTCCAGTTGCCATAACAACAGCTTTTGCCTTTATATCATAAAAGTTATTTCCATTTTGAACCTTAACTCCTTTAATAGCTCCATTCTCTACTATTAAATCTGTTCCTTTTGTCCCTGTTCTTATATCTATACCTAAACTTTTAGCTTTTGCTTCCATTCCATCTTGTACTTCTTCTCCAGCATAAGCATCTTTTTCAGCCATATGCCCTCTTTTTCCGTAATAATGATTTAATTTTACTCCCATTTCTCTTAACCAAGAATCTAATTTTGAAGCTCCTTCTGCTTGAGCTCTAGTTCTTTCTGGAGTATCCATCCAGTTTGTATTATCAGCAATTAATTTCTCAACAGAATCCTCTACACCTGCTTTTTTCTCTGCTTCTGAATTAATTAAGTCATAGAAATTCATATCGTATTTTCCATTTCCACTTAATATATCTAATTTTTCAATTAATATTATATTATTTAATCCAGCTTCTTTTGCAGATATTGCTGCTGCAAGACCTGCTGGTCCTCCACCAACTATAACTAGGTCTGTAGATACTGGCTCTAAATATGCCACTGGTTGCTCTGGTCCTGCTGTTTTTACAGTTATTCTACCAAAATCTTTTCCACCCTCTTTTAAAGCTGCAGCCACTGCTCTTTTAACTCCTAAAGATGTGTATGTTGCTCCTGATACACTATCAACTATTGGAGATTGAGCTTTTAAAATTCTATCTTTTAAAATTGGAAATGATCTTGACATTATATGTGAAGTTTCATTATCTGAAACTAATTCAAGATTTTCAATCTTATCTCCTTTTGTGATTACGTTTACTTTAATCTCTCCAGAAAATCCATTTCCTTTACCTATAATAGACTTTTCCTTCTCACCGCAAGCCATTAACATTAAACTTGCTAACAAAATTGCTAATTTACACCTGTTTACTTTCATTATTACCCCTTTAAATTTTCTTTGAACAAATATTCAAAGAAAATTTTAGCACATAATGACTTTTTTATCAATGTTTTTAACTATTTTTTTTAAAAAACATATTCAAAACCACATCTAATTTTCATATATAGTCCAGATTCTGAAACATTTGAAAATTTTGTTTTTACTTCTTCAAAATTATATCCAGTTATTCCAATTTTTGCAAAAATTCTCAACTTCTCCGTTATATCTTGACTGTATAATAAGTACGGTCCTACATTGAATTTAAATGATTTATCTTGATCTGTATTCTTGTAGTAGTTATATGAATCAATTTCTGAATCTAATGAAAATGCAAAATTTTCATTTAAATCATATGTCCATCTAAAATTGTTTTCAATTCTAAATAAATAGGTTCCTCTATTATTTCCATAATCTAAATACTCATTATATATTGTGAAAAAATTCTGGAATCCATAACCTAAATTTATACTTCCTGTTAAGTTACCCTCTAAGGAATATCCATCTCTAGAGTTTGTATCAATAGATGAAAGAAAAAAATCAAATCCCCAATAAGCTCCACCCAATCCTATATCTGAATTAGTACGAACTCTATATCTCAAGGAGTATTTATTTTCTTTAAAATCCTCTCCAAAGTCACTAGATATATCGCTTACATTGTATTTAATGTAAGGTCCAATATCCATAGACCAATTTTTTCCAAAAACTTCTTTTTCTTCTAATTTCCTATATAAAGAAAAGGTATTTTCCCATCCATCTGTATTAGAATTTTTATCATATTTTTTTTCAATATCATAATCAAAAGTCCAATTTTCATTTAGCTTGGATGTTCCCGTTCCTATTTTCCATTTGTAATATTTTTTTCCATCTTTATTTTCTAGCTCTCCATAGCTCTGATATAGATTGTTTTCTGGTTCTTCTAAATAAAAATTTAATATCTCCCGTCCAACACCAAAAGAACTTAAATGAAGTAGTAGAAATGTACATATAATATTTTTAATATTCATCTCCCACATACACTCCTTTTCTATTAAATCCTTCTCTATCTACTCCATTTTCATCATAACCATTTTTATCGTAACCATCTTTATCATAAATATTCTCATATGACGCGTCATTTTCATTTTCAAAACCTTCTATTGGTTTTTTGTTTCCATCTTTATCATAACCACTTTTATTATAACCCTCTTCATTATATCCTTCATAGTTATACCCATTCTTATTATAATAATTATTTGTTTCTTTATTTAAACCATACCACGTCCATCCATTTTTATCAAACTCTGTTTTTGTTTCCTTGTTTAACCCTTGAAAATCAAATCCTTTTTTATCATATTTAGACTTAGTTATTCTATTATATCCGTTATAATCAAATCCTCTTTCATCAATATTTTTTCCTGTATCACTGTTTATTCCACTAAAATCAAAATTAAAATAGTCATACGGTGAGTCTGTATATATGTTCCATCCCTCTTTTGTAAATCCTCTTGAATTAATTCCCTCTTGATTATATCCATCATAATTATATCCTTCTTTATTATAATAACTCATTGTATTCCAATTTCTTTTAGTTTTTCTATTAAATCCATCTTTTGTATGAGTACTTGTACAACCACTTAAAAATAAGAGTATAACTATTATTAGCGGAAAAATTAATTTGCGATTTAGTATCTTTTCTAGTTTCTCAAGAAAAGGAGCTTTAATATTAAAAGAAAAATTTTGCTTATAAAAAGTAATATAATTTAACTCTTGAGCTATTCTATCTAGCATTATTTCTGATAAAATAAGGGATAAAAAAGCTGCTACAAAAAATCCAAGTCCTGTATATTCATTTCCCATTAATGATGTTATTATTGAAAAAAAGGTACTTAAAATGAAAAATACAATTGATATTAATAACGCCTCTTTTCTAGAATCAAAATATAAAAATATAGTTATATATACAGATATAAAAACCGTACAATAAGCTGCAAAAATCATGACTCTAAATAGATCTAGTAAATATAAATCCATTCCATATTTTAAAAATATTACTTTAGATAAAAGAGCTACTGAAAATGAAACAAAAAATTGAAGCTCCATTATATAGTAAATCTCCTCTTTTAATACATCAATCATTTTTTTCTTTTCAACATCTATATCTACTAAGTTTCCATTTAAAGTTAGAAGAGCGTAATATCTTTTATAAATTGGAAAAAACTTAGTTTCCATAAATACTAAAAAATAAATCATAGTTGGAATTGTTAAAAAGAAAGCATAAAATACTGCAACCTCATATAATGGAGAGCTTAAAAATACTCCTCCTACTCTATATGAATCACCATATATCCAATTTACAAATATATGAGACCACATTCCAAAATTAAAAAATATTCCAATAAAACTTAAAGAGGTATATCTCTTGAAAGCTCTTAAAAACTCAAACTCACTTTCATCTGAATCTTCAAATATATATGTTAAATATGAAAAAAGCATAAAAAATGTTATTCCTATTCCAATTGTATAAGCTAAAATAATTGAATAAGCTAGATTATTTTTAAAAAATTCATTATTTGAATATTTTAAAATATATCCTCCTAAACCTACCGCTACAACATTTCCTATAACATAAGCTAATATCGAATAACTATAGTTCTTTACAGCTGATATATAATTCATACTTACCCAAATTCCTGATAAAAAACAAAATAATGCAGTTAATGTATATATGTAAAACCACGATAAATCCTGTCCTTTAAAATATAAAACACCTATAAAAAATGATATTATAGTTATAAATTTTATTGTTCCTATATATGTTGATTTTAATTTTTTTTGTTCTCCTGAGTATATACAATCAGATATAAATCTCGTTATTAAATATTGAACTGCTCCAGTTAAAAGTTGAGAAAATATGAACGAATAAACTATTCCTGTCATAAATAGATTTCTCTCTCCTCTTGAAAGAATATATTGTTTTCCTATAAACATAAGAATATTTAAAGTTATAACAGTTATGAGCCATGGACCTACTCCAATAAGGGCTGAATAGGCCATGGCCTTTATATCTTGAAACGTATTACTATCCTCTGAAAACAGATTTTTCAACTCAAATCCTATTCCTGCCATATTATTCTCCTAACTCTTTATATAATCTTTTATATGAATCTATAAATTTCTTTTTTGAATAGTATTTTTTAACTATCTCTTTTCCATTTTTTCCCATCTCATTTATTTTTTCTCTATTTTGAAAAAGTGAAACTATAGCATCTCCTAAATCAGAGTATGAAGTTGGTGGTACAACTATTCCTGCTTCTCCTTCAGATTTTTCTTTTAAAATTTCTCTACAATTTCCAACATCTGTAGCTATAAAAGGAATTCCACAAGCTAATCCTTCTAATATGCTAAGTGGTTGTCCTTCTGAAATTGATGTTAACATTAAAAAATCTAAAAATTTATAATAATCTTTTACATCTGCTCTTCCTGTAAAAGTAACATAATCTTTCAAATCTAAATTTTCTACTAATTCTAAGCACTCGTTATAATACTCCTCATTTTCCTCTGTAGGTCCTATTAAAAAAAGTTTAGTATTTCTCAGCTTAGGTAACGCCATTTTAAATCCCTTTAGCATCATTTTTACATCTTTTATAGGAACGACTCTTAAAACTGAACCAATATTAAACCCTTCTCTTTTTTCTCTTATAACTTTAGAATAAGATTCAATATCAATACCATTTGGAATTACTTCACACTTTTTTGAATCTGCTCCATTTTCAATTTGAAGTTCTTTATTGTAGTCAAATAAAGATATTATTTTATCACACTCATCATAGGTTAATCTTGATAAAAAGTAAAAAAAATCTATCCATATTTTTTTAAAATCTTTCTCTATCCATTTAGCACCAATAACTTCTTCCTCTCTTTCACGTGGATAAATTCCATGTTCTGTTAAAAGCAATGATCCACCATTTTTTATTTTTCCTAGTGCGGATACATATCCAGAGTACCCTGTTGCCACAGGATGATATATATCAGCTTTTGGCAACTCCTCTTGAGATAAAGATATTAAATTTAAAAATATATTTCTATATGTCCAATAAAAAGTATTAAATCCAATTCCATCATAATTTTGCTTGTAGTATTTTAATAAACTATTCCAAAAACTCTTATTTATTATTATCTCCAATGGATTTCCATATTTTTTATCTGATATTTTTTCTATTATTTTTATAACTTCTTCAGAATCAAGATTATTAAAATTTAAAATTTTTTCTATCTCTTCCTCTAATTTCTTAAATTTAAATCTATTTTTAAAAACTTTAAACGGTGAAATCTCATAATTTTTATCCAAAATTATATTTTTAATCTCTGTAACATTTTTAGGTATTTCATATTTTATTTTTGCAAAATCTAAATTTGGTATTATACATACAATTGAGAATAAATGTTCTTCATTGGATTTTACTAAATCCTGAATCCATGAAGATACTCCACCTACAACATATGGATAAGACCCTTCGCATATTAAACAGATTTTTGCCATTTTTTAACCTCTTTCAACATTTCATAATCATTTAAATCATAGTAATATTTTTCTATAAATTCCACTATTTTCTCATCTAAATCTTTTTTTTCTATAAGTTCTTGAATTAGTCTATTACACGCTTTATAATCTTTCATATCTTTATAAATAGTTAAAAGATTATATTTATCAATTATATCTAAATTTTCTTTTGACTTTGCAATATCTATGTATTTATTTTGATAAAATTCTAAAATCTCTCCAAGCAAAAGTCCTGAAGTACAATAATCATAATATATTTTAGAAAGTTCATTTGAGTCTTTTAACATCTCTTTTTCCTTTATAACCTTTTGAAAATTTTCATCAATTTTATTTATCTCTGTTGCTGCATAGTGTATAACTTCTATATCTTCATCCCACAGTGCTTTTTTTAGAACATCGACCTTAAACTTTAAATTTTGAGTTTCAAAACCAATTAAAAAGTTTTTCTTTTCTGTTGGAGTTCCAACTGCCAAGATATCATAAGCTCCTATTAAATTAAGATCAATTGAGCTATTTACAATTATTTCTTTCTCTTCATTTAAAATATATTTTTCTAAATTCTCATTTATTTCAATATCACTTTTAAAATATTCTCTAAAAAATAAAAAATTATTTATTAAAGCCATAACATATCCAACTATAGGAAAAATTAAAATAAAAATATCAAATTGATTTTCTCCTAAAAATAATCTATTTAAATATATAAAAATTAAAGCTAATGAAAAATGAGAAATCCAAAAGTATGATCTGAAACTTAAGAGTCCATTTTTAAAATAAAAAAATATTAGAATATCTAATATAAGAAATATAAATATGAGGAATATCTTTTTTATTTTCATTATAAATCCTCCAATATTATTTTAACTTCTGGGCCTTTTGCTGTCACAATATAAAAAGATTCATTTTCACTTTTGTTAATAAATTTAAAATCGCCACCTAGGACTTTAATTATTTTTTTATTTTTTATTTTAAAATGTGAATCAAATTGTCCTCTATAGTTTTTTATATTTATGAAAACATTGTTATCCTTCTTTTCATATTCTAAATCAATATTTTCTATAACACTATAATCATATGTCATTTCACTTTGAATTTGTGATTTTAAAACTGGATAGTTACTATTTACAGTTGAAAATATTCTTTCAAACTCTGCTTTTAACTCTTCCCAAGATTTACCATTTCCTCTCTCTTTATCCATAATATCGTCTGGATGTATAAAATGTGAAAGATATCCATATGCTCCAATAGCATTATATATTTGCCAAATAACTGTATCTGTATAGAAAAATCCAGATGACATTCTAGGAAGGGAGTATATATTTTTAAAATCTGGATCTCTTCCTACTTCTTGTAACAGTAATCCCGGTTCATTCTCTCCATAAAAAATTCCACAAAATACTTTTAAATTTGTAAATGTTTCCACTATAGCTTTCTTCCCACTTACAGGTAAGAGATTACTTGGTGCTACATAACTATAAATATTAAAATTTTCACCATAAATATTTTCTATTTCATCCTTTGCTACTGTTAATCCTTTTTTCATTGCATCAATGCTTTCCCATGGTGTATATCCATAATCTTCATAATCAATCTCTTTTTCCAATCCTAAAGAGTAATGATTATATCCATGTAATCCTAGTTCTCCACCTATCGATTTTAGTTCTCTTCCTCTTTTACTAAGATCATCAAACGTCTTTTTTCCAACTCTGACTATTTTATCTTTAATAGTTAAATCGTTATACTCAATTATAATAAATCCTGTCATTTTTAATCTTTGTCTTTCTGCAATTCCCATCATATCCTGCCACCAAATAAGATTAAAAAATCCTGAAGTATCCATTCCATACTCTTTTTTTATAATTTCATTTTGAACTACTGGAATTGGTGATGGAAAATCATCAATTTGAAGTATTTTAGAATTTAAAATTGGAAAAAATGTAACATCTTCAATATAAGCTATTAATTGCTTCATTACTCCTCTAAAAATTTTACCTTGAAATAATGTGGTATTACTAAAAAATACTTTTCCCTCTCCATATTTTCTAATCCACATTAAAGGTTCATTATTATCTGTAGTAGCTATCACATCAATGTCTTTTTTTAAATTCATTTTTAGTCCCGAGCTACCAAAGATAATACTTCCAGGTTTTAAATCCTTTAATCCTGGAAATATATCTTTTTTTAAATTGAAACTTTTAGTTTCAATAAATTCACCAATTTTTTCTATCCCAGCCATTTGATTAAAAGGACTTCTATAAGATCTTTGAGTTATAAAAAGATTTCCACCTTTTTCAACTCTCTCTTTTATTCCTAAAAAGTTTTCCTTTAATAAACCACTATAATTTTCTACTGCTAAGATTATTAAACTATACTCAGAAAAATCCAAAGCTTTATCTGTTGAAATTGAAATTGAGTCATACTTAACTTTTGAAAAATTAAAAACCTCTTCTAATCCATCTTTTATATCTTGACTTCCCTCACTTCCATCTCCGTATAAAATAAGATATTTTTCAGGTTTTTCTATTTTTAAATTTCCAGATACTGGAGTTGGAAGACTAAAATTATAAATCTGTTTTAAATTAAATATATCTTCCAAATTTTTTATTCTTAACTCTTGAAAAAAGAATACTGCTATTAGTACTAGACCTAATATATATTTAGATTTCATATATTTCAACTCCTGGAAGAATTTCAGAAACCCTTTTTATTAAAACATCTTTACTTTCTCTATTAGCATTTACAAAAAGAAATTTTATAGTCTCCTCACTCATTCCTACAACATCTATATCTCTAACTTTTCCTTTTAACTTTTCATTTAACTCTTCTGGTGTAAAATTTGGATTTCCAGCTTCTAATGCTATATATTCAGATCCAAATAATTTTTTTCTTTTCTTATCCTCTTCTAAAATATATGAAAAATATTGTAGATTGTATATTCTTGTATTTTCATATGAATTTTTTAATATTTCAATCTCTGCCTTATCAAAAGCATTTACTAAAGCATTATTAATCCACTGGCTTATTACCTTAAACAATTCTAATAGATATTTTTCTTGATTATTATATTTTAATCTTTCTATGTTTACAATTCCAACAACCTCTTCGCCCTTCAAAATTGGAGCTACATAAACAGGATTTTTTATATTTAAATCTCTATTCCCTTCCATTGTTTCTTTACTTTTTAAAACTTTCGAGTATATATCTCCCTCTTCTACTATTATAAAGTTTGGAATTACGCTATTTCCTATTTTTACTCTTGCTCTAAAAGTATTTCTCTCTTTATTGTATATGTATATTGATATCACATCACTTCCTAAAAAATCAGTTAATATCTGTAAAATTTGTGTAAATATCTTTTCTACATTTTTAGTTAATATTGATGAGGTTATTTGATGTAGAGTTAAAATGCTTTCTTTACTTCCCACTATTCTACTTTTTAATCTTTCATTTATATTCACTAATTCTAAATTTTTTTCTCTTTGATTTTGATTTTTTTCTTCTAAGATTTTATTCTCATCTTTTAAATCATCTATTTTTTTTCTAAGATTATCAGAAAATCTTCCAAGGGATAGGGCAATAAAAAAGAAAAGCAAAATAAATTTATAATAACTAAAATCTAAAAAGAACACAACTAAATCATTACCTAGTTGATAGTAAGCAAGAATATAAAATAATGAGGCTATTATAACCGTTTGTAGACTAATATAGACTCCATATTTTAATGCCATTATTCCTATAACAATAGTTAATGGTTGAATATTCATATTTAAGAAATCACTTTTAAAATTTGAAAAATAAAAAAATATTAAATATATTGCTAGACAATATACAATACTTTCAACTATACTTAAAATAAATTTTTTTTTCATAAAATACCACCTTTAAAACTGCTCATAAGTGTCTATAGTATCTAAATAGTATCCATCTACTCCTATGTCATCTAATTTTTTCTGATAATTTCTTATAATCTCTTTCCACTGAGGACTCCAATATTTTATTATAAAATTACCTTCCCAATTCTCATTCTCTTTAACTATCCATTCAGGTAGTTTTTTATTCCAAGAATTATGCCAATAACCTCTATAATTTTCTGCTTCTCCTATACTAAAATAAGCAATTATCAATCTTCGAGTTCCATTTTTTCTTATTTTTAAAGATTTGATTTGTTCTTTTGTTAAAAATTTACCATTTAAACTAGGTTCTATAATTAATAAATCAAAATCTGTATTCTTTAAAACTCTATAGTAATCATCTACATTCTTAAATTTTTCAGGATTTAAAAGATATAAAAAATTTTTAACTTCCTTTAAGTTAGTTACATTTTTTAAACTATTTTTTTGAAGAGGTTGAAAAATACTATTAGCACTATATGAAGAAACTGCTTCTCCCACAAAATTATATTTCTCTGTATCCTTTAAAATTTTACCTCTCAACTTTTTATCGTTAGCATAATTTACTGAAAATACTACTTTTCCCTCTTTTTCTATTTCAATTAAATTCTTTAAAAGATAATTTTTTTCATCTTCAGGAGTTGCTTCGTTTATACCTCCAACACCATAAAACAATGATTCTTGGGAAACCCCATCTACATTTTTTATAAATTCCATATCCAATTTATCTCCATTAAAAAAAATATTAGTTCCATTTTGTGGCACTAATATTTTCTCTTTGGATTGGGTTTTTATCTGCTTTATAAGTTCTCTCATTTTTATTTTACTCACTTCATCCCCTTTTACAAAAGATATCATCGAAATAAATAGGAAAACTATAATTTTTTTCATAAACCTCTCCATTCTTAAAATTAATAATTTTTTAATAATTTCTCTAGGTAAACTGATTTCATCTGTTTACTCGCCATAATTTTATGCACAGGAGATAGTTTTAAAATTGCTCCTAGTATGGCCGCCATAGCTCTATGACTAAATAAAGCTTTATTATCAAATATCAACTCTTGAAGCATACCTTTCTCAATTGCCATTAAAACTGATCTATGAACAGAGTTTATTGGAGTTATCACTCTTGTTTCACGAGGCATTAATAATATACTACTTTTAGGACAAGCTCTTCCACATACTCCACATCCTAAACAAAGTTCCTCTTGAACTACGTATTCTCCCTCTATTTTCTTTATAGCATTAACAGGGCAAACCTTTAAACACTTACCGCAATTTATACATGTCTCATGATTTATTTTAGGTAAAAAGTTTGTTGTTTCTACGGGATGCATCATTCCAAATTTTTTAGCTGCCACTAAAGCTTCACAGCAACATCCACAACAATTACAAATAAATGTTACTCCCTCTCTTACATTTTCGCCACATTGAACTAAATTACTATCATATGCTTGCTGAAGTAAATCCATTCCCTCTATTTTATCAACTCTTCTTGCGTAACCATTATTTATCAAT
Organism: Cetobacterium sp. 2G large; assembly: GCF_014250655.1. Taxonomy (NCBI): domain Bacteria; kingdom Fusobacteriati; phylum Fusobacteriota; class Fusobacteriia; order Fusobacteriales; family Fusobacteriaceae; genus Cetobacterium; species Cetobacterium sp. 2G large. Next base: position 138,973 of record NZ_JACHTH010000007.1, on the reverse strand, counting down.
GAGTTTGCTACATTTCCAAAAGTCATACAAATATCCATTGGTGCATCACAAGCTTTTCCCACATGTTGCATTTTATGTCTGCAATAACACATACTAATTCCCATATGGTCTGATGTTTCTATTATATGTGAAGCTTTTTCATAATCTAAAACTTGAACTAAATTATCTAAAGTATTTGAAGACATGGTATTTTGTGTCTCTCTAGTTTTTTCTAGAGCATCTTCATTTACAAAAACTCTTCCTAATTTTGTTTCCGAACTATAAAAAAGATCCTTTATAAAATCCTCTTCTACATTCATATACTGGTATAAAAGTTCTCCTAAAAGTTTTTGATCAATATCTCCTCTAGTTCTCATCATAGAAAATTCTATAAATCCAGCCATTGGTGGTGGTAGTATATAAGTTTGAACCCCTTTATGTACCGTATCTAATAAAATCGCTCTTGATGCTAGTGTATCTAAAATATTTTTAGCATCTTTTTCTGATATCTTCCAAATTGATGCCGCCTTTTTTAATGTAAAAGGCTTTATTGGAAGTTGTGCTACTAACTCTGCCTCTTTTTCTGAAAATAGTATCGCTAGTATATCATATAGGACTTTAGATGGTGGTGCTCCTTGAGGAAATCTGTTAAGTCTCTCCTCTAAACTTTTATATGCTGACTTACCTACAATATGGCTCATGTTTTCCTCCTAATTAACTTTTATCGTTTTTTGACTTCTGTTAATAGTATAGATGTAAAAATTAGTAATCCACCTATTACAACTTGAAAAGTCATCTTGTCTCCTAAAAGTAAAACAGAGAATAATGCTCCAAATATTATCTCTGTTGTTAAAATTAAAGAAACCTGACTAGGATTAATCTCTTTTTGAGCATATGTTTGAATTGAATAACAGATGAAAGTATTAAAAAGAATTATGTATACTAATGCTAAAATCTGTTTAAAATCATATGTTCTAGTAAAGATTGTTGCTCCTTCAAATATTATATTCAGCAAGATTCCAATAATTCCTGCTGAAAACATTTGAAATCCATTAATTGTAAAGGGATTTTTATTTTTTATTCTGCTTCCTATAACTACAATTTGAAGAGCAAAGCATATAGCACATATAAAAGTTAAGAAATCTCCAAAATTAATTGTTAAATTCTTTTCAAAAGAAAGAAACCCTATACCTATAAAGCACATTATAGATGATAGTATGTAAATTAACTTTGGTTTTTCTTTTGTGATAATCCATACAATATATGGTACAAAAATAACATTTGCTCCAGTTATAAAAGCATTTTTAGATGAAGTTGTATAAACTAATCCAACCGTTTGAAAAGCAAAGGCTGAAAATAAAATTAAGCCCGCTATTAATCCTAAGTTTCTTTCAGTTTTTTCAATTTTTATTTTTTTTATTTTCATAATACAAAACATGACTACTGCTGTTATAAAAAATCTTATTCCTAAAAATTCAAATGGTTTTATTCCACTATCTAAAATTATTTTTGTAGCTGGAAATCCACTTCCCCAAATCATGGCAACTAAAAGTAATAATAGTTTACTTAAATTTTCTTTTTTCATTTTTATCCCCCTGTATTATTTAATTTTATCCCCTCATTTATTAAAAAAAATAGCACCGTAGTACTATTTTTTTATTTTTATAGGTATATTTGCTATCAATGCTGTTTCTCTTCCCGTTTCCGCCTCTTGAGAAACTTCAATATTTAAAGAATCTCTATCTATATCCACATATTTAGATATTACTGCAATTATTTCATCTTTTAAAGTTTCAAGCATTTTGGGAGAAAGCATAGCTCTATCATGTATCAGTACTAACTTTAAACGGTCTTTAGCTACTGAACTAGATTTTTCTTTATTCAAAAAACTAAAAAATCCCATATTTCGCCTCCCCTTATTTTTTAAATATTTCTTTTATCTTATCAAAAAATCCAACTTTAGGATCTAAATCTAAAAACTCAACATTTTGTCCAAGTGTTCTTGAAGCTATATTTACATATGCTCTAGCTGCTAAAGATTCCCCTTTATATACTAAAGGTTCTCCTTTATTTGTTGATATAACTATATTTTCATCATCTGGAACAATTCCAATAGGTTTTATTCCTAAAATATCTGTTACATCATCCACACTTAACATATTTCCATCTTTAACCATTTCTACTCTTAAACGATTAACTATTAATTTTGGATTTCTAATTTCATTTGCTTCTAATAATCCAATAATACGATCTGCATCTCTAACTGCAGAAATTTCTGGTGTTGTTACAACATAAGCTTCTTCTGCCGCTGCGATAGCATTTTTAAATCCTTGCTCTATTCCTGCTGGACAATCAACTAATACAAAATCATATTCAGCTTTTAGTATTTCAATTAACTCTCTCATTTGCTCTGGAGTTACCGCATTTTTATCTCTTGATTGAGCTGCTGGTAAAAGATGCAAATTATCATTTCTTTTATCTTTTATTATAGCTTGCTTAGGTTTACAAACACCCTCGATAACGTCGATTAAATCATAAACTATTCTATTTTCTAATCCCATAACAACATCTAAATTTCTTAAACCTATATCTGTATCAATTAATAGTGTCTTTTGATTTTGCATAGCTAGTGCAGCCCCTAAGTTAGCACTACTCGTCGTTTTACCTACTCCACCTTTTCCTGAAGTAATTACTATAACTTTTCCCATAATTCCTCCTATTTCCCTTTATATTTTTACCATATGCTCTAAAGTTGCTTTATTGAATTTTTCAATAAAAATATTTCCATCTTTTAAATAAGCTACTTCAAAATCTAAGGTTTTTTTAACTTTATTAACATCTAATACATTTGTACTTGGATTTTTCGCTATAACTTGTCCTATTTTTATTTGAATAGGATTTAAAGAAAAAGCTCCTACAAAGGCCTCTGAACCATCATCTTCTCCTGCATAGACTGTTCCATTTAAATATCCTAATACAACAACGTTTCCTTTAGATTTAATTACTGCACCTGGATTCACATCCCCTAATACAACTACATTTCCATCAAATTCTAAATTATGTCCAGAACGTAAAGTTCCTTTATGAAACTTTGTACATCCCTCATCTGTTACATCTTTTATATTACTAAACGGAAGTTGTCCTCCTGGTAATTGCGAAAAAGTAGATTTTTCAGAAAAAATGAAGGCTATCTTTATATTCGTCTCTCTATTTATTACTCCGATTAAAATATTTTCCTCTATTTCTGTTAGTTTTCTATTAGTAAATTCAATGGCTATTTTCGCATCGCCTATGAATGCTTCAGCCTGTTTAATCTTTTCAGAAAATTTATCTTTTAAAGAGCTAAAATCGATGTTACTATCTAATTGCACAACTAACCTGTCCTTTTTTCCCTTTAGAATTACACAGTCATTCATATTTGTACGCTCCTAATTTCATTTTTTACATATTACCAAATTATAGCACTTTTATGTTCAAACTTCAATCATTTTATAACTATATAGTTTTTTTTTATTGGATAATTTTTTATATTTTTTACAAAAAAAAGAGTTATGAAAATTCTCCACAACTCTTTTTCTAATTAATTATTTTAACATTTTATTTTACAAATTTTGCATCTCCATATGTTCCATGATCATATTTTGTTACACCATCTGAATTTAATATTTGTAACTTAAGTTCTTTAACTCCATTTAAATCAATATCAATAAATTTAGCTCTATCTGAACTTTTCATAACGCCACTATTAAAAACTTCTTTTCCATCAGCAAAAACTTTAAATTCAGCTGTTCCTCTATAACCTAAAACTTCTCTATCTAATCCTACATAACTCTGGAACTTTTTAAATCCTTTTCCCTCAATATTAACAATTATATCATTGTCTGATAATCCATTTATACCCTTGTCAAATTTTATAACCTCTCCATTCTCAAGTCTTAGAGTCAATGGATTTTCAGCGATAGTTTTATCTTTAGATGTCATCTTATTTGAGTTTTTTACTCCTAAATCAGATAGATATACTACATTATTTGCAACTTGCTCAATAGCTCTTCTTGCTTCAAAATAATTCTTAGAATCTATATCTAAATTATTATCTCTTTTTTCAAATGAATCTATATCTTTATTTTTTCCTACTATTTTAAATGTGTATCTTTGTACTTCTCCAGATTTTAACTGATACTGATCATGTGGTCTAGCTCCCCATGAATTATCACCTCCAACTCCCATCTGTTTTCCAATTATTCTTAAAACTACGTTCTTATTCTTATCTAATTCAAATGGATGTCTTTTTCCACTCGAAAGTTCTTCAGGAGTATAATAAAGTGTATTAAACTCTAAAGTTTCTCTCTCTGGAAGAGATGTAACCAATAATCCCTCTCCATTCTCATTAGCGATTTCAACCCATCTAATATCACTTCTATTTCCTGTCTCAGATGGATTTATATATGGAATAAAGAAATTCTCTACATTTTCTTCATAAATTCCAACATCATACCCTGTCTTTCTATCAATATAATTCTCTTCTGGTCCTCTTCCGTACCACTTAACTCTATTGTTTTTAGGATTTAATTCTGTTATCATACTAAATTCAGGTATTTCTGGTAAAGTTTTTGGAGAATACAGTGACGAATCTACTAAAATTTCACCATTTCCATCAATAAGATACGTTACATAAAGTTTTGATGTTTCTTTTGTAGGAATATCTATTTCTAAATCTACTTTAATAACTTTATTTTCTATATTCTCAACTTTATAATTTACAACTTTACTATTTTTACCAGCATATCTCCAAGTATCAAGTCTTTTCATTGCTCCATTTCCCCTATCGTTATCATTTGGAGCTCTCCAGAAATTAAATTCAAGTGGAGTTTCTATAATATTTTTTCCATTACTTTCAAAAGATTTTATTCCACCTTTTTTCAAATCAATCTCTGCTTTAAAATTTTTCCCTGAAATATCTAAAATACTATTATTTTCTTTATACTTTAATTCTTTAACATTCTTTAAATCTATTTTCTCACTAATATTTTTATCTTTTAGTTGGAATTGCTCACTTGCAACAATATAACCTTTTGGTGCCCAACTTTTATCATTCTTTAATGCAAAATTTATATTTATGAAATACTCTTTTTTAGAATCTAATTTTATATCTTTTAATGGAATCTCTACATCTTTTTTAGCTCCAGGTAATAAATCTACTTCAAATTTTCCACTTTTTATAACTTTTCCATTCTCAGTAACTTCCCAATTTCCACTATAATCTTTCAAATTAGTGAACATATATTTATTTTCTAAAGATATTTTTCCTTTAGATAAATCAGAATTTTTTATACCTATATTTTGGAATACTTTTTTTACTTCTATAAGTTCTGGTTGCACTGTTCTATCAGCAAATATCAATCCATTAGCTGAGAAGTTTTTATCTGTAAATTCTTCATCTCCCCAATCTCCACCATATGCAAAATATTTTTCACCTGTTTTAGGATCAATTGTTTCTATAGCTTGATCTACCCAGTCCCAAATATATCCACCATGAAATATTTCATTACTTTCCATAACATCCCAATAATCTTGAAGATTTCCAATACTATTACCCATTCCATGAGCAAATTCACATTGTAAATATGGTTTTGTATTATCTTCATAAACCAAATACGCCTTCATCTCTTCTATTGATCTATACATTCTACTATATGTGTCAGTTATATCTCTTTGTGGCTCATAATGAGTAAGTCTTGTTGGATCCTTTTCTTTTAAATATTTTGCAGCTAATTCAAAGTTTTTTCCTGTTGATGACTCGTTTCCTATTGACCACATAATTATAGATGGTTCATTTTTACTACGTTCAACCATTGCTTCTTGTCTATCTATAACTGCTGGTGTCCACTCTACTCTATCTTGAGGGATCTCATCAAGTCTTCCATGAGTTTCTAAATTAGCTTCATCCATAACATAAAGTCCATACTCATCACATAAATCATACCACTTAGGATCATTAGGATAATGTGAAGACCTCACTGTATTTATATTATTTTGTTTCATAAGTTCAATATCTTTACGCATTACATCTTCACTTACAACTCTACCTTTATCTCCTGTAAACTCATGTCTATTAACTCCTCTTAACATCAGTTTCTTTCCATTTACCATTATTTTATTATCTTTTATTTCAACTTTTCTAAATCCTATTCTATTGCTTACAGTTTCAATTATTTCACCTTTGGGATTTTTTAAAGCTAAAACTAAAGTATATAAATTTGGTTCTTCTGAACTCCATTTTTTGGGATTTATAAATTTTTCGTTAAAATTTATAATTTGCTTTAATTCATCTCCTGTAACTTCAACAACTTTTTCAAAATTCTTAACTTCTTTTTTCTTATCATCATAAACTTTTCCAATAACAGTATATTCCCCTGGGACAAAACCAGACTTTGTAGATACATCTACCTTTACATTTAAATCTGCATTTTCATAATTTTTATCTAAATCTGTTACAACTGTATAATCCCTTATATATGTTTTAGGAGTTGAATATAAGAAAACATCTCTAAAAATACCACTTAATTTAATCATATCTTGAGATTCTAACCAACTACCATCACTCCATCTATATACTTTAACTGCAATTTCATTGCTTCCCTCTTTTAAAAATTTTGTTATATCAAAATCATGTCCTGTAAATGAATCTTCACTATATCCTACATACTCTCCATTTACGTATAAATAATATGCTGATTCAACACCTTGAAAAGAGATATAAACCTCTCTTCCACCCCAATTTTTATCCATATTAAACTCTCTTTTATAATAACCAATTGGATTATAATCTTTAGGAGTATCAGGGTGATTTATTGGTGTTTTTTGATATTCCCAAGGATATGCTGTATCATTATATCTAATTTGATCATATCCATGTAACTGCCAACTCGATGGAACTGGTATAGTTTTCCAATTGTTCGTATTATAGGAAGTTTTGTAAAAATCTTTTAAATCTTGATCTGGATGATCCACTAATTTAAATTTCCAATCTCCATTCAAACTTTTAAAGTTTTTAGAATTTTTAAAATCAGTATAATTTGGATTATTTAGTGCCTCTTCAATAGTATTAAAAGACATTTTAGTTACGTGTGCTTTCTCTCTGTTATCTCCAAATATTTCTGGATTATTTGTCCAAAATGGATTTGTTTTAGAATAACTCCCAGGATTTATACCTTCGTGACCTTTTGCATGATTAGACCCATCTAAATTATCCGAATAGCATAATGTTGTTAATACTGAACTTAATAATAGCATCATCTTTACTGTATTCATTTTTGTAAACCCCCTCAAAATTTTAGTCCCCACTTTATTACCCTATAAATGGGACTTTGTAAAGAGCATATAAATAAAAATATGAAACTAATTTTACCTAGGTGAAATTAGTTTCATATTTTTTCATTTTAAAATTATTCTTCTTTGCAAATTCTTAAATCTTTTACTGTATCTGAAAGATATCCTATCTCTTCTAAAGACATCTTTTTTATTTCATTTTTCAATTTTATACGCTTTTTTATAAAAATATCTCTCTTCAGAGAGTAAAAAAGTGAAAAAATCATTATAGGAAGTAGTATCAAAAGTGGAAAAGCTATTATTATAGATGCTGTTTTTAACATATCTAACCCTCCAGCAGATATAAGGGCTATTGCCAAAAGAGATTGAAAAACTCCCCAAATTAATTTTTTATATTTTGGAGGATTTAAATCTCCATCTGAGCTCATCATCCCTAAAACATATGTTGCTGAATCTGCTGAGGTTATAAAAAATGAAGCTAATAAAACAATAGCTACTCCACTCATTAAATCTCCCAAAGGATACTCACCAAAAACTAAAAATAACGCTGTTTCAGTATGCTCTATTGCTACTTTTGCAAACTCTTTCCCCAAAGATATTCCTAATGTTCCAAAAGCTGAAAACCATATAAATGAAACTAGCGATGGGATTACCACAACTCCTATAATAAACTCTCTTATAGTTCTTCCTTTAGATATTCTAGCTATAAATGTTCCAACAAAAGGTGTCCAAGCAACCCAATTAGACCAATAAAAGATTGTCCATGAAGATAACCATGTTTTATCACCAAAGCTATTTGTTCTTAAACTTATCTTCAAAAAATTATTCAAATAATTTCCTAAACTCTCTGAAAAAATATTGAAAATTCCTATTGTAGGTCCTAAAATAATTACAATAAACAATAATAAAAATGATATTAACACATTTAAATTCGATAAAGTTTTTATTCCCTTATCCAGTGACCCCAATGCTGAGTATACAAAAATAACTGTAACAACACCTATTATTATAATTTGACTTATTATATTGTTTGGAATATTAAAAAGATAATTTAGTCCACTATTTATTTGAAGTGCTCCAAATCCTAAAGTTGTCGCTACTCCTGTTATTGTTGCCAAAATAGCTATCACATCTATTATCATTTTTAACTGTTTTTCATATTTTTTCCCTTTTAAAATCGGTGAAAATAGTGAGCTAATAAGTCCTTTTTCTCCTTTTCTAAATTGAAAATAAGCCATTCCTAGCGCCAAAAAACTATAAATAGCCCATGGATGTATTCCCCAATGAAAAAATGATGTATTAAACGCAAAATCTATTGCCGATTTAGAACCACTTTCTATTCCACCTATTGGATTTACAAAATGAGTCATAGGCTCTGCTACCCCAAAGAATACTAGCCCTACTCCCATTCCAGCTGAAAAAAGCATTGAAAACCAAGAAATATTTGAATATTCTGGTTTTGAGTCATCTTTCCCTAATCTAATATCACCGTAACTACTACAACAAAGATATAAACATACTAATGCTATTAACAATACTATTATTAAATATAAAAATCCAAAATTTGTTATTATGGAATTTAATAATACTTTTGTTATCTTTTCAAACTGGGATTTATTTAATCCAATAACTGATAAAATTGTAAAAATGATAAAAAACGAAATATAAAAAATGGGATTCTCTCTTAATAAAAAATTTTTGAAAGTTTTTGTTTTTTCGATATCTAACCCTATATTTTCTCCTTTGTTCACACTCATGTAAAACCTCCCTTTTTTTAGATAATGTATATATTGTAACATGATTTATAGTTTCAGTCAAATTAGTGACATTTATAAAAATAGCGAAGTTTTTAACTTCGCTACGTTTAAGTACTTATTTTTTAATTCTTTTTTAATATTTTATACTCTCCTAAAGGTTCTTCTAAATACTCAAAATTATTGTTTAATTCCTTTACAAAGTTTTTTATCCAAATGTTTCTTAAATTATAAAAAAACCTTACATCTACACCTTCTTTACTCCAAATTTCTTCGTGTACACAAATTCTTCTTTTCCAACTCACAAGATTTTCCTCAGAAACTGATACAACATTTACTCTATCACAAGGCATCCCATCTAAAATATAATTATTTATACTATTATATATATCAGTAGCACTAATATAGTCTATTTCAATTTTCGCCTCTCTTGCTGCTAAAACACCTTGTTCTTGAAAAATTTTCTCTAATTTTATTTGAGCATCTAAATCATTTTGTAAAATAATTTTTATCCATGCTGCTAATCTTGCTTCTGATGAATGTATTCTATTTTGTAACCATCCGTGTATATTTTCTAAATCAATAATCTCTTCTAAATTTCTATTTTCAAGTTTTTTTCTATATTTACTTTCAATTTCATTTCTAATATTTTTAACGTCCATTCCCTCTTCTAAAGCTAAAGTAATAACACACTCTTCTATATTTTCAAACCATAATATTTTATTAAAAAGCCAATAGTGTATTTTTCCTAAAAATAAACTCATTTTACACCTCTCTATTTTTTATTTAATTTTTCTAAAACTTCATTTATATTCAATCCATGAATCTCACATGCCTGTTCTAAAGTTTCCATTTGTGCTGACGGGCATCCTATACATCCCATCCCATATCCCATTAAAATTTCTACTGCCATTGGATTTATTTCAATAATATCTGCTATTATAGTATCCTTAGTTATCATTTTTTTCCTCCTTTAATTTTTTTTCTTTTATAACATTACTTCTAAACTTATCTATTGTTATTCTATCTATAAAATGACCTAACTTTTCTCCCATTTGAGCATTTTCATTATAATACTCCAATACAGTTTTTACTAAAAGGTACGCTTCATTTTCAGAAAGATTTTTAATTAAAATATCTGCATTTCTAGGATTAAAACCTGCACTTCCACCAACTGTAATAAAAAATTTCCCATCCATATCTACAATAACACCAATATCTTTAGAATAAGCACTTGTACATGCGTTTCTACATCCAACTACTGCTATTTTAGTTCTACATGGAAGTTCCATTCCATGAAAATCATTACTAATTTTCATACCTAAACCTATTGTAGGATATTTTGATCTTTTGCAAAAATTTGCAGGACAAATTTCTACATTTTTTACAGAATTTTGGGTTTTTACAGCTGGTTCCATCTCTAACTCGTTCCAAACACTAGCTAAGTCTTCTTCTTTCAAATTTGTTATTAAAATTCTTTGTCCCGATGTAATTTTTAAAACACCTTTATATTTTTTAGCAACTTCTGCTATTTTTATCAGTGTATTTGGTGTTACAAATCCTCCTGGAATATGAGGTGTTATTCCATATGTTTTTTTACCATTCTTAATCTTTTGTAAATTTCCTCCAAAATTTCCCACAATATCCTCTCCTTTCTCTTTTGAATATATAATATATCTTTTTAGACAATTTTTCTGTAACATAAGTTACATTTTTTATTTTTTTATATAAAAACAAGCTATTAAAGTTATATTTTAATAGCTTGTACTCTCTATATCTTACTTAAAAACTTTAACTCTTTTAATTCATCTTCTAACTCTTTTAAAGTTAATTTATCATCATTTATCGCCATTCCCATTAATACACCTTCAACTAAAGGAGCATCCATTATTTTTATTTTTTCTTTATCATAATCCTCATCTAAAAATTCTAACGCCAACTCTGCATTTAATATCGAACTTCCTAAATCACCAAAAATAGCAACTCCTCCTTTTATATATGCTTTTTTTATGGCTTCTGCTATAATTAAAGGATTTGATCCTAGATAATCTTCATCTGTTCCACTTCCATTTACTACAGGAAAGTTATATTTTTTCATTTCATTACAAAGTTCGATAACTTCATCAGCTAAACGTTTACTATGAGAAACAATTACGAAACCTAACATTTTATCACCTACTTTAAATTTTTACAGATTGTATCAATAATTAAATATGAAGACATTGCTCCTGGATCTATGTGACCAATACTCCTTGCTCCTAGATAGCTCGCTCTTCCTTTTGTTGCTAACATATTTTCAGTTGATTCCATTCCTTCTTTTGCTGTTATCTGAATTTTTTTTAATAATGCATCTAAAGAATCTTCTTTATTATTTTTTAATACCTCAACTACTGGCACTATTGTATCTAGCATTGTTTTCTCGCCACACTGAGCCTTCCCTCTCATTTTTATCCCTTCTACCATTGCTTCAGCTGCTTTTACTATGTTATTCCTATCTAATATATCAACTCCCTTTAAAGTTTGAGCTACTTTCATTAATCCAGTTCCATATATTGCTCCTGATGCTCCACCTACATTAGATATTAGTATCATTGCCATTTTATTGAAGCAATCTGAATAATTAAGGCTTTTTAATATTTCACTTTCATCTTTAATTTTTTGAAAACCTCTAGATAGATTTACACCATGATCACTATCACCAATTTCTCTATCTAATTCACTTAAATAATCTTTATTTTCATATATTCTATCTGCTATTTTATCTATTAAAGTTATTAATTCCATCTGTCCTCCTAGAATGTTTTTAACGCCACAGTATCAGATTTAGCATTTAATAATTTTTCAATTTCATCATTAAGTTTTAATATTGTAATTGAAAATCCTCCCATATCTAAAGATGTCATATAATTTCCTACTAAAGTTTTTTCTATGATAATATTTTTTTCCTTTAAAATATCTGTAACTCTATTATTAACTATAAATAGTTCTATTAAAGTGGTTTCTCCTAATCCATTTATCAAAACCGCCACTTTCTCATTCTCTATTTTAGACTCTTTCAATATTTTTTCTAAAAGATGATCTACATGTGTATTTGCATCTACAAACTTTTCTCTATGCGTCCCAGGTTCTCCATGTATTCCTAATCCAATTTCAACTTCATCTTCCGCTAAATCAAAACTATTTTTTTCAGTAGTAAATACCATACACGACTTCAAAGACATTCCCATTGTTTTTATATTTTCTACAACAACTTTTCCAAGTTTTTCAAGATTTTCCAAAGAATATCCAGCCTCTGCTGCTGCTCCTAAAATTTTATGTACAAATACAGTTCCTGCAATTCCTCTTCTACCAACTGTATATGTACTATTTTCTACTGCTATATCATCGTCAACAATTACCTTCCCTACTTTTATTCCTTCCATTTCTGCCATTTCTGCAGCCATCTCAAAATTCATTACATCTCCACTATAATTTTTAATTATAAGAAGAACCCCTGCACCTGAGTCAACTGCTTTTATTGCTTCATAAACCTTATCAGCACTAGGAGAAGTAAATATCTCTCCAGCTACTGCCGCGTCTAACATCCCATATCCTACAAATCCTGCATGAGCTGGTTCATGACCACTTCCTCCTCCACTAATTAAAGCTACCTTTTTGTTTTTCTTTTCTTTTCTCACAATAATTGGCAAATCTTTTACACTTTCAATACTATTTGGAAATGCCTTTATCATTCCATCAATCATCTCTTTTACGATATTTTCTTTTTTATTGATAAGTTTCTTCATAAATCTCCTCCTATTTTGAGTTATTTCAATATCTCTATATACTTTAATTTTTCTTTTTTGTCAAATACAATAAAAACTATAAAATTCTTTGTAGGATTTTTATCAATTCTTTAGTAGAAAGTAACATAAGCTAATTAAGCTAAGGGAGGAATAAAAATGGAAATGAATAAGAGTGAAGCTTTAAAAATTTATAAACAATATTTTAATGATGGAGAGTTTATTGATTTTTTAGAATCTCCATATATTGTTGAAGACTCAGATGACTTCGAAGATTATTATCCAGAAGGAACACCTAATCTATTTTCAAAAGAAGCAAGTTCTTTGTTTTTTACAGCTTATAAATTAAACGAAGATTTGTTATCTATTACAGTAGAAAATAAATAAAGTTAATATAAGAAAGAGGCCTTTAAAAAAAGACCTCTTTTTATATTCATACTATTAAATTGTTATATTTTTTTCTGTTTCTATATCAAATAAATGACACTTATCCATTTCGAAATAGAAATTTTCTTGTTGATTAAAGTTTGCTCCTGTAGATTTCTCTGCTGGAATTCTTGCTGTATATTGTGCATCTCCTATAAAGAAATAGATAAACTCTTCATTACCCATTTGCTCTACTATATTTACTTTTCCTACTAATGATGAATCACCAGGTTTTGCTGTATTTTTATTTCCTACATTTTCTGGTCTTATTCCAAACCATACATCTTTCCCTACGTGTCCTTTTACTTTTTCAGCTTTTTCCTTTGGTAACTCTAATTCATCCCCATTAGCTAATTTTACAAATAATTTGTTTTCTTTTGATATTAAAGATGCCTTCACAATATTCATTGCTGGCGAACCAATAAATCCTGCTACGAATTTATTTGCCGGAGTATTATATAGATTTAATGGTGTATCAACTTGCATAATTTTTCCATAATTTAATACACAAATTCTATCTCCCATTGTCATAGCTTCAACCTGATCATGTGTTACGTAAATCATTGTTGCATTTTGACCTTCTTCTTTTAATTGCTTATGAAGTTGAGTTATTCTTACTCTCATAGAAACTCTTAATTTTGCATCTAAGTTTGATAGTGGTTCATCAAATAAAAATACTTCTGGCTTTCTTACAATAGCTCTTCCTACAGCAACCCTTTGTCTTTGTCCTCCAGACATCTCTTTAGGTTTTCTATCTAAAAGATCTGTAATCTCAAGTTTCTCAGCTGCCTCTTTAACTCTTTTATCAATCTCATTTTTAGGAACTTTTGCCATTTTAAGTCCAAATGCCATATTATCATAAACTGTCATATGTGGATATAGAGCATAGTTTTGGAAAACCATTGCGATTCCTCTATCTTTTGGAGGTAAGTCATTAACTAGCTTCTCTCCTATATAGATTTCTCCACCTGTAATCTCTTCTAAACCTGCAACCATTCTAAGAGTAGTTGATTTTGCACAACCAGATGGTCCTACAAATACCATGAACTCTCCATCTTTAATATTAAGGTCGATACCATGAACTGCCTTAAATCCATTAGGATACTGTTTTTCTACTTTTTTTAGTACTACTTCTGCCATATTAATTCTTCCTCCTTGTTTTTTACTAAATCTGAGGTTATTATATAGCATCTTTTTATTTTTTTCAACTATTTTTGTTTATTTTTAACTCTTTTTTTACATTTATTTTACAATTAGTTATTAAATTCGAATGTTGTATATGTATAATACTCTATTTTATTATTATAAATTTTAGCTTTTTCTGGCATAAAGTTAAAAATATCTGGATAATCTTGCATTTCAAAACATATTCCATTATGCTTTTTATCTAAAAAATTTCCTGTATAAATAACTGCTACAGGTTCACTAGATTTTACTTTAATGTTTCTTCCTGATTCCTCATCCTTTAACTCAATATCAAAATTATATTTTTTTGATAATTCAAAAGGATGATCAATTCCTCCTCCAACAATCTCTACTTGTTTATGTGATAACTGTAATATATCTCCTAATTTTTGAAAGTTTTCAAAATTAACAAAATTATCTTCTCTCTCCATTTTTAAAGGAACTGTATTTTCATCTACCCAACCATAACCCTCTGCATTAACTTTTAAAAATTGTTCTTTTATATCATATTTCGCTTCACCACTCAAATTAAAATATGTATGGTTTGTTAAATTTATATATGTATCTCTATCACTGTCTCCAAAATATTCTATTTTCAATTCATTTTTCTCTAAAGTATATATAACTTTAAAATCTACTTCTCCTGGAAATCCATTTTCTAAGTGAGGACTTTTATATGTTAAAGTTAAAATTCCTTTATTCTCAGAAACTTTTGCATCACCCTTCCACACTTTCGCATTTAAACCATTAGGACCTCCATGTAAATTATTTCCTCCATTATTTTTTTGCAGTTCATAAATTTTATTTCCTATTTTTAAAATTCCATCTTTTGTTCTTCCAGCTACTCTTCCTGTTATACATCCATAAAAATATTCATTTTTTTCATATTCTCCTAGAGTTTTATATCCCAAAACTATATTCTCAAAATTTCCGTTTTTATCAGAAGTTTTTAAAGATTTTATAATTCCCCCCAAAGAAATAATTTCTAAATCAACAAATTCATTTTTCAAATTATACAAAAATACTTCTTCACCATTAAAAGTTGTTCCAAACTCTGTAATATTTAATTTCAAACCTCATCCCTCCACATATTTTTTTTAAATAAATTATGTCTTACAACCGATATTGGGTTATAAGTATGCATTTCATCTAACATATTTGAAACTATTAAATCATATTTTTGTTCCTCTAAAGTAACTTTTTGTAATTCTAATTTCAAAGTATTTAAAAGTAAATTTTCTTTAAATAATTCACCTACTAAAATTATTTTTTCTGGATTTATTAAAGAGATTATCATATCTATACTGTGAGCAATTATAACCATAGCTTCTGTGCTAACCTTTGTACTTAAAAAATCTCTCTCTTTAACTCCTTGTAATACATCTAGAATCCCAATTGTTCCTTTGGTATTTAATTTTTCTTTTAATGAACTATAGTTATTTAATTTAATCATAGAAACAAGTCTATTTATTATCGCTTTATTTGAAGCCTCAGCTTCTAAACACCCTCTTTTTCCACAAGAACATCTTCTTAAACTACTTCTATCCATAACTACATGACCAATCTCTCCAGAAATAAATCCGTGGCCTGATAATAAATTCCCATTTACAAATATTGAACTTCCAATTCCCTCTGAAACATTTAAAACTACATAATTTTCACTATCTTGAGCTCCACCAAAATATTTTTCTGTTAATGCCATAGCTCTAACATCATTTTCTATCAGAGTAGGTAATTTAAATCTTTTTTCAATTCTATCTCTTATATCGATTTTTTTTCTTTTATAGTGAGGAGAAAATATAATAACTCCCTTCTCTGAGTTTATAAGTCCAGTTATTGCCATCGATATAACTTTTATTCCTTTTTCCTCTTCTAACTCTTTTTCAATAATTGTTTCTAAATAATCTATTAACTCTTTATCTTCTGATATTTTATAACTCTTTGTTTTAACTATCTCCCCAGCTACATTTCCAACTGATATTACCAACGATGTAGGAGTTAATGATATTCCCAAAATTTTTCCTACCCAATATTTATTCAAAGATAGATCTATCGCTCTTCTCCCACCAGTTGATTCTCTTTGAGACACCTCTAAAACTATCCCACATTGTAATAAAGGTTCAATCGATTTTGTTATAGCTGCAGGTGTCAACTCTAACTCCTCTGCTATCCTTTTTCTTGATATTTTATTTTTATTTTTAATCATCTCTAATATTCTTAGTTGAGATTGTGTAAAATCCATATATTCCTCCCTAATTCTATATAATTTATAATACCTCTATCCAAGTCTCTAAGTCAATGTATTTAACACTAACTTTTTTAACTTTTTTAATTAACTTTGTTCTAAAATTATATTTTTACTTTTAAGTAATCTATTTTTAAAGTATACTCAAATCAAAATAAACAAAATAAAGGGGAGATTATTTATGGAACTTATCAATAACTTAGTAAAAAATTTTAAAAAAGAATTTAAAAGAGATGATAAAACTTCAGTTGAAGTTTTCTTTGCACCTGGTAGAGTTAATTTAATTGGAGAACATATTGATTACAACGGTGGTAAAGTTTTTCCATGTGCATTAGACTTTGGTACTTATGCTGTTGTAACTAAGAGAGAGGATAACATTTTTAGAATGTCTTCTGAAAATTTTAAAGATTTAGGAATTATTGAATTTTCTTTAGATTCTTTAATATATGACAAAAAAGATGATTGGGCTAATTATCCAAAAGGTGTTGTAAAAACTTTTTTAGATTCTGGGTTTAATATAAATAGTGGATTTGATGTTTTATTCTTTGGAAATATTCCAAATGGTGCAGGTTTATCATCTTCTGCTTCTATTGAAGTTTTAACATCAGTTATCCTTAAATCTCTATTTAATTTAGATATTAATATGGTTGATATGGTTAAATTAAGTCAAAAAACAGAGAACGAATTTATTGGTGTTAACTGTGGAATTATGGATCAATTTTCTATTGGAATAGGTAAGAAAGATCACGCTATACTTTTAGATTGTAATACGCTTGAATATTCTTATGCTCCATTTATTTTAAATAATGCGTCTATTATTATTGCAAATACAAATAAAAGAAGAGGTCTTGGTGAATCTAAATATAATGAAAGAAGAGCTTCTTGTGAAAACGCACTAAAAGATTTAAAAGATAATGGTATTAACATTAATGCTCTTTGTGATATGGATTCAGAAAAATTTGAAAATACAAAACATTTTATAAAGTCTGAAGAAGCTATACCTAGAGTTAGACATGCTGTTACTGAAAATGAAAGAGTTTTAAAAGCTATGAAA
Source organism: Cetobacterium sp. 2G large (assembly GCF_014250655.1). Taxonomy (NCBI): domain Bacteria; kingdom Fusobacteriati; phylum Fusobacteriota; class Fusobacteriia; order Fusobacteriales; family Fusobacteriaceae; genus Cetobacterium; species Cetobacterium sp. 2G large. The sequence goes on along the minus strand of NZ_JACHTH010000007.1, from coordinate 121,219 downwards.
TGTTTAAAAGACGGAGATATCTTAACTTTTGGAAAACTTATGAATGATTCTCACAAATCTTTAAAAGATGATTATGAAGTTACTGGTCTTGAACTTGATAGTTTAGTTGAAGCAGCTTGGGAAGAAGAGGGAACTATCGGTTCTAGAATGACTGGTGCAGGATTTGGTGGCTGTACTGTATCTTTAGTAAAAAATGATTGTATTGAAAAATTTATTGAAAATGTTGGTAAAAAATACAAAGAAAAAACAGGGCTAGAAGCAACATTCTATATTGGCAATCCAGGAGATGGAGCTAAAAAGTTAGGTGATTTTTAATGATTAACTCTTTAATACAAGAACTGTTAAACTACGGATTACAAAAAGAACTAATCGATTCATGTGAAGAGATTTACTCTAGAAATCTTTTACTCGATGTTTTAAATTTAAAAGAGTGGAAAGAAGAAGAACCTAAAACAGGAAGAGATCTTGAAATTATACTTCTGGATATTTGTCATTGGGCTATTGAAAATAGTTTGATTAATGATTCTCCATCTGAAATGGAACTTTTAGATACTAAATTAATGAATTGTATCACTCCAAGACCGAAAGAAGTTATTAATAAGTTCAATAATGATTTTAAAATTTCACCTGAAAAAGCAACAGCTAACTACTATGAATTCTCAAAAAATACCAATTATATTAGAGATGCTCGAATTAAAAGAAATTTACATTGGTTTTCGAATACTCCCTACGGCGATTTAGAAATAACTATTAATTTGGCTAAACCTGAAAAAGATCCTAAAGATATTGAAAGAGAAAAAAATATGCCTAAGTCTTCTTATCCTAGTTGTCTTTTGTGTTTAGACAATGTGGGATATAGTGGAAGATTAAATCATCCAGCTAGACAAACACATAGAGTTATTCCTATGAATTTAAAGTCTGAAAATTGGTATTTTCAATTTTCTCCATATGTTTATTATAATGAACACTCTATAGTTTTTTGTGAAGATCACAGACCTATGAAAATGGGCAAAGATACTTTTGATAGACTTTTAGAATTTATTGAAATCTTTCCACATTATTGTATTGGTTCTAATGCTGATTTACCTATAGTTGGGGGATCAATTTTATCTCATGATCATTACCAAGCTGGAAAGCATACATTCCCTATGGAGAAAGCTCCAATCGAAAATAAATTTCAAATGAAAGATTTTCCTGAAGTTAGTTGCGGAACCATTAAATGGCCTATGTCTGTTATTAGAATATCTTCAAAAAATAAGGAAACTCTATCTAAAGCAGCTGAATATATTTTTGAAAAATGGAAAAATTATAGTGATGAAACTGTTGATATTATAGCTTATTCTGAAGGTATTCCTCACAATACCGTTACTCCTATTGCTAGAAAAGTAGGCGATGAATATCAAATAGATTTAGCTTTAAGAAATAATAGAACCTCTGATGAACACCCTATGGGAATATTCCATCCTCATTCTGAAGTTCACAATATAAAAAAAGAAAATATAGGACTTATTGAAGTTATGGGACTTGCTATTTTACCTGGAAGACTTCAAGAAGAAATGATTCTTTTAGAAAAAGAATTACAAAATCCAAATTGGCAAATTACTTTAAAAGAGAATCCTACTCTTGGTAAACATTATGATTGGATTAAAAATATAGTGTCAAAAAGAGACAATATTGTAACATTAGATATTTTAAAAGAAGAGATAGGAAAAACTTTCTCTACAGTTTTAGAGCATGCTGGGGTCTTCAAAAGAGATGATACTGGAAAAAAAGCTTTTAAAAACTTCACAGACACATTATAATATTTTATATAACTATTATAATGAGGATGATATGAATAATTCAAATAAAAAATGGTACGTTTATATTTTAAGATGTGAAAACAACTCTTTATATACGGGTATTACAACAGATCTTACAAAGCGATTTCAACAACATATTAGTGGCAAAGGAGCTAAATATACAAAAATTTATAAACCTACAAAAATTGAGGTTGTTTTTATTAAAGAAAATAGATCTGAAGCATCTAAAGAGGAGATTCGAATTAAAAAACTAACTAAGTTAGAAAAAGAGAGATTGTGTAAAAATACATTTAATGATATACTCAAAACAAATAATTAACTAGGGGGCGTTTTAATGTTAGAAACCTTTTTTTCAGAGATTTCTTTAATTAACTTTATGTTTTTAGCTTCAGCTTGCTTCTGTGCAGCATTTGTTGATGCTATTGCTGGTGGGGGTGGACTAATTAGCTTACCAGCTTTTTTAGCTGCAGGATTAGATCCTCATATGGCACTTGGAACAAATAAACTAGCAGCTTTTTTTTCAAGTAGTGGTAGTGCTTTTAAATTTGCTCGTTCTGGAAAAATAAATTGGGATTTAATTAAATATCTAATTCCTTTTTCTTTTATTGGAGCTATTTTAGGAGTTAAAGCGGTTATTTTGATTGATTCAAAATATTTATATCCTATTGCATTCTTTTTACTAGTTTTTGTTCTTATTTATACTTTAAAAAATAAAAATTTAGGTAGCCATGATAATTTTCAAGGCGTAAATTCAAAAAATTTAAAACTTGGAATCTTAATGGCATTTTCTCTTGGATTTTATGATGGGTTCTTCGGTCCTGGAACAGGTTCATTTATAATATTTGGATTTATTGAAATTTTTAAATTAGATTTCATCAGAGCAAGTGGAAATTCAAAGTTTTTAAATTTAGCTAGTAATATTGCTAGTGTTATAACATTTATATACTATGGAAAAATTGCTTATATGTATGCCCTTACAGTTGGAGTTGTAATGCTAATTGGAGCTAATGTTGGTGCAAAAGTCGCTGTTACAAGAGGTACAAAGTTCATAAGACCTGTTTTTCTTGTTATAACAACTATTGTTACTGCTAAAATGGCTATAACTTTTTTACAACAACTATAAATATAATTAAATAATAAAAACCCTCTAATTAAAGAAGAGGGTTTTTTATTATTTAAAAGTATGCTATTAACAGTTTTATAGTTTCTACTATCCCATCTACATGAGTTCTTTCATAGTGATGCGTTGCATCAACATTTGGTCCTATACAAGCATATCTTAAATCTGCACCTTGAAGAATTGATGCTGTAGCATCTGATCCATATCTATTATAAACACCTACTGTATAATGGATACCATTTTTATCAGCTGCCTCTTGTAATTTTTTTCTTATTTTTAAATCATAAACTGTTTTATTATCTCTTGCAGCAATACTAACTTTTTTCTCATCACCGTGAGCATCATCAGCTACAAGTCCAATATCTAATGCTACAAACTCATCTACATCTTTTGGTATTTCTGATACTCCATGCCCTACCTCTTCAAAATTTGAAAAATAAACATATAAATTATTATTTGGTTTTTTATTATTATCTTTTAAATATTTTAGATAAGCTAATACTTGAGCTACACAAAGCTTGTCATCTAAGTATCTTGATTTTATGTATCCTGATTCTGTTATTTTAGTTTTAGTATAATAACTTACAAAATCTCCTTGGCAAATTCCAAGAGCTCTCGTATCACTTTCAGAGTATACCTCTTCATCTAATCTAACTTCCATATTTTCAGCTATCCTTGGCATTTCTCTTGGAATATCTCCATATACATGAACTGATGCTTTAATAGGTAATAATGTTCCTTCGTATTCTTTATCATCTAAAGTATGAATAATAACATTTTCTCCTTCTACAGATCCCCAAGCATATCCTCCGATATTTATAAGCTCTAAACGACCATTACTTTTTACTTTTTTTACTACAGCGCCTAGTGTATCAACATGAGCTGATAATAATCTTGTATAAGTAGAATCTTCCCCTTCTATTTTCACAATTAAACACCCTTTTTTACTGTAACTATATTTAAATCCTAACTTTTCCAATTCCTTAGCTATTCTATTCATAGCTTTTTCTGTATAACCAGCTGGACTTGGAATAGCTAAAATTTCTTGTGTAAATTGCAGTGTGTAATTTAAATCTAACTTCATACCCCTCAACACTCCCTTTTTTTATTTTTTATCTAAATTGTTGACTATAATACTCTTCTTCTTTACCTTTGTCAAGAAGATTTATTATTGAACTTCAATTGTTGCATAATTATGAATTGTATTAGCAACTGGAACAAAATTCTTTATTCTTTTATTTAATCCCATATTTTCATTTTTATAATACAATGGAACTAATGGATTCTCCTCTGCTAAAATTTCTTGTGCTTTTGAATAAGCTTCTATTCTTTCTGAACTCTCTGTTGATTTTCTACCTAGTTCAACCAATCTATCGTATTCAGGATTTTCAAAATTAGCTCTATTTCCAGCTCCTCCTTTATAACTACTATGTAATAAAGGAAATAAAACTATATCTGAGTCTGAAGTTCCAGCTACCCATCCCCCTATAAACACATCAAAATCTCCTTGAGCTGTCATTTGTAAGTAAGTTCCCCATTCTACAGTTTCAATTTCTACATTTATTCCAACCTCTTTTAAATTAGCTTGTATAATCTGAGCGGCTTGTAATCTAACTGGATTATCATTAGACATAATTTTTATTGTCTTATTTTTTACTCCTGATTTTTCTAAAAGTTCTTTAGCTACTCCTGGATTATAATCTATTTTTCCAACTTTTTGATCACTTCCAAAAACTGTAGGATTTACTATTGTATTTGCCACACTCGCTTTTCCTAAATAAACTGCATCTACTATACTTTGTTTGTCTATAGCATAATTTAAAGCTTTTCTATAATCCTTATTATTAAAAGGTTCTCTTGCTGTATTTAAAGTCAAATACTCTGTTGATGTTGTAGGAAATGAAACTGCATATAAGTCCGAACTTCCTTCTACAGTTTGAACGTCAATTGGTGCAATCGTGGCTATATCAACCTCTCCTGTTTCCAATGCCGCTAATCTACTTGTATTCTCAGGAATAGCTCTAAATATTAGTTCATCTATCTTAGCTTTATCACCAAAATATTCCTCGTTAGCTACTAATTGTATTTTTTCTCCATCTCCCCAACTCTTATATTTAAATGCTCCAGTTCCCATAGCGTCTGTAGCAATATTTCCATTTTTTTCTTCTGTGTATTTTTCATTTAATATCGCAGTTAAAGGATAAGATAATGTGTACAACAGGGGTGCTGACGGTTCCTTTAATTTTATTTTAACTTCATAGTCATTTAGTGGCTCAACACTCTCAATAACGTCTAACATTACTTTTGTAGCTGGCTTTTCTACCATTCTATTTAAACTAAAAATAACATCACTTGCTTTTAATTCATCTCCATTATGAAACTTGACACCCTTTTTTAATTTTATAACTAATTCTGTCGGTGTTATATACTCGTAAGATTCAGCTAGTTCTGGAGCTATTTTTCCATTCTCATCAATCTGAAACAGTGTATTATATATCTGCTCCACTATAGAAAGCGATGGAATTTCATTATACATAGCTGGATCTAAGCTTTTAGGTTTAGATCCTAATGAAACCGTTACTACTTTAGTTTTCTCTTCATTTTTTACCCCATTCTCTTTTTCACCACAAGCACCTATAGCTAAGCAAGCTATTGCCAATCCAAATAAATACTTTTTACTCATTTTATTAAACCTCCCCAAGTTTGTAATTTTTAAAATACTACTCCTTCTTTAAAATTTTGTCAATTCAATTTTGAAAATTTTTTTCAATAATATTATAAAAAAGAAAAAAAGTTATAGAAATTTTCTATAACTTTTAGTTAAGTACCATTTTTATATCATTTTCAATATATTGAAAAAATTCATTATATCTTAATCTATATAACAGATTCGGAGATAAATACAATGAATTATTTTCTCCTTTTAAATTTAAACTTCCTAATATTGAATCTCTTCCATAAATAGGATTAGATGGTGATATTGGTATTGCTACATGTGATAAAGAAAAATTAGATTCATTCCATTTAAGATTTGATTTATTTTCTTCAGAAAATACATTGTTATTATAGTTTAATATAGCTACTTCATCATCTTTTTTACTACTATAATTACTAATAAATGCTACATTAAATTTAAAATTTAATTCTGACATTTCGTCTTTTAAATTCAATTTTATTAAGTTTGGTTTAAAAAAATCTTCAAATTTTCTATTTATATCAAAAATAACTAACTTATTATTTGGATTTTCCATTTTTTCAAAAATGTCATATAAATCTTTATCTAGAACAGTAGAATCTACTAATGAAGTGTAGCTATAAATAGGAGGTAAGTTCATTTTTTCCTCTTTACTCAGCTTTGAAAAATTCAGCTTTGCTTTTTTTATTAGATAATATACCTGAATCCCTGGATTTTTAGGAAAAGAGTTGTACTTACTTGGGTCATATTCTGGATTTATATCTAACCATTGAAATTTTTTAAAGTATGGAATCATACTAACCCAACTATCTAAAAAACCAAATTTTGCTGCAGAAGATACTCCCATAGCTGGTGATAACCAAAATACCTTTTGAGGAGTAGGTAACTCTTTATCTTTTTTTACACTCTGAGTTATATACTGTAAAGTTGCTGCTGCTCCTGTTGAAAATCCTACCATATAAAACTCTGGATTTTTTATATCTTTTAATTTTTCTTTTATCATTTTAGAACCAAATATTGCAGCTTCCTCAAAATCTTTTTGAGATATTTTCGGTAACTCTCCTGGAAAAGTACCATGGTATTTATATCTTAATCCCAAAACATAGTATCCCTTTTCATAAAAAATTTGACCTACGTCTCTCATCATAAAAGGTGAATCTGTTAATCCATGAAGTAAAAGTACTCCTCCTTTAATCCTTTCTGGAATAAGTTCAAAAGAACTATTTATATTTTCACCTTTTTCGTTTATTGGTGATAATATACCATTTTTAGAAAATCTTGTTAGATCATCTTTTGATTTAACTTCTACTTCTGCATAAGTTTTTTCTAAAAATTCTTTCTCTGCAACTAAATATTCATCAATTGTTTTAAATTTTTCGTACTCTGGTTCTTCATATTTACTTTTTTCATGCCATTTTTTTAACTTCGGTGCCATCTTATTGTATAAATAAGCTCTAGTAAATTGAACCACTAATATTAATATTATCAGAAAAATTACAAATTTCTTAATTACATTGATGACTCTTTTCACAAATAATTCCCCCTTTAATTTATACTTATCTAAACTAATAAAAGCTATCATCAAACTTTTTATAAGTTGACAATAGCTTTTTACTTTTTTAATAAATTTTGTCTAGCCCTAATTTCCTAGAACATTACCTTTTTTATTATAATTATCCACTGCTGCTCCACCTAAAGCTCCAACTCCAGCTCCTATTAAAGCACCTTTAGAATCTCCTGAAATTGCTGTTCCAACCAACGCTCCAGCTCCAGCTCCTACTAATGCACTTTTCTCTCTAGATGTCATATTCGAGCAACCTACTAACATTAAACCTAAAATTAAACCTACAAATAATTTTTTCATTTTAAGGACCTCCTATAAAATTAAATCAATATAATAATTTATTTTATTATACTACTCAACTTTATAATTTCCTTGCTTTTAAACTAATTCTCTCAATAATTTAGCTAACTGATCTGGGCAAGATGTCCCTCTCTCTGAACAATCAATACCTTCTAATTTTTTTATTACATTTTCTATTGTCATTCCTTCAACTAATTTTTCAATAGCAACTGTATTACCGTCACATCCTCCGAAAAATTCAATTTTTTCAACAATGTTTCCATTTAATTTTATACCAATCTCTTTTGCACAAACACCTTTTGTTTTTAAAATTTTCATTTCCCAAAATCTCCCTTTTAAATTCTTGTTAAATATATCAGATTATTATGAGTCATATCCTGAGCAGTTTTCAAGTTTATCCATTGTTATCTTTTCTAACTCCTCTTTTATTTTTAAATTAACTCCCTCTAATTTACATCTTAATCCACATAAAGCCATTTTAGAAGTTGTACAACTTGTTTTGTCTTCAAAACATCCATTTACTTTGATTCCACCTTCTAAAACTTCTACTATATCGTATACACTTATATCTTCTGGCTTCTTTGCTGCTACATAACCACCTTTTGCACCACGAAATGATTCTACTAAATCAGATGAAGTTAATTTTCCAAGAATTTTAAGTGTAAATCTTATAGAAACACCTGAAATTTCAGAAATCTCCTTTGCATCCATTTTTCTATTTGCTTCACACAATAAAAGTACGATTCTTATACCGTAATCAACTTCTCTACTTATTAACATTGTTCCTCCAGTTTTTTTAATTTCAATACTAATATTGTAGACCATTTTTTACTATAAATCAATACATATTTTATATAAATTAATTGAAAATGCCTTATTTAAATAGGATGAAAAATAATATCACTATAAAATCTACTATAAAAATTTTGGTAAGAAGACTTTTTCTATACATTGGATTACTAAATAATCTAATATAGTCATTAATTCCTAAGTAACCTCTATATTTTTCATTCATAAAAAAATATGTAAATGCATCAAAAGTTAGTACTATTAAGTTATATATTATCAACCTTTGAACCATAATTTCCTCCTTGAACTTCTTTGATATAATAATATATTACTTTATGTATTATATAATGTCAAATATTTGAAGAATACTATATTTTAAATTGAATTTTTGATTAAAATGAATTATAATGATATCAGTTAGTATAATATCTATATATAAATAAAGTATTAATCTATAAGGGGGAGAGCTATGAGTTTTTTATTTAAACTTTTTAACAATAAGAACATCAAGGAACTCGAAAAAATCAATCTAACTTTAAGTGAAAAGTTACAAAATCTTCAAAAAGAGTTGGAGGAAAAAGAGGTTCTTATTAGTAATTACTCTTCTTTGCAATCTAAGCCAAATACTGACTATTCAAAGCAATGGCAACTTATGGAAAAAAATCTTAGAAATCTACAAGAAGAAAATAGAATGTTAAAGGAGAATTTCATTAAATTAAATAGAATTATTCCAAAACAGCAATGGCAATACTCTTTTTTAGTTGATCTTCATTATTTTTATTCAGCTAATAAGTTTGTAAGTATCAGAGAAAAGCTTTTAGAATCTGGTGTTAAATACTTACAAGAAATAAACGAGGAGATGTTTTCAACTCTTTTAAAAGAGGATCGTTATGTACAAGAGGGACTTCAAAAATTTTTAGATTATAAAAAGGGAATTATTGATTGGGATGTGAAAACTTTCTTAATGAAAGGTGATAAAGTAACTAAAATTTATCAAAAATCTAGAAAATTTTTAAACATTTTATCTGAGCAAAATATTGAATTTATGGTTGATTTAGAATCTTTTGATTTTCAATCACTTAACGAATTTGGATTTTCTCAAGAAGATATAGATGCTTTTAAACAAAAATATGAATCATATAATGCCGAAAGAAAAATATAATAGCTTTTACCTAGTTTATATATTAGGCGTAGAGTTTTGGGGAGGAAATTTTGATGAGTACATACAAATTATGGTGCAACTACCTTAGAATTGATAGATTTATTTACCCTGATGAAAAAAAATTAAAATTTTTAAATTTTTGTCAGGAAAATAATGTAATTTACCTATCTGAAATAGATGAGGAGTTACTAACTCAATACTCCAAAGTACCTGGTGTTGGTCCTGGAAGAATTGCAGATATAAAAAATGATCTGTCTGAAATTGTAGAAAGATTTTCAAAACAAAAAACTTTTAAAAAAATTGTTGATTGTCGTTTAGACAAAATAATTTTTAATATAAAGCATATTGAAGGAATAACAGTTGGAGAATTTTTAAACTATAACCAAAAGGATATCGATTCTTTACAATTAACTAGTAATGAACTTGAAAGAATATATGAGATATGTACTACTACACTTCCTCTGGAAGAAACTTTAAAAAAAATCAAAACCACTCTTTCTCAAGATGATATTCAACTTTTAGTTGATAGACTTGAAAATAATAAAACTTTAGAAGAGATTGGTACCCTAAGAAATATTAGTCGTGAAAGAACAAGACAAATTGAAATAAAATTAAAACAGATTATTGCAAATATATTTAAAAATACAAATCTAAATATTGCATTAAAAATTGAAGCTGATTTTAAAGATGAAATATCTTTAGATGAAATGTATGAGCTATTTGGTAAAAATTATCGTTTTTTAGTTAGCTTCCTGAAAAGAAATGAAATTTTCTCAAGACCTTTTTATATAGATTTCTTGGATTTATTTCTTTTCGATAGAAGAGAACGTTTCTTTAAAATTTTCTACTCATTAGAATTTACTAACATTCTGACTACAGAAAATGTTAAAACAATTAGAAGTAGTTTTAAAAGTTTTAAATGGATTACTCAAGAAGAGATTGAAAAAATAATAACAAAACTAGGTTATGAAAAACATGGAAAATATTATGTTCAAAATAGTGGATATAAAGATATTCTAGAACTTTACTTTGTTAAATTAGTTTCACATCCATTAAGAGTAGATGAAAATACAATAAAATTAATTATTGAGGATATTAACTCTAGATTAGATTATAATCTTTATTCTGAAGAGATTAAGAATATGAATGATAACACTGCAATTTACTTGGCTCGTAGATTAGAAGGTCTACTTTCAAGAATAGATGGTATTATAATGACAGATTCTAGAACTTATATTCATATAAATAAAATAAAATATAATGTTGAAGAGTTTTTAAATTTAAAAAACACTATTCTTTCTTTTAATGAAAATTATATTGATAGTATTGCTGTTTATAAAAATTTAGAAAGTATACTAAATAGTATTGGTATTTACTCTGATCATGTTTTTTATTCGCTATTTAAGTACCACTTTGCTCAAGAGTTAAATTTAAGTACAAATGGTAATAGTAGAGTTTTAACAATTGGAGAACAAGGGTTCAATAGAGTTGATGAACTTGAAAAGTTTATTGAAACAGAAGGAAAAATACTTGAAAAAAGTTATATTCAAGAAAAACTTAATTATTCAAACGTTTCTTTAAATAACGCTATTGATAATTCAAATAAAATTATAAGTTTTGATAGATCTTTCATCGGGTTAATAAATTTTGTTCAAATGTCAAAAAATGAAATTGAACTTTTCAAAGAACTTGTTATTTCTAATGATAATGACGGAAATATATCTATTCCAGAATTAATAAGTAAAATAAATCTTAATAAAAGTTTTAAAGCTTTCATTAAGAAAAATAACATAAATAAATACTTTATCGCTTCTTTAGTTAGATATTATTTTCCTGAATATAAGGGTGGATGTAACTTACTTAGTAAAAAAAGTATTACAAAATGATTAGAGTCTGGTTAAATCTAGACTCTTTTTTCTTTTTATACTTTAAACTTCTTGAAAATTTAACTAAAATGATATAATATTTAGTTAAGTCGTATTTTTGGAGTATACCTATGAAATTTTTAATTACTGATTATTTTTTTAAAAGTATTCCCATTGAAAAAAATAAAAAAGTTCTTGATAAACTTTATTTTTTTTATAATACAATTAAAAATTATAAAATTTTGTCTTATAATCTTCCTAAAGGTTTTTGGATAAAAAAAATTGCAGGAGCTAACTCTCTTTATGAATTTAGAGTTGATAGTGGTGACCGTATTTTTTTTCTTCTTAATAGCTTTTCAAGAGATGATATTGAAGGAAATCTTATTTTCTTAATCTACTCTTCTCATGATATGGCTATAAAAAAAGCAAAACGAAAAGAGATTGATGAAAGCTCTTTAAAAGAATTCATAATCTTTGATCAAGAAGATAATATAGAATCCATTGATGAAAATTTCTTTAATTACAACAACTTAATTACATATGAAATTATTGATGATTCTCATTTTATAGAAAATTTTTATAACAAAAAATATAAATATTATTATTTAAATGATGAACAATATTCATGTCTTGTAGATTTACCTCCTCACTTTATTGCCGGAAGTGCTGGAAGTGGTAAAAGTACAATAACATTAAGAAAACTTTTAAATTTAGAAGAGAATTACGAATTTTATGATATCTCAAAAATTCTTTATTTAACAGCTAATAGATACTTAAAAGACAACTCTTTTGAGCAATATTTAGAATTCAGAAAAGAAGGCAAAAAAATTGCTAATTTTTTTACTTTAAAAGAGTTTATATGTCAAAAACTACAAGTTTCACCAAAACAAATTGTTGAATTTAATAAATTTAAAGAATTTTTTCTTCTTTCTTATCCTAATAGAAGAAAATTTAATCTTTCTATTGAAGAGATTTATTCAGAAATAAATGGAATTATTAAAGGCCTTATGATTAAAGGAAATGCTGATAATTGGAATAGAGATTTAAATCAACGTACAATAACCTTAGAAGACTACTTAAATTTAAGCTCTAAATATTCAACACTAGATAAAGAAAATCGAATGTTTTTTTATGAAGTATGTTTAAAGTTTAACCAATGGTTAGATGATAATAATCTCTTTGATTTGAATGATCTTTCTCTAACTCTTTTAAAAAAAGATATTCAGTTTGATTTTATTATAATTGATGAAGTTCAGGATTTAACTGAGTTACAGATTTTTGCTTTAACTTCTCTTGTTAAAAATAAAGAAAATTTGTTTTTGGCTGGAGATATTCATCAAATGATAAATGCTACTTTTTTTAATTTTGAAAGAATGAAAAATCTTTTTTACTCTAAATATAATAAAAAAGTTAATATAAAAATTCTTTCTAAAAATTATCGAAGTTGCAAAAAAATTGTAGATTTAGCAAATTATTTTGCTGAACTTAGAAGTTCATATATTGGAAATTTAGGGAGTGATGATTACAAAGAGATCGCTATCCAAAAAGATGGTGAAGTTAATTTAACCGGAATAAATCTCCCTCTATTAGAAAAGGCACAAAATGATGCTAATACAGCTATTGTTGTTTCTGACACTAAAACAAAAGCTGAACTTCTTGAACAATTAAATAATAAACACAGAGTTTTTTCTATTCAAGAGATTAAAGGATTAGAATATAGCAATATTATTTGTTATAATTTATCATCTACTTATAAATCTCAATGGGAAAAGATTTTTTCTAAAGCTACCAAACATGATCAAAAATATAGAAAATATTTTAATATTTTTTATGTTGGAATAACTAGAGCGCAAGAAAATCTAATTATTATGGAATCTAATATTGAAAATAATAAAGTTTTAAAAGAACTCCATAATTTTTTAACACCTAATAATAATATTAATATAACAAAGAATAATAATGATACTCTAAACGAAAAAGAGGATTGGTTAAAAGAGGGAATTAAACTTTATAAATTAGAACAATTAGAAGAAGCTCAATATGCTTTTGAAAAAGCCGGTGAACCTACATGGATTTTAGAAAGAGATCTTGAGAATGATATATCACAGCTCAATTTTAGAAATGCAATTACAAAACTTTCTAATAAATCCTTAAAAAGTAAAGAAGTTTCTTATAGAAAACTAATAATTGATACTGCTATTGAAAATAATCTTTTTTTCACTGCTGCTGAATGTAATCGTAGTTTTGGAATAGCTTATAAAGATAAAGAGATTAAAGAAGGAATCAAAAGAGGTGTTTTAGAAAATAAATACACTCAAAAAGAACTTCAAAAAATTATCCAACTTTATAAAGAAAAAAAAGACTCTAACTTTGTTGGAGATTTACTTTTAAAAATGAAAAGATTTAATGAAGCCTTAGTTTTTTATCAAAATTTAAATAATATTCCTGGTGTTAGATTAGCTCGTTGCGGAATTTTAGAAGATTATTTTAAAAATCTTCCTAATTTTCAAGATAAAGTTGCGGAATTAGATGAAATTATTTTAAATAAAAATATAAATAGTTTTGATAAAAAAGATAAACTAAGTGCTTTGCAAAGAGCCTTATTAGTTAAAAATGACCCCATACTTTTTGAAATGATAATGTATCTAGGTGGAAATCTAAATACTTTTGTCAAAGGTAAAGAGCTCGTACCTTTTTATTGCTTATATACTATGAAACTATCTAAAGAGCTTCAATCAAAATTTTTAGATATTTTTATTAGATTCAACTTTAACTTTAATAATAAACTATTTTTTCCAATGTATTTAAAGAATATACCTATTTTTAAACTTTTAATACATAAAAAAGTTTTTGATTTAAATATATATCAAGATATGCTTGATGAAATGCTTAATAATTTAGCAGATATTTCTAATAATAACCTAGAAAAAAGGAAATTAATTTTATATAAGAATATAATAAAAAACTACAAAAATAAAAAGGAGAATTTATGAACAAGAAGCAAAACTTACTTAGAACAACTTTAGGTTCTGTCTTTATGGAAAGTGACCTTATGGGAGGACTTGTAGGAGAAAACAGACTAATCACAATCTCTGGAAAAATTAACAATCCAGGAATCTACGAAATCCCTGAAAATGCCACTTTAAAAGATATCCTAGATATTGCTGGTGGAATGAAAAATGGAAAAGATTTTAAAGCAGCTCAATTTGGATTACCTTTTGGAGGATTCGCTACTAAAGAAGCATTGAATGAAATTGTTGATTTTGATCACTTTTTTGATTCAAAACATCCAAAAGCACTAATCGTTTTATCTAACGAAAGTTGTATTGTTCAATTTGCTAAATACTATATCGAGTTTATTTTAGGAAAACTTTCTAAAGGAGAGTATAGAGAATATCTTATTGCAAAATTTGAAATAGAAAGATCTTGGAGAGTTTTAGATAGAATCTCTAAAGGTAAAGGAAATATGAGAGACCTTTATCTTTTAAGACAACTTTCTAAAAATATAAAAGAAACTACTCAACAAAAACATAATTTGATAGAAGAAGCTATTGATGCCTTTTATCATGAATTTGAAGAACATATTGAAGAACATAGATGTTACACTGGTGAATGTCCTCAATTAGTTAAATTTAGAATTACAAGCAAGTGTATCGGATGTACTGCTTGTGCTAGAGTTTGTCCAGTTCATTGTATTGAAGGTAAAATAAAAGAGAGACATCGTATTGATATAGAAAGATGTACTCACTGTGGTCAATGTGTTGCTGCTTGCCCAGTAAATGCAATTAATGAAGGAGATAACAGTTTAAAATTCCTTAGAGATTTATCTACACCAGGTAAAGTTGTTATAACTCAAATGGCACCTGCTGTTAGAGTTGCTTTAGGTGAAGCTTTTGGATTTGAAGCTGGAGTTAATATTGAGAAAAAAATAAATGGTGCTCTTAGAATGCTTGGAGTAGACTTTGTTTTCGATACTACTTGGGCAGCTGACCTTACTATAATGGAAGAAGCTACAGAGTTCCAACAAAGATTAGAAGCATTCTTTAAAGGTGATGACAATGTTAGATTACCTATACTTACTTCATGTTGTCCAGCTTGGGTTAAATTTATCGAGCAAAGCTATCCTGATATGCTTGATGTACCTTCAACAGTTAAGTCTCCTATGCAAATTTTCTCTACAATAGCTAAAGATATTTGGGCTAAAGAAAAAGGTTACAAAAGAGATGAAATTACAACTGTTGCTATCATGCCGTGTTTAGCTAAAAAATATGAAGCTTCTAGAGATGAATTTTCTAGAGGAGATAACTATGATACTGATTATGTTATCACTACAAGAGAATTAATAAAAATATTAAAAGAAACTGAGATTGATCTAAATGCAGTTGAAGAGGAAGAATTTGATAATCCATTAGGAGAATACTCTGGAGCTGGTATTATTTTTGGTAGAACAGGTGGAGTTATCGAAGCTGCAACTAGATCCACTATTGAAATGATTACTGGTGAAAGAATTGATAATATTGAATTTGAAGCTTTAAGAGGTTGGGATGGATTCAGAAGTTGTGATTTAACAATTGGTCATATTGAACTAAGAATCGGTATTGCTCATGGTCTTGAAGAAGCTAAAAAAATGCTAGATAAAATTAGAAGTGGTGAAGAATTCTATCACGCTATTGAAATCATGGCATGTAAAGGAGGTTGCATCGGTGGTGGTGGACAACCTAAAGCTATAAAAAAACAAGAAACTCTTGAAAAGAGAGCACAAGGTCTAAATAATATTGATGTAGCTTCTGAATACAGAAGATCTCATGAAAATCCACAAGTGCTTGCTATTTATGAGAAGTACTTAGATTATCCTTTAAGTAGAAAGGCTCATGAGCTTTTACACACTAAATATTTCCCAAAAATAAAAACGCATAGATAATGTGATTACAAAATATAGAAGTCCATTGTGACTTCTATATTTTTATATCTTTTAACCTATTTAACAGGAGGTTTATATGAAGTATAATAAAATTTTTACCAACAAATATTGTTTATCACTTTTTGCTCTACCATTTATTTTAGGAACATATGCCTATTCAGAAGATAATTCTACATCTAAGGTTGATGTAGATATTATGATGAAGAAATCTATTGTTGAAAATATTATTAATAATCAATTACCTTATACAATTGAAGATTCAGGTTCTGGAAATCAAATTTTTAATGGTGGTAAAAATAATCTATTAGGATTTGGACTTGATATCCTTGGAAGTGTGGATAAAAAATTCTCACAGTTTTCAGAATCTTTTGTTTGGGCTTACAAAATAAATCGTTCTCCTATTAGTTTTTCAGCACAAGAACAACAAATTCAAGCTGTGACTAATATCAATGGAAACTTTAAAGCAAGTTGGAGTAGAGAAAGTCAAAGTACTGAAATTGCACTGAATGGTACTGCTGGAATTTCAAGTATCGTTAGTATATCTCCTAATTGGCAAATAAGTGCTAATAGTACACCATTTTTAAATATCTCTAACAATAATTTACCATTAACTTTAAATATTTATGGTCTTAATTTAAAAACTGATATAAATATTGGAGATAGTTTGGAGAAAAGTATTGTTTCAAAATTAAGAACTGCTACAAACGAACTTGATAATAAAATACAAGCCTTTGACTTAAGATCTCTTGTTGAAAAATATTGGTTAGAATTTAAAGAGCCTATATTAGTTAATCCTGAATATAAACTTTGGCTAACAGTAAACCCACAATCAGCAAGATATTCTAACTTAGTTACTACTGATAATAACTTAGGAATTAAAGTTGGTAGTGATGTTAATCTTCATCTATACTTTGGAGAGAAACCTGCTGCTTTAAATCTTACAACTCTTCCTAGTATGAACTATGGATTTGTAAATGATTCATTTAATATTATATTACCTGTTTCAGCATCATATAAAAGCTTAAATGAAGTTATAAATACAAATTTAACTAATAAAGATATTCAATTGACATCAGGTATATCTTCAAATATAAAAAATATAAATATATCTTCAGAAAACTCAACTTTGTATGTTACATCTGACTTTAATTTATCTATCTTTGGCTTTTTACACCCAAGTGGAATTATAAAAGCTAATGTAAAACCTAATTTTAATAATGAAATTGGAACTTTAAGTGGTGACGATTTTGATTATACATTAGAAACTGATAGCGTTATACTAAAAATAGGAAATTATTTCTTTAAAAATAAAATAATAAATTTAATTAAAAATAATTACCTATCTTTTAATCCCACAAATGAAATGAAATTAGCTCAAAACTACTTACAAACAAAAGTTGAAAATATTGAACTAGAAAAGAATGTAAATTTAAAATCTACTATAAATACTTTTAAAATCGTGGGTCTAAACATAAATAATGATTCTATTTCAGCTATTTTCAATACTAGTGGTAAAGCAACTATTGAAATATCTGAGTAATTTTATGATTATTATAAAAATAGAGGAGATATTCTCCTCTATTTTTGCGTTAATATTCTTATTACCTCTTTTGATATTTCTTTAGTATTTATATCTGATTCAACTTTACCTTTTTTTATCAAACTTATAAATTCTTCTAATTCATAAATCATACTATTATCTTCTTGAGGAACGCTAATATTTTCAATTTCACCATTTCTATAACAAATTTTTACCTCTTTTATATTAGAAATACTATCTATTATAATTGAACCCTTTTCTCCTTGAATTTCACTTCCAATATAACTGTTTGTTATTTTTGAATAAACTATTACTCCTGCCATATTTTTATACTCTAACAGTGCACTTCCAATCCCAGGAACTCCGCTATCTAAAGTGTAATTTATTATTTTACTATTTAATGGAATTCCAAAAAGTCTCAATATAAAATACAATGGATAAACACCAATATCTAAATGCGCCCCTCCTCCATATTTAGGGTCAAAAATATTTGTTAATTCTCCATCTTTTAAACTATCATATCTCGATGAATATTGACAAAAATTTCCTATAAAACCTCTTACATCACCTATTTTATAGATATTTTTTTCTATTGACTTAAAATTAGGTAAGAATGTATTTTTCATAGCTTCCATTAAACTTACTTTATTTTCATAAGCTACTCTATACATCTCTTCAATTTCATTTTCATTAATTCCCATAGGTTTTTCGCACAGCACATGTTTTTTATTTTTTAATAACTCTAAAGTCTGCTTATAATGCAACGAGTTAGGACTTGCTATATAAACCATATCTAAATCTTGTCTTTTACATAGTTCTTCAAACTCTATAATTATATCCACTACTCCATATTTTTTACCAAACATTAATCCTTTTTCAAAATTTCTTGAATAAATTGCTTTAAGCTCGCATCCCATAACTTTTTGAATAGCATTTGCAAATTCATCTGAAATTTTACTAGTACCTATTATCGCTATTTTTATCATTAGTATCTCCTTTATAAAACTTAATTTTCAAAAAAAAGATGACATAATTTCTATGTCATCTCTTACTGTTTAAAGTTATAGGCTATTGTTAACTACATTTAAAATTTCATCTTTTAACTCTTTTGATGTAACTAATATTTCATCTAACTGATTAATAGTTTCCATTTTAAATCGTTCATCATCTAAACCTGCTAAATTAACTTTGACATTTAAAATACCACCTTCTATTCCTGAGTAAAGTAGTATTGCTGACACACCTAAATCTGTAATTGCATTTTTATTACCATATTTTAATATAATTTTTAATGCTTTCAAAGTTTTTTTTGAAATTTTACAAATTTCTAAAGGTGTTTCAATTGCTAATTTTAAATTTTTTTCAATAGTTATTTTTCTAATTTCTTTTTCAGCATCATTTTCTTTAGGAAGTTTGTAAGCTGCCATAACTAAATTATACGCCTCTGTATCTTTATCTACTAGTTCTTCTAAAACTTTTCTATAATCATCAATCTCTTCAAAAGAATTTTTAAAAATAATTTGTTCTCCTTCGGGTAACTCTTTATATTTTTTTTTATCAAAAGTTAAATGAGCAACCATTCTTCCTAAAGTACACCCTAATGCTGATACCAAAGCTGATACTGAACCTCCCCCTGGGGCTGGACTTTTAGAGTCAACTATGTTTAAAAAATCTTTAACAGATAAGTCTACTAGCTTCATTTATCCTCCTACTTTTTTATAAACTAAACATCCATTTTTGAAAACTTTTTTTGTATGACTTACACCAAAATGATATAAAATATACTCTATATTTTTAGCATCAAATACTACAAAATCCGCTTTTTTTCCCTCTTCAATTGAACCTATTCTTTTTTCTCGACCAATAGATTTTGCTGCGTTTATAGTTACTGCTTTAAAAATCTCTTTAGGTTTCATCTTCAATTTTAAAGCTGCAATTTGCATTATTAATTGTAAATTTTCCGTTGGACATGATCCAGGATTATAGTCTGTTGATAATGCTACTTGGACACCTGATTCTATCATTTTTCTTGCAGGTGCATATGCTTTTCCCAAGCTAAAAGATGTTCCAGGTAAAAGATTTGCAATTGTTTTACTATTTTTAAGAGCTTCTATGCCTTCATCACTTATTGCCATTAAATGATCTGCCGAGTTCATTTCAAACTCTACTGCTAACTCTGCTCCTTTAGTGTTTACTATCTCATCTGCATGAATTCTTAATTTAAATCCATATTTTTTAGCCTCTGAATACAATCTTCTGCTTTCCTCATTTGAAAAAACACCCTCTTCACAAAAGACATCAAAAAACTCAGCTAAATTACGCTCTTTTATAATTGGAAGTAAATCTACAATCTTCTCAAGGTACTCTTCTCTTTTATTTTTATATTCTTCTGGTAAAGCATGAGCTCCCATAAATGTTGAAACTACTTCAATTTCTTGTTCATGGTTTAATCTTTCGTTAACTTTAAGCTGCTTTAATTCTGTTTCATTATCTAATCCATATCCACTTTTAGATTCTACCGTTGTTACTCCAAATGATAACATTTTTCTTAAGGATTTTTTTGCTTTATCAAGAAGCTCTTCTTCACTTAACTCTCTAGTTGCTCTTACACTACTTAATATTCCTCCGCCTTTTTCTAAAATTTCTAAATACGGCACACCTTGAATTTTATCTAAAAATTCATTTTCTCTAGAACCTCCATGCACTAGGTGAGTATGAGAATCTATTAATCCAGGAGTTACTACACATCCTTCTGCATCTACTAATTTTGTTGTAAACTTTATCAACTTTGACGGTACTTCTCCCTGTCCAACTTCCATTATTTCATTTCCTGAAATTACTATATATCCATTTTCTAAAATTTCAATATTTTCCATTGGACTTTCTCCATCTTTTAACGGTATCTCTTTACCTGTTACTAATTGCCCTATGTTGTAAATTATTAAATCTGCGTTCATAAACTCACCTCATAAAAATTCTACTTTAATAACTCATTCTCTATTATTTTATCTATTTTAAACCCATCTAATCCTAAATAATATTCTATTGAATCAGATAAAGCCTCCATTGGAACAGCTCCTATTATTTCACTTCCAAGAACATTAACTCCGTATCTTTTTGCTTCCATTTTTACAGTTTCAAATACTCTATAAATAGGATTTTTCTTGTAATCTTTTATATTCATCGTTACTTGAACAATTCCTTTTTCTTTCATCTCAGCTGGTCCAGCCTGAATAAATCTAAATCCACCACTTGAAAATCTTATAGCCTTAGATATCTCTTTCGCTATATTTATATCTGTTGTATCTAAATTTATATTAAAAGCTATTAGAGGCATCCTTCCTCCTACTGCAGTTACTCCTGCTGTTGGATGAGGAGTTCTCTCTCCAAAATCTGGTTTCCATTCTTCTAACTTTAATTTTTCTTTCATTCCTTCGAATTCACCTTTTCTAATAGATGGTAACGAAACTCTATTAGGTGCTGTAGCTGATTCCTCATATAAAAATACTGGTACTTTAAACTTTTCCCATATTTTTTCACCTACAATTTTTGAAAGTTCTACACATTCAACCATTGTCATATCTTTTATTGGAATAAATGGAATAACATCTGTTGCTCCCATTCTTAAATGCTCTCCTTTTTGAACATTCATATCTATTAATTCTGTAGCTATTCCAACTGATTCAACTACTGCTGCCACAATATCTTCTGGTTCTCCTATTACAGTAATTACAGTTCTATTATAATCAGCGTCTGGTTCACATCCCATAAACTTTATATTTTTATTATTCTTAAAAGGTGCTGCTATTTTTTCTATTTTCTCTAAATCTTTTCCTTCACTATAATTTGGAACACATTGAACTAACTTCTTCATTTTTACCCCCAACTATATTTTTAATTTGCCCACATTCTCTTCTACTTTTTCCACTATCTTATTAGTTTTAATTAGTTCTTCTACTTTTTCTATATCAATATACATAACTCTATCTTTATCATAATATTCGACTATTTCTCTCACTAATGTATGGGCTTCATTTGTTCCTTTACCTAATCTTTTTACATCTCTCAAATCAATACCTTGACATGCTGCTAAAATTTCCATTGCAATTACTTTTCTAACATTTCCTAAAATTTCATTGGCTTTTCTAGCAGCTATAGTTCCCATAGATACATGATCCTCTTGATTAGCTGAAGATGGTATTGAATCAACAGATGCAGGATGAGCTAAAACCTTATTTTCTGAAACCAAAGAAGCTGCACTATATTGAACAATCATAAATCCTGAGTTAACTCCTCCATTTTCAACTAAAAATGCTGGTAATCCATTATTTAAAGATGGATTAACTAATCTTTCTAATCTTCTTTCAGATATATTAGCCATTTCTGCTAAAGCTATTCCTAAAAAATCGAAAGGTAATGCCATCGGTTGTCCATGAAAATTTCCTCCAGATAATACTTCACTTTCTGTTGGGAAAATTATAGGATTATCTGTAACTGCATTCATTTCAATCTCAACTTTATCTCTTATATAGTTTAAAGCATCTTTACTTGCTCCGTGAACTTGAGGTGTACATCTAAGTGCATATGGATCTTGTACTCTCAGCTCTCCTTGCTTTGTTATTGATGTACTATTTTTTAAGATTTTATTTACATTTTTAGCTGTATTAATTTGTCCTAAATGTCCTCTAACTTCCTGAATTCTTGGATCAAAAGCGCAAATAATTCCATTTAAAGCTTCCATGGATAAACTTGCTGCTACATCTAAATGCTTCATTAAATTTATTGCATCATACACTGTATGTGCTCCTACAGATGTCATTACCTGCGTTCCATTAATAAGAGCTAGCCCTTCCTTAGAAGATAAACTCTTAATAGACTTAATCTTTGCTTTTTTTAAGGCTTCTTCTCCAGTATATAATTCTCCTTTATAGTAAGCCTTTCCTAATCCTAACATAACTAAAACCATATGAGATAATGGTGCTAAATCTCCTGATGCACCTAGTGATCCTTTTTCTGGTATATATGGAGTTACACCTTTATTTATCATTTCCACTAATAAATCTAAAACTTTTTGACGTATTCCTGAATGACCTTGAATCAAATTATTTACTCTTAAAAGCATTATTCCTCTAACTTGATCTATTGGTAATGGGTTTCCTACACCACATGCATGGCTTATTATTAAATTTCGTTGTAAAGTTGCAGTTTCCTCTTTGGAAATTATACTATCTGAAAATTTTCCAAATCCTGTTGTTATTCCATAAGATATTTTTCCTTCCTCTACATAATCATCAACTAATTTTCTAGCTATAGCAACCTTTTCTTTAGCTTCCTCTGAAATTTTTACCTCGTACCCATTTCTTGTAACATTAATTAAATCCTCTAAAGTTAGTTTTTTGTTTCCTATTAGTAGTTCCAAATCAATCCTGCCTCCTTTTTAGAATAATACTCCACCAATAACACCTGCTATTATAAGAGGAATGTTATAGTGTATAAATGTTGGAATACAAGTATCCCTTATATGATCATGCTGTCCGTCAGCATTTAATCCAGCTGTTGGTCCTAATGTTGAGTCTGATGCAGGGGATCCTGCGTCTCCTAAAGCTCCTGCACATGCTATTAAGACAATAGTTCCTAATGGAGATATTCCTAACTCTATACATAAAGGAACGTATATAGCTGCTAAAATTGGAATTGTACCAAAAGATGTTCCTATTCCCATAGTTACAAAAAGTCCAACTAATAGCATCACAAATGACCCCATTAATTTACTTCCACCTACAACACCTACAACACCTTGTACTAAAGGTGCTATTGCCCCAGTCTCTCTGATAACACTTCCATATCCTGCTGCAACCAGCATAATAAATGCTATCAATCCCATAATTCCAATTCCACCACTTATTAATCCATCTATTTCATTCCATCTAATAACTTTTGTAGCTAACATAAATCCTATTGCCACAATAGCTCCTAAAGGAAGTGATCCTGTATAAAGTTGTATACCAAAAGCTATAATTGCTGATATTAAAGTATACCAATGCTTAAGTTCCATTTTTTCTGGAATATCTTCATGTACTCCACCTATTGATAATTCTTTATAATCTCTTGGTTTACTGTAACTTATAAATACAGCTATTAACAATCCAGCTAACATAGCAATTCCTAAAATCCAAGTTGCTTTCCAAACTTGGCTTAACTCTATATTCATACCATTACTAACAATTTGATCTCTAATTATTCCATGGAAAATTAATCCAAATCCTACAGGAAGAACTATATACGGCATTTTTAATCCAAATGTCAGAGAACATGCCATAGCTCTTCTATCCATTTTTAATTCATCCATTAATTTCAATAAAGGTGGAATTAATATTGGAATAAAAGCTATATGAACAGGAATTAAATTTTGAGAAAAACAAGCTATTACAGCAATAATTAATGCTAATATCCATTTTTTTCCACTAACAACTTTAGATATTTTCTTAGATAAAAGAGCAGCTACTCCTGTACTATTGATTGCTACAGCTAATGTACCTAAAAGAATATAGCTAAGTGCTGTTTCAGAGTTACCTCCCATTCCACCTATTAAAGTTTTCATAGTTTCGTTTATACCTATTCCTGAAGTTGCCCCTGCTACCAAAGCTGCCACTAATATTGCTAGAATTACATTTAATTTTAATAAACTTAGTACAATCATAGTAGTAACTGATAATATCACTGGATTAAAAATCATATGGCCCTCCCTTTACTTTTTTATTTTCTTAAGTGGTACTTATATTACCTCACAGATATTTTGAAGTCAATAGCTATATATAAATTTATTTATATTAATAGTTTAAATAAAAAAGCCATAAGATTAATTTTTTTAAATTAATTTTATGGCTTTTTATTTTTATAAATATTTTTTATTTAAAAATCTCTAAAGATTTATCTAAAATTCCAGTTACCTCAGCTATAACTAATCCATAATTTGTTATTGGAACATTTAATGACATTGATTCATCTATTCTACTTTGCATATGTTTTTTATTTATCATACAAGCTCCACAGTGAATAACTAAAGCATATTTTGATAAGTCTTCTGGGAAATCTTTTCCTCCTACAAAAGTAAATTCAATCTCTTTTCCAGTATAATTTTTTACAAGTTTTGGAATTTTTACTCTACCAATATCTTCATGAGAAGTATTGTGAGTACAAGTTTCTGCAATTAATATCTTATCTCCATGATTTAAAGATTTAAGTTTTTTTACACCTCTAACTAAATCATTTAAATCTCCTTTTTGTCTAGCAAAAAGTATTGAAAAACTTGTTAACTTAACTCTATTATTTAAAATTTTATCAACATTTTTAAAGGCTTGAGAATCTGTTACAACTAAATCAATGTCTTTAATATCCTCTAAAGCACTTTCTAATTCAGTATCTCTTACCACATAACTTTTTATTCCATGGTCAAGACACTCTCTTATAAGTTGGACTTGAGGTAGTATCAGTCTTCCTTTAGGAGCTTCAGAATCTACAGGTACAACCATTAAAACTTTTCCATTATAAGGAACCAAATCTCCTAAAAGTTTTGGTTCCTCTTTTTCTTTAATTATCTCTTTTAAAATATTTTCTTTTAACATTAAAATAGAATCTCTATTTTTTGTTGAAGCAAATATTGCTCTTGGAAATATCTTTTTTATAACATCTTTTTCATTTTCAGTTAAAAGATCATCTTTATTTATAACAAATAAAAATGGTATATTATATTTTTTAAATTGAATTTCCTGATCTTTGTAGAATGCCATATCAATCTTCGTTGCATCCATAACTAAAATGGCAAAATCAGTTCGTTTTAATTCCTCTAAAGTTTTTTTCACTCTTAACTTTCCAAGAGGTGTATTATCCTCTAGTCCAGCAGTATCTATGAATAATACTGGTCCAAATGGTAAAAATTCCATAGCTTTTACTACAGAATCAGTTGTAGTTCCTTCAATTTCTGAAACTATCGCTATATTTTGCTCTGTAATAGCATTTAAAAGAGATGATTTTCCAGAGTTAGTTTTTCCAAAAATCCCTATATGTAATCTATTTGAATTTGGGGTATTTTTCATAATTTCCTCCTAAAGATACAAATCTCTCTCTCCATTTTTTATTTTTTCTAATTTTTCTAAAGTTAATATTTTAATATCTTCTCTTTTTATATTTTCTATCTCTCTTGCTATAACTTTTTCAACTTTTTCTGTTAATTCTAAATCTCCATAATCCATAGCATATTCCATTAAAGTCAATAATGCATTTGGCGAGCAAACATTTTGAATATTTCCACTTTTAGCTAATTGCATAAATCTATCCCCTGTTCTTCCCATTCTATAGCATGCTGTACAATAACTTGGTATGCAATCTTGATCTAAAAGTTCTTTTAATACCTCTAAAGGTGTTCTGTGATCAGCTAATTCAAATTGTGTCTGAGTTTTACCTTCTTCTCTGTCTGTATATCCTCCAACATCAGCAGAAGAACCTGCACTTATTTGAGAAATTCCATATTTTATTAACTCTCTTCTTAACTCAGCAGTTTCTCTCGTTGAAAGAATCATTCCAGTAAATGGAACAGCTAATCTTATTATAGCCACAATATTTCTAAATGTATCATCATCTATTTGATGAGGATATTCATCTAAACTCATTCCCTCAGCTTTTTTTATTCTAGGTACAGATATTGTATGGAAGCCCACTCCGTAATGCTTTTCTAAATATTCATTATGCATCATTAACGCTATAATTTCATATTTATAATCTGCTAATCCAAAAAGAACTCCTGCACCAACATCATCTATTCCACCTTCCATTGCTCTATTAAAAGCAGTTAAATGATATTCATAATCTCCTTTTAGAGATTTAGGATGAACTCTCTCATAGGTTGGCTTATGATATGTTTCTTGAAATAAAATATATGTCCCTATTTCAGCATCTTTTAATTTTTTATAATTTTCAACTGTTGTTGCTGCAATATTTACATTTATTCTTCTTATAGAACCATTTTCAAATTTAGTTGTATAAACTGCATCAATAGCTTCTAGCACATAATCAATAGGTACATTTACAGGATCTTCTCCTAATTCTAAAGCAAGTCTTTTATGTCCCATTTTCTCCAATAATTTAACTTCATTTTGAATTTGTTCTCTAGTTAGTTTTTTTCTTGGGAATTTATTATCTCTTTTATATCCGCAGTATGTACAGTTATTTACACAATAATCACTTACATAAAGAGGTGCAAAAACAACTATTCTATTTCCATAAATCGATTTTTTTAACTCTCCTGCAATTTCATAAAGTCTTTTCTTTTGATTTTCATCTTTTATCTGTAAAAGAGATGCAACCTCTTTATGTGTTAATCCCTCTTTATTACTGGCTTTATCTAATATTCTATCTATCTCTTTATAATCTGTTATTTTAGATTCTTCTAATAATTTTTCTATATACTCTTGATCAATAAAATTTATTTTCTTTTCCATCTGACATTATCTCCTCTTGTTAGTACTGGCTGAAAACCAGCTTCTAAAATGCTATTTTCAATCTTTAGTTTCTCTTCTGCCGATTCTTTACCTAAAAAGACTTTTCCATTGTATAAAGCATATTTTTTTCTGCATTCCATTGGAGAAAGATTTGGCATAATTACATTAGCTCCTGCTTTAAATCCTTTCTCTCTTCCCTTAGGATCTATTGTTCCCAAAGCAGTTGTTGCTGGTAATAATACATCTGGTAAAAGAAGCCTTATTATTGCAAGTAAAGTAATTGTATCGTAAGCAGTTCCTCCATTTTCATTTTTCAAAGGAGTATCTTCATGTGGAATAAATGGTCCTATTCCTACCATATGTGGTTTAAGTTTTTTTAAAAAAATTAAATCTTTAGCATAATCTGTTAGTTTTAAACCTGGTAATCCTATTAAAAATCCACTTCCCACTTGATATCCGATTTCTTTAAGATATTCTAAACATTTTTTTCTATTATCTAAAGACATATTTGGATGAAGCTCTTTATAAAGTTTCTCATTTACTGTTTCATGTCTCAATAAATATCTATCTGCTCCTGCTTCATATAATCTTTTAAAAGATTCTTCTCCTCTTTCTCCAAGAGAAAGAGTAATAGCTATGTCTGAGTATTTACCTTTTAAAGTTTTTATTATACTTTCTAAAAGCTCATCAGAAAAATAACTATCTTCTCCACCTTGAAAAACAAAGGTTCTGTATCCTAATGAATAACCTCTATAACAACACTCTAAGATTTCTTCTTTAGATAATCTATATCTACTAGCTTTTTTATTAGAAGCTCTAATACCACAATAAAAACAATCACATTTGCATATATTAGAAATTTCTATTAATCCTCTAAAAAAAACAGTATTTCCATAATATTGTTTTCTTACCTCATATGCTTTATCTATTAAATAATCTCTATCTTCTTCTGTTAGATTAGTAAGTAACACTTCTAACTCTTCTTGTGATAAATCATTTTTAATAGATAATTTATCTATTAAATACCTCATCCTTCACCTCCAAAAGTATATAACACACCAATTATATACCCTTTTTGTCCAGAAAGACAAGTTTATTTTTACTTTTTATAATAATGGAATATTTTTAGCTTTACACTCTTCTATTACTTCTTGTGGCCATAAAGAAGCCTGAACTTCACCAATATGTAATTTATCTAAGAAAAATAGACATAATCTTGATTGCCCAATTCCACCACCTATTGTGTACGGTAACTCTCCTGCTAAAAGTTTTTTATGGAACTCTAACTCTTTTCTTCCCTCAGCTCCTGCTATCTCTAACTGTTTAGCTAACGATTCCTCTGATACACGAATTCCCATTGATGATAGTTCCAAACCTATTTTTAATGGTTCATAATATACAATTATATCTCCATTTAAATCCCAATCATCATAATCTGGTGCTCTTCCATCATGTTTCTCTCCTGATTCTAAAACTTTTCCTATTTCACTTATAAATATTGCTCCATATCTTTTTGCATGTTCATGTTCTCTCTCTTTTGGAGTTAATTCTGGATAAAGTTTTTCTAACTCTTGAGATGTTATAAATGTTATCTCTTCAGGTAATTTCTTTGAAAGTTGAGGGTAAATATTTCTAATATAACTTTCTGTATCTTTTAATGAACTATATATTTTTTTTACAGTTTCTTGTAAAGTTTCAGTTGTTCTATCATCCTTTTCTAAAACTTTTTCCCAGTCCCATTGATCTACATAATAAGAATGAATTGGACTTAAATCTTCATCTCTTCTGATTGCGTTCATATCTGTATAAAGACCTTTTCCAGAGTCAAAACCATATTTGTGAAGAGCCATTCTTTTCCATTTTGCTAAAGAGTGAACTATTACTGCATCTTGTTTACACTTTGTATCAAAAGCTACTGCTCTTTCGATACCGTTTAAATCATCATTTAAACCACTTTCAGGTGTTACGAATAAAGGTGCTGAAACTCTTGTTAAATCAAGTTTTTTAGCTAAATCTCTTTCAAAGAAATCCTTTACTTCTTTAATTGCAATCTCTGTTTCCATGATATCTAACTTTGTCTTATACATAATACTACCTCCAATTTTTTTATAAAAATAAAAAACTCTTAACATCTCCATTAGCGGAAATAGTTAAGAGTTCTAATTTAATATTATATAATACACCTACTTAAAGATGCACCTAAATAAATTTACTTTAAACAAATAAATCTACCTAATTAAATTTAAATTCTTTTTTATTTCGAGATAACGGAAATTATTCATCACAAATTTCAATAAATTATTATTGTTATTATTGTTATTATTATTACAATTATAATTATTATTATTGAAATTTATAGACATAACTTCCTCCTCTTTTTAAAAATTTATTTTTATTATTGGACTAATAATAAAACTTTTTTGTAAAATTGTCAAGTTTTTTTTATAAAATTTCTACATCTGCTGAAACTTTATAGATAACATCTTTTCTTTCTACAAATATTTCAGTTTTATTTTTTAAATTTTCTTCTGTTTTTATTTTTAATAACAACTCTCTTGATGGATTTATAGCTCTAGGATGTCCTACAAGATTAAGCATACTATAATCACCATTAGTATCTCCATATGCGTAACTTTCTGATAAATCAATATCATATTTTTCACAAAAATTATTTATTGCTATCATTTTATTTTTTGAATCCCACATTGGAGAAATATCTCCTGAAAGTTTTCCATCTTCAAAATGGTATATCGATCCACAATAATCATCTGCTCCCCATTTTTTAGCCATTCTTGAAACTAAAAAATCTGGGCTTCCAGAAATAAAAATTACTTTATGTCCTTGTTCCTTATGCCATTTTATCATGTCTCTTGTAAATTTATATACTCTATTTCCTTTTAACTCTAACACTTGATCTGAAATAAAATCATTGTATTGAAGAGATAATCCTTTTATAGCATCAACATATGTAGTAGTTATCTCTTCTAGATATTTATCATAATCTCCTACTCTTTCATCCCATTTTTTAAAAGCATCCTTTACCTTTAATTCATATTCTCTAATATCAAGTAGCTCGTACTTTATAAGTTTTTTAAAATGCTCTGTTAATAGTGAATTTCTGTAAATTGTTCCATCAATATCAAAAAATGCTGCTTTCATACTTTATACCTCCTATGAGTTATTATTACAACTCTTTTACTGTTTCAGCAATCCATTTACAGAATCTCTCTCCTGTTTGGTTTGCTATTTCTACAACCTCTTCATGTGAATGTGGTTTAGTAGCTATTCCTGTAGCCATATTAGTTATACAAGATATTCCTAATATTTTAATCCCTAAGTAATTAGCCACTATTGACTCTGGAACTGTAGACATTCCAACAGCTGATGCTCCCATTGTCATCATCATTTTTACTTCTGCCGCTGTTTCATATGTTGGACCTGAAGATCCTAAGTATACTCCCTCTTCGAATTCAATATTAAGTTTACTAGCTACATTTTTAGCTTTTTCAATTAAAGCTTTACTATACGTTTCAGACATATCTGGGAATCTTGGTCCAAATCTTTCATCATTTGATCCAATTAATGGATTTGTTCCAAAAAAGTTTATATGATCATTAATTATCATTAACGTTCCTGGCTTAAAATCTCTATTTGCTCCACCAGCTGCATTACTTACAATCATTGTCTCTATTCCAAATTTCTTAAACACATATTGAGGATATGTAACTTCTTTCATATTATACCCTTCATAGTAATGAAATCTTCCTTTCATTACTAAAACTTCAACATTATTTATTGTACCAAAAACTAATTCTCCTGCATGTCCTGCAACTGTTGAAACAGGAAAATTTGGTATATCTTTATAAGGTATTACAACTTTATTTTCAACATATTCCACTAATCCACCTAGTCCAGATCCTAAAATTATAGCTATTTTAGGTCTATTTGTCACCTTAGAATTTAAAAACTCTACAGTCTCCATTACTTTATTATACATAATATTTTCTCCCCTTATTTTTTAGATAAAAAGGGTAGATCTCTCCACCCTTGTGTTTTTTCCTATTAGAAAGCTATCTTTGAGAATGTTTCATCTAGTCTTACTTTTTCTTCTTTTAGTTCTTTCATTAATTTATCTACAATCTCTTGGCAACTTAAAGCTTCTTTAACTAATCCAGCAACTTGTCCTGACATAACACTTCCATTCTCTATATCTCCATCTACAACTGCCAATCTTAGTTTTCCTTTTCCTAAATCTTCAATCTCCTCTTTCGGAGCTCCTTTTACTTCTAATTCTAATATTGCTTTAGCAAATTTATTATTTAATACTCTTACAGGATGTCCTGTATAATTTCCTGTTGTAACTGTTGATCTATCCTTAGCTTTTAATACTAAGTTTTTATAATTTTCATGAACATCACACTCATGAGCAACTATAAATATCGTTCCAACTTGAATAGCCTCTCCTCCTAAAGCTAAAGCTGCTAAAAATTGCTCTCCACTTGCAATTCCTCCTGCAACTATAACAGGAATTGAAACCTCTCTAGCTACTTGAGTTGCTAAAGACATAGTTGTAATTTCTCCAATATGTCCTCCTGCTTCTAATCCTTCTGCAACTACCGCATCTGCACCTATTCTCTCCATTCTTTTTGCTAAAGCTACTGATGCTACTACTGGTATAACTTTTATTCCAGCTGCTTTTAATTTTTCCATATATATTCCTGGATTTCCTGCACCTGTTGTTACAACTTTAACACCTTCTTCTATACAAACATCTATTTGCTCTGCAACACTTTCCATCATTAACATTAAGTTAACTCCAAAAGGATTATCTGTAATAGATTTTGCCTTTTTAATCTCTTGTCTTAAAACTTCTGGCGGCATTCCTCCACCAGCAATTATACCTAATCCTCCAGCTTTAGATACATGTCCTGCCAAATTTCCATTTGATATCCATGCCATTGCTCCCTGGATAATTGGATATTTAATTCCTAATAATTCACAAATTCTATTTTTTTGCATCTTCTTTCCTCCCAAAATTAAGAGTTTACCTCTTTGGTTCTCAACTCTTGTCTCAGCTTTAAAAATTTATCAAAAGTTTCTCTCGAACTATTTATTATTAATTCTTCTGGATAATCAACTTCTTCCAAAAGTTCAATTGCCCTTTGAAACTCTCCTATGTGACCTGAATAATGAGCATCTGTTCCTAAAGCTATGTAGCATCTCTCTTTTTTAGCTAGTTCTAACATTTTT
Source organism: Cetobacterium sp. 2G large (assembly GCF_014250655.1). Classification (NCBI taxonomy): domain Bacteria; kingdom Fusobacteriati; phylum Fusobacteriota; class Fusobacteriia; order Fusobacteriales; family Fusobacteriaceae; genus Cetobacterium; species Cetobacterium sp. 2G large. The sequence goes on along the minus strand of NZ_JACHTH010000007.1, from coordinate 88,714 downwards.
TTACAATTTTTCTTTGAACCAACTCTTGTAATTGTTCCTAAAGAGGTGTTATTAACTTCTAACGCCACGTTATTTTCTTTAGCTGCCTTCACTATTTTTTCATAGTCTACTGGAAAAATTGGATTTCCCAGATGCACTATTATATCAGCTTTTTGCTTTTTTATCAAACTCAATATAGCTTGTGTATTTTTCTCGATATCATCTATGTTTCCATATTCATCTACAACATGGAATCCTGCTAAAATTAACTCCATATTTTCATAAATTTTTTGATTTATATCTAACTTTCCATTTTCATTTAAAATATTAGCCTCTACACCTTTTATAACTCTTACCCCTTCTATTTCCTTTGGTAAAATAGCAATATTAACAAGATGCCACCAATGTGGAGTATCTTGCAAAGCTGGTCCATGATTAGTTATTGCGATAACTTCCATTCCTTTTTTAGAAGCTGCACCTATATTTTCTTCTAATGTACTAAATGCATGAGGATTCACATTTGTATGAATATGTAAATCAATCTTATAATTTTTCATAGTTGATCTCCTTTAATAATTAAACTACATAAAAACTGTATAAAGAATATTAGCTACTACTCCAGCAACTATTCCACCAATTGTATGACTAAATATAGCTTTTCCTGTTAATCTTCTATAACCTAAACTATCCATCATTGCCACGTGAGTACTTAAATATCCACTCCATGTCATTCCCATAGCTGTAAATACTGCAATTTCTCTAGATGTTATCGCTCCATCATTGATAAATCTAGGAACCAACCCTAATGCAGCTCCTACGGCTCCTAAAGATGTTATTGGAAATGCCAAAGCTTTTGCACTTGTAAATCCAAAAAGTGGCTTTAAAATAAATTGTAGTTTTTCACCTATATAAGGTAGCAATGCAATTCCTTGATAAGCTTCACCTGTATAACCTTGCGGTCCTGGTCCATTAGTTAGCAATAAAACTGTTGTACAAATTATTAAAACTCCTGGAATTATTTCCATTCCCATTTGTACTCCATTTTTTCCTCCTTCTAATAAAGCTTCTAATAATCTTTCCAATACATTTCCATCTCTTATATCTCTATATTCAAAGAAATCTGAATCTGCAGATTCATCTTCTAAAGATTCTTTTTTTTCATTAAAAATCTTTTTTGTAAAATTAATCATTAGATTAACACTTACTATACTACCTACAAAAGCTCCTAAATTTCCTAGAACAACTGGAAATACAAGATTTTCATTCATACTACCACTTTGAGCTATCATAAATGTAGAAACTATAAATCCCATTCCAAAAGAAGTTCCTAAATTTGTTAAAGCTGGTAATTGATATTTCTTAAAATATTTAGTAAATCCTTTATCTGCTGACAAACTTAAAATAGCTGGATTATCTGAAATATATGTAGTCAAAACTCCTAAAGCTGCCGCCCCAGGTAATCTATATAATGGTTTCATTAGTGGTGATAGTAATTTATTTAATATTGCAATTACTCCAAATTCTGATAAAATTCCTGCAAATGCTCCTGCAATAACTGATACTCCCATTATAAAGAACACTGTATTTAACAGTAAATCATGGGCTGTTTTTATAATTGTATTAATCATATTGATTCCACCCATCTTACTAGATGTTAAATAGATTAATGTCGAAAGTATTGCTATACATACAACACCTTCTAAGCCCATAGCTTTTTTTCTTCTTGATTTTTTTGCATCCATGTTTTTTCTCCTCTTTACTTCCTTGCTACCTTATAGAATATCTTAATTTTTACTATTTTTCAAATTTTTTTATAGGAATATATATATCTATTATCCCTCCAAAGCCATTTTCAAATGGCACCACAACCTCATTTCCCACTTCAATAGAGTTTCCTTCAATTTCAAACTTATTATCTTTTATAAAACGATACAAATTTTCATAAGTCAACTTTATCATGTCAAAAGTAGTTTTATGCTTTAACATAACACAAATTTTGCTTTTTAAAACTTCTTCACCTGCTATTGATTGATTATCTGGAACTAAAATACCAATTTTACTTAGTGGTAATTCTGATCCTTCGTACAAATCATGTTTTTTTACTTCTGATATATAAATTATTTCCTCTATATTATTTTTATTCCCTAATCTTTGTAATTTATCATATGTTTCTGCTATTTCTTTTTGGTCCAAAGGATTTTTTATTTTTATAAAATAAACTTTCATTTCTTTTAAATTAATTATTTCAACTTTCTCTTCTAAATTACTTAACATCTCTTTTAAACATAATATTTTTTCAGTTATTCTATTTTTACTTTTTCTTAATTCATCAATTCTTTTATCTATATCATAAATTTTTTCTTCTAAAAACTCTATATTTTTAGTTGGATTTTTTACTTTAATATAATTTTTTATTTCTTCTAAAGAAAACCCTGCTTCTTTTAAAGTTATAATGAAAAACAAATCCCATATTTGAGAATTAGAATAATACCTATATCCATTAACTTCATCAACATATTCTGGAACTAATATGTCTTTTTTATGATAAAAAATAAGAGTTTGTTTTGAAATATTCGCTAATTTTGCTAGTTCAGAAATTTTATATCTATTTTTCATATTTTCTCCTTGACAATATAGTTAAGTATATAGTTTATAATAACATATATAACTATTTATTTATATAATATTATTTTAATTTCATAGAGGAGAGAAGAATGTCACAAAATATCACTTTAGAAAATGGGTGTGTTAAAAAATTGTTTTTTAAATTCGCTTTACCTAGTATTTTAGGAATGTTAATTGTTTCCCTTCAAATTATGGTAGATGGTCTTTTTTTAAGTAAGGGAGTTGGAGCACAAGGATTAGCAGCTGTTAATCTCTCTATGCCTCTTATTAATTTATTACTTAGTATTGCTCTCATGATTTGTATCGGTGGTGGAGTTTTAGTTGGAATAGCTTCTGGAAACGGGAATGAAACTAGAGCTAAAGGACTTACAAGTCTAACTTTAGTTTTACTTCTAACAACACTTCTAATAATATCTGTTTTTCTATTATCAAATTTTGAAACAGTTATAATGCTTTTAGGAGCTAATGAAGAAACTTTTGTTCTTGTAAAGAAATACTTAGCTATCCTCATTCCAGGTTCTATATTCTTTAGTATGCCTATCTTTACTGAAACTTTTGTCAGAATAGCTGGTAAACCTAATCAAGTTTTCATTAGTGGTTCTGTTTGCTTTATTGCTAATGTTTTTCTAGATTATATATTTGTTTTAAAATTAGGTATGGGAATGGAAGGAGCTGCTGTTGCATCATGTTTCGCAAATATGTTTGGAGCCCTAACTCTTTTTCATCATATGCGTTTTGGAAAAATAATATGTACATTAAAAGATATTAAAGAGATTTTTTATAATGGTAGTTCTGAGATGCTCACTGTTATTTCAAGTGCTATCACTATATATATTTTTAATATTATTATAATGAAAAATATTGGCGTATTAGGTGTATCTGCACTAACTATTGTTTTTTATATTAATTCAATTGTTAATATATCTCTTTATGGTCTTTCTCAAGCTCTACAACCTATAATTTCGTATAATTTAGGAGCTAATAGAATTGATAAAATTAAAGATGTACTTAAAGTTGCTTTAAAATCTGGAGCAGTAATTGGACTAACAACCTTCATTGGAATGCATCTATTTGGTGATAAAATAATTTATCTTTTTTCAAATGGAAATAAGGAGTTAGCTGATTTAACTAACAAAGCTATATTTTTCTTTACATTTGCGTATTTATTATCATTTATTAATATAATATCTAGTAGTTTCCATACATCTATTGAAAAACCTTTTGAATCAGCGTTTATATCTTGTGGAAGATCTATTATATTTGTATTAATTCCCCTTTTTATATTACCCGCATTCATAGGTGAAATAGGCATCTGGTTAGCTATTCCTATTGCTGAACTTATTTGTCTTGGTATAAGTATTCCATTAATGAAAAAATCATTAAAAAAACTTCCTCTTTCTATTTAAGAGGAAGTTTTATCTTTCCATTTTTATAAAACGGAGTAATACTAAAAGCGTCTACAGTTGTACAATACTCTAAATCATTTTCATAACCGATAGATTTCAAATAACTATAGTGCTTACTTTCAGATAAAATTTCTTTTATATCTGAAGTTAAGTCTGCTATCTTTTTCAATGATAATCCTAAATCATTTATTTCTAATTTAATCTTTTCAGACATTTTTTTTATAATCATTCCAGCACATAAGCTATCATCTAATGAAAATTCATCATCTGTTCCAGCACAAAGAATAACAACATCTTTTTCACTTTCTAAAAGCTTTTCAGAAATAGCAGATATATTTAAGTAACAAGCTATATATAAATTATCAGCACTTAAAGCATTCTCTATAGCTCGTGTTCCATTACTTGTTGTCATGAAAATTTCTTTTCCTTGAACAGCTTCTTTAGTGAATTCTAGAGGAGAATTTCCAAATTTAAATCCCTCTATTTTGAGTCCTCTTCTCTCTCCTGCTAAAAATCCATCTTTTTTTGCCCTCCACTTCTCTTTCGCTTCATCTATCTCTTTAAAGGGATAAATACAGCTAGCACCATTTTCTAAAGCTGTAACCATAACTGTTGTAGCTCTTAGCACGTCAATTACAACAACATTTTTTCCGTTAAATTTCTTTTTTAAGGCACATTTTGCTGATTCTAAAACTTCTACTTTCATATTTAATCATCTCCTTATTTTTGTATTTTATAATATTTCTTTTGAAATTTAAAGAATTATATGGTAATAATAGTAACAATATAAAAAATATGTGAGGGGTGTTAGTATGGGTAGAGATGGTTTTAAGATACAACTTGTTCAAGAAAATATAATTCATAATTTTAATTATATAAAGAATTATACAAAAAAAGAGATTATTTCAGTTGTCAAAGCAAATGCTTATGGTCATGGTTTAAAAGAGGTTGTTCCTATTCTAGTAGAGGGTGGATGCAACTATTTTGCTGTTGCTAGAGAGTCTGAAGCTCTAGAAATTCTTTCACTTAATATTCCTAATATTAATATTTTAATTTTTGAAACAGTTGAAGATTTTTCAATTTTAAAAAAATATAAAAATTTAGAAATGGTTATTAATAGCACTGACGAACTTTTAGAACTAATTAAAGAGAAGGTAAATTTTTCTCAACTTCATTTGAAATTTGACTTTGGTTTTGCTCGAAATGGATTTATTCAAAACGATATTGATTCTATAAAAGATATTATAATAAAAAATAATCTTCATTTTAAGGGTGCTATGACACATTTTTTTAGTTCTGATATTAATGAAACCATCGATATTCAAAATAAGTTTATTGAATCAATTAATTACATTGGAAACAATTATTTTGATATTATACATTCTCAAAATAGTGCTGCCACGCTCTTAGGATTAGGAAACGGTTCTACACATGTTCGTTGTGGAATAAGTCTTCTAGGAATGCTAGACCCTGGAATTATAGATTACAATATTAAGCGTTCTTGGACTCTTTCTGGTCCTATATATAATATAAAGAATTTTTCAGATTTAGATTTTATTGGATATGAACGTATAAAAAATATATTTATAAATAACTATTCAAAAGTTGGAAAAATAAAAATTGGTTATGGAGATGGATTTTCTAAGAGAAATACAAATATCTTGTGCCATATAAATAATAAAGAATATCCTATAGTTCACATTAGTATGGATACATCATTTGTTCTTATAGATGATTCTGTTAATTTAGGCGATTTTGTAGAAATTTATAAAGATTTCGATAAATGTAATGCTTTTTTAAAAATGGATCATTACGAATATACTACTCTTATAAACTCTAGAATTCCTAGATTTGTTGTTAAATAATAAAAGATTTTCTCTTCAATCTCAGTATATATAGTTAAGTATCTTTGTGGAGGTGTGTTAATATGAATTTTAAAGATGTTATTTCTAAAAGAAGAAGTGTTAATTTTTTTGATCCAAATAGAGAGCTTGACTTGAAACTTTTTGAAGATATTATAAATGAGGCTGTTCTTGCTCCATCAGCGTTTAATCTTCAACCTTGGGAAATTATTGCTGTTCGTTCTACTGAAGCTAAGGAAAAACTTTTTACAGCTTGTAATCAACCTAAAATAAAAGAAGCTTCTATGACTCTAATCTTAGTTGGGGACACTTTTGGATATGGTCGAGACAATCCTATGTGGAATATAAAAATTGATTTAGGATTAAAAGAAGAAAAAGTTGGACAGCTTATTAATATGTGCGAAACTGTTTTATACCCTACAGAAGTTAAAAGAAATGCTATGGCTGTTAGAGATGTTTCTCTTTTAGCAATGTCAATTATGCTATGTGCAAAAGACCATGGTGTTGATACTCACCCAATGATTGGGTTTAATGAAGATAAGGTAAAAGAACTTTTTAATATTGATGAAGATAAAACAGTAGTTATGCTTCTTTCAATAGGATATTTTGATGAAACTAAAACTTTAAATCCAAGAGAAAGAAGATTAAATTTCAATGAAATTTGTACTGTTATATAAAGTAAAAAACAAGCAAGTTTAAAATCCTTGCTTGTTTTTTTATCGATTAATTTTTTAGTGCTCTTTCTAGTCTTTTTAATGCTTCTTCTAAAATAGATTTATGACATGCAAAATTTAGTCTTATAAATTCCTTTCCTTCGTTTCCAAATATCTCTCCGCCATCAATAACAATCTTAGCTTCTTTTTCTAATTTATTTTTTAACTCTTTCTCATCTAAATTTAACTCTCTAAAATCAATCCAAGCTAAATATGTTCCTTCTATTGGTAAGCACTTTACTTTTGGTATCCTCTCTTCTAAATATTTTTTTAGAAATAAATAGTTCTCTTCAAGATATTCCAACAAATTATTTAACCAATCCTCACCTTCTTTTGAATAACAACTTTTAACTCCAATTGCTCCAAAAATATTTGGTACTGGTTTAGCAGCTACTTTAAACATTTCATTTATAAATTTTTCTCTTAAATTATTATTAGGTATTATTATATTTGATGCTTTTAAACCTGCTAAATTAAATGTTTTACTTATTGATGTACAAACAACTAAATAATCATGAATTTTACTATTTAAAATTCCCATCGATGTAAATTTATTATTAAATAGTATTAAATCACTATGAATCTCATCTGAAACTACTATTTTTTTATATTTTAAACATAGCTCTATAATATTCTTTAATTCATTTTCACTCCAAACTCTTCCAACTGGATTATGAGGATTACATAAAATTAACATTTTATTTTTTGAATCTTTCAATTTTTCTTCTAAATCTTTAAAATCTATTTCATATCTATCCTGAATCAATTTTAATGAGTTATTTACTACTTTTCTATTATTTAACTCTACAGACCCTTTAAACGGTGGATATACTGGATTTTGAACTATTACTCCATCTCCAGGTTCAGTGAATGCTTGAATTGCATAACATAATGCAGGAACGACTCCACTTGTTGGAACTATCCAAGATTTTTCTATATCCCAATTATTCTTATTTTTCAACCAAAATATAACACTGTTATAGTAATCATCACCAACTGTATTATAACCAAATACACCATGACTAACTCTTTCCAACAAAGCTTTTTCTACGAAATCTGGAGCTTTAAAATCCATATCTGCAACCCACATAGGAATACTGTTCTCATCTACGTAAGATGCCATTTCAAGCATACCTTCTAAACTCCATTTTCTTGAATCTGAACCTTTTCTTTCAACGTAATTATTAAAGTTCATAATCTCCACTCCCTTTTACCTAATTTATTCCAAATTCTTTAGGATATTCAACTGTACCTTTCACATTACTTAAAGCTCCAGGATATAATTCAATTGCCATAAAGTTCTCATCTGGTACTTCTATAGGACATTTTATTCCCCATTTTGAAGCTGGTTCATAACCAAATTTTTTATAGTAGTCTGCATGACCTAAAACAACAATTCCTTTATATCCTAATTCTTTAGCTATTTTATGACCTTTTTCTACCAAGCTTTTACCAATACCCTTTTTTTGAAATCTTGGCAATACCGCTAAGGGAGCTAAAGTTAACAATGTATCATTTCCTACCTTAACTTTTGTAAAAAGAATATAACCTACTATTATACCTTTAAATTTTGCTGTCAATGATAAATCTTTTACAAAAGCATCACTTTTTAATAATTCTCTCACTAACTTATGTTCATTGTGATCTGAAAATTTCTCTCTTATAAAAGCCTTTTGTACTACTTCACAAACAAAATCCTCTTCTGTCATTTTTTTATATTTTTTTCTTTGAAAAATATAAACAGCTAAACTCCCTAAAATAAAAAATGCAATTCCTAATATTACGTTCATATTCCCCCTCCTTAAATTTTATACTTATATATACAATAATAACAAATAGAAATCCTTTTTCCAAGTTGTTTTTAATTTACATTTTTTTCTTTAGCTGCTATACTGTGAAAAATGAATTTTTAGGAGGTTTATTTTGAAAGCTTTGATTGTTGTTGATGTTCAAAATGATTTTTGCGAAGGTGGGGCTTTAGCAGTTAAAGATGCTCATGAAATTATCCCTATTGTTAATAAAGTTATTGATTTTTTTAATAAAAATCAATATTTCGTTGTAGCTACAAAAGATTGGCACCCAGCTAATCATAAAAGTTTTGCAAAAAATTCTAATGGAACTATTGGAGAAATTGGTATTTTAAATAATCTCCCACAAGTCTGGTGGCCTGAACATTGTGTTGAAAATACTTATGGCTCTAACTTTCATCCAAATCTTAAAGAAATTAAACATATTATTTATAAAGGAACTAATTTTGAAATTGACTCTTATAGTGGTTTTTTTGATAATGGAAAATTAAAAAGCACTGAACTGTTATCTCTTTTAGAAAACAACCAAATTTCAGAAATTTTTGTTTTAGGTCTAGCTACAGATTACTGTGTTAAACATACAGTTTTAGATGCTCTTGATTTAGGTTTTAAGGTTAATGTTATAGAAGATGGTTGTAAAGGTGTTAATCTATCTTTTAACGATTCTAATAACGCTCTCAAAGAGATGATGGAAAAGGGTGCAAAAATAATAAAAAGTGACGATTTAAATTAATCGTCACTTTTTTAGTTAAAACTCTTCTAATCTTCTTTCATACATATAATTACTAAAAGTAATATCATAAACTTGTAATATTTCTAAATAATCTCTAAACAAAGATTTTACCAAAATTGGTATTTCATCTATTGGTAAAATTAAATTTGGTATTTCAAATGCTAAAGATTGAATTGAATCAGTTAATATTCCTCCCATATAAACCTGCATACAATCAACTAGCTTATCATTTATTTTCTTTTTTAATCCAATAAATCCTAATGGAGCTACTGGAACACCTGCACAAGAGCTTGGACATCCAGAAATTCTTATATTTTTAGCCTCCTTAAATATAATTTTTCTATATTGTGGAAACTCTTTTGCTAATTGGTCTAATTCATCTCCTATTGCGTCTGCTATACTTTGAGAATCTTGAACTCCTATCATACATACTTTTGCACCGACACATGCTCTAATTTGTCCTCTTATTGATATAGTTTCTGTAACTATCTCTGGAATTGTTTCACTTAAATATTTGTATATATAAGGAATCGCTGATTTATGAACCAATGGAATAACTAGGTTTTGATTAATAGTAGCTCTTATAGTTGGAGTATTTATATCCTTCATTAATATATATAACTTCTCTATATCTTTTGCACTTAAATCACCATTTTTTACATATAGCACAAGAGAAACTATATCTTTAAATTTAGTTTCTTTAGTACAAATATCCTTCCATAAATTAAATGTCTCTGAATTCTCAATTTCATCAAATTGTTTTAACTCTCTTACTTTTTTTTCATAGTCTATTTTAGGTATCTTTCCATTAACTATAGTTTCTTTTTCAAAGTAATCTAAATATAATTTTTTAAAACCTTCAAATCCCATTTTTTCAACTAAGAATCTCAGTCTTGCCTGCATTCTGTTTACTCTATCTCCACGATCATAAAATAAGTTTATTAAAGCTTTAACTGCTCTTAGTAAATCTGTCTCAGGTAAAAATTCTATTAAAACATGCCCAATTTTACTACCTCTTCCCATTCCACCACCGCAGTAAACTTTAAAACCTTTTTCGCCATTTATTTCTTTTGCAACAAATCCCATATCTTGAACAGCCATAACAAATTCATCGTCTAAAGAGTTTGAAAACCCTATTTTTAACTTTCTTCCAAAATCAAAAGCTTTATCCATAAAAAACACTTCATTTTCAACCATTCTTGCATATGGCATTACATCAAATATATTTCTTTTATCAACTCCTGTGTACGTAGAAACTAAGATACTTCTAAATGTGTTTCCACCTCCACCTCTAAAATACATCTCTTTTGAATTGCATTGCTCTATTGTGTCTTTCACTCTTTCAAATTCAACTTCGTGAAGTTGATAATTCTGTCTTGTTGAAAGGTGTAAATATGGAATTTCTTCTTTTTCCATTATTCCAGCTAAAGATTTAAATTTTTCTATTGAAAGCTCTCCTCCAACAGCTTTTAGTCTCAGCATCATTTTTTTACCCTTTTGCTCATAAATTCCAAATTTTGATCCTCTTTTTTTTAAATCTGCTGATTTCAAATTATTATTTGAATATTCTGTTATTCCCTCTTGAAGCTCTAAATATTCTTTTTCAATATCTTTTAATTTTTCTTCAATTCTTTCCATAACAATACCTCTTTTCAAAAAATTTAGTAATATTATCTATTTTCAACATATCTTTGTTTTTCCTTTTAATAAATTTTTAATTTATTTTTTTTAATAAATAAAGTTTGACTTTAAGAAAAAAATGTTGTATATTTTATTAGAATTTAAATTGGAGGTTTATATATGAATAAAAAAAATATATCATCATTAACTACACCAAGTTTTTTAGTTAATTTAGATGCATTAGAAAATAATATAAAAAAATATCAAAATTTAGCTGATGAAAATCTTGTTGAATTATTCCCTATGCTAAAAACTCATAAAAGTAGCGAAATCACTAAAATGCAGATTGAAGCTGGAGCTAAAGGTGTTTTAGTTGGAACTTTAGATGAGGCTGAATCTGTTGTTAAAAAAAGTGGAGTAACTAAAGTTATGCTTGCCTACCCTATTATTGGAGATAGTAACTTAGATAGAATAATTGCTCTTAGTGCACAATGTGACTTATTTGTTGCTTTTGACAATGAAATTCCTGCAATTGAACTTTCAAAAAAATTAGGTACAAATACAATTAATTATCAAATTATAATAAATAGTGGTTTAAATAGATTCGGAGTGTCACCTGAAGAAAGTGTTAATTTATATAACTCATTACAAAAATACCCTAATCTTGTTTTCAAAGGTATTTCTACTCACACTGGTCAAGTTTATGGTTTTTCAAAAGATCATGTTAATGAAATCACAGAAAAAGAGATTAATATAATGACTTTAGCTAAAAATCTTTTAATTGAAAATGGTGCTACTGTTGAATTTGTAGCTACTGGAACTACTCCAACTTTTGAAAATGCAATAAAATCTAAAGAAATAACAGTTTCTAGACCTGGAAACTATGTATTCTTTGATGCTATTCAAGTAGCTTTAGGTGCTGCAGAAGAAAAAGATTGCGCTTTAACTGTTTTAGCAACTGTAGTTTCTCATCCATCTGAAGATTTATTTATTCTTGATTGCGGTAGTAAGTGTTTAGGACTTGATCAAGGAGCACACGGAAACTCTTTAACAAAAGGATTTGGAATTGTTAAAAATCATCCTGAACTTACTGTTATTGGATTATCTGAAGAAGTAGCAAAAGTAAAAAAAGAGGGCCCTACAGCCCTAAAAATTGGTGATAAAATTGAAATTATCCCTAATCACTCATGTTCAGCAGCTAATATGACAAACTACTTAATAGGTCATAGAGCTGGAACTATTGAAAAAATTATTGAGGTTGATATAAGAGGAAATTCTAGAAAAATTTCTCTTGATTAATTATTTTCTCTTTTATAAATAGCTTTTACAAACCCTAAAAATAGCGGGTGTGGTTTTCCTGGTCTACTTTTAAATTCTGGATGAAACTGACCCGCTATAAAAAATGGGTGTGACTCTTTAGGTAATTCTACAATTTCTGCTAAAGTTCCATCTGGAGATTTTCCAGATATCTTTAGACCATTTTTTTGAATTATCTCTTTATAAATATTATTAAATTCATATCTATGTCTATGTCTTTCATATATAAGCTCTTCTTGATATAACTCATAAGCTAAACTATCTTTTTCTAATTTACATGGATAAAGTCCTAATCTCATTGTTCCACCTAAATTTTCAATATTTTTTTGATCTAATAAAATATCTATAACTGGAAATTTTGTATTTTTATCAAATTCTGTAGAATTCGCTGCTTCCATAGCTAAAACATTTCTAGAAAATTCAATTACTGCACTTTGCATCCCTAAACAAATACCTAAAAACGGAATTCTATTTTCTCTTGCAAATTTTATTGCATCAATTTTGCCTTGAACTCCTCTATCTCCAAATCCACCAGGAATTAATATTCCATTAAACTGTTCTAAAGTCTTTGTATCTAACTCTTCTGCTTGAATATAATGAATTTCAGCTTTTAATCCAAGTTCGTATGCTGCATGCTCTATAGACTCATTTATACTTATATACGCATCCTTTAATTCAATATATTTTCCTACAACGGCCAACTTAATCTTATCAGTTGGATGTTTAATTTTTCTTACAATTTCTTTCCAAATCTTTAAAGTTGGTTTTTTATTTTCAATTCCTAATTTTTTACATGCAACGTTAGCTAATCCATTCTCTTCCATTATAAGTGGAACTTCATAAATTGTCTTAGCATCTGGAGCTTCTATCACTGCATCCTCATCAATATCACAAAACATTGATAGTTTTCTTTTTATATCCATACTTACAGGATGCTCTGTTCTACAAACTAAAATATCTGGTCTTATCCCTAAACTCATCAGTTCTTTTACTGAATGCTGAGATGGCTTTGTTTTTAATTCTCCTGCAGCTTTTAAATATGGTAAAAGTGTCACGTGGATGTATAAAACATTATTTCTTCCTACATCGTACTTAAATTGTCTTATAGCTTCTAAAAAAGGTGTAGATTCAATATCTCCAACCGTACCACCTATCTCTGTTATAACTACATCTGAATTATTTTCTTTTCCAACTAACTCTATTTTAGATTTTATCTCGTTTGTTATATGTGGAATTACTTGGACAGTCTTTCCCAAGTATTGACCTTTTCTTTCTTTATTGATTACAGATTCGTATACTTTACCAGTTGTAATATTATTATACTTTGTTAAATTTTCATCTAAAAATCTTTCATAATGACCTAAGTCCAAATCTGTTTCAGCACCATCGTTAGTTACAAATACTTCTCCATGCTCATAAGGATTCATTGTTCCTGGATCTATATTTATATATGGATCAAATTTTTGAATAGTTACACTATATCCTCTTTCTTTTAATAATCTTCCTAGCGATGCTGCTGTAATTCCTTTTCCTAAAGATGATACAACTCCTCCTGTTACAAATACATACTTAGTTTCTTTCATAAATATCCTCCATTTATTTTATAAAAATCGAAAAAAAAAAAGGCGAAAAAAAAAATTTCGCCTTAACTTAATCCAATTTTTTATAAAAAATTTATTTCCCTTGGATATTTTTTATTTTGATATTATTTTGTATCATTATTTTAATTTTTTGTCAACTTTTTTATTTTCTTTATATTGTAAAGTAGATCCATCTTTTAAATTAAAAATTAATATATCATCTTCTACTTTAAATGTTTGAACTGTATCTAATTTTTCTAAATATTCAGATTCCATTTTCATAACTTTATCTGAACCAGCCATTAGAGTTGATCCTAATTTTTCTAACTTAATTTTATTTCCTTTTTTCTCATATCTTCCAAAGTAATTATTTAACCCAGAGAATCCATAAAAATTATGTTCGTCAAACCCTATTAGTACATTTGGAATAGAGTTTTCTTGAATTAAGATATACTCTTTCCCTACTAATCTTTTATTTTTTGTTGTCAAGCTTGAACACCCTCCAAATAAAACTGAAATCATTAATAGTATTCCTAAGATTTTTTTCATTATTTATCACTCCCTGATTTTTTATTAATAACTATTATAATTATTGCTGCTATCAACAACATTATAAAACTTACAACATGCGGGGCTCTAAACCCATACAACATTAAATCTTCTGCTCTAAAGAAACTCACAATTATACGATTAATACTATATATTATTATATATGTCCACCAAATTGTTCCTGTAGCATAATTTTTTTTCCTCATAAAAAAATATAAAAAGAAAAAACCTATAAAATTAAGTGCTGCTTCATAAAGCATTGCTGGATGAAGAGGTAAATTAGGAAATTCTGATCCTGCTGGTGATGATGTCGGAAACACTAATCCCCAAGGAACTAACTCTTTATATTGAGCTTTTTCAGTTAAACTCATCAAATTATAACTATTATACCATTGATAAAAACTTGGTTTTAAATTAAATATCACTTTTAGTGGAGTAAATGTTGGAACACCATGTACTTCTCCATTTGCTAAGTTTCCAAACCTACCTATACCTTGACCTAAAAGTAGCAAAGGTGCAACCATATCTCCTAATAAAAATGGATTTAACTTTTTCCTATGAGCATAAATCAAAGTTCCTATAAATCCACCTATTATACCACCATGTATAGCCATTCCACCTTTCCATACAGCTATTATATCCTGAGGATGAGAAAAGTAATAAGTATAATTGAACAATACATAATACAATCTTCCTCCTAAAAGACCTGACAGCATTGCAATAAAAGCGTAATCTTCAATAATATTTTTTGATATTCCTTTTTTATCAGCTTCTTTTTTTAACAATTCTATTCCTATAAAAAATGCAATTGCGTAACACAATCCGTAATAGCTTAATTTAAAACTGCCTATTTGTAAAAATATTGGATTCATATAAAATCTCCCTATTTGTAATTTTTGTATATCTAGCTTTGATTTGATTATATCACCACTTCGAATTTTCGTAAAACTTTTTTTATTTTTTTCTACATTATTTATTAAACCAATGTCCTTTTTATATTTTTTTTGTATAGTTTTTGTTAACCTATATTTAATTATTGTTTATTTTTACAATTATAGTTGAATTTTTAATGATTTTAGATTAAAATATATACAGTTAATATAGACTAAAATATCAAGGAGGAAAATATGCATTATCATGCGCCTATTACAGAAAAAGTTTTCTGGATTGGAACTAACGATAGAAAAACTGAAAGATTTGAAAATTATTTGCCATTACCGCAAGGTGTTGCTTATAACTCATATTTAATAAACGATGAAAAAACTTGTATCATCGATACAGTTGATTTCTCAACTGCTGGATTATTTATTGAAAAAATAAATGGAATTTTAAAAGGAAAAGCTCTTAACTATATTATAGTTAACCACATGGAACCTGATCATTCTGGTTCTTTAGGGGAGGTTATGGCTCACTTTCCTGAGGCAAAACTTATTGGTAATGTGATTACATTAAAAATGATTAAAGCTTTTATTCCTGATTTTGATGAAGCAAAATTTATCTGTATAAAAGAGGGAGATAAATTAAGTTTAGGTCATCATACTCTAACTTTTGCTATGGTACCTATGGTTCACTGGCCTGAATCAATGGTTACATATGATATAACTGATAAAATTTTATTCTCTAATGATGCCTTTGGAAGTTTTGGAACTTTAGACGGTGGAATTTTTGATGACGAAATTAACTTCTCTTTCTACGAAGATGAAATGAGAAGATATTATTCTAACATAGTTGGAAAATATGGACCTCAAGTTTTGAATGCTATTAATAAATTAGGTGGACTTGAAATAAAATATATTTGTCCTTCTCATGGAATTTTATGGAGAAAAGATATCTCTGTAGTTATCAATCACTTTGCTAATTGGGCAAGCTTTACTCCTGAAGAAGAGGGTGTTGTTATCGTATATGGTACTTTATATGGAACAACTGCAAAAATGGCAAATGTTATTGCTAGAGAACTTGCTTGGAATGGAATTAAAAATATAAAAATATATGATGCCTCAAAAACTGATCACTCATACATTATTAGCGATATTTGGAAATATAAAGGGCTTATTATTGGATCTGCAGCTCATAACAATGATGTTTATCCTGTTTTACAAGGACTTTTACATAAATTAAAGAATTACGGTTTAAAAAATAGATATCTTGGAATTTTCGGAAATATGCTTTGGAGTGGTGGTGGAGTAAGAGGAATACAAGCCTTTGCTGACGCCCTTCCTGGTTTAGAAGTTATCGCTGATGCTGTTGAAGCTAAAGGAGAACCAACTCCAGACGATCAAAGAAAATTAGAAAATATTGCTAAAGCTATGGCTGAAAAGTTAAAAAGTGAAAGACAGTAATATCTAAGACTTTAAAGAGAGCAAAACATGCTCTCTTTTTTTACGTTAGGGAGGTTTTTAATGAAAAAAAATATTAAACAAATTAATAAAGAAGCGATTATTACTTGTTTACTGTATCTTTTTTATTTTTGCTGGTGGTATTATTTCGCATATATTTATAAATCAGATACTAATGAATTTATTTTAGGTTTACCTAGTTGGTTTTTCTATTCATGCGTTTTAGGATTAGTTGTTATAAACGTATTAGTTTTTATAGCAGTTAAATGCTTTTTTAAAGATGTCGATTTAGATTAGGAGGATTAATGCTTATACTTTTACCAATTATTTTATATCTTTTTTTAATGTTAGGTGTTGCTTGGAAAGTCAATAAAATTAAAAATAGCGGTAGCGTTGATTTTATGGAGGAATACTTTATTGGAAGTAGAAATATGGGGGGATTTGTTCTTGCTATGACAATTATTGCTACTTATATAGGTGCTAGCTCATTTATAGGTGGACCTGGAGTTGCGTATAAATTAGGACTTGGATGGGTTTTGCTTGCATGTATTCAAACACCTACTGCTTTTTTAACCTTAGGAATTTTAGGAAAACGTTTAGCTATAATATCACGTAAAATTGGTGGTCTTACTATCACTGATTTACTTAGAGCAAGATATAAAAATGATATTGTTGTTATTCTGGGGTCTGTTATCATGCTAGTTTTCTTTATTGGAACTGTTGTTGCAAACTTTGTTGGTGGAGCAAGACTTTTTGAAAGTGTCACTGGGCTTCCCTATATTGTTGGATTAGTTATTTTTTCCTTTGTTATAATTACTTATACAACTATCGGTGGATTTAGAGCTGTTGCTCTAACAGACGCTATTCAAGGTGGGGTTATGTTAATTGCTTCAGGTATTTTATTTTTCACTCTTTTAAAAAATGGCGGTGGAATGGAAAATATTATGAGAACAATTGAACAAACAAATCCTGCTCTTTTGACACCAGATTCTGGTGGAGCAATTGCTAAACCATTTATTCTTTCTTTTTGGATGTTAGTAGGAGTTGCTATTCTTGGTCTTCCTGCTACATCTGTTAGATGTATGGGATTTAAAGATAGCAAATCGATGCATAATGCTATGATTATTGGAACATCTGTTGTTGGGATTTTAATGCTTATTATGCATTTAATTGGAGTTATGGGAGTTGCTATTCTTCCTGGAATAACTATTGGTGATAAAATAATTCCGACCTTAGCAATTTCAAAATTACATCCTATTTTAGCTGGTGTATTTATAGGTGGGCCTCTTGCTGCCATTATGTCTACCGTTGATTCATTTTTAATTTTATCATCTGCAACTATTGTCAAAGATTTATATATTAACTATATTAATCCAAATCCTGGAGATAAAAAAATTAAAAAACTTTCACTATTTACTTCACTATTTATAGGAGTAATTGTTTTTCTTTTATCACTTGATCCTCCTGAACTTTTAGTTTGGATAAATCTTTTTGCTCTAGCAGGTCAAGAAGCTGCATTTTTCTGTCCTATTATTATGGGATTATATTGGAAAAGGGCTAACGCTCTTGGTGCTATATCCTCTATGATTTTTGGTGTAGCTTCATATATATATTTTTCTGTTTTTAAAATTAGTTTTTCTGGGCTTCATCAAATTGTACCAGTTATTGCCATGAGTTTATTAGTCTTCATTTTAGGGTCTTTCTTAGGTGAAAAACCTGATGATGAAACTATTGATATCTTCTTCAATCTTTAAAGATAGAAATGCTCGAGATTATCTCGAGCATTTTATTTCTATAACTTCACCTGGTTTATTTAGACTATACCCATCTAAACTCTCTATTTTTTTCTTTAAAAAATCAGATTTCAAAAATTTAATAAACTCTTTAATTTTTTCACTATTTTTTATTTCTGGATTTATTAAAAAATCATACTCCTCTTTAGCTAAGGGAATAAAATCTAAATCTGCTATTTTAGCAGCCTCCATTATTCCTAATCCAGCTTCAGCTGTTCCATTTTTTATAGCCATTGCTACATCTAAATGAGTTGCAACTTCATAGTCATACCCTTTTAAATTTATATAATCTAAGTTTTCATCTTTTAACCAATAATCTAAAAGTATCCTTGTTCCTGATCCTCTTTGTCTATTTACAAATTTAATATTTTTTTCTAATATATCTTTGATTTCCTTTAAATTTAAAGGGTTTCCTTTTTGGACTATTAACCCCTGGATTCTTTCGACACCTTTCACTAACATCATATCTTCACTTGGAAAATATTTTTTTATAAAAGAAATATTATATTCTCCACTTTCTTCATCTAACATATGAATGGGTGCAATATCTGTATTTCTCTGCTTTATTGCTAATATCCCTCCGAAACTTCCCACATGAGTAGAGCATAGTTTTATAGAATCCCCAATTAAGTCCATAACAATATCATGACTTCCTATTGATACTAAATTATTATCTATCTCTTTTAATGGTTTTAATAACCTTACCTTTACTCTCTCTCCTAAACCAATCCCTTCAACTGATTTAGATATTTCCAAAATTCCATCTGCTTTTGATAAGCTCGTTGTAATCCCCGCTCCTCTAGCTAAAGGCATTACTATATACTCATCTTTATTTTTATGTAGAGTTACCCTCACAAGCTCTTTATGTTTTAAAGACGACACAATACTTTTTCCTAATTTTCCCTCTATAAAATTTTCAACATTAAAAATATTAGTCATCTTTTCTAAAAGTGGTTTCATAAATATATCCATCGCTAAATATGCTGAAACTGGATAGCCTGGTATCCCTATAACTGGTTTTCCATTTATTTTTCCTAATATTGTTGGTTTTCCAGGTTTAATTGCTACTCCATGAATAATAACCTCTCCTATTTCTTCAATCACATTTTTTGTATAATCTTTACTACCTGCTGAAGACCCTGCATTTACAACTAAAACATCATAATTTTTAGAAAGTTCTTTTAACTTTTTTTTCATTTCATTATAATTATCTTTTAATTTTTCTTGAATATGTGGTATCCCACCCCATTCCTTTATTTGAGCTGAAAAAATATAAGAATTACAATCAATTACTGATTTTTCCTTAAACTCTTCTTTAAATATGTCTATAACTTCATCTCCTGTTGGAATAATAGCTACCATTGGTTTTTTATAAACCTCTATCTCCTTTATTCCTCCAGTTATAAGTGCTCCTAAATCTTGAGGTAAAATCTTATGATTTGACTTTATTAACATTTCTCCTGCTACAATATCTTCACCTATTGGCCTTATGTGTTGCCACGGCTTTGCGTTCTTTATAATTTTAAAGTTTCCATCCTCTAATTCAATTAACTCTTCAATCATAACAACACAATCCCCTAAAGACAAATCCAGTGGATTTCCTGTATTTACATATTTAAAATCATTTTCATTTAAGTACACAGGAGTCACTTCCGTTGCTTCTTTTATTTTTTCTGAAAAAAGAAAAATTCCATCCATTGCACTTGCTGCATATGTAGGAGAACAATAATTAGCATAAACAGCTTTATAAGTAACTCTTCCTACTGAATCTAAAACTGATATTTTTTCGCTTTTAAAATCAAAAGATATTTCTGAAAAATATTTTTCTAAAGCTAATTCTACATCAATATTATCTATATAAATATTTCTTTTAGACATTCAATACAACCTCCACTAATTCTCCTTTATAAAGTCCTTCTTTATGTTCTGGTATAATTATATAACCATCTCCATCTAAAATTGGTCTTATCATAGAAGATTTGCTAACAAGTGGATAAACTTGTACTTTTTGATCCTCTGTCTTTAACTTAACATTTATGAAACATGTTTTTCCAGGGTCACCATAAATATTTTCTTTTAACTCACCATATACTTTTACTCTTTTTTTATTTAAAAATATCGGTTCAACTAGAGCCTTAAAAACATTTACTCCTGATTGAGGATGTCCTGGCATTCCAAAAATAAATTTATTTTTATATTTTGCTATTATAGTTGGCTTTCCAGGTTTTAAAGATATTCCATGAACAAATATATTACCCCCTATATCTTCTATGGCTTTTTCTGTAAAATCTCTTACTCCTACAGAACTACCACCAGAGATTAATACAACATGAGCTATTTCCAAAGCTTTCTTTAATGTTGATGATAATATACTTAAATCATCTTTTACTAAAAATGTACTGGTAACCTCTCCTAGTCCCTCTTCAATTAGAGCTCTAAAAATATTTGTGTTTATATCATAAACTTCACCTATTTTTAATTCTTTTCCTAACTCTACAATTTCATCTCCTGTAGAAATAATTGAAAACTTTATTTTTTCGTAAACTTTAACTTTAGATATTCCAATAGACGATAAAACACCTATATGACTTGATGTTATTCTTTCGCCTACTTTAACCAATAAATCATCTTTTTTTATCTCAGACCCTTTTATAATTATATTTGAAAGTTGTGCAATACCTTTATTAATTAATATTTCCTCCCCTAAAGTTTCGCAATCTTCTATCATAACCATAGCGTCTGCTCCAATAGGAAGCATCCCTCCTGTTGGAATATACATACACTGCCCTAAATCTATCCTATTAACATTCTCTTCTCCCATTTTCCCATTACCTATATTTTTTAAAGGAATCGGTGAAAATTCACTAGCACCACAAATATCTTTAGCTTTTACAGCATAACCATCCACTGTAGATCGATCAAATGATGGTAAATCTATATTTGATACTATATTCTCTGCTATAATTTTATTTAAAGAATCTTCTAACAAAACTTCTTCTATTTTTAATTCTTTATCTAATTTTGATACTATGCTATCTATAGCTTCTTTTAAACTCACTGTTTTAAAAAATCTCATTATTCCTCCTGATATTTATTTATTAACCAACAAATACCTATACTTAACTGTAATAATAATATCATTGGAAGTGCTAACATAATTTGAGATATTATGTCTGGTGGTGTCATTACTGCTGCTACTATAAATATTATTAATATCATAATTGGTTGTTTTTTCTTCAATGTTGTGGCTTTTATAAGCTTTAATTTTGCTAATAATGCTGCTAAAACAGGCATTTCAAATACAATTCCAAAAGTAAAAATAATACTTAATACAAAATCTAAATATGACCCTATCGAAATCATTTGAGCAATCTCATCTCTTTGGAATTTTTGAAAGAACTCTAACATTGTTGGTAATACCATTTTATAAGCAAAATAACTTCCAGTTATAAAAAATAACAATCCACCTATAAAAGAACCTACTATATATAATCTTTCATCCTTATAAAGACCAGGAGATACAAAGGTCCATATCTGTAAAATTGTTATTGGTGATGCTAAAATTATTCCTCCTATTAATGATATTTTTAGATAAGCTAAAAATAATTCTGGAGGAGTTAAATAAACCAATTTCATACTTTTATTCATATTCAAAAATATTTCAATTAATATATTTGAATATTCATAACAAATAAATGTTGTGATTAAATTAGCAACAACTATATATAACATCCTTTTTCTCAACTCTGCTAAATGTCCTAGCATTGTTAAATTTTTATTTTTCACTATTTCCCTCATTCTTTGATTGTGTATTTGGGTCTATATCCTTACTAATATCGTTAGCATGTCCTTTAAACTCTTTTATAGCTTTTCCTAAACTTTTTCCAATTTCTGGTAGCTTTGATGGTCCAAAAACTACTAATGCTATACATAATATTAATATCAATTCAAACGGTCCTAATCTTCCAAACATTTTTTATCTCTCCCCTTATTTTATTCTATTTTCAAAAGTATAAATTATTGGATCATTTTTTCCAATCCTTCCAATTAAACAAACTCCCAATTTTTCTGCTAACTCTATTGCTAAACTACTTGGAATACTAATTGTAGCTACAACAGGTATTTTAGTTGCTACAGCTTTAAGCACCATATCTAAAGATAATCTTCCTGTAGTAGTTATAACTGAATTTTTTAAATCAAATTCTTTGTTTAAAGCTGCTCCAATAACTTTATCAACAGCATTATGTCTTCCTATATCCTCTCTTATGACAACTTCACCATTTGCATTTCCAATTGATGCACAATGCATTCCACCACTATTTTTATACATCGCTGCACCTTCTAACATATCTCTTGCAATTTTTTTTATTCTTTCTAAAGATATTTGATTAGAATATTCTATTTTCTCTTTTTCCATAACTTTCTCATCAAAAAGTGCTCCACTTCCACAACCACTTAAAACTACTTTAGGAATAGTAAATAAATCATCTTTTACTTCTCCTAAGGTATATGTTGCAATGAGTTTTGCATCTTTACATGCCGCTATACTTTCTAACTCATTTTTATTCTTTATTATTCCTCTCGTATAAAGATGACCTAAAGCTAAATCTTCTAAATCATATGGTGAACACATAAAAGTTACCATTTTTTCTCTATTTACTTTTAGCTCTACTGGCGCTTCTTCACATACATTAGTTTTTTTTAACATATTACTCCTTTTTTATGGATTTTCAAACTGTCCTACCTCTACCCATTCACACAATCCTTTTGCATGTCCAAAAATCATATATGTATCAGAAAAAAGATATTTAGCTCCATTTGAAGCTTCCACTATTTTTATATCTATATATTCTTTATTTTTGATTATTTCATCTATCAAATCTTCTATATCATCCCTGTTAAATGGAGATAGTTTAAAAATTTCTAAAGATGTTGGTCTTGGATATAATTGAGATTCTTTTCTAACTAAATCAATTATTACTTCTTGAATATTTTTTTCTTTCAAATTAAATAAAACATCTCTATATGCATTGCTAATATAATCTTTTGAATAAAAATATACTTCTGTTTTTCCTCTAATTATATCTATATCTTTTGTCTTTTCACTATTTTTTAATTCTTCTATCACTCTTTCAATTTTAGAAGCCTTTATTTTTAAAGGCTCCCTTTCTAATTCATATTTACTAATTAATTTTCCTAATTTTGACGCTTCCCTTATAGACTGAGCTAAAATCTCTATATTCATTTCTCTTCCCTTTTTGTTTTTATGCTGGTAATAAATTTAATCTTTCAAGCTCTGCTGCAACATCGGACATTCCCAATCTATTTAATGTTTCTTTTGTTGGAGCTCCTGTTTTTTCATCCCATCCCATCTCTTTATAGAACATTGTCAGTGCAACTTGCATATCCTCTCTATCCATCTTATCTGTTCCAGGAGTAAATGCTTTAATATCTGGATCTTTATCGAATACCCAATCAGTCATTCCATCATGTTCTTCTCTCATATTAATTGTATTCATATTTTTTACTGTTAATGCTCTATGTAAAGTAAATACTCTCTCTGCAGCTAAATCTAAACTTTCTTCTGTATAATTTTCTCCTGTTACCACAGTCATAAATTTAGATTCTAAAGCTAAGTCGCCTCTATAATTTCTTGATTTATGTGGAGAAACTGTCATTGGCCACATCCAATTACAAAGAGTTAAAGAATCATGTAAGCAATTTTTTACAATAGCCCATTTAGCTAATTTAGCTTTATACTCATTCATTGGACTATAATTTAATGGTGGATCTATTCCATCAGGTGAACCTACAATCTCTGCTACAACCTCTTTTTGAATCTCTATTGGCAATCCACTTCCAACTAAATTTACTAAAGTATGACTTTGAGCATCTCTATTGAACATACAGCTTATTAATGACCCTACTTGACCATTTGTCTCGTTAGAATGATGTTTTGGAAATCCTAATCTTGACCATAACCCATATTTAGGATTATTCCAATAATCATCTCCAAAGTCCCATCTTTTAGCAACCCAATATGCTCCGTCTCCAAGATGACTCAATTCTCCTTCTTTATAAGCTATTCTTCTATAAAAATCAATTAGAAATGCCGGATCTTTTTCTTCTAATAAATTCCACGGAATAGAGTTATACTCCTCTTCTGGTAAGACCTTTTTAAAAATTCCACTTTCATATCCATGTTTTAAATCTGTTCCAATAAGACCATAGTTACACCATACTCCATAGTCATCAGCTAATGATGCTCCAATAACTGCAGCAAACATTTTTCCGTCACCTTTCTCTTCTATATCTTTATTTCCTTTAAACATCACTCTTTGAGGTGAAAAGTACCCCATACAAGTATTTGCTACATAAGGTGATAATCCATAATCTTGCAATTTAGGTACCTTTAATTGGCTCATACATCTAATTGGGCATGATTGACATCCTCCCATTCTTACTGTATATTTTTCTGCTGAAGGACCTAAATCAAATGTAGCTTTCATTGTTCTATAGCCCACTTTATTTACGTCACCTGCTGCTGCAATTCCAGTTTCTATCGGTCCACCCTCTGCTGCACCCCAAGTTAATCCTTCTCTAGCTGTCCATCTGCTACCTTTATGATGAAACTCAGACCACGGTTGTGGAGTACTTGGTACAACATGTTGATTGTTTGCTCCAATTAAATCTTTCATCATATAATTATTTAACTTTAGTAACTCTCTACCTTTTCCAGCAATATTGACAGCATTAGTCCCTTTTACTCCAATAGCCTTTAACATCTTTGATCCTAATATACCACCATGGCCACCTGCTGAATGACTTAATCCGTTCATAATTACAGAAAGATTTACCATATTTTCTCCTGCTTGACCTATTGCTGCTATTGAAGCCTCTTTTCCCATTATTGCTCCTAATTGAGCTGTTGTATCTTTTATCCCTTTACCCCATACATTTGTTGCACTTTCTAAAGAAACTTTATCATTATCTATTTTTAACCAAACTGGTCTATTTGATTTTCCTTCAATAATTATAGCATCATATCCCGCATATTTTAATTGAGCTGCAAAATTTCCTCCCATATGCGAATCTCCTACAGCATTATAAGGATTTGATGGAAATAGCGATGTTATATTTGTTCTAGAACTTGAAGGTGCTCCTGATCCTGTTAACGGTCCTACTGCAAAGACTATTTTATTAGCTTCATCAAAAGCTTTTGTTCCTGCTGGTACTTCATCAAATATAACTTTATATCCTATTCCCATTCCACCAATAAAATCTTTATATTTAGACGTAGGTTCTTTTGTTATTATTCCTGTTGTTAAATTTACCCTTAAAATATTTCCTGCCCATCCATATGATTTACTCATTTTTTATTTATCCCCCTCAATTATCTCTTACTAAAAAAATGTGCTTTGCTGATATCTTCCCACTTAATAACTTTTAAAGCATCTGTAGGGCATCCTCTAACGCATGACCCACAAGTTGTACATTTTGTCGCATATCCATTTTCTGTATCTATTGTAGGTAAATTCCATGGACATGCTTCTGTACAAACTCCACATCCTACACATTTATCTTTTAAAACTACTCTTGCACCTGTTCTTGCATCAGCTACTATAGCTCCATTAGGACAAGCATTAGCACAAAACGGTTCTCTACATTGCTTACATGTTACTGGAGACATCTTTAAATTCCCCATTTGCCCATCTTCATACTGATAATTTATTTTAGGGCCTGTTGTTCCAAAGTTATAATTTTCCCCAACTTTAATTCGAGATAAAAATGGTTGAACTTTTCCATCATTTTGTAATGTACATGTTATTTCACAACGCTGACACCCTGTACATTTCGATCTATCCACTACTAATAACCCTTCTGGTAAAGCTGTTGCCGCCATTGCTTCTTCACCAAAACCAAACATTGACAAGATTGAAGAGGTTACTGCAAATCCAGCCACTCCTTTTCCAGTTAATTTTAAAAATTCTCTTCTTGTAGTTTCTTTATCAAAAACCTTATTAATTAAACCTTTAGACATTACGTCCCCCTTTGTATTATTTTTCCTTCATCTACTTCATAAATATAATTACTTATTCTTACTGCTTGTTCGTAATCATGTGTTACTATAATTATTAAACACCCCATATCCCTTAATTCACTCAATATTCTTTCTACTACATATGTGCTTTTTTTATCCATACTTGCGGTAGGTTCATCTAAAAGTAATATTTTTTTATTATAAAGAATTGTTCTAATAAATTGAATTTTTGCTTTTTCTCCACCAGACAAATTATCTACTGATGATTCTTTCAATTTTTCTATTTGAAACTCTTTTAAAAAAATAGTTACTTTATCTAATTCTACTTTCAAATTTCTCAATTTAAATGGTTCAGTTAAGTTATAAATAACATTTCCTTTAAAAAATAGTGGTTCTTGTGTAGATAAAATTACATTATCTCTATCATATCTTAAATTTCCTTCATCATAAGATAAAATACCACCTAATATTTTTAAAAGAGTACTCTTTCCAGCACCATTTCTTCCCAATATTGAATAAATTTTTCCTTTAGAAAAATTTAAATTTGTTATCTCTAGAATTAGTCTATCTTCATAATATTTTTTTAAATTTTTTATCTCTATCAATTATTTCACCCATTTTATTAAGAAATTTAATAGAAAAGAAATACTAAATAAAATTAACGCTATTACTAAAGAAGTATTATAGTTTCCCATAGATGTTGATAAGGCTATATATGTTGTCATTACCCTAGTATGACCTTTAATATTTCCTCCAACTAACATAACCGATCCTACTTCAGAAATTCCTCTGGCAAAAGCTACTAAAAATATTCCTAAAAACCTAGTTTTTAACTCTCTAAAAAAAACTCTATTTAATTTATTCGACGGTATATGTAAAATTTTACAAGTTGTTAAAATTCTACTACCATCATCTTCTAAAAGTTCTGAACATAATGTTATAACAAGTGGCAATAGCAATAAAAATTGTGCTATTATTATTGCTGTTGGTGTAAACAGCAGATTTAAAGGTCCCAAAATTCCTCTCCTTGAAAGCATTAGAAGTACTACTAATCCAAATATTATTGTTGGGACTCCTGTTAAAGCTCTAAAAAACTCCAATATTTTTTTAAAAATTTTATCTTTTCTAAAAAATAACCCAAGGCTTATAAAAAATCCAACTATTGAACTTAAAATGCTTGCAACTCCTGTCACAAATAAAGATAGTAAAACAATCTCTATTATCTCTTTATCCACATTAATTACCTACAAAAAATAATGGTGTACCAAATTCACTTTTCCCATAATTTTTCATTATTTCTTCTGCTTCTTTTGACTGCATAAACTCTATAAATATTTTAATATCATCTTTTTTTGACTCTTGAACATTTGATAGTTCTAAAATTGAATATATATTTTTTAAAGGTTCTTTTTCATCTAAAGGCACTTCTTGTAATTTAAAATTTTCTTTTACTTTTAAAAATGTTCCACTATCAGATAATGTAAATCCTTGTAATTCAGAAGTTAAATTTAGAGTTTTAGCCATTCCTAATCCAGCTTCTTTATAATTTTTAAAATTCTTATCAACTTGTGCTTCTCTCCACATAGCTAATTCTTTAGAGTGTGTACCTGATTTATCACCTCTTGATATAAAGATTAAATTTTCTGTTGCTATCTTGCTTAATAATTTATTTAAGTTTTTAGGATAGTTTGTTAAATCTTTCTCATTATCAGTCACAACTACAAAATAATTATACATTAACGGGTATCTTTTTACTCCGTATCCATCTTCTATAAACTTTTTTTCTCTTCCCGGATCATGAGTAAATAAAATATCTACATCTCCCCTTTTTCCAAGTTCTAAGGCTTCTCCTGTCCCTTTAGCAATCCATTTTAATTCAATTCCTTTTTCATTTTTTAATGTTTTTGAAATCTCAGTTAAAAACCCTGTATCATCTAGCGATGTCGTGGTCCCCATTAAAATTTCTCCTGCATAAATATTTGCACATATTAATAAACTTGTTAAAAATACGGACTTTTTCATTATAATCCCTCCTCATAAAATATGAATAATTATACTATCATACTAGTTTTTTTACAACTTTTTTTATTCTTTTTGTTTTATTTTAATTTTTTTTATACTAAAATAGAATGAAATTAAAATAGGATAAATTTAAAATTTATCCTACATTTTTTTTATTATTTCTAAATCTTCAAAAGTATTAATATTAAAAAAACCTTTAGATATCTCTTCTGAGTTTTTTAATTTATTAATATTTATCCAATTTACATTTAATTTCTGAAAAATTTTAGCTATTTTAAATTCTCTTTTTTTAATAGAGTCACTTATTTCTTTTAAACTATTCTTTTTATATAATGCACAAAGAGGCTCTTTATAAAAATTATGTACAGGTACCGAAATATCGTAATCTCCTTTTATTTTCCCTAAATACTCAATAAACTCTTTTTTTATAAATGGAGTATCACAAGACAATACTAAACACTCGTCATTTAAAGCATTCTTTAATCCTGTAAAAATTCCACCTATTGGACCAATATCTTTCACATCATCTTTTATTACTTTAACATTATACTTTAAATATTTTTCTGGAGAATTGGATATTATTATAACTTCTGAAAAATTTCCAAGTTTTTCTATTATAATTTCAAAAAATGGTTTTCCTTTAAATTCTAAAAAACTTTTATCAATATAATTTAATCTACTTCCCTTTCCTCCAGCTAATAAAATTACACTTTTTTTATATTTCATACTTTTGTTTTATTCGAATATGTAGTATGTAGAATATGATGACTTTTGTGTCCACAAGGTTCTTTTAAATAGTTTTTATAAAGGTTAATTACCTCTATATTTTCATGAGATTTTCTTAAAGTCGAATTAGAATCAAATAAATACATCCCTTTCATTCTACTTTTTCTAACTTCTAAACTATCTGGAATAGGTGCTCCTCCTCCACTTATACATCCACCATAACAAGCCATTACTTCTATAAAATCAAAATAAATTTTATTTTTTTCAATAGCATCTAAAACTTTTTTAGCTGATCCAATACCATTTATTACAGCTACTTTAATTTTTCTTTCTCCTAAAATTATCTCTGCTGATTTTACATTTTCAAATCCTCTTAAAGTTTTAAACTCTATTTGCTTTAGTTGACCATCAGTTAAAATATGACTTACTGTTCTTAATGCTGCTTCCATAACTCCACCAGAAGATCCAAAAATTCTTCCTGCACTGGATCCTAATCCCATAAACGAATCATACGTTAAATCATCAGGTAATGAATTAAAATCTATATTATTCATTTTTATTAACTTAGCAAACTCTCTTGTTGTTATAACTAAATCAACATCTCTAATCCCATTCTCTTGCATTTCTATTCTTTCACTTTCACCTTTTTTAGCAGTACATGGCATAATTGAAACAACATATATATCTTCTTTAGGGATCTTTAATGTATTTGAATAATAAGATTTTGCTAGTGCACCAAACATTTGTTGAGGAGATTTACAACTTGATAAATTTTTAATAAAGTTTGGATATGATTTTTCTACGTAATTTACCCAACCTGGACAACAAGAAGTGAACATTGGTAATTCTCTATCACCCTTCATTAATCTTTCAATCAACTCAGTTCCTTCTTCCATTATTGTTACATCTGCTGAAAAATCTGTACTAAAAACTTTATCAAATCCTAATTTTTTCAAAGCTCCAACCATTTTTGAAGTCACATCTACTCCTGGTGTAATAAAAAACTCTTCTCCTATTGTATGCTTTATAGCTGGCGCCATTTGAACAACAATATGCTTTTGTGAATTTTTTAAAAGTCTATTTAGCTCTGTCACACTATTTTTTTCTGTTAAAGCACCAACTGGACATATCTTTATACATTGACCACAAGAAACACATTTACTCTCTCCTAATAACTTTCCATCTTTTATAACAATCTCTTTAACTCCATCAGCTTTAATAACTTCATAAATTCCTAATCCTTGAACTTCTTTACAGATAGCAACACACCTTTCACACAAAATACACTTATTCATATTTCTAGTTATACCTGATGAGCTATTATCTATTTCATATTTTCTTATATCTACTAAATTTCTATTAACTATATTATATTCAAAAGATATGTTTTGTAATTCACAATCTCCTTTTGATTTTTCGCAAGTTAAACAATCATTAGGATGATTTTCCATAATATTTTTTAATATTTTTTCTCTTTTTTCAATTATTTTTGGAGTTTTAGTTTTTATAATCATATTCTCTTGAGGATATGTTTCACAAGATTTCAAAAGCTCTCCGTTACATTCAATAACACAAATTCCACAAACTTTTTGTGACCCCAAATCTTCATGATGACAAAGAGTGGGTATATTTATACCCAGCTCTTTGCATTTTTCTAAAAGTGTTTGTGTAGATTCTATATCTGTTAAAACTCCATCAATTTCTATTTGAAAATTCATAATTCCTCCACTAAATTAACTTCTCTATTCTTACTGCTGTTACTTTTAATTCTGGAATTCCACATTTTTCATCTATACGATCTGCTCCAGTTAATACGTTACAAGCTCCCTCTGCAAAATGGAAAGGCATAAAGAATAGCTCTTCTAATATTCCTTCATTAGGAGTTACTCTCGTTAAAATTTCTCCTCTTCTAGATATAACTTTTATAATTTCATTATTTGTTATATTTAATTTTCTCATTGTTTGTGGATGTATCTCAATATATGAATCTGGAGATTTTTCATTTAATCCATCTACTTTTCCAGTCATAGTTCTCGTATGATAGTGATATAAATTTCTACCATTTGTTAATAAATATGGATATTGACTACATTGATTTTCTCCTAATAACTCTTGTACCGAAGGAACAAACAATCCCTTTCCTCTCATCGGACTATCTATATGCAATATTGATGTACCTTTTTTATTTTCTCCTATAGGCCAAGCTATTCCCAACTTATCAATTATTTTATAATCTAATCCTTCATACTGAGGAGTTACTCTTGCTATTTCTTTTGTTATCTCTTCCGCTGATTTATAAACTTTCTCATAACCTAAAATATTCATTATATTATTTATAATTTTCCAATCAGGTTCTACACCATCTCTATCTACAACTTTTCTAACTCTTTGAATTCTTCTTTCAGTATTAGTAAATGTTCCATCTTTTTCAGCAAAAGACAATGCTGGTAAAACAACATCTGCTAACTGAGCTGTTTCAGTCATAAATATATCTTGAACAATTAAAAAATCTAAAGACTCTAAAGCATGCTTTATATGATTGATATCTGGATCTGAAACCATTGGATTTTCTCCCATTATATAAAGACATTTTAATTCATGATGTGAAGCTCTATGCATCATCTCTGGAATTGTATATCCTATTTTATCACTTAACTCTACATCCCACTCTTTTTCAAATTTATCTTTAATTTTTGGATTATAGACTTTTTGATATCCTGGATATGAATCTGGAAGTCCTCCCATGTCACAAGAACCTTGAACATTATTCTGTCCTCTTAAAGGATTAATTCCACCAAATTTAACCCCTATATTTCCACATAATAAGGCTAAATTAGATAAACTCATCACTCCATTAGTTCCAGCTTTATGTTGTGTTATTCCCATAGCATAAAAAATTGATGCTACGTTACTTGAATAAATTCTTGCAGCTTTTTCTATTAGCTCTTTTGATACCCCACATACGTTACTTACATATTCTGGTGTATATTTTTCTACTAATTTTACTAATTCTTCAAAATTTTCTGTATTTCTCTTTACGTATTCTTTATTATATAAATTCTCTTTTATTATTACATGAATCATCCCATTAATAAGTGCGATATTTGTTCCTAAATTTAATTGTAAAAATACATCTGCATCATTAGCTAAATCGATCATTCTTGGATCGGCAACAATCACTTTTGCGCCATTTAATTTAGCTGTTTTTATTTTAGCTCCTATAACAGGGTGATTTTCTCTAGGATTTGACCCTATTATAAAGATAACTTTTGAGTCTACAACTTCTTCTATACTATTAGTCATAGCTCCACTTCCCAACGTAGTTGCTAACCCGGCAACTGTTGAACTGTGTCAAAGACGAGCGCAATGGTCAACATTATTTGTTCCAATTACCGCCCTAAAAAGTTTTTGAAAAATATAGTTATCCTCATTTGTACATCTTGCTGAAGTTAACCCACCAAAAGAATCTGAACCATACGTTTCTTTTATCTCTATCATATTTTTTTGAATAAGATTATATGCTTCTTCCCAAGAAGCTTTTTCCAACTTACCATCTCTTCTTATATAAGGTGTATTTATTCTATCTGGATGATTTACAAATTTATAACCAAATTTACCTTTTACACATAACAATCCATCATTTGGAGGTATGTTTGCTGGTTTTGCCTCAACTATCTTGTTATTTTTTACTAAAAAATCAATTTGACATCCTACACCGCAATATGAGCAAGTGGTTCTAACACTACTTGTTTCCCATAACCTAAATTGCTCCTTTTCCTTTGGCAATAATGCTCCTACTGGACACACACTTACGCAATTTCCACAAGACATGCACTTAGTGTTATTAACCTTATCTTCTTTTATAGGACTAACATATTTTCTTCCATTCTCTTCTTTTAACTCTAGTATATTACTTCCTTGAAGATTTTTACAAATTTCTACACATTTTCCACATGCTATACATTTATTAGGATTTATTGTATAAAATGGATTAGAACTATCTATGGGCAACATTTCTTTAAATTCATTTTTACTTTGGTGAATCTCATATTCATAACAATAATCTTGTAACTTACACTCACCTGATTTTTTACATCCTAAACAATCTAACGCATGATTTTTAATTATATTTTCTAATATCTCTTTTCGTTTTTTAAGTACCAATTTACTATGAGTCTGTATTATAGAGTTATCTTTTAATATTATTTCGCAAGCTTTCTCTAGCTTACCATCTACCTCTACAACACAAATTCCACACTCTTGATCATTATTTTTAATTCTCTCATCATGACATAACGTTGGAATTACTATACCCAGTTCACTTAAAAAGGCTAAAAGAGTTTTGTTTTTTATAAATTCATACTCTTTTTTATTGACCTTTACACTCAATTTTTCCCTCCTTAAAAATATTATTAACCTTATTGAGTATAAAATTTTTTCTTTCTATAAAAAATATCTTTTAGTCACTTTTTTTATAACAAAAAACAACATTATTTTTTTCACAAACTAATATTTTACAATTTTTATACACATTACCCTTAATTTAAAGGATAGAAAAGTACTTTTTTTCACTTTTTTTTAGATAAAAAGATTGTTTTTAAAAAAAATATAATATATTATAATAAATAAAATTTAGGAAGTGAGCTAATGAATCAAAATATTATCTACAAATTAGAAGATTTAATAAAAAATAATAATAAAATCCTTTTTTATGAGTACTTAAAGATTCTTAATCTATACAAATTTTTTATAGAAAGTGTCCAAGAATTTATTTTAGAAGACCAACTAGAAATAATAACTTTTTTCCATGAAAAAGCTTTAAATAAACACTTTGATATATTTGATATTTTAAATAAAACAGAATCTTCAATTTTTATAACAAATAAAACTAAAGAAAAAAATTTTAAGTTAGCTTTAGAGTACTATCGAAATAGATCTATATATTCCTTAGACTCATTTCAAAGTATAGAGGCCATTAAAAAAACTAATAAATATACTTATTCAGTTATTGATTTTTTAGTTAAAAATACATCTTTAATATCTAATGTTTATGATTTTAATAAAGAGATGTTTCAAGAGAAACTAGAATATTTTTCTTCGGATAAAGAATTTTATGAAATATATTCTGATAAATATTGTGATATTATTTTAATTAAAAAAAATTTTTTTCAAGAGTTTAACCCATCATTATTTTCTAGCTTTGGTTTAACTATTAGATTTTGTGAACTCGGACAAATTGGTTTTAAAAAAGATACAATTATTTTAAATGAAAACGAAGCTCTTGTAACTAATGGAATCTCTTTAGGACAATACAAAGTTTTAACAAATGATATTAACTATCTTACAATACACATTAAAGATAAGTTTCTTAAAGACTTTAATATTAAAGAAATTAATTACTCTATGAAAAAATTACCTTGGAAAATTGAAAAAAATTCCTCTTTTTTATTTGAAAACTTAAATACTTTAAAAAATAATCAAATTCTTATTTTAAATTTTCTAACTAAAATAATTTTAGAGCTTTTAGAAGAAAAGAATAGTTTAAATTTTAAAGTGCTTTCTGAAAGTAATATTTTAAAAATAACAAAATTTATTGATAATAATTTGGAGAATCCTAATTTATCAATAAGTCAACTACAAAGTATATTTGGTTTTAATAAAAATATTTTAATTCAACTTTTTAAAAAAAATTACAATATTTGCCCCTCTAAGTACATTATAAATAAAAAGCTCGAGTATGCATCAACTCTTCTTATAGAAACTAAACTATCTGTAACAGAAATTGCATCTAAATTAAATTTTTCAAATTCTAGTAAATTTTCTCTAAATTTTAAAAATAAATTTCTATACACACCATTACAATTTAGAAAAAAATATAAAGAACTCAAGTGAGATTATTATTTATTTTGATATTTTTCTTTTTTTTATATATAATCTAAGTAAGAATTACATAATTATGGAGGATGCTTATGAAAAGTTTTTTAGAAGGTGTTATTAATAGAAATAAATATATGTGTGAATTAGGAAAAGTAGCTGATTATATTCCTGGTTTATCAACCGCTAATAAAAATCATTTAGGTATATGTATAATTGATACATCTGGAGAGATTGTTATAGCTGGTGATGCTGATGTAAAATTTACTCTTCAAAGTATTTCAAAACCTTTAACTTTAATGTTAGCCTTACTTGACCAAGGAGAAAAATATGTTTTTTCTAAAGTAGGTATGGAACCTAGTGGTGATGCTTTTAATTCTATTAGAAAATTAGAAACTGGTAGAATGAGAAAACCATTTAATCCTATGATTAATGCAGGTGCTATTGAAGTATGTTCTATGATCAAAGGAAAAAGTAGTGCTGAAAAGTTTGAAAGAGTCCTTAATTTTATTAAATTAATATCTGGAAATAATAATTTAAAAGTTAACGAAGATATTTATAAAGGTGAAAAAGAAACTGGAAATAAAAACCGTTCTATGGCTTATTTTCTAAAAGGTGAAGGTCTTATATCTGGTGATGTTGAAGATGTTTTAGATGTTTATTTTAAACAATGTTCTATTGAAGTTACTGCTATCGATTTAGCTAAGATTGGATTATTTTTAGCTAGAGGAGGAGTTCTAGAAAATGGAGATAGAGTCGTTAGCGAACATATCGCTACTATTGCTAAAACACTAATGATGACTTGTGGAATGTATGATGGTTCTGGTGAATTTGCAATAAAAGTTGGTATTCCTTCAAAATCTGGTGTAGGTGGTGGAATCTTATCTGTAATTCCTGGAAAAATGGGTATTGGTGTTTTTGGCCCTTCTCTGGATTTAAAAGGAAACTCTATTGGTGGCATTGCTGTTCTTGAAGAGATTGCAGAAAATTTTAAATTTAGTATTTTTAATTAAAAGGAGTTATTATGTTTAAGTATTTTGATCATAAAGTTATAAAAACAGCTTTAGCTTCTTTTTTATCGTATTATCTTGCAGATTATTTTGGAATAAAGTATGGTCTTACTGCGAGTATTATTGCTATTATTTCTATTCAGGCAACTAAAAGTGATAGTATAAAAATTACAATTGAACGTTTCTTCGCAGTTATTCTAGGAATGTCACTTTTTATACTGTTATCATCATTTTTAGGATATCACTATATTACATTAGGAATTTTTATACTTCTTTTTATGCCATTATGTATTAAATTTAGAATTGTTCAAGGATTCTTAGTTACTACTGTTCTAGCAACACATATTCTAAGCGAAAAATCAATTTCTCTTGATTTTTTACTCAATGAATTTTATGTTTTAATTTTAGGACTATCTGTTGGAAATATTTTAAATCTTTATATGCCCACTAACTCCAAAACAATAGATTTAATCAAAATGAAAGTTGATTTAATTTTAAAACAAATTCTTTCAGATATTTCTGAAAGTTTAAAATGTAGTTGTGTCTCTGTTAATGAAGATAAAAACTTCAAATCATTAAAAGCTACAATAGAAGAGGGACGAAAGTTCTCTTTATTAGATTACGATAACACTCTCTTTGATAAATGTAATGAAAATTTAAACTTTTTTTCTATGAGAAGAAGACAGTATAGAATTTTAACTAGGATGAGAACGTGTTTTAAAAGATTATACATTACTCACGAATATAGTCTTATCATTGCTGAATTTATAGCTAAAGTTTCAGAAAATGTTGAAGTTAATAAAAAAACTACTCCGTTAATTGAAGAGCATAAAGAATTAAAAGAACTATTCTCAAATTTTCCTCTGCCCAAAACTAGAGCTGAATTTGAAAATAGAGCTACTTTATTTCAACTTTTACAGGAAATGGAAGAGTTTCTTAATGCTAAAATCGAATTCAAAAAAGATTATGAAAATTAATTTGTAAACTTATTATAAAGGAGTGTCCATGTTAGATAAAAATAAACGACAAATAAACTACTTAAGATTATCTATTACAGATCATTGTAACTTAAGGTGCAAATATTGTCTTCCTGAAAAAGATACAAACTTTTATAACAATTGTGATTTACTAAATAGTAATGAAATAGAAAAAATTGTTAAAGCTTTTTCTTTAATTGGTATAAAAAAAGTTAGAATAACAGGTGGCGAACCTTTAGTTAGAAAGGATTTTAATGAAATTTTAGAAAAAATAAATCATATTAAAGGAATCGAAAAAATTGCTATTACTACAAATGGATTTCAACTTTTAGAAAATTTAGATTTATTCAAGAAAAATGGATTAAATAGAATTAATATAAGTTTAGATAGTTTAAACGCTAAAAAATATAATGAAATTACTCGTGGTGGTAATTTTGATAAAGTTTTTAAAACTATTAAAGAAGCAACTTTAAAAAATTTTGAAAAAATACGTTTAAATGTTGTTATTATGGAAGGTATCAATGATAATGAAATTTTAGACTTTGTCAATTTAACCAAAGATTTAGATATTGGTGTGCGTTTTATTGAAATAATGCCAATTGGAGAAGGTAAAAAATTTACTTCTGTTAAAAATTCAGATATTTTAAATCTTATAAAAAAACATTATTTGTTAGAAAAAAATTCAAACCTCTCTACTGACGGACCAGCTTCTTATTATAAAGTTTCCGGGTTTATGGGAGAGATCGGTTTTATTAGTCCTCTTTCGAATAGATTCTGCGATAGTTGTAATCGAGTTAGAGTAACCTCTAATGGCTTTTTGAAACTATGTTTACATTATAACAAAGGAATTGATTTAATGCCTTATTTAAAAGATGAGACTTCTGTAGAAACTTTAGCAATGATTATTGAAAAAGCTATCTACAATAAAAAGCCAAAAGAACATCACATGGATAATAGTGAAAATATTAATGATATAGAATTAAAGGGCATGAACAAAATAGGAGGATAACATGGGAAAAGTTATAGCAATTTGTATAAGTGAAAATAAGGGGACTGAAAAAGTTGTTGTTGAAAGTGGAGTTTTAATTGAAAACTTTGGATTAGAAAAAGATGCTCATGGAGGAAATTGGCATAGACAAATTAGTTTATTAGAACTTGAAAAAATCGATGATTTCAATAATAAGGGTGGAAATGTTGATTTTGGAGCTTTTGGAGAAAATCTAATAATCCAAGGTATAGACTTAAAAAATCTTGCCGTTGGTAGTATATTACAAATTGGCACAGCTCTTCTTGAAATAACTCAAAAAGGAAAACAATGCCATCACCACTGTAAAATATATCATAGAGTTGGGGATTGTATAATGCCTCGTGAGGGTGTTTTTGCAAAGGTATTAAAAGGAGGAATTATTTTTCCAAACGATGAAATTAAAATAATCAAATCTCCGATAACACTAGAAGCTTGCGTTGGCTCATATTCTGAAGCTATTATTGCTATAAATAAAGGCGCAAATAGAGTTGAACTTTGCGAAAATCTATTTGAAGGTGGAACAACTCCATCTTATGGAACTATTAAAAAAGTTAGAGAACTTGCTATTCCTGCTTTTGTAATGATTAGACCTAGAGGTGGAGACTTCTGCTATTCTCAAGCTGAAATTGAAATTATGAAAGAAGATATTAAGGTTTGTAAAGAGCTTGGTGTACTTGGAGTTGTTTTTGGAGTTTTAACAAAAGATAATAAAATTGATTATCCTCTTTTAAAAGAGCTTGTTGAACTTGCAAAGCCTATGAGCATAACTTTTCACAAGGCTATTGACGAAATCGAAAATCCAGAAAATGAAATATTGACACTAGCAGAAGTTGGAATAGATCGAATTTTAACATCTGGTAAAAAAGCTACTGCTTTTGAAGGAGCTGAACTTTTAAATAAATTTATTAAAATTGCTCAAGATAAAATAAAAATTATCGTGTGTGGTGGAGTTACATCTGATAATTTTCAACAAATCAATAAATTAATTCCAAGCACAGAATATCATGGTAAAAAAATAGTTTAGAATAAAAAAATGACGGAATTTGTACTTTCCGTCATTTTTTATTATATTTATCTTGATTTTTATTCACTTTTATTTTAAACTATTAAAGTTGTATATTAGTATTATTACATACATGAATTAAGGGAGGGTTATATTTATGAAATTTTTTAACAAAAAGTATATGAGTTTTTTTACTTCTTTACTTTTAATGACAACTTTAGCTCAAGGAAAAGAATTTATTTCTTCTGCTAAAGGATACAATGGTGATATTAAAGTAAAAGTTGATATTGTAAATAATGAAATCAAAAATATCAATATTTTAGAAGAAAAAGAAAGTGATTTTACAAAAGATGGTATGAATTCTATCATCGCTGATATTATTGAAACTCAATCTGTTAAAGTAGATAACGTTGCAGGGGCTACTTCTACTAGTGTTGGGCTAAAAAGAGCTGTAGATAGAGCTATTAAAGAATCTAAAGCAAAATTAACTCCAAAAGAAAAAAAAGTTATTGTTTATAACGATGTTACAACAGATGTTGTTATTATTGGTGGAGGTGGAGCAGGACTTTCTGCTGCTATTGCTGCTAAAGATAAGGGTTCAAATGTTATATTAGTTGAAAAAGCAGCTATTCTTGGAGGAAATACAAATTATGCCACTGGTGGACTTAATGCCGCTGAAACTTCTATTCAAAAAAATAAAGGTATTAAAGATTCTGTTGAAATTTTTATAGATGATACTATGAAAGGTGGAAAGAATACTAATAATAAAACTTTAGTTGAAAAAATGGCTAATTCTTCTGCTGAAATTGTAGACTGGCTAATAGAAAAAGGTGCTGATTTAACTGATCTTGGAAGAATGGGAGGACAAAGTGTAGATAGAACACATAGACCTACTGGCGGAGCTCCTGTTGGACCAAATATGATTGCAGCTCTTTCTAAAACTGCAAAAGAATCAGGTGTTGATATTAGATTATCAACTTTTGCTGAATCTATTATTTACGATGGTGAAGCTGTTAAAGGAATTATCGTTAAAGCTCCAAATGGACAAAAATATAATATAAACTCTAAAGCTGTTGTTATTGCCACTGGTGGTTTTGGAGCTAACTCAGATTTAATTGTTGAAAATGTTGCTTCTCTAAAAGGATTTGGAACTACTAATCACAAAGGTGCTACTGGTGACGGAATAATTATGACTAAGCCACTTAATGTTGATTTAGTTGATATGGAACAAATTCAAACACATCCAACAGTTATCCCTACTAATAGTGTTATGATTACTGAAGCTGTTAGAGGTAATGGAGCTATTCTTGTTAATAGAGATGGAAAAAGATTTATTAATGAGTTAGATACTAGAGACGTTGTTTCTAAAGCAGAACTTAATCAAAAAGGTGGAAGTGCATACCTTATGTTTGATGAAAATGTTAAAAAGAGTTTAAAAGCTATAGATAGTTATGATAAAAAAGGATATTTAACTAAAGGAAATACAATTGAAGAACTCGCTAAAAATTTAGATATTCCTTCTAAAGAGTTAGAGAAAACTTTCTCAAAATATAATGAAAGTGTAAAAACTGGTGTTGATTCTGAATTTAATAGACAAAGTTTACCAACTTCATTATCACAAGGTCCTTTTTATAGTGTAGAAGTTGCTCCTGCCGTTCATCATACTATGGGAGGAATCAAAATAAATGAAAACACTGAAGTTTTATCTAATGGAACGCCTATAAAAGGCCTTTATGCTGCTGGTGAAGTTACTGGTGGAATACATGGTTCTAATAGATTAGGTGGAAATGCCGTTGTTGATATAACTGTTTTTGGTAAAATTGCTGGAGAAAATGCAAGTTCTTTTTCCAAATAATTGTTTATTTTAAAAACTATAAGTTTGTAAAACGCATTTAATGATTTATTAAATGCGTTTTTTATTTGTTTTTTTTGATTTTTGTATTGCTTTATAGAACAAATTATGATAAAATCAGTTGAGTCTATACCACATCAATAGACTCGATATATTTCATAAATGGAAATTGTGAAAAAATATTTTCAATTTTTGCACTTATTCCACAAATTCACTTTATTATTAGGGAGGAAAAAATGTCTACAAAATCTGCAACAAAAAAAATGAGCTTTTTTGAGAGATTCTTAAACTTTGTTGAAGTTACAGGAAATAAGTTACCTCATCCAGTTGCCATGTTCTTTGGTTTCTTTGTGATAACTATTATATTTTCTATGATACTTTCTTACACTGGTGTTTCTGTAAACTATAAAGAAATCTCAAGAACTACTGGACAAGTTATTGAAAAAACAACTTATGTTCAAAACCTTTTAACTAGAAGCGGTATTAGAGGAATTTTCGGTTCAACAGTTAAAAACTTTACAGGACATGCGGCACTGGGATCAATTGTTGTTGCTATGCTTGGAGTTGGTTTAGCTGAGGGAACTGGATTACTTAACTCTATAATTAAAAAAATTGTTATTTCAACTCCTAAACAACTAGTTTCAGCTATTGTTGTTTTTGCTGGAGTTATGTCAAATATTGCATCAGATGCTGGGTACGTTGTTTTAATTCCCCTTGGAGCAGTAATCTTCTTATCTTTTGGAAGACATCCACTTGCTGGTATTGCAGCTGCTTTCGCTGGAGTTTCTGGTGGATTCTCTGCTAACCTTTTAATCGGTACTACTGACCCATTACTTGGTGGAATTACAACATCTGCAGCACAAATTGTTTTACCTGGATATTCTGTTACTCCAACTGCAAACTTCTTCTTTATGTTTGCTTCTACTTTCTTTATAACAGCTGTTGGAGCTTGGATAACAGATAAAGTTGTTGAACCTAGATTAGGAGACTATAATGGTCCTAAAGTTGATATTAACTTAAACGACCAAATTAGTCCTGAAGAGAAAAAAGGATTAAGAGCTGCTGGATTAGCGACAATCGGATTTATTATTGTAGTTTTACTTATGGTTATTCCTGAAAATGCTATTTTCAGATTAACTCCTGAAGAAATTACAAAGTTTATAGCTGAAAATAATAGAGAACCTGGAACTATGGAAATTTTAAAACCTTTCTTTAGTGATTCTATTGTTTACATTCTTATGTTAGCATTCTTTATTCCTGGACTTGCTTATGGTGTTGCAGCAAAAACTGTAAAGTCACACAAAGATGTTATTAAGTCAATGACTAAAGCAATGGCTTCTTGTGGACAAGTTTTAGTTATTATCTTTGTTTCTGCTCAATTCGTATACGTTTTCTCTAAATCAAATATAGGAATTGTTATTGCTGTTAAATTAGCTGATGTTTTAAAAGATCTTGGAATATCTGGAATTTGGGCAGCTGTAGGATTAATATTCTTAACTGCATTTGTTAACTTATTTATTGGTGGAGCTTCTTCTAAGTGGTTAATGCTTTCTCCTGTTTTCATACCTATGTTCGTTGAATTAGGATTAACTCCTGAGTATACTCAATTAGCATATAGAATTGGAGATTCAACTACTAATATAATTTCTCCTCTAATGTCATATTTCCCTATCATAGTTGGATTTGCATCTAAATATGAGGAAAAAGAAGGATCTATGGGAATTGGAACTATCATTG
The DNA here is from genome assembly GCF_014250655.1 of Cetobacterium sp. 2G large. NCBI lineage: Bacteria > Fusobacteriati > Fusobacteriota > Fusobacteriia > Fusobacteriales > Fusobacteriaceae > Cetobacterium > Cetobacterium sp. 2G large. The sequence goes on along the minus strand of NZ_JACHTH010000007.1, from coordinate 46,124 downwards.
CGATGATGCTTCCATATTCATTAGTATTCTTAATTGGATGGTCAATTATGTTTATTGCATGGACTTACTTAGGATTACCTATTGGACCTGGAGTTAGCATGTTTATGTAAAAAAATAAAAGGATGAAGAATTTTTTCTTCATCCTTTTTTATATATCTTTTTCTTCTCCAACTTCAATTAATTCTATATATTTTTTCATTTCTTTTCTAGAACTTTCACCTTTTGAAAAGATAGTTATCACTTCAGTAGGATTCAATGTTCTTATAAAGCTATTTAGCATAACCAAATCCATACTTTTTTCCCCACTGAAATAACTATTTTTTATATGTCCTATATTTGCAATCATAATATCTATAGGATAATATATCAATGTTTTTATTATATTCTCTTGATAAATTGTTTCTCCTGTAACATAAATTCTTTTTATTTTACCAAGTCTATCAACTATAGTTACAAGATACCCATTTGCTTTTCCTAATATTGGATTTGATAAAAAACCTCCTCCTTTATATGTTGGGATAACCTCAACTACTATTTTATAACCTTTTATCTCTAGGTCTATTTTTTTAAACCAATCTACAAAATAGATATTTGCATTTTTTTTATCTCGTAAATATTTTCCACACTCTTTCCTTGAAACAATCTTAGCTTCATCTTCTATAACCTTAACTCCTTCTTCGTCAAAAGAATCAGGATTACACTCTGTAATTAACCAAAGCTTTATATTTTTAAAAGAATCATCCATAGGAGAAACTAATTTAACATCACTATTTTTTTTTAAAATAAATGATGGATTACAACCGATTTTAAATTTTTTGTCAACTTCTAAAAACCAACAAGTTTTACCTAAAAATTTAAATTTAAACTCCATAATACTCTCATCCTCCCAAAATTTACTTATGTATTTTTTCTAAAAATATATAAGTATTCCTTTTAAATAAAAAAAAGATACCCTTAAGATATCTTTTTTATTTTTCTGTTTTTATAACTCCATTTACATACTCTACTTTTATAACTTTATCAGTAAAAGGTACTTCTTGGGTAATAAAACCTGTAAATAACTTATCTTTATAATATAATTTAGTTCCTTTTAATTCTAAATTTTCATCTCCAAATTTAACTTCTTTTTTCATACAACCAACCAGTGATAATATTGCTATAAATAATACTAATTTTTTCATTATCTAACTCCTAACTATTTTTTTAATTTTATTATAACATATTCTTTATTTAAATATTATTGAATTTTATATTTAATTAAAAAGGATTTTATTTTTTTAATAGTATTTTAATATATCATAATTATTTTTAACTAAATAGATTTTAAAGGTGGTGTTATGAGTACTGATTTCGCAATATTAGCATTTTTTAGCTTAATGTTAACCTATCTTTTAATTTGTGAGATATTTACTATTTTATTTAGACTTACTGGACTTACAGAAGAAACTGCACGTTTTCAAGTAATTTCTATGCTAACAACTTGTGGTTTTACAACTGTTGAAAGTGAGCTTATTACATCTTCTAGAAAACGAAGAAAATTGGCTTTTGTAACAATTCTTTTTGGTTATATATTTTCTGTTACAATTGTTTCCATGGTTATAAATTTTTTTATGAGATTAACTGATGGAAATGTTTTTCATTTAATTGTTAAAGTTCTTATAGCAATAATTGCACTCATTATTATCTGGTACTCTCTTTTAAAAGTTAATTTTGTAAAAAATAATTTCGATCGTTTTATAAGTAAAATTGGTATTAAAGCAATGTTTAAAAATCAGCATAATCCGATAATGATTCTTGGAGTTTTTAAAACTGAAGTTATTGCTGAAGTTACAATAACTAATCTTCCTGAGGAATTATCTAACGTTCAATTAAAAAATTCTAATATTCGTTTAAACTACACTCTCCAAATTCTAACTATTATAAAAAATGAGGATGTATCTATTGGTGTAACTGGTGAAAGTATTTTAGAGAATGGCGATAAAGTCATTATCTTTGGAACTTTAAAAAATATAAAAAAACTTTTTGTAAAAGAAAAAGATTTTTTATAAATTGCTATTGATGTTTTCTTATTTATGAGGTATGTTTATAATAACCCTAAATTATTTTTTAAAGGAGGCATTATGAAAAATATAGTATTTGATATTGGTAATGTTCTGCTAGATTTTCATCCACAAGAATTTTTAAAAGGATTAGGATTTGAAAAAAATATTGAAGATAGGTTATACAAATTAATTTTTTTAAGTGACGAATGGAAAGAGTTAGATCGTGGTTCTATCGACTATGAAGTTGCTGAAAAGATTTTTAAGACAAAAGCCCCTGATTTAAAAAAAGAGATATCTATTGTTCTTGATAAGTGGCACGAAATGCTTATTCCTATTGAAGCAAACGTTAATCTCTTAAAATCATTAAAAGATTATGGATATAATATTTATTATCTTTCTAACTTTCAAAAAGATGTTTATGAGAAAATGTATAATAAGCATGATTTTTTAAGAATTGGAAATGGTGGCGTTATTTCATATCAAGTTAATACTTTAAAACCTGATCATTTTATATATGCAATTCTTCTTTCAAAATATAATTTAGATCCTAGTGAAACACTATTTATAGATGATAATTTCGATAATATTGAAGAAGCTAAAAAAATAGGTTTTCATAGTGTATTATTTACAAATTGTGATGAACTTAAAAATTCGATTAAACCACTACTTTAATTTTAAAATATAATAAAAAGAACTCTAATTTTTTAAGAGTTCTTTTTTATTTTATTATTTTTACAATAATTTGAATTAATATAGGATAAAAACTTACAATTGATACCAATCTCATTAACTGGATAATCGCAACTTTTGGAGTATCTGCTCCCATTTCACTTGCAATAATAGAAATATCTGATACTCCTCCTGGTGCTGCTGAAAAAAGAGACGTTGCTATATTAAAGTTACTTGACTTATAAACTATTAAACCAATAATAATATTCATAAATAAAAATCCTACAATAACAATAACAACCAAATGTAATAACTGTCCCATTTCTAAAACATCTTTTAAAGATACTTTAGTTCCTATCAAAGCTCCTCCAAACATCTGAATTAATTGTCTCAAAGGAATTGGCATAACTCCTCTATTCAAAAAAATATTAAATATTCCAACTCCAATCATAGAAAAACTTAAGGCTCCTGCTGGTACTTTTGATAAATACCCTATATACCCTATTACAATTCCAACAATTATTGTTAAAATTATATTCTCTAAACTATTTTTCTTATCAGATTTACTTTTTTCATAAGTTTTTACTACTTCAGCCTCTCCTTTTTTTCTTATTATTTTTTTTAAAAAAATAGGAATAACTCCAATTACAGATATTAATCTAATTAGTTGAAACATCACAACCTTAGCTGAATCAGCATTTAATTCATGAGCAATCAGAGTCATATCCATCATGCCACCAGGAGCAGTTGAAAATAATGCTGTTGCTAAATCTAATGATGAATTCTTATAAAGTACATATCCTAAAATAAAATTCATTAATGCCATACAACTAACTATTAGTATTGCTGGCTTTAATACCTCTCTTAATCCTAAAATGTCCTTCTTTTCTATTCTTGCACCAATAAATGCCCCTGTAGCTATCTGTGTCAACACCTTATACTCTTGTGGCATTATAGCCTTACCTGAAAATAAATTAAAAATCGAAACCAAAACCATAGATCCAATCATAGCTCCTGCTGGTATTTTTAATTTTAAACCAATTTTCCCTCCAACTATAGCTACAATTATAGTTATTAAAAACTCCATCATCCCCTCCAAATAATATCGTTGAATTTATCTTATCATATTTCTTGAAAAAGATATATTTTTTCTTAACTTATTCTATTGATAATAACTTATTTATGAGGTATACTCGCAATAATAGGTTTTTATAGTCATTAATATAATTTATATGGAGGTATATATTTATGAAAACATCATATAATGAAAAATTATTAAGAATCAATTTAACAACCAATGAAATAAAAGTAGAGCCTTTAAATTTAGAAATTGCTAAAAAATTTATTGGTGCAAGAGGATTAGGGAGTAAAATTCTTTTAGACGAAATCGATCCCAGTGTTGATCCTTTATCGAGCGAAAATAAATTAGTTATTATGACTGGACCTGTTACTGGAGCATCTGTTCCAACAGGTGGCAGATATGTTGTTGTTACAAAATCTCCTCTTACTGGTATGATTGCTTGCTCTAACTCCGGTGGTGAATGGGGAGCTAAATTAAAATATTCAGGTTTTGATGGCATTATCATAGAAGGTAAAAGTAGTACTCCTAAATATTTATATATTAATGATGACAAAGTCGAAATTTTAAATGCACATCATGTTTGGGGAAAAACTAGTACCGAAACTGATATTTTTTTAAAAGAGAAATATCCTCAAGCTTCTGTTTTGAATATTGCTCCTGGCGGCGAAAATCTCTCTCTAATGGCTGCTATTATAAATGACACTGATCGAGCTGCTGGTAGATCTGGAGTAGGAGCTGTTATGGGATCTAAAAATTTAAAAGCAATTGTTGTTAATTCCTCAAAAAATTCAATCCCTGTCAATAATCCAGATGCTCTAAGAAAAGAATTAGTTATAGCAATGAAAAAAATAAAAGAAGATGGTGTAACTGGTACTGGTCTACCTACTTATGGAACTGCTGTTCTTGTAAATATTATAAATGAAACTGGAAGTTTTCCTACAAATAATTGGCAAGGATCATATTCTCAAAATGCAGAAAATATAAGTGGAGAAACTCTTACTGAAAAATATTTAAAAAGAACATATAACTGTCACCGATGTCCAATAGGTTGTGGACGAGTTGTAGAACGAGAAGGAAAAGAAATTGGAGGTCCTGAGTATGAAACTTTATGGGCATATGGTGGAAATTGTGGAGTCTACGATATACCTACAATTAATGAAGCTAATTTTTGGTGCAATGAACTTGGATTAGATGCAATATCTGTACCTTGTACTATTGCCGCTGGAATGGAACTATACGAAAAAGGCCTTATCTCTGAAAATGATTGCGAAGGCATTCCTTTAAAGTTTGGAAGTAAAATTGCTGTAGTTGAATGGACAAAAAGAATTGGATTTGGAGAAACTCCTCTCGGTAAATTAATGGCTTTAGGTTCACAGAGATTGTGTGAGTATTATGGTCATCCTGAAATCTCAATGTCTGTTAAAAAACAAGAACTTCCTGCATATGATGCTCGTGGGATACAGGGTATTGGTTTAAATTATGCTACTAGTAACCGTGGGGGATGCCATGTTAGAGGCTATATGATATCTCCTGAAATTTTAGCTCACCCTGAGCTATTAGATCGAACTGTTACAGACAATAAAGCCTCTTGGACTAAAATATTCCAAGATTTAACTGCTGTTATTGATTCTATGGGAATGTGTCTATTCACTTCTTTTGCCCTTAATGCAGAGGATTATACTAACTTCTTAAATGCTGCTACTGGTACTGAACACACTGTAACATCACTTTTAGATACTGGTGAACGAATCTATAACTTAGAAAGAATTTTCAATAAAAGAGCTGGAATGAAACCTGAAGATGACAAACTTCCTAAACGTCTTTTAAAAGAAGCTATTGTAGATGGTCCTTCTAAAGGACTTAAAAGTAAACTTGATATAATGCTTCCTGAATATTACAAAGCTCGTGGATGGGAAAATGCTTTTCCTACAAAAGAAACTTTACAAAAACTAGGATTAGAAGACTTATGTTAGAGATTCGCTTTTTTGCTACTCTTAGAAATAATAGAGGAAATATTGTAAAAATACCATTTTATCAAGATATTACAGGAGTTCAACTTCTTAAAATCTTTAACATTTCACAAGATCAAGTATCTATATTTTTAGTTAATGGCTTTCATCGCTCTTTAGATACAAAACTTTGTGATGACGATATTATTTCAATTTTTCCACCTGTTGGTGGTGGCTAATGGAAAAAAGATATATCAAAAATTTTGACTCATTAAGTGAATTTGAACAAAAAATTATAAAACAAAAAAACATTTTAGTTATTGGCCTTGGTGGTCTTGGTGGATTTGTTTTAGACTCTTTAGCTCGACTAGGAGTAAATAAAATTAAACTCATCGATTTTGATAATTTTGATATTACTAATTTAAATCGCCAACTTTTATCAACAGAAAAAAATATTGGTCTCTCTAAAGTTTTAGAGGGAAAAAAATATATTAACTCAATTAATTCTTTGATTGATGTAGAAATTTTTAATTATAAATTTGAAGAATGTTGCTTTAAAACTATTTTTGAAGACATAGATATCGTTTTCGATTGCTGTGATAATATAATTACTAAGTTCAATATCGAAGAACAATGTCAAATTTTCAACACACCCCTTATTTATGGAGCAGTTGCAGGATATTTTGGACAAGTCAGTTGTATTTTACCTAATTTTACATTATTAAAACAAATTTATCCAAAAAAAAACATTGAAGGAGTGGAAAGTAAAACAGGTAATCTTTGCTTTGTCGTATCAATTGTAGCATCTTTACAAATAAATATTTTTCTTAAATTAATTTTAAAAAAAACAATAAAAACTAATGGTTTTTATTATATAGATATGAATATTTTTGAAATTCAATGGATTTCTTTTGAAATTAAAAAGGAAAAATGAACTATTTTCAATAGATTAATTGTAGATATCAATATATTTGGAGGTTTTTATGAAAAAAGCACTTGTTATTTTTAAAAGTGGAGATGATCTTAATTTAATAATTGAAAGTTGTCTTTCATTAAAAAAAGAATTTGGTTTTGAGATAACTCCTGTTTATGCATTAAATGTAAACCCTTTTATTAACAATTCTGAAGATTCAGCAAATCTTCTTGAAGATTTTTCTGAACTTCAAGATGATTTTTTAGATAAAACAAAAGAAAAGTTAATTGAACATAAGTTAAATGCTCATCTACTTACAATTGTTCAAGTTACTACAGAAAATTTAAAAAACCTTTTAAGATTAAATGATCTTCTTATTTACCAAGAAGGATTATTTTTAGGAGATCTTTTTTTAGAAATTTTAAAAACTATATATAGACCAATTATAGTTTTAAGAGGTAAACCTTTAAGTTTTGAAAATATCGGTATTGTATCTGATGATGGAATAAAAGTTAATAAAAGTGTTTATAATTTCCTTACTTTATTTTCAACTACAGATATTGAAAAACTTGATGTTTTTACATGGAACTATAAGAAAAATGAACATACTTTACTTGAACTTATTCACGATAAAGGAGTACTACCAAATTTAAGAGGTTTCTCTTCACCTTTAGATGATATTGAAGATTTTTATTTCGAACTTAATAAAACATCTCTTTTAATCATGGGAAATCTTAGTCATTCTTTTTTCTTTGAAAAAGTAACTAATCGTATGGGTTTAAACATTTTAGAGCATGTTAATACTCCAATTTTTATAGCTTAAAAGGAATTTAAAAAGAGACTTATCAGTCTCTTTTTTTTATGTTATAATCTACCTCAGCGTAAAAATTTTAAAAGGAGTTAATAATGAAATTTCGTTCAATTGATTTAGAGAATGATTCTATAAGTAGGTTATTTTTTAATTTTTCTTTTCCTGCTGTTATGGGAATGTTAATATCGGCTTTCTATGTTATTGTTGATGGCATTTTTATTGGTAGAGGAATTGGTGGAGATGGTTTAGCTGCTATAAACTTAGCTTATCCCATTATTACACTAACTATAGCTTTAAGTTTGATGTTTGGAACTGGTGGTGCAACAGTTATTTCTATAAAACAAGGAGAAGGAAATTTAAAAGAAGTTAACAGATACTTTTCACATATGATTATTTTAAATGTCATATCATATATTCTTATTTGTTCATTAACTCTTATTTTTCAAGATAAAATAATTTTCTTACTTGGAAGCAGTGAGAAACTTTTCTATTTAACTAAAGCTTATTTAATTCCTGGAGTTATTTTTAGTATATTTTTTATGCTTTCTATATCCTTAAATGCAGTTGTTAGAAACAATAATAGCCCAAATTTTGCTATGGCCTCTATGGGAATAGGTGCGATTGTCAATATTGTACTAGATGCTTTATTCATAATTAAATTTAAGTGGGGAATGTATGGTGCTGCTTATGCTACTGGAATTGCTCAAATGGCATCTGCATTATTTTTACTCTCATATTTCTTTAGGAAAGACTGTAATATAAAATTTATAAAAGAGACTTTAAATTTACAAATTATAAAAAGAATCTGCTCAAATGGCTTTTCATCATTCATTTTAGAGTTTGCTGTCGCTATTATTACAATTTTATTCAACTCTACTTTAATGATTTTAACTGGCGAGATTGGAGTTGCTGCTTTTAGTATAATTGCATATATTTTCTATGTTTTTAGAATGATTTTTAATGGTTTAGCTCAAGGAATTCAACCCATCATTAGTTATAATTTTGGTGCTAAACACCGAGATCGAATTAAAGCAACTTTAATTTTAGGACATAAAATTTCTTTAATTGTCGCTTTATCAATTCTTTTTTTCGTTTATTTTGAAAGAAATTTTATTATAGAATTTTTTAATGGTGATATAGAGTTAATTAAACTTGCTTCTAGAGGTCTTTTAATCTATTCCTCAGCTGTTATTTTTTTAGGAGCGAACTTTATAAATATATCTTATCTTCAATCTATGGAAAAATCTACTTTTGCTAATATTTTATCTTTTGGAAGAAGTTTTGTGTTTATTATTATTGGTATATTTACTTTACCTGATTTTATAGGAATTGACGGTGTTTGGCTTTCTCTACCTTTCGCAGATTTTATGACATTCATAACAGGTGCTGCAGTAACATTGAAAAAGAAAAACAGAAAAATCTTATAATTTTTTTTAGTTAGAAAAAGAAATTAACTTTTATTTAGTATATATTTAGCATAATACTTTTATAATAAAAGGAGGGAAATCTATGCTGCACTTTGTACACGACTTTGAATTCTTAGGACTAGCGAAGAAAAATTTTACTGATGATTATGGAAACGAGATGAGTCAACTATACTATATATATAAATGTAAAAAATGCCATAAAATTAGAATCAAAGAGTTTATGGTGTCTAAATCTGATGAATCTGATGGAATTCCTACAGTATTAGGTTTATATCGTAATGCTCTTGATTGTGATGTAATTAAAGCTATTGAAATCTCTTAATCTTGCTGTAATTAAGGAGGCTATTAAATGTTTTTAAAAGAATTTAAAGAGTTTGCCATAAAAGGAAACGCTATAGATTTAGCTGTTGGTGTTATTATTGGTGGTGCTTTTGGAAAGATTGTTAGTTCTATTGTAAATGATATTTTAATGCCTATTATTGGCATATTTTTAGGTGGAGTTAATTTTAGCAATTTGAAGTATGTTATTAAACCTGCTGAAGGAACTGTGCCTGAGGCGGCTATACGATATGGTAATTTTATCCAATCTGTTGTTGATTTTACTATAATTGCATTTTGTATTTTTTTGATGGTTAAAGGTATTAATCATCTTCGTAAAAAAGAGGAGGCACCTCCTGCTCCTGGTCCTAGTAAAGAGGAGATTCTATTAACAGAAATCAGAGATCTTTTAGCTAAAAAATAACTTTAAACAAAAGAAAAGGATTGTCCTAAATATGACAATCCTTTTTTATTATTTTCTATTATCAAACTCTAATTTTATTTCATCTAATATTTTTTCACTTTTTAATATTTTTATTCCTGTTAAAGTAAGAGCTAATACAGCTTCTTCCATACCTTTATAAGCTCCATCTTCAATTGTACACTGTGCTAATTCTCTGCTATGACTAATTACATCTTTGTATAAAGGTAAATATGGATGAATTGTCGCACACACATGACTTACATCTCCTGCATCAGTAGATCCACTATCCTCCGAATCTTTCATTTCAGTTATTCCTATATCTTTTAAACTTTCCTCGTAAAGATTCATTAAAGTTTTGTTTGTTATTAAATCTAAAAAACTTGTTTCGTAGTTTTCTATTTCTAATTTAGTTCCTGAAGAAATTGCAGCACCTTTAGCACAATTTAATACTTTTTCTAAAAGTGTATCCAATTCATTTTTATTTCTTGATCTTACATAAAAATTAGCTACAGCTAAATCTGGAATTATATTAGCTGCTTCTCCACCTTTTGTTATAATTCCATGTACTCTATCAGTTGGTAGTATTTGTTGTCTTAATGCGTTTATTGTGTTGAATAAATTAATTACACCATCTAAAGCATTTATTCCTAAATGAGGAGATCCAGCTGCATGAGAAGTTTTCCCCTTAAATGTAAATTGTAAAGCTTCCATAGCCTGACTCGAACTACTTCTCAAGTGTAAATTTCCACTTGTAGGATGAACTATCATCGCAACATCAATATTATTAAATGCTCCAGATTTAACCATAGCTACCTTTGCCCCATCTGTTTCTTCCGCTGGCGTTCCAATAACTAATACTTCTCCACCATATATATTTACAAACTCTCTTAAAAGTATTCCAGCAGCACTACTAGTTACACCTAAAATATTATGACCACATCCATGACCTATTTCTGGAAGCGCATCATATTCAGCTAAATAAGCTATTCTTGGTCCAGGTTTTTCTCCTACATAATTTGCTAAAAAGGCTGTTTCAATTCCACAATAACCTTTCTCTATAAAAAATCCATATTTACTTAAAATTTCACAATGTCTATCTCTTGCTTTAAATTCTTTTAAACCTAATTCTGGATTTTCAAAAAGATAGCTATTTAAATCTTTTAATTCTTCAAAAATTTCCATATATCTTTCTTTTAATTCTAATATAATTTTTTCCAAATTCATCCCTCCTAGTTTATTTTAAAATTTTTATTTAATACAAAGCTTTTATTTTTTTCTTTTTTATTTATAAACATAGTTTTAGCCAGATAAATTGCACTAAATCCAGCTACTAATTTGGCTACAATGAAAGGTAATATATTATCAGGAGAAACTCCTGCCACAAATCCTAACTGTCCTCCAAAAACATATGAACCTGCTACCGCAAATGCGCTATTTATTATTTTACTGTTATTATCCATTTTATTAAAAATTCCAAACATTGGTATACTACTCACTAAAGATGCCATAAAACCAGCTGTACCACTCTCATCTATTCCTAATAAAGAGCCCATTTTTTTCAAAGTTTCTTTAAAATATTTTTCTATAAAATATAACAATGGATAAGCTCCACTTAAAGTTAAAGCTACTCTTGTAACTATCTTCATGCTTTCATCTATAGGATTTAATCCTTTAATTATTGAATATCCGAACATAGTTTCTATAATAGTTAAAACTAATCCTAAAGTTATTACTACTGTCATTCCTTTCCCAAATTTATCAAATAACTTGCAAGTTTTCTCTGGAAAAAACCATAGTCCTGTACAAATTATTCCTGAAAAAATTACTACCGGTATTAAATTGTGAATAATTAAAATCATATCAAGACCCATAATTACTCCTGCCACAAAGCAGCCTAAAGGAATTGTAGCTACACCACTCAATATTCCTTTAGAAAAATTCTCTTTTGACAATTCATCAATAATTCCAAAAGCTACAGGCATTGTAAAAATTACTACTGTTCCTAACATTGAACCTAATATTATTCCTGAAAAATCGATTAATTCTTTATTTATTGCTAAATCTTTCGCTAAAAAATATCCTCCCATATCTGTTGCTAAAATTGAGTTTATATATATCGAGGGATCAATCCCAGTTAAAAAGTAAAGTTTTTCAACAAATGGTTTTGAAAATTTTGAAATTAATGGACTTATCGATAAAATTCCTAACATAGCAAGTATCAAAGGACCCGCTACACATATTCCTTCTTGAAATCTTTTTCCATATCCCAATTTATTTCCAAAACATCTATCTAAGGCTCCTAAAACCGCAAAAAAAGTTAGAATAAAAAATATAACTTTCAACTTTAATCCTCCTAATTCTATTTTTATCAATTGATTATATCATGAATATAAAAAAAATCTAGTACTAACGTACTAGATTTCTATTTATTTTTATATTATTTTACAACTTTACTTCTAAATAAATCAAACACTTCTTTCACTGATAAAATCTCGTTAATTTTCCACGCATCTTTTCCTGCAAAGAAAATTCCTTCTAGTGAATCACCTTCATGACCTTTTATCAAACTATCTTTTACACAAAATTTTCTGCTACATTTTTTTAAACAACTTGTACACTTTTTAGGAGTTAATTTTTCTTCATTAATAACTCTTTTTACATATGGTGATACTATAGCATTTGCTGGAAGACCTGCAGAGCTCATAATTTGAACTACATCTCCCTCTTTTGAATTAACATACATTTCTTTAAATTCTTGACTTACCTCACACTCTTCAGTTGCTATAAATCTACTTCCCATTTGAACTCCATCTACACCTAAAGCCATCATTCTTTCTGCATCTTCTGGTGTAATTACCCCTCCAGCTCCAAAGACTGGAATTGAAACACCATTTACTATCTCTTCAACTATATCCCAAGAATCTTTATCTGTTCCTAAATGTCCACCTGCGTTCCCACCTTCCACAACAATGGCATCCGCACCTAACTTTTCAGCTATTTTAGCTAATTTTAAACTTGAAACTATTGGAATAATTTTTACTCCTGTTCCTTTTACAGTTTCAAATATATCTCTTGAGAATCCTGCTCCACAGATTATCATATCAACTTTCTCTTCTATCGATACTTTTACTGCCTCTGCAAAATTTGATGCAGCAACCATTATATTTACTCCAAGTGCTCCACCTTTTTCTATAATCATCTCTTTTGCTTTTCTTATTTCTTCTCTAAATTCTTCTGCTGGAATTGCAGTTCCTGATATAACACCAACTCCTCCTTGATTTGCTACTGCTGAAGCTAATCTCGACATTGATGCTCTTATTCCCATTCCTCCTTGAATAATTGGTACCTCTATATTTAAATCTCCTATTTTCACTTAAATTCACCTCCAAGTATAATAACACTTGTTATAATAACATATGTTATCAAAAAATGGAAACTTTTTTTATTTAAATTTCACCCTTGACTTTAAACAATATATGGAGTATATTCATATTAATGTTAAATAATATAACAGGACACTTAGATAAGGAAATGAGGTTTGATTCCTCTACGGCCCCGCCACTGTAATTTGGACGAAAGTATTTTATACCACTGGATTTATTTCTGGGAAGGTTTACGAGTAGAATGAAAAGAGTCAGGATATTTATCTCTAGTGAATTATCTTCGAGGGAGGAACTAAATATGATGAAATTTTGGCATTTTTTTCCTTAAGTCTATATAAATATCTTTAATAACATGAATTTTTTTGACTATAAGGAAAACAAACTAAAAAAACTTTTATAAAAACAAACAAACTTTTAAACAAACTTTTAAAAGCTCTCTAATCTAGAAATGTTGTCTAGAATAGAGAGCTTTCCTATTTTTTTAAATCATTTTCTCAAAAAATACTTTGTATGTTCTATAAGTTTCATATATATCTAATTTTGATGATACTTCAAATGGTGAGTGCATTGCTAAAAGTGCTGGTCCTACATCTATTGTTTTTATTCCTACTTCAGCTAAAAACATCGCAACGGTTCCTCCTCCACCTTCATCAACTCTACCTAATTCACCAATTTGCCAAGTAATTCCATGAGTATTTAATAGATTTCTTATACTCCATACATACTCTGCATCTGCATCATTTGTTCCGCTCTTACCTCTAGCTCCTGTAAATTTAGTTACAACAATACCATAATTTAATTTTGCTGCATTTTGAGGTTCATGAACTCCTTTAAATATAGGGTCCATTGCTGCATTTACATCTGATGATAATGCATTCGAATTCCAAAGAGTTTTTCTTAAATCTAAATCATTATATGTCCCTTGAATTTTGTTGATTAAATCACTTGTAAAATATTCTAAATAATTAGATTGTAATCCTGTTGATCCATGGGAACCTGTTTCTTCTTTATCTGCTAAAAAACAAACCGCTGTTTTTACTGGAATTTCATTTAAATCTAATATTGCTTTCAATGAAGTATAACCACAAACTCTATCATCTTGACCATAAGCTCCAATAAGAGATCTATCTAATCCCACATCTTTAGCTTTAAAAGCTGGAACTAATTGAAATTCTGCCGATATAAAATCCTCTTCTATCATATTATATGTTCTGTTTAACTCTTCTAAAATTTGATATTTTATTAATTCTTTAATTTCACTATTTTTAACTTCAGTTGGTATAGATCCAACTATTATTTGTAACTCTTCACCTTTTATAACTTCAGAAGTTTGTCTATCTCCTTGATATTTCGCTGCTAAATGTGGTAATAAATCTGGTATTGTAAATACAGGATCATCCTCTTTTTCTCCTATTATAATATCTTTTCTTTCTCCATTAGCTAAAATAACAACACCATGTAAAGACAAAGGTATTGATGCCCATTGATATTTTTTTATTCCACCATAATAATGCGTTTTCATATACGCTAGCTCTAACTCTTCATATAGTGGATTTTGCTTTAAATCTATTCTTGGAGAATCAATATGAGAAACTACATAATTTATTCCTTTTTTTATATCTTCTTTTCCCACCACTACTAAAACCAAATTTTTCTCTCTGTTTACATAATAAACTTTATCCCCTGCTTCTAATCTTTCCTTTGAATTAGCACATACAAACCCATTTTTTTTAGCTAATTCTAACCCAAATCTTACATATTCTCTTTCTGTTTTTCCTAAATCTAAAGAAGTTTTATATTCTTGACAAAAATCAAATATTTTTTCCCTCTCCAAATCCTTATTTTTCCACCCATTCTCTTTTTTTAATAACATTTTCTCCTCCTTTTATTCATCATAAAAATTTTCAAGACTATCTATTTGCGAATATACAACTGCTGCTAATTTATGCGATAAATGCCTAACTCTTTTTTCTGAATCTATTTTTATCAAAGGTTCTTTTATTACTTTTACTCTCATTTTCTTTAATCTATTTATATCTAATTCAACAAGTGTACTGCCTTCGTCACTGTATCTTTTAAGTATCTCTTCTGGTATCTCAACTGAATTAACTATCACTTTATCAATCATATCAAATCCTACATGTCTATTTATCGATTCTATGTGATCTGCAACGCTATAATTTTCTGTTTCCCCCATTTGTCCCATAGCATTGCAAATATAAATTTTTTGTGCTTTTGATTTCTTTAAAGCCTCTTGCATATTCTCTAATAGTAAATTTGGAATAATACTTGTATAAAGACTCCCTATAGAAAATACTATTAAATCAGCTTCTTCAATAGCTTTAATATTTTCCTTTGGACTATTTACTTTTCCATCATAAAAAACTCTTTTTATTTTTTCTCCTAAAACTGGTATGTCTGATTCACCAAATACAAATCCTCCACTCGTCTTTTCTGCTATTAACTCTATTTTTTCTAAGGTTGCAGGAAGTATTTTTCCATTAATATTAAAAAGTTTTCTAAGTCTTCTTAAGGCAACTTGTACATCGCCCGTAATCTCTGTCATTGCTGTTATCAACAAATTTCCTAATGGATGAGCGCCTATTGAAGAATCCTCTCTAAACCTATATTGAAAAACCTCCTCTATTAAAGGCTCTACATTACTCAAAGCTATCATCACATTTCTTAAATCACCTGGTGCTGGTATATTAAATTCTTTCTTTAAAATACCACTACTTCCACCACTATCTGCAACAGAAACAATAGCTGTTACATCTATTGGAAAGTGTTTTAACCCTCTTAATACTACAGAAAGTCCACTTCCACCTCCTATTACTACTACTTTTGGATTTCTCATTACTATTCCCCTTTTTATTTTTAATTATATTTATATTTTATAACATTCTTTTGCAAAAAAAAACTATATTTGTTAAAATAGTTATATATTTTAAATAATGGAGGGGTTTTATGAAAAATAATCATGGAGCAAATCTTCATCAACTATCAGAAACATTGGGTATTAATGAAAATCAAATTATTGATTTTAGTTCAAATATAAATCCTTTTGGACTTAGTCCTAAAGGATTAAAAAAACTAAAAGATAACCTACAACTTGCAAGTATTTATCCTGATCCTGATTATATAGAATTAAAGGCTAGTATTTCAAGCTACTGTAATTGTAATTCAGAAAATATTGTTTTAGGTAGTGGAGCTACAGAACTTATATCTTCTACAATTAAAATTATATCTCCAAAAGATACTTTACTTTTATCACCTGCCTATTCTGAATATGAAAATGAATTAATTAAAGTTGGGTCAAAAATTACTAAGTTTTTTTATGAAAAAGAAAATAACTTTCAAATCAATATAGATCATTTAATCTCATTTATTTCTTCTAATTGCTTTGATATGATTATTATCTGCAATCCAAACAACCCTACAGGAACATTAATCTCTGTTGAAGATCTTGAAAAAATTTATTTAAATTTTAAAAAACCAATTATGATTGACGAAACATATATTGAATTTACAGATTCTTCTAAAACTTCTGCTATCAATTTAGTTAATAAGTATGATAAATTTATAGTTATTAGAGGAACATCTAAGTTCTTTTCTACTCCTGGAATTAGGCTTGGATATTCTATTGTTTCAAAAGGAGAGATTTTAGACTCTTTAAATATTATTCCTAATCTTTGGAATATAAATATTTTTGCTTCTCTAATGGGTGAAGCAATGTTTAAAGATTATGACTTTATAAATATGTGTCATAATGATTTTAACGAAAATTTCAATTTACTATTTAAAGGCTTAAAAAACTTTAAAGAGTTTAAAGTTTATAACTCAAATAGTAATTTTATTCTTTGTGAAATTTTAAGCTCTAGGTTTGATGCTAACAACCTTTATAATTATCTATCTAAAAAAGGAATTATTATTAGAAAGGCTCAATCTTTTGATAAATTAAATGAAAAGTTTTTTAGAGTTTGTGTACTCACTAAAGAAAATATTAATCTTCTGTTAAAGGAGATTGAAGGATTTATACGGGAATATTAACACGGAGGGATTATGTTATTAAAGAAAATTTTACTTTTAGGTTCAGTTGTACTTTCAACAGTAAGTTATGCTAAATATGAACCTTGGAATTTTACTGTTTTAGAAGGTAGCCTTATTAAAGGTAATGCTTTACCAAATGGTTGGGGAACTTCAGAAAAAGATGTTGTTTTAGAGGTGCAAGGGACAACTAGATATAATCTTTTAGATTTATATTGGTTTGTGGATAGATCAAATATCTTTAAAAACTCTAAGCTAAGTGACAAAAATGGTATTGATGATAACTATACTTACGGTGAAATTTCACCTAGAATCTCAATAGATGGTTTAACTGGAACTAATCTATCTATAGGACCTATATCAGAGTGGTTTATTGCAACACAATTTGATTTTGATAATGTTCATGGTAAAAGTCAATGGACTGGGCAAAATGAAGGTCTTAGAAAATATTATATTGGTATCGGTAACTACGTGTCAATTCCAGAAATGAAGTATATGAAGTTTGATTATTTTAAAACAAATTTATATGCCAGATATGTGGAAAAGAATTATGGTCGAAACGAAGATCAATGGGATGGGTATTTGTTTAATATTGCTTATGGTGGTACTATTTATAAATTTGAAAATGGTATGAAATTTGGATTTAGTGGATGGCTTGATTATGATTTTGGTGCAAAAAATAGCTCTGGATTTAATAAACAAACTCACGACTCTTTACAATGGCAAAATCAAATTAGATTTTATCTAAACAATAATCTCTCTGTAAGTTATACCTATCAAATAAATAACCATTTTTCTCAAGTTGATCAAAATAGTTCAAATAAAAATAATGAATCTTTTGGTATTCATTATGCTATCATGTTTTAATTTGTAGGAGGATTATATGTTAAAAAATGAACTTTCTTTAATTGGAAAAAAAATGACTTTTGAAGAGTTAAATAATTTTATGATTGAAAACAACTATTATAATATACATAATGATTTAAGTGAAAGAGAAATTCAAGATTGCTTAAATGAAAATGTTATTGCTTTTGAAAACAAATTTCAAGATAGTGTCGAAGATATTTATACCTACATAGAATTTGAAGTTTTTGAAAACAATATTTTAAAAATAAATAATATATTTGAAATGTAAAAGATTACCCTCTGAAATTTCAGAGGGTATTTTTTATATTTTGTAATAAAAAAACTCCTTTTGGGGTAAAAGGAGTTTTTTATAACACGGGGGAGTGTTAAAATAAAAAGATTTAAATAAATTTTTGGGGGGTATTAAATTTACTTAATCATCGGTTTCAATTAATAATACTATATCCGCACTAAAATGTCAACAATGTTTTTAAATAGTTTTAATCTATTTTTGTTTTTTCTTTTTTAAAACATTCAAGTTCTATTAAAATACATTTAATTGTTGTTTTTTAAAATTTCTTCTATTTCATTAAAGTATTTAGGCATTTTATCTCCTAATCTTCTATTTCCGTTCTCCGTTATTAAGAAATCTCCCTCATATCTCATCCCACCAAAGTCTAGATATTTTTTTACTTCTTCATAATTAATATACTCTTCGAATTTACCTTCTTTTTTCCATCTCTCTATTAATTCAGGAATAAAATAAATACCAGGTTCAATTGTTAATACATACCCTGCTTTTAGTTCTTTTCCCATTCTTAAAGATTTTAGTCCAAATTGAGTCTCTCTTTTTGTAAACTCATCATAACCAACATTATTTTCACCAAAATTCTCCATATCATGTACATCTAAACCTATCATATGTCCTAATCCATGTGGGAAAAATAGCGCATGAGCTCCAGTATTAACTATTTCATCTATATTCCCCTTCATAATACCTCTTTTAATCATCCCCTTAGCTAAAACTTTACAAACCTCTAAATGAACAAACTTATTTGTTACTCCAGGCTTTGTACACTCTTCTGCTCTATCAAACATCTCAATTAATAATGAATATATATCCTTTTGTCTAGAATCAAACTTTCCTGAAACTGGAAAAACTGTTGTCATATCACCACAATAACCATTTTCTAATCTAGCACCACAATCTAATAAAACTACATCTCCTTCTTTGAAAGTATTTCCATGAAAATGATTATGTAAAATTTGACCATTCGTTGTGCAAATAGTATGGAAAGATGTTGTAGCATTATATTTTTTTGCTGCTGCTTCCAACAACGCTACCAATTCATAACCTTTCATTCCAGGCTTTACATTTTTCATAGCTGTTAGATGCATTTCTCTTGTCACATTTGTAGCTTTTTCTAACTCTGTAATCTCATAGTCTTTTTTTAAATTTCTCATTTCTATTATTCCAGCTACTAATTTTTTTGAGAACTTTTTATTTACATCATCCAAATTAAAATCTAATAATTTAGATATTTTTAAACTATTTTCAATACGATACTGATTAGTAAAATGAATAATTTGTTTCTTTAACTTAGCTTTTTCTAATACCTCTTCCAATTTTTCTGATTCTACAAACTTTTCAATCCCTACTTCTGTAGCTCTTTCTTTAAAAGTTTTTTGTTGTCCCATCCAAATTATATCATCTATTGTAAATTCTTTTCCAAATATATATTCTTTATCATTTTCTACATCTATAACTCCAATCAAATCTGGTGAATTTAATCCAAAATAATATAAAAATGTTGAATCTTGTATAAAATTATACGCATTATCTGCATAAGACATTGGTGATTCTGAATTTCCTATAATCAAGATTAATCCATCTCCCACCAATTCTTTTAATTTTTTTCTTCTTGAAATATAGATATTTTTATCAAACATAAAACCCCTCCTTTTATATTAGTATTTCAAAAATACTATAGCATATTTTTTTAATATTTTTTTATTTTTTTATTATTTAAAAAGTTCAAAAATAAAAATAACACAATATCTTGTGTTATTTTTTTAAACCAAACAATATATATTGTGTTTTTTATTTTTTTCTATGAATTTTTTTTGCTCTATTTTTTTTAATTTGATTATTTTTTTAACTTCATTTTGCTTTAGTAACTCTATATTTTTCTGTCAAATATTTTTTTTTAACCATTTTTTTAATCATTTTTACTTTTTTACACATTTGTAGAATTATATAAAAATGTGTATAATAATTGAAGAAAAAAATAAAAATGGGGTGATTTCTTTGAAAGAAGTTATTAAAAGAGATGGATCAACTGTAAACTTTGATAAAAGTAGAATTGTTAGAGCTATTACTATGGCTTTTAATCAAAAAGAAAAATTAGTTAATACCGATCTTAT
This sequence comes from Cetobacterium sp. 2G large, assembly GCF_014250655.1. Taxonomy (NCBI): domain Bacteria; kingdom Fusobacteriati; phylum Fusobacteriota; class Fusobacteriia; order Fusobacteriales; family Fusobacteriaceae; genus Cetobacterium; species Cetobacterium sp. 2G large. The sequence goes on along the minus strand of NZ_JACHTH010000007.1, from coordinate 25,790 downwards.
TGAGAAAATAGCGTCTCAAATAGAAAATCTTGATACTCCTAAGATGCATGTTGAGGAAATCCAGGATATTGTTGTAAAAAAACTTATGGGATCTTCTGAAAAAGATATTGCACTTTCTTATCAAGAATATCGTACTGTTAAAAATGAGCTAAGAAAAAAAGAACAGGTTATATATAAAAAAATTGGTGAATTAATCGACGCATCTAACGAAGATATGTTAAATGAAAATGCTAATAAAGATGGAAAAACAATCTCTGTACAAAGAGATTTATTAGCTGGTATTTCATCGAAAGATTATTATTTAAATAGAATTCTACCAAAACACTTAAAAGAAGCTCATGAAAGTGGAAGAATACACATACATGATTTAGATTACCTTCTTTTTAGAGAAACAAATTGTGAGTTAGTTAATATTGAACAAATGTTAAAAGGTGGATGCAATATCGGTAATGCTAAAATGTTAGAACCTAACTCTGTTGAAGTTGCAGTTGGACATATTGTACAAATTATCGCTTCTGTTTCTTCGAATACTTATGGTGGATGCTCTATTCCTTACCTTGACAGAGCATTAGTTCCATATATTGTTAAAACATTTAAAAAACATTTTGCAAAAGGATTAAAGTATATAGAAAGATTAACTCAAAGTGAAATTGATTCAATTCTTTCTACAACTGATATCAACTACTCTAATGAATCTTTAAAAGCAAAATATCCAAACGCTTTTGATTATACTGTAGATATGACTGAGGAGTCTGTAAAACAGTCTATGCAAGGTTTAGAATATGAAATCAATAGTTTATCTACAGTTAATGGTCAAACTCCTTTTACTACTATAGGAATAGGAACTGAAACATCTTGGGAAGGTAAATTAGTTCAAAAATTTGTATTCAAAACTAGAATGGAAGGATTTGGAGCAAAAAAAGAGACTGCTATATTCCCTAAAATCGTTTATGCTGTTTGCGATGGATTAAACTTCAATCCTGAAGATCCAAACTGGGACATATCTCAACTTGCTTTTGAATGTATGACAAAATCTGTTTATCCTGATATCTTATTCGTTACACCAGAACAAGTTAAAAACGGTACTGTTGTTTATCCTATGGGATGTAGAGCGTTCCTATCTCCTTGGTGGGACGAAAACGGAAATGAAAAATACTCAGGTAGATTTAATATTGGAGCTACTACAATTAACTTACCTAAAATCGCTATAAAAAATAGAGGTAACGAAGCTGGATTCTATAAAGAATTAGATGAAATTTTAAACCTTTGTAAAGAAAATAGTATATTCAGAGCTAAATATTTAGAAAATACTCCTGCAGAAATTGCTCCAATTCTTTGGATGGCCGGTGCTCTTTCTGAGAAACAAGCTAAAGAAACAATCAAAGATTTAATCTGGGGCGGATATGCTACTGTATCTATTGGTTATATTGGTCTTAGCGAAGTTTCTGAGCTTATATATGGTAAAAACTTTGCCTTAGATGAAGAATCATATGATAAAACATTTAAAATTTTAGAATATATTTCTAAAAAAGTTAAAGAATTTAAAGATGAAACAAAATTAGGATTCGCTCTTTATTCTACACCTTCTGAATCTCTTTGTGATAGATTTGCCCAAATAGATTTAAAAGAGTTTGGTCCAATTGAAGGAATCACTGATAAAGAATATTACGATAACTCTTTCCACGTTTCTTCTAAAATTAAAATAAATCCTTTTGAGAAATTGAGATTAGAGGCTCCTGGACATACTTTAGCAGCTGGTGGACATATCAGTTACATTGAAACTGATTCTTTAAAGAAAAACCTTGAAGCTGTATATCAAGTTTTAAGATATGCTCAATCAATTGGGATTCACTATATGGGAATTAATCAACCCGTTGATAAATGTCACATCTGTAACTTTAATGGAGAATTTTTAGCAACAGAAAGAGGATTTGAATGCCCACAATGTGGAAATCATGATTCTACTAAAATGAATGTTATAAGAAGAGTATGTGGTTACTTAGCTCAACCTGATTCTAGACCTTTCAATAAAGGAAAACAAAAAGAGGTTATAAATAGAGTTAAACATATGTAAAATGATGGGAGATTGATTATGAATTATTCTGGTATTAAATATACAGATATGATTAATGGGGAAGGTATTAGAGTTAGTCTTTTTGTAAGTGGTTGTTCACACTATTGTAAAGATTGTTTTAATTCTGATACTTGGGATCCAAATTATGGTTCTCTATTTACTGAAGAAACTGAAAATGATATTTTAAACTATTTTAAAAAATATGATAAAAGTATAAAAGGATTATCTTTATTAGGAGGAGACCCTACTTATATCAGTAATATAGATCCTCTTGTGTCTTTTATAAAGAAATTTAAAAATCTTTTTCCTGAAAAAGATATCTGGATTTGGTCAGGTTTTACTTGGGAAGCTATTATTGAAAGCCCAAAGTTATTGTCTCTTATAGAATTATGTGATATTTTAGTCGATGGAAAGTTTCGAATAGAAGAAAAAGATTTAAATCTTAAATGGCGTGGTAGTAAAAATCAAAGAGTCATTAATATAAAAAAAAGTTTAGAGTTAAAAGAAACCATCAAATATATAGATTAAAAAAGAATCTAGAGGTATACTCCTCTAGATTCTTTTTATTATTTCTATTTTTTCTTTACATATTTTAATGTATCTAATGCAACTGCCATAACTATTATTAATCCTTTTATTATATATTGCCAATATGGATTTACTCCTATAAAAGTTAATCCATAGTTTATTACAGTAAAAATTATAACCCCTATTAATACTCCTGGAACTGTTCCTACTCCTCCTGAAAACGAAACTCCTCCTACAACACAAGCTGCTATAGCATCCATCTCATACATATTTCCAAGGTTATTTGTAGCACTTCCTACTCTTCCAGCCTCTAACATTCCACCAAAAGCATAGAATATTCCAGATAATGTATAAACTAGCACTAATGTCTTTTTTACATTTACTCCTGATACCTTAGCCGCTTCAGGATTTCCTCCTACTGCAAATAAATTTTTTCCAAAAGTTGTTTTATTCCATAAAATCCATATAAACAATACTGCTAATGCTGCATAAATAATCAGATAGTTAAATCTAAATCCTGCTATTGTGAAATAGCCTTGAGCAAAATTAGTAAAACTCTTTGAGAATCCTGCTATTGGTGAAGCTCCAACATAATCATAATATAAAGAGTTTGCACCATAGATTATAATCATCGAACCTAGCGTTGCAACAAATGGAGTTACATTTAAGTATGCTACAACAAATCCATTTAAAAATCCAACAAATGCTCCAATAATTCCTATTATAACTATAACAGCTGGAATTGGTAATGTATCTAGATTAGGAAATACTTTATTTACATTAGTCATTGCCTGTAATAATGTCGCCGAAATTACTGCTGATAACCCTACTTGTCTTCCTACAGATAAATCTGTTCCTTGAGTAACTATTATTCCTGCTACTCCTAAAGCTAATATTGTTCTAACTGATGATTGAGTTAGTATATTTCTCATATTTCTAAAACTTAGAAAAGATGGTTCTTTTATAATTATTCCTGCTATAAGTATCAACAATACTAAATATAACCCTCCATCCAATAGAAGTTTTTTTGTATCTTTACCTTTAAAAAATTCCATTTTGTCCTCCCGTAACTTATAAATATAATGATGCTAATTTTAAAATCTCTTCTTGACTTGTTTCATGAGTATTTACAATTCCAGCTACTCTTCCATTACTCATAACTAATATTCTATCTGTAACCCCTAAAAGCTCTGGCATTTCAGAAGAAATCATAATTATTCCTTTTCCTTTATTTGCCAAGTCTAGCATTAACTGATAAATTTCATATTTAGCTCCTACATCTATACCTCTTGTTGGTTCATCTAACATCAGTATATCCGGACTAGTTAAAAGCCATCTTCCTATTATTACTTTTTGTTGATTTCCACCTGATAAATTCCCAATAGGAGTTTTTTGGTTTGGCGTTTTTACTCTCATTGAATCAATAACCCATTTCGTATCTCCATACATTTTAGAAGAGTTCAAAATTTTATTTTTCCCTTCATAATTAGTCATATTAGATATTAAAGAATTAAATTCAATATTTAACTGAGGAAAAATACCTGTAGCTCTTCTCTCCTCTGTTACAAGTGCAAAACCATTTTTTATAGCTTCTAAACTAGTTTTATTTTCTATTTCTTTTCCATTTATTATTACTTTTCCACTTTCTCTTTCTCTAATTCCAAATATAGTTTCAACTATATCTGTTCTTTTAGATCCAACTAATCCTGCTACTCCAAGGATTTCTCCTTTTTTCAATTCAAATGTTATATCTTTTATAGACGGTTGATTTTTAGCTGTTAAGTTTTCTACTTGAAGTACCACTTCTTGAGGAACATTTGTTTTTTCAGGAAATCTTTGAGTTAAAGATCTTCCAACCATCATACTTATTATCTCATCAGTTGATAATCCTTCTAAACTAGTTGTAGTAACCCACTGTCCATCTCTTAGTATTGTTATATCATCACAAATCTCTTTTATTTCTTCCATTTTATGAGATATATATACAACACCACAACCTCTATCTGTAAGCTTTTTGATAATCTTAAAAAGATGTCCAACTTCCTTTTCTGTTAGAGAGGATGTAGGCTCATCCATTACTATTATTTTAGAATTATATGAAAAGGCCTTTGCTATCTCAACCATTTGCATCTGTGATACAGATAATGTTGAAACTTTCGCTTTTGGATCTACATCAATTTCCAACTCTTTAAATATTTTCTTTGTATCTTCATACATCTTTTTATGATCTACAAATATTCCTTTTAAAGGATACCTCCCTAACCAAACATTGTCCATTACAGTTCTTTGTAAAACTTGATTTAGTTCTTGGTGAACCATTGATACACCATTTTCTAAAGCATCTTTAGCTGAAATAAAATTAACTTCTTTTCCATCTAAGAAAACTTTCCCCTCATCTCTTGAATAAATTCCAAATAAACATTTCATTAAAGTTGACTTCCCAGCTCCATTTTCTCCCATTAAAGCATGAACTGTATGAGGTCTTATTTTTAAATTTACCTTATCTAGAGCTTTTACTCCGGGAAAAGACTTTGATACTTCTGTCATTTCTAGTAAATATTTTTCCATACCCACTCCTTAAAATCTAAATATTTTATAAAGAAAGGGAGGCTCATACCTCCCCTACACACTACTTTTTAAAATCTTTTAAATTGTCTTTATCTACTCCTACATAAGGTACTCTTAATACTTTATCTTTTAATTCCCATTTTGTTCCTTCTGTAGGTTTTTTCCCTTCAGCTAAATTTTTTGCAATTTCGTATGTTGCTTGACCTTGGTTCATTCCATCATTAAGTACTGTTCCTGCAACATCTCCGTTTTCAACCATAACTAAAACTTCAGCTAAAGCATCTACTCCAAATACAGGAGTTTTTGCTTTTCCATTAGCTTTTAATGCTTCAACAGCTCCCATTGCCATTCCATCATTATTTGCAATTACAACCTCTATTTTTTCACCATTTGGACCTGATAACCATGCTTCCATTTTATCTTTTGCCATAGCAGCATCCCACATTCCAGTATCCATATGTAATTCTTGTGTTTTTATTCCTTTTTCATTTAAAGTTTGTGTTACATATGTTGTTCTAGCTTCTGCGTCTGGATGTCCAGGCTCTCCTTTTAAAAGAACATATTGTAATACTCCATCTTTATTTAAATCCCAAGCTGGATTTGCTGCCCAATGTTTAGCTATTACTTCCCCTTGAATAACTCCTGATTCTTTTGAATCTGTTCCTACATAGTAAGCTTTATCATAACTTTCCATATCTGCTTTAGACGGTTCTTTATTATAAAATACAACTGGAATATCTTCAGCTTTAGCTTTTTGGATTATTGTTGAAGCTGCTGCTGGGTCAACTAAGTTAATTGCTAATGCATCTACCCCTTTAGCAATTAAAACGTCTACTTGGTCATTTTGCTTAGATTGGTCATTTTGTGAATCGTTCATTAAAACTTCAACATTTTTATCGTTCTTTGCTACCTCTTCAATTCTTTGTCTAACTGTTGACATAAAATTATCATCATAACGATAAACTGTCACTCCAATTTTTGTTGGTGCTGCTGATGCCATTGTCGTAAGAGCTAATGCTCCTAATAAAACCGAAACTCTTTTCATAAAACCCCTCCAAAATTGTAATTATATGAAACATATTGTTAATTATACTTTATAATTAAACCCAATGTCAAGCATATGAAAAAACTAAAAAAGAAGTTTTTTTCCTAAGTAAAAAAACTTCTTTTTTATCGCTATTTTTTATCTTGACTTTTATTTTTTTATATGTTACATTCAAAATATAAAGTGTATCTGTAGCTCAGTTGGATAGAGCAACTCCCTCCTAAGGAGTAGGTCATGAGTTCAACTCTCGTCAGGTACACCATTTTATTTTAAAACTTTTCTAAAGTTTTTTTTAGTATTTTTATATGATTAAAATCTGTTCCACAACATCCACCAACAATATCAACTACATTTACTTTTAGTAATTCATTTATATCTTTTGTAAACTTTTCTATATCTCCATTAGAATTTGGATGAAATGATATCTTTAAATTTGTTTCTTTTTTAAATTTTTTTAATACTCCTATAATCTCTCTTGTTAATTCACTACAATTGATTCCTATTGATATAATATATTTATTCAAAAATTTTTCATATACATCTATAAGTTTTTCACCAGAATAAAGTTTCCCATCTTTATCAACTGCAAATGAAATCATAACAGGTTTTACTAACTTTTTGTCTTCCATTTGTTTTTTTAATAATTTTAAACTCTCTAATCCTTTATCTAAGTTATAAATCGTTTCAATCATAATAATATCTACATCACTATCCAAAATTCCATCTATTTGATCTTTATCTGGCAAACAAAAAGTTCCAATACTTTTTTTATTATACTTGTCAGCAACTTCTTTACAAATCTTTCCTCCTAATAGTGCATATTCATAAGCTTTCTCTTCGTTTTCTCCATAATTTTTCAAAGCTTCTTTAGAACAATTAAAAGTATTTGCCTTTAAACAATCCGCTCCTACCTCTACATATTTTTCATGTATCTCTTTTATTAATTCGGGTTTTGTACAATTTAATTTTTCTCTACATTTATCCTCTATTTTATATATATTTGAAATTGTTGTTCCCATAGCTCCATCTAATAAAATCATATCTAAAATACCTCCTTCTAATTTCTCCTTTATTATATCTCAAGAAAATTCAAAAGTAAAAAGAGTATTTGGTTTAGAAGTTAAAATTTTAATTAAATTTATATCAGAATAGGAACTTATAAACGTAACTTTAGATATATTTTTCATATTAAATATAGTTTGATTTATTTTTATATTTCTAATATAAACTCTCTTTTTTTCTGAAAAAGCCACTTTTAAAGTTGTTATAGTTCCACCTTTTTTTCCAGTTTCTAAAATTAATAGCTCTTCTGTTAAATAAGCTTGAATTCTATTTCTTTGAAGAAGATATATTCCTCTTACTTTTAAACTAGGAGGTATCTCAGATAAAATCGTTCCACCATTATCTAAAATTTCATTTGCTAAACTTAAATGTTCTTTTGGATAAATTTCACTTCCTAACCCTTGACCTAATATAGCTATATTTTTTATATTATATTTTAAAGTAATTTTATGTCCAATAAAGTCGCAACCAATAGCTAATCCACTTATATTGTATTTTAATTCTCTCCTCATATTTTTTATGACCTCTTCTGTAAATTCCTCTATATTTCTACCTTCAGGTTTTCTTGTACCCACTATACAAATCGAATTATCTAAACTGCTTGCATCTATTTCTTCCCCTTTATAATACAACACAAACGGCGGTATTTTACATAATCTCAATCTTTGAGGATAATTTGAACAAAAATATGTAATAAACTTTATGTTGTCTTTATCCATTATTTTTTTCTCTTCCTCTATTTGTTTTCTTAAGTTTTTCAACATCTTAAAATCACTAAAAAAGATTTTTATTTTTTCTTTTTCTGCTCCATCTTTTAATATATTTATAACCTCTAATGCTTCATTATAATTTCCATTTAATATATTTATTCCTAATTCACTAGATTTTTTAAAAATTCTAAATAGATATTCAGGTGAAAAAGCTAAAATATCTATTTTTCCAACATTTATAACCATCGAACCTATCATTGACCATAAAATCATATCATCTTTCGAATACATAACTTTCTCGCCTCCACATTTTGTATTTATAAAGATAAATACTTAAAATTATATTTTAACCTTTTTATTTATTTTATTTTTTTCTTTACAATCTCTTTTATTTAATGTATACTTAACTGACAATTTAAACAGAGGTTAGTTCACTTATATGTTTTGAGCCTAAGGCCGATGGCGATGACGACATGTTCCTGTGAATTAAGTATTACGAAGCTGCCATAGTAATACGCTTAATAATATAAGTTCTCAATTCAGGCATACTTTTATTTAAAGTATGTTTTTTTATTTGGCAGAAATTTTATAATTTCTGGAGGTTTTTTATAATGGCAATACTAAAATTTGGTATTTATTCTTTCATAGGGCTTTTAGCATTCTTAGCTCCTATTACAATTGGTGGTGAATCATCTATTATTATGGGTCACCTTAAAAACTTTGTTCTAAATAATTTTTCAAGTTGGGTTAATTTCTTAATAATGTTTTGTTCTGTTATTACTATTACTGGAACAACTCTTGGATTTATCAAAAAAAATTTTAAAGAACAATACTTAAATGATTTATTCGTTACAGATAAATTAAGTGGAATTTTAAGAATTGGTGGTTCTTTTATGTTCATTTTAATCTCACTTGGACTTGCACCTGAATTTTTAAGTAATGAGAACACTGGTGGATTAATGGCTGGAGATATGATTCCACCTCTTATGGTTACTTTTTTTATAGGGGTTATGCTTATGCCACTTCTTACATCTTTTGGATTAGTCGAATTTATTGGAACTTTAATTGCTCCAATTATGAGAAAAATATTTAAAGTTCCTGGATATGCCGCTATCGATGCTCTTGCGTCATTTCTTGGAGATGGAACTATTGGAATTGTAGTTACAGATCAACAATACCAAAAAGGATATTACACTCAAAGAGAAGCTGCAATTATCGCAACATCATTCTCAATAGTAGGAATATCTTTTGCTGCTGTTGTTGCTGATTTATTAAAATTCTCTAAAATATTTTGGATATTTTATGGAACTATTGCTTTTTCAACTATAATTGCTGGATTTATAATCGCTCGATTACCTTTAAAAAAATTCAGAAATGAATACTACGAAGGTAATAAAGTTGATGATAGTGGAGCTAGAAGTTTTGCTGAAGCTCTTCATTTAGCAACTACTACAGCTGGAAAAGCATCTGAAAAAGAGATTGTTGTGGATTCTCTTTTTAAAGTATTAGTTATCTATGTAACTTTTATTCCTGTTATTATGTGTGTTGGATCTATTGGTTTAGTTATTGCAGAAAATACTAATTTCTTCAATATTTTATCTATGCCTTTAATGCCTATTTTAAGAGGATTAGGATTTACTCATGAAGTAGCATCACAAATGGCTCCTGCTATGATTGTTGGTTTCTCTGATATGTATTTACCTGCTTTATTTATTGAAAATACAACAAGTGAAGTAGCTAGATTTATAGTTGGAACTCTTTCTTTTGCACAATTGATATTCCTAAGTGAAACTGGTATGATTCTTGTTAATTCGAAAATGGGATTCTCTATATTAGATGTCGCTAAATTCTTTATTTTAAGAACTGCTATTACATTCCCTGTTATCTATTCAATAGCTATGATACTTGTTAAATTTGGAATTTTAAGCTATTAATTTAAATAAAAAAAGCAGCTTACATTATTTTGTAAGCTGCTTTTTTATTTCTAAACAAATCCTTTAGCCATCCATTTTTTAGTTTTCCAACGCCATAACATTGCAAAACCTCTTATCCATTCATCTGTTCCATTAGCTATCCATACTCCAACCAAAGCCCATTCCATTCTTATTCCTAATAACCACGATAATGGTGCAGCTACTCCAAGCATAACTATACACCCCATTATCATTGGGAACTTTATATCTCCTGCTGCATGAAGTGCATTTATAACTACAATATTAAACGTTCTTCCAGTTTCTATAAAAATTAACCACGGAAATACTTTCGCTGTTGCTTTCACAACTTCCATATCTTTAGTAAATAATTCCATTATTTGAAATCTTAAAAAATAAACTATAACTGAAACTAATGCCGCGGCTATAAAAGATAGTGTTAAGCTTTTCATACATTGATTATACGCTCTATCTTTATCTCCTGCTCCCACAAGTTGCCCTACTTGTATTGCTGTTCCATGTCCTAAAGCAATGGAAAAAATCATAATAAAGGAAGAGATTAATGCTAAATATGTTCTTGCTGTAATCTCAATTGTTCCCATTGTATTTACCATAGCTAAAATTATAACTTGTGTTAAACTCCACGTTAAATGTTCTCCTGCTGTAGGAATTCCAATAGATAAAATTTGCTTAACTTTTTCATGAGTAAATTTCTTCAAATCTTCTACAATTTTAAATTTACAATAATTTGTCATTACAAGTAATGAAATTATCGCACCTATAAATCTTGAAAAAACTGTGGATAATCCAACGCCAGTTACACCTAGAATTGGTGCTCCTAGCCACCCAAAAATAAACATTCCATTTCCTAAAATATTTAATAAATTAACTCCAACATTTACAAATAGCATAGGCTTTGTATTTCCATAGCTTTTTAATATAGCTCCATTTGTAAGAGAGATTGCTTGAAATATACATAGTCCACCTACTAATTTAAAATAATTCATACCAATCTCTCTAAGACTCAATGGTAATTTTATCTTTACTAAAATCCATTCCCATGCAACTAAATATATTAATCCTAAAACTGCACCAATAACCACATTCATTACTAAAGAAGCTGCTATTACCTCCTTTGTAGATTTATGATTTTTTGCACCTACATATTGAGACATAAGAATTGTTGTTCCTAAACAAATAAAACTAAGAATTGTATTTTGAATAAGCAAAACTTGACTCATTCCCCCAACTGCTCCAACAGCTTTATCACTAAATCTTCCTAACATTATGGTATCAATATTTCCTACTACAGTAACTAATAACAGTTCTAAAAATATTGGAATTGTTATTGAAAATAATGATTTTTTTTGCTCTAACATCTATTGCCCTCTCCTACCATGATTTAATATTTTATATCGTTTTATTATACTATACCTTTAGCTCCGTGTAAATTTTTTATTGATTTTTAATGTATCATCATGTATAATCTAACGTATATTAAAATTATTATATTGATAAAGGAGAAGCTATGTTAAAAAAATTAGTTATTAGTATGCTCGTTTTTTTCCTTTATTCATCTTTTTCATTCTCTATTGATAGGGATTTTCATATCCCACACGAAATTAAATATAAAACTATCGAAGTAAAAACATTAAAAGATTTAGAGAATAAACCTACTGGAAATCATGTTTACTCTTTAGATGGATTAGATTTAAAAAAATTAAGCGTACGTAGTAGAAAAGAAGTTTTTATTTCAATGCTCCTGCCTAGTATTGAAATTGTAAACAAAGAAATTGATAGAGATATTTCTATCATAGAAACATTATCTAAAAAAAATTCTCATACTTCTGAGGAAAAAAAAGAATTAGATAGAATTTTTAATTCTTATAAAGTTTCAGCTTATAATTGGTCTGAGCTTAAAAAAAGAATGATTAAATACCCTACATCACTTATTCTTTCGCAAGCAGCTATTGAAAGTGGTTGGGGAACATCAAAGGTTTTTAAAGAGAAAAATAATCTTTTTGGTATGAATGCTTATAAACATACAAATCGTACTTACAAAGAGTATGACTCTATTAAAGACTCTGTTAAAGATTTTGTTCTAACTCTTTCTAGAGTTAATGCTTACAAATCACTTAGAACTAAAGTTCACGCAGGTGAGCCCCCAGAAAAGATTGCACATGGCTTAACTAGTTACTCTGAATTAAAGGGTGCATATATAAAAAAGGTGCAAACAATGTTAAAACATAATGATTTTGAAAAATATGATGATGCATAAAAAAAGTCTGCAATTAAGCAGACTTTTTTTAATTCAATAAACAATCTAAATGAATAATAACATTTTTTACTAACGGAAAATCCTCTTTTATAGAATTTTCTAAGTCATCTGATATTTTATGTGCATTATAAACACTCATATTTTTGGGAACTCTTATATGTAGCTCTAAAAATATTTTATCACCAGATTTCCTCATCATAATATCATGAACATTTTTTATATCTGTATTTTCATATATATATTTTTTTATCTCTTCAATAAATTCCATATCTTGTTTATCTAAAATAGTATCTGTCGTTTCTAGTATTACACTAACTCCTTCTTTAAATATCAATACAGCAACCAATATACTTATTATTAAATCGAATATTGGATTTACATAAATAGATAATAAAATTCCTAACACTACACCAAGAGATGCAAATATATCATTTCTACTATCTTTGGCATCTGCTATCAAAGCACTGTTTTCAGTTTCTAACCCTACCCTTATTTTCTGTTTATACATAAAATATTTTACAACTGATGAAAATAAAGCAAAATAAACTGTTAACATTTCAGGAACTTCTCTTTTTTCGCCTGAAAAAAGAATTTCTACTCCTCCCTTTCCTAACTCAAAAGCTGTAAGTATCATAAAAATTCCCATTATTACTCCAATTACACTTTCTATCTTTTCGTGTCCAAAAGGATGTGATTCATCCTCCGGTATATTACTAAAATGAATTCCTAATAAAATACCACTAGACGTTACAACATCTGAAAGCGAATTAAATCCATCTGCTAATAATGCTCTTGATTTTCCTATATATCCAAAGCCTATTTTTGTAGTAGCTAAAATTATATTCCAAAATATGGATGCTATTACTGTTTTTTGTCCTTCCTTTTTTCTAAAATCTTTATTTTCTACATCCTCTATTACAAACTCTCCATCCTCTTTCTTTTTAAACCCAATCTTTATTAAAAAATCTGAAATTGAATTATCTTTACCTACAATTAAATTTCCTTTTTTTATTTTTTTATTAATAATAAAAAGTAAAAGTTTTGTTCCATAAGATTTAAACCTTTCATCTTTTTTTACAAAAATTCTTTTCAACTTATAATTATTCTCGTTTTTTTCTAATAAAATATATGCTATAATTTCATTTTTATTTTCTATAGTATAATACAACCCATCTTTATCTAAAGAAAAATTCTTATCTAACTCTTTAAATTCTTCAAGTTTATTTTCTATATCCTCATATATATAACTCTTATACATCTCTCCTCCGCAAAACAATGATTAGAATATTATATAAAAAAAACTCTCCTTTTACAAGTCTGGAGAGTTTTTTATTTTTTTAATTTTGTAGACTTTTATCTTTTTTAAAAATCCCATTTAATATCAGTGCTAAAGCTCCATCTCCTACAACATTACAAGCCGTTCCAAAGCTATCTTGTAAAGCAAATATTGTTAGCATAAGAGCTATTCCAGTATCATCAAATCCTAATACTGATGATATTATTCCAAGTGATGCCATAACTGTTCCTCCAGGAACTCCAGGAGCACCTATTGCAAATATACCTAATAAAACTACAAATAATACCATTGTTCCTACTGAAGGAAGTGTTCCATATAGTACTTGAGAAACTGTCATTACAAAGAAAACCTCTGTTAAAACTGATCCACATAGATGAACCGTAGCTCCTAATGGAATTGCAAAGTTAGCTATATCATCATCTAAACTCTTTGATTTTTTAGCACATGATAATGCTACTGGTAAAGTTGCTGCTGAAGACATCGTTCCTACAGCTGTTAAATATGCCGGTCCATAAAACTTCAATAGATTTAATGGATTTTGCTTTGATACAGCTCCACCTATTGAATATAAAATAGACAACCATATAAAGTGCCCTACTAAAACAATTACAACGACTTTTAGGAATATTGGTAGTTGTTTTGTTATACTACCTTCATATGCAAGTGTTGCAAAAGTTGTTGTTATAAAAAATGGTAGTATTGGAATTATAATCTTGTAAACTATTGACAAAATAACATTATTAAACTCATCTAAAGCAGCTTCTAATTTTTTAGAATCTGTCCATACTATTGCTAATCCTAAAAATAAAGCTAAAACTAAAGCTGACATAACAGAAAGTACTGGTGGTATATTTAACTTAAATATCATTGGTGGTAGTGTTTTCAAACCATCTACTACTGTTAATATATTTAACATTGGGATAATCATATACCCTGAAAGCATTGAAAATATAGCTGCTCCTAGTGATGATAGATATGCTAATATTAACATAGCTACTAACATTTTACTCGCATTAGCTTTCATTTTCGTTATAGCAGGTGCTATAAACCCTAAAATAATCAATGGAACTGTAAACGAAATAATTTGACCTAAGATAAATTTAATAGTTTGAATTACTCCAATTACCGGTTCATTAGAAAACAATCCAATAATTAATCCTATGATAACTCCAACAATTAATTTTAATATTAAGTTATCTTTTTTTTCTTTTGACATTTGTTCTCCCCCTTTAAATTAATTTATTAATCTCTTCCTACTTTTCAAGTTTATTACTCTTTGTTCTAATTGTCAAATATTTCTTCTATAATTTTTAAAGGAAATTAAAAATCTTTCGGTAAGTGTTGAATAGAAAATATTTTTTTGGAGGATACTTAAAATTATGATAAATTATAAAAATTTTTTCTCAAAACTAATAGAGAATATCAAGAACATAAAGAATATCAAAAATATTAACGATTTAAAAAAAGAACAAATACGTACTTTTTCTTTAATTCTTTCAATTTTATTTACAGCTTGGGAACTTTATACTTCGAACACAATAAACTCATCTAGAGAATTTATTGTTAGCAGTTTTATAATGATAATATCTATGTTTTTTATTATATATCCCTTTATATACTTTTTTAGACCTAAATTAAAAATATTTTTGAGCAACCACACTATTTTTTCTATTTTTTTAATTTTGTATTTTATTTTATTAATTCCAATTTTAGGTGGAATTGATTATATATTTTTAAATATATTTTTAGGTAGTTTTATTATTAAGTTTTTACATATTATTTCTATTTTGGTATCAATGTCTTTAATAATTATTATAGTATCCAAACAATTTATTATGCTAATAAATAAAAAAAGGCAAATTAAAGGATTAGATATTCTTACAACATTTTTAACATACATAACCTTAGGATTAGCTTTTGGTTCTTTCTATTATATTTTAAATCTAATGGCACAAAACAATCTTTTTATAGGTGTTGATAAACCCTCTACATTTAATTTAGAAAATTTCCTTAATCATCTTTATATTAGTTTAGGAAGTCTTACAACTGTTGGTTCTGGAAGTATCTCTCCTTTAAATGCATATATACGATTGCTTTGTGTTTTAGAAACCATCTTAGGAATCTTTTTAACAAGTTTTTCTCTTGGATTTATTTTTTCAGCTCTTGGCGCTACATTACCACCTACTTCCCAAGAAGAGAATACTACCGATGTCCAGATAACTACTAATATTCCTACAAAAAAATTCCCTTTATTTTGGGGAACAATCGATTTTCTTAAAAAAATAAAATCAGATTTAGATGATATTGAAAACACTTCAACAAATTAAATAAAATAATATAGGCATAAGAATTTTTTGAATTCTTATGCCTATTTTTTATAATCTATTTTCAAGGTATTTTTCAACTAAGAGTGCGGATATATTATTCCCCCAAAATATTCCTTTCTTTGTATATCTATAAAGATTTTTTTCTCTATCTATAGATATATATCCAGTTTTTTCTAACTCTTTTAGAACCTCATATATTTCATTATATTTTTCCTTCACTATATTACTTAACTTTTCTAGTTGAACATCTTCATATTGGGTGATACCTGATATTTTCTTTAATTTCATCACATCTTCTGTATCTAAGGAATAAAATGAAACTAATCTATTTAAATGGTACAACTCTATATTTTGAACTCTTCCCCCTGCTCCTATTCCAATTGGAATTAAATCTTTTAATTTGTGGACATTTCTGATGTACTTATATAAATCTGTTCCTTTTGTTAATTTAGTATGCTCTAAAACTTTATAACCACTCTCCAATAAAAAGTCTAAAAATGCATCATGCAATTCTTTATCTCGTTCAGTTTTATAATCAAAGTTTTTCTCTCCAGAATTTAAATCTTTTGATATTTCAGATCCATCATGAATCATTAAAGAATAATAACTTACACTATCAGGAGATATTTCTGATACAATTCTAGCATCCTCTTTAACTTCTTCAATACTTTGATCTAAATAATTGTATATAATATCTAAACAAACTAATCCTTGAAACTTTGCTTTAATTTCTTTTAGTCTTTTCTTTACAAAGTCTTGATCATAGGTTCTATTCAGCAATTTTCTACCTCTATTTGAAAAAGTCTGTATACCTATACTCAATCTATTAACTCCATACTTTTTCATAACTTCTAACTTTTCCCAAGTTAAATTATGAAGTGTCGTTTCAAATGTAAATTCATAATCTTCTCTCAAAGGAAATACCTCTCTTAAAGTTGATAAAACTACTTCAAGCTGATGAGGCTTCAATATTGTAGGTGTTCCTCCTCCAAAAAATATTACTGAAAATTTCTTTTTCTGTATATAAATTTTGTTTCTATACTTATTTATTTCTTTCACTAAAAATTTTGTATAATCCTCTAAATCATTATCTAACTGTTTCCTATTCATATTACAAAATGAACAAATTTTATCACAAAAGGGTACATGTACATATATTCCACCATCTAAATCTTCTGATTCCTTTTCCATCAATCCCCAATATGACTGTGGTAATCTTAATTTTCTTTTACTTTTAGACAAAATTATATCCTTAACATCGTGATGTGATTTATATCTTATTTTAAACACTCTCATCCCCCTCTATTTTTTATATAAAATTAAAAATATTTGATTTTCAAATTAAAAGTTGATTTAATTATAATGATTTATTCTAATTTTGTCAATTTAATTAATCTAAATAAAAAATGGAAGAATAAATCCTCCATTATTATTTTAAGTATTCTTCTACTAATTCTTCAAAAAATAATATAGTATTTCCAAAGAAATCATTCTTTTCTAAATTTCTATCATCTAATAAATTACTATTTTTTATTACAAAACTTAATTCAGCTAACTCTTCCATACTACTATTCTTAACTCCCGTTAAAACTATTACAGGAACTTCCTTTAATTTAGCCTTTTGGCACAAATTTAAAATTGCTGCTGTCTCTCCCGATTTTGAAACTACTATTAATACAGGTTTTTCTTCATAATCTCTTTCTACATTCTCCATATATTCTGACATCATAGAAAAATAGCCAATTACCATTAATTTATCCGATATATATTTTGCAATAGGATTTGAAAAACCCACTCCATGAACAAAAATTGGTTTATTTTTTTTTCTTTTCAAAATGTTTTTAAACTTCATTCCTTTTTGTAAAGAAAAATCCAAACAATAATTTTCTGTAACACTCTTTTTTTCTAAACTTGATTTTAAAGTTAATTCTAATCTATAAACCATGTCTATAAATCCCTTATACCCTAATTTTTTGGATAGATTCATAACTACTGAAGTTGATGCAAAACACTCTTTTGCCACTCCTCTAACACCAATCTCCAAAGCTTTATCTATATTATTTACTATATAACTTAATGCTAACTCTTCTGATTCTGTTAAATTATATCTTTCACCTAACTTATATATATCTATCTCCATATTTTATTCCCCCAGTTTTTATTCTATTATATCATAATTTTTAAATACTTTTTTTCCATATTTTATGCTATATTATTAAAAAGAAATTATTTAATTAAATTTATGCGAGGTGTTATTAATATGGAGCAAATTAGCTTAGAGTACGCCCTTGAAACTCTATTAAAACAAATACAACCCTTAAACACTGTTGAAGAAAAATATATTTTAGATAGTTTAGGTTTTGTCTTAGCCGAAGATATCTTCTCCCCTTTGAACAATCCTCCATTTAATCGTTCTCCTCTAGATGGTTTTACTTTAAATAGTAATGATAGTATAGGAGCTACTAAAGAGAATCCTGTAACTTTTAATGTTATATCTGAAGTTTTTGCAGGAGATTTCTGTAATAAAAAACTTTCTTCGAAAGAAGCTTTTAGAATAATGACTGGAGCACCTATCCCTGATGGATGTAATTGTGTTATTAAGCAAGAAGATGTTGTTTTTAATGAAGAAACTAAAGCTTTATATATTACTAAAGAACTTAAACCATTTGAAAACTTTTGCTTCTTAGGTGAAGATTTAAAGGTTAATGATCTTGTGGTAAAAAAAGGCGAAATAATTACATATAATCATATTGGAGTATTTGCCTCTTTAGGGATTAATACTATTAAAGTTTTTAAAAAACCTAAAGTTGGAGTTTTAAGTTTAGGAAGCGAACTAACTATGCCTGGAAAAACTCTAGAAAAAGGTAAGATTTATAATAGTAATCTTTTCACTCTTATTAGTAAATTAAAATATTTAGGAGTTGAGGGAGTCATGTATCCTCCAATGAGTGATGACTCAACATTAGTTTCAAACTTTATATCCAAAGAACTTAAAAATATAGATCTATTGATAACTACAGGGGGTGTATCTGTTGGAAAAAAAGATATTATGCATGATGTAATAAAAGAACTTAACGCTAATAGACTTTTTTGGAAAATTAATATCCAACCTGGAACTCCCGTTTTAGCATCTGAAAAAGATGGAAAATTAATACTTTCTCTTTCTGGAAATCCTTTTGCATCTTTAGTTAATTTTGAACTTTTAGGAAGACCAATTTTATCTAAACTTAGCTCTAATAGTATAAAAAATACATCTATTGTAGAAGCGGAAGTTAAAGGTGGATTTAATAAAAAATCTTCTAAAAGACGTTTTATTAGAGGATACTTCAAAGAGGGGTATATATATTTAAATGATCAAAAACATTCTTCAGGAACTATATCATCTCTTATTGGAAAAAATGCTATTGTTGAAATTTTACCAGGAACACCATGTTTAAACGAAGGAGATAAGGTTACGGTGATTTTAATTGATTAAAATTAAAGATATTAATGTTTTAATTTTAGCAGGTGGAAAAGGTAGTCGAATGAACTATTGCAATAAGGCTTTATTGAAATATAACAACGAAACTTTTTTAAATCGACTAAACCATCTTTTTTGCGATTTTAGTAAAATTTATCTATCCTTAAATAGTGAACAGGATATTTCTACAGATAATTTTATTAGAATTGATGATGATTATAAAGAGATTGGTCCTATATCTGGTTTGTATAAGGGTATTTTAGAAAGTGACTTAGATTATATTTTTACTGTTCCATGTGATGTTCCGAACCTAACTAAAGATTTTATCGAATATATAACTAGTTTCGTTTCACCTTATCATGACGCTTTTATAGTTAGAGATAAAGATGGATTTATTCATCCTTTACTTGGAATTTACACTAAAAAATCTCTTCCTATAATTAAAGATGCTATTGATAATGACGATTTTAAAGTTTTAAATCTAATGAATAAACTTAATATTAAATTTATTGATTTAAAATATACTATTTTTGATGATAAAAACATCTTAAAAAACATTAATACTCCAGATGATTACAACTCCTTAATTAAAAATAAAAAAACTAATTTTTTTGCAATTTCTGGGGTTAAAAATTCTGGAAAAACAACTTTGATTACAAAACTTTTAAAAAAATTTCTAGAAAATGGTTTTAAAGTTGGAACTATAAAACATGATGGTCATGATTTTCAAATGGATAATCTTGATTCAGATACTGATAAACATATAAAATCAGGTGCATTAGGAACACTTATTTTTTCAAAAAGTAAATATATGTTTTTAGAAAATTCTATTGAAAAAGATTTGAATTTCTACTTAGACTTCTTCAAAAATTATGATTTCATAATTCTAGAAGGCTTTAAAAATAGTTCTTATCCTAAAATAGAAGTTATTCGAAAAGAAGTGTCTAATATTAGTCAATCTAATAAAAATAATTTAAAATTTTTAGTAAGTGATTTAGATTTTATTGAGAATGGAGAAAATTTAGATATTATAGATATTAATGACATTGATAATATTTTTGAAAAATTAATCGATATAATAAGAAAGGATGACCTAATATAATTTAGGTCATCCTCTTTTAATCTTTCTTAAAAAAATAAAATTCTGAAAATCTATAAATTGTATATAAAACAGAGATTGTTGTTATAATAATTTCAATCCAAGCTATAAAAGAAAAACTGGGGTATAACTTACCAAATCTAGTTGCTGCAGTGACACTTATCGTTAAAGGGAATGTAAAAGCTGCAAATGTTGGTGCAAAAGGTAGTGTTTTAGCTCGAAGAACTCCTATCCATGCTGTAAACGTTCCTGTAAAAGCTGCTATTGCTAATAAACAGGCAACCGTTTGATTAACTTCAAATATTCCACTTAAATATCCAGCTAATAAAAGATTTACCGGAGCAGCCACAACAGGAATAGTAATTTTATATTTATTTTCAAATCCTAATCTTATTCCACGTATGATTATAATTGGTAACAATGCTATCACTGAAATAAGTCCTATCCACCAAAATGATTTAGCCCAAGGATCAAACCCCATATTTTTAGCAGTTACAGCTACTGTTATTATTCCTCCGTAAGTTACAAACCATCCAAAATGAAACTCTAAAAGTTTTCCTAACTTAATTCTATAATATGTAAATGTAAACCAAATAATAAGATGAACTAAAGAAGCTATGAACCAAATTAATCTTCCTATTTCTGGATTATATCTATATACATATGTTGAAATTATCAAAATTGCCATATCTAACGAAGTGACAACAGCTCCTCTCATAGTATCTTGTATATCATCTAAAAATGAACTATAACAAAATATAATTTTTGAAATATAAGTAATAACTAAAACTAAAGAGATTAAAATTGTACCTAAAAATATAGATTCTCCATACTTATAACCTAACCCCTCCCATGCTGAACCTAAACCAACTATACCTAGTCCTAAAGCTGAGGCTCCTGAAGGATACTTTTTTAATTTTTCTATTAAACTATTTTCTGCCATAAAGCCTCCTAATTTAAATTTTCTTTATAGATACTGTTGCATATTTATAAGATGGCTCTTTTGAATACGGATCATACAGAGAATCTGTTAGTCTATTTGCCACATTATAGTGCATAGATATAAAAACTTGTCCTGCTACTACTTCATCACTTACTTTAACTTTTATATTGCAATTTCCATTTTTAGATGATACTAAAACTAAATCTTCATCCTTTACTTTCAAATTATCTGCATCTTGCTGACTTATTAGTAAATAGTCCTCCTTTGGGTATGTATGTTGTACTATTGGCATATTCCTTGTTCTTGTTAATGTATGCCAAAGACCTACTCCTCCTCTTCCTGTAATTAAATAAAACGGATACTGCTCATTTGGAAGCTCTGGATATTCTTGTGGAGTTTCAAATATAAATTTTCCTTTTTTATTTTCTGTATAAAAATTATAATCTTCAAATAATATTCTATAATCATTTTCTAAATTTTCTTTATATCTTAAAGGCCATTGAACTCCATTACTATTTTTTAAATTGTCATATTCAACTCCTGTTATATCACAAGGCATCCCTTCAGATATAGCCTTCATCAAATTAAAAGCATCTTTAGGAGTCTTCCATTTATCTAATTTTAATTTGTCATTTAACCCTAAAGCTTTTCCAATTTCTAGTATTATTTCGTAATCGCTTTTTATTCCTTCAGGAGGTTCAACCACTTTTTGAACTGCCCCAAGTCTTCTCTCAGTATTTATAAAAGTTCCTTCTTTTTCTAGAGATGTCGCTGTCGGTAAAAATAAATCTGCCTCTTTTGCTGTTTCTGTATCATAATATATGTCTTGTACTACTAGGAAATCAATTTTTGAATTAAAATTTTCCATAAGTGTATTGTGTGGATAAGATACCATTGGATTAGTTGCTATTATCCAAAGTCCCTTAATATCTTTTGTTTCTACCTTTTCAATAATTTCATTAAATGCTAATGTTGCTCTTGTTGGAATTATCTCATCTTGTATTTCTAAAATATCTCTTATTATTTTTCTATCATTTTCTGAATTAAATTTCCTTCCAGCAAAAAGACAAGTTTCTGCACTATAAAGTCTAGAACCCATAGCATTACATTGCCCAGTTAAGGAGTTGGGCCCACACCCTTCTTTTCCAATAGCTTTTATTAAAAAACAAATATTTATTATTGCTTCTGCTGTTCTTGTAGCCTCATAACTTTGATTTACACCCATCGTCCACCAAAACGACACCTTTTTTTTATTATGTATTTTTTCTGCTAATTCTATTAATACATTATCTTTTATTCCACAACTATCTTCTAATTTATCTAAAGTATATTCTGATACAAATTTTTTAAACTCATCAAAATTCTCTATTTTATTTCTCACAAATTCTATATCTATATAGTTTTTTTCAATTAAATAGTTAGCTAAAGTATAAAGTAAACATAAATCTCCTTTTAATTTTACAGGTATCCACATATTAGCCATTTTTGCTGTTTCTGTTTTCCTAGGATCAATCACTATTATTTCTGCCTCTTTATTCTCTTTTCTTAATCTCCACCATGGAACTGGATGACTAATAGCTGGATTTGCTCCTATAAAAATAGCTAACTCTGTTGTCATTAAATCATTCCAAGAATATGAAGGAGCATCAAATCCAAAAGATTGATTATAAGAAACTGCTGCTGTTGCCATACATAGTCTTGTGTTTCCATCTCCTTCCATTCCTAATCCAAATCTTCCTATATAACCTAAAATTGCCATCTCTTCTAAAGGTATCTGACCTGTACTTAAAAAAGCTAAAGATCCTCTTCCATATTTATTATTTATATCAATAAATTTTTCTGCAATAATTTCATATGCTTTTTCCCAAGAAATCGGATTCATTTTTCCTTCTTCATCCCTCAATAATGGCGAATTGATTCTATGTTCCATTGAATTTTGATAAGCTATGTTTCTTCCTTTTATACAAGCTAAACCTTTATTAACTGGATGTGTTATTACCGGTTTGCAAGACAATATATTATTATTTTCCACTTCAAACTCTAAATTACATCCAGTAGCACAAAAACTACATGTTGTTTGTATACTCATTCCTTTACCTCCACTTTTATTTATATTTTTTTATTCTTTTTTTTATTTTTTTTCCTTTAATTTAAATTTATAGAAGGAGAGTAGAAGATTATTTTGTAAAATAGTTTTAAATATATAAGGAGAGTGAGGTATTATGATAAAAATTTTCAATTTTAAAATATTCACAGTTTTTTTTCTACTCACATTATTTTCATTTTCTAAATCAGCAATTATTGAAAAAGAACTTTTATATGATAAGTATACTTTACCTGATACCTATATAATAAAAATAGGTGACAATTATACTCAACATAGAAGTTACGATTGGACAAAAATATCTAATATATTGGATAATATAGATAATTTTACTCATGATCAATATAATTTAGGATCTTTAAAAAATTATAAAAATGCAAATGGAAAACCTGGAGCAGCTATAAAAATGAAATCTCCTCCAGAATCTGATATATACGGTGTCCGAAGAAATCAAGGAATTCCCCTATATTCTGAAAGTAATTTAAATCAACCTGAAAGATATGCTTGGGATGGTAGTTTAGTAAAAATTTTATCACGAAATGGAAATTTTTCTAAAGTTCAAGTGAAAGATATTGACGGTACCTGGTATATTCCAAATAGATATATCGAGACCCTTTCAACTAAAAGATTTGATAAAATAATTATCATAAACCGAAGTTTCCAGAATGTTGTTACTCTTGAAAGAGTGGGTGGCATTTGGAAAATAAGAAGTAAAAATCCTATCACTACTGGCAAAGATAAGCTACCCTATAGTTATGCTACTCCATTAGGAGTTTTTGTAACTCAAAACAAATTAAAAAGAATGGATTATATGAAATTTGGAAATGAATCTGAACCTGGTGGTTATTCCCCTTATGCTACACGATTCTCTGGTGGTGGCTATTTTCATGGATTTCCTGTAGACCTTCCAAGAACGAGTATTATTGAATACAGCAATTCTTTGGGGTCTCTTCCTATTTCACACATGTGTGTTAGGTCTTCCGCTTCTCATGCTCAATTTGTATATAATTGGGCTGAAGTTGATAAGTCTTTATTCATAGTTATTGATTAAACCATATAAAAAGGGAACTTTTTTAAGTTCCCTTTTTATACTAATGTTCCATAATAATCTATAAATGTATACTGTTCCCATTTTCCTTTTACAACGTTTAAGACTCTACTATTGTTGTACTGAATTAAAATCTCTCTATTTTTTATTAATTTCTCTATATCCTCTTTAAATTTTTTATTTATTTCTTCTAGAGTTTTTATATTTAAAAACTTTATATACTCTTTAAGTCGATAGATAGTTTCATAATTTTGTGTTCCTCCATAATCTTTTAAGGACCAATAGCTTTCTAACTCCTTATCTAAATTATAATCTAGCTTTATATTTTTACTTAGAGTAAAATCTCCTATTTTATATTCCTCTTTATTCACTATATTTTTTTCTATAAACTCTCTTAAGTTATCTAATCCTCCATACCTCGTATAATAAAGATAACTCTGACTTATTTTTAAATATTGCTTATTTCTATTTTTTTCAAGTTCATTCTCTTGAAACATAATAAAAATAGGCAGATATATATCCAAAATATAGCTATAAATAAGTTCTTTTTTCGTTAATAATTTATCCTCTTTTTTTCTATAATATCTAGAATATCTTATACAATCTTCAACTATCTCTTCTAAATTTAATCCATCTAAAGTTAAATTTAATTGTTTTGATTTTAATATAATCTCTTCCTTGTAGAAATTATATACTTGCTCAAACCATCTTTGCATCCCAATAATAAACCCTGGGATATCATTCACTAGATTAAATAGAGCAATTTCTCCTATTATTAATGTTTCTCTTCTAAACTGCTTTTTAGAATATTCTCTAATAGCTTTTATTTTTCCCTTTGTATCATCTGTATAAAATATAATTTTATCAATATAATAAAGCTTTCTAAAGTCATCTATTAAAAAACTATCTAAATTAATATCTGTTTTTAAATCTTTTAATAATAAAATTTTATTTCTATTTAAATAATCAATTAATGTATTTGTATAACCTCTTTGATATTTATTTCCTAATCTATAAGTATTTTTATATTTTAAATATTCTACAAAAATATCTCCATTATTTTCATTTTCTAAATTTTTAAAATTAGAAATTAATATACTTACAATTGGAGTAAAAACTCTTTGATACCATACAATTGCTTTCTCAAAATTTTCCTCTCCCAAAAAGTAAAGATTTAAAAATTTCCTAACTTCCTCTCTTAGCTTTTTATAATTCTCCACTTTTGAACATTCTATATTACTTAAACCACTTTCTTTTTCAAAACTAAATCTTTCTCTTGAGAGTTTATCAATTTCTTCATTATTTTGAGAGAAAAA
>NZ_JACHTH010000008.1:0-27846 GCF_014250655.1 Cetobacterium sp. 2G large | reverse complement strand
AGAGGTGGGCGGAACTACAAGTGTAGAGGTGAAATTCGTAGATATTTGTAGGAATGCCGATGGGAGAAGTCAGCTCACTGGACAGATACTGACGCTAAAGCGCGGAAAGCGGTGGGGAGCAAACAGGATTAGATACCCTGGTAGTCCACGCCGTAAACGATGATCACTAGGGTGTTGGGGGTCGAACCTCAGCGCCCAAGCTAACGCGATAAGTGATCCGCCTGGGGAGTACGCACGCAAGTGTGAAACTCAAAGGAATTGACGGGGACCCGCACAAGCGGTGGAGCATGTGGTTTAATTCGACGCAACGCGAGAAACCTTACCAGCGTTTGACATCCCAAGAAGTTTCCAGAGATGGATTCGTGCCGGCTTGCCGGAACTTGGTGACAGGTGGTGCATGGCTGTCGTCAGCTCGTGTCGTGAGATGTTGGGTTAAGTCCCGCAACGAGCGCAACCCCTATTGTATGTTGCTACCATTAAGTTGAGCACTCATGCGATACTGCCTGCGATGAGCAGGAGGAAGGTGGGGATGACGTCAAGTCATCATGCCCCTTATACGCTGGGCTACACACGTGCTACAATGGGCAGTACAGAGAGTTGCCAACCCGCGAGGGTGAGCTAATCTCTTAAAGCTGTTCTTAGTTCGGATTGTACTCTGCAACTCGAGTACATGAAGTTGGAATCGCTAGTAATCGCAAATCAGCATGTTGCGGTGAATACGTTCTCGGGTCTTGTACACACCGCCCGTCACACCACGAGAGTTGGTTGCACCTGAAGTAGCAGGCCTAACCGTAAGGAGGGATGTTCCTAAGGTGTGATTAGCGATTGGGGTGAAGTCGTAACAAGGTATCCGTACGGGAACGTGCGGATGGATCACCTCCTTTCTAAGGAGACTAACTTTTTCTCTATTCGATTGATACTGTTCTTTGTAAGTATGGGGATATAGCTCAGTTGGGAGAGCGACGCACTTGCACTGCGTAGGTCAGCGGTTCGACTCCGCTTATCTCCACCAAAACATTATCAAACTTGGACATTGGAAACTATATAGTAGATATTGAGAAAATATTCTAAATTAACTAACAATTCATTTTTAAGTCAATCTTAAATTGAGTAGTTAGTCTGTCTAAATAATATGAATTATATTACAAGGTTAAAATATTAAGGGCACACGAAGGATGCCTAGGAAGTAAGAGCCGATGAAGGACGTGGTAAGCTGCGATAAGCTTGGTGGAGTTGCAATCGAACTGTGATGCCAAGATTTCCGAATGGAGAAATCTGCTAAGATGGAGTCTTAGCACGAAAGAGGGAACCGGGTGAACTGAAACATCTAAGTAACCCGAGGAAAAGAAAGTAAAAACGATCCCCTAAGTAGCGGCGAGCGAACGGGGGTGAGCCCAAACCGTAGATGTGCCAAGGATGCAGCCGTTGCATCTACGGGGTAGCGGGAAGATCGTCTGAAGAACTGCAAGGTATTCGACATTATGATACGCCGAACTGGAAAGGTCTGGAAAGGCCTGCCGTAGAGAGTGAAAGCCTCGTACAGGTAAACCGTATCAAATGTATGATCTCTCCCAAGTAGCACGGAACACGAGGAATTCTGTGTGAATCTGCGAGGACCATATCTCGTAAGGCTAAATACTCTTACTTACCGATAGCGCATAGTACCGTGAGGGAAAGGTGAAAAGAACCCCGGGAGGGGAGTGAAATAGAACCTGAAATCGTGTGCTTACAAGCGGTCAGAGCCCTTTGGGGTGATGGCGTGCCTTTTGGAGAATGATCCTGCGAGTTACGTTCAGTGGCAAGGTTAAGTTTAACGGAGCCGAAGGGAAACCGAGTCTGAATAGGGCGACATAGTCGCTGGGCGTAGACGCGAAACCTGGTGATCTAAGCCTGTCCAGGGTGAAGCTGTGGTAAGACACAGTGGAGGCCCGAACTCACCGCCGTTGAAAAGTTGGGAGATGAGGTAGGTTTAGGGGTGAAAAGCCAATCGAACCAGGAGATAGCTCGTTCTCTCCGAAATGCATTTAGGTGCAGCCTTGAGTGTTCAATTATGGGGGTAGAGCACTGAATGACCTAGGGGGCATACTGCTTACCGAAGTCAATCAAACTCCGAATACCATAATTCTAGAGCTCAGGAGTGAGACTATGGGAATTAACTTCCATGGTCAAAAGGGAAACAACCCAGACCACCAGCTAAGGTCCCTAATTATAACTAAGTGGGAAAGGAGGTGGAGATTCACAAACAACCAGGAGGTTGGCTTAGAAGCAGCCATACCTTTAAAGAGTGCGTAATAGCTCACTGGTCGAGAGTCTCTGCGCCGACAATGTAACGGGGCTAAGTTATAAACCGAAGCTGTGGAGTTGCGTAAGCGACTGGTAGGAGAGCGTTCTGTAGGCCGTTGAAGGAGAATCGACAAGAGACTCTGGAGGTATCAGAAGTGAGAATGCAGGAATAAGTAGCGAGAATGGGGGCGAGAATCCCCCACGCCGGAAGACCAAGGGTTCCAGGGTAAAGTTTGTCTCCCCTGGGTAAGCCGGGTCCTAAGCCGAGGCTAGATTGCGTAGGCGAATGGAAAACAGATTAATATTTCTGTGCCACTGATATCAAGTGATGGAGGGACGCAGGAGGTTATGCACGCTGGCGAACGGAAGTGCCAGTTCAAGCATGTAGCGTGGTCTAGTAGGAAAATCCGCTAGACTAAACGTGAGGTGTGATGAGGAGTCGTAAGATGGAAGGTGCAAATACCACACTGCCGAGAAAAGCTTCTAAGCGTTATAAAGATATTAGTGCCCGTACCCCAAACCGACACAGGTGGTCAGGATGAGAAATCTAAGGCGGACAGGCTAACTCTCGTTAAGGAACTCTGCAAAATAGCCCCGTAACTTCGGGAGAAGGGGTGCCTTTTATGGTGAGCGTACACGCGACGCAAAGCTATGAGAGGCCGCAGTGAAGAGTCTCAGGCGACTGTTTAACAAAAACACAGGTCTATGCTAAGCTGTAAGGCGACGTATATGGGCTGACACCTGCCCAGTGCCGGAAGGTTAAGAGGAGGAGTGAGAGCTCCGAATTGAAGCCCCGGTGAACGGCGGCCGTAACTATAACGGTCCTAAGGTAGCGAAATTCCTTGTCGGGTAAGTTCCGACCTGCACGAATGGTGTAACGATCTGAGAGCTGTCTTGACGGGAGGCCTGGTGAAATTGTATTACCGGTGAAGATACCGGTTACCTGCAGTAGGACGGAAAGACCCCATGGAGCTTTACTGTAGCTTGGTATTGGGTTTTGGCATCGTATGTATAGGATAGTTGGGAGACTATGATGCGTGGTCGCTAGATTACGCGGAGTCACTGGTGGAATACCAACCATACTATGTCGGAATTCTAATTTGAGGTTTGTACCCTCGAAGACAGTGCTAGGTGGGCAGTTTGACTGGGGCGGTCGCCTCCGAAAGAGTAACGGAGGCGTTCAAAGGTTCTCTCAGGTTGGATGGAAATCAACCGCAGAGTGCAATGGCATAAGAGAGCTTAACTGCGAGACTGACGGGTCGAGCAGGTGCGAAAGCAGGACATAGTGATCCGGCGATTCCGAATGGAAGGGTCGTCGCTCAACGGATAAAAGCTACCCTGGGGATAACAGGCTGATTCTACCCGAGAGTCCATATCGACGGTAGAGTTTGGCACCTCGATGTCGGCTCATCGCATCCTGGGGCTGGAGAAGGTCCCAAGGGTTGGGCTGTTCGCCCATTAAAGCGGTACGTGAGCTGGGTTCAGAACGTCGTGAGACAGTTCGGTCCCTATCCACTGTAGGCGTTAGAGTATTGAGAAGATCTGTCCTTAGTACGAGAGGACCGGGATGGACAAACCTCTGATGTACCAGTTGTCACGCCAGTGGCACAGCTGGGTAGTCACGTTTGGAACAGATAACCGCTGAAAGCATCTAAGCGGGAAACTGACTTCAAGATAAGTACTCTTTAAGATACCTTCGAGACTAGGAGGTTGATAGGTTGGGGGTGTAAGAGTTGTGAGACTTTTAGCTGACCAATACTAATATATCGAAGTTTTAACCTTAATATACTACTATATAGTTTTGAATGATCCAAGAAGTGACAAAGTCACGACTATGGAAAATTCATAGTTCACACAAATAAATATTGATTGGCAACGATAGCTATGGAGGTACACCCAGTAACATTTCGAACCTGGAAGTTAAGCCCATAAACGCTGAAAGTACTTGGGGGGCAGCCCCCTGGGAGGATAGGAAGTTGCCAATCTTTTTTTATTTTTTGTAAAATTGTGCTATAATTTAATAGATAAAATTAAATTGTAGAGAGGTGTTATATGAAAAATATATTAGTTACTGGTGGCGCGGGTTATATAGGAAGTCATGCAGTGGTAGAATTATTAGATTCAGGGTATAATGTTATTGTTTTAGACAATTTAGAGAACGGATATATAGAATTAGTTGATAAGAGAGCAAAATTTTATCAAGGAGATATAAGAGATATAAATTCTTTTGAAAATATTTTTAAAGAAAATGAAATAGATGCTGTAATGAATTTTGCAGGTTATATAAAAGTTGGTGAAAGTGTTTTTGAACCAAATAAATATTATCTCAATAATACCTATGGAGTTATGAATGTAGTTGAAGTTATGAAAAAATATAATGTAAAAAATATAATTTTTTCATCAACTGCTGCAGTTTATGGCGAAGTTAAATGTGATGGTTTAGTGTATGAAGATTATCCAACTGCTCCAATAAATCCATATGGAGCTAGTAAATTAATGGCTGAAAGAGTTATAATAGATGCAGCAAAAGCTTACGGGATAAATTATTCTATATTTAGATATTTTAACGTTGGAGGAGCTCATGAAAAATATCATATAGGACAAAAAGGTGATGGTGTAACAGCTTTAATTCCAATAATTTTACAAGCAGCAAAAGGGGAAAGAGAAAAACTAAGTATTTATGGTGATGATTATCCAACAAAAGATGGAACTGGTATAAGAGATTATATTCATGTAGTTGACTTAGTGAGAGCACATATTGCTGCTTTACCAGCATTAGATAAAAATATCAGTGGAATTTATAACTTAGGAAATGGGAATGGATTTTCAGTTTTAGAAATGCTAAATGCAGCTAAAAAGGTTACAAATGTTGATATAAAATCAGAGGTAGTTGAAAAAAGAGAAGGGGATCCAGCATCAGTAGTAGCAGCTAGTGAAAAAGCAAGAGATATATTAGGATGGAAACCTGAATATACAGATGTTGAAAAGATAATTGAAACAGCTTGGAATTGGTATAGAAGTCTTTAGAAAACAGAGGTGAATCATGGAATTTTTTAAAAGAATTTTTGCAAAAAAAAAGGATCAAGAAGTTGTAAAAATAGAAGAAAATAATGAAAAAAAAATACAGTGTAATAGCGAAAATTGTGGATGTAAAAGCTGTGAGCATAAAGAAGAGAAAAGTGGAGATTATTTAAAGAATATTTGCATACAAATAGAGACAATTCCATGTGAGCCTAATCCCTATTTTGTAGTAAATGATGAAAGTGCAAAGTTTTTTGAAGAGTTTGAAATAAGAATGACTACAATATATAGAATGTATAGTATAAATAGTATTTTTTTAAAAGAGTATCAGAAAGTTTCTAGAGAATCTTTAACCTCTACAAGAGATAATGAAAAAGAATTTTCTAAATATAGTAAGTGTTATTTTATAAATAATAATGCTTTTAAAGAGATACATCATATGAGTAATCTGTTAAATATTTTTATGATATTTGAAGTTTTATTGAAAAATATAACTAAAGATATTGCATATGATAAGCACTTAGATTTAGAGGAGATTCAAAATAAAAATATGTCTTATTTAAATAGTTATATTTTATTTTTAGAAGAAGCA
Organism: Cetobacterium sp. 2G large; assembly: GCF_014250655.1. Classification (NCBI taxonomy): domain Bacteria; kingdom Fusobacteriati; phylum Fusobacteriota; class Fusobacteriia; order Fusobacteriales; family Fusobacteriaceae; genus Cetobacterium; species Cetobacterium sp. 2G large. The sequence continues at coordinate 21,950 of NZ_JACHTH010000008.1, read as the reverse complement.
ATGAAAAGTAAATTTTCTTTAGATGAAAATGAGAGAAATTTTATTGGAATTGTTAGAAAAATTAGAAACGATTATCTACATGATTATATGACAGAGATACCTGAATCAATAGAAAAAGAGATAGTTAAAATATTTAATTTAAGAACAGGAAAAAGAATTACAGTAGATGAATATTTTATTGAAAATACTTGTAAAATTTTTGGTGAAATAGCAAAAAGATTGGAAAGTTCATATTGGGAGTATAAAAATAAATTTCTTGAAAAATAAGGAGTGATTATGTTAGCTATAATTAGGGGTGCAGGAGATTTAGCAACAGGAGTTATTCATCGTTTGTATAAGTGTGGCTTTAAAATACTGGTTTTAGAAATAGATAAGCCTAGTTCTATTCGCCGAACAGTATCTTTTTCAGAATGTATATATAATTTAAATGGAGAACAGGTTGTTGAAGGTGTAAAAGCTAGAAAAATCGAAACACTTGAAGAAATTAAAAAGTGTTGGTTAAATAAAGAGATACCTATAGCAATAGATTCATATGGGAAATGGATAGAAAAATTAAAACCTAATATTGTAGTAGATGCGATTATAGCGAAAAAAAATTTAGGAACAACAATAATGATGGCACCAATAACAATAGGATTAGGACCTGGATTTATAGCAGGAAAAGATGTAGGAATTGTTATAGAAACAATGAGAGGTCATAATTTAGGAAGAATTATAAAAGTTGGTGAAGCTGAAAAAAATACAGGAAATCCAGGAGATATAGGTGGATTTACAACTGAGAGGGTTATTTATGCTAAAGTGTCTGGAAAGTTTAAATCTTTAAAAAAAATTGGTGATATTGTAAAAAAAGATGAAACAATAGGAACTATTAATAATGAAGTGGTTAGTGCTAGCATAGATGGCTTATTAAGAGGAATAATTAGAGATGATTATGAGGTAAAAAAAGGTTTTAAAGATTGCTGATATAGATCCAAGATTAAACCAATATAATAATTGCTTTACAATATCTGATAAAGCTAGAGCTTTAGGTGGTTCTGTTGTTGAAGCTATTTTTAGTGAAATTGTAGAGAAAGGGGAGAAGGATGGATTTAAATATTTTGGAGAAAATTTTTGAAATTGTTAAATCAGGAAAAAAAGTAGCTCTAGTTACATTAACTAAATCTAGTGGGTCAACACCTAGAAAAGAAGGAACTTTAATGGGTGTATGGGAAGAAAATTTTATAGGAACTATTGGTGGTGGATTGGTAGAGCATAGAGTTATTAATCAAGCTAGAAAATGTTTAGAAGAAAATGAAAATCAAAATTTCAACTATGATTTAACAAAAGAGGCTGAGTTAGGTATGAGTTGCGGTGGTAGTGTTGAAGGATACATAAAAGTTATAAATCCTAAAAATCGTATTGTTATTATAGGAGCAGGACACATAGGGCAGAAGTTATATGAAATATTAGATGGTTCTGACTTTGAGAGAGTTATTTTTGATGACAGAGAAGAGTATAAAAGTTATACGACAGATATAAAAATAGGAGATTATAATCAACTTATAGAAGAACTAGCTGAGAATGAAAATTCTTATTATGTAATTGTTACTAAAGGACATGCAACAGACGAGAAGGCATTAAGAAGTGTTTTGAAGAAACAAAGTAGATATATTGGAATGATTGGAAGTAGAAAAAAAGTTATAGAGATAAAAAAAGAGATATTAGAAAGTGAAATAGTTATACCTGAAGAAAAACTATACTCTCCAATAGGATTAAAAATATCTGATGGAAGTCCATATGAAATTGCTATAGAGATTATGGCAGAGATATTAAAAGTTAAAAATAATGGAGAGTTGATTCATAGGAGGCTTACAAAAGATGTTAACACATTTTAATGAAGATGGAAAAGCAGTAATGGTAGATGTAACAGAAAAAAAAGAAACTAAAAGAGTTGCTATAACAAGTGGAAAAATTACTATGAATTTGGAAACTTACAATAAAGTAAAAGAAGGTACTATTGAAAAAGGAGATGTTCTGGGAGTGGCTAGAGTTGCGGGTATTATGGCAGCCAAAAAAACTAGTGATTTAATTCCTATGTGTCATCCATTATTCTTAACAGGTGTAGAAGTTGAATTTGATTTTTTAGATGAGGATTTAACTATCCAAGCTAGAGTGATTGTTAAAACTTTTGGAAAAACAGGAGTAGAGATGGAAGCCTTAACAGGTGTATCTACAGCACTTTTAACAATTTATGATATGTGTAAAGCTATGGACAAAACAATGTTAATTAGCGATATAAAGTTATGTAAAAAAACTGGAGGAAAATCAGGAGAATTTATAAATGAATGATTTCTTAAATATAAAATATCTAAGTATCTTATAGATTTATAATCAGGAGTTACATAAAATCATCATTTATAAATTCTCCTGATTTTCCTCCAGTTTTTTTACATAACTTTATATCGCTAATTAACATTGTTTTGTCCATAGCTTTACACATATCATAAATTGTTAAAAGTGCTGTAGATACACCTGTTAAGGCTTCCATCTCTACTCCTGTTTTTCCAAAAGTTTTAACAATCACTCTAGCTTGGATAGTTAAATCCTCATCTAAAAAATCAAATTCAACTTCTACACCTGTTAAGAATAATGGATGACACATAGGAATTAAATCACTAGTTTTTTTGGCTGCCATAATACCCGCAACTCTAGCCACTCCCAGAACATCTCCTTTTTCAATAGTACCTTCTTTTACTTTATTGTAAGTTTCCAAATTCATAGTAATTTTTCCACTTGTTATAGCAACTCTTTTAGTTTCTTTTTTTTCTGTTACATCTACCATTACTGCTTTTCCATCTTCATTAAAATGTGTTAACATCTTTTGTAAGCCTCCTATGAATCAACTCTCCATTATTTTAACTTTTAATATCTCTGCCATAATCTCTATAGCAATTTCATATGGACTTCCATCAGATATTTTTAATCCTATTGGAGAGTATAGTTTTTCTTCAGGTATAACTATTTCACTTTCTAATATCTCTTTTTTTATCTCTATAACTTTTTTTCTACTTCCAATCATTCCAATATATCTACTTTGTTTCTTCAAAACACTTCTTAATGCCTTCTCGTCTGTTGCATGTCCTTTAGTAACAATTACATAATAAGAATTTTCATTCTCAGCTAGTTCTTCTATAAGTTGATTATAATCTCCTATTTTTATATCTGTCGTATAACTTTTATACTCTTCTCTGTCATCAAAAATAACTCTCTCAAAGTCAGAACCATCTAATATTTCATATAACTTCTGCCCTATGTGTCCTGCTCCTATAATAACAATACGATTTTTAGGATTTATAACTTTTATGTATCCTTCAACACTACCACCGCAACTCATACCTAACTCAGCCTCTTTTGTTAAATCATAGTTGAAATTTTGATTTTCATTTTCTTCTAAACATTTTCTAGCTTGATTAATAACTCTATGCTCTACCAATCCACCACCAATAGTTCCTATAAAATTTTCTTCCCATACACCCATTAAAGTTCCTTCTTTTCTAGGTGTTGACCCACTAGATTTAGTTAATGTAACTAGAGCTACTTTTTTTCCTGATTTAACAATTTCAAAAATTTTCTCCAAAATATTTAAATCCATCCTTCTCCCCTTTCTCTACAATTTCACTAAAAATAGCTTCAACAACAGAACCACCTAAAGCTCTAGCTTTATCAGATATTGTAAAGCAATTATTATATTGGTTTAATCTTGGATCTATATCAGCAATCTTTAAACCTTTTTTTACCTCATAATCATCTCTAATTATTCCTCTTAATAAGCCATCTATGCTAGCACTAACCACTTCATTATTAATAGTTCCTATTGTTTCATCTTTTTTACAATATCACCAATTTTTTTTAAAGATTTAAACTTTCCAGACACTTTAGCATAAATAACCCTCTCAGTTGTAAATCCACCTATATCTCCTGGATTTCCTGTATTTTTTTCAGCTTCACCAACTTTTATAATTCTTCCTAAATTATGACCTCTCATTGTTTCTATAACAATTCCTACATCTTTTCCTGCTATAAATCCAGGTCCTAATCCTATTGTTATTGGTGCCATCATTATTGTTGTTCCTAAATTTTTTTCGCTATAATCGCATCTACTACAATATTAGGTTTTAATTTTTCTATCCATTTCCCATATGAATCTATTGCTATAGGTATCTCTTTATTTAACCAACACTTTTTAATTTCTTCAAGTGTTTCGATTTTTCTAGCTTTTACACCTTCAACAACCTGTTCTCCATTTAAATTATATATACATTCTGAAAAAGATACTGTTCGGCGAATAGAACTAGGCTTATCTATTTCTAAAACCAGTATTTTAAAGCCACACTTATACAAACGATGAATAACTCCTGTTGCTAAATCTCCTGCACCCCTAATTATAGCTAACATAATCACTCCTTATTTTTCAAGAAATTTATTTTATACTCCCAATATGAACTTTCCAATCTTTTTGCTATTTCACCAAAAATTTTACAAGTATTTTCAATAAAATATTCATCTACTGTAATTCTTTTTCCTGTTCTTAAATTAAATATTTTAACTATCTCTTTTTCTATTGATTCAGGTATCTCTGTCATATAATCATGTAGATAATCGTTTCTAATTTTTCTAACAATTCCAATAAAATTTCTCTCATTTTCATCTAAAGAAAATTTACTTTTCATTGCTTCTTCTAAAAATAAAATATAACTATTTAAATAAGACATATTTTTATTTTGAATCTCCTCTAAATCTAAGTGCTTATCATATGCAATATCTTTAGTTATATTTTTCAATAAAACTTCAAATATCATAAAAATATTTAACAGATTACTCATATGATGTATCTCTTTAAAAGCATTATTATTTATAAAATAACACTTACTATATTTAGAAAATTCTTTTTCATTATCTCTTGTAGAGGTTAAAGATTCTCTAGAAACTTTCTGATACTCTTTTAAAAAAATACTATTTATACTATACATTCTATATATTGTAGTCATTCTTATTTCAAACTCTTCAAAAAACTTTGCACTTTCATCATTTACTACAAAATAGGGATTAGGCTCACATGGAATTGTCTCTATTTGTATGCAAATATTCTTTAAATAATCTCCACTTTTCTCTTCTTTATGCTCACAGCTTTTACATCCACAATTTTCGCTATTACACTGTATTTTTTTTTCATTATTTTCTTCTATTTTTACAACTTCTTGATCCTTTTTTTTTGCAAAAATTCTTTTAAAAAATTCCATGATTCACCTCTGTTTTCTAAAGACTTTCTATACCAATTTCCAAGCTGTTTCAATTATCTTTTCAACATCTGTATATTCATGTTTCCATCCTAAATATATCTCTTGCTTTTCACTAGCTGCTACTACTGATGCTGGATCCCCTTCTCTTTTTTCAACTACCTCTGATTTTATATCAACATTTGTAACCTTTTTAGCTGCATTTAGCATTTCTAAAACTGAAAATCCATTCCCATTTCCTAAGTTATAAATTCCACTGATATTTTTATCTAATGCTGGTAAAGCAGCAATATGTGCTCTCACTAAGTCAACTACATGAATATAATCTCTTATACCAGTTCCATCTTTTGTTGGATAATCATCACCATAAATACTTAGTTTTTCTCTTTCCCCTTTTGCTGCTTGTAAAATTATTGGAATTAAAGCTGTTACACCATCACCTTTTTGTCCTATATGATATTTTTCATGAGCTCCTCCAACGTTAAAATATCTAAATATAGAATAATTTATCCCGTAAGCTTTTGCTGCATCTATTATAACTCTTTCAGCCATTAATTTACTAGCTCCATATGGATTTATTGGAGCAGTTGGATAATCTTCATACACTAAACCATCACATTTAACTTCGCCATAAACTGCAGCAGTTGATGAAAAAATTATATTTTTTACATTATATTTTTTCATAACTTCAACTACATTCATAACTCCATAGGTATTATTGAGATAATATTTATTTGGTTCAAAAACACTTTCACCAACTTTTATATAACCTGCAAAATTCATTACAGCATCTATTTCATTTTCTTTAAAAATATTTTCAAAAGAATTTATATCTCTTATATCTCCTTGATAAAATTTTGCTCTCTTATCAACTAATTCTATATATCCGTTCTCTAAATTGTCTAAAACAATAACATTATACCCTGAATCTAATAATTCTACCACTGCATGACTTCCTATATAACCCGCGCCACCAGTAACTAATATATTTTTCATATAACACCTCTCTACAATTTAATTTTATCTATTAAATTATAGCACAATTTTACAAAAAATAAAAAAAGATTGGCAACTTCCTATCCTCCCAGGGGGCTGCCCCCAAGTACTTTCAGCGTTTATGGGCTTAACTTCCAGGTTCGAAATGTTACTGGGTGTACCTCCATAGCTATCGTTGCCAATCAATATTTATTTGTGTGAACTATGAATTTTCCATAGTCGTGACTTTGTCACTTCTTGGATCATTTGAAAACTATATAGTAGTATATTAAGGTTAAAACTTCGATATATTAGTATTGGTCAGCTAAAAGTCTCACAACTCTTACACCCCCAACCTATCAACCTCCTAGTCTCGAAGGTATCTTAAAGAGTACTTATCTTGAAGTCAGTTTCCCGCTTAGATGCTTTCAGCGGTTATCTGTTCCAAACGTGACTACCCAGCTGTGCCACTGGCGTGACAACTGGTACATCAGAGGTTTGTCCATCCCGGTCCTCTCGTACTAAGGACAGATCTTCTCAATACTCTAACGCCTACAGTGGATAGGGACCGAACTGTCTCACGACGTTCTGAACCCAGCTCACGTACCGCTTTAATGGGCGAACAGCCCAACCCTTGGGACCTTCTCCAGCCCCAGGATGCGATGAGCCGACATCGAGGTGCCAAACTCTACCGTCGATATGGACTCTCGGGTAGAATCAGCCTGTTATCCCCAGGGTAGCTTTTATCCGTTGAGCGACGACCCTTCCATTCGGAATCGCCGGATCACTATGTCCTGCTTTCGCACCTGCTCGACCCGTCAGTCTCGCAGTTAAGCTCTCTTATGCCATTGCACTCTGCGGTTGATTTCCATCCAACCTGAGAGAACCTTTGAACGCCTCCGTTACTCTTTCGGAGGCGACCGCCCCAGTCAAACTGCCCACCTAGCACTGTCTTCGAGGGTACAAACCTCAAATTAGAATTCCGACATAGTATGGTTGGTATTCCACCAGTGACTCCGCGTAATCTAGCGACCACGCATCATAGTCTCCCAACTATCCTATACATACGATGCCAAAACCCAATACCAAGCTACAGTAAAGCTCCATGGGGTCTTTCCGTCCTACTGCAGGTAACCGGTATCTTCACCGGTAATACAATTTCACCAGGCCTCCCGTCAAGACAGCTCTCAGATCGTTACACCATTCGTGCAGGTCGGAACTTACCCGACAAGGAATTTCGCTACCTTAGGACCGTTATAGTTACGGCCGCCGTTCACCGGGGCTTCAATTCGGAGCTCTCACTCCTCCTCTTAACCTTCCGGCACTGGGCAGGTGTCAGCCCATATACGTCGCCTTACAGCTTAGCATAGACCTGTGTTTTTGTTAAACAGTCGCCTGAGACTCTTCACTGCGGCCTCTCATAGCTTTGCGTCGCGTGTACGCTCACCATAAAAGGCACCCCTTCTCCCGAAGTTACGGGGCTATTTTGCAGAGTTCCTTAACGAGAGTTAGCCTGTCCGCCTTAGATTTCTCATCCTGACCACCTGTGTCGGTTTGGGGTACGGGCACTAATATCTTTATAACGCTTAGAAGCTTTTCTCGGCAGTGTGGTATTTGCACCTTCCATCTTACGACTCCTCATCACACCTCACGTTTAGTCTAGCGGATTTTCCTACTAGACCACGCTACATGCTTGAACTGGCACTTCCGTTCGCCAGCGTGCATAACCTCCTGCGTCCCTCCATCACTTGATATCAGTGGCACAGAAATATTAATCTGTTTTCCATTCGCCTACGCAATCTAGCCTCGGCTTAGGACCCGGCTTACCCAGGGGAGACAAACTTTACCCTGGAACCCTTGGTCTTCCGGCGTGGGGGATTCTCGCCCCCATTCTCGCTACTTATTCCTGCATTCTCACTTCTGATACCTCCAGAGTCTCTTGTCGATTCTCCTTCAACGGCCTACAGAACGCTCTCCTACCAGTCGCTTACGCAACTCCACAGCTTCGGTTTATAACTTAGCCCCGTTACATTGTCGGCGCAGAGACTCTCGACCAGTGAGCTATTACGCACTCTTTAAAGGTATGGCTGCTTCTAAGCCAACCTCCTGGTTGTTTGTGAATCTCCACCTCCTTTCCCACTTAGTTATAATTAGGGACCTTAGCTGGTGGTCTGGGTTGTTTCCCTTTTGACCATGGAAGTTAATTCCCATAGTCTCACTCCTGAGCTCTAGAATTATGGTATTCGGAGTTTGATTGACTTCGGTAAGCAGTATGCCCCCTAGGTCATTCAGTGCTCTACCCCCATAATTGAACACTCAAGGCTGCACCTAAATGCATTTCGGAGAGAACGAGCTATCTCCTGGTTCGATTGGCTTTTCACCCCTAAACCTACCTCATCTCCCAACTTTTCAACGGCGGTGAGTTCGGGCCTCCACTGTGTCTTACCACAGCTTCACCCTGGACAGGCTTAGATCACCAGGTTTCGCGTCTACGCCCAGCGACTATGTCGCCCTATTCAGACTCGGTTTCCCTTCGGCTCCGTTAAACTTAACCTTGCCACTGAACGTAACTCGCAGGATCATTCTCCAAAAGGCACGCCATCACCCCAAAGGGCTCTGACCGCTTGTAAGCACACGATTTCAGGTTCTATTTCACTCCCCTCCCGGGGTTCTTTTCACCTTTCCCTCACGGTACTATGCGCTATCGGTAAGTAAGAGTATTTAGCCTTACGAGATATGGTCCTCGCAGATTCACACAGAATTCCTCGTGTTCCGTGCTACTTGGGAGAGATCATACATTTGATACGGTTTACCTGTACGAGGCTTTCACTCTCTACGGCAGGCCTTTCCAGACCTTTCCAGTTCGGCGTATCATAATGTCGAATACCTTGCAGTTCTTCAGACGATCTTCCCGCTACCCCGTAGATGCAACGGCTGCATCCTTGGCACATCTACGGTTTGGGCTCACCCCCGTTCGCTCGCCGCTACTTAGGGGATCGTTTTTACTTTCTTTTCCTCGGGTTACTTAGATGTTTCAGTTCACCCGGTTCCCTCTTTCGTGCTAAGACTCCATCTTAGCAGATTTCTCCATTCGGAAATCTTGGCATCACAGTTCGATTGCAACTCCACCAAGCTTATCGCAGCTTACCACGTCCTTCATCGGCTCTTACTTCCTAGGCATCCTTCGTGTGCCCTTAATATTTTAACCTTGTAATATAATTCATATTATTTAGACAGACTAACTACTCAATTTAAGATTGACTTAAAAATGAATTGTTAGTTAATTTAGAATATTTTCTCAATATCTACTATATAGTTTCCAATGTCCAAGTTTGATAATGTATTTAATGGTGCGTTTGAGTGGACTCGAACCACCGACCTCACGCTTATCAGGCGTGTGCTCTAACCACCTGAGCTACAAACGCATAAGAACACTATCAATCGAATAGAGAAAAAGTTAGTCTCCTTAGAAAGGAGGTGATCCATCCGCACGTTCCCGTACGGATACCTTGTTACGACTTCACCCCAATCGCTAATCACACCTTAGGAACATCCCTCCTTACGGTTAGGCCTGCTACTTCAGGTGCAACCAACTCTCGTGGTGTGACGGGCGGTGTGTACAAGACCCGAGAACGTATTCACCGCAACATGCTGATTTGCGATTACTAGCGATTCCAACTTCATGTACTCGAGTTGCAGAGTACAATCCGAACTAAGAACAGCTTTAAGAGATTAGCTCACCCTCGCGGGTTGGCAACTCTCTGTACTGCCCATTGTAGCACGTGTGTAGCCCAGCGTATAAGGGGCATGATGACTTGACGTCATCCCCACCTTCCTCCTGCTCATCGCAGGCAGTATCGCATGAGTGCTCAACTTAATGGTAGCAACATACAATAGGGGTTGCGCTCGTTGCGGGACTTAACCCAACATCTCACGACACGAGCTGACGACAGCCATGCACCACCTGTCACTAAGTTCCGGCAAGCCGGCACGAATCCATCTCTGGAAACTTCTTAGGATGTCAAACGCTGGTAAGGTTTCTCGCGTTGCGTCGAATTAAACCACATGCTCCACCGCTTGTGCGGGTCCCCGTCAATTCCTTTGAGTTTCACACTTGCGTGCGTACTCCCCAGGCGGATCACTTATCGCGTTAGCTTGGGCGCTGAGGTTCGACCCCCAACACCTAGTGATCATCGTTTACGGCGTGGACTACCAGGGTATCTAATCCTGTTTGCTCCCCACGCTTTCGCGCTTTAGCGTCAGTATCTGTCCAGTGAGCTGACTTCTCCATCGGCATTCCTACAAATATCTACGAATTTCACCTCTACACTTGTAGTTCCGCCCACCTCTCCAGTACTCTAGAAAAACAGTTTCCAACGCAATACGGAGTTGAGCCCCGCATTTTAACATCAGACTTATTTTTCCGCCTAGACGCGCTTTACGCCCAATAAATCCGGATAACGCTTGCGACATACGTATTACCGCGGCTGCTGGCACGTATTTAGCCGTCGCTTCTTCTGTTGGTACCGTCACTTTCTTCTTCCCAACTGAAAGCACTTTACAATCCGAAGACCTTCATCGTGCACACAGAATTGCTGGATCAGGCTTGTGGCCCATTGTCCAATATTCCCCACTGCTGCCTCCCGTAGGAGTAAGGGCCGTGTCTCAGTCCCCTTGTGGCCGTTCACCCTCTCAGGCCGGCTATCCATCGTCGCCTTGGTGGGCCGTTACCCCACCAACTAGCTAATGGAACGCAAGGCTCTCTCTTGGCGCATATAGCTTTCATAAGTTTCCCATGCGAGAATCTCATAATATCCGGTATTAGCTGTCGTTTCCAACAGTTGTCCCAGACCAAGAGGCAAGTTCCTTACGCGTTACTCACCCGTCCGCCATCCTCAATACCCGAAGGTAAATCGAATCGACTTGCATGTGTTAAGCATTCTGTCAGCGTTCATCCTGAGCCAGGATCAAACTCTTCATTCAAATATATTTAAAGTCCTAAGACTTACGTTTACACCATTTATTGGTTTGCCATTTCTGGCATTTTGTTATTTTCATAACTTCTGACTATTTTCTCTATTCGGTTGTTAATGTCCTTATCTTTTAACTTTCGTCTGCGGTGTTTCCCGCTGACAAAAATAATAGTACCATAATTTTTAAACTTCGTCAACTACTTTTTTTATTTTTTTAAATTTTTTTTCATTTTTTTTATTAGACATAAAAAAAAGATAGAAAGTTTTAGATTTTCTATCTTTAAATTTTTTTCATTTTATTTTCTTAAATCATCAACAAGTTTTGTTTTTTCACTTGTCTTCTCATCTTTTAATTTTATAATTTTAGCAGGATTTCCTGCTACTACTGCACCTTCAGGAACGTCTTGTAATACAATAGCTCCTGCCGCTACCACTGCACCTTTTCCAACTCTTACACCCTCTATAACAACTGCATTAGCACCTATCATAACATCATCTTCTATCACAACTGGTTGAGCTGATGGCGGTTCTATTACTCCAGCTAAAACTGTTCCAGCACCTATATGACATCTTTTTCCTACAATAGCTCTTCCACCTAACACCACGTTCATGTCTATCATAGTTCCTTCTCCAATTTCTGCTCCTATATTTATTACAGCACCCATCATTATAACAGCATTGTCACCTATTTTTACTTTATCTCTTATTATAGCACCTGGTTCAATTCTTGCATTTATATTTTTAGTATCAAGAAGTGGAACACCAGAATTTCTAGCAATATTTTCTACAAAATAGTTTATTATACTTTTTTTATTTTTTTCTATTACTTCTTCAATATCTTTCCAATCTCCGATTAAAATACTTCCCTCTTCACCTTTAAAAACAAAAATATTTTCATTTTTAAAATCTACAATTCCATTTATATAAGCTTTAGTTAAAGTTTTCTTTTGTGAATTTTTTATAAAATTTATTAACTCTTCAGCTGTTTCTAGTCTCACTTTATACCACTCTCCTAATTAAAGATATCTTTCATTGTATACAATCTAGGTTGCTTACCTATAATAAAATCAGCACATTTCAACGCACCAACTGCAAATATTTTTTTCGATAAAGCCTTGTGAGATATCTCTATAATCTCATCTTCTCCTGCAAAAATGACTGTATGTTCTCCTACAATCGTTCCACCTCTTATTGCATGAATTCCAATCTCTTTCTTTTCTCTTTTAGCCATCCCTTCTCTTCCATAAACAACATTGTATTTCTCGTGCAAAGATTTTTGGATTGTTTCTAAAAGAGTAATCGCAGTTCCACTAGGTGAATCTATTTTCTTATTATGATGTTTTTCAATTATTTCTATATCAAAATTTTCTTCTAACTTTGGAACTAATTTTTCCAATACACTATTTATAGCATTTATACCTAAAGAAGTATTCGAGGATAATAATATCGGTATTTTCTTCGAAGCTTCTACAATTTTTTCTAAAGTTTCACCACTATAACCTGTTGTTGCTATTACTAAAGGATAATTTCTCTCTACACATCTATCTAATAAATCATTTAATTTACTAAAATGTGAAAAATCTACAACAACATCTATTTTTTCATTTATATTTATTTCTTCAATCCTATCTACAAAAGCGACTATTTTATCATCACCAATATCTCGAATAGTTTTTCCCATTGTTCCCGTTCCATGCATAGCTATTCTCAAACTACTTCACCTACTTCTTCTAATTCTTTTTTTAATATAGCTATATTTTTCTCTTCCATATCACCTAAAGGTAAACGACATTTTCCAACACCTTTTCCTAAAATATTCATTGCTTCTTTTACTGGAATAGGATTAACTTCTAAAAATAGAGATTTAACCAATCCATTATATTTTAATTGTAGTCTTTGAGCTTCTTTTACATCACCATTAAAAAAATTTTCAACCATATTATGAACTACCTTAGGCTCTATATTAGCTAAAACCGAGACTGTTCCAACAGCACCTATTGACATCAAAGGAATAGTTATATCATCATTTCCTGAATATAACGCTAACTCTGGAACTAATCTTGCAACTTCACACGCATAAGATATATCTCCACTAGCTTCTTTTAAAGCTACTATATTTTTATGTTTAGCTAATTTTTTCAACAAATTAATCGATAAATTAACTCCTGTTCTTCCAGGAACGTTATATAACATTATAGGAAGATTCACAAACTCAGCTATAGAAACAAAATGTTTATATATTCCATCTTCATTTCCTTTATTATAATAAGGAGTTACTAACAATAATCCATCAACACCTAACTTTTCATACTTTTTAGACATTTCAATTGCTTGGATTGTATTGTTACTACCTGCTCCAACTATTATAGGTAGTCTCTTTTTATTTACTTCTAGTACAGTTTCTACAATTTTAACTTTTTCATCATCCGTAAGTGTACTTGCTTCCCCTGTTGTTCCTAAAATTATAAGAGCATCTGTATTATTTTCACAATGATATTCTACTAATTCTGATACTTTTAAATAATTCACACTCATATCTTCGTTAAATGGTGTAATTAGTGCTACTCCTGATCCTTTAAAACATTGGCTACCCTCCATTACTAAGTTGTGATTAAATAGCTTTATCCACTATCTTCCTTTTATCTTATCTTCTATAGATAAAAATTTCAATTCATTTTTTATTTTTTCTATTTATTCGACTATATAAGTTCCTTTTTCACTTCCTAAACTTTCACCTACAAAAATTGGTACTTTATATTTTTTCCCTATTACTACTGCCTTTGTTTCCATTACTTTAGCTCCATTTTTTGACATTTTTTCCATATCATCGTAAGATATTTTTTCAATTTTAGTAGCTAAATTATTTTTTCTTGGATCATCTGTATAAACTCCATCTACATCTGTATAAATTCTACATTCACAACCTAAAACTCCAGCTAAAGCTACCGCTGTTGTATCTGAACCACCTCTTCCTAAAGTTGTTATATCTCCACTGTCATTAATTCCTTGAAATCCAGCTACTATAACTACTTTCTGTTCTTTCAATTGTTTTTCTAAAAAATTTTTATCTATACTTATAATCTCACTATTTCCATATTCTCCAACTGTTCTTAGTCCTATTTGATATCCTGTATAAGATGTAGCATCACACCCTATAGAGTTTAAAGCTATTGATAATAATGCTGCACTTTGTTGTTCACCTGTACTTATTAGCATAATCTATCTCTCTTTTATTAGGAGTTCTAGCTAAAGAATAAGCTTTTTTTAATAATTCGTCTGTTGTTTTTCCCATTGCTGAAACTACTATAATTATTTCATCAATTTTTTCTTTTAATTCTTTTATATAATCAGCTATTTTAGATATTTTTTCTAAAGTCGCTACTGAACTTCCACCATACTTCAATACTACTCTCATATAAAATTCACCTCTTACTTTATTTTCTATATTTTACTTCTTTTAAATATGATTTTTAATTTATCAATTTTTTATTTTTTTTTGTTCATTATTTTTATAAATATATTATATTTTTTAATAATCTATATTTTAATAAAAGTTCATAATATTATGAATTTTTATTTTTTATATTTGTTTTTATAAAAAAATAGATACTATCATTAATTAATTATTTATACAGGAGGTAACTATGAATTTCTTATTAAACGAAGTTATAATTATAACTTCGTTTAATAAGAAATTCATAGTTACCTCCTGTATAAATAATTAATTAATGATAGTATTATTTTTTTATAAAAACAAATATAAAAAATAAAAATTCATAATATATGAACTTTTATTAAAATATAGATTATTAAAAAATATAATATATTTATAAAAATAATGAACAAAAAAAATAAAAAATTGATAAATTAAAAATCATATTTAAAAGAAGTAAAATATAGAAAATAAAGTAAGAGGTGAATTTATATGAGAGTAGTATTGAAGTATGGTGGAAGTTCAGTAGCGACTTTAGAAAAAATATCTAAAATAGCTGATTATATAAAAGAATTAAAAGAAAAAAATTGATGAAATAATTATAGTAGTTTCAGCAATGGGAAAAACAACAGACGAATTATTAAAAAAAGCTTATTCTTTAGCTAGAACTCCTAATAAAAGAGAGATAGATATGCTAATAAGTACAGGTGAACAACAAAGTGCAGCATTATTATCAATAGCTTTAAACTCTATAGGGTGTGATGCTACATCTTATACAGGATATCAAATAGGACTAAGAACAGTTGGAGAATATGGAAATAGTGAGATTATAAGTATAGATAAAAATTTTTTAGAAAAACAATTGAAAGAACAGAAAGTAGTTATAGTAGCTGGATTTCAAGGAATTAATGACAGTGGAGATATAACAACTTTAGGAAGAGGTGGTTCAGATACAACAGCGGTAGCTTTAGCTGGAGTTTTAGGTTGTGAATGTAGAATTTATACAGATGTAGATGGAGTTTATACAGATGATCCAAGAAAAAATAATTTAGCTACTAAAATTGAAAAAATATCTTACGATGATATGGAAAAAATGTCAAAAAAATGGAGCTAAAGTAATGGAAACAAAGGCAGTAGTAATAGGGAAAAAATATAAAGTACCAATTTTTGTAGGTGAAAGTTTAGGAAGTGAAAAAGGAACTTATATAGTCGAATAAATAGAAAAAATAAAAAATGAATTGAAATTTTTATCTATAGAAGATAAGATAAAAGGAAGATAGTGGATAAAGCTATTTAATCACAACTTAGTAATGGAGGGTAGCCAATGTTTAAAGGATCAGGAGTAGCACTAATTACACCATTTAACGAAGATATGAGTGTGAATTATTTAAAAGTATCAGAATTAGTAGAATATCATTGTGAAAATAATACAGATGCTCTTATAATTTTAGGAACAACAGGGGAAGCAAGTACACTTACGGATGATGAAAAAGTTAAAATTGTAGAAACTGTACTAGAAGTAAATAAAAAGAGACTACCTATAATAGTTGGAGCAGGTAGTAACAATACAATCCAAGCAATTGAAATGTCTAAAAAGTATGAAAAGTTAGGTGTTGATGGATTATTGTTAGTAACTCCTTATTATAATAAAGGAAATGAAGATGGAATATATAAACATTTTGTTTCTATAGCTGAGTTTGTGAATCTTCCTATAATGTTATATAACGTTCCTGGAAGAACAGGAGTTAATTTATCGATTAATTTGTTGAAAAAATTAGCTAAACATAAAAATATAGTAGCTTTAAAAGAAGCTAGTGGAGATATATCTTATGCGTGTGAAGTTGCAAGATTAGTTCCAGAGTTAGCGTTATATTCAGGAAATGATGATATAACTATTCCTTTGATGTCAATAGGTGCTGTTGGAACAGTCTCGGTTTTAGCTAATATAGAGCCTAAGGTAGTTCATAATATGGTTGAAAATTTTTTTAATGGTGATGTAAAAGAAGCTCAAAGACTACAATTAAAATATAATGGATTGGTTAAATCTCTATTTTTAGAAGTTAATCCTATTCCAGTAAAAGAAGCAATGAATATTTTAGGAAAAGGTGTTGGAAAATGTCGTTTACCTTTAGGTGATATGGAAGAGAAAAATATAGCTATATTAAAAAAAGAATTAGAAGAAGTAGGTGAAGTAGTTTGAGAATAGCTATGCATGGAACGGGAACAATGGGAAAAACTATTCGAGATATTGGTGATGATAAAATAGTCGCTTTTGTAGATAGGATTGAAGAAATAAATATAAATGAAAAAATAGATGTTGTTGTAGATTTTTCACATTTTAGTAAATTAAATGATTTATTAGATAGATGTGTAGAGAGAAATTATCCTTTAGTAATAGCAACAACAGGTTATAGTGGTGAAACTTTAGAAAAAATTGTAGAAGCTTCGAAGAAAATACCGATATTATTATCCTCGAATACTTCTTTAGGTATAAATGCTATAAATAGTGTATTGGAAAAATTAGTTCCAAAGTTAGAAGAAAATTTTGATATAGAAATAATTGAAAAACATCATAATAAGAAAATAGATTCACCTAGTGGAACTGCGATTACTCTTTTAGAAACAATCCAAAAATCTTTGCACGAGAAATACAATGTTGTTTATGGAAGAGAAGGGATGGCTAAAAGAGAAAAGAAAGAGATTGGAATTCATGCAATAAGAGGTGGAACGATTGTAGGAGAACATACAGTCATTTTTGCAGGAGAAGATGAGATTATAGAGATATCTCACAAGGCTTTATCGAAAAAAATATTTGCAGTTGGTGCGTTGAAATGTGCTGATTTTATTATAGGTAAGCAACCTAGATTGTATACAATGAAAGATATCTTTAATTAGGAGAGTGGTATAAAGTGAGACTAGAAACAGCTGAAGAGTTAATAAATTTTATAAAAAATTCACAAAAGAAAACTTTAACTAAAGCTTATATAAATGGAATTGTAGATTTTAAAAATGAAAATATTTTTGTTTTTAAAGGTGAAGAGGGAAGTATTTTAATCGGAGATTGGAAAGATATTGAAGAAGTAATAGAAAAAAATAAAAAAAGTATAATAAACTATTTTGTAGAAAATATTGCTAGAAATTCTGGTGTTCCACTTCTTGATACTAAAAATATAAATGCAAGAATTGAACCAGGTGCTATAATAAGAGATAAAGTAAAAATAGGTGACAATGCTGTTATAATGATGGGTGCTGTAATAAATATAGGAGCAGAAATTGGAGAAGGAACTATGATAGACATGAACGTGGTGTTAGGTGGAAGAGCTATTGTAGGAAAAAGATGTCATATAGGTGCTGGAACAGTTTTAGCTGGAGTAATAGAACCGCCATCAGCTCAACCAGTTGTGATAGAAGATGATGTTATGATAGGTGCTAATGCAGTTGTTATAGAGGGTGTAAGAGTTGGAAAAGGTGCAGTGGTAGCGGCAGGAGCTATTGTATTACAAGACGTTCCTGAAGGTGCAGTAGTAGCAGGAAATCCTGCTAAAATTATAAAATTAAAAGATGAGAAGACAAGTGAAAAAACAAAACTTGTTGATGATTTAAGAAAATAAAATGAAAAAAAATTTAAAGATAGAAAATCTAAAACTTTCTATCTTTTTTTTATGTCTAATAAAAAAAATGAAAAAAAATTTAAAAAAATAAAAAAAGTAGTTGACGAAGTTTAAAAATTATGGTACTATTATTTTTGTCAGCGGGAAACACCGCAGACGAAAGTTAAAAGATAAGGACATTAACAACCGAATAGAGAAAATAGTCAGAAGTTATGAAAATAACAAAATGCCAGAAATGGCAAACCAATAAATGGTGTAAACGTAAGTCTTAGGACTTTAAATATATTTGAATGAAGAGTTTGATCCTGGCTCAGGATGAACGCTGACAGAATGCTTAACACATGCAAGTCGATTCGATTTACCTTCGGGTATTGAGGATGGCGGACGGGTGAGTAACGCGTAAGGAACTTGCCTCTTGGTCTGGGACAACTGTTGGAAACGACAGCTAATACCGGATATTATGAGATTCTCGCATGGGAAACTTATGAAAGCTATATGCGCCAAGAGAGAGCCTTGCGTTCCATTAGCTAGTTGGTGGGGGTAACGGCCCCACCAAAGGCGACGATGGATAGCCGGCCTGAGAGGGTGAACGGCCACAAGGGACTGAGACACGGCCCTTACTCCTACGGGAGGCAGCAGTGGGGAATATTGGACAATGGGCCACAAGCCTGATCCAGCAATTCTGTGTGCACCGATGAAGGTCTTCGGATTGTAAAGTGCTTTCAGTTGGGAAGAAGAAAAGTGACGGTACCAACAGAAGAAGCGACGGCTAAATACGTGCCAGCAGCCGCGGTAATACGTATGGTCGCAGCGTTATCCGGATTATATTGGCGTAAAGCGCGTCTAGGCGGAAAATAAAGTCTGATGTTAAAATGCGGGGCTCAACTCCGTATTGCGTTGGAAACTGTTTTTCTAGAGTACTGGAGAGGTGGGCGGAACTACAAGTGTAGAGGTGAAATTCGTAGATATTTGTAGGAATGCCGATGGAGAAGTCAGCTCACTGGACAGATACTGACGCTAAAGCGCGAAAGCGTGGGGAGCAAACAGGATTAGATACCCTGGTAGTCCACGCCGTAAACGATGATCACTAGGTGTTGGGGGTCGAACCTCAGCGCCCAAGCTAACGCGATAAGTGATCCGCCTGGGGAGTACGCACGCAAGTGTGAAACTCAAAGGAATTGACGGGGACCCGCACAAGCGGTGGAGCATGTGGTTTAATTCGACGCAACGCGAGAAACCTTACCAGCGTTTGACATCCTAAGAAGTTTCCAGAGATGGATTCGTGCCGGCTTGCCGGAACTTAGTGACAGGTGGTGCATGGCTGTCGTCAGCTCGTGTCGTGAGATGTTGGGTTAAGTCCCGCAACGAGCGCAACCCCTATTGTATGTTGCTACCATTAAGTTGAGCACTCATGCGATACTGCCTGCGATGAGCAGGAGGAAGGTGGGGATGACGTCAAGTCATCATGCCCCTTATACGCTGGGCTACACACGTGCTACAATGGGCAGTACAGAGAGTTGCCAACCCGCGAGGGTGAGCTAATCTCTTAAAGCTGTTCTTAGTTCGGATTGTACTCTGCAACTCGAGTACATGAAGTTGGAATCGCTAGTAATCGCAAATCAGCATGTTGCGGTGAATACGTTCTCGGGTCTTGTACACACCGCCCGTCACACCACGAGAGTTGGTTGCACCTGAAGTAGCAGGCCTAACCGTAAGGAGGGATGTTCCTAAGGTGTGATTAGCGATTGGGGTGAAGTCGTAACAAGGTATCCGTACGGGAACGTGCGGATGGATCACCTCCTTTCTAAGGAGACTAACTTTTTCTCTATTCGATTGATACTGTTCTTTGTAAGTATGGGGATATAGCTCAGTTGGGAGAGCGACGCACTTGCACTGCGTAGGTCAGCGGTTCGACTCCGCTTATCTCCACCAAAACATTATCAAACTTGGACATTGGAAACTATATAGTAGATATTGAGAAAATATTCTAAATTAACTAACAATTCATTTTTAAGTCAATCTTAAATTGAGTAGTTAGTCTGTCTAAATAATATGAATTATATTACAAGGTTAAAATATTAAGGGCACACGAAGGATGCCTAGGAAGTAAGAGCCGATGAAGGACGTGGTAAGCTGCGATAAGCTTGGTGGAGTTGCAATCGAACTATGATGCCAAGATTTCCGAATGGAGAAATCTGCTAAGATGGAGTCTTAGCACGAAAGAGGGAACCGGGTGAACTGAAACATCTAAGTAACCCGAGGAAAAGAAAGTAAAAACGATCCCCTAAGTAGCGGCGAGCGAACGGGGGTGAGCCCAAACCGTAGATGTGCCAAGGATGCAGCCGTTGCATCTACGGGGTAGCGGGAAGATCGTCTGAAGAACTGCAAGGTATTCGACATTATGATACGCCGAACTGGAAAGGTCTGGAAAGGCCTGCCGTAGAGAGTGAAAGCCTCGTACAGGTAAACCGTATCAAATGTATGATCTCTCCCAAGTAGCACGGAACACGAGGAATTCTGTGTGAATCTGCGAGGACCATATCTCGTAAGGCTAAATACTCTTACTTACCGATAGCGCATAGTACCGTGAGGGAAAGGTGAAAAGAACCCCGGGAGGGGAGTGAAATAGAACCTGAAATCGTGTGCTTACAAGCGGTCAGAGCCCTTTGGGGTGATGGCGTGCCTTTTGGAGAATGATCCTGCGAGTTACGTTCAGTGGCAAGGTTAAGTTTAACGGAGCCGAAGGGAAACCGAGTCTGAATAGGGCGACATAGTCGCTGGGCGTAGACGCGAAACCTGGTGATCTAAGCCTGTCCAGGGTGAAGCTGTGGTAAGACACAGTGGAGGCCCGAACTCACCGCCGTTGAAAAGTTGGGAGATGAGGTAGGTTTAGGGGTGAAAAGCCAATCGAACCAGGAGATAGCTCGTTCTCTCCGAAATGCATTTAGGTGCAGCCTTGAGTGTTCAATTATGGGGGTAGAGCACTGAATGACCTAGGGGGCATACTGCTTACCGAAGTCAATCAAACTCCGAATACCATAATTCTAGAGCTCAGGAGTGAGACTATGGGAATTAACTTCCATGGTCAAAAGGGAAACAACCCAGACCACCAGCTAAGGTCCCTAATTATAACTAAGTGGGAAAGGAGGTGGAGATTCACAAACAACCAGGAGGTTGGCTTAGAAGCAGCCATACCTTTAAAGAGTGCGTAATAGCTCACTGGTCGAGAGTCTCTGCGCCGACAATGTAACGGGGCTAAGTTATAAACCGAAGCTGTGGAGTTGCGTAAGCGACTGGTAGGAGAGCGTTCTGTAGGCCGTTGAAGGAGAATCGACAAGAGACTCTGGAGGTATCAGAAGTGAGAATGCAGGAATAAGTAGCGAGAATGGGGGCGAGAATCCCCCACGCCGGAAGACCAAGGGTTCCAGGGTAAAGTTTGTCTCCCCTGGGTAAGCCGGGTCCTAAGCCGAGGCTAGATTGCGTAGGCGAATGGAAAACAGATTAATATTTCTGTGCCACTGATATCAAGTGATGGAGGGACGCAGGAGGTTATGCACGCTGGCGAACGGAAGTGCCAGTTCAAGCATGTAGCGTGGTCTAGTAGGAAAATCCGCTAGACTAAACGTGAGGTGTGATGAGGAGTCGTAAGATGGAAGGTGCAAATACCACACTGCCGAGAAAA
>NZ_JACHTH010000009.1:0-27636 GCF_014250655.1 Cetobacterium sp. 2G large | reverse complement strand
TCTAAGGCGGGAATAGAATTAGATAAAATTTATGGTGGATATTATTTAAAAAAAGATATGGTAAAAAAATCAAAATTTTCCGTTCGAGAAAAAGAAAAAATTGTATAGAGAATAATAAAAATTATAGTAAAACATCTGAAATTTTTAACGTTTCATATCAGCAAATCTATCTTTGGATAAAAAAATATAATATTGGTAATACTGATTCTTTTGAGGATCGTCGTGGAAAACAAAAGTTAAAGTTGAATGATGAAGATAAGCAAAAACTAGAAGTTCGTAAATTATAAAAAGAAATAGAATTATTAAAAGTAGAAAATCTTTTAAATAGAAAATTTGAAGTAACACTTCCAAATAAAAAATGCGTAACAGATTAATCAATTAAAATATCCATAAAAGATTGAGGATTTCTTGTTTGGATAATAAACTTTTCTTTTTCCTTTAAGTGTATTTAATAACCCTTCGCCAGACCTGAAGCCGAATAATCCAAAGCCATTTACTAAAAGTTTCCCTTCTCCTTTTATCTCATATATATACTTCTAATTTTATAAGTGAAGAGATTTGGGATATAATTGAGAATTATTTTATAGGAAATGAACCAGAAAACCTTAGAAGAAAAAAATAAAAGAATTAAATCTAGTAAAAACAAGAGTTTAAAAGCTCTTGTTTTTTGTTATTTTATGATTAAAATAAATCTAAAATAGGTACTTTAAATATGGTATACTGTGTATGAATAGACTTATTAAAGTTAATAACTAGGAGGAGATTTTATGGAAGTAATAGAAAAAGATAATTTCAAAGATAATCTTTGGAAAGCATGTGATAAATTAAGAAACAATATGGATCCAGCAGAGTATAAATATAGAGTTATTAAAAACTTCCCAAAATAAAGAATATTACTCTTATATTTATTTTTATTTGAAAACAGAATTAATAGAGAATTATATAAAATCTAGACTTGCTGGAAGTACTCAGCAATATATAAGTTTAGGAGAATTAAGAAAAATACCTATAATAATTCCTAATAATGAAATTTTAAACAAATTTAGAAAAATTTCAGAAAAGCAATTAGAAAAAATATATTTTAATATTCAAGAAATTCAATCTCTAACTGAAATAAGAGATACTCTTCTTCCTAAACTTATGAGTGGAGAGATTGAAGTATAATGAAATGTAAAAGTTGTGACGAAAAAATGATTAAAGTTTCTGACTTAGCTTTGAAAGAGATAGAGAATTTTTTAAATAATAATCCATTTTAAAAATGAGGTGAAAAAATTAAAATGACGCTAAAAAACATTCAATATGAAATCATAAAAGAGTATGATACCCCAGTGGAAAAGAGAATAGAAAACTGGGAAGTTGGAATAGGGCTAAATGAGGTAGATGGATTAACTCCATCCTCTTACCTTATCCAACTTACAAAAGAATCTATAGAAGGAAAAAAGACTTTTGATGAAATAGAGAAGGATTTAAAAAATTATTACAGTAAACAAGATAAAAATTCTATAAATTATTCTGAAATGGAGTGTGACCTAGTCTCTACAAGAATTGCAAAACTTCTAGAAGATAGAGCTTTTGTTTTTAGTCCTATTCAACTGAAGAGTATCCATAGAAAACTTTTCTCTGAACTTCTACTAGACGAAAGAGATAACAGCATTGGAGAATACAGAAAATACAACATCTCTAAAAAGGAACCAATTTTAAATGGCGATACTGTTATATATGGAGAGTACACCACAATAGATGAGTTTCTGAAATATGATTTTGAAAATGAAAGCAGTAAAAATTATTCTGAAATGAGTTTAGATAAACAGATTAAAAGTTTAGCCCGATTCACGTCTGCAATATGGCAGATACACCCTTTTATAGAAGGAAATACTCGAACTGTTGCAGTTTTCATTCAGAAATATCTTTTAAGTATGGGTTATACTGTAAATAATGATCTTTTCAGAGAAAATTCAATGTATTTCAGAAATTCCTTGGTAGCTTCAAATTACAGCAATATTCCCAAAAAAATATCTCCTAATTTTGTATATCTAGAAGAGTTTTTTTTGAAGCTTTTATACAGTAAAGAGATTGAATTAAAAGAGATAAAAATTTTTGAATAAATCAAAAGAATTTAGGGGGCATTATGAATTTTACAGAGGATGAATTAGAAGCAGCCTATCTTGAAATATTAGAATCTTTGGGATGGGAATGTATTGATGGTAGAAAATTAGAAAGAGATGACTATCATTCAGTAATATTAGAAGAGAATTTAAGAGAAGCAGTTTATAACATAAATAAAGATATGCCATCTTCTACTAAAGAGGAAGCTATTAGAAAAGTAATGCGGCTTTCAAATCCTAACTTGATTAGAAGTAATGAAGAGTTTCATAACATGCTAGTCAATGGAGTGGATGTAGGAGAGTATAAAGACAAAGATGGGAATAAACGTTCTGGTGGAAAAGTATATTTAATAGATTTTAAAAATATTAAAAAAATGAGTTTCAAGCTATAAATCAATTTACAATAGTGGGAAACACTAAACGTAGACCAGATATAATACTATTTATCAATGGACTACCTCTTGTAGTTATAGAGTTAAAATCTCTAAGTAATGATAATGTAGGTATAAAAGAGGCTTATACTCAAATTGAAAGATACAAATATGAGATTACAGATCTTTTTAAATATAACTCTTTTATCGTTATAAGTGATGGAGTTAATGCAAAAGCTGGAACTATATCATCAAATGAAGAAAGATATATGAGCTTTAGAAGTATTGATGGAGTTACAATAGCAGATACAAACTCTTTAATGATGGAAGTTTTAACTCGCGGAATGCTATCTAAGGAAAGAGTATTAGAATTAACTCACGATTATATTCTGTTTCTTCAAAGCAAAAATGAAAAAATAAAGATATTAGCTCAGTATCACCAGTTCTTTGCTATAAAAAAAGCACTGGAAAAGACAGCAGATGCTCGTAGCAATGATGGAAAAATTGGCATACTCAAGGTAGTGGTAAGTCTCTAACTATGACATTTTATACAGGGCAACTTATGAAAAAGTTTAACAATCCAACAGTTATAGTTTTAACTGATAGAAATGATTTGGATAATCAACTTTTTGGAACTTTCTCAAAAGCTCAAAGTTATCTAATAGAGACACCAAAACAAGCAGACGATAAAGAAAGATTAAAAGAACTACTAAATGTAAGTAGTGGTGGAATAATATTCTCTACAATACAGAAGTTTGCTCCTAAAGCTGGAGAGATTGTAGAGGCTATTAGTACTAGAAATGACATATATATTATAGCTGATGAGGCTCATAGATCACAGTATGGATTAGATGCTAAAATGGATGCAGATGGAAACAGTAAATATGGTTATGCTAAACATATTCGTGATGCACTTCCCAATGCAAATTATATTGGATTTACAGGAACTCCTATAGACTTTGATGATAAATCTACAACTGCTGTATTTGGTGACTATATAGATACTTACGATATGACAAGAGCTGTTGAAGATGGAGCTACTGTTAAAATTTATTATGAAAATAGATTTATAAAATTAGATATTCCATATCCTGTTTTATCTGAACTTGATGGTGAGTTTGAAGAGATTATGGAAGGGCAAGAAGCAATGACTGTTGAACGTACTAAAAAAGATATTACAAAAATGGAAGCTATTATTGGTTCTCAAAATAGAATAAGAACTTTGGCTCAGGACTTTATAGAGCACTGGGAGATGAGAAGAAATAACTCTTTTGGAAAATGTATGATAGTAGCTATGTCTCGTAAAATATGTGTAGATTTATATAATGAGATTGTAAGTTTAAGACCAGAGTGGCACAATGAAGATAAGACTAAGGGTGCAATAAAAGTTGTTATGACAAGTGATATTAGTAAAGACCCTATGGAGTTTAAGCAACATTTTACAACAAAGCAGGAAAGAGAAGAGCTTGCTAATAGAATGAAAGATGAAAGAGACGAGTTAGAGATTGTTATAGTTCGTGATATGTGGCTAACAGGGTTTGACGTTCCATCAATGCATACTATGTATATTGATAAACCTATGGCGGGGCATAATTTAATGCAAGCTATTGCGAGAGTAAATAGAGTATACAAAGATAAAAGTGGTGGCTTAGTTGTAGACTATATTGGAATAGGAGATGCACTTAAAAAAGCACTAAGACAATATACACCAAATGATCAAAAGACAACTGGAGTAGATACAGAAAAAGCTGTAGCTCTTATGATTGAACACTATGAGATTGTAAAAGAGATATTCCATCACTTTGATTATTCAAAATATAAAAGTAATAGTGCTTTAGACCGTGCTAGAATTATTATAGAGGGTATGGATTACATCTTAGGTTTTGAAAATGATGAACCTGGAATTAAGAAAAGATTTATTGATAATGTTTTAGCACTGGCTAAGGCTCATTCTCTATGTATAACAACTCGTGATGGACAGGCTTTAAATGATGAGATAAGTTACTTTAAAGCTGTTAAAGCTAGTTTTATTAAGTTAGAAACTGAGGATAAAGATAATCCTAAAAAATTAACTCAGGCTCAGATAAATGAAAAAATAGCTTCACTTATGGCTAAGACGATTATATCTGAAGATGTTATAGATGTTTATTCACAGTTAGGACTTGATAATCCAGATATATCTATTCTTTCAGATGAGTTTTTAAAAGAAGTTGAGAAGATAAAGTATAAAAACTTAGCTGTTGAGATGTTAAGAAAACTAATAGAGGGTAAGATTAAATACTCTAGTAGAAAAAATCTAGTGGTAGCTGAGAAGTTCTCAGAAAGACTTCAAAAGGCTATGAGTTCTTATAGAAATAAGGCTTTAACAAGTTTGGAGATAATGGAAGAACTTATAAAGATGGCTAAGGAGTTTATGGATACTCATAAAGCGAGTGACTCGCTTGGTTTAACAGAGGATGAGGTAGCTTTCTATGATGCTTTAACTCGTGATGAAAAAGTAAAAGAGATGTTAGGTGATGATATACTGGTACAGATAACAAAAGAGCTTACAGAGACTATTAAGAAAAGTATGACTATAGATTGGTATGATAAAGAGAGTGTACAAGCTCAGATGAGAAGATCTATAAGAAGGCTTCTTAAAAAGTATGGCTATCTTCCAGAAGACACAGAGGATGCAACAGAACTTGTGTTAAAACAAGCTAAGGTAATGTGTGAAGAGAGTGTAATATAGGAAAAGAAGGAGGAAAGTAGAGTATGGATAATTTATTGAATAAATTCAACTTTTTATCAAAAGCATTTAATGGAGTAACAGAAATAAAATCTAGATTTCAAGATAAACCTATATCAGAGGAAGATATTCAAGAATACTTTAAAATTTTAAAGTATATTTAAAAAAAATATAATAATCAATATTTATTAAATATAGTAGATTTATATGAGAAGATAGCATTAAAATTAGAGTTAGAATTAAGTAAAAACCCTATCCTAAATATGGGAAGTTTGACAGGAGTAAAAATTCTTGAAAAGGAAATTGCAAAAAATAATTTGAATGATGTAATGATGGTCTCTGTTAATGTAATAATTGAAAGATGTAAAAGTCAATATTAAATAGGCTCTTACCAACTAACGTTGGAAAGAGCCATTTTTATCTTAACATTAACAAAAGAACATTTAAAGAGATAGAGGAAGTAATTATTTATTAATACTTTCAAGTCATATCTTACAGTTAAAATAGAAAAGTATCTAATATTTTTAAGAGCGCTGTTATTTTAGGTTTTCTTGATGAATTTTAAATTTATTAGAAAGAAGGGAGGATTTTTAGTGAAAAGATGTTTTGATTCAAATATCAAAAAATTTATAGAGATAGAACAAGATCAGTGGCTAGGAGAGATGATAAACAATTTTAAATTGATCTTTACTGGAGAATTTCCATCTGATGAACAAGTTCTGGCTTGGAAAGATTGCTTTGTAAAATTGCAAAAGGAATTAAAAAAATTATCTTCTTTAGAGGGTCATATTATCTTTGAATATCTTCTTCCTATGGAAGGTGGAAGAAGACCTGATGTTGTACTTCTTTTAGAAGATAAGGTTTTTATACTAGAATTTAAAATGAAAAAAACCTATTCTCATAGTGACCTTGATCAATTAAAAGGATATTATAGAGATATTACAGGTTACCATAGAGAAAGTCAGAAACTTACAGTAGTTCCTTTTCTTATAACCACTATGATTGAGGATAAAAAGATAGTAATAGATGGCAGATATAATATATGTTCTTGTAATATGCTAGTAGATACATTAAATACTTTATTAAGTGGAGAAAATCTAAATATAGATCCAAAAATTTGGATGGAATCTGAATATTCTCAACTTCCTACGTTAATTAATGCTGCCATAGATATATTTAATAATAATGATATAAAGGAATTGAGATCAGCTAAAAGTGCTGGTATATATACTGCACTGGATAAATTAAAGACGATATCAGAATGGACTACAGATGTTATTAAGAATACAAGTAAAGCTAACTCCATATCATTTGTAACTGGAGTACCTGGAGCAGGTAAAACTTTACTTGGCTTGGAATTTATACATCATAGTAAGGGTGGGAGTTTCTTATCTGGGAATGGTCCTTTGGTGAAGGTACTTCAATATGCTTTACAAAGTCGTACATTTGTTACAGATTTATATAAATTTAAGAGTGAATATACTGGTAATTCAAAACAGCCTCATACGAATATAATTGTTTTTGATGAGGCACAAAGAGCCTGGGACACTTTACAGAATAAACGTTATAAAAAATCAGAGCCGCAATGTATAATAGAAATAGCAGATAAGACTACAAAACCTTGTCACTACTTGGGGTTAATTGGAGAAGGTCAAGAAATACATCATGGAGAAGAACAAGGGATAAAGCTTTGGAGAGAAGCTTTAAGAAGTAGTAAGAAGCTCTGGTATGTTACTTGTCCAGAAAGTTTAAAAATTTACTTTGAAGGGTTGGATAATGTTAAAATTAAAATCATAAAAGAATTTAATTTAGATTCATCTTTAAGAACTCATGCAGCTAATGAATATCCAAAATGGGTAAAAAATATCTTAGAAAATATTCCAGATGAAAAGTTAGCTGAAAAAATTCAAGAAAATAACTTTAATATGTATATTACAAGAGAATTAGGAAAAGCTAAAAAATATTGCTTAAATAGATATAAAGATTCTAAATATAAAAAATATGGGCTATTAGGTTCTTCAAAGGTTTATAGAGATAAAAGTGAAAAAATTGATCCAGGACCTTGGTTTCATGATCCTGTTTCTTCAGCAAATTCTTGTTGTAGCTTTAAAAGTATTGCTACAGAGTTTGATTGTCAAGGACTTGAAATTGATATGCCTATTATTTGTTGGGGCGAAGATCTTTTATATGATGAAAATAATTGGGCAAAATATACTTTAGATACAAAGTTGCAGGATCCACATAAGATAAGACTTAATAGTTATAGAGTTCTATTAACTAGAGGAAGAGATGGTGTTATTGTCTATATTCCTAAAGATGAGAAGTTTGATGAAACATATAAATTTTTAATTAAAGCAGGAATGAAAACGTTATAAAAATTTTTAGAACAAAATAACAAAATAGCAGAAGATTTAAAATAGTGAGAATAAGTAAAAAAACTGGCTTAAAAATAATGGAAATACTAAGAAAACTTTAAAATCTAATGATTATCAGAAATTTATAGATGGATGGTTAGATATTGAAACCTTAGAAGAAAGAGTTACAAATAAACTATATATATTAAAGAGACTTAAAAGTTATTATATGACTTAATAAAATCAAGGGACACAGAGAGCGTAATGAGACCGCAGCAAAAATAAAAAAAGTATTATTAGGAATATTGCTAATTGAATCTGTTATTATGGCTGTAGAGTCTGTTAATAAATAAAAAAGGAGAATTTCATGAAATATTATATCTTCAGGATAGATAGGAATGATTTCGTATTGAAGGAGTTAGAACAGGGAAGATTGCGACAGGGGTGGGGAGTTAACAATATGTCTTTACTAGATGAAGAAGGACAGGCTGTTCCTCAGGATGTATGGATTGAAAACTATTATTGGTCAGAGGAATCTAAAGAGAGAAAAATATCCAAATATAATAACCTAAAAAATATGCTGAATATGGAAATTGGGGATTTTATTGTAATTCCTAGGGCGCCAAAGTGGGATAGTTTTACAGTTGGAAAGGTGAAGGAAAAGTATAAATTCTCTTTGGAGGAGGAAGATTTTGGACACCTGATAGGACTTTGCTCTGATTCAATAAAAATCTATGAATATGGTGTCAGCGAGATAATAAAAGAGATAACCTCAAAATTCAGATCCTACCAGTCTCCTATAAATAATATTAAGAATGGAGGACTAATAGAATCCTTAGGAAAACTTTTAGAAGAAGACTCCAAAGAAGAGGAAGAGGATGATAGTTATGAGGACAGCTCTGAGTCCTTTTTTATAGAGTCTTACTGCCTTAACTTAAAGGGATTGGAAGAAAAAGATATGAAGCTTACAATTCCTATCTATCAGAGGCCTTATTCTTGGGGTGAAGTTCAGATTAGTAGATTTTTGAATGGAATAATGGAATCCTTGGGAAAAAATATGTTTATAGGAACCATTCAGTTAGGAAGTAATGAAGAAGGCGGGTTTGATATTATTGACGGACAGCAGCGTCTCACAACACTAAACCTTTTAATGCTGTATCTACAGGACAGAGAGGGAAATCCAAAGCCATACTTCAAGACTGATGTAGGAGGTCAGCAGGATAATTTTGAGAGACTTTTTGAACAATATAGAGGAAGAGACTTTTCAGCCGTAGATATCGAAACATCAAATATCTATGAACTAAATCTGAAGACAATAGCTGAGTTTGTAGAAGGTAGTAACGATGTATTGAACTCTATGCGGGTGAAACTCATCGACCATATAAAGAATAACCTCAAGTTTGTCGTTGTAGAAACCAGAGCAACTCTTACAGAAACTCTGAATATTTTTGATACTATAAATACCAGTGGAATGGATTTAAATGGAGCTGATGTATTCAAAATAAAAATTTATGAATATATGAAGAAATCACTCCAGGCTGGGAAAGAAGTTTTTAGTGAAATAGACGGGTTGTATAAAAAAGTTATCGAAGAGAATAAAAAATACGGTACTGCTGTTACAATGGGTCAGATCTTAGAGCTGTATAAAGATTATCTGATTTCAGTAAATGAATTACCACCAACTGTTATTAAAATGGGAACAGACTCCTTCTTTGAGAAGGTCTTTGACGGACTGATTAGGAATAAATTTTATTCCAACCTTCTTTCAGAAGAAAATATTAATAAGATAAAGTTAGATTTGTCCGACATAAAGAGTCTTATTGAAGCCAGATTTTTATGGGAAGAGATACGTAATAATCTTTCTGTAGAGGCAAAATTTGAAGAACAGCTTATCTACTGGTCAAGATATGGAAAGCATTTTAAAATTATCTACTACAGATTGTTTAAGGAGCAAAATTCCAATTTAGCAGAGATATCCATGCTGATTAAAAAGCTATGTAAGCTCTTTACTGTATATAGTATTGTGTATGATAAACAGATAAATATTATGATGACGTTTATGAAAGAAATATATACTAGAGTTCTCAAAGGCGAGTCTCTAGAAGCAATTTTTTCAGAAATAGAAGAAGTAACTAAAACTCATCCTCATGGAGGAAATATATCCCACTGGTTTAATAACAAGATAAACGAACCTTTGGCAACCAAGACCACAGCAAAAAATTTACTTTGTAGAATACATGCTATGCTGCATGAAAACCTTGACGAGTATACTTCAGATAACCTTATAAAGCACTTTTTCAAAGATCATATAGATATAGAGCATATTCAGGCCTATAATGACCGTAATAATGCTGAAAAGGTTCGTGATACATGGGGAGATGAGATAAACAGTATAGGAAATTTGATGATACTGGAATCAAATATAAATAGATCAATAGGTAATTATGATTTTTCACAGAAAAAAAATAAGTATAAAGACAGCAAGTATGAAGTTGTAAAAGCTATTACAAGCTTTGAAAACTGGACAAAGGAAGATGCTGCAAAAAGAAGAGAAGAGTCAGTAAAAAAAATCTTAGAGTATATCTATCCAGGTTTATAGAATAAACCGAAACAGTAATTTAGGATTTTATTTCAAACTGGAGGTTTTTTATGAAAAAAATAATTTATGCTTTATTTTTAATAGTATCAACTTATTGTTTTGCTTTAAGGGAAGTCGATGGAGTTTTATATAGACAATATGTGAATAGTAGATTTGGATTTTCTTTAGAATATCCTGCTGAAATATTATTTATGCAACCACCACCTGAAAATAATGATGGAAGAAAATTTCTCTCTGATAATGAAGAAACTTCGATGTTGATATATGGTACTTATACATTACTTCCTATAAATGACGAAATTGATGATTCAAATCTTTTAAAGAACGTTGAAAATAATTACTATTATACATTGTACAATGATTATGGAAATGCAAATGTAACGTATAAAGTGTTGAAAGAGTCCAAAGGATTATATATTGTATCAGGTATTATTAATGATAAAATATTTTATAAAAGAGTTCAATTAGTAGCAAATTCAGAACCATACTTTATGGTATTTGAGATAGAGTACCCTATAATTGATAAAGATAAATACAATAAGATTGTAGAAACTATTGTTAAAAGTATAGAAATATAGGATAAAAGGTGAGAAAATAGAGGTTGTGAACCTTGTAAAGTTTGCTATTAATAAGTAGGGAGAACAAATATAATGTTTAATTTGGATGAATACAAAATAGATAAAATAAAAATAAAAGGAGAAGAATTTATTGATTGTAAGAGCAGAAAAAAATTAATAAAAGTAACTCCCGAAGAAGAAGTAAGACAAAAAGTAATAGAATTTTTACAAAAAGAAATTAATGTTCCTGAGAAGATGTTAGAGGTAGAATTTCCATTGTCAAGAATAGAAAGTGGAAATAAATTAAGAGCAGATATAGTTGTATTTGAAGAGATTGATAATAAAAAAGCTCCATTATTAGTTATTGAATGTAAAGAGCCTAAGATACCTTTGTGTAATGGAGTATATGAGCAATTAAGAGAATATGATGAAGTTTTAGAACCCAAATATATAGCTATGACAAACGGAATTGATATTTACATTGAAAAATATAAAGAAGATGATAATGAATTTCTGAAGTTAGAGAAGATACCTAAGTATTCAGATATGTTATTAAATAAGGGCCAAGAAATTATTGAGGAACAAAAATGGATAAGATGTAACGAAGAAGATTATAATGATATAGAATTTTTATTAGAATGCTATTACCCACTTATAACAGAGCATATAGACGATAAAGAAAAAATAGAGATAATAAAATTTATAGATTCTTTATATGATACATCTGTAAGACTTGAAAACTGTGGGAATGATTTATTATATATAGAAAAAGATAATGGTAATTTAAATAAAAGCTTTGGAAACTCTAGTGGTGATGGTTGGAATGGTTTATATAGAATTTTTTTAGTGAAATATAAAGAAAACTATTATACTATATCATTAGGGGTAAATCTTGGATATATCTTAGTTGGAATAGAAGATAATACAATAAAACATCATTCATTACAACTGAGATTGACTAAAAGTACTTTTAAGAAAATTAAAAATGGATACCAAGTTATTCATAGTGGAAGAATGACAGTTGGAAATAAAGGAGCTGTAAAAAATCAAATAGTATTAGATTATATAAAAGAGAAATGCCCAAGAATACTGAATGATAATAGAATAATATTAGGTAATTTGAAATTGAATAAAGATTCAAAAATAATAGATATAAAGGATTTTATTTTTAATCTAATAGAATATTCTTTATTGAGAGATGAAGTAAGAGAAATAGAACAAAATAACAAAATAGCAGAAGACTTATCGTAAAGAGAAAAATTTAATATAAATAGTTGAGATAACAAAAACAGGTACCAGAAA
Organism: Cetobacterium sp. 2G large; assembly: GCF_014250655.1. Lineage (NCBI taxonomy): Bacteria > Fusobacteriati > Fusobacteriota > Fusobacteriia > Fusobacteriales > Fusobacteriaceae > Cetobacterium > Cetobacterium sp. 2G large. Next base: position 15,620 of record NZ_JACHTH010000009.1, on the reverse strand, counting down.
GGTACCTGTTTAGTTTTATTTAACTTGTGAGAAGTTAAATAGATTATTAAAAGTTCAGGTAAATACATTATACATAAAATATATATAAATGTACAAATTTAAAACGATTAAAATGTTATCTGAGCAAGATTAATAAGACTTCGTTTTGGTGTAATTATGTGAATTTTAATAATAAAAAGGATATATAAGATAAATTATGAAAATATACTATAAAATAACTGATGAAATGGAGGGTTGAATGTATAGGATAATTCTATTAGAAAATGAACAAATTTTATTATCTAAAGAGATAGAAGATTATGATGAGACTTTTAGCTATATTAATAGTTTAGTAAAACAGCTAGATAAAAATAAAAAAATTATAGTTCATGAAATGAGAAATGAGAAATGGGAAAAGTTTGGAGAGTGGAAGTTAGAATAAGAGAGATTATTTTAACAACATTTTAAAAATGAAAAAAATTGAAAAGTAAAGATAGTTAGTGATGGAGGAATTTATGAAATTAGAAAGTTTTGAAAATAAATATAAAGATGTGGTAGATGAAGGTTGTATATTAAGTGGATATTTAAACTCCTATAAACTAACTATATTCGGTACATATAATGAAAATGGAACTTCTATGGTAAACTATATAATGCAATGTGAATTAGAAAGTGGTGGTTCTAGTGTTAAGAACTTTGAGAACTGGGAAGGGTTAGTTCTATATGTAAAAAATTTAGAGTCGCTTTAAAATATAGTTTCTTAGATATGGAAATAAAAAAGGAGGAGTGAAAATGTCTTTGGATACGAAAAATATTTCAATTTTATTACATGAGAAAGTGGATCCAAAAAAAGGAGCAGAAAAGTTTGAGGAGATGTTACTAGAAACTGAAGCAGTAGAGTTAGCATATATGGCTGTTAGAGATAGAATTTTATTTACAAATAAAAGGTTGATTATAATTAATGTTCAAGGATTAACTGGTAAAAAAATAGATTTCCATACAATTCCATATAATAAAATAAATTCCTTTGCTATAGAGACCTCAGGAACATTTGATTTAGATGCAGAATTAAAAGTTTGGGTATCTGGTTTAGCAGGAGTAGAGATAAAGTTTTTAAAAGGGATTGATATAAAAGAAATAGGTAAATTTTTAACAAAAAAGATAATTTAAATAGAAAATAACTTTAAAATATGGGGTGAGATTATGAAGGGCGGATTAAAAATACCAATTTTTATACTTTTTATAGCGTTATCTATAACTTCACTAGGTGGCGTAGTAGACTACTATGAAAAAGAGATTTCAAGATTAGAAAAACAGTGTGAAGAAAAAATGTCTAAAGATTATTCAACAACTGGGATGGTATTAGCTACACAAGAGTACTATGAGGAGTTAGATAAGGTTTTAAATAAAGTATATAAAGAGCTTATGACAACTCTTGATGATGAGGGAAAGGTGGATCTTAGGGACTCTCAAAGGGAGTGGATAAAGTTTAGAGATAAAGAGATAGCTTTTGCAGTAAATCTCTATTCTAAAAAAGATGGCTCAATTTGGAGACTATCTACCCCTAGTGTTATGACAAATTTAATGGAAAATAGAATTAGAGAGTTAGCTAGTTACATAGGAGATCAAAGAGATGAGCTGTTTTAAAAAAAGGGAAAGAGCCTCTGGGGGGCATTAATTATGTTCTCATTTTTTCTGCAATTAATTTTAGAATCTACTTGCAATACACAAGGATCTATGGCAAAAGAGGTAACAATAGGATAAGCCAATTTTAGAGTGAACATCAAGTTTCACTCTTTTTTTTTAATACAAGGGGGAAACTATATGGATGGTGAAAGAGTAATTTTAGCAAGAAATGGGGATGAAGAGGAGTTAGAGAAAATTTTTTTGGAGTATAAAAAAAACATATTAAAGTATAATAAAATGTTTTATTTAAAAGGTGGGGACTCTAACGACTTACTTCAGGATATATAGGTTTAATGAAAGCTATAAAAGGGTATGATGAAAAAAGAGAGGTATCTTTTTCATATTTTGCAAGTATATGTATAAAAAGACAGATAATCACAGCTATTAAAAACTATAATTCAAGTAAAAATTTATCACTAAATAATAGTTCAGTAGGTGAAGAGACTGATATAAATCATTACTTTAAGTCATCAGCTTACTATTCTCCTGAAGAGATGATTTTAGGAAAAGAGTTTCTAAAAGGGTTAAAAAAATATTTAGATATAAATTTAACTTCACTTGAAAAAAAGTGTTTCCATATATGTGCCAAGGATACACTTATTTGGAAACATCTAAAAAATTAAATGAAAAAGTAAAAAGAATAGATAACGCAATTTGCAGAACTAAGCAAAAGATAAAGATATATGTTGAAAGTTATTTGGAGTAAGTAAAAAAAGCTCTATATTTAAAAAGAGCGATATTAATAGATGAATAATGAATAAACCATATTATATAAGTAGCTTTTTTTTTGAAATAATGTTACAATAAAGGATAAAGCTTAATAAGGAAAGGTAGGTAACTATATGGAAAATTTTTAAACTCTATATAGTACAAAAAATGTTTTTAAATAGAAAATCACTAAATGTTTTGAATCTGTTTTTAAATTCAGATAAGTATGCAATATCAGACTTAGAAACAATTTTAAAAATAAAAAAAAGAGCAATTAATCTTAATATAGAAATTATAAATAGTTTTTTACATAGCCATAATATAAATGGAATTGTAAAAACTGAAAAAGTTTTCTATATAGATAAAAGAGAGCATCAAAAAATCAAAGAACTTTTATCTCATGCACCATTTAGTCCAATTGAAAGAAGAGACTATATTTTATTAAAATTATTTTTTACAAATAAAGTTATTTTGAATAATAGCTTTATGGAACTAGATATAACTAGAAGAACATTAAACTATGATGTAGAAAAATTAAAAGACTACTTAGAAACTTATAATTTAAGATTAGATAGTTTGCCAGCAAAAGGTGTTTTTCTTGTAGGAAGTGAAATTAGTATAAGAGCTCTATTTGCAAGATATTTAGCTAAATACTTTATTGAGAAAGAGAGCTGTCATAATCTATTTATTAATTTAATAAATAGTGTTTTTCCCAAAAAAGAGATAAGCTTAGCTAAGAAGATTGTTTTAAATCTAATTAATAAATTAGGAGCTTCTTTACCTCCTGAAGATTTCTTTAAAATAGTATCTATTATTTTAATTCACTCTTTTAGAGAAGTTAATTTTCCATGCACTTATAAAAACTATGAGACTCCAAAAGAAATATTAAATAATAAATATTATGAAAAATTATTAAACTTCCTTAAAATACATGGTTTAGAAGAATTAAGAGAATATGAGTTAGATTTAATTATTAAAATATTTTTACTTCAAGATATAGATAAATATGAAGAATTTGTAGAAAGTGAAGTAACTTTATTTTTAGAGAAATTACAAGAAAAAATAGAGATAGCTATTCCAAGGAGTAAGGATCTTTTAATGAATATATCTAATGTTATAAGAATTGGGAAGTTTAAAGCAGAATTAAATTTCTTAGAACATAAAGAAACTCACAAATTGGATAAAACTTACAGGAAATATTATAAAGAGATAAACCTAATAATAAAAGAGATGTTTCCAAAATTTTATTTAGAGGATATTATTTATTTAACAATACTTATAAAAACTACAGTAGATAATATTGAAGCTAGTCACAAAAAATTAAAGACCATAGCTATCATAGATGATTCCTTTAATCATATATATGGAAAAATGTTAATCAAATATATTAAAGGTAACTATCAAGTAAATATTTTAAAAATTTTAGATAACTATGAAGTTAACGACTTTTTAGAAAAAAATCAACATTTAGATTGTATCCTTACATTAAATGATATACATTTTAAAAATAAAAAAATTCCTACAATTAAAATGGATTTTAATTATATTTTAAATAATGTATGTGAATTAGAAAAACATGGATTCTTAAAAAAATAAAAAAAGATAGCAGAGTCAATTTAACTCTGCTATTTTGTTATAATTTTGTAGCTGTATACTTTCCAGTTTTAGAGTCTTTAACAACATTTATATAAATTACTTTTCCAGAACTTACATCTATATAATTTGCAACTCCAGAAACTAAATATTGATAGTCTTCATTTAAATTAGGTGTTTGTGATTGTGTATGACCTTTTACTTGCCAAACTGGGTTATCATTTGAATACGCTGTTAAGCTAAGTTCTTTAACAAAATAGTTAACATATTGAACGTTGTCACCATACCAGTTAGCATCATATAAACCATTATAAACACCACCATATGGACCTCCTATTCCCCACCATTCATTTATAGGAGCAGGAAAATCCTCCTCAGTAGTGAATGGTCCAGAAACTTTGTAATCATAAACAATGTTGTAATTAGCATTATTAATTACAAAAGTTCTATTATATCCTTTTGAAGTCAGCATTTCTTGTATTGAATTTTCAAATGTTTGTTTCTCTATGTCTAAATCTACACTTACATTCTCCGTAGATAAATAGTATGTTCCTACAACAACTGGTTTAGCAGCATATGAATCAACTGCAACTGTATGTCCATCTATCAGTGCACTACATCCTTGTAGTAGAATTAAAGATACAGGTACTATATATATAAGTTTTTTTAGCATTAGTAGTTTCCTTCTAATAATAATTTTTTATCTCCAATTTTTGGATCTAAAATTATTGATACATTAACTTTTTCATCTGTATTTAAAGAAATTCTAACATCATTTGCAATAGTATTAACAAAGTTATTTATCTCAATTTGATTAAAGTTTTTCCAACCACCTTCACCAAAAAGTGTTTCAACTTCAATAATAACAAAAGGTTTATTGTTTAATAATGCTAAATCAATATCATCAACTTCAATTTTATTTTTTCCATCTGTGATATAAGCATGTTTAGCTTCTAACTTTTTCTCTATTTTAGAGATTATCCCATCTTTTTTAGCAAATGTTAAACTTGATAAAACCAAAAGTCCTAATAATATTTTTTTCATAAATGCCTCCTAATTTACCTTTAAAGTATAAATAAATTATACCAAAAATATCTAGGATTGAATATTTGCAAATATATACATATTTATATATATGTATTTGCAAGTTAAATTCTATATGACTGCTATGATGGATTTAGAGCTTTTATCTTACTTGTGTTTTTCAATTTCCCAACTCATAATAGTTCTAATTATTACTATTAATAATACTAGTATGATATTTTGTAAATCTCTTAGAATAATCGTATCGATAATATCCGCAATAATTAAAAACTGAAGACCAACTAAAATATATTTATCAAAAGTTTCACGCATAATTTTATTAAAGTTAAGTTTTTCTTTATTTGTAAATAAAATTTTAACACTTTTTAAAAATCCGAAACATATAACTCCAATAGACAGAGTAGTAAAAAAGAAAGCTAACCAATGTAAAAAAATTTTAAAAAAATCCATAATATAATGTTCAAAAGTAAGCATAAATCCTCCTAGTAGAAATATTTTATTTGTATAGCAACATTATAACTTATTTTTTAAGAATCTAATAGTAAAAAAGAAATAGATTAGAATTTATTATTTTTTCTCGTATTATATAAATTTTTATCTCGGTATTTTTAGATTAATTTTAACTATATAGCTATATCTTAATAAAATCAATAAAATAAGTCTCGTATTATTAGGAGAATACGAGATTTTAGTAATTAATAAAATTTAGACTAATCGAAATTAAAGTTAGTAATTTTTGTACTTACAAATACATGAGTTTGTGTTTTTTATTTATTTTATCTATATATTATAGAATTATAAAGATAAAAATTATTCCTAATAATTTTTAAAAAGGAAAATAAAAAAAGCTACTTAAGTAGCTCCTTTAAATTGTTAAATTATTTTAAATATGCTTCTAAGTGTGTTAATATTTTTTTTCTAACTCTTTGAATAGCATTATCTGTTCTTTTTAATGATTGATTTAATTCTTTAGCAATTTCTCTATATGTATATCCTTGGCATAAGTATTCGCAGACATCTTTTTCTATCTCTGTTAGATTGGATATTAGATATTTATTTAGTTCATTTTTTAGTTCTTTTCCTAAAACAATTTCTTCTGGGGTATACCTATTAGTAATTTGATAAAAATCATCTATACTTGAATCATCACCAATTAAAGAATTATTTAATATAGTTTTTTTCATACAATTAGCACTTTGGATAGATGATATGATATGTCTTTTTATACATATATTTGCAAAATGATTAAAAGATACATTTTTATCTTTATCATAGCTTCTTATTGCTTTTAGAAGTCCAATATATCCCTCTTGTAATAAGTCATTATAATCTCCTCCTTTTATAAAAAGGTATTTGTTATGCTTTAAAATATAATTTCTATACTTTAAAAAAATTTTTTCCATAGCTTCTTCATCACCATTTTTTGCTAAAATTACATCATTGTCATCCATAAATTTCTCCTTTTGAATTAAAATATTAATTTATCAAAACGATACTAGTTCGGTACTTTAGAATTAATTTTTTATGCATTTTAAAATTATATACTAGGAGTATTAAGATTTATATTAGAAATTTATTGGGATTAAATTTATAAAATTTCTATATGACCAGTTATATTGAAAAGATGTACTCTTTTAGTAAACTAAGAATTTCAAGTATTTAACAATGAACTATTATGATATACTACCTTGTAAAATAATTTAGAAAGGAAACAAATAATGATAACAAATGAAACTTTTAATATTTTTCTTCAATTAAAAGATGAAAGAGGTGAACCATTTTTTAAATCTTTATTAAATGATGTGCTCATCTTTTCAATAAGATTTATAGCATTTATTTTTATTTTATATATTGGATCAAGAATTGTTAAAAAAATTGATAGCTATTTAGATAAAATTCCGGTAGTTAATCAAGATATGAATACGAAACAGTTTACCAAGTCCTTAACAAAACTTGGTTTAAATATCATATTTTTTTTAATCGGTCTTTTAGCTTTTGGATTTAGTGAAAGCTCTATTGCCACTATGATTAGTGCTATTGGTCTAGGTGTTGGTATCTCTTTAAAAGAGTTTTTATCTAATTTAGCTGGAGGTGTTGTCTTGTTTTTTTCTAGACCATTTGAAATTGGAAACTTTATTAAAGTCAATGGCGCAATGGGAAATGTTGTAAAAATAGAGGTTTTCTCTACTCATATCAATAGCCTAGACGGAAGAAGAGTTATTATTCCAAATAATGTTATGATTAATGGAAATATAATTAACTATGATACAAATGATGTAAGAAGAATTAAACTTACAATTCCTGTAGCTTATGATTCTGATATGAAAAAAGTTATAGATACTCTAACAGATATAGCTAATAATTATGAATCTCTAGATAAAGAAAAGGGTAATTTTATCCATATAATGTCATATGGTGATTCTAGTGTTAATATTCTATTTATGGTTTGGGCTCCTAAAAATCAATATTATAAAGTTCGTGGAGAAATAATGGCACATATATTAGATATATTTAATCAAAATAATATAGAAGTACCATTTAATATTTTAGATATAAACTTAAAACAACGATAATTGTAAAAAGAAAATAACTCAAAATAACGTATTCTTTATAAATAAAAGAAAAATAAGGAGGTGATTCAGTTATAAAAATTATTTTTATAACTGAAAATTATGTATTTGACTAGTAAACATATTCAAGTTGCTTTGATTTTAAAAAAAAGCCAAATAAACGATTATAAAATTTTAACTAGAATGTTAAATATTACTCCCTCTACTTTTTTCTCATATTTAAGAGACATTGAAACTATTATTCTAAAAAAAGATGAACCAGATGTAAAGATTTTAATGAAAGATTTAAAAGAAACTTCAAATCTAGTTCATTTAATAAAATCTCAACAAAATATAACAAAAGATGAGAGAGTTTTATATATAATTTTTAAAATATTAACAGCTAGAGTTATTAACGTAACTAGATTATCTGAAAATCTGAACGTAACTAGAAGAACTTTAAACTACGATTTGGATAAGGTTAAATTGAAATTAGAACGATATAATCTATCCTTAGTTTCTTTTAAAAATATAGGTCTTAATATAGTTGGCGAGGAAATTAACATTCGTAGGATGCTTCTAGGGTATATTTTAAAAATATTTATTGAAAAAGATTTTTTACCTAAAATTATAAGAAATGAGTTTGCCAGCTTTTTAAAGAGAAATAACTATAAATTTATTAAAAAAAATATCCCTTCCTTAGAAATGGAAGTAGAGGATTCATTCTATTATAACGAATTAGCTCTTATAAGTGCTTGCTTAGCATTCTCTTGTAACAGTGATGAAATGGAGACGGAAGTTTATTATATAAATGATAAGTTTTCAATTATTATTCTTAAAATTGTGGAGCCATATTTTAGAAAAATTTTAAAATATAGATATTATGAGCCAGATATTTATTCAGATAAATTAAAAGAATATGAAGAGTATTTTAAAAATATAATTCCTAAATTTTTTGGATTTAACATACAAAATATTTTCCAAAAAAAAGTTCCTATTAGAAAGTGGTTAGTTTTTTTATTAATAAAAGAAATCTTTGAAATTAATGATTTCTATTTTCTAAATATACTTAAAAATAATTTTTCTGAAAAAATAGATTTATTAACAAACAAATTAAAGAAAAAATTGCCAAGAATAACAATATATGATGGATTTGTAATATATTTCTTTATCTTAAATCTTTTAAGTATTGAAAAAGAAAATTCTTCTAAAAAAATCATTTTTATCTATGAAAACATTCCTAAAATATTAATAAATGATTTAGTAAAGACAATTGAGATTATATACTCTATTAAGTTTGATAATATTATTAGATTTAAATTATTAGGTAAATACCTAAAAAATAATCAAGTTTCTTCAATATATTCTTTAGAAAACTTTAATGTTTCAGAAAAAAATATGAATTATATGAAAATCTCAATTTCAGATATTTTAATATCAAAACAAAATAAAAGAGGATGCATATCATGCTAGCATCCTCTTTTATTTTGTTAAATTTTATTATTTTTTAGAGAAAATATAATCATCTAACATATTTCTCATTTTTATTACTCTTCCACCATAAACAATATGGATATTATGAGCATCTGGGATTATTACTCCATTTGGTTTAGATTTTTTTATTAAATCTTGATTAACTTTAGAACTATCTTTAAGTTCTATTCTAAGTCTTGAGATACAGTTATCAACTTCAACTATATTCTCTAATCCCCCTAATCCTTCAATCATTGTTTCAGCTAAGTTATCAACTTTTCCTGTCTCATTTGAAGATTCTGATTTTTCAGCTTCATCATCTGAATCTTTAAAATCATCTTGGCTTCTTCCTAACGTTAAAATATTAAACTTCTTTATGATAAATACATATGTGAAGTAATAAAGTAAGAAGAAAAGTGGTCCTACTATTAAGAATATATACCATTTTGTATCAAGTCCTTGTAAAGTTCCAAATACAAACCAGTCTATAATTCCTCCTTGAATATTACCTATTTTTACCCCTAATATAGCTGGAATTAAAGTTGATAATCCTGCTAAGATAGCATTTGCTATCCATAATACTGGAGATATAAATATGTATGTAAACTCAATTGGCTCAGTTATTCCTGTTAATACAACTGCTGTTAATCCAGGAATAAAGTATTTTAATAACTTTTCTCTTTGAGCTGGTAAAGCACACTTATATAAAGCAAATACAACTGCTGGCATTCCAAATACCATATGTAAGATTCTACCTTGTGCTAAATACTGTGTAGCTTTTGCTGAAAATGGTACATGATTCTCTAATTGAGAGAAATATATATTTAAAGCTCCTACCTGTGTATGTCCAGCTACAGTTTCAACTCCACCTAAAGCAGTGAATCTAAAAGCTTGGTTTAAAATGTGATGTAAACCAGTTGGATTTATAGCTTTCTCTAAGAACCCATATAAGAAAGCACCAACTATATTTAATTTAGCTATACCTGTTCCAAGAGTCATGATTAAACTATTTATATAAGGCCATACATAAACTAGAGCCATACCTATAAAAGGCATAATTAAAGCACACGCAATTGGAACAAATCTTTTTCCACTATAAAATGTTAACGATGGATGTAATTCGATTTGTCTATATCTATTGTGAATAGCTATTGCACATAAACCAGCTATCATTCCACCGATTACATTCATATTATATACAAACACACCTAAAACATTTGTAAATTGTGAATTATATAGAGTTGCTTCAACTGCTGTATATCCTTCATTTTTTATTAAATAATTTACTGCTGTTGTAGTAGGTGTATATCCTTGAACTCCAAGTAAATAGCTCATTCCAACTAACATAGCTATGTATCCTACAACTGATGAATATACCGCAACTTCTTTATCTCTTTTTACAATTCCTAAAGGTATAGCCATTGCAAATAGAAGTGGAAGTTGAGCAAATGGTATTCCTGCAAGTCTTCTAATAAAACCTAAAAATCCTTGAATTCCTTCACCACCTAAAAAAGGTAGAAATCCTATAATTACTGGATTTTGAAGGGCTGCTGACAGCCCCAAGAAAATCGCCATAAATGATAATATTGAAATTGGAAATAACAACGTTTTTCCAAAACTTTGAAGATCTTTTTTTAATTTTTCCATTTAAATACCCCTTACTCTCTATTTTAAACTAAAATGTTTAAAATCTCTTGACCTTTTATTGTATATTTTTCTATTTTCTCTAATTTTTCTTCAAACATATTACTCATATAAGTTTCTTTAGAGAAGTTTAATTGAATTTCATTATTTGTTGGATTAAATAATCTTACAAAGATTTCACCTGTTTCTGGTGCTTCTTTTAATGTACTTACAACACATCCATTTAAGTCTAAATTTAACTCTGATTCAATTATAGTTTTTACTTTTGGAACGTTTATATTAAATCTATTGAACTCTTTTAATTGGTATCCAGCAATTGGTGTTAAAAACTCTTTAGCTTTGATACTATCATTTTTATCAGTTTTTACAAATGATATAGCTAAATTGAATACAAACTTTTCACCTAATAACTGGTTATCTGGAGTTTCAATCTCTATTCCAGAAGGTCTTCCAGGTCTATTGATAAGTTCTCTTTTCCCTAAGTGAGAGAATGATCTAAATAGAGTAATAAATATCTGCTTATTTACTACTTCATACTCCTTTAATCCGTAACTAAAGATTGTTGCTCTTTTATCAGTCTCTTCTAAAGCTACATACGAGTTGAAAGTTTCAATTGATACTGGCTTCTCTGCCCATTTATCCTCTTCCCAGATACTTAATTCTTTTTCAAAGTATACAGGGTTATTGATTACTGATAAGTGTGAATCACATTCAACAGTATCTGTTTTTATATTTGTATTTAATACTGCTCTAAATCTTGTATCTTTTAAGCTATTTGTATGCTCTAAATTAATTTTAATCATATCATCATTTGATAATGTTAAAGTTACATCAAAATATATCTCTTTATCTAACTTGTTTAAATCTCTTGAAGCTTGATCTTGAGGTAAGTTATAAGTAACTCTATATTTTAAAATCTTTTGGTTATTACCTTTTAATGACTCAACTTTTGATATTTTAGAATCCTTAGAAGTTATTACCATATCCTTATGAGGTGGTGAATAGTCATAACTATCTCCTGCATCTCCACTTGTTTCAATAGAGAATACATCTTCTACAATTTCTCCAGTTGACTTAACTAAAAGCTTTATTGCATTATTTTCAACTGTCACTTTATAGAAATCATTTTCAATTGAATTATCCTCTGCTACATTTGTGATTAACTCATAAGATGTTCCCTCTTCAAATGTTAAGTATTTTACAGATAATCCTTGAATTGATTCAACATTGAATACAGCTTTTGTTCTAAACACTTTAATATCTAAAAGTCTGGCAGCAACCTGTCTATCGATTAATCCAGCATCCTCTATGTTTTGTGATAATACTAGGTAATCAACCTCTTTTTCACCATCAAATATTTTGAAATCACTTGTTCTAGTTACAAATTCAACTTCTACAGTTGCATTTTTTCTCTCGTATGGTAAGTAGTTATATAAAGTTATTACATTATTACCTTTCTTCTCTGAAGATGATAGTGATATTAATCTCATGTAAAGTTCAATTTGAGTATCTACAACTTCTTTTACTTGAATTAAACGTTGCTTTATATCTTTATTTACTAAGTCTGAGTTACATCCACCAATACTATCGTGTGCGTGAGTTCCAAACATCTCTTTTAAGCACTTCTCAAAAATCTCATGAGGGTAATCTATGTTTAATTTCTTTCCTAATAATGCTAAAGGTTCTAAAATATTATAAATCTTGTACTCTAACTCTGTATTAAGAAGTTTTATATCCATTCTTGTAGAAGTTATAGTTTTATGAATTCTAGCATGTTTACTATGGTTTAAGTCTCCTTCAACAACTTCTAAGTTTAAATTTTTAAGAGAATCTACATAGCTTTCAAAGTCAGAAATAGATACTTCAGCTTCTGGATAAAATTCTCTTATATTATCCATAATTGCATGGATGTCTTTTTGAATTGGCATTTGATCATGTCCATTCATTATTAATCTAGATTCACCAGCTGAATATTTATCTAAAACTTTCATTATTTTATCCATTCTAGATTTTAATTCATCTTTATCGCTCTCTAAATATTTAGCTCCTTGGTATCCTGTAGCTAAGTTTATTCCAAATATAACGCTACCATCTATTCCTTTCCATAAGAAGTCTGACTTATCAGCTTTTAATTCACTAAAACCTCTCCAGAAGAATGTACTTTCAATTCCAAATTGCTTATATATTTGTGGAATTTGTGCTGAATGTCCAAAAGTATCTGGAGCATATCCTACTTTCATAACATCTCCATATTCTATAGCTTTTTTCATTCCATAATATAAGTTTCTAATTATAGATTCCCCGTGTACTAACATTAAATCTGTTTGTGTATACCATGGTCCAACTCTTAAAGCTTTTCTTTCAACTAAAGCTTTAACTCTTTCTTTCCATTTAGGTGCAAACTCTATAAAATCATCTAGCATTACGCTTTGTCCATCTAATATATATATAACATCAGTGTTTTCTTCTAAGAATTCAATTACCTCAAACATATGATTTCTTAAAAGTACCTGTGTTTCACTTTTTGTAAAATACCACTCTCTATCCCAGTGTGTATGCATTAAAATTTTGATGTTTCTGTTCATTTTAACTCCTTTTGTTTCACTTTTAATATATTAATTATTATATATGAAAAGAGTTAAAATATTCAGTTCTATTTTATGGATAATTATCCAAAATGTAATAAATTAACTAATTCATTAACCATTATTATCATGTGTAATTGTTGTTCTCTTGTTATAACATTTAATTTATCAATTGAAATGTTATGTGTAAAAGAACAATCTGAAAATTTATCTAAATAGCTATTTTTTTTTGTTATAGAAACTACTCTATTTCCTCTATCTTTAAAACTTTTAGCCACATGTTTAACTCTTAATGTTTCACCAGAACTAGATATTATAAGTAAAGTAAAGTTATTAAAATTATCTAACATCTTTTCTTCACTTATAAAAATAACTTGAAACCCTAAATAAAGAAGTTGTCTTTGAAGATATGTTGCAGTTATTTTAGAGGCACCTAATCCATAAAGAAGTATTCTCGGTGTATTTTTCAATATTTTAGATAACTCTTTTCCCTCTTTCATGTTTATATTCTCAATAAAATAGAGTGTGTTAGTTATAGATTCTCTTTTAGATTTATCTCTTTCTAAAATGTCCTCTCTTATTGAAAATTTCAAATCACTAAAACCTGTAAAACCAAGTTTTTTACAAAGCCTATTTATGCTTCCTTGAGATGTATAAGCTTCTTTACAAATTTCTAATACAGTTATATCCGGTATTCTAGAAAAATTTTTTTCTAGAAAATCAAGTATTTCCTCTTCTGATTTTGTTAATTTTTCTTTTATTTCTCTTGTTTGAAGAAGTTCTAATACTTTATATGACATTTTTACCTCCAATTTTTTTCTTATATTTTACTATGAATATTGAAAAATGCCCTAATAAAATTAGGGCATTCTTTTATCTTATACTTGATTGAATCTCTTCAATCATTTTATTTGTTGACTTTAACCCACCTGTTGCTGTATACCAAACTTCAGAATCTAAAAATATTATATTTCCATTTTGTGAAGCTTTTGTAGCTTTTATAATATCATTATCAAAAGCTTTATTTGCTGATACATCTCCTCCTACAACTGCTGATCTATCAATAATAAATATATAATCTGGATTTTTTTCTAAAATATATTCAAAATTTATTTTACTTCCATGTGTTGAAACTGCGATATCTTCAACAGGTTTAAATCCAAAATAATCGTATATTATTCCAAATCTTGATTTTAATCCATATGCTGATAATTTTCCATTATTTGAAAGTATTACTAAAGCATTTAAATTTTGATCTTGAACTTTCTCTTTTATCTCATTTAAACTATTTTCAATTTTATCAAATTCAGTTTTAAAAATCTCTTTCTTTGAAAAAATATTTCCTAAAGTATCTAAATTTACTTTGAAAGATTTCATGTAATCATCACTATTTGTTTTTAAAGCTACAGTAGGTGCAATTTTTGATAATTGCTCATAAAAAGGTTCTTGTCTACCTGAAATTATTATTAAATCAGGTTTTATTTCATATAGCTTTTCTAAATTTGGCTCTTTTAAACTTCCAACATTTATATATTTATTATCTGAATATTTTTCTAAAAATTTTGGTAAACTCTCTTTTGGTAAACCAATAATATTAATACCAGAATTATCAAGTACATCTACTATTCCATAGTCAAATACAACTACATTTTTAGGATTTTCTATAACTTCTGTCTCTCCCATGTAATGCTCTATTTTTATTTTATTTCCACTTTCTTCCTGGGATCTTTTTGGAGATATATAATATCCAACTCCTGCTATAATAGCTAAAAATAAAATAAACACAACTAATATTTTTTTCATAACTCCTCCTAGAAATATATACATATATTTTTATTATTGATTTCTTTAACTTCTATTGGCATTTCATATAATTTTTCTAATTTATCTTGAATAACGATATTTTTTGTTTTATCCATATGCTTTAATTTTCCATTTTTCATTGCTAAAATATAGTCTGAATAAACTGATGTAAAATTTATATCATGCATAACAATTACTATTGTCTTTTTTAAATCTCTTACTAATTTACGAAGAATCTTCATCATTTGAACCGCACTTTTCATATCTAAATTATTTAATGGTTCATCTAATAAAATGTATTTTGTATTTTGAGCAATTGTCATAGCAATATATGCTCTTTGTCTTTGGCCACCACTTAATTCATCTAAATATTTATCTCTAAACTCATTTAAATTCATATACTCAATAGCTTCTTCTATTTTCTCTTTGTCCTCTTTAGTTAACTTTCCACTGCTATGAGGAAATCTTCCAAAAGATATCAGTTCATAAACTGTTAATCTTACATTTGTTGTATTTTCTTGCTTTAATGTAGCTATTGTTTTAGCTAACTCTGTTT
>NZ_JACHTH010000004.1:0-28371 GCF_014250655.1 Cetobacterium sp. 2G large | reverse complement strand
AAGAGTTGATTTAACTGGGACTATAGTTGTTTTTTCGTCTCATAATTTAATTGATTGGAGTTTTGAGCAAGAAATTATCAATGGAAATTTCGGATTCATGTGTGAGTGCCCAGATTTTATTGAGGATAAGAAGAATAAGGCTCTAATTTTATCACCTCAAGGAATTAAAGCTGATGGAGATTTATTTAATAATAGATATCAATCTGGTTATATAATTAGAGATTTGTATGATATCGAAAAAAATGATTTCATTGAACTTGATAGGGGATTTGAATTTTATGCGCCTCAAACATTTAAAGATGAAAATAATAAAAATGTTTTAATTGGCTGGATAGGCATGCCTGAAGAATTAGAGCATCCATCTATCGAAAAGGAAAATTGGGTACATTCTTTAACTATTCCAAGAGTATTAGAAATTAAGAAAAATAAGATTTTCCAAAAACCACATAATAATTTGAAAAAATTAAGAAAAGAAAAAATTGTAATGGAAAATATATATTTAGAAAATACTATTGACCTTTCAAAATATAATATTCTAGGAGATGCTTATGAGCTTATAATATCTTTAGGCGATTTTTCTAAAGATATAGAAATTGACTTAAGAAAAAATGGAAATGAAAGAACTACTTTTTCTTTTGATTCTATTAAAAAAAAGGCATCTTTAAATAGAAATTTTTCTGGTTACGGTTATAAAGGGATTAGAAAATGTTATCTTAAAGATTTAAAAAAAATACATATTTTTGTAGATAAATGTTCTGTTGAAATATTTTTAAATGATGGAGAAGAAGTCTTTACTGGAAATATCTATCCAAATAAAGATAGTTTAGGTATTGAAATTCGAAGTAAAATGTTGTTTACTATACCTAAGATAGAATTTTATAAATTTTAATTGGAGGATTTTATGAAACTAGGAGCTATTGAAGCTGGAGGAACAAAATTTGTATGTGGAATTGCTGATGAAAACGGTAATATTTTAGAAAGAGTTAGTTTTCCTACTGAAACACCTGAAATCACTTTACAAAAAGTTTATGATTTTTTTAAAAATAAGGGAGTTGAAGCTATTGGAGTTGGCTCGTTTGGTCCAATTGATCCAAATCCAAATTCTGAAACTTATGGATATATAACTAAAACTCCCAAAAAATATTGGAGTGACTTTAATTTAATTGGTGAGTTACAAAGAAATTTAAATATTCCTATGGCTTTTGATACAGATGTTAATGGTGCTGCGTTAGGTGAAGCCACTTGGGGAGCTGCAAAAGGATTAAAAAATTGTCTTTATCTTACAATTGGAACTGGAATTGGTGGTGGAGCACTAGTTTCAGGAAAATTAGTTCACGGAATGCTTCACCCTGAGATGGGACATATTTTTGTTAGAAGACATGAAAGTGATTCATATATTGGAAAATGTCCATTTCATAAAGATTGTTTTGAAGGGTTAGCATCTGGGCCAGCTATTGAAGAAAGATGGGGAGTAAAAGCTTACGAACTTCCTGTTAATCATGAAGCTTGGAAACTTGAAGCCTATTATATCGCTCAAGCTCTTGTAAATTATATTTTAACTATTTCACCAGAAAAAATAATTCTTGGTGGTGGAGTTATGAAACAATCTCAATTGTTTCCTCTAATTAGAAAAAATGTAAAAGAGATGTTAAACAACTATGTTCAAACTAAAGAGATTTTAGAAAATATTGATGAATATATTGTATATCCAGGTCTTGGAGATAATGCTGGGTTACTAGGTTGTATAGCACTTGCGTTAAATATATAATAAATTTATAAAAAAATCTCAATCTTTCTGGATTGAGATTTTTTTATTTATATAGAATTTTCAATTTCTAACATATGTTTTTCATGAATCTTAAAAAATGGGTAATATATTATAATACTTAATACAGCTATAAATATTGTAAATATTAAATTTCTTATATCCATAGAAGATAGATACCCTTGGATAAAAAATGGTGCAAATGACGGATCTACTATATAACCCATAGATATTAAATCTATTTTTTGAGCAACATAAGTTAATGACAAACTCACTATCGGCATAAATAAAAATGGAATAGCTAATATTGGATTTAATATGATTGGTGTTCCAAAAATTACAGGTTCATTTATTCCACAAATTCCTGGAATAAACGATAATTTTCCTATTGATTTAAGTTGCTGAGATCTACTTCTCATCATAAGAATAACTAATCCTATTGTATTTCCTGCCCCACCTAATATTGCTACTCTAAACATTTGTAAATTCATAAGCATCTGTGGTTCTTGTCCAGACTTTATTAACTCTGCGTTGATTCCTGTATTTGCAATTCCTAAAGAAAATACAAGCGGAAAGATTATCGATGTTCCATTTATTCCAAATAACCATAATAGATTTCCAAAAACAACAATTGCAACATAACCCCATATATTATTTCCAATTGTTAATGCTGGTGTTAATATCATCATTATTAAACTTGGAATATCTTTTCCTGTATATACAAAGATTGTAATACTTAAACCATAAATTATAATTATATTCACTAGTAATGGAATTAATGCATTCATAAAAGATAAAACTGCTGGTGGAATATGTTCACCTTTAAACTTCCAATCTAATTTTTCAATAAGCATTGTTATTTCAACTGTTAAAAGACTTAAGATAATTGCAATAAATAACCCATCAGCACCTAAATAAGTCATTACAATAGAGTTATTTTCAATTGGTGCAGCTACTAGTAAAAATATAATCATTGATATTAAACCCGATGTTGACTTATTAAGATTATAGTTTCCTGATAATGCATAAGCTATAGTAAATGATGTCATTAAACCTACTATTCCCATTGTAAAATTAAAAGGCTTAGTTAATATTGCATAATTTTCTATAGCAAATTTTTTCCAATTTAACATAAATTTCAAAAATATATTTTGTGTTTCAGGATTTACTAAATCAACATTTATAGGTGGATTAGCTAGTATTAAAAATAATGAACCTACAACAATTAAAGAAAGAGTCATCATCATTCCTGTTGAAATTGCTGCTAAATGTTTTTGATTACCAATTTTATCCCCTATAGGCAAAAGTACTTTTTCTAATTTACTTAAAAATTTATTCTCCATTCTTCCCCCAAACTCCTATTCTTGCCACGGATTATATTTAAATGCTGATATTACTACTTTTTTTGGATCGTACTTCTTTAAAATTTCATTATATTGTTCTTTATAGTCATTATCTACTTCTTTTTGAGGAATAACCATACTAGCTTCATTTAAAAAATGAAATGAATCTCTTCCCATTTCTGCTCCTCTAGTTGTATGTTTATCTAAAGCATAATCAGGTATCTCTGGAACATGTCCCATCGCAAATCCTTTAATAACAATATTTTTTAATAAATCACTTGATCTATCTTTTTCACAATTACAAAGATATCTAATTGCATGAATAAAAAATATTGGTCTATCTCCATCAGCATAAGCATATTCTTTCCTCATTTCTTTTAAATTATTTATTAGAATAGCTGCCATTGGATCTCCCATTCCAATATCTTCAACAGAAATTGCAACTAATCTTCTCCATAGTTTTTCCTCCATTTGTGGAGATGTTATATACATTTCATAAGCAAATTCGCATGCTGCCTCAACTTTTCCTCTTCTAATAGATTTTTGAAGAGCTGAAATAACCTCATCTCCTACTAATCCATTTCTTGTTGTTACTCTTGCCCAAGGGTCTTGTAAAAATTTCTTTTCCATTTTTTCTCCTTTATGATATATAATATTGTTGGTGATATTAATGATTGATATAAATTATATTTGTAAAAAACACAAATTGACAATTCTAGAAAAAACTATTTTAGAGTTTATAGTTCAAAATATTCAAAATAAAAAGAAAATTTCTATTAGAAATGTAGCTTTAGAAAATTTTACTTCTACATCTGTCATCTATAAATGTATGAGTAAAATTGGCTATAGCAGTTACTCCAATTTTATTTATTTTTTAAAAATAAATAATAATTCTTTAATTTCTAAGGATTATTCTTTCGAAGAAAATGAATCATTCAAAAAAGCAATTAATTTATTGAAAAAAAACAAAGATAAACTTTTTATGTTTACATCTACAGGAATAGCAAATAATATTTCTTCATATATGAATGAGCGTCTAGCTCTTCTTGGAATAAGAAGTATTTCTAACAGTCATATTCAATTATTAGAAAATTACTTTTCTAAAGATATTATCTTGATAACACTTTCTCAATCTGGTGAAACTGAATCTGTTATTGATATTCTCAAAATAGCTACTAAAAATAAAATTAGGAGTTTGAGCTTTATTGGAAAAAAAGATACCACAATTGAAAATCTTTCTGATATAAGTCTTATATCAACTAATGATATTTTTTTTGCAGATGTCATTACTATTTTTGAAGAAATCTTGAAAAGAATATAATCTTTTTTATAATAAAAGTCAATAATTGCAAGCTATTTAAAAAAATGTTTTGAAAAATAAAAAAATGTTTTCCCTTCAATCTTTGAATAAAATATGATAAAATTCTTTTAGAAAAATTATAAAACTTATATATATTTGGGATATGGCCAAAAGTTTCTACACCAAACCGTAAATTTGGTACTATAGGTAAAAGTTGACTTAAAACAGTAAGCTTTTGCTTGCTGTTTATTTTTTTAGGGAGGATTTTGTGAAAAATTATTTGAAAAATATGCTTTTAATAGGTACATTATTTTTAGTTGGATGTAGTTCTTTAATTCAAAAAAAAGAAAATGCCAGTATTATTATTAAAAATGGTACTGTTTTAACTATGGATAAAAATAATAAAGTTATAAATAATGGAGTTGTTATTATAAAAGATAATAAAATTATTTCTGTGGGAAATAAAGAACTTTTAAAAGTTTACTCTGCAAAAAAAATAATAGATGCTGAAAATGGCATAATTATGCCTGGTATGATTAATACACACAATCATCTTCCTATGATTGCTTTCAGAGGGCTTGGAGAAGAAGGAATAAAAAATAGATTATTCGCTTACTTTTTTCCGTTAGAAGGAGAAAAATTAAATAGAGACTTAATTTACAAAGCTACTATTCATGGAAGTATTGATATGGCTCTTTCTGGAGTTACAACATATGCTGATATGTATTACCATATGGATGAAATGGCTAAGGCTACAAAAGATGTTGGGATTAGAGGTGTTCTTGGAGAAACTGTTATAAAATTCCCTGTTGTTGACGCTAAGACTCCTTATGGTGGAATTGAATATGCTATTAATTTTATTGAAGAGTACAAAAATGATGATTTAATTATTCCTGCTTTTGGTCCTCATGCTCCTTATACTGTTTCTAAAGAAAAAATGCAAGAAATAGAAAATTTATCTAAACAATACAATGTTCCTATTATGATTCATGTTGGAGAATTTGATGATGAAGATAAAAGATTAAATTTAAAAAATAAATCTGTTATTGAATATATGGATTCTATTGGTGTATTAAATAATAGAGTTTTACTTGCTCATGCTATTCATTTAAATGAAAAAGATTTAGATATCATAAAAAAAAGAGAAGCTTCAATTGCATATAATCCTATGGCTAATGCAAAAGGAGCCACAGGAATAGCAAGAGCTTATGAAATGTTAAATAAAAATATAAAAGTTGGACTCGGAACTGATGGACCTATGAGCTCTAACCAAGTAGATCTTTTTAGAACTTTAAGTTATGCCTCTTCTATGCAGAGGTTAAAATATAACGATAGAACTATTATGACTCCAGATGTCGTTGTTAAAATGGCTACAATTGGAGGAGCCCAAGCTTTAAATCTAGATAAGAAAATTGGATCAATTGAACCTGGAAAATTAGCTGATATTGTCATAATTGAAACTAAATCTCCTAATATGATGCCTAACTATGATCCTTTTGCTACTCTTGTTTTTCAAGCTAATCCATCTAATGTAGATACAACAATTGTTAATGGAAAAATAATTGTAGAAAATAAAAAATTAAAAACGTATGATATCAAAAAAAATATAAAACAAATGAAAGAAATTGAAAATGATATTGCTAAATTTGCTAAAGAATTAGCAGAAAAAGCTAAGAAAATAAATTAAAATTTAATAAAAATGGACTCTTAAATTAAAGAGTCCATCTTTATTATTTTATTTAAATATTTTCATTATGTCTTCAATAATTAATTTCTCTGTCAAATGATAACGTTCATAAAGTTCTTTTAAAGGAACACTTTCTACAAACTCTTTTTTTGCTCCAAAATTTAAAACTTTTATATCTTTATCTGAATAAAATCTTGAAATTTTTTCGCCAAATCCACCATCTAAAACACCATCTTCTAAAGTTATTACAAGCTCGTGCCCTTCTAGAAGCTTATATAACATCTCTTCATCTATTCCTGTTATAAATCTAGGATTTATAAGTGTACTATTTATTCCTATTTTTTTTAATTCATCATATACTTTTTTTCCTAAATGAAAAAAATCGCCTAAACCAATTATAGCTATTTGATTTCCACTTTCAACTTTTAAAAATTTATTAAGATTATCAAACTTAGGTTCTACTTCTTCTCCTGTGGATATTACAGCTGTATTTGGAACTCTTATTGCTACTGGATACTGTCTTTGTTCTATTGACCATTCTAGCATAGCTAAATACTCTTCCTTTGTAGTAGGAGCTAAATAAACAATATTTGGAATATTAGATATTAATGGAATATCAAATATTCCGTAATGAGTAATACTCGAATTACTAATTCCACCATGATGTACAACTATTGTAGCCGGATTATTATTTATTGCTAAGTCTTGAGACAGTTGATCATAGGTTCTTTGAAGAAAAGTTCCAACGGCTTCTACTACTGGCTTTGCTCCTCTTTTAGATATTCCAGATACTAATGCTATTGCATGTTCCTCTGCTATTCCTACATCTATATACTGCTCTTTACACTCTTCTCTAAATTTTTGTAATCCTACACTTCCTGGTGTTGCTGCCGTTATTACAACTACACTTTTATCACCTTTAGCTTTTTTTATTAAAAAATTTTCAGATATATCCGAGTAACTTTCTCCTTTCTTTTCTAACATTAATTTTGGATTTTTTAAATCAAATGGAGAAACATAATGATAAAATTCTAAATGTTTAACTGCGTCTTTGTATCCTTTTCCTTTTATAGTATGCATATGAACTACAACAGGATGATCAATATCTTTAACTTTTTTTAGAGCTTCTATTAATTTTTCAATATTATTTCCATCATCTACAAAATGATATTCAAATCCTAAAGATTTAAAAAAGTTATTCTCAGATTTTCCTTTAGTTTCACGTAACAATTCTAAATCTTTATATAAACCACCATGATTTTTTGCAATGGACATATTGTTATCATTAACTAAAATTATTATATTTTTGCCTGATACTGCTGCATTATTTAATCCTTCATAAGCTTCTCCTCCACTTAATGATCCATCACCTATTATTGCCACAATATTTTCTTTTCCATTTAATAAATCTCTACCTTTTGCTAAACCACAAGCTAAACTAATTGAAGTAGAGGTATGCCCAATTGTGAAAAAATCATGATCACTTTCATGGGGATTTGTAAATCCCGTTACTGTCCCATATTTATCTTTATTAAGAAATGCATCTTTTCTTCCAGTTAATATCTTATGAGGATAAGTTTGATGAGAAACGTCAAATACAAATTTATCTATTGGAGAATTAAAAACATAATGGAGTGCAATAGTTGCTTCAATTATACCTAAATTTGGTGCAAAATGTCCTCCCGTTTGGCTAATTTTTTCCAATAAAGTTTCTCTTATCTCTTGCGCTAAGATATTTAATTCTCCAATAGTAAGATTTTTTAAATCTACTGGACTATTGATATTAGATAAAATTTTTAGTTCCATTATAACCTCCAATTAAATTAATTTAAATTAATTTAATTTTCTAAAAATTATCTAAATATCCTTTTATATTATATTTTTTACCTTTGAGTAATACTACTTTAATTAAATATTGACTTTTTTTTAATTCTTATATTATTATATAGACAAATAGTTCTTATTGTCATCAGAAAGGAGTTTTACAATGGAAAAAGAAATTAAAATTTTAAAAGCTTTAGCTCATCCCTTAAGACTTGATATCATAAAACTACTAATTATAAATGAAAATTTATGTGTTTGTAAAATACAAGAAGCATTTAATATTGGGCAGTCTAATTTATCTCAACACTTAAAAATTTTAAAAGATGCTAAGATTTTAAATTCAAAAAAAGATGGTGGTTGGGTTCATTATAGTTTAAAAAATAAAAAAATTATAGAAATTATAGATTTATTAAAAGAATTTTAAGAAAAGCTCTTAGATTAACTCTAAGAGCTTTTCTTACTTTCTAAATAGGTAAATAATTCTTCAAAAATTTTTTTATTATAATTCAAAGCATAGTAACCTATTTCTTCTGCATATTCCCTTATAAAAACATCTGAAGTTAAACTACAAATTCCAAAACTTTCTAAATACAATAAACAATTTTCTGAAATCTCTGATATTAATACTTTACCTCTTTTTTCTAAACATTCTCTTATAAAACTATAAGTTTCATTAGGCAAATGTGACGATAACTCTTCCATTTCCTCTATATTAAGTTCTAAATTATTTTTTAATTTCTTTAAAATTTTAAGTTTATTCATAACTACTCTCCATTAAATATATTTTCTACTTTAGTAATAACTTATATTTGTGTAAAATATGTGTATCACTTTCAAAGTTTTTTTATTCTAACAAAATTTTATGGCATAAATATGTCTTACTTTATTTCTCGA
Organism: Cetobacterium sp. 2G large; assembly: GCF_014250655.1. Lineage (NCBI taxonomy): Bacteria > Fusobacteriati > Fusobacteriota > Fusobacteriia > Fusobacteriales > Fusobacteriaceae > Cetobacterium > Cetobacterium sp. 2G large. Next base: position 19,558 of record NZ_JACHTH010000004.1, on the reverse strand, counting down.
TAGTACTATATTAGTATAAACCCTAAAGTTAAATGATAGTCAATAATTTTTTCATTATAATAATTTCAATCTTGAGATTTTTTGAAGAAAATGCTATATTATTATGTCAAAAAAGATATAGTAATTTTTAGGAGTGATTAATGTTTATTTATACAATTGTTAATATTGGAAGTGAAAAATTATTAAAAGAAGAGGTAGCTATTAAATATCCTGAATTAAGCTTTGCTTATTCTAGACCCGGTTATATAACTTTTAAAGATAATAGTGAAACTTTGAATTTCAACAGTAAGCTAAATTTAGTTTTTGCAAGAGCGTATGGAATATCTTTAGGAAAAGTTGATAAAAGCAACCTAGAAAATGAGATAAAAAAATATTCTATTGATAAAATTCATAAATTTTCTTTCGTAAATGGTGAATCTTCAGGAGAATATGCAAATATTGGAGATACTATTTTAGATGTATTAGAAGTTAAAGAAGGTGAATATTGGTTAGGAATGAGAAAAGCTCACAAATGTTCTTGGCTTATTCCAGGTGCAAACCCTAATTTAGTCCTTCCTAAATCAGCTCCATCTAGAGCTTATTTAAAAATAGCTGAAGCTTTAATCTGGTCAAACTATAATTGTGGCAAAAATGAAATTGTTCTTGAATTAGGTTCAGCTCCTGGTGGAGCAAGTTATGCTATGGTAGAAAGAGGTTTCAGAGTTTATGGAGTAGATAATGCTCTTATGAATGAAGATCTTTTAAAAAATCCTATGTTTACTCATATAAAAGAACCTATGCAAAAAGTTCAGGATTCTGATATTCCTAGGCCATGTCATCTCCTAGTATCTGATGTTAATGTCTTACCATCACTTATTTTAGGTCAACTTAAAAGATTTATGTCTATAAGACCGAGCATTCATACAGTTTACTACACTCTAAAAATTGGAGATAAAATATCTGTAAAAGAAGTTTTAAAACATATTGATACATTTAAAACATTTGGATTTACTGAAGTAAAAGCAACTCAACTTCCAAGTAATAAATCTGAAGTTTTACTTTATGGTAAAAAATAATTTATTATTATATAAAAAGTCCATAGAAAATAATTCTATGGACTTTTATTTTACAATAACTCTTTATACTTTTTTATAAATTTTATTTTTAAAACTGAAACTAACGATATGTATGCTGTTAACGTAACAAATAAGAAAATAAAATAGTAATAAGGTAAGGCCACCATACCCAGTTTATCTCCTAAAATTGTAAACGGGATAATTGTTCCTATAGTTATTCCAATTGTTGTCAATAATATTACTTGCCAAGATGGTCTATTTTTAAAAAATGATAATTTTGATGTTCTTATTAAATATATAACAAGTGTTTGAGACCAAAGAGATTCTATAAACCAAGCAGTATTAAAAATAGATATAAATCTTTCTTGATTTAAGACATCTAAACTATGAAATTCACCTTTTAAGATATGTGGGGTAATTATAAAATACATCACAATATAAGTTGTTATATCAAAAATTGAACTACTCGGACCTATCCATAGCATAAAGTTTTTTATAGATGAAGCATCCCATTTTTTAGGTTTTTTTATAAAATCACTATCCACATTATCCCAAGGAATTGCAATACATGATATATCATAAATCAAATTTAACATTAAAATTTGAATTGGATACATTGGTAAAAATGGTAAAAATGCACTTGCAACTAACATTGAGAACATATTTCCAAAGTTTGAACTAGCTGTCATTTTTATATATTTAATTATATTTCCATAAATTTTTCTACCTTCAATTATTCCATCTTCTAAAACCATCAAACTTTTTTCTAATAAAATAATATCAGCCGATTCTTTAGCTATATCAACTGCTGAATCAACAGATATTCCAACATCTGCTTCTTTCATAGCTGATGCGTCATTTATTCCATCCCCCATAAAACCGACAGTATGTCCATTCTCTCTTAATGTTTTTACTATCAATGTCTTTTGGTCTGGAGACAATTTTGCAAAAATACTTTTCTTTTCTACAGCTATTTTTAATTCTGATAAACTTAATCTATCTAATTCTGAACCTAACATTATTCCTGTATTATCAATTCCAACTTGAGAACAAACATAAGCAGTAACAGAATCGTTGTCCCCTGTTAAAATTTTAATTCCTACATTAAATTCTAAAAGTGATTTTATCGCCTCTTTAGTACTTGATTTAGGTGGATCTAAAAATGCTAAATATCCCATGAAAATCATATTATTTTCATCTGTTAAACTACAACTATTTCTATTTAGTTCTTTTTTAGCAATACCTAATATTCTTAATCCAAAACTATTAAATTTTTTAACTTGCTGCATTATCTCCTCTTTTAGCTCCCTAGTTAAAGAAACTATTTCTCCATCTTTTTGAATAAAAGATGAAATTTCAATTATCTCTTCTACAGCACCTTTCGTTACAAGCTCAATGTTTTTATCTATATTTTCTACTAAAACACTCATTTTACGACGATTAAAATCAAAAGGTATCTCGTCAATTTTCGTATATGTTTTTGTTAACAAATCAATTTCTTTTTCATTAGCATGTTTTATTATAGCTATATCTATTAAATTTTTTAATCCTGTTTGATAAAAACTATTTAAAAAAGCATATTTTAGAACATCTTTATCCTCTTGTTCATTAATGTTAAAATAATGTTCCAATATAATTTTATCCTCAGTCAGAGTTCCTGTTTTATCTGTACATAGAATATCCATTGCTCCTAAGTCTTGAATAGCGTTTAAATTTTTTACTATTACTTTTTTCTTTGCCATTTTTCTAGCACCTTTTGCAAGATTAGCCGAAACAATCATTGGTAACATTTCTGGAGTCAATCCTACTGCAATAGAAAGGGCAAATAAAAATGCCTCAAACCAATCGCCTTTAACAACACCATTAATCAAAAAAATAAAAGGAACCATAAAAAGCATAAATGTTATCAATACTTTAGAAACAGAATTAACTCCTTTTTCAAAACTTGTTATGTTTTTTTTCTTATTTAAATCTTTTGCAATTCTTCCTAATATCGTTTCATCACCTGTAGTAATTACAATTCCTTTACTAGATCCACTTATAATATTACTTCCCATAAAAATTAAATTCTTAGATTCTAAAGGTAAAATATTCTCCGAAATTTCTACAATAATCTTCTCAACAGGCTCACTTTCTCCAGTTAAAGATGATTGACTTATAAATAAGTCTTTTGCCTGTATTAATCTTATGTCAGCTGGAACTATATCTCCAGCATTCAATATTATTAAATCACCAACAACAATTTCATCTACAGGAATCTCTTTTGATATTCCACTTCTAGTTATGAGTGCAGTCGTTTCTACCATTTCATTTAATTTTTCAACAGCATTATCTGAACGAGACTCTTGAATAAAACGTAATAAACCACTTGTAATAACCATTGTCGATATTATGATTACACCTGTAAAATCTTTATTCTCTGAATTTGCAAGAATAACTTCAGTGAAGAGAGAAACTCCAGCTAATATAAAAAGAATTATCGTAAAAGGATTTATAAAAGCGAATATAAATTTTTTTAAAGCTGAATCCTTTTTTTGATCTGAAATCTTATTTTTTCCAAAAGCTTCTCTCATTATTTCGATAGAGTCATTACTTAAACCAGATACTCCTGTTTTCAATTTTATAAAAATATTTTCAATGTTTTCCTTCATAGCCCAATTCAATCTATTATGGGCATCTAGCGATATAAGTTTTTTCATTTTAAATTCCTCCTCATATAATTAAATTTTTTAAATGAGAAGTACTAATTTTTTCAATGCTAAAAATAGAATAGATTTTCCACTGTAAGAGAACTTAAATCTATTCTTAAATAATATTTTAAATAAAAAGTACTTCTCCTACTAATCTGGACATCTCCTTCCATTTTTACACCTCCAAATTTTAAATTTAAAATAAAAAAACCTCATTACTCAAACAAGTAATAAGGTAAATAATCAAAAAATAATTTACTTTAATAACCGTTTGAGCTTTAGCTTCATAGGGCGATGAAATTGCATTATTCTATGCCTTGAATTCGACATAGACTGTTAACCAACTCATAGTGTCTCCACTATTTCGCGGCAGCAACCCTTATCCCTATGGTAGCCTCACCTACCGATTTTTCTATCTGTGATGATAATACTACATTTAAATTATTTTGTCAACCTCTATAAATTTATATTTAAAATCCTAGCCTTTGCTTCCCTCTATAATCATCAGCTTTCTCTTTATTTACTCTAATATATTTTTGAGTAACAGAAACACTTGAATGATTTAATAGTTGCTGTACAAACATAATATCTTTAGTTTCATTATATGCTAACGTGGCAAAAGATTTTCTAAAACTATGTGTGCTTATGAAGGTACTATCAATATTTTCATAATCACACGCTTTTAATATTTGATCTTGTACTTTTCTTACAAAAGCTTTTACTTCTTTTTCATTTGAGGCAAATATAAAATTATCCTCTCTAGTTCTATTTTTAAAAAGATATTCAACTAACTCCATATTTATTCTTGTAATTTGGGGCTTTTTTGTCTTTTTCTCAATTATTTCTAATTTTCCAAATTGAATATCATTATATCTAAGTCTAGCTATGTCTTGAATTCTAAGTCCTGTATTTAATTCTACTAATAAAGCGTTTCTTACATCTTGTTTTATCTTTATTGACCCTAAAATAGTATCAATCTCTTCTTTACTTATAGCCTTTGTCATTTTTCCCATCATATCACCCTCGTATAATGAAGATATAAAAATCTTCATCAATTTATCTGTTATAATTTACTAAAGTGCTGTGGATTATTATTTTCACCTATAGCTAGTTCAACTAGACTATTTTAATATAGGCTATAACCACAGCTTTATACTAATTTGTTAATTAGTTAGATAACGCTTGACGTTTTATATAGGACGAGGATACATTCAGTATAAAGCTTTAGTGGAAAATAAACAGTACTTTTAATATATTTTCAAGGTGGTGAATTATGATTTATGTAGGAATTGATATCGCGAAAGACAAACACGACTGCTACATTGTTACCTCTGATGGCGTTCTTATCAGCGATAATTTAAGAATCACAAATACTCTTGAAGGATTTAATACTCTTTACTCCATTATCTCCTCAAACTGTCAAGTCGCTAGTGATGTGCGTATAGGGCTTGAATCTACCGGTCATTACGGTATCAATTTAGAAAATTTCTTGCGTACCAAGGGATACCAACTTACGGTATTTAATCCCCTTGCTGTAGCTTCCTTTAGGAAGTCTCAAACACTAAGAAAAACCAAAACTGACAAAGTTGATGCTAAGTTTATTACAACCTTGCTATTCAACTCAGACCAAACCCCAACAGCACTTGTATCTGATGAAATTAGAGAATTAAAATCTCTAACTAGACACCGTTATAGATTAATCGGACAGTGTGCTAAATTAAAAGTTTCTGTCTCGCGTTTACTTACAATTTTATTTCCCGAACTAGGGACGTTAATATGGTCGATACATCAAAAATCTAGTTATGCTATGCTTTTAGAGTTTCCAAGTGCTCATGATATTTCTAACTGTCATTTAACTAAATTAACTAATCTTTTATCCAAAACCTCAAAGGGAAAGTATGGAAAAGATAAGGCAATAGCTTTAAAAAATCTAGCTTCCAAATCTATTGGCATCAATAGTAGTGGAACTTCTTTTGAGCTTCAACAAACAATTAGAATAATTAATTATTATTTAGATGAAATTTATATTTTAGATAAGAAAATCAAAGAACTTCTTATTCAAATGAAAACACCATTGATAAGTATACCTGGAATCTCTTATACGCTAGCATCGATTATATTATCTGAAGTTGGAGATATCTCGCGATTTCAAACTCCAGCTAAATTATTGGCTTTCGCAGGATTAGAACCTTCTGTTTACCAATCAGGAAAGTTTCAAGCCACAGGGACTTCAATGGTAAAAAGAGGTTCTACGTATCTTCGATGGGCAATCATACAAGCTGCACGCTTAGTAGCAATGCGTGATCCTACATTCAAACTTTATCAGGAGAAAAAGAAGAATGAAGGAAAACATCATTATGTTGCAATTAGTCATACATCTAAGAAGCTACTTAGAGTAATTTTTCATCTTTTAAAGAATAATATTAATTTTGTTCCACAAAACTAAATATTTTAATGATTTTATTTTTTAAAAGGCGACTTTAAAATTTCTCAAAGAGTCGTCTCCTAGAAACACGCCCATATTTTTTAAAAAATTCTAAAAAATATTTTAGAAAAAACAAAATTATATACTTGACTTCATATAGTTAGTCTATTTGATTATAACATTTATATTTTATTTAGAAAACAAATAATCTATAGCTTTTTTACAGGAATTTGTATTTCAGTTATATATTCTTCTGAATTTTCTGTAGTATGTATATCTATATGAAAAATTTCAAAAATATCTCCCGTAATGCTTAATTCATTTTCTTTAATAAAACGCTTAGCTTTTTCATAATATCTATAATTTTCTGAATAGTATCCTCTATAGTAAATAGAAACATAATCTCCAGCTTCAATTTCCTCTCCCTCTTCTGTTCCTTCGTTATTTATTACAAAAATTTCTTCATAAGTATCATATCTTTTTTTCGAAAAATTTTCTCTACTTAAAGTTCCTCCAAACTCATTTTCTGTAAACAAAAAATCATTTTCTGAAAGAGTTTTTATACTCAAAAGTTTTATTTTAAAATCAATATCACCATCATCTTTGACACGACCTTTAGATTTTATAATTCTTCTCTTAGATATATTTTTTAATTGTGGAACTCCAAAAGATATGTTATTTTTAAAATATTCTAAATTGGCTTTTTTAATCAACAACTCTTCTTTTAATCTACTAAATTTTTCTAATTCTCTTTCTACAATTTCCAGCTGTGAATCTAAAACTTTTTCTGTAGAATTAACGCTTCTTGTTTCTAAGAAACCTTTTATAGCTTCTAATCCAAGTCCTAATCCCCTTAAATTTCTTATATTATTTAATTTCCAAATCTGTTCACTTGAATAATATCGATATCCTGTGCTTTTTCTAAAAGCTGGTTCTAAAAGTTTTATTTTTTCATAGTGTCTTAATGTATCAACACTTATATTATATATTTTACTTATTTCTCCTATAGAATAATATTTTTTCATAAACTCACCTCATAAATATTATACACTACTTCTTTATTTTATTAAAGAGTTGACTCTAGAACTATTCTAGAGTTTATAATATGGTTGGAGGCGATTACTATGCAAAAAAAATTATTAAATGAAAATCTTTTTAAACTTATTTTTAAATATGGAGTTCCTTCTATTCTGACCATGTGGATCTTCTCTTTATACACAATAGTGGATGGAATATTCATTGGTAAATTCTTAGGAGCTAAAAGTTTAGCAGCTGTAAATATCGTTATGCCTTATGTTAATTTTTCTTTTGCTATTGGTATAATGGTTGCGGTTGGGAGTTCTACTATGATTGCTATTCAACTTGGATCTGGAGAAGATAAAAAAGCTCTAAAATCTTATAGTACTTCTTTACAGCTTTTTATGGTTTTTAGTTCAATCTTGAGTTTGATTGGAATAATTTTTCCTGAAAAAGTTGTTAGAATTTTAGGAGCTAATGATATTATTTTAGAAGAAGCTACAACCTATCTATTTTATTTATCTTTCTTTACTCTTTTTTATATGCTTTCCTACGGTTTTGAAAGTTTTGTAAGAATAGAAGGAAGCCCTAATTACTCTTTACTTTGTATATTGGGTGGAGCTATTATGAATATTGTTTTAGATTATTTTTTAATAGTTATACTGGATATGGGAATTAAGGGTGCTGCTATTGCTACTGGAGCTGCTCAAATGACAACAGCTTTAATGTTAGGATATTATCTCTTATTTAAAGCTAAAAAATTAAGATACACTTTTACTAAATTTAATCTAAAAACAGTAGGAACTATTTTATATAATGGTTCTTCTGAATTTTTAACTGAGATGGCTACTGGCGTAGTTATAATGGCTTTTAATATAAATATAATGGCTATAATTGGAAATGAAGGAATTTCCGCTTTTAGTGTTATCAGCTATATATCTACTCTTGTTACTATGACAATGATTGGATTTTCTCAAGGACTACAGCCCATTATAAGCTTTAACTATGGTGCTCAATCTAATAAAAGAGTTTTAAAAATATTAAAAATAGGAACTGTTACAGTTTTTTCTTTAGGAATATTTTTCTTTTTCATCATAAATATGTTTGCTAATGAATTAGTTTCTATTTTTATAAAAGAAAATAAAGAACTATTTATTTTAACTAAAGAAGCTGTTATATATTATAGTTTTACATATATCTTAATGGGAATTAATATTATTATTAGTTCATATTTTACAGCTGTAGAAGATGCTTTTATATCAAGTATTTTAAGTGTTTTAAGAGGTCTTATTTTTATTAATATTTTATTATTTCTTTTACCAGGAATTTTCAATACAAAAGGAATTTGGTTATCTGCTCCTGTTAATGAGCTTATCATGCTTGTGGTATCATCTATATTTTTTATAAAAAGTGGATATAAGAAAATTGTAGAATAGTTTTCTAATATTGTTTTGCTACTTTTTTATATTAATGTTAAAATATACAAATAAATTTGTAAAATAAGGAGTGAAAACAATGAACAATGAAATAAGTATTAAAAAAATAAAGTTTGATGCAGAAGAGGCTTATAGAGTAGGTGATTTTTTCTGCTCAGAAGCAATAGTTAACTCTATTAGAAATAATATTGCTCCTGAAATGCCAGAAGCATTAATTGCTGTTGCCTCTGGATTTCCAGTTGGTATTGGTAAATCTAAATGTGTTTGTGGTGCTGTTAGTGGTGGAGTTATGGCAATTAGTTATTTCTTTGGGAGAACTAAAGGTGGAGATACTAAAGTTAATAAAAATCTTGAACTAGCTTACGAATTACAAGAAGAGTTTAGAAAAAATCACAAAGTTTTATGTTGTAAAGTTTTAACTCATGGAATGGATATGGGAGCAAAAGAACATAAAAACCAATGTGTTTCTTTCACAGGAGAAGTTGCTGAAGTTGCTGCAACTATAATTGCTAGAGAACTTGGCCTTAAAATTATTGACTAGTTTGTTCGATTTTACTTTAATAAAAAAAATGTCAAGATAATCTCTTGACATTTTTTCTTATAAATCTAAAAACTTTTTATTGTATCTTTTGATAACTCTTCTAATATTTTTTCCCCTAAAGAGATTGCATTTTTAAAATCTTTTACTGATGCATATGTATAATGAGTATGAATATATCTTGTTGGAATTCCAATAACAACTGTCGGAATACTTTTTTCAGCAATATGGTATTTACCACCATTTGTGCTTCCTCCACTTCTTGCTATAACTTGGAATGGAATATTGTTTTTAATTGCAATATTTTTTACAAACTCCTGAACTCTTGGATTTGAAACCATTCCTGCATCCAAAACTCTAAGCTGCACCCCTTTTCCTATAGCTCCTTTTGATGAAAAAGCATCTTTAAATGTATCATCTGCAGGTGACCCTTCAAAAATAATTGCAAAATCAGGCTTTATTGTATTTGCCGCTACTTGAGCTCCTCTTAACCCAACTTCCTCTTGAGCACTTATCACTCCTACCGCTTCTACTTTTAATTCTTTAGATTTTATTCCCTTCATAACTTCCATTACAATAGCACATCCAAGTCTATTATCAAAAGCTTTTCCTCTAACAACTTCTATTTTTTCATCATATGAAAACATTACGTCTGGTGTTATTGGATTTCCAACTTCTATTCCATACAACTCTACAGTTTCCTCATATGAACTAGTTCCAATATCTATAACTAATTCTTCTATCTTCGGCAATCTTTGCTTTTCTTCTGGTGTCATAAAGTGAGGTGGTTTAGATGATACAACTCCCTTTATATAGTCTCCTTTGAAATTTCTTATAACAACTGAATGGGCTGGAATATTTGTTATATGCCATCCTCCTAAAGGTAAAAATGTTATAGTTCCATTGGCTTTAATTCCTTCTACTATAAAACCAACTTCATCACTATGACAATCTAGTGCTACAATAGGTTTATCTTGTTCTATATTCGTTTTTATATAAAGATTATTTATAGAATCTCTCTCACAAATATAACCTTTCATATTATCTTTTATAAATTCTAAAACTTCTTGTTCATGACCTGGTGCTCCATGTAAATTTGACAATTTTTCTAATAATTTAATTGTATCCATTACTTCCTCCCCAAAACTAAAATTCATATTTATAAAACTCCGGATATCCTGTTGCTTCAACATTTTTTAGATTAGTATTAACTCCATAAACAACATTTCCATGGTATAAAGGAATTAAAGGAACATCTTCATTTAAAATCTCTTGAATCTCTTTATAATATTCCTTTCGCTTTTCTATGTCATTCTCTTTTCTAGCTAATTCTAAAAGACTATCTATCTTTGGATTTGAATAAAATGCCCTATTACCATTACTTCCCATCTGACTAGTGTGAATATTTGGATAATACCCATAGTCACCATCGTATGTTGATGGTCCCCATCCCATAATAAACATATCTGTGTTCCCAGATCCCGTTTGAGATAAAAAAGCTCCCCATTCTAGTAGTTCAATTTCTAAATCTATACCTATTTTTTTTAATTGATCTTGTATTATTGTTGCCACTTGAACTCTTTCTGGACTACTTACAGATATTTTTAATTTAGTTCCAACTAATCCATTTTCTTCTAAAAGTTGTTGTGCTTTTTCAACATTGTATTCTTGAGGTAAAGCATCTTTATTATATCCAAAAACTGGTGGTGCTAAAAATTGATTAGCAACTTTTGTTTTCCCTAAATATATAGTATCAACAATACTCTCTTTGTCAATAGCCATAGCTATAATTTGTCTCAAAAGTTTATTTGATAAAGTTGGTGATTTTGTATTTAATCCTACATATCCTGTTGTTGTAGAAGGAGCTGAATAAACTTTAGCTTTTCCACTTTTTTCTAGCTCTTCCCACGAAATTGCAGGAATATCTAATGACATATCAATTTCACCTGTTTCTAAACCAATAACTCTACTATTTTCTTCAGGAACTGCTTTTATTATAACAGTTTTTATTTTAGGACTTCCTTTATAATAGTTTTCATTTGAAATTAAAGTTATACTATCTCCTAATGCCCAATTTTGTACTTTATATGGTCCTGTTGCTACAGGATTATTAAAATAATTTTCTGAATTTTTTAAAACCTCTTTTTTATTAATAATTGATGAAGATTTATGACTCAAATGATTTAAAAGAGGTGCAAATGGTTCTTCTGTAATAATTTCTAATGTATTATTATTTAAAACTTTTACATCCTTAATCATCTTATAAAGATGGGCAACCTTAGGATTTTCCTTAGCTCTTTCCAATGTAAACTTAACATCTTCAGCAGTTAAGCTATCTCCATTTGTAAATTTTACACCCTTTTTTAATACTATTTCTAAAATATTATCATTAATTTTTTTATAACTTTCAACTAAACTTGGAACTGGAGTTCCATTTTTTTCGTCTATTTCAAATAGTCTATCGTATATTTGTGTAATAGCCACCTGAGAATAATTATCAGTTGAATTTTGTGGATCTAAAGTTTTAGGATCACTTAACTGAGCAAATACTAATTTTTCTTTTTCTTTGCTCTTTTTTTCTCCACATCCTCCAAAAATAACCAATCCCAATGTAAAAAAAACAATAAATAACTTTTTCATCATTACCTCCCCAAACCTATTTTATAAGATAATACTATTTTTAAAATTGAAAATCAATTTTTATTTTATTTTTTTATAAAAAAATAATAACAAAAAAAGTTGAAGTAAATATTCCTTCAACTTTTTCTCTATTCTTATTCTTATATCTTACTAATATTTTTGACTTGATGTTTTTGATGCTCCTGCTGTTTCCATATCTAATGAAGAACATGAACTTAATCCAAAAATTAATGCTCCTAAAATTAAAAATACTCCTAAAGTTTTCATAAAAACCTCCTAATTTATATTTCATTATAACTTTATATTCTTATTATTATAGTTTTTCCTTTTATACTTAAAAGATGAAAATAAAAAACCTTCCTTTTGGGGAAAAGGAAGGTTTTTATAACACGGGGGAGTGTTAAAATAAAAAGATTTAAATAAATTTTTGGGGGGTATTAAATTTACTTAATCATCGGTTTCAATTAATAATACCATATCCGTAAATTTATGTCAACCGTGTTTTTATTTCGAATACAATTTTAAGAATCGTGTTCTTATTATGTTCTTTATTTACAATTTATACCCATTAAAGTTTTTATAGTATTGTATTTTGACAACTAATGTAATTTTTTTGTTTTTAATACACTTCAATATCTCAATTTATTTAAACATATTTATTGCACCGATAATTACAGGCATTTGAAATATATCTATTAAAAATGCTCCTGTTAACGTTACTATTAAATAAGGGTTAACTGTATATCCGTGCCTTTCGGATATCTCACCCATATTTAACATTGCATTTGTTGTAGCTCCTAGTCCTGAACCACACATTCCTGAAACCATTACCGCTGCATCATAATCTTTTCCCATTGCCTTAAATACAATTTGACTTGTAAAAAATGCCATAAATAAAACTTGAGCAAATAAAATTAAAAACATCGGTACAGCTAGAGAAGCTAGTTCCCACAATCTTAAAGAAATTAAAGCCATTGATAGAAATATATTTAAAGAAGTTATTCCCAAAATATCAATTAAATTCCTATTTAAGCTAATAAAATTATATTTTACATTTAAATTATTAAAAATTATTGCAACAAACATTGCTCCAACATAAGATGGAAGGGCTAAATCAAAATATGATTTTAGCATAGATGAAAAACTAGTTCCTATCATCATTATTATTGAAAGTACAGCTATATGCTTTAATAATTCATCCGCTGTTATATTTTGATATGAAAATTTCTCCTCAAAATTAACATCATCCTTTCCAACTATGTTTACTGCTTTTAAATTATTTTTTCTTATCAGGTATAATGCTAGTGGTGCTCCTAGTAATCCTCCAGCTAATAAACCAAATGTTGCTGACGAAAGAGCCATTGTACTTGCTCCCATAACACCTAATTGTTCAACCGTTTTTCCAAAAGCTCCAGCAGATCCGTGGCCCCCACTCATAGAAACAGACCCAGCTAAAACTCCATATAAAGGATGAATATTCGTTATTTTGGCTACTCCAACACCTATAACAGTCTGCATAAAAGTCATTATACCACTTAATAACCAAAATATAACTAATAGTTTTCCACCTTTTTTTAATGCTGCAATTGATGAACCTATTCCAATCGTTGTAAAAAATACTACCATAAAGGGATCTTGCAAAGTTGTATCATATTTTATTGTTCCAATTCCTAATTGCCTTATAATTAGATGTATTACTGCAAATAATATTCCTCCAATAACCGGTGCTGGAATTCCAAATTTATTAAAAAATTTAGAATAATTTTTTATATATAATCCTATATATAGCGAAATTAAACCAATTGCCAGTGTCCCAATCATATTAAAACTAATTAAAAAACCAAAATCATCAATTGAAAAATTCATAAGCCCCTCCTTGTATTTTTATAAAATTTTAATTAGTATTTATCTACTTTATTTTTTTTTAAAAGTCAAGGTTATGATTTTCTTAAACTGATATCTAAATATTGGTTTTAACTCTTAGTAAATAGTTAGTTCTTTCTATTAGAGCTACTTCTACATTAAATCTCTCAATTTTTTCTTTAAATTCTTTACATATATAAAAATTTTCATCAAAATGCATTGGTATCATTAGTTTTGGTTTTACATTCTCAGCAAAATATTCGCCTCCCAAATAATAAAACTCCTCTAATCTAGGGTCTACTGGAAAAAATGCTATATCAATATTATTATTCTTTCTAATTTGTTCAATAATTTTTTGATAATATTCTTTCATATATTTTTCCTCATCTGGTGTATCATCTTTCCAATACCACCAATTTAAATCCCCTGCATGAAATATCTTCAATGTATCTACTTCAACTAAAAAAGAAACTCCTAAATCCGTGGATCCATATGCTTTTATTTTTACTCCATTTATGTCAAGAGCTTCATTCTCACAAATTTTATGACAACTTTGTAATTCATTATTAAAAATAATATCACTACTTAAAATATATTCAATTATTCTAAATTTATTTTTCCAAGAAAAAATTTCTTTATTAAAATGATCGTAATGACTATGAGATGAAAAAATTAATACTTTCTTTTTAGTATTTAAAATTTTTTCATCTAACGATATATCATCATCTCTATTTTTTAAAGGTTTTTTAAAATAATCAAAAACTATAAGATAATTTTTTGTTTCAACTACAAAGCAACTATGATAAATATAGTATATTTTCAAATTTTTCATAATTAATATCTCCTCTAATTTTTATCTTAATAATTTTTAAAAATCTAATATAATAAAAAAGGAGAAAAAATTTCTTCTCCTTATTATTTCTTTATTTTCTTGGTGGAATAACTTCTAGCCAATATCCATCTGGATCATTGATAAAGTAAATTCCCATGGCTGTGTTTTCATAACAAATACATCCCATTTCACTATGCTTTTTATATGCTTCTTCATAGTTATCTGTTACGAAAGCTAGATGAAACTCCTCATCTCCTAAATCATAAGCTTCTTCTCTATCTCTTAACCATGTAAGCTCGATAGTAAATCCTGTTTCTCCATCTCCCATATAAACTAAAACATAACTACCATCTGCCGCTTCTTTTCTTCTTACTTCCTTTAATCCTAAAGCTTTTTCATAAAATTCTATACTTTTTTCAAGATTTAAAACATTAATATTAAAATGATTAAAAACAAATTTCATATAATCCTCCCTAAAATATAATTATCTAAATAATACATTAATTGTATATTATTTGTCAATAATACATAACACTTATAAAATAAAAAGCTTAGATATAAATCTAAGCTTTTTGTATATTATTTTAATCTTAGCAAGCTTTTTCTTGCTCATCATTTTTTTTATCTATCATATCCTGCTTTAATCCTAGTATAACTAGATCAAGTAATTCATCCATTGTATAATTTTTTAATTTTTCTTTTAATTTTTTTTCTCTCTCTTTGTGATCCAATTCTACCTCCATTATATCTAAAAAACTCAAATTTTGTATACAATAATAATAGCAAATTTTCTCTTTTAATAAAATTATATAAAATAAATACAAAGTTATATTTGTATATAAAATATAAATATATATATATATGAATAGTTCTCTTATTTTAAGAAATAGAAAAATATTTGACTTTTCAACAAATTAAAGGTAATATGAATGTCAATATCTTAAAATGGAGGGGATTTGTTATGTTTAAAGGTAAAAAAATCAAGCTTAGAGCTTATTATTCAAATGAAGTTGAAAGAGTTTTAAAGTTAATTGAAGAAGACAATCTAAGAGATACTCTATCAATTGGAACTATTTTTCCATTATCTTATGAATTCCAAAAAAGCTTTATGGATAAAAACCTAGCTCCTAACGGAGAACTTTTTAATTTTGCAATTGAATCCCTTGAAACTAATGAATATATTGGAGGATGTGGGATAAATAGTCTAGATAGAAAAAATAGTGTCGCCACAATTGGACTATGGATTGGTAAAGAATATCATGGTTTTGGTTTTGGTTCTGATACTTTAAGAGTTCTTTGTAAATTTTTATTTGAAGAAATGAATATTCATAAAATAAAATTACATTATTTTGAATTTAATGAAGCTGGTAGAAGATGTTATGAAGCTGTAGGCTTTAAAGAGGAAGGAAGAAATAGAAAAGAATTGTATAGATATGGTAAGTATTACGATACTATCAATATGGGACTATTTAAAGATGAATTAAAGTAAATACTTTTTTCTAAAAATTTGTCCAACTTAAAAAGGAGTGATTTAAATGTTTGAGCAAGAATTTATAGAAAAACATATTAATTACGTTTTTAAAAATTGGAATGTAAATTATGAAGATTTAGACCAAGATGTTGAAGCTACTTATAATGTCGATTCTTTACCTAAATCTGTAGAAGATATCATTTATGACTATTATACTGAAGACATAAGAAAAATTTTAGAAAATATTTCAAAAGATGATAACTTATTTTTTCTTTATAATGATAGTGTTATAGAAAAATTAAACAAAGTAGACTCTTCTCTTTTAAATGACAGAGAAAAATCAGTTTTGACTTTTTTAAAAACAAATTATAGTCCTTTACAAAATAAATGTTGTTGGGATTTAATTTTAGATAACTTTTATAAAGTTTTAGAATCTCTTCGTGAGAAATATATAAACAAAAATCTCTGATTTTTTTATAAAATAATTTTTTCTCTAATTTTTACCATTTTTTTACTTTTATATTAGATAATATCAATATATAAAAGGAGATGGTTCTATGAAAAAATTGGGATATATTATTGGAAAATTATTTTTAGATAAAAAAAGAAACCTTCAAGTAATAGGAAAAAAAGTTTTAATTAACGATTGTCAAAAAATAGGAAATTACTTATTTAAAACACCTTTAATAAAAGGATTAGCTTTAAATGGATATGAAGTGTCTATTTTAGCTAGTAAGGTTACAAAAGAATTAGCCTCAGCAAATCCATATATAAAAGAGATTATTATAGATAATACTTATCAAAAAAAATCTTTTGATATTTTTAAAAATATTAAAACAGGAATAAAATATAGAAATAAATTTGATTATTATATTGAACTAGTTGGAAGTATCTATTTAAGAGAACTAATTCTTATGAAATTGCTAAATGCAAAAAAAATTATTGGAATTGAAAGAAAATATAGTAAACATTTTGATATTATTGACAAAATAACTAAAAAACAAAATCACATGAGAGAGAATGGAATTGAAATATTAAAAGTATTTGGAATAAAAGATCCTGGAGGGACTTATGATATTCATTTTGATAAAAAAAATAAATATGATAGACTTTTAAAGAAAAAACCTTTAATTTTATATAACGGAACTGCTTCAACTATTTCAAGAAGTATTCCTATGGAAAAAGAAAATTCTATACTCAATAATCTTGCTAATATAAAATGGGCTGAAGTAAGAAAAATAGAAAAAGAAAATTCTATTTTAGATTTATGCAGTTTAATTAAAAAAGCTGATTTAGTAATCTCTGTAGATACAGGAATTACTCATATCGCCTCTGCCTTCAATATACCCACTATAGTTCATAAAAGCAATGAAAGTGTTTATCCTAAAAGTAGTATAAGTATTGAAAATTCATTATATGATGACAATTTATATAAAATGGCTGAGGATATTTTAGAATATATTTATATCATGTCTGCATAAAAGTTGATATTGTAATAATATCAACTTTTTTTATTTTCTTGAACTCATATATAAGCCACAACTTATATAAAGTATCCCATACAATAATAATATATAGGATTTAAAGAAAACTAATAAAATTAAAGCAACTACTCCCCCTAAAATGTACTGTCCTATTTCTAAAGCTGATAGGAATATATTCTCAATTTTATTCTTTTCACCCTTTAGAACTTTTCCTATATAACTCCCTAAATCAGTTAAATTTCCAGTCATATGAGTACTTCTTATTAAGCTACCTTTAAATCTTATTGACATTCCATTTTGAAATCCCATAGTTAAAGTTAAAAAAAATAAAAACAATTTATCGGTTTTATCTAAAAAATAACTTATTAGCACTATACAACCAAAAACTACTATTATCTTTCCGTACCGTTTAATATTTATCTCTTGAAAATTACTACTTACAATAGAAGATAAAATTGACCCACCCATAAAACAAAATATCATTATAATAAGTTCAACCAATTTTTTATAAAATCTAATATCATAAATATATTTTGCAACTGAAGTAAATGTTCCTGAATAATGTGATATCGGGTAACCAAAATAAGTTAACGTTATAATGTTTATAAATCCACTAAAAAAGCAAATTGATGCAACTATTATATAATACTCTTTATCTTTCATATAACCATCTCCTTATATCTTTTATACTCTACTAAAAAAAGAAGTTTTTCTTTTTTATTGTCTTGCTTTTCTATAAAAAATACTGTATTCTTTTGATATTAATTAAATATAAAGGAGTTTAGTATGGAAGTTGGATTACTTTTTTATTCTTTAACTTTTTTAGGAGGATTTCTCTCTTTTTTCTCTCCATGTGTAATACCTATAATTCCCATATATTTTAGCTTTTTAGCTGGGAATGGAAAAAAAAGTGACTGTTATGGAAATATTAGTTATAATCAAAAGAAAGTTTTTTTTAATACTTTATTTTTTATATTTGGTATTTCAACTTCATTCTTTATTTTAGGAGTTTCTTTTACTACAATTGGTGACCTTGCATTTAGCCAAAAAGATATAATCTCTAAAATAGGTGGAGTTATTATTATTATTCTAGGTTTATTTCAACTTGGGATAATTAAATTAAATCCTTTATACAAAGAAAAAAGAATTGCTTATAGTGATAAAAAAATAACGCCTTTTGTAGCCTTTATAACTGGTTTTACATTTAGTTTTGCTTGGACTCCCTGTGTTGGACCAATTCTTTCTTCAGTTTTAATTTTAGCAGCTACTTTAAAGGATAATAGTATTGGAAATTTATTAATATTTATTTATTCATTAGGTTTTGTTATACCTTTTTTATTGATAGGACTATTTACAACAACCTTATTAAACTTTTTTAAATCTAAGCAAAATTTTTTAAAGTACACAGTTAAAATTGCTGGAGGATTTTTAGTAATTATAGGTACACTTACATTTTTGGGATATACGAATCAACTATCTAATTATTTTATTCCATCAACACTCAATGGTTCAATAACTAATAATACAGAAACCATTTTAAATAAAGATAGTTATCGTTTATTAGACCAATATGGCAATGAACATATTTTATCCAACTATAAAGGTAAAGTTGTTTTTCTAAATTTTTGGGCTACTTGGTGTCCACCTTGTAAAGAAGAAATGCCAACTATTGAAGAACTTTATAAAGAATTTGGAGAAAATAAAAATGATGTTATTATACTAGGGATAACAAATCCTGTTACGGAAGAAAATCCAAACGGACAAGATAAAAATATTGATGAAATTAAATATTTTTTACAAGAAAATAACTATTCTTTCCCTACAGTTTTTGATAAAACTGGCATATATTTTGATAACTTCAAAATTCGAGCTTTTCCAACTACATATATCATTGGAAAAGATGGTGAAATAAAAACTGCCATTCCAGGAGCTATGACAAAACAACAAATGTTAAAGCTTATTAGAGATAACATTTAACTTTAAAATAAACGAGGAAATAATTTAAATTATTTCCTCGTTTTAATTTTTTTAAGAAAATCTCTTATTTTTTTTATTAAATTCTTCTCTTTTTTTAAAGATGGATTTAATATTTTTAATTTATTTCTAA
>NZ_JACHTH010000006.1:0-50653 GCF_014250655.1 Cetobacterium sp. 2G large | reverse complement strand
TCAAAAACGAAGATGGTACTTACATTCATTGGATAATTCCAAAAGAATATGGAGAAACAGCCGATATAAGCAAGCTAATACTTTAAAATCTTCATTTAAAATATTACTAAAAGATGAAAATAGAGGTAACTACTATAAAAACAATGAAAATTATCAAAAGATATTAAAAACACTTTCTAAGTATAAATAAGATATAAAATTATGATGGAACGCCGTGTGCGGTGAAAGTCGCATGCACGGTGTGGAGCGGGGGAAAACTTGGAGACAACTTCAAAGAGTTACCTATCGCTATTTGTTAAAAGAGGATATTTAGTATATGATTCAGATATTCTTTTAGATATAAATTCTAGTGTTTCAAGAACATTATATATGCTTATTGAAAAAATAAGATTTGAAGAGCTATATGTTAGAGAATCAGTTTTTGCATTAATAAAAAAAATACCTTTAAAATATGAGAAAAAAACTTTATCAACAACAATTAAAACTTTAGAAAAAGCTTTTAATGAGTTAAAGCAAAAACATCTTATAAAAGATTTTAGATTTATAAAAACATCAACATGGTTAGAATCAGATGTTGAAATATATTTTGATGAAACTCATAATATTTTAAAGCAGGAACGTTTTGACGAAGATAATAAAGATCTTAAAAACATATATAATAATTTAGCTATAAGTTTTACAGAGAAAAATATAGAAGAGATAAAGCCTTTGATTGCTGTAACAAATGAAATGATATTTGAGGTTTTAGAGAAAATGCCTTCTAAAGCTAAAAACTTAAAGTCTATGCCTAAAATTATAAAAGACACAATAGAAACTTATGGTTATGAAAAAGTAAAAGCTACAGCTATATATATGTCTAATCAAAAAAAAGTAACTAGTCCTAAAGCATATTTTTTAAAGGCTCTTGAAAATAATTGGGCTGATGATATTTTACCTAAAGAAAGTAATGAAAGATTATCTGCTACTGTAGTTTCAAAAGAAGAAGTGAATAAAAAAGATGAAATTGATGATATTATAGTCAAATTTTATAATGATTCGCCTGATAATATAAAAAAAGATATTGAAGAAAAAACATATCGAGACTATATTAAAGAGTGTGGACAAGAAACAAAGATTCAACAAATGGCATTTAATGTTGCTAAAAATAAATTGATTTATAAATATATAGAAAAAAACAATTTACATAAAATCAAAAAAGTAGAAATTCAAGAGGTTCAAGAAATTCGAGAGAAAAAGTTTCAAAATAATGAGAATTTAATTTTAGAGTTGGAAGTATTTAACGATATAATAAATAAAAGTATTGACATGTATAAAATGATTCTTAATTTAACAGATGAAAAAATTATAGAAATTAAAAGGGAAACTTTAAAAGAATTAGGAACTAAATTCATTTTAAAAAAACTTACAATAGATGAGATAAATGAAACCATCGCAGAGAAACTGAAATAGGGAGGAAACATGGGAAAAGTTATTACAATAAAAAACAATAAGGGTGGAGTTGGTAAATCATGGCTTACTTTGCAATTAGCTCATATTCTTTCAAATATAGAGGACAATAGAATACTGGTATTAACTTCTGATTCACAAAATAATGTTATGTTGTATGCAGGTGTTGACATTGAATTTGATGAGGGATTGGAAAGTTGGTTAGATAAAGGCGATGGAGACATGATTGCCTTAAGAGAGAATTTATATTATATTCCATTAACAAGTAGTAATTTTAAAAGAGGGTTTGATAAAAAATTAAAAATATTGATTGAAAAATTGAAAGGTGAATATGATTATATTTTAATAGATTCAGTTCCAATACTAAATATAGATAGTTGCTTTCTAGAACTTGCAGATAGTATAGTAATACCAACAATGTTAGATACAGCAAGTTGCAAAGGAATTTTAAACTTGTCAAATGAAGTGGACTTATCAAAAGTAAAGGCGATTGTACCAAATAAATTTTCTAAGACAAAGTCAGAGAAATTTTGGAAAAATATATTAGGAGATTTTTTAAAAGGGAATTCAATTTATTTTGCTGAACCAATACCACAAATGGCATTTTTATCTGAATTAACACATCAAGGAAAAACTATTTTAGAAAGTAGTTCAAAAAAAATAGATGAAATACAGAATAATTTAATAGAACTTGCTAAGGTGGTGTCTTAATGAAAAAAATTAACGTAAAAATAGCAAACAAATTGGGAGAAAAATTTAAAGAAATTAACATTCCAAAAGCTGATAAAGCAATAACAGAAATAGTTGAAATTAAAGAAAAATATAATCCAATATTAAATTATGATGAGTTTGAAATTGAAAATATACAGAAAGAACAAATGATTCTATTTGAAGAAAAAGCAATTCATCATGCTAATGAACTTTCTAAAAATACTATAGCTTTGTCAAAGATATTTTATGAAGCTCAAAAAACATTAGCATCTGCGAAAACAGGATCGTTTGTAAAATGGTATGAAACATTAGGCTTTAAAAAAGATTTTGTATACATGCTTCTTAAAAGAAATGAATTATTTATGGAGGTTGCAAACGAAAGAATATTTGAGATACCCGAAAAAGCAATAAAAACTATTTCTAAAATAAAAGATAAAGTAAATGTTGAAGAGATATTAGAAATTGTTAATGCTGAAAAACCAGTCGTAGTAGCAAAAGAGATTGAAATCAATCTTTCGGGTAACCCGAAAGATAAAACACCCGAAATTGAAGAAGTTGAAATTATAGATAATAAGTTTGATAAAGTTATAGATATTGAAAGGAAAATAGCAGAATATTATCAAAAAATAAAAGAGTTAGAATATGAACTAAGTATCTTAAAGAAAAGTAGATAATATGAAAAAAATGAATTTATAAAAATAAATATTAAGAAAACTAAAAAAATTAGCAAGTTTAAATTTGCTAGTTTTTTTTGTTTTTTATAAATAAAAAATGGGATCTTTTAGTATAATAAAATTCTTTTTTAAAATTGAAATATCTATGGAGCTATATCAAAGATATCGAATATTTAGTTTTTAAAGAAGGTAATAAAAAATATTCAATAAAATTTTTTAGAGTATATTATCCTAAAAGATGTAAAATAGGAGCTTTAGATAAAAGGATAAGAGATGAAATATATGAATTTAAAAATGGAGTATCTTTTGATAAATTTCTTATTAAAATAAAGAATTGGCTTATGGAAAAGTACGGAACTTATCAATTAAATAGAATAGTTATTCTTCCTGTACTAAAATCTAATAAAAAAATAAATGAAAAGAGATATAAGAAATTTTGTGAACTTTTATGTGAAAATTTAAAAATTGAAAATGGATATAGTTGTATAACTATGAAAGAGAATAATTCTCCCGATTATTTAAAAAATGATGTAAAGGTTAAGAAATATGAGTTTATATTGAATGAAGATAAATTAAAGGGAAAACATCTTATAGTTTTTGATGATATATTAACTTCTGCAAAAACTTTTTACAGCAAGTTTCGTAAAGTCCATCACTAAAGTAGTGGGAATATCAAACTTTATAAGAAATCTAATTAAATATTTGTGTAAACCTTCAAGTTGGGGTAATATTAAATTGTCTGAATCTGTTAACTGAAGATGAAAAATAGGTCCAATTCTTTGAAAAGAGATAAAGTCTTTCGACTTGAAATATTTTTACAATCTAAAAGGTATTGAGAAATAGCTCTTGTGGTAGTTGAATGAACAAAATATATATACAAAGCATCAATGGCAACATTGATATTTGTCCGAAGTCTTTTGATGCTAATTGTTTTAGATTTAAACTCAGAAGAAATATTATTAAAATCAGAAGTCATTTTTACTTGAATATGAATATGATTACACTTTCTAGAATTACATTTAAATCTAGAATAGTAAAGATAAGCGTAATGTAAATATGTTCTTGAATTACAAATAGGACACTTTGGATATGGGCGCTTGTTCTTATTAGGATTAGAATCTGGACTAAATTGTCTAGCGCACTGCTTACATTGATATTTTTGATGTCCAAGTTTATTTTTACCAAAACGATAAAGATTTTTAGAGAAACAACGAGGACAAAAGATATTATTAATACACATAGTTAAAAACTGTTCCTTTCTTGGGGAGATTATTGGTTGGTCGAATAACTATTATACCTCAAAGGATTGGAGCCAAATTATATCACAGCTTCAAATATATTTTGAAGAAAGAATTTAAATTTAAGCGTATGAAAGCATAGAGTTAATAAAGCGGACTATTTTTTCGCTTTATTAAGATTTTTCTAAAATATATAAAAAGGGATGACTTAAAAAAATCATCCCTAAAAAATATAAAATATTACTCTAAATTTTTTAGAGTTTATACAAAATATGAAGAAGTTTCACTTTAATAGAATATCTTCACTAGTGGTTTTCAAAAAATCTAATATCTATCTAGTAAATTTGTTTTGACAAACTTTTATCAATCTAAATATTTCTTCAGTATTTCCTTTTACAAACTTTTCAGCTATCTCTTTTTTCATAGCTTCCTCTAAAGTTATTGGATAATTTATTATTGAGAAGAAACTATCTATTCCTTTTTCGTGAGTTTGTACTGCATCATCTGTTAATCCTCCTGCTAAAGCTATTACAGGAATATCAAATTTTTTAGCTATTTTTGCAACTCCTACTGGTGCTTTTCCCATAGCTGTCTGATGGTCTAATCTACCTTCTCCTGTTATAACAAAATCTGCATTTTTTAATTCTTTTTCTAAACCTACTTTTTCTAATATCATATCTATTCCCGGTGATAATTTACCATTTAAGAAAGCTACTAAACCTCCTCCTAATCCACCAGCTGCTCCAGCTCCTGAAAGATTAGAAACATCTACATTCATTTCTTTCTTTATTATCTCTGCTAAATCTTTTAATCCCTTATCTAGCTCTTTAACCATATCTTCAGTGGCACCCTTTTGTCTTGAATAAATTTCTGCAGCTCCTTTTGGACCATAGAACGGATTATCAACATCACATGCCACTAAAAATCTACAATCTTTTAATTCAGGTGAACTCTTTGTTGAATCTATGTATCTTACTTTAGATAAGATTTCTCCTCCAAATCCTAATTCTTTTTTATTTTCATCTAAAAATTTATAACCTAAAGCTTGTAACATACCAAGGCCAGCATCATTTGTAGCACTTCCACCTATTCCAACTATAAATTCACGACATCCCTTTAATATTGCATCTTTTATTAACTCTCCTGTCCCATAAGTAGTTGTCTTCATAGGATTTCTTTTTTCCACTGGTATTAATGGCAGTCCTGATGCTTCTGCCATCTCAATTACAGCAGTTTTTCCATCTCCCATTATTCCATATCTAGCTTCAATTTTTTCCATAAGAGGATTATTTACTGTTACTGTTACAAATTTTCCTTTTGTTCCTTCAACTAAAGAAGCTACTGTTCCCTCACCACCATCAGCGATTGGTACTTTTATTACTTCAGCTTCTGGATATACTCTTTTTACCCCAACTTCTATTGCTTGTCCAAGTTCAAAAGAGCTTAAACTTCCTTTAAACGAATCTATAGCTACTATTATTTTCATAAAAACTCCTTTTAAAATTTAATATGTGTATGACAACTTTCGTTATAAAACAAATAATTCTATTAAAACAATATAAAAAAGCAAGTTATAATAACTTTTGTATTACAACTTGCTTATGTTTTACAATTTAATTTAAAAATTGTCAACTTTTTTCTTATTTTTTTAAATCAATCATAGTTCTTTCTAGATGTCGCTTCATATATATTTGAGCAATTTCAATATCTCTTTTTTCTATAGCGTCTGTAATTAAATTATGCTCTAAAATACGATCTTTTAAAGGTAATTTAAAGTATTGTTCCTTTGCATGGTATCCCATAATATTTAATAACATTTCAAAAACTTTATATATTAGAGAGTTTGAACAATTTTCCAAAATAAATTTATGAAAAATCATATCTTGTTTAAAAAACTCTTCAGGTGTAATATCTTCTTCATTCATCTTACTATTTATATATTTTAAGTGAAGTAACATTTCATCAGTAGCATTTTGTATAAATAGGCCAACCCCAACAACATCAAGTGCTTGACGAAGTTCTAAAATTTTAATATAGTCTCCTTCTCCTAAAATCATGAATGGAATTAAATTATCCATGAAACTTGAGGGAGTTATTTTTTTAACGAAGCTACCACCACCTTTTTTTTTATATAAAATTCCCATAGCTACCATCTTTCCAATAGCTTCTCGAACAGAAACTCTACTCACCATTAACTCTTCAGCTAATTGATTCTCAGAGTCAATTTTATTTCCCTCTTTCCAAATTCCTAATACGATTTTTTCTTCAATATATTTAAAAACTTTATCACTAGCTTTTTCTTTAATCATTTTAAAATCATTCTCCTATATTTTTTTACATTATATCATGTTTTGATGTTTGAAAAAATAAGGATTGAAGATATAAGTTTTTTATTTAAGTTTTTGTTAATTTTATATGTTATAATGAAAAAAATATTGTAAAAGCTGGAGGTATGTATATGATTAGTGGAAAAGGAATTATTTTATTACAAAATATAATAGAAAATAACGGTGAAAAAAGTATAAAGGATCTTTCGAACGAGTTGGAAATAGGTGAAAGAACTGTACGATATGAAATTGAAAAAATAGAGGAATATCTAAACGATAATTATGAGATAAAAAATATATCAAATATTGAGTTAACAAAAGGAACCGTTAAAATCACTGATATTCAAATTGTAAAAAATATATTAAAAGAAAATTATAGTATAAAATTTTTATCTTCTGAAGAAAGAGAAATATACATACTTTTACAAATTTTATTTAAAAGATCTATAAATCAAGGAAAATTATCAGAAAAATTAGATATAAGTAGAAATACATTGAAGCTATACTTAAAAAATATAAAAGATTTGTTAGGTAATTATAACTTAAAATTAGAGATTTCTCCTAAAAAAGGGTTGATTTTAATAGGTGAAGAGGAAAATATAAGACTTTGTACACTGAATTTTTTTGGTATTTTAAAGAGCTCTAAAAACTATTTATTTAAAGAGATTATAGAAAATGAAGTGTTTGTAGAGGAAGATGGTATTGTTGCATTTATGAATTATTGTCAAAAGTTGATGAATAGAATAGTATCAGATGAAGCTTTTGAGATAATAAAAAAATATTTAAAAATAGCAATTGTTATGGCAAAAAATGGGAATAGTATGAGGAAAATAAAAAATGAAAACTTTTTAGAAGAAACAGAAGAGTACAAAGCAGTAAAAAAAGCAAGTGCGTTAATAGAATCAAATTATGATATAGAGTTTTCAAAAGTTGAGTATTTAAAGATAACAGATTTTTTCCTAGGAAGTCATACATATAATCATAGATATTCATATTATGAAAATTGGGTAGAAATGGAGGTTTTAGTTAAAAAACTTATACAAAATTTCAATAAGAGAATAGATGTTGATATATCAAAAGATGATATTCTCTTAGATGGATTATTGAATCATTTAAAACCAACTATTTATAGAATTCAGAACGGGATTCAATTGGAAAATTCAATCTACTTAGAAGTTATAGAAAGTTATCCAAATCTTTTTAAAATAACAAAAGAGGTTATGAATGAATTAGAAAGATATATAGAAAAAGATTTTTCAGATGATGAAATAGCATTTATAACAATTCATTTTAAAGCTTCTATGGATAGAAATAGAGTTATTATAAAAAATAAGAAAAAAGTTTTATTAGTTTGTGGTATGGGATATGGAACATCTAAACTTTTAGCTCAACAACTAAAAGAGTTATTTTCGATAGATATAATAGATATAATACCAAAACATATGCTAACAACAAGTTTAAATAAAAATGAGATTGATGTAATAATAACTACTGTAGATTTAAAGTTATTAGATTTTTTAACACCAGTAATAAAAGTAAATCCAATTTTATCTACTGAAAATATAAATATTTTAAAGAAAAGTGGCTTTGAAAAACGTAATAAAAAATATCTTTTATCTGAATTTATGAATGAAATAGAAAAAAATTGTACAATAAATGATAAAGAAAATATGATTGAATCTTTAAAAAATATTTTAAATTCAAATTTAATTGATGATATTTCGCCGAAAAAAATTACAATTTTTGATATGTTAAATAAAAAACAAATCTCTTTAGGAGAGATTGCAAAAGATTGGGAAGAAGCTGTAAGAAAGGCTGGAAACCTTCTATTAAAGAGTGGTTGTGTAGAAGAAAGCTATGTTGAAGATATGGTTCAGTGTATAAAAAATTATGGAAGTTATATGGTTATGGGTAAAAATATTGCTTTTCCTCATGCAAAAACTGACAGTAATGTTAATAAAACAGCTTTCTCTATAGTTACTTTAAAAAATAGTGTTTTATTTCCCGAAGATATACCTGTAAAAACTATAATAGCCTTTAGTTCTAAAGATAATAAAGAACATTTAGATGGATTTTTAGAAATAGTTGAAGAGATTGAAAAACCAGAATTTAATATGGAAAAATTTGTAAAAAAATTTTGAATAAAATAGGTTCTTTTTTATAGCTAAAAAATAAAATATACTTCTATCATAAAGGTAAACATAACAATCTGGAGGTAGAAAGTATGTCAAAAATTAGTAAAATAACTAGAGAATCTTGGATATTAAGCACATTCCCAGAG
Organism: Cetobacterium sp. 2G large; assembly: GCF_014250655.1. Classification (NCBI taxonomy): domain Bacteria; kingdom Fusobacteriati; phylum Fusobacteriota; class Fusobacteriia; order Fusobacteriales; family Fusobacteriaceae; genus Cetobacterium; species Cetobacterium sp. 2G large. Next base: position 41,976 of record NZ_JACHTH010000006.1, on the reverse strand, counting down.
TGGGGAACATGGTTAAATGAAGAAATTGAAAATGAGAAAGTTGCACCTGGAACAGTAGCAATGTGGTGGCTTGGATGTACTGGAATTTGGATTAAAACAGAGGGAAATGCAAATTTATGTATAGACCTTTGGGTAAAAACTGGAAAAAAATCAGGAAAAAATCCATTGATGAAGCACCAACACCAACACCAAAGAATGATAGGATGTCAAGCATTGCAGCCAAATTTAAGAAATGTACCTTGTGTAATTGATCCATTTGGAATAAAGGAAGTAGATGCAATTTTATCAACTCATGATCATGGAGATCATATAGATGAAAATGTAGCAGCAGCAGTTATTCAAAATTGTGACCCATCAGTTCCTTTTATAGGACCACAAGCGTGTGTTGATTTATGGATAAGTTGGGGAGTACCAGAAGATAGATGTATTGTAGTAAAGCCAGGAGATATAGTAAAAATAAAAGATACAGAGATTGTTGCTCTAGATTCTTTTGATAGAACAGAGTTAGTGACAGCTCCAGAAGGGGTAATTTTAAAAGATAAAATGCCTCAGGATATGGATAAACTAGCTGTGAATTATTTAATAAAAACTCCAGCAGGAAATATATATCATAGTGGAGATTCTCATTACTCTAACTATTATGCAAAACATGGAAATGACTATAAAATAGATGTTGCTTTAGGTTCTTATGGTGAAAATCCTAGAGGTATGACAGATAAAATGACGTCTGTTGATATGTTAAGAATGGCTGAATGTTTAAATACAGAAGTTGTAATTCCAATTCACCATGATATTTGGACAAACTTTAAAGCAGACCCAAAAGAAATCTTATATCTATGGAATATGAGAAAAGACAGATTACAGTATAAGTTTAAACCATTTTTATGGGAAGTTGGTGGAAAATTTGTATGGCCACTTGATAAAGATAGATTAGAGTACATGTATGATAGAGGATTCCACGATGCTTTTGCAATAGAACCTGATTTACCATTTAAATCAATGCTTTAATAGAAGATAAAAGTATATAAGGAGGAAAAGTATGGGAGTGTTGTCGATTTTTGAGTTTTTCGTAAATAATATATTAACAAAACCAGAGTTCTTTGTAGGTATTTTAGTTTTCATAGGTTATCTTTTATTAAAAAAACCATTATATCAAGCTTTTTCAGGATTTATAAAAGCAACTGTAGGTTATATGATATTAAATGTTGGAGCTGGAGGACTTGTATCGACATTTAGACCAATTTTAGCAGGATTAAACGATAGATTTGGACTAAATGCAGCAGTAATAGATCCATATTTTGGTTTGAATGCAGTTAATAGTGCTTTAGAATCAGTGGGACTTACAACATCTTGGACGATGATAGCATTGTTAATTGGATTTACGTTAAATATTATCTTAGTATTATTTAGAAAATATACTAAGATAAGAACGCTGTTTATAACAGGACACATAATGGTTCAGCAAGCAACAACTGCAACATGGATAATATTCTATGCTTTTCCTCAATATAGAAATGCAACAGGAGCAATAATGATAGGTCTTTTCGTTGGAACTTACTGGGCAGTTGCAACAAACTTAACAGTGGGAGCCACTCAAAGATTAACAGATGGAGCCGGATTTGTAATAGGACATCAACAGATGTTTGCTATTTGGGCGACAGATAAAATTGCTCCAAAAATTGGAGATGCTAGTAAAAAGTTAGATGACTTAAAATTACCTGAATGGTTATCAATATTTCATGATAATATCGTTGCAACAGGAACTCTTATGATTATTTTCTTTGGAACAATTCTAGGAATCTTAGGTGAAGATTATATGAGAGTAGCAGATGCAAAGAATTTCGGAGCAAGTTTAAACTTTGTAACGTATATAGTATCAAAATCATTATATTTCTCAGTTTACCTAGCTATTTTAATGACAGGAGTAAGAATGTTCGTAAGTGAGTTAACTGAATCTTTCCAAGGTATATCAAATAGAATTTTACCAGGAGTTATGCCAGCGGTAGATTGTGCAGCAGCATATGGATTTGGATCTCCAAATGCAGTATTATTTGGATTTATATTTGGAGCTATTGGACAATTTATTGCAATAGCAGGACTTCTAATATTTAAGTCTCCAATTTTAATAATAACAGGATTTGTACCTGTATTCTTTGATAATGCTACAATAGCAATATTTGCAGAAAAAAGAGGTGGAGTTAAAGCAGCAATGATTCTACCATTTGTATCAGGAATACTTCAAGTTATTTTAGGAGCGGTGGCAGTAGCATTATTTAAACTTCAAGGTTTTGGGGGATGGCATGGAAATATAGATCAAAGTACACTTTGGGTAGGACAAGGATTTATATTAAATAATTTTGGTTTAGTAGGTTATTTCTTATGTATAGTTGGAATGTTAGCAATTCCTTTAATTCAATATAAAAAAGTTAATAATCGTGAGCACTACTTTAATAATGAGGTTGAAGTAGTAGAAGATGAAATTGTAGAAGTTAACTATTAAATGGAGGTAAAAATTATGGTAAAGTTACTAGCGGTTTGTGGAAATGGAATGGGAACAAGTATGATGATGAAATTAAAAGCTAAAGGGATTTTAGATAAACATAAAATACAAAACACATGCGAAAATTGTAGTATAGGTCAGGCTAAGTCTGGAATATCAACTTACGATATAGTTATTGCATCAACACATTTAGCATCGCAATTAAACCCAAATACAAGAACAAAAGTTATTGCTTTAAAAAATATATTAGATGTAAAAGAGATGGAAGCAAGAATATTGGAAATTTTAAAATAAAAATATACAAAACAGGAGCAGATTGTCTGCTCCTGTTTTATAAAAGAAGTGAAGGAGAGAAGAATTATGAATTTAAAAAGCTCTTTAATAGAAAATAATTCAATAGCTATAGATCAAATAGCTACTTCATGGGAAGAAGCTATTAAAATATCTACTGATTTACTTGTTAAATCAGGAGCTATTGAAGAAAGATATTACGATGATATTATAAAAAAAACATTAGAGTATGGGCCATATTATGTCATTATGCCAGAAGTTGCAATGCCTCACGCTAGACCAGAATCAGGTGTTATAAAAGATAGTTTCAGTCTAGTTACTTTAAAAGAACCAGTGTTCTTTGGTGAAGATGCAGGGCATGTAAGCATATTGATTACTTTAGCAGCAACAAGTGCTGATAGTCATAATGAGTTTGGATTAGTGCAAGTTGCAGATTTATTTGAGGATGAGGAAAATATTTTAAAAATTAAAAATGCTAAGACAAAAGAGGATATTTTAGCATTAATTTCATAAAAATTTGAAAAGCAAAAAATAGGAGGAAATAAAATGAAACCATTATTACAAGTAGCTTTAGATAACAATACATTAAGTGATGCATTAAAATCTGTAAGTCTTTTAGGAGATGTTGTTGATGTTATAGAGGCAGGAACTATTCTTTGTTTACAAGAGGGAATGGAAGCAGTTAGATGTTTAAGAGCACTTTATCCTGAAAAAGTTATATTAGCAGATACAAAATGTGCTGATGCAGGTGGAACAGTTGCAAAAAATTGTAAAGTAGCAGGAGCAAATTGGATGACAGTAATTTGTTCAGCAACAATTCCAACAATGAAAGCAGCATTAAAAGAGATTGATGATTTACAAGTTGAATTATATGGAGACTGGACATATGATCATGCAAGACAGTGGAAAGAGGCTGGGTTATCTCAAGTTGTGTATCATCAAAGTAGAGATGCTCTTTTAGCAGGAGAAACTTGGGGACAAAAAGATTTAGAAAAAGTACAAAAGTTAATAGAAATGGGATTTAAAGTTTCTGTAACAGGTGGATTAGAATTAGATACATTAAAATTATTTAAAGGAATGGATATATATTGTTTTATCGCAGGAAGATCTTTAAGAGATGCAGAATCGCCTAAAAAAGAGGCTCAAAAATGGCAAGAAGAAATTTCTAAAATTTGGGGGTAAAAACTTATGTATGATTTAAATAAATTTCCTCTTGGAATATATGAAAAAGCTCTTCCTAAAAATATAAGTTGGAGAGATAGATTGAAATATGCTAAGAAGTTAGGATTTGATTTTGTAGAGATTTCAATAGATGAGACAGATGAAAGGTTAGCTAGGCTAGATTGGAGTTTAGAAGAGAGAGAAGAGTTTATTAGTGCTGTTTTAGAAACAGGAGTAAGAGTGCCTTCAATGTGTTTTAGTGGTCATAGAAGATTTCCTTTGGGTAGTGAGAATAAAGAAATCAGAAAAAAATCGTTAGAACTTATGAAAAAAGCGATAGAGTTAGCTACTGATTTGGGGATTAGAAATATACAGATGGCAGGATATGATGTTTATTATGAGACTGGAAATGAGAAAACAAGAGAATTATATATAGAGGGAATGAAGCAGTCTTTAAAATGGGCAGAGCAAGCAAATGTGATGCTATCTATTGAAATTATGGATCACCCTTTTATGAATTCAATAACAAAATATTTAGAGTTTGATAAAATTTTAAACTCACCATTTTTAACAGTTTACCCAGATATTGGGAATTTAACAGCTTGGGGAAATGATGTTCGAGAAGAAATTTTGAAAGGAAGACATAAAATTAGTGCTATTCATTTAAAAGATACCTTGGCTGTTACAGAGGATTTTCCTGGAAAGTTTAAGGAGGTTCCATTTGGACAAGGATGTGTAGATTTTGTTGAGTTTTTTAAACTTTTACATGAAATAGATTATAGTGGACCATTATTAATAGAGATGTGGACAGAGAAAAGTGAAGATCCATTAAAAGAGATTGAAAACGCTAAAAAATGGATGGAGAGTAAAATGGCAGAAGGAGGATTCAAATGTTAGAAACATTAAAAGAAAAAGTTTTAAAAGCAAATTTAGAGCTTCCTAAAAAAGGATTAGTAACATATACATGGGGAAATGTAAGTGGAATTGATAGAGAAAAAAATTTAATTGTAATAAAGCCAAGTGGAGTAGAGTACGATAATATGACTATAGATGATTTAGTTGTTGTAGATTTAGAAGGTAATATTGTAGAAGGACATTTAAAACCATCTTCAGATACTGCTACACATTTAGCTCTTTATAAGAATTTTCCTAATATAGGTGGAGTAGTTCATACGCATTCAAGTTGGGCAACTATTTGGTCTCAAGCTGGGAAATCGATTCCAGCTTATGGAACAACTCATGCAGATTATTTTTATGGAGATATTCCTTGTACAAGAAAGATGAAAAAAACAGAGATAGAAGGAGAATATGAGTTAGAAACTGGAAAAGTTATTGTAGAAACATTTGATGAAAATGGACTAAATCCAGATTTTACACCAGCAGTTTTAGTAAATTCTCACGGCCCATTTGCTTGGGGAAAAGATGCGGGAGATGCTGTTCATAATGCTGTGGTTTTAGAGGAACTTGCTAAAATGGCTTATAATACTGAAAATTTAAATAGACAAGTAGAGAGAATGCAAGATGAACTTTTAGATAAACATTTTTTAAGAAAACATGGTAAAAATGCATATTATGGTCAAGGTGTGGAGGCAAATTAGATGAAAATATTTATAGATACAGCAAATGTTAATGAAATAAGAGAAGCTAATGATATGGGAGTTATTTGTGGAGTTACCACAAATCCTAGCTTAATAGCTAAAGAGGGAAGAGATTTTAAGGAAGTAATAAAAGAGATAACAGAGATTGTAGATGGACCAATAAGTGCTGAAGTAATCTCTTTAGAAGCTGCTAAAATGGTAGAAGAAGCGCTACCTTTAGCTCAAATTCATGACAATATTGTAATAAAACTTCCTATGACAATAGAAGGATTAAAAGCTTGTAAGATTTTAACATCAAAGGGAATAAAAACAAATGTAACACTTATATTTACACCATCTCAAGCACTTTTAGCAGCAAGAGCTGGAGCTACTTTTGTAAGTCCATTTTTAGGAAGATTAGATGACGTAGGAGTAGATAGTGTTAATCTTATAAAAGAGATAGCTGAAATTTTTGAAAAACATAATATAAAATCAGAGATTATAGCAGCAAGTATTAGAAATCCGTGGCATGCAAAAGAAGTTGCTTTAGCTGGTGCTCATATAGGGACAATTCCATATTCGACAATTGTTGCAATGACAAAGCATGAGTTAACAGATAGAGGAATAGAGAGATTTTTAAAAGATTGGGAAAATGCAAAAAAATAGTTTTTAAGGGAGAGTAGTTATGAGATTAAGAGATGTAAAGTTGGTAGAAGAAAAAGCTACTGAAGTAAGAAAAGATATTGTTCAAATGATTTGTAAATCAAAATCAGGTCATCCAGGAGGATCATTATCAGCAGCTGATATAGTAACTGCACTATATTTTTCAGAAATGAATATAGATCCGAAAAACCCAAAAATGGAGGGAAGAGACAGATTTGTTTTATCAAAAGGACATGCAGCTCCAGTACTTTACTCTGCTTTAGCTGAAAGAGGATACTTTGATAGAGAACTTTTAGGAACATTAAGAGCTTACGGATCACCTTTACAAGGACATCCAGATATGAAAAAACTTCCAGGTATAGAGATATCAACAGGTTCTTTAGGACAAGGATTATCTGTAGCTAATGGAATGGCACTATCAGCTAGAATCTCAGGAGAAAACTATAGAACTTATGTTTTAATGGGAGATGGAGAGTTACAAGAGGGGCAAGTATGGGAAGCGGCAATGTCAGCAGCACATTTTAAGCTTGATTCGATATGTGCTTTCGTTGACTCAAACAATCTTCAAATAGATGGAAATGTAGATAAAATTATGGGTGTAGAGCCTCTAGATAAAAAATGGGAAGCTTTTGGATGGAATGTAATTAAAATTGACGGACATAACTTCCAAGAGATATTTGATGCTTTAGATAAAGCGAGAGAAACAAAAGGGCAACCGACAGTAATTATTGCTAAAACTGTAAAAGGTAAAGGAGTATCATTTATGGAAAATGTTTGTGGATTCCATGGGGTAGCTCCAACTTGTGAAGAGACAGAAAAAGCGATAGCAGAGCTAGAGAAAGTATCAGAGATATAATAAATTCGGAGGATGAAATAATGAAAAAATCTACAAGACAGGCTTACGGAGAAGCATTAGTAGAGCTTGGAAGACAAAATAATAATATAGTTGTTTTAGATGCAGACTTAACAAAATCAACAAAAACAAATCTATTTCAAGAGGCATTCCCAGAAAGACATATAAACGTTGGAATAGCTGAAGCAGATTTAATTGGAACAGCAGCTGGACTTGCTACGTGTGGAAAAATACCATTTGCTTCTACTTTTGCGATGTTTGCAGCAGGAAGAGCATTTGAGCAAATAAGAAATACAGTAGCTTATCCAAAGTTAAATGTAAAAATAGCTCCAACACATGCAGGGATTTCAGTAGGAGAAGATGGAGGATCACATCAATCAGTTGAAGATATCTCTTTAATGAGAAGTATTCCAGGAATGGTAGTATTATCACCAGCAGATGCTACAGAAACTAAGAAAATGATATTTGCAGCAGCAGAGTATAACGGACCAGTATATATAAGAATGGGAAGATTAGATGTACCAGTATTATTTGATGATTCATATGATTTCCAAATAGGAATAGCAAATACTATAAAAGAAGGAACTGATGTTACAATATTAGCAACAGGACTTATGACAGCAAGAGCTTTAGAAGCAGCAGAAAAGTTACAAACTGAAGGAGTTTCAGTAAGAGTAGTAAATGTAGGAACAATAAAACCTTTAGATGGAGAGACAGTTCTAAAAGCTGCTCAAGAAACAAAATTTATTGTAACAGCTGAAGAGCACTCTGTAATAGGTGGACTTGGGTCAGCGGTATCAGAGTTCTTATCAGAGACGCATCCAACATTAGTTAAAAAAGTTGGAATCTATGATGTATTTGGTCAAAGTGGAAAGGCTGAAGAATTATTAGAAAAGTATGAATTAACGGCAACGAAATTAATATCAGTGATAAAAGAAACTCTAGAATAAGGAGGCATTATGAAAGCTGTAGCATTGGATTTAGATGGAACGTTGTTGAATAGTAAAAAAGAAATTTCTGAAGAAAATAAAAATATATTGAAAAAGTTATCTGAAAATGGCGTAGAGATTTTAATTGTTACAGGAAGACCTTATCCAATAACTAAAAAAATAGCACAGAGTTTAGAAATCCCTCTTACAGTAATCTGTTATAATGGAGCTAGAGTAATGAATTTAAAAACTGATGAGATAATTTTTGAAAAAGTTTTAGAGGAGAATCAGGTTTTAAAAATAGTAGAGTTTTGTAGAAAAAATAAAAAAGATTTAAATCTTTTTCAAGATGATATCTGGTATGTTGAGGATTTAGAATCTATCGGTACTAAATATTATAAAAATAATTCTAAACTAGAGCCAACATTAAGATCTTTTGATACTTTTGATAATCTTCAAATGATTAAAAGTATTATTATTGATGAAAATGATATATTAGAAAAAGTTGAAAAAGAGTTAAGAGAAATACTGGGGAATAGTGTTTATTTTACATATTCTCAAGATAAATATTTAGAAATTCTTAATAAAGATGTAAATAAAGGATTAACATTAAAGAAAGTTTTGGAAAAAAAAGGAATTAAGATGTCAGAGTGCATAGCTTTTGGAGATGCTCATAATGATTTAGAGATGTTAGAGTTAGTCGGAGTTGGAGTAGCAATGGGAAATGCTCATGAAATTTTAAAAAGTAGAGTTCAACATATAACTGATAGTAATGATAATAATGGAGTAGCAAAATTTTTAAAGAGTTGGAAGAGCTAAAAAAATAATAGTATATAAAAAAATACAGTAGCTAATCTACTGTATTTTTTTATAAATAATCTATTATTTATATTAATCCCAACATTCAACCCTTTCACCATATGGCATATCTATATCATTTTTATTAAAACTAGGATCTAATCCACTCTCTTTTTGATTGCTATAATCACCTAAAGCTTCAAAAGCAACTTTACCTAGTAAGAATATAGCTATAAGATTCAATACTGCCATTAATCCCATAAATAAATCAGCCATATTCCAAACAAGTGCTAACTCTCCAATAGAACCAAACATTACCATTCCAATAACTCCAACTCTATATAAGTTTAACCAAGTTTTATTTGGAGTTAAAAATTCTATATTCGTTTCTCCATAATAATAATTTCCAATTATTGAGCTAAAAGCAAATAATAATATACATAATGCAATGAAAACATTTCCCCATCCTCCAACTTGAGAACTTAAGGCATTTTGAGTTAATTGAATTCCTGTTAATCCTTCAGTCTTATGTGCTCCTGATATTAAAACCATAAAAGCTGTACATGAACAAATCAAAATTGTATCTGTAAATACTCCTAAAGTTTGTACAAATCCTTGCTTTACAGGATGAGAAGTTTCTGCTGCTGCCGCTGCATTTGGTGCTGATCCCATGCCTGCTTCATTAGAAAATAAACCTCTTTTTACTCCAGTCATAATAGCAGCTCCTATTCCTCCACCAACTGCTTGTCTAATACCAAAAGCATTTTCAATTATATCTCTAAATATTTCTGGAACCATACTTATATTGCTTATAATTACATACAATGAAACTAATATGTAAAGAATAGCCATAACAGGTACTACTGCAGCACTAAAGTTTGCTATCCTTTGAACTCCACCAAAAATTATAGCTCCCGTTCCAACAGCTAATACAATACCAATTATTGTTCTATCCAATTTAAAAGCTTCATGAAAAGCTAAAGATATTGTATTTGATTGAACTGAATTAAATATTAGTCCAAAAGTTATTGATATTAATATTGAAAATGCAACACCCATCCATCTTTTATTAAGAGCTTTCTCCATATAATAAGCTGGTCCACCTCTAAAAGCTTCTCCATCTTTTACTTTATAAATTTGTGCTAAAGTACTTTCTACAAAACTAGATGCTCCACCTATAATGGCTATTAACCACATCCAAAATATAGCACCTGGACCTCCTGAAGCTATCGCTATTGCAACTCCAGCTAAATTCCCAGTTCCAACTCTAGAGGCAGTACTTATGCAAAATGCTTTAAATGATGAAACTCCACCTTTATGACCTACGCTATCACCTAAAATTTTTATCATTTGTCCAAAATATCTTATTTGAACGAATTTTGTTTTTAATGTAAAATATGTTCCTACAAATAATAACATTACAATAAGAACATAACCCCATAAAATATCATTAAAAAAATTTATTAATGAATTTAATATCTCCATTTTTCCCCCTTTATTTCGATTTTTATGAAATAATTATATCATAAAAAATATGTATTGAAAATTTATTTTCGAAAAAAGGTACTATGAAATAAAATAAGAATATTTTTAGTATTTTTCTAATTTATATTTTACTTGAGATATGTTAGCATGAATATGCTATAACTGTAAATAGAGAACGAATTTTAAAATTTGGATTTAGTATTTTAAAGTTTAATAATTTCTCGATTTCCTTTTATTCACATTCGTTAGGTCGCCCCTGACCTAGATAATTAAGTATAGTAATAAAAAAACCTCCATTTATAATATTGTAAATGGAGGTTTTTTTAAAAAATAACTTTATTTTTTCCTTGAGCTTTAGCTAAGTATAAATTATCATCAGCTTTAGATATTGTTGAATATAGAGTATTCTTATTAATAAAGTCTTTGTGTACTCCGCCAAAGGAAGATGTTATAGAGTAATTATCAATAATGTTTAAATTATATATCAATTTTTGAAGTAGTTCTAATTTTTTTAAAACAAATTCTTTTTCTTTATTGGAGAAAATAAGTAAAAACTCTTCGCCACCCCATCGAATCCCATAATCATTTTTTTGTAATATTAATCTTATAGAATCACTAAATCCTTTAATAACAAGGTCACCCGTATGATGCCCATATGTATCATTGATAGTTTTAAAATTATCAATATCAATTAAAATCATAGAACATTTCTCGAGCGGAAATTCTAGTTTACTATCAATAAAATATCTATTATATAGTTTAGAAAGTGGATCTCTAAAAATAAGGTAACTCTCAATCTGTCTTTTTAATATAAAAATCTCTTTTTCTAATTTTTCTTCTTTGAGAACATAAATAATAGAGATTGCGATAATTAAAATTAGAAGAAACTCTTTAAGTCCAAAAAGTTGACTGAATTTCTCTTTCTTTATTAGCAGTGTATAATCAGTCTTTCCAAATGGAAAACTATAGTAATTACTATAATCTTTTATATTAATTATGTTTTTGTCTGTGGATATAATAATATTCTCATTACCATCAATAATTAAAGCATTTAAATTAAAACGTTCTTTAAATTTAAATATATCATTTCTAAAAAACTCTTTATTGAAATCAAAATACCAGATGCCTTGAAGTAAAATTTGATTGTTATAAATTGAATAGATAGGAAACCCAATACTTATCATCTCTTTTTTATACACCTTATCTGTATACAGTCCGTATAGCACAAATTCTTTATTTTCTCCAGAAAAACTTCGATTAGTTTGAAAAAACTTATAAGACAGTGATTTGTTAGATAGAACATCTACCCATTTTTCATTAAAGATATCAGTATATATAATTTGCTCATAATTTTCAAAACATTTAAATTCAGCATAAGCTATTCCTATAATTTCTTTATTTATCTTATCTTTTAATCTATTCTTGAAAAGATTTAGTGGAAGATTCATATAGGTATCTGGAATGTACTCTAAATTTTTTAAATAAACTCCCCCCTGGTCACTATTAAAATAAATCATATTATTTTTTTGTTGAAACTCAGGTATTTTAATCTCTTTTTTTAATAAAGAGATATACTTTATTTCCTGTTCTAAAATTTTTATTTTTTTATTAAAATGTATATTGAAGTTGTTAACTTCATAATTTATATTTTCAATTAATCTATTTTTATTATTTAAAACTAAAAAAATCAATAAAATTAATAAAAATAGGTAGGTAATTCTTATATATTTTTTCAATGTTCCTCCTAAAAATAAAGAAAAGAAGTATCCTCAAAAGGATACTTCTTCCCTGTTAGTAAAAAATCACTGTATTTAAATAGCTAGGTTATTTTAACATATTTTAGCAATTTCTTGTATTTGAAAAATTCTGTATAAGTATTATATTTTTTTCACATATCACTATTTTTAAGGTAATTACATAATTTTTTTAAGTATTCATTTTCGAGTCTTAAAAATCTTACTTCTTCTTCTATTGATGAAAAGCTTATACTTTTTTCCTCTTTAACTTTTTTTATAGTTTTAGGATTTCCTCTTTTCTCATAGATAAAAGCATCTTCCCCCTCTTGTTCATATTTTTTTATCCAAACATGTATCTGAGTTTTTGAAGCTACCCCAAACTCTTCAGCTAACCCATTAAAGCTTATATTTCCCTCTTTATATCTTTTTATAACTGACATTTTAAACTCTTTAGAATATTTTTTATTTATTCTTCCCATGCTAATCTCCTCATTTTGAAAATTTACTTATATATAAATTTAAAAGGTAGATTATATTAAATTAATCTACCTTTCATCTATGTATAATATTATTTTAAATTTTTACTTATATCATATCTACTTATTTAATATATAAACTTTTTATATTTTATTTTAATATAATTCTAATATATTTTAATAGTTTTTTATATTTGAAAATTTCTGTCAAATTTATATATTTTTTTCATAGATTGCTATTTCTTAAATAATTACATAGCTTTTTTAGATATTCATTTTCTAATCTTAAAAATCTAGCCTCCTCTTCTATTGATGAAAAACGTATACTTCTCTCCTCCTTAACTTTTTTTATAGTTTTGGGATTTCCTCTTTTTTCATAGATAAAAGCATCTTCTCCCTCTTGTTCATATTTCTTTATCCAAACATGTATCTGAGTTTTTGAAGCTATTCCAAACTCTTCAGCTAACCCATTTAAGCTTATATTTCCCTCCTTATATTTTTTTATGACTGATATTTTAAACTCTTTAGAATATTTTTTATTTATTCTTCCCATACCAATCTCCTTATTTTAAAAATTTACTTGTATAATACCTCTTTACCTACAACGGTAGGAGTCATAGGTTGATAAACTTCTTGTAATTCAGGAAGTTTAACCCCAAAGTTAAATTTCATAATAACTCTACCTAGATGTCTAACTCTAGGATTTTCAGTAGTAAATACAGATCCTTTAGGTAGCGTTGCTGGGTCTACTTTTATAATCAAGTTTTTACCTTTTTCTTGAGTTACAGGTGGTAAGTGATATCTTCCATGTTTATCAGTTTCCATTACTAATCCTTCAACTGTTGCTAATCTAACTCCTGGAATTCCCTCCTCTTGTATTCCGTTATTTGCTACATAAATCTCTACAAACATCTCCCCTTTTTTGTTTTTCAAGATTTTTTGTCCTATTTGAATATCTTGAGAAGTCATACCCGCTTTTTTATCTCCAGTATGTTTTGTAACTATTTTTCCATCTGAATGAAGCGTAATATCAGTTCCATCTTTAGTCGTAACTCTTATACTATCAACTGCGTCAGGTCTTAAGACTTGTTTTCTAATTGTTACCACATGATTTAAAGGTGACTCAGCTTCTGAAATTCTTCCATCAATAAGGTCAACTTTAAATTTGTCACTATCTTTTACAGGAATAGACATTCCATATTGTTTAGCTATTGATGAACCACTTACATAAGATTTATCTTTTAAATTAATCTCTATAATAACACCTCTAGCCATACCATAATCTTGAATACCATCTTCATCTCTATCGTGGAATACTTTACCTATAATTGTAGTAGTATCAAATAGTTCATCTGGAACGATATCAACATCTGCTGAATCTTGATTAGATAATGGATTTTTATTTTCATCTACAACGACAGCTGTATTTGTATATTTTCCAGGTTTAACTCCAACACCAACTTTTAATAGATAAGTAACTTGAATCTCTGTGTTTGCAGCTATAGATTCTATTGGTCCGACAACAACCTCTTTACCACCTGTTGCAGGAACTTTTATAGATGTATTTGTTAAATTATCAACAATTCTAGCTGAATCTTTTACAAATACAAATCCTGGTGGAATATTATCTTTAATATAGATATTTGTAACAGTTGCTGTTGAGTTATTTTTAACTGTAATAGTGTATGGTACAAACTTACCAACAGAAGCTTCATCTTTTTCTGAAACTTTTTGTAGTACTAAATCCCCATCTAGCGCAACAAGTAAAAGTGTTCTTCTTAATTCGTATTCATCACCAGTTAAAGTATTTTTAGGATTATCATCATTTAATTCTGCAAAGTTTTCAATCTCATAATTTTGTTTAAATGTACCAGTACTATTGACTTTAGCATTTAGTACATAAGTAACTGAGCTATTTGCAGGAATTATAGCAAAGTTACTTGTTTCTGTTCCGATAGCACCATTGGTAGAAATAGCTCTCATAGCTCTAACTTGAGGTGCTGAAGTTTGGTAATCATTTGACTCTAAGAACGCTACTAATTTATCGACATCTACTTCATCTAAATATGTTTGTTTTCCATCTTTGTCAGTTATTATAACCCCTTTAAATTGAATATCTTCAAAAGCTGGACTAGTTCCTTCTGTATCTGTTAAATCAACTTGGTCATTTCTAATTTTTGTATCTTTTACAATACCATTATTTTCATTTGTTAAGGTTACAAAGTAAAGTACGTTTGAACCAGGTTTAACAACAGGTGGTTTACTATTTTTTAATGTAGCTGTAGGTAGATTTGATGCAGTGTTAGTGATATTAGTATCTATTGTAAATACGTCATTTCTTAATTTAACACTGTATTTTTTTACTTCTACAGTTTCACTATCTTTTCCTAATTCAACATCTCCTTTCTTTAAGATAGCAGTATTTTCTATTGTGATTCCATTGTCTCCAACTTTATCAAATGTTACTTCTAAGATGAAGTTTACAGTCCAAATATCTCCAACATTGATTGTGATATCTTGGATCGTTTCACCACCTTCATTAACAGTTCCATTTGTTAGAGAAACATCTTTTATAACTCCTAATTCAGATAAGCCAGGAACTAATATATCCTCTAGAATTAATCCAGTTAAATTTGTACTTCCTGTATTTGTAACTTTAATTTCATAAGGGATTTGTACAACTTTTAAGTTAGGATCATAAATAGGTGTTTTAGAAGATTTGTCTACTTCTATTTTATCTAAAGAAGCAAGAACTAAAGTTCTTCTTAATTCAGCAGCGTCACCATTTAATGCTTTAGGATCATCACCATTTAAAGAAGCGAAATTCTCAATGACGAAATTATCGCTAAATGTAGCATCAGGAGAGATTGTAGCTCCAAGAACTAGAGAAAGTTTAGAATCTCCAGGAACTTGAGAGAATTTAATTTCAGTAGGAGTGATGCTGTCAACTTTGTATCCTAACTCTTCTAACTTAGCTTTTAAAACATTTAAATCTGTTGATTTAAACTCAACTGGCACACCATCTTTACCTGCATAAACAAAACCTTGAATTTCAAGAGTAGTGAATACGTTAGCACCAGCAGTATCCTTAACTGAAGTATGGTCAGTATTAATTGTTACATTAGTAGCAACAGCAGGGTTACTATTTTCTAAAGTAGCAAAGTATAATAGTTGGCTACTAGGTTCAACAGACAGTGGATTAGCGTTTTTCTCACTAGCTGAAGGAAGGTTAGTAAATAGACCTTGATAGTTGTCTGTAACATTAAATACGTCTTGTCTTAGAGTAAGATTAGGTTTTTCTAAATCAACAACCTCATCATCTTTACCTAAAACAACAGAGCCTTTCTTTAAAATAGCTTCGTTTGTAACTTTTAAACCATCTTCAACTTTAGAGTATGGAACTAAAAGTTTAAATGTCATAGTCCAAGTTTCACCAACAGCAACAGTAATATTAGAAACTGTTAAATCAGCAACTGTACCGTTAGTAACAACAACATCTTTAACTTCACCAAGTTCAGCAACACCAGGAGTCATAACATCTTCTAATGTTAAACCACTTAAAGGTATAGAACCAGTGTTTGTAAATGTAATCTCATAAGGAATTGTAGCAATTCCAGTAACAGGGTCATAAATTAGTGTTCCAGCAGTTTTAGTAACAGGAATGTCATCTAAAGAAGCAAGAACTAAAGTTCTTCTTAATTCAGTATCATCGCCGCCAAGTGCTTTAGGATCATCACCATTTAAAGAAGCGAAGTTCTCAATGGCAAAGTTATCACTAAATGTAGCGTCAGGAGAGATTGTAGCTCCAAGAACTAGAGAAAGTTTAGAGTCTCCAGGAACTTGAGAGAATTTAATCTCAGTAGGAGTAATACTGTCAACTTTGTATCCTAACTCTTCTAACTTAGCTTTTAAAACATTTAAATCTGTTGATTTAAACTCAACTGGCACACCATCTTTACCTGCGTAAACAAAACCTTGAATTTCAAGAGTAGTGAATACGTTAGCACCATCTGTATCTTTAACTAAAGTATGGTCAGTATTAATTGTTACATTAGTAGCAACAGCAGGGTTACTATTTTCTAAAGTAGCAAAGTATAGTAATTGGCTACTAGGTTCAACAGATAGTGGATTAGCGTTTTTCTCACTAGCTGAAGGAAGGTTAGTAAATAGACCTTGGTAGTTGTCTGTAACATTAAATACGTCTTGTCTTAGAGTAAGATTAGGTTTTTCTAAATCAACAACCTCATCATCTTTACCTAAAACAACAGAACCTTTCTTTAAAATAGCTTCGTTTGTAACTTTTAAACCATCTTCAACTTTAGAGTATGGAACTAAAAGTTTAAATGTCATAGTCCAAGTTTCACCAACAGCAACAGTAATATTAGAAACTGTTAAATCAGAAACTGTACCATTAGTAACAACAACATCTTTAATTTCACCAAGTTCAGCAACACCAGGAGTCATAACATCTTCTAATGTTAAACCACTTAAAGGTATAGAACCAGTGTTTGTAAATGTAATCTCATAAGGAATTGTGGCAATTCCAGTAACAGGGTCATAAATTAGTGTTCCAGCAGTTTTAGTAACAGGAATGTCATCTAAAGAAGCAAGAACTAAAGTTCTTCTTAATTCAGTATCATCGCCGCCAAGTGCTTTAGGATCATCACCATTTAAAGAAGCGAAGTTCTCAATGGCAAAGTTATCACTAAATGTAGCGTCAGGAGAGATTGTAGCTCCAAGAACTAGAGAAAGTTTAGAGTCTCCAGGAACTTGAGAGAATTTAATCTCAGTAGGAGTAATACTGTCAACTTTGTATCCTAACTCTTCTAACTTAGCTTTTAAAACATTTAAATCTGTTGATTTAAACTCAACTGGCACACCATCTTTACCTGCGTAAACAAAACCTTGAATTTCAAGAGTAGTGAATACGTTAGCACCATCTGTATCTTTAACTAAAGTATGATCAGTATTAATTGTTACATTAGTAGCAACAGCCGGGTTACTATTTTCTAAAGTAGCAAAGTATAATAGTTGACTACTAGGTTCAACAGATAGTGGATTAGCGTTTTTCTCACTAGCTGAAGGAAGGTTAGTAAATAGATCTTGGTAGTTGTCTGTAACATTAAATACGTCTTGTCTTAATGAAACTGTATCTTTATATAAATCTACAGAAACCTCTTCAGAAACTGTAATATTAACATTAGGAGTATTAGGATTTACTAGAGCTCCTATATCTTTTACAGTTGTTGTATCAACAATCATACCATTTAAATTATATGTAACTGTAATCTCTTTTGAACTAGTAGCTTTTCCAGCTACATCAAAACTCTCATTTAAAATTACAATATTTCCAGCTCGAGTCCAACCAGAAGAAACTTTAGCAACTGTTAAACCTCCTAAGTCAGTTAAAGTATCTTTTATAGTAACTCCGTTGTATGGAATATTTGTAAGGTTTTCAACAATAAATTTATATGTGATATCTGCTTGATTATTTAAAGAGTTATATACTACTGAAGTTGATGATTTCTCAATCTCTATAGTAGCGTCTTTAGACACTTCAATAGTTACATTATCTGTTTCTCCAACTGGAGGATTAGATTCGTCTTCTGAACCTGTTCCAGGTTCTTTTCCATCAGATGTATCATATAAGAAAGCTTTATCTGTAGCTGTATCAACTGTAGTAGTCATTCCTTCTAAATCATATATAACTGTTACAGTTACATCTTTTGTAGTTAAACCTAATAGATTTTCAATTTTAGAGTCTAAAACTATAACTTCTAAATCTTTATCATATATTCCGTCTTCAACAGAAGCTATAGTAAGATTATTTAAACTAACTATTTTATCTACTACTGCTAACTCAGCATAAGGAATATTTGTTTCGTTAGTTACAGTGAATGTGTAAGTAACACTTACTGTTCCATCTTCGTTATAAACTGGTTTTCCTGGAGTTTTTAAAATTGAAGCTTTTGGGTCTTTAGTTAATACAGTGTCAACCTCATCAGATGTTCCTAATGGATTTTCATCATGTAAAATATTGATGATTCCCACATTTTTAACAGTTTGTGAAGTTGTTTCCATACTATCTAAGTTATAATTGATTTTATATTTTTTAACAACCTCTCCATTACCAGGTAAATATATAGTTCCTAAATTCCAAATAGTGTATGATTCAAGCTCTTTTGATTCCAATGTATTTCTCATACTGAAAGCATCAGGTCCATCTAAAACTTCAACTACACTATTAATTGTAACTTTTCCTAAATTATAGATTTTATCTTTTAATTCTAAACTTGTTATTGGTATTAAAGTACTATTTTTAATTGTGAATGTGTATATTACATCAGCTGTACCATCATTATTATAACTTACATCACCTCTAGACTTTTCAATTGTTGCAGTAGGTGATTTTGTAATTGGAACTGTAACCTCTTCTGATGGAGTATTTTTATTTTGTTCCTCAGAAGATTCAGGGTTATTTCCAGGTACATATGGATTTTCAGGATCAGAATAAGCAAAGGCTTTATCTGTAACACTATTTGAAATAGATGTCATATCGTCTAAATTGTACGTAATAATAATTGAAACTTTCTTTTCTCCAACTAAATCAACTATCTCAGGAAGTATAATCACATTATTATTTATTGTTAATGTATCTTCTCCATATTTAATACTTTCTATAGTTAATTCGTCTAGTTTTTTTATTTTATCTACAACAGTAACTGAAGTAGGTATCTTAGTCGGATTATTTACAGTGAATGTATAAGTTACACTTGCTGTTCCATCTGTATTGTAAATTGGAGTAGATGCAGATTTTGAAATAGAGATTTTAGGTTCTTTTGTAAAGTCTACTTTAACCTCATCAGAAATATCTAAAATATTTTCATCTTCATTTAATCCTTCACCAGGATCTTTATTACCAGAAGTATCATATAGATATGCTTTATCTATCGCACTTTCTATCTCTTTTGCCATGTTCTTTGTGTCATAAGTAATGACTAGTGTTTTCTCTATTGAACCTGTGAAGTCTAATATGCTATCTAATGTTATAACTCCTTTAGTTTCATCATATGATCCACCAATAACTGAAGTTATTTTTAAATCCTCTAAACTTATAATTTTATCAACTATAGTTAAGTTTTCATAAGGGATTTTAGTAGGATTATTAACAGTGAATGTATATGTAACTTCAGATGTATTATTACCATTGTCTTTTACAGTACTAGCTTTCTTTTCGATAGTCACTGAAGGTGATTTTTCAAAATCAACTTTAACTACTTCTGAAGGAATATTAACTTGTCCAGGTCCTGCAGGATCTCCTGCTACATATGAATTAGTAGTGTTATCATATAGATATGCTCTATCTGTAACAGAATCAATAGTTGTTGTCATATCATTTAAATTATATTTAAATGTAACCTCTAAATTTTCTGTTCCAACTAGATTCTCAATAATAGGTAGCACAAGAATATTATCTGTTATACCAATTACTATTCCATTATATGTAGCTTCTATAATTTTTAAATTTCCTAAACTTAATACTTTGTCTACAACAGTAACTGAAGTAGGTATTAAAGTAGGGTTATTAACTGTAAATGTATAAGTAACACTAGCTACATCTCCTTCAATAACTGGTGTAGTAGCAGACTTTATAATTGTAAGAACAGGAGTTTTAGTAAAATCTACAGAAACTTCTTCAGTTTGTCCTATGTAGCCATCGTTTTCAGTTCCCGTTCCAGGATTTGTATTATTAGATGTATCATAAATATATCCTTTGTCAGTTACTGTTTCTAATCTAGCTATCATATCATTTAGATTATATTTAACTGTAACTGTAACAGATTTTGTTTCTTCTCCAGCTAAAGCAAAACTTGAAGTTGTAATAAGGTTATTAGTTGCATCATAAGTTCCACCTATAACTGAAGCAGCATCAATTGTTATTTTATCTATAGTAATAATTTTATCAACTATTGTTAAATCACTATATGGAATTTTTGTTCCATTAGTTACAGTGAATGTATAAATAACATTAGCTGTACCATCTTGGTTGTATACGACATTTCCAGGTGTTTTTGTAATTACTAACGCTGGAGTTCTTGTTAGTGGTGTTTCAACCTCTTCTGAAGTATCAAAAGGAGTTTGTGAATCTTTTGGATAGATATATGCAGTATTTTTAACAATCTCTTGGCTAGAAGTCATATCTACTACCAAGTATTTAATATAAATAGTTTTTGTTATATCTCCAGCCCCAGGAATTTCTATGTTAGGAATAGTTATCTCTGTTTTATCTGAACTTAAATAAACTCCATTTCCAGTAGCGTCTATAACTTTAGCTTTTAGACCTGTCATATTAGTTAGTTTATCAGTTAATGTTAAGCCACTGATAGGAATCTTAGTTTCATTTGTTATTTTAAAGCTATATGTAGCAATTGGTTCTAAAGGATTAGCATAGTCAACTCTTACAAGAGATTTTACTAAGCTAACTTTTGGAATTCTAATTAAAGGAGTAGGAACTTCCTCTGTTGTATCAGCTAAAGTTCCATTATTAGGATCTTTAATGTATGAAGTAACTTGACCATAGTCATAAAGAGTTATATTTTCAGTAGACATATTAGTTAAGTCATACTCAATTGTTACATTAATTGTGTTAGTACCTAAAGCTCCAATTCCAGCTGTTGATACCTCTACATCCCCATTAGCATCAGGAGTTAATACATTTCCATCCACTGAAATTTTAGAGATTGAAACTTCCCAATTATCCTTATCTACAAATAAATCTTTTACTGATAACTTAGTATGAGGCATATTTAAGGGGTTTTCAACAGTAAATGTATATGTTGCAGTGGCTTTAAGTCCATCATCAGAATAGTTAGGACCAGCAGTTAATTTCTTATCTAAAAATACAATCTCTTTAACTTCAAAAGTTCCTTCCGCTGAATCTTCCCAAACATCATTTGTCTCAGGAGTTGTAACTTTAATAGTGTTCAGAACATCATTATCCAAATGTGTTATTAAAGAGTAAGGAATAACAACGAAAAATTCTATTTCAACTTTACCTTTTGATGTAGATGTTGCTCCAGGAAGCATAATATTTGAAATTTCTCCAGTATTAACGTCTAAAGTAGCACCTGTAGGTAATGAACTAGCTTCAAATTTAATACCACTTGTATTTGAAATATGATCAAAATTTAACTCATCTGTCAAGTTCAAATGAGGAAGTATTAAGTTATTAAGGTTTTGAATAGTAACTTTATATTTAAGTTTTAATACTTTGTTAGTATCATCATAAATAGGAAGCCCTTCACCTGTTAAAAACTCTTTTGAAACTTTTATCTGTGGTTTTGTAGTTACAGGTTTCTCAATATTTCTAGCTCCGTCTCCTCCTCCAGCAGGACCTAAATCATCTATATACGGTACAATAACTTTGTCTCCAGCTACGTTAACTTTAAAAGTTTTACCGTTTTTAGTATTATATATATAGAGATTGTTATTATTATCAAAGAAAACTCCAACTATATCTTCACCAGTAAACTCAACTCCAGGACCTTTAGTAGTTGATAACTTTGTAAGGTTACCACCACTTGTTGACATAGAGTAGATATTTCCCTCCACATCTCTATTTACAAAGTAAAGTCGCCCATCTTTTTGGTTATATGCCCAGTCACCTAGTTCAATACCGCTAGGGATTCCAGATACTATAGCTTCAACTACATAATCATTTGTTGTATTTATTGCTGTAGTTACACCTATATCTTGTGTTCTAGTAATTTTATAGATATACGTTTTATCTTGATTTCCAGCTATAATATACATATTTCCAGCTAAATCAAATGTACCTGTATTGACATATGTTTTTCCATATTGTCCATTAGTTGCTATTCTTTCAGAAGAAGTAGCTAAAGGACCTGTTATAGTTTCAACTAAAAGTTTTGAAGTATTATTAGGATCTTTACCAATTCTTTCTAAAACGATTTGGAATTGACCATTAAATTTTCTTTGTCTAATAGCGTACATAAAATTATCTTGGCTATTATATCCAAAGGCATTTACTAATTGCCCTGGAGTATATGAATAAATATTATTATATGTTGCAGCAATTGTTCCATCTGAAAGATCAATAGCTCTAACGCTTACGTTTCCAGAAGAAGAACCTGTTTGTTGTGATATATACCCAACCTCTTGTTCACGCCCTGTAAAAGGTGTTGGACTGGCTGAATAAGCCATGGTTGTTGTGAAAAAACTTAAAATTGCAAATAAAATGAGTTTTACATAATTTTTGACTTTCATATGCCCTCCCTATTAGAATTTACCGATTAGGTTGATAAACCAACCTTTGGCATTATAGTCTAAGTCTGTTAAGTCGTCATCAAATTTAGAGAAGTTGTATCCAACTCCAACTTTGAAGTTTTGTCCCACTTCTCTATATACTGCTACTATCGCTCCATGTTCATATGAGTCATCCTTCATATCTCTAAGTAGATGATATTCTCCAAAAGCATACCACTGTTTAATAAACTCATAGTTTAGTCTTACTGCATAAAGATCTAAGTTAGAATCATACCATTCTCCTTCTCCTTGTCCAGCTCTTAAACTTTCAAGTCTTACAGCGTATTTAGCACCAATATCCCATCTTTGATTAAATTCGTAGATTCCCTCTAAAGATAATACATGAGCTTTTTCATCATTTGTAGAGTTTAATTGGCTATCAATTCCCATATTGTAAACATATTCATACTTACCGATTAAGTTAAGTCTATCATTCCAAATAGGTCTATA
The DNA here is from genome assembly GCF_014250655.1 of Cetobacterium sp. 2G large. NCBI lineage: Bacteria > Fusobacteriati > Fusobacteriota > Fusobacteriia > Fusobacteriales > Fusobacteriaceae > Cetobacterium > Cetobacterium sp. 2G large. The sequence continues at coordinate 18,731 of NZ_JACHTH010000006.1, read as the reverse complement.
AGCTAATCCAACTCCAGCTTCAGCAGATTTATCATCTTTATCATAGAAAGAGTCTCTATAGATATAGTTAAGCTTTCCAAATAGAGTATACTCTTCATCTATAACTTTTTTAGCTCTATTTATAGTTGCCCAAGTGTCAGCTGATAGATTATTTCCTCTATCTCTTCCATACTCTAATTTGTTTCTAATCATAAAGTCTTTACCGTAGTATCTACTGTATAAACTTACAGATGTTCTTTCTAATTTTCCATTATTTGTATCTAAGTCACCTTGTTGTATTAAAGTTCCTAAGCTTAAGTCAGATGTATAATCATAATCTAAACCATAAGTTTGTAAGAAACCTCTTCCACTATTTTGATCAACAAACTGATTTTCATGGAACATATTTAAATTATCATTGTATTTAAATTTTTGTCCCACAGTGAAGATACTATTATTACCATCATTAAATAGTCCATTGTCATTTTCTAAAGCGTATCCTGCATATATATTGTGTTCAGGAGTTAAGTCATAACCTAACATAGCTTGAACTCCTTGACCTCTATTACCTGTACTTCCTTCAGCATTAAGCTTTAGTTTTTCACCTATTTTTAAGTTTGTTCCTAAAGTATATAGGTTATTCGCTTCATAGTTATCAGAAAGTACATCTGTTTGAGCTTCAACATAAACAGTTTTATTAGGTAGGAATTCATAGTCTGCTCTAACTCCTAAAAGGATAGCCTCCTCTTTAGCAAACTCATTATTATAATTCCACTCTTTATTTTTTAAATACTCTAACTCTGTTGAAAGAGTCAGTTTTTCATTATATTTATAAGAAAGTAGAATATCAGCTCTATCTTCCTCTACTTGATTAAATCCAGGATTTACGAAATCTTGATCGGTTTCTTTAAATTTACTAGCTCCAAGTGATAAATCCCATCTTTCATTTAATTCATAATCTAATTCAAATCCATAGTCATCTATTTCAGCAGAGTTTGCAAGACCAGCTCTAGAGAATCCTCTCTCTTTTTTACGATACCAGAACCCCATTCTATCAGCATTTCCAAATCCTTCATTGAAATCTTTTAAAGCCACCTCTCCTTCTAAATAATATGCATACCCATCAATATTATTGTAAAGAGAATTTAAATCTTTATAATTTAATATATCCTCCCAATCTTTTTTCGTTAAATCTAAGTTATAACCACCATTATATGAAAAGTTATTAATTATATTTTGTGAACCTTTAGAATGTGCTACCTCCATTCTTAAATATGTGTTATCTGTTTTTCTTAAAGTTAAGTCTGCACCTTGAAGCTCATAATCTTCAAAGCCATCTCCTCTAGCCTCATTTACTAAAGTTCCACCAAGAGCTATATTGTCTGTTAACCAAGCTTTACCTCGTGTACCATATGTTAATTTAGAAAAATCTGTGTCAGAAGAGTAGAACTCATAATCTGCAACTAATACTACTGATTCTCCGTAGTAAGGCATCTCTTTTATAATATCTCCAGAACCACCATCAGCTATAATTGTAGGTAATGGATTTTTTAAGATGATTCTACCTTGAAGTTCATTTATCTCGTAGTCTCTAAACTCTTCTAGAACAATATCTCTTAAAACTCTTCCTGTTCTAGGGTCTCTAATTTCAACTCTAAGTTTAGCGCTTCCAGTAACAATATCTTGGAAACTTAGGAAATAAACACTTCCTCCTGTTCCTGCAAATTCATCTGATGAGAAAAGTGTTTCAGGCTCTGAAATAAATGCTTTAACTTGATATTTACTTTCTCCAAAATCAGTACCTTGCAAACTTTGGTACTCAGCTTTTGCTCCATATAAACTTCTATCATAGTCACCATAGTAGTTACCAGTAAAGCCAGTATTATAACTTCCCCACATAGCATGAGATTTATCTTTGTCTACTCTTAAGTAGAACTTACCAGCTGTTTCAGTATCTCTATAGTATGTAGAGTCATCTCCTAAATTGAATTCAATATCATCTCTTTCAAGTTTTTCAAACATCTCTCTAGAAGTTCTTTTAGAGAAGTCTTTAAACATATAATCAAATTCATTAGCCCAAGTATCAGCTTGAGCAGTTACTCTGTAGCCGTTCTCCCAAAGTCCCTTATAGTAAAATGCCAATCTACCTGTACTAAATAAATCACCATCATACTCATTATTTGGAGCTAAAATAGCTTCATTTCCAGATACATAGTTTTGCCCAATGAAGATGTCAGCCATACCCACTAAGAAATCATATCTTCGTGGAATATCTACCCTCATATCATAGTTATACTCTTTTCCGTGATTATCGTATAACTTAACATTTAAAATTTTCTCTCCCTCATTCTCTGTATACATCTCATATACAAAGTTTCCATTTTTATCAACCTCTAGAGGTTGACCATTTAAATCAATAGTTCGTATAGTATTTAAACCTTTTCCATAAACTCTAACCCTAGAACCAGTAACTAAGATACTTCTAGACTTAGTGTTATCTTTTCCAAAGAAGTTGTGTTCAATATTATTATTTTCAACACTCTCTTGAAAAGTAAATTTTTCCATATTTGTTTCATCAAAGTTTCCATATTTATCATAAACTCTTAATTTATAAAGATATTCATCACCATCATTTGGATTAATTTTTTCTTTATACTGCCAAGATAACATCTCATTTACATTAAGAGAGTCACCTTTAATAACTTCTATAGGTGCTATCAAATTCTCATCTTCAACTGAGTATATAGATAACTCCCATCGAGCTATGTTATTAGGATAGTTCGTGTAAATATAAAATGGGATGGTCTCACTTTGAAGAGCCACCCTTGATTCAGTTCCTAAGGAAAGTTTTGGTTCAATTGGAACAGGATCTACCAAAGAGTATATATAAGCTCCTCTATTTTCCAAAGTAAACCTTCCAGGATAAATAACCTTTTTTACTTCATTCTTGTTTTGTTCTAATCTGTTAAAGTCAATTGTCCCCATGGTGCTAATTGTTACCTCATCTGCTTCGCTTTGTGAAAGAGAAACATTAGAAATCACTATTAGTGCTGCTAATAAAAAAGTGAGTTCTTTTAATCGTTTTTTTCTCATAATTTTCACCTCTTTTTTATTGAAAATACAAACTATTATAATTAGTATTACTCAAATTTAAAGGAATTGTAAATTTGAAAGTTTTTAATGGATTGCTTATAAAATTTCAAATCTTCTAAAAAAAGGAACAATAAATTTTTGATGGTATAAGTAGAGTATTTTGAATATTTAAAAACCACTTTGAAAATTTCTAAATTTTTTTATATTTTTTTTCAAATTCACATTTCATAAATTTCAGTATAAAATTAATTCAACAAGGGTTTTTTTCAAACATTTTCATATGGCAAAGCACAGGAAACTGTGTGACGCAAAACTAAAGGGCCTGTAAAATGGCAGCCAGTTGCAATAGGTAGTACTTTTAATCTTTAAGATTAAGAGTATTATTCTTATTGCAACTTTTTTTTATTTAAATTCTAGGGGGTATTTTTTTGAAGTATATATTAGTAATGTTTTTATTTATTGTGAATCTTTTGAGTTACAGTTTTCATATAATGCCAGATGGGTTTGAAAAGAGATTTGACAATGGAAATGGTTATCAAGAGTTTTACTTTCCAAATAATGGGATGGAAACTATAAGATATAAATTCTCAGTAGAACCAGGAAGTATTATTCGTGGGGATATGAGTAAATGGGTAGAGCTTTATCCAAAGATTTTAACAGTTAAATCTGGTGATGTTGGGATATTAAAAGTTTATGCTAATGCACCTAAGGGGACTCCAGTTGGAGAGTATGGGTTTCATTTAAACTGCGTACCAATTACGATACCTGAGTTAGATAAGAGCCAGAAGAAAGTTGTTGCTAACGCAGGAGTTACAATCTCAGCATCTTTAGAGTTGATAGGTTATGTGGGAGATATACCACCTGTGATTGATATTGTAAAGCATGAGATTTTTGAAGAAAAAGGAAAAACAAAATTAAAAATTGATTTGAAAAATGCTTCTTTAAAAAGAGGGGTAGAGTACGGAATTGAGGTTAAAGGAAAGAATAAGACAGTTTCTAGAAACTCAATGGGACGTATCTATGAAAAGGAAAGTGTTACTAAGGTTATTGATTTAGAAGGGATGAAGAAAAATGACCCTTATGAATTAATCATATATGAAGAGATTAGCAACAACCTTATTAAGAAAATCAAATTATAGAAAACAAGGAGGAGATTAAATATGAAAAAGATTTTATTTGGATTAGCTGCACTATCAGCTATGGCGTTTGGAGCATCAACAGGGGTACATAACTCAACTTACGGAAATAACCAAATCGACGTTGAAACAAGAGCGTTTATCATTAACTCAGGATTAGTTATTACATCATCGGAAGGAACAGCAGATGGAGCACCAACAGACGCTATTAAAAAGGCAGTTTTAGATCATGGAACACTTATGGCAGGAACATCAGCTGATTCAACAGTAGCAAGAAAAGTTTATATAAGAAAAACAAATGGAACTAACTTTCCAGCAGGAACAGTTCTTAATATAGCATTAAATGCTGATACATCAAACACAAACAATCTTAAGCATGTAGATAGTGACGACGTGTTAGCACATACACTAACAGCCGCAGTTATTGAAAGCCATGCAAAGTTTGAATCTGGTTTTGGTGAAAGCACAAATGGAGGTCAAATTTTATCGTTAACTGGTGAGACTGAAAAAAGTGCTGGAAATTTTGAGGTTAAATCAATTCGTAATATAGAAGTTAATTTACAATCTGTAATAAATTCAGCGCAAATGGGAACAACAAATAATCCAATTGAAGGTCAATATACTAACACATCTACATTAGCTGTTAGATTTAGTAAAATACCTACTACAACATCTGATGAAGAGTATAAAGCAAGTTATACTCCAACAGCTGGAACTGTAAACAATACTTCTACTGTAAACCAAACAGAAGGAATTAAAGCAGATGGAACAGTTGTTCCAAATGCTTCAGCTTTAGCAAAAAGATAATAAATAACTATGGCCACTATTATGGTGGCCTTTTTTGAAAAAAGAGGTAAGTAACAGTTAAAATAAAAATATAAATTACGAAAGATAATTCTGATTTTTATAGTTTTTATTATACAATAAGTTGAGGTGAAATTAATGAAATATTACTCAACCAGAGAGATGGTAAAAGTATTAAATGTTACAGCTCAAACATTAAGAAACTGGGATTCTAATGGAAAATTAGTGCCACATCATAAAACAGACAGTGGATATAGGTATTACTCAGAGGAGCAACTTAATAAATTTTTAGGAATTACTATTGTTAAAAAAAATAGAAAAACAATTGGTTATTGTCGAGTTAGCTCTAATAAGCAAAAAGAGGACTTGGAAAGACAGATAGAGAATGTAAAATTGTACATGCTTGGAAGAGGTATAAATTACAATAAAAAAGGGTTCAATAAACTGGTTGATCTCATAACGGATGGAGAAGTTGAAAAAATTGTACTTTTGTATAAAGATAGATTATTAAGATTTGGATATGAACTAATTGAAAATCTTTGTAAAAAATACTCTGTTGAAATAGAAATAATAGACAATACTGAAAAAATCGAACAAGAAGAGCTTGTAGAAGATCTAGTACAAATAGTTACTGTTTTCAGCTGTAGACTTCAAGGAAAGAGAGCAAATAGGGCAAAACAAATGATAAAGGAGCTGATTTCTGATGATTCTATCAAAGAAGATAAGGTTAAAACCTAATAAAAATCAGGAATTATTTCTTTGGCAATCAACAGGAACAGCAAGATTCATATATAACTGGACTTTGAATAGACAAAAAGAAAACTACGAAAATGGTGGAAAGTTTCTCTCTGATAACATCCTTAGAAAAGAGATAACAGAACTTAAGAAATCAGAATTAGAATGGTTATCACAAGTTTCAAATAATGTAGCAAAACAAGCTGTTAAAGATGCTTGTGATAGTTATAAAAAATTTTTTAAGAAGCAGAGTGCTTTTCCAAAATTCAAGAGTAGAAAGAAAGCTAAACCGAGTTTCTACAATGATACTTCTAAATTAAAAGTAAAAGAAAATTTAGTTTTAATTGAAAAAGTTGGTTGGGTAAAAACTTCAGAGCAGATTCCCATGAATACGAAATATACTAATCCAAGAATAAGTTTTGATGGTAAGTATTGGTATATCTCAGTGGGTATAGATAGTGCTAAACATGTTGTAGAACTTACTGATGAAAAAATAGGAATAGATTTAGGTATAAAAGAGTTAGCGGTCTGTTCCAATGGTAGGGTATTTAAAAATGTAAACAAAGGGAAAAGAGTAAAAAAACTTAAAAAAACTTTAAAAAGACTTCAAAAACAAGTTTCAAGAAAATACTATAAAAATAATGGAGGTGAAAACCGTTACCAAAAGAGCCAAAATATCTTGAAACTTGAACAAAAACTTAGGCTCATTCATAGAAGAATTTCAAATATCCGCAACAATAATCTTCATCAGATTACAAATGAGATAGTGAAAACCAAACCATCAAAAATAGTAATGGAAGATTTGAATGTTAAAGGTATGATGAAAAATAGACATCTTTCAAAGGCGATAGCTGAACAGAATTTCCATAAATTTGTTGTATTTATGAAATATAAATGTAAATTTAATGGAATAGAATTTATACAAGTACCAAGATTTTATCCAAGTAGTAAAACTTGTAGTTGCTGTGGTTCGGTCAAGAAAAACCTAAAACTTTCTGATAGAATTTTTAGTTGTGAGTGTGGAAATAAGATGGATAGAGATCTAAATGCGAGTATAAATTTAAGGAATTACAGAGTTTCATAGAGAACAGAAGAAAACTGTAATATGTACCGTTCGTTATGCGGGAATTTAAGCCTTTGGAGAGTTATACAAACGAAAGTAGTCTATATTTTTGGGCAAAATCGGATTCTATGAAAAAGGAATAATACTTTTAACTTTATGCTGATTTGATAAATCTTTATAGAGTTTTATAAGTGTTTGGTAACGGTGAATGAATGATTAAACATATTTTTTTACTTTTTTTACTGATGTTCTCCAGTGCCTTTTCATATATAAACATCTATCCAACAGAGTTTAATAAAAAGGTAGATGGACAAGGTGGACTAATAGAGTATAACTTGTACAATAGAACAGATAAAAACGTAAGATACCATATATCCCTTTTAGATTCTAAAACAGACTCAATGGCTAGTTGGGGTGAGATATATCCTAAAACTTTAACTTTAAAACCTAGTGAGGAAAAAACTATAAAACTTCTAATTAAAGCCCCTAAGGGAACTAAAGAGGGAGAGTACAGTGCCGTTTTAAATATAAAAGAGATGGAGGTTCCAAGCTTAGAAAAAGTTAAGTCTAAAAATACAAGTGTAACTATTTTGACAAACTTTAGCATGGAGATTTTAGGGTATGTAGGAGCTATCAATCCAAATCTAGAGATAACTGATTTTGGTTTAAAAAAATCTAAAAAATCTTTAGAGTTTAGCGGAGTGATGGAGAACACAGGAAAGAGATCTGGAAGATACAATATGTTTCTAACAGATTCAAAAGGTAATAATAGATATTTCTTAGGGGATTTTACAATTTTAAAAAATGAATCTATACAGCTCTCAGATTTCAATCAGAATATTAAAGATGAAAAAACTTTGAAACTTTTACCAAAACTTAATTGGATTTTTATTGTAGATAAGGATAATGAAAAGGTAACAAATAAGCTTTCAATATAAAAATATTTTAGAAAAGGGAGGGAAATTTTATGGAGAACAAAAAAAGAATAAGAAAACAGTTGGGAATCTTTATTTTTCTATTATTCTCTGTAACAACCTTTTCCCAAGAGTATACCTTAGAAGATTTAAATGCTTTAAAGGCTTCAGGACTAATAACTCTAGAGGACTATGATATTTTGAAAAGTGAACTCCTAGGGGAGGATATAGCAGGAGATGCACTTTTTACTTTTAACATCAATGATAAGATAAAAGAGGGAGCTTTTAAGTTAAAAAAAGAGAACGATAAATACTATTTTTCACTTTTAAACTTTTTTAAAGTTTTACAATTTAATAACTACAGTATCAAAAATGAAAAGATGCAGATGCGTCTAGGAAAATCTTTAGATGAGATTGACATAGATATGAAAAATAAAAAGCTTTTTATAGGAAGAATCAATAAAACCATACCTATAACAGATGATAATATAATTACTGAAAATAGTGATTTTTTTATAGAGAGTTCTTTATTTGAAACGATGTTTTTACAACGTTTAGAAATAAATGAAGCTAAACTGTTAATAAAAGGGGATTTAAACTTTAACCCTCCATTTGAAATCGAATACTATTTAAATAGAAATAGAGAGAAGATGCAAGAGGAGGCAAATAAAAAGAGAATTTTACATACAAATGACAATGGACTTTTAGATGTGGGATACTTAAAGACAAACTTCTCAGCTAATTTTTCTAAGAATAAAGGGGAGAAAAGTTACGACAAAGATTGGTTTGGAAATTTAGAATATAGGGGAAATCTTTTATATGGAGAGTTTAATACATCTTACAATGTAAAGGATGATAAAATAGGGGATACATATATATACTACCCTGACCTTTGGAAAGAGCACTCTTTAGAGGTTGGGAGTTACGGTAGTACATCAAGGGAGTGGGGAGTATCTTTTAAAAAGGAGAAAGGATACTTTATACAAAATGACAACATAGTTATAAGGGAGAACGTTCCTCTTGGAAGTAAGGTGGAACTTCTTTATATGGGATTCCCACTTGCAGTTGCAAATGAGGAAGGTGGCTTTGTTGAATTTAGAAATAGAGAGATTAAAAGGGATAGGGATTATGTTTTAAGGGTTCATACTGATGACGGTAGAATCTATGATATAAATGTGAATACAAGTAGAGATTTTAACCAGCAAGGGGCTGGGCAGATAGAGTATAACTTAGATATTCGTGAGGATCATAACAATGATAACTACAGTTTCTTTGGAGATATCTATTATGGTTTAACTGATAATCTAACTTTTGGACTAGGTGGAAAAAGAGTTACTGAATATAATGATGAAGATGAAAAAAGATATATAAATACAACTATGGGAGAGTTTGTATATTCAAACACTATCTATAAGTTACCTTATACTTTAGTTTTAGGTGGGGAACACACAGAGGACGATAGATACCTTTATAACTATCAAGGTAAAATAAATTTATATAATCTATCTCTATACACTTCTCAGTATAACTACGGTGGGTACTACAACGAGAAGAAATTAAGAGAATATTCATTAGAATATTCTCCAGGTTCTGGTTATACATTTGATTATAACTATAGAATCAATGAGTATTATAAAGATGAAAAAACTATAGACTATGATTTTGGAGTTTCAGTATATAAATCTATTTTTAAAGATCTTTTACTTACTGCAGATACAAGAAAATCTAGAAATAGTAAACATGAGTACTCAGTATATTTAAACTATACAGGGTTTCATAACTTCAATACAACACTTAATAATATTTGGACAAATGATGGAAGAGATTATGAAACTACATTAGCTTTTACAAATAAAAACTTTTGGGAAGTTGTAGACTTTTCACTGGACTTTTCCTACTCAAATCGTAGTGAAAGTTCTATAAGTGTTAGATTCACTCTTGACTATGATAATCTTATTAACTTCGCATTCTTTAAAGGAAAAGGTGGAGCTGAGTCTTACGCTGTTGGAGTTAATAGAGTTATTGATCTTAAAAATATCAAAGCTGATATTGAGACTATGGATTCTAGTAGAGTTGAGATAATCACATTTGTAGATAAAAATGGAAACTACACTTATGATGAGGGAGAGGAAACTGTTGATAATGTTGAAGTTGAGATTGGATCTCAAAAGGTTGTCACTGATGAAGATGGTAGAGCTTATATGTTTGGGGTTCCAAACGGGATACTTTATGAGTTAAAACCTAAGATTAGAAAGCCATCATACTCTATGGGAGATACCATTATTGAGGTGAAGGGAAGAAATACAGGAACTATTACAGCTTACATACCTATAACTCCGATGACTGATTTAGAAGGATTTATAAATATTGATGATTTTAAAGATTTAACTGAAGAGCAAAGACAAGCTATTTTTGAAAATATTGTTGTTAAAGTTTCACACAAAGAGAGAAATATTGAGGAGTTAACAATTCCAGATGAAAGTGGATATTTCCATATAAGTGGACTTTTCCCAGATGGATATAACGTACAGGTTATGTATTTAGGAGAAGATTTTGATATTCCAAATCTATCAGAGAATATAAAACTTGCTTACATTGAAGGAAGTTCTCAAAAGTTTGTATTTAACTTTACTAAAAATAAGATTGCTTTAGTTAAAAATGGAGATAGGGGGAACTTATAGTGATTAAAAATATAATTTTATTTACACTTTTTTATACTCTCTTGGCATCTGCCCAAGAGAGTATTCCTCTTCCTAGCATACCAATGATACCTTTAATTCCTGCTACACCTATAGAGAAAGTAGAGGAGATAGAGTTAGAAAATGGAGAGGTTATTGAAGAGATTTGGGATTTAATTAAAACAAATACGATTATGGTGAAATCTAATGTTGACATTGTTGTTCCACTTGAAATTATGACAGATGTGGATATCAAAGCACTAATTATAGATGATCAAAAACTTGAGATACCATTTGAGATTGAGCTTAATAAAGAGCCTGATAAAAAGGATTTCTACTCTTTAAACTATTCTGAAACTGCTATAGATATTGATAATGATGGAAAGATAGATACACATATTATTTCACCAAAGTATATCAATAAAAAAGTAGTGGATGATAATCTCTTAATTATTGATGGACAGAATATAAGTGTTGAGGGGACACATAGAAAAAAAGTTTATATCAATATAGAGATGAAAAGTAGGAGGTAGAGATGAAAAAAAATATAGTTATTACTTTTTTACTCTTCTATACAGCTTTATTTTGTGAGATACACTATAAGGTTGTGAGTCCTATGAAGTTTAGAAAAGTTAATACCACTCACATTGAAAAAGATAAGGTTTTAGGAGAGGCTATTTTAGAAGTTTATACAGATAATCTTGAAGAGGATGCTGGGAAAAAGATAGTTTTAAAATTTCCTGAATATAACCTTTTGACAAATAGAAGAAGATGGATAAAAGTTGAAAAACTTATAATGGAAAAAGAGGAACAGGAGTTTATTTTGGATAAAGAGAGAGTTCAAATTAAACTTTATGGAATTTTAGATAGAAGAGACTTAAATCGTGGGGAGGATATTAAGGAGATTGAGGGGGAGTATATAGGATATATTCCTATGATTATATCTCAATATAAGAAAAGAGGGGGAGAAGAGAAATGAAAATTTTAAAATATATTATTTTCTCTCTTATTTTAACTCTGTCTCTAAGTGGGGGAGAGGTTATTGAAACTCTTCCAACTAGAGAAAGAGCTGAGATGAATATAGAGGTGACAAAAGTTTTTAGTGAAAAGTTAGATGCTCTTTTAGATGAGAGTAATAAGGAGATTACTTTAAATTTTAAAGAGGTTCCTGTTGATGAGAGTCAATTTGAAGTTTTTCTTATTGAAAATTTAAATAGCTTACCTTCGTACTCTGTTTCTAAAGGGGGAAGAAAAGCTTTAGAGGTTATTAAAAATGGAGCTAAATTGAGAGCTGGAAGTAAGATAAACTCAGGGAAGTTATCATACTTTTTAGATAGAGCAAGAGGGGAAAGAGCTCTAAAAATACAGTATGAAGAAAAGCCAGAGAAACTATATTTAGGAGTTTTAAACAAATCTACCAATACAGTAGCTAAAGTTTTTAGTATAAATTATGATGTTCCAACTACTTACGGTGGAACAATAACCAATTTTTCTAATGGATTACCAAATGAGATGAGTTTTCAAGATGATGGCAGTTTTACAGATAGTACACGATTTTATTCCATTACTCATTCCAGTTCTATTGATATTGCAATGGACAATTATAATGGAACTACTTATAGATTATCAGCAATTGTAGGTGGACACTCTTTAAATTCAAACGATGGAAATACTATAGAGAATGGTGGTGTTGCAAAGTTTATTCAGCCACAAGTTAAAGTAGATAATTTAGATGGGGAACTACCAATTAAACTTAATTTATTAAGTGTTACACCAAGTAGTGGCATACAGATTTTTAATCATAAAATGCATCCAAATGATAGTAGTTCTATTATTGCAATTAGAGGAAGTACACTGAGTTTAAAAGTTAAATTTCAACCAAGTATTGATTTAGATATAATTAAAAAAGCTAGAACAGTTAATAAAATAGAGGTTCCTTTAGTTTGGAGTACTACAACTGGGCAGATTAATCAAGTTGCATTACCTAAAGCTGATTGGAATAATAATGGAAGCATTCCGCATTCAAATAACAATAGAACTGAAATTGCACCTTATCCAAATTTAAAAATTGTGAAAAGTCAAACTACACATAGTGGGACTATTGAATTTTCAAGTCGAACAGAATCCACAATAAAAAATATATCTGATTCTAATTTTTTAAAAGGGTTAAAATATAAAGGATATGTTGGAATATTCAATACAACTACAGATACAAATGCATTAGTTTATTCCAGCGTTTCTGGAGAAGGTGTATCAGATGGCGGAGATTCAAATGAACTTCAATTTACAAAAACTAATGCGTCGGGAAATTCAATAACTTTTAAAATAAATTATAACAAAGGAGAGCCAATTTATGAGTTAGTTAGTTATACTCAATCAAATTATAAAAAAGATCTTTTGGAAGATAGAACTTTTGATTTTGTAATAAAATATTTTGAAGAATCAGGATTAGCTAGAAAGATAGATAGTATAAAAGTCATAACTCCAACTATGAGACATACAATAAACTCGTCAAATATTCCAAAAGAAGTAGTCTTTTATGATGATGGGGATACTATTAGAGACACTTTAAGTCTAGACGCTGAAGGTAATTATGTTTTTGCTGGTGGAAGTATGAGTTACATAATCGAAAATGTTCCAAATAGCTATCCAAGTTATTTCCCAGTAATTTCACTATATGACAAAGATTTTAGTATCCCATTTGATGTATCAAATTTAGGAGATGGAACGAAATCTATATCTTCAGATGGTCGATATATAGTTAATTTTGATGGAGAAACAGAAATTGGAGTAAATTTATATTTTGGACAGTCAAGTTATAAATCTGTTCAAAGTACATATAACTCACATAAATTACATCCTTTTGAAATAACTCAGAAAATAAATAGTCAACTTAAACTTCTAAGATCTTTTATGTTAGGTGGTTATATAAGGCCAGAAAGCATAAGAACGGAAACTACTGCTAAAGCTGGACCAGGAAGTTTTCCCGCTCTTTTAAGATTTAGGATACCAAAATCTCTTTTTATTCAAAATAGAGATAAAAATGATTCAAATAAAATAGATCTTACATATATATCTTCAACAAATAGAAATCTAAGTTTTATTCTTGGTAAAAAGGATGAAACATCAGCTCATGTGAATCCAAACAATACTCAACATATCGAGTTGATTCCAACTATAAAAATAGAGAAAAATCAAATAACCAGAGATATGACTATGACTATTGATAGAAATTATGATGAGGAGTTTATTGATTTTAATGCTTCTGGAAGTACAAGTAAAAGTGGAATAACTTTATCCTCTGGGTTTAACATGAAAGGATTACCATTTAAGAGCGATATTATCATTAAAAATAAGGGAGTTACCAGTGATATAATTCATAGAGTAGTTGGAGAAGATGTAGATGGTGGTGGAAATACCACTCAGAATATAAAATTTGAAGTAATAGGAGAAACTGGGAAAAAAGCTAAGATAGAACTTAAATATGGAATTAATGGATTACCAAGTTTAGCTGTTAGAGATTGGACAGGTTCGGATACTTTTAAACTACAAATTCTCCATAATGAATTATCAGGATTAAATAGAAGAATATATAATTTAGATATAGTAATCCCAGAAATAAATAAGTTAGGTGTAAATCATAATGTTAAAGATGCAACTTATTTAGATGAGGACAGAAAGAATCTGACTAGTGAAACTGAAATTCCTACTTACGCAGTTTTTGCAGGTGGATCACTAACTGTAACTTTAGAAAATTTTGGTGTTAGAAGATTTCCAATTTTTACCTTAGGTAAAAGTAGTGTTGTAGAGGTTGTGAACTATTATCCATATAATAATTTTAATGATTTAGTTTTAGAGTATAAAGATTATAAATTTAAAACTAGAATTCATTTTTGGTCATATTTCAATAATAGTTTTAATCTTGAGTATTTAAAAAAACAGGTAGCAGTTGGAAAACACAGCAATGATAATAATGGAACTAATCTTAGTTTTACAACAGATTTAAGATTAAATATTCCAGAATTAAATATAATTCAGATGAGAAAAGAGGAGAGGTTTGCTGATTATGAAATTATTTTAACTCCTGAAGATAAGGATTTTAATGTAATTACAGCAACAGTAGGAAAGAAAAATGAGCAATCTAACGTGTTTACAGTTGATTCAGATTCAGATTCAAAAATTACAATACATTATCCTAAAATTATTTTTACAAAAGATAATATTATCCAAAGTGGAGTGGTGAGCTTAAATACAAGTTATCAAAAAGGTATAACTATAGATTTTAATAAAGATGGAGTTGCGACAAGTAATGCGGTAGCTTTAGAAAGTACATCTAGATTTCCTCAAGGTTTATCTTATGGTGGAACAATTGAAATTTATCAAGGCGAAACTAAAATAGGTGATACTATGAATGTAAATGGACTTGATAAATATACAGGAGCTGGAGATACCAGTAAGCATCAATTTACTTTAAAAGATTATCTTGGAAGGGATACTAAAATATCTTTACAGTATAGAACTGATGGTTTAGTTTCATTCTCATTGGACGAATGGGAAGGAGAAGGAGAAATAAACTTTACAATTGTTCATAAAGAGGGCTCTGGATTAACAAGAAAAACTACTAATATGAAAATAGTAACTCCTAAAATAGGAGAAAAAATATCTAGTGGTGTTTTAGATTTTGGAGTTCTTTTAAAAGGTTCAAATATTGATTATCCTGCTGAAACATCTATAGTTGTTCAACCTTTTAGTGGTCATAATTTAATTTTAGAGTTAGAAAGTCCAAATATATCCTTAACTAATGGTAATTCAATTGTAGAAGCAACAAAACTTTCTATTGATTCTGGAGTAGCTGAAGGAACTAATAAAATATTTAAATTAAGTGGAGTTATAACTAAAGATAGTTTAAATAAATCAACAGCTGAGGGAGCTCATATAGGTACAATAACATTACAAATGAAAGTAGTATCTGCAACAACTGTTAATTTAAATAATAAATAATTGGAAGGAGAACAGATGAATTTATTTTTAAATATTTATGATTTATTTGATTATAATATAGAAAGTAAAGAACATGCTTCAAGAGTAGCTTTATATTCTAAATTTTTAGCTGAAGAGTTAAAATGTTCTGAAAAATTTATCAATGAGATTTTCAATTATGCTCCTTTACATGATATTGGAAAATTAAAAATAAGTAATGATATCCTAAAAAAGCCAGAAAGATTAACAATTGAGGAGTTTGAAGAAGTAAAAAAACACCCAGAGTTAGGGTTAGAGCTTTTGGCAAAGATGAATTTGGGTAAGGTTGCTGAGAATATAGCTCATTATCATCATGAAAAATGGAATGGATCAGGATATCCTAAAGGTTTAAAAGAAGAGGAAATACCATTAGAAGCTAGGATTGTTGCTTTATCTGATGTTTATGATGCTCTTAGAGAATCAAGAGTTTATAAAAAAAGTTTTTCTCATGATGAAGCAGTAAAAATCATTTTAAATGGAAATGGAACTCATTTTGATCCTAAACTTGTTGATATTTTTTATAAATATAATGAAAAATTTGATGAGATTTTTATCAATTTTTAAAAAAAGTAATAGAATTTAAAAAAAGTATGTTATAATCACCTATAAATAAAATTTATAGGTGATTTTTTTGAGTAAATGTAATGCTATTGAGGAATATATCCTCAAATTAATAAGAAATAAAACATATATGCCTGGTGATAAGGTTATATCAGAGAATAAAATAATTGAAAAATTTAATGTTAGTAAAATGACAGCAAGAAGAGCTATGCAAAATTTAGTTCAAAGAGGTTATCTTTATCAGAAAAGAGGAAGTGGAACTTTTGTATCAAGTAGCGATGATAAAATTAATATAAACTTTGATGAACTTTTAGGATTTACAGATAAAATGTTATTACAAAATAAAAATCCAGTGACTAAAATTTTAGGGTTTAAAATTATAAAAGCTACCCATACTTTAGCAGATACATTAAAAGTTAAACCTGGCGATAAAATATATTCAATATTACGGCTTCGTTTAGCTGATGATATACCCATAGTTTTAGAGTGGACCTTTATGCCTTTTGAACTTTTTCCCAATTTGAAAATTTCTGATTTAGAAAAATCTAAATATGAGTTTTTAAAATCTTTGGACTTAAAGATTAATCGAAGTATAAGAGAATTTTTTCCAATAATACCTCCAAAAGATATTCAAGATATATTAAAACTACCAAATTCTACTCCTATTTTTAAAGTTGAATTGAAATCTTATTTCAAAGATGAAAAAATTTTTGAATTTTCGAAACTTTATTATAACCAAAGTAGATGTACATTTAAAGAGATAAAAACAGTAAAGAAATAAAAAAAACAATCACATTGACTAATTTATAACAAAATGGTAGAATGTAAAAATGAATTTTAAAGACGAAAAAGTTTTGTTAATTTAGGAGGAAAATGTTTTTTAAGAAATTTGTACTGTTATTATCTCTAATGTTACTAATATTTTCATTTGATGCTTTTGCAAACTCAAAAGGAGCATCTATTGATATAAACGTTAGAGCTACCATTATTAAGCCAATAGAAATTATTCAAAGCATTGATACTAAAGAAAATAGCATCACTGTTCAAAATAAAAATATTAAATCTATTGAGATTGATAATAAAAAGATTAAACCAAATAATAAAAATATTTATGTATATAATACTAGTAGTTCTAAAAACCTTAAAAAAAAGTTTATAAAAGTTAGTATAAAGATTTAATTATGAAAGCTTTTATAAAAATACTTATATTTTTTGTAATATCTAAGTTTTCAGTTGCTTTTATGCTATACCCAAAGGAGTTAAAAAAAGATATTACTAAAGGAGCTTTAGAAACTTTTACTATCGTAAATACATGTAATCAAATCTACGTTGTTAGAGTGGAAAGTAGTTTTAAAAATGTAGATATTAAAACTCAAATATATCCTAAGGTTTTTATACTAAATCCTCAAGAGGAAAAATTTGTAAAGATATCTTTACAAAGCGATAAAAATTTGGAAAATCAAATGCATACAGGAAAGATAAAGTTTACCTTAATTCCAGTACATCTAAAAGAGTTTAATAATATTATTGTTGAATTGTGTATTGATGCAGAGGTTTATACTCAAAGATAAATTAAAAAGATACCATCTTCAGTTAACTGAAGATAGTATCTTTTTTTAGTTATTATTATCAAAAATTTCTTTAAACTCTTTATTGTAACGAATGAATATATCTACAATTTTAGGATCAAAATGCTTCCCACTATCTTTAAAAATTATTCCCATAGCTTTTTCATGTGAGAATCCCTCTTTATAAACTCGACTTTGTCTAAGAGCATCATAGACATCAGCTAGTGCGACAATTCGAGCCTCTAATGGAATATTTTCTCCTTTTAGGCCGTATGGGTAACCAGTTCCATCCCATTTTTCATGATGATAAAGAGCTATATTTTCTGCAATAGTTCCAATTTTCATTCTAGATACCAAATCAAATCCAAGTACAGAATGTTTTTTTATCTCTTCAAACTCTTCATGCGTAAGTTTCCCAGGTTTTTTTAATATAGCATCACTGATACCAATTTTACCTAAATCATGTAGAGAAGCATATCTTGAAATATCTTCAGTAAATTTTTTAGGACAATTTAGTTTTTTAGCAAGTAATTCAGAGTAAAGATTAACTCTTAAAATATGTGATCCAGTATCTGTATCGCTAATTTCATTAACTTTTTCAAAACTATCAACTAAAGCATTTAAAATCTGTTTATAGTTATTTGAAATTTTTTTCGTTCTTTTATATAAAAATATTAAAAAGATTATAAATAAGCCACTTATCGTAGAAATAGCAATTGTTAATTTGTAGTCCTTAAATTCTAAGTCTGGTTTTATAAAAATCTTATTTATAACATCTTGTTCTAAGGATGTTGTTGGAACAATGCCATTAAAGAATTTATATAAGTTCTGATCATTCATACCAAAACCTATTCTATTAACAGCTTCATTTACGTGAGAAAGATGTATTTTATTTTCAAGACTTAAAGCATTAATTTCTAAAGTTGTAATTCTGTAGTCTCCCATAAAGTAATCAATTTTACCGTTAGCTAAATCTTTTAAAGCTTTTGAAAGCTCATGATACCTAATAATAGTATTGTGATTAGTGGTTATAAATGGGGTATTTTTTAAACTATTTCTAACAGAAATAACACCTATTTTACTATCTTTAATCTGGTCTAAGGAATCTATAAAATAGTTTTCTTGATTACTAAAAACAGCTGTATTAGCACTATAATACGGAGCTATAAACAACTCATTGT
>NZ_JACHTH010000001.1:0-86280 GCF_014250655.1 Cetobacterium sp. 2G large | reverse complement strand
AAAATTATTGAAAGAAATAGATTTTTTCGAAAAAAAGAATGAAAAGATATCTAAATTATCAGGGGGAGAAAAACAAAGAGTTTGTATAGCTTCTTCTTTAGTTTTAGATCCTAAAATTTTAATACTAGATGAAGGAACGGCGATGCTCGACCCAGAAAATAGAAAAATAATACTAGATATATTAAGAAATTTAAGTAATAAAGGGATGACAGTGATTTTAGTAACTCATCATTTAAATGAAATAGAATTTTGTGATGAAGTTATTTATCTTGAAAAAAATAAAATCAATTTTAACGGGCCTAAAAAGCTTTTTATGAGCTTTCTTGTAAAAAATGAGATAGACCAAGGGATAGAGTTACCTCCTATGTTTAAAGTCGCTAGAAGCATTTATTTAAGAACTAAAAAGGATGTTTCAGAAGATATTTTTAATTTAAATAAAATGGGGGAGCATTTATGGAAATCTCTTTAAAAAAAGTTAACTCAGGATATGATGAGATAATTTTGGAAAATGTCAATATGGAAATAGAAGAATGTTCATGGACATTTATAATAGGAAAAACAGGTAGTGGAAAATCAACACTTTTACAAACTATAGGATTTTTATTGAATAATATTCAAGGAGAAATCTTGTGGAAAGGAATTAATTTATCTAATTCTCAAAACTTAAAAAAATTTAGAGAAGCTACAGGATATATGTTTCAATATACTGAGAAACAATTTTTTAATAATACAATAAAAGAAGAGATTGAGTATATTTTAATTAAGAAAAAAGTTTCTAGAGAAGAAATTGATAGAAATGTAAATGAAGTTCTAAAACTTTTGAAACTATCTAACGAAATTTTAAATAAATCTCCATATGAAATAAGTGGAGGTCAAAAAAGATTAGTTGCATTAGCATCAATTTTAGTCACTTCTCCTAAATTATTATTATTAGATGAACCAACTGCGGGATTAGATTTAGAAAATAAAAAGTTATTTTTTGATGTCTTAAAACAATTAAAAAATAAAGGAGTTACAATTATACAAATATCTCATTTATTTGAGGATGTTTTAGAATATGGGGATAAAGTTTTTTTATTAGAAAATAAAAAAATTATAAATGAAGGAGTTCCCTTAAAAGTTTTAGAGAAATCTGACTTAGAATTTATAGAATTTTGTAAAATTATTAATAAATTTGGAATAGAAACAGAAAATATAAAAAACATAGATGAATTATTAGAGAGGATTGGGATAGATGCTAAAGAAAGATTTTGACCCTCGAATAGTATTTTATACAACTATAGGTTATATTATAGCAATTGGTTTTGCAAATAAATATTATCAGATAATTATAATTTTACCATTTATATTTTATCAAATGAAATTATTTTCAGCTGACTTAAACAAATTAAAAAGAATATTCAAGTATTCAATAGGACTTTTACTATCAATGATATTTGTAAATTTGCTCTTAATGAATAAAAATATAGAATATGTATTTCTTTCTACTTTTAGACTTTTAACAATTATTTTGTTAGTTACCTCTATGGTTTCTAAAATGGAGATTAGAGAGATTGGATTTGTAATAGAGAAGATGTTATCACCTTTAAAAATATTTAAAGTTCCAGTTGACTCAATAGGAGTTATAACAGCTTTGGCATTTAAATTTATTCCAATGTTAGAAGAAGAAAGCAAAAGAATAATAATAGCTCAAAAAGCAAGAGGCATTGATTATAAATTGATGAATCTGAAAGAAAAAATTAGCAATATTTTAACACTATTTTTTCCAGTGGTTATTTGTGGAATACAAAATGCAGTAAATTTAGCAATATCTATGGAAGTTAGAGGATATGGAAATGGGATTAAAAGAACTAGATTAAAAGATTATAAATTAGAAAAAAATGATTATTTTTATCTTTTTTTTAGTTTTATGATTTCTATTTTATATGTTGTATTTTGTTTAAGTGTTTAAAATGAAAAAGCTAAGGTGACTCTGTCAAGGTCAATCCTTAGCTTTTTTTATAGATTAAAAATTAGTTTTCTTTTAAAATATGTAAGTAAACCCTGAATAGAAAGTTCTTCCATTAGCTGGATCATAAAGAATCTCATTATTGGAAACACCCTCTTGATCATAGTTGTCTCTATTTAAGATATTATTAATACCTCCATATATTTTTAATCCGTTATTAAAGACATAATTAAGGCTTAAATCAAGAGTTATAAAACTTTGAGCCTCATACTTATTAGCTTTATCTAAATAGTATTTATCTTTATAATTAAAAGATAATATAGAGTTAAAATTATCTGTAAAATTAATAAGTGTTCCTAAGTTAGCATTTATTTTAGGAGTATATGGAACTTGATTGCCCTCTAAATTTGAATTTTTAGAATCCTCTTTAATTTTAGCATCTATATAAGCTAGATTTTCAAAGAAAACAAACTTTCCAAAAGTTTGTTCCAAAC
This sequence comes from Cetobacterium sp. 2G large, assembly GCF_014250655.1. NCBI lineage: Bacteria > Fusobacteriati > Fusobacteriota > Fusobacteriia > Fusobacteriales > Fusobacteriaceae > Cetobacterium > Cetobacterium sp. 2G large. The sequence continues at coordinate 83,838 of NZ_JACHTH010000001.1, read as the reverse complement.
TCAATTCAATACCTTTTCGCTCAGTTTTACCAAAATTACCATAATACCATTCTTTTCCATGATAAACTTCATTATAATAAATTTCATTTTTAGTTTTTCCAATGAATCCATTTAGAGAAACAAAACTTCCAAGGAGATAATCTTTAATTCCAATTTCTAAAGTTTGATTTGTTTCAGGCTTTAAATCATTTAAGATATAATCAGTTCCATATTTATCTTGAAACTCTGTTGGAGCAGGAGTTCTAAAACTTTCTTCGAAACGAGTATAGATATTACCAGTATCAGAGTATAAATAATTTATGGCAAATTCATAGCTATCATTATGCATTGATTTTTTTATATAATCAGTTTTTAAACCTGTATCAACATAACCATTGTTGAGAAAAATAGGTTTTACTCTATGGTAATAGTGACTATTTTTTGTAGTATTATATTTTGTCCATTCTCTTCTATAACCTTGTAAAAATTCAAATTTATCAATAGATGTTTTATTAAAAACATAGATTCCGTTGCTTTCTTTTTTACTTGATAAATCGTAAACTTTATACATATCCATAAAATTACTAAAATCTCTTTTACTTTTTTGCTCTTTATAATCATAACCTAAAATTAAGTAACTATTAGTCATATAATTGTATTTTAAAGATGGATTGATTTTAAATTTTTCATCAGTAAAGGTACCGATATTATCGGCATAGTAATTTTTGTAATTAAATGGATTTGTTAAAGAGCCAAAGTTTGCATATGTAGCCTCTTTAGTTGTAACATCATTAGTATTTTTTTGATAGCTTCCGTTTAAATTAAATTCAAATTCATTATTAATTTTTTTAGTGTAATTGAAAGAAAATTCATCTCTTCTTAAGTTAGATTTATCTAAGATATCTCCAGTTCCTTCTAAAAGTGGATATTTATTACTTGAATTATTTTTAAGATATGAACCATCAAAATCTACACCAGATTGTGAAGAATTATTTTTTAATTGATCTTTAGTCAAAAGATTAGCTGTTTTATTTTTTTTATTGTAATAGGAATATTGTAACTTTAATTTATCATCTTTAGTTAAATTTAATAAAGTTGTAAAATCAACATGTTCTGAATTAATTTTTTCATTGTCTCTATTAGTTTGACTATTTTCTTTAGAATAATTTAATATGAATGACACATAATCGTTAACTTTAAGAGAAGTTCCTGTATCAAAGATATTTTCTCCTTTACTACCATATCTATACCCAATATTCCCATTAGTTTTCTCTATAGAGTCTTTTGTAATAATATTAACAAGTCCTCCAGTAAAACCATCACCATAAAGTACACCATTACCACCAGGTAAAATTTCAATTCTTTCAATTGATGATAAAGCGATAGAATTTAGAGGTAGTGTTCCGTGATTTATATCAACAGGATTAATAGATGTACCATCAACTAAGACTTGAACAGTTGCTTTTGAATTAATACCACTACCTCTCATTTGAATTGACTCTCCTACAGAGTTTCTTGTAATAGTAATTAAAGGTGAACTATTTAAAGTTTCAGTAACATTTTTAAAATTTTTTTCAGAAATTTCTTCTTTTGTTATTATTTGAATATTTTTTGGTGTATTTTGTATAGAATCCTCATATCCAACAGAAGATATAATACTTTTTTCTAAAAATACCCCATTTTCTTCTAGCTCCATAGAATAATTTAAAGTAGAAATTAAAATCCCCAATGAAATAAAATATTTATTCATAATCCCTCCGTTATAAAAATATTTGTCTGTCAAAATAATATTAGCACAACGTATTTAAATTTGCAATAAAATATATTTATAAAATAAAATATTTGATTGTCAAAATAAAATATGCTAAAATAGTATAAATTATAGAGGGAGGATATTTATGAGGAAAAAATTATATTTAATATTAGGGTGTTTATCTTTGGTTTTAGGAGCTATCGGAGTACTTTTACCTCTTTTACCAACAACTCCCTTTATACTTTTAGCTGCATTTTCATTTGAAAGAAGTTCCGAAAAATTTCATAGATTGTTATTAGAAAATAGAATATTTGGAAAATATATAAAAGATTATATGCAAAAAAAAGGAATAACATATAAAAATAAAATTATTGCAATAAGTGTAATGACTTTAGGAATGGGGAAAGGTTTTCTTTCAATGCAAAATATTTATGGACGTGCATTTCTTTTAATAGTATATTTAGTAGTTTTAACTCATATTTTAAAATTAAAAACATTGAAAGAAAATTAAATTATAGAAGAGTTAATTTTCAAAGTTATATATATTTTATTAATAGATTAAATCGATAAATTAGTATATAATATAATGTATTTATATTGTGAGGTGATTGCTTTGAAATGAGTTAACTGAGGATGGGACTTTTAGGTTAAAAGTTAAAAATTTATTTGGCAAAGTGTTGTCTTAAAATATAAGTTAGGGAGAAGTACAAAATGAAAAAAATATTATTTTTACTAATAATTTTATCAACAATTTTATTAGGAAAGGATATCAAAACTAATGAATTACTAAAAAATCTTAATAATCCTGAATGGATTATAGTTGATACAAGAGATAGTAATGAATATAATGGATGGAATTTATCTAATCTAAAAATAAATGGACATATAAAAGGAGCTACTGATTTATCTGCTAATTGGTTAAAGGCAAAATATTTAAGCTCTAATAATAAAGAGATATTAAAGCAAAGAGTTTTAGAAAAAGGAATTATACCAGAAAAAAATATTGTTTTATATGGAACATCTACAGAAATGAAAGATGTAGAGAAATACTTAAAAGAAAATGGTGTAAAAAATATTTATTTTTATGATTTTGAAAAAAATAAAGATTATGATAGATTACCTTTTGAAACATACAAGAATTATGAAATTTTAGTTCCAGCAACTTGGGTAAAAAATGCTATGGACAAAAATGAGATTAAGGTTTTTGAAGTATCTTGGGGAAGTATAAAAGATGCTGCTGTATATTTAGCTGGGCATATTCCAGGAGCACCACATATTAATACAGATAGTATAGAGCCACCACCAAAATGGATGCTAAATACGGATGAAAATTTAATTAAATTTGCGGAAGAGATGGGAATATCTAAAAATGATAGAGTTGTTCTTTATGGTGAAAATGTTATGGCATCATATAGATTAGCTATAATTTTAAAATATCTTGGAGTAAAAGATGTAAGAGTTTTAAATGGCGGTTTAGATGCTTGGAAAGATGCAGGATACAAAACAGAAATGGGAATTGTTAAACCAACTCCAATTAAAGATTTTGGATCTAAAACTCCTTTAAATAAAAGTTTAATAGTAAATGAAAATGGAGCAAAGCAAGTTTTAAAAGATAATAAAAATTCAAAACTTTTAGTAGATATTAGATCATATAATGAGAGAATCGGAAAAGAATCAGGATATTCATATATGGATAGAAAAGGCAGAATTACAGGATCTGTATGGGGAAAATCTGGAACTAAATCAACAACATTGGAAGACTATAGAAATATTGATAATACAATGAGAAACGGTTATGAAATTATCTCTATGTGGTCTGGATTAGGAATTAATACAAATAAAGAGTTAACATTTTTCTGTGGATCAGGATGGAGAGCAGCAGAAGTATTATTTTATTCTCAAGTGATGGGATTAAAAAATAATGCTCTTTATTCCAATGGTTGGATGGAATGGAGTGAAGATAGTTCAAATCCAATTGAAACAGGAATAGAGAACTAAATAGCAAAAAGCAGCTTAATAAATAGGCTGCTTTTTCTTTATTTTTAAATTATTGGGATTCTCAAAAGATATAAAAAATCTTTTTTACTTTTAAACATAATTAAATCTGTGAATGTTAAATAAAACTCATTTTTTGGTGAGTATTCATTTTCTTTTATCCAATTCAAAAGATTTTCAACAATATTTTGCTCTTCAAAAGCACCTTTACCATAAACACAAGCATATTTTCCTTTAGGAATAATTATTGATTTATTTGTATGATTTTCTTTCATACTAGCAATAAGACAATCTTTAGTAAATCTATTTTTTTTCCAATTATTAAAGGAAACCTTAAACCCTCTTAAAACAGGTGTTAAATTATTACTAATTTCAAAATTATCAATATTTTTTAATGTTTTGCTTAATTCTCCTAAAGAATGAACAGGGCCATTATAAATAATCCCTTTAATATCAGCAGTTTCATCTATAAAGGGAATACCAACCTTTTTTTCTAATTGAAAATTTTCTTTAAATTTATTCCAACTTTCAACTAGTTCTTTTTCTGTATTTTTTAATTTTTTTATTTCTAATTTTGTTTCTAATAACACTTTTTCAAATAGTTGTAAAGTGTGTTCATAATCCATATTTTCAAAATGACTTTTTATATATTCAATAGAAAATCCCAAATGTCTCATATGATTAATTACTTTTAATGTAATTATTTGCATAGGTGTATAGTAACGGTAATTAGTATCGTCATTTTTAAAAGCTGGAGAAAGTAAACCAACCTTATCATAATATCGGAGAGTTGATATTGGAATATTCGTAGATTTAGAAACTTCTCCTATTGTAAAAAATTCATCAAACATATTATCTCCTAATAATTTTTTTTATATATATTTTCATATCATTAACTAAATAATAGAAAACAGGAATAACAATTAATGTAAATAAAGTAGCAGTGGAAAGTCCAAATATAACAACAAAGGACATACCTGCATACATTTCAGAGCCATCACCATTACTTATAGCTAAAGGAATCATTCCCAAAACAGTAGTTAAAGTAGTCATAAGAAGTGGTCTAAGTCTTGTTTTACCAGATACAATAAGAGCTCGGTTAATATTATCACCAGCTTCTCTTCTAATATTTATAAAATCAATTAAAACTATAGCATTATTAACGACTATTCCAGCAAGCATTACAAAACCAACAGCAACCATAGCATCAAGATTAACCCTAAATAAAGCTAAACTGTACAGAGCACCCATAGTTGAAAGGGGAATTGAAAGCAAAATAATAAATGGAAGAATAAAAGATTCAAATTGCCAAACTAAAATAAAATAGATTAAGAATATGGCAACTAAGAAACTTATGAAAAGTTGATTTCCCATATCAGCCATATCAGCACTATCTCCACCAAATCCAAAAGAAATACTTTCAGGGACACCTAAATTATTAAACGTTTCTATAATAGAGTTTTTAGCACTTTGTAAATCAAGTCCATTTTCTAAGTTAGCATAAAGAACAACTTTCTTTTTTTTATCTTTTTTTTCAATCTTAGATGGACCTTCTTCTAAAACAAGGTTAGCTATGTCAGAGATTCTAATATTTTTTCCATTATCTAAAGTAATCCGAGAGTCCATTAGTAGTTTTGTAGAAGTTCTATATTTTTTTTGAAGTTGTACGGTCACATCGATCTCTTGATTATCACCATTTATCGTGATTGGCTGTCCTCCTAAAATTTGAGTTTTAATCATTAGTGCTAGACTTTCAATGTCAACTCCATAAAACTTGGCTTTTTCTCTATCCACAATAATCTTCCCTTCAGGTTTTCCGCCTTCAAAAGAAGAGGAAATATCTGTTATTCCATTGATATAGTACATTTTTTCTTTTAACTTTTCAGATATTTCTTTTAGTTGTGATTCATTATCAGAGTAAAGTTCAAATTCAACATCGTAAATACCATCAGAACCGAATACATAAGAAGGAACAACAGTTAAAATAACGTCTGGAATACCTGTAAAAGTTAATCTTAAATTTTTAACAATTTCTTGTAAACTTTCCTTTCTAGATGTTTTTAATCCAGCATTTATATTTAAAATAGCATTGCTAGTATCTCCAGACATAGTATATGAGTTAACAATAGATATATCTTTAACTTTATTTTCTAATATACTTCCAATTCTATTACTCATATTTATATCGGCACTAGAAGGAAGCTTCGCAACAATAGCGAATCTTCCTTCATCAGTTGTAGGAATAAATCCTCCGCCTAACGTTGAAGCTGCAAAAATAGAACCTATAAAAAGTAATATAGTTAAAATAGCAGTAATTCCTCTATTTTTAATAGCCCATCTTAGAATTGAAAGATATATTCTTTTTAGTTTTTTTATAAATTTTCCTTCTGAGTTTATATCTTTTTTTTCATTCAATATTTTACTTGAAAGCATAGGAACAAAAACCAAGGCAACAATTAATGAGGCAAATAATGAATAAGAGATAGAATATGAAAGATCTTTGAATTGTTCCTTAGCCATTCCCTCTTGAAAAACTATTGGTAAAAATACAGAAATTGTTGTTAAAGTTGATGCTAAAACAGGAAGGCCCATTTCAGCGGCTCCATCTTTAGCAGCTTGAACTCTATTCTTCCCAAGTTCACTCATATGTCTATATATATTATCTAAAACAACAACAGAGTTATCAACAAGCATACCAATTCCTAAAGATAATCCCATTAGTGAGACAAGGTTTAGTGTTAAACCTTGAGCATTTAAAAGAAAAAATGTAAAAATAACAGATATTGGTATAGCTACAGCAATAACTATAGTAGCAGATATACTTTTTAAAAACAAATACAATATACCTGAAGCTAAAATTAAACCAATAATTCCAGTTTCTTTAACATTATTTATTGAATTATTAATTGTAATTGTAGAGTCAAAGTCGTAATCGATAGTAGAATTTAAAGGTAGGGAGTTTTTAACTCCTTTTAAAGTCTTATTAATAGAATCTACAATTTCAATAGCGTTCCCATCATCAGTTTTAGCAACAACGATAACTAGACCATCGGAACTATTTTTTCTAAATAAACTAGAAGGGTCTTTAGTATCAATTCTAATATCTGCAACATCTTTTAGTCTTAGAAGATGACCATTATCATTTTTTAAAATAATATTTTCAATTTCTTGAGGAGTTTTTAACTCCCCTTGAACTTTTATATAAAACTCTTTTTCACCTTCTTTAACTTGTCCACCAGGAATAGTAGTACTTGCCCTAGATATTAAATTAGAAACTTCTAAAATTCCAAGGTTATAGTTTTCGAGTTTTTCAGGATCAATTTCGACTAAAACCTCTTGTTCTTTACCACCAAAAATTATAATTTGCGAAACACCTTCGATTCTCTCTAAAAGTGGTTTTAAACTATTTTCAGCATAAGTTCTAACTTCCATGGGGTCTCCTCCAGACATAGTTAAAACAGCAGCTGGAATAGAACCCATAGATTGTTCTCTAATAGATGGTTCTTCAATATCTTCAGGTAATTTATTTTTTATTTGGTTAATTTCATTTTGTATTAAAGTTATTTTTGTTTCGATGTCAGTTCCATATTTAAATTTTACATTTATTTTTGATGTCTCTGAACTTGATGTAGAAGAATATTCTGTGATACCATCAACATTTGGAAGAATATCTTCAACTTTTTTGGTAATCATTTTATCAACATCTTCAGGAGTAGCTCCTTTCCACTCAATAGTAATTCTAACGGTTGGATTGGATGTATTTGGCATTAGTTCTATTGGCATTTTTGATAGACCTAATAGACCAAAGAATATCATAGATATTATAATCATTGTTGCTGTTGCAGGTTTTTTTATAGAAAATTCAGAAAGTAATCTCATGACTAAATCTCCCTCACTTTATCGTTATTATTAAGAAGATATTGTCCTTGAACAACAACTTTATCTCCCTCTTTAAAATTCTCAAAATATATTTCTTGAAGATTTCCTTGAGAGATTCCACGATCAACTTTATAAATGATGGATTGATTGTCACGAATAACTGCAATATATGAGTAAAGATCTTTAATCATAACAGCTTCTTGAGGAACAAAAAGTCCATTAATTTCCGTTTGCTCCATTTCTACTTTACCGTACATCCCTTTTAAAATAGATTTGTCATTATTTGGAATTTGTATTTTAATATTATATTTTTTTGTATTAGTATCAGCAGATAAATTTATTTCACTAACTTTTCCAATAACGGTTTTATCTAAATCTGAAATATAAACTTTAGCTTCTTTTTCAGGAGTTATATTTTTAATATCTTCTCCATTTACAGCAATTTTTATTTCCATTATATTATTTTCAATCACAGTTAACAGCTTAGAATTAGAAGGTATTTTTTCGTTATTTTTAATATCCAAATCCGTTATGACTCCAGATATATCAGATTTTACAAAAAGTCTTTTATAATTATCATTGGCTCTTATAAAATTAGCTTCTGCAATTTTTAATTCCCCTAAACTTTGTTCCATATTATTTTTAGATTGAAGATATAGTTCCTCTGAAATAAGTTTCTTTTCAAATAAATTTTTATATTTTTCAAAGGAAATCTTAGATGTATTATAATTTGATCTAGATTTAATTAGTGTACCTTCTGCTTCAAAATAGCTAGCTTCAGTAGCCGCATCTGTTAAAGTTAAAATAGTTGTTTCTGAATTAATTATATCTCCATTTTTATATTTAATATTTTTAGCATAACCTCCAGTAGGAGTTATAATACTAACCTCTTTTAAGGGATTTATATCGCCATTATAAATTTTAGTATTTTTAATATTTTGGATTTTTAATTCTTGAACCTTAACATCTTTGATAATTTCAGATTTTACATCTTGAGTAACTTTTTTATCTTTACATCCAACTAAAATTAGAGTAAAAAAAAGTGTAAGTAATATTTTATTCATTAAATCCTCCTGTATTATTTTAAAAGTGATAGATATTGTTGATAGTATAAGAAGTAATCAAGTTGAGAGTTTATATGAGTAATTTGAGCCTCTCGAAGTTGTGATTCACTTTTTAAAAAATCAACAGAGTCAATAATTCTATTAGAAAATTTCTCTTTATCAATTTTAAATGTTTCAAAAGCTGTTAAAAGAGCCTTTTCATTTGTAATAATAACTTCTTTAGCTGTTATTAAATCTAAATAAGTAGTTTTAATCTGTTTTTTTAATATCTCTAGTGAATCTATTTTTGAAATTTTTTGCTTTTCAATCTCTAAAGTTGACTCTTTATAACTATCAATGCCACTTCCAAAGTTAAAAATATCCCATTTAAAAGTAATACCAACTCTCCATTCCCAGTCATTATTAGATTTTGAAAAACTTGACTCCTCTAAAGATTCATAACCGTACTCTAAATCTACTTTAGGAAGGAAAGTGCTTCGATTACTTTTAGAATTATACTCACTAATTAAAATATTTTTGTCTAGTTTTTTAGAAAGAGTACTATTTGATAAAGCTCTTTCAGTATCTTTTTTTAAATCAATATTTATTGTCATAAAATTTGAAAAATTCATTTCTTTTAAAGTTATGTTTTCTTCAATATTTAATCCTAAAAGATTTTTTAAAGTAAGTTCTTGAGCAATAATATTATTTTTAATTTTAAGGATTGATGTTTCAGTTTGATATAATGATGTTTCAATTTTCAAAACTTCACTTTTATCGATAAGACTAAGATTGTAAAATTCTTGTTGTTTTTTTAATTCTTCTTGCTTCTCTTTTTGAGAAGTCTCATATACATTCAAAGTTTTCTTAAGTTGAAGACAGCTAATATAAGTTTGAATAACATTTAACTCTAAATTAATATTTTGGGTAATATAGTCATTTTCTTCAAATTCTCTAAGAGCTTTACTACTTTTAATATTATAGTAAAGTTCACCACCTGTAAAAATAGGCTGTGATAGATAAATACCATTTTGAAAAGAACTATTTAAGTTTTTTGATTCATCATGATCAATGTACATAGTTTGTGCTCTAAGAGAGGGAAGAGCATTTTTAATTTTTACATTTTCATTTAATTTTTTTTGTTTTACAGTAATATTTTTTTCTTTGAGTTGTCGGTTGTTTTTTTTAGCTAAATCAATAGATTTATCCAATGTTAACTCTATAGAAAAAGTAACTATATTTAATGTTAAAAATAGTAGTAGATATTTTTTCATAGTTTCTCCTTATTAAAAATTAATTTCACAATATGAGATTATAAACTATAAAGTAAGTTGAGAGTCAAGAAATTTAGATAATCAAAATAATAAAAATAGAACTTTATTTGACAAAATGAATTTTAATAGGGTATATAGAGTTACTAAGAATTTGAATAAAATTCTAAAAAGGAAATACCGTCCGCCTATCTGAAAACAGATGACCGGGGTAGACTAAAAACGGAGGTATAACGTTATGGCTATCAAGTATGTTCCAGAACCATTTAGAATTAAAATGGTTGAAACAATTAAAATGACTACATCAGAAGAGAGAGCAGAAAAAATTAAAGAGGCTAATTATAATCTTTTTAATTTAAGAGGAGAGGATGTTTACATTGATTTATTAACAGATTCAGGAACTAATGCAATGAGTCAAGATCAATGGGCAGGGGTAATGAGAGGTGATGAAGCGTATGCAGGAGCTTCAAGTTATTTTAAATTAGTAAATACTGCTAAGGATATTTTTGGATATGAATTTATTCAACCAGTACATCAAGGAAGAGCAGCAGAAAAAGTGTTATTTCCAACTTTTTTAAAGTCAGGACAATATGCAATTTCAAATATGTTTTTTGATACAACAAGAGCACATGTTATCCTAGCAGGAGCAAGACCTTTAGATTGTGTAGTCCCAGAGGCAAAAGATCCAGGTAAAAGATCTAAATTTAAAGGAAATATGGATGTTGAAAAAATGGAAAAATTAATACAAGAGTATGGCCCAGAAAAAATAGGATTAGTAGTATTGACTATTACAAATAACTCTGCTGGTGGACAACCTGTTTCAATGAAAAATGCTCGAGAAGTCGCAGCTATTTGTAAAAAATATAATATACCATTAAATATAGATGCAGCACGTTATGCAGAAAATGCATATTTTATAAAAAGAGATGAGCCTGAATGTGCAAACATGTCGATAAAAGATATAATAAAAGAGATGTTTTCTTATGCAGATTTCTTCACTATGTCAGCAAAAAAAGATACAATAGTTAATATGGGAGGACTAATAGGAGTAAAAAATGCTGTAGAAAATGCAGATATGATCTTAAAAATAAAAGCAAATTGTATAAGTTTTGAAGGATTTACAACTTATGGAGGGCTTTCGGGAAGAGATTTAGAAGCACTGGCTATAGGATTATTAGAAGGAATCGATGAAAACTTTTTAAGATATAGAATTGGACAGATGGAGTATTTAGCTTCTCGTCTTGATGATGCAGGAATTATATATCAATCTCCAGTTGGTGGACACGGTGTATTTGTAGATGCTTCAAAAATTTTCCCCAATATACCATTTAATGAGTTTCCAGGGCAAGTCTTAGCTATAGAACTTTATAAAGAAGCTGGAATTAGAAGTTGTGATATAGGTTCTTACATGTTAGGAAATGATCCAGATACAAACGAGCAATTAGAAGCAGATTTTGAATTTACAAGACTTGCTATTCCTAGAAGAGTTTACACACAAGCTCATTTAGATGTAATAGCAGATGCTTTAATAGCGATAAAAGAGAGAGCTCATGAAATCACAAGAGGATACAGAATAACTTGGGAACCACCGATATTAAGACACTTCCAAGCTTCCCTAGAGATTATAGAAGATTAAAAAATAGTCTAGGGAGGGTTAATGGAAGATATAAAGAATAGTGTAGAAACGGTTTTAATAGATGATAATAATAGAGATGGTTTTAAATCAAAATTTGGATTTATTTTAGCTTGTATTGGTTCAGCAGTTGGAATGGGAAATATTTGGATGTTTCCATATAGAGTTGGGCAATTTGGAGGAGCAGCATTTCTTATTCCGTATTTTACATTTGTTCTTTTAATAGGATTTACAGGAGTAATTGGTGAAATGACACTAGGGCGTTCTATGGGAACTGGCCCACTTGGAGCTTTTGAAAAAGCTTTTAAACAAAGAGGACTAAAAGGAGGAACAATAATAGGATTAATACCTGTTATAGGATCGTTAGCTATAGCCATTGGATATGCTATAGTTGTTGGTTGGATATTAAGGTATTGTGTTGCCTCTCTTTCAGGAGCAATCATTGAATCACAACCAGGTCCTTACTTTGGAGCTTTAGCTTCAGATTTTGGGAGTATACCTTGGCATGTAGCAGGTTTATTACTAACTTTTTCATTAATGGCTATGGGAATAGCAGGAGGAATCGAAAAAGTAAATAAAATATTGATGCCAGCATTTTTTGGATTATTTTTATTTTTAGCTATTAGAATATATATGTTACCGGGGGCGGAACAAGGCTATAGCTACTTATTTAATCCAGATTGGTCAGCTCTTAAAGATATGAGAACTTGGGTTTTTGCTTTAGGACAAGCATTTTTTTCCTTATCTTTAGCTGGATCAGGAACTGTTGTTTACGGAAGTTATTTAAGTAAAAATGAAGATATAGTTAATTCAGCTTTAAATGTTTCTTTCTTTGATACATGTGCGGCAATGTTGGCTGCACTTGTAGTTATTCCAGCGGTATTTGCTTATGGACTTGAGCCTGGGGCAGGTCCAGGTCTTATGTTTGTTACTCTTCCTACAGTATTTCAAAATATGCCTGGTGGACAAATAATTGCTATAGTATTTTTTATAGCAGTGTTATTTGCAGGAGTAACTTCTCTTATGAATTTATTTGAAACTCCTGTTGAAGCTTTACAAAGTCGCTTGGGATTATCAAGATTAAAATCTATTGGAATTGTTGCGGTAGTTTCATTTATAGTTGGAGTTTTTCTTGAAGGAGATGGATTATCTCCATGGATGGATTTTGTTTCGATATATATAATTCCATTAGGTGCACTTTTAGCAGGACTTGTAATCTATTGGATTTGTAAATCTGGATTTGCAAGAGAACAAGTACAAATTGGAAGAGAAAAAAAAGTTGGAGCTTGGTTTGAACCAGTAACAAAATATCTATTTTGTGGAATAGCAATAATAGTTTACATTATGGGAATTCTTTATGGAGGAATAGGATAAAGTAATATTTAAATATAATCAAAGGTTGTAGAAATGAAAATTTCTGCAACTTTTTTTATTAAGATGGTATAATATAAGAAAATAAATTGGAGGAAAATTGTGGAGAATAAAATTTTAAATGATAAAGTAAAAGAAAAAAGATTTGAATTGATATTAAGAATATTTGATAAAATTGATTTTCAGAGAATTGAAGTTCCTGAAGAATATAGTAAAGATACTTTTTTTGATTTTTTAAAATGGAAAATAGGGACAAGCATATCTTTTAGATATGATAAACAATTAAATTTTATATATAGTCAAAAAAATGAAGGTTTACAGGAAAAGCTACTAAAAAATTTAGAATATGATTTTAGACAGGAACAGTTTGAAATTTTGTCGAATATCTATTTTGAATTCGGAAAAAAATAAAGGTAACAAAGGCTCTTTACAGTAAAAAAGTTATAAAAAAGGAGTGATGATATGAAGCTTCAAGAACGTAAAGAGTTGGTAGAGGTTGCCCTAGGAAAAAGAGTAGCTGATTTAGTTTTAACAAACGGAAATCTTATAAATGTTTTTACTGGAGAAATTTATAAAGCAAATATTTATATTTATAAAGAGTATATAGCTAATGTAATACCTATAGAAGAAGATACTTTCATTATAGGAGAAAATATTGTAGATTTAAAAGGTAAGTATGTGGCTCCAGGGTTTATTGATTCGCATGTTCATATAGAGAGTAGTCATTTAACTCCTAATAATTTTGCAGAAGTTGTTATACCTAAAGGGACAACCACTATAATTGCTGATCCTCATGAAATTGCAAATGTTTTGGGAATAGATGGAGTAAAATATATGATTGAAAAATCAAAAGGATTACCAATGAATCAATATTTTTTAATTCCTTCTTGTGTTCCTTCTGTATTAGGATTAGAAAATGCAGGAGCTGAATTTACACCAAATGATATAAAAAATATGTTTAATCTAGAACGAGTTTTAGGACTTGGAGAAGTAATGGATTTTATGGGAGTAATAAATCAAAGCAAAAGAATGACAAAAATAATAGATGTTGCAATAAGAAAGGGTGTTTTTGTACAGGGGCATGCTCCTGGTCTAAAAGGTAAAGCTTTAGCAGGTTATATTTGTGGAGGACCAATATCATGTCATGAGTCTACAGATGGAATAGAAGCTTTAGATAAGTTGAGAAAAGGGATGTTTTTAGATGCGAGAGAAAGTTCAATTTCTAAAAATATAACAAACATAGTAAAAGTAATAAAAACAATAAAAGCACCTAGAAATTTAACTTTATGTACTGATGATAGAGAGGCTGGAGATCTTTTAAAAGAAGGAAGTGTTAATCATTGTGCAGAGGTAGCTGTAAAAGCCGGATTAGATGCTGTAGATGCAATAAAAGCAATAACTTTGAATCCTGCTCAAGAATACAAATTGGATAAAATAGGAGCTATTGCACCAGGTTATTTTGCAGATATAGTAGTATTAGATAGTATTAGGGATTTTAATGTGGTAAAAACTTTTTTTAAAGGAAAGTTAGTAGCAAAAGATGGAAAGCTAGTAGAAGAAATTACTTCTAAAATTTTAGAAGTAGAAGAGTTAAATAGCATTCATTTAAAAAATCTTAAATTAGAAGATTTTATGATAAAAGCTCCAATAGAAAATGGAGAGCTCGAAATAGAAGCTCTTGTTTATTTAAATAAAAATGATTTATTAACAGAAAGAAAAAAATTGAAAGTAAAAGTTTTAAATGAGTATGTTGATATTTCAGATTCTCCAGAATTAAACTATGTTGCGATAATAAATAGACACAAGAAGATTGATAATATCTCACTTGGAGTAGTAAAAAATTTTCATTTAAAAAAAGGAGCAGTAGGAACAACCTATTCCCATGATAGTCATAATTTAACAATTATATATAATAATCCATTGGAAGCACTAATAATATCTGAAAAAATAAAAGAAATAGGAGGTGGTATTGTAGTTGCAGAGAAAGCAAAGATTTTAAAAGAATTACATTTACCAATAGCAGGAATGCTATCTAAAAATTCAGCAGAAGTTTTATCAGATGAAATAGAAGAAATGAATTCTATTTTAAAAGAAATGGGAATAGAGGCTGAGTCACCTATAACTAGACCTAGTACAATTGCATTAATAGTTATACCAGATGTAAAAATAAGTGATTTGGGCTTAATTGATGTAAAAACTCAAGAAATTATAAAGCTATTTGATGAACACGGTATAAATAATATATTTTAATTACAAAGGAGAAAAGATGATAGTCAAAGTAGTTTTTGATATTAATCAAGAAGAGCGTTGGTCTGTTCTTATAGGAAATTTAAAAAATGTAGTTAAGGGAATAAGAGAACTAGGTTCGGAATATTGTTTAGAAGTAGTTATTATGGGTACAGCTATTAATGGTATAAAAAAGTTATCAGGTATATTAAAAAAAGAGGAACTGGAAGAATTAGTTGAAAAAAATGTAATATTTTCAGTTTGTAATAACACAATGAAAAAATATAATGTAAAAAAAGAAGACCTTTATGATTTTATAAAAGTTGTTCCTGCAGGTGTGATAGAGTTAATTTTGAAGCAACAAGATGGGTATAGTTATATTAAACCTTAAAACAAAATGGCAACCAAATTTAAAGTTGGTTGCCATTTTACTTAAAGATAACTAATACTCTCTAAAATATAATTAGGTTTATATATGGTATTAATTTCTTTTCCGGTACCTTCACCACTTAAAACTAAGATTGTATCACAATTGTTTATATTTCCACAGGCTATGTCTGTATATAATCGATCTCCTACAATAACAATATCTTTTTTATCCAACCCTAACTTTTCAAGAGCATATTCTAGCATTATAAAATTAGGTTTTCCAAAATATGTTGGTTGTTTTCCCGTACAAACTTCAATCATATTGCAGATTGCTTTGCAATCTGGAAGATAAACTTTATTTTCAATCGGATAAACTAAATCTTCATTAGCAGCAAAGTATTTAATATCTTTTTTTAATAATTGACAAGCAGTTTCAAGTTTTTTAAAATCTAACTCTGTATCTAAAGCGATAATTAATATATCAATATTATGATTATTAAAATCAGATACCTCATTTACAACTTGGATTCCTTTATTTCTATATAAATCTTTATATTCTTCAGTTCCAATGATATAAACTTTTTGATCACTATAATTTTTTTCAATATGTGATAGTAAAACCATTCCTGCAGTTATTATTTCATCTAATTCAGATTCAATTCCAAACTCTTTAAATTTTTCAACATATTTTTTAGGATTTTTTGATGAATTATTTGTAAAAAAACTTATTTTTTTTCCATTCATTCTTAATTCTTCTATTTTTTCTTTTGCACCTGGAATAAGAGTGTTTCCAAGTAAGATTGTACCATCGATATCAAAAAGATATCCCTTATATTGTTTCATTAAATTTGTATCTCCTTTATTCTTTTTAAATCATCTAAAAGTATTTTTTTATCTGTTATTGGGGAATATTCCAAAACTAATTTGCTATTTGGGGTTTCTAAAAGTATTTTTTTTAAAATTTCGTCACCATTAAATGTACCGTGAAAAATAGACTGATGAAGATCCTTTTCTCCATCATTACTGTGAATATGATACGCTATAATATTATTTTTTAAAGTTTCTAAAATTTCATCTAAATTCCATTTATTAGCTAATAGATGACCAATATCAATTAAAACTTTAAGATTTTTTTGTAGAACTAATTTTTCAAATTCTTTTTGAGAGTAAATCATATTTTTTCCAATACCAACATTTTCAACTAGTATTTGAACTCCGATTTCTTTTCCTAAAAGTAATAATTCATCTAACTTTTTCTCAATCTCTTTTTTAGAACTGTCTTTTCTTTTAGCTTCATTTGTATGGAGAACAAGAAATTCACCATTATTTTTTTTACAACAAATTAAAGCTTCGACAAAGTTTAGTTTAAGTTCTTCCCACAAGATATTGCTACAATCAATATTAAAGAATCTATAGGGACCATGAAAAGATACATTTTCTAATTTTGCATGTTTAATTAAAAAATTAAATTTTTCTGTATGATTAAAATCTCTAGGTTCTAAAAAAAATTCTAAATTTTTTAAATCATACATTTCAATAAAGTTAAGTGTTTCTTCTTTTGTGTCATTATAAAATATAAGATCACTTACAAATATATTATTTTTCATATTTCTCCTTATTTAACTAAGTTTGTTATTTTTTCTTCAACTTCTTTTAAAGCTTGTTCTGCTTTTTTCTCACCACTTAAAATAACATCTCTAACATCGATTAATAATTGTTCTGCTTGAAGTGCATTAGTTCCTGAAAAACTAGCCCATTTCCCCATATTTTTGAGTTGTTCATTAGCTACTCTCATAAGTTGATTTTCATTTAAAAATTTTGCGATTTCACTATTTTCATTTTGGATGGCAGAAGGTAAATATCCAGTTCCTTTAGTCCACTTTTCAGAAGCTTCTTCTTCTAATAAATATTTCATAAATCTCCAAGAAGCTTTTTGTTCGTCAGAACTATCTGTCATAATCATTAACATATTTCCACCAGCAGGTAATTTTCTTTCTTTTCCATTAAATACAGGGAATTTTTCACCGATTATTTTAAATTTAGCTGTTGATTCAAAATTATCCCTTTTTCCAATTGTAGTTATAACCATTCCAAGTCTACCATTTAAAAATGTTTGGAATCCTTCATCATTAGAAGCATGTAAAGCTATATTATCTTGAACCATATCAGCTAAGTATTGATATGCTTCAGAGGATTCTTTGGAAGCAAATGTTGGAATAGTTTTTCCATCCTTTTCTATAAAAATTTTACCTCCATTTCCCTCAATTAAAGCTTGTTGAGCCCAATTATCAGCATATTCTTGAACAAATAATCCCATATTTCCTGTTTTTTCTTTTATTATTTCTGAATATTTACGAACAGTTTCCCAGTCTTTAGGAGTATTTGCTATATTTATTCCAGCTTCATTCATAAGATCTGAATTAATATACATGATTGGATTGCTTATTGAGTATGGAATTCCAACTTGCTTTCCATTAACTTGCCCAAGTTCTAATATATTTGATAAAAAATTATTACTTAAATAATTTTTATCTTCAGGAAAATATTTTTCTATAATTTCTTGAGCTGTTACGTAATCAAAATTATCATTTGCATAGTTTAAATATGAATATCCCATTTGAACAATGGCAGGTTTCTTTCTCGCAGCTACGGCTACCTGTAAATTTTGTGTTAATCCTTTATACATATCAGGGTTAAATTTTTCTATAACTTTTATATCAGAATTTTTTTCATTAAAATTTTTAACGAGCTCTTTTATTGTTCCACCGCCAAAACTTTCAGATGCAACATGCCAATATTCAATTTCGATAGGCTTATTTGATATTGTAGTTTTTTCTTCTTTTTCACATCCTACTAAAAATAGACTTCCTAAAATAATTCCTTTTAAAATATTTTTCTTCAAAATTATCCCTCCACTTTTAAATTTGTCTCTGTTTTGATATCAAAATAGCTACATTTTGCTGTATCGATTTCTAAATAAATCTTTTGATTTTTTTTTATATCTTGGTCATTTTTAATAGAAGCTTTTATATTTTCATTTCCAATAGAAACTGAGATACATTTTTGGTTTCCATAGTTTTCAATTCTTGTTACTTCTCCTTGAATTCTATTAAAAGTATCTTCAGTGTAAACTAAAATATGTTCAGGTCTAATGCCAACATATATTAAGTTTCTGTTACTTAAATTAGGGATTACATTTTCATTACTGAATATACACCTATCATTTATATAAAGTTTTTTATTAGCAACTTTGCCTATTAAGATATTCATAGGTGGAGTTCCAATAAATTTTGCTACAAATATATTTGCTGGGTTATTGTAAACTTCTTCAGGGGTGTCTATTTGCTGTAAATCTCCTTTATTTAAAATTGCTATCCTATGACCAATTGTCATAGCTTCAATTTGGTCATGAGTAACATAAATAAATGTAGGTCTATTTATTTCGTGTAGCTTTATAAGCTCTTCTCTAGATGAGTTTCTAAGTTGAACATCTAAATTTGATAAAGGTTCATCTAGTAAGAAAAAATCAGAATTTTTTACAGCAGCACGACCAAGAGCTACTCTTTGTCTTTGTCCTCCAGATAATTCTTTAGGATACCTTTTTTCTAATCCTTGAAGATTTAATATTTTTATGACCTCAGTTGTTCTTGTATTGATTTCAGTTTTGTCTACTCCATTCATCTTTAATCCGAATATTATATTATCCCATACTGTAAGATGAGGATATAGGGCATAGTTTTGAAATACCATTGCAATATCTCTATCACCCGCTTCTATATCATTGATTCTTTTATCCCCAAATAATATATCTCCTGATGTAATCTCTTCTAAGCCAGCAATCATTCTTAAAGTTGTACTTTTACCACATCCAGATGGACCCAATAAGACTAATCTTTCTCCAGCTTTTATTGTTAAGTTTAAATTGTTTACAATTTTTGTATCTCCATAACTTTTTGATACATTTTTAAATTTAATTTCGTTCATATTTACCTATCCTTTTACTCCTGATTTTACAAAACTCGTCATTATTTTTTTTTGGAAGAATGCGTACATAATAATTGGAAAAATAATTGTTAATGTTGCAATCGCCATTGTTACACCCCAATCGTTTCCACCTTCAGAACTTATAAACATCTGAAGAGCTAAAGATAGCGTGTAGTTTTTCTTTTCACTTAAAATTAATAAAGGCCAAAAATACTCATTCCATGAGTTTATAAAAAATAGTATTCCCATAGATATAATAGAATTTTTAATCATTGGTAAAATAATATAATATAAGACTTTAGTTTCTTTAATTTTATCTAATTTAGTTACTTCAAGAATAGATTTAGGGATTCCTTTCATATTTTGTATAATCATAAATATTCCCATTCCATCAGCTAATTGAGGAAGGATAACTCCTAAGCTTGAATTTAAAAGCCCAATCTTAGAAATCATAAGATAATTAGGTATCATAGTTACTGTAAAAGGAACAAATAGAGTTCCTAAAATTAGAAAAATTAAGATTTTTTTACCTTTAAAATTTTTAAAAGTTAAAATATACCCAGCTAAAATACTCGTGATAATTTTACCGAAAGTTATAGCAGCAGATATAAAAAATGTATTCCATATATATCTTAAAATATCTACGTTTTCAAATATATAAGTATAATTTCTAAATGTTATAACTCTGGGAATTATACTTAAAGGATCTGCAAAAATTTGACTCATGCTTTTAAAAGAGATTGATAACATATATATAAGAGGAAAAATTTGAATTCCTATAATTAGTAAAAACAAGACATGCCACTTACTTTCTTTAATTTTCATAGTAAACTCCTTTTTCTAAAACTTTAATCTTTATAGAAATTAATATAAAGAAGAAAAGCATTGTTATAACAGAAAGTGCTGAAGCTCTTCCTGTTTGAAAAAATGTAAATGCATACTGATAAATACTATATACAAGGTTTGTACTACCATTATTTGGTCCACCTTGAGTTAAAACATTTATAGGAACAAATACCTGCTGTAATCCATATACGATTGTCATAACGATAACATATAGTGCAGTTGATGATGTCATTGGGATAACAATATATAGAAATATTTGTAAGTTTGAAACTTTATCAAGTTTAGCACTTTCTATAAGTTCAGTAGGAACTTCGAGTATTCCAGCTAATAGAAGAATTAAATTATAACCAAAAATTTTCCAAGCAGTTATAAGAGTTATTAAAACCATTACGAGACCATTAGTTTTTAACCAAAATTGAGGTTTTAAATTTAAGAGCTCATAAATTTTTGATATAGGTCCAATCATAGGATTAAATACCCATATAAAAATTAGAGAAGCTACAACTAATGAAATTATACTGGGGAAAAAGAACATAGTTCTATAAAAACCTTTAAATTTACTCACTAAAAATGCTAAAACATAAGCAATAATATATGGAAGTATAAAGTTAAATACAATTAATAAACCTATGTATATAAGAGTATTTATTAAAGATTTATGGACACTATTTTCTGTTAATATATCTGTATAATTTTCAAGTCCAATAAATTTTTTATTTTTACTAATCATATTCCATTGAAAAAAACTTAAATAGAAAGTTTTACAAATGGGATAAAAAATAAAAATGGTAAAAATGGTTAAAGCGGGCATTAAAAATGCTGTTGCTAAAAGTGTTTCTTTTTTTTTCATTATGTCTCCTTAAATTATTTCTTTCTCAAACTCAAAATATAATATCAGATAGATGTTAAACGAAAATCAATTTAAGGTAAAAGTATGTTTAAATTTGTAAAAAAAGTGTAAATGAAAAAATTGATATAGTTTGTGAGTTTATATTACAAGAATATCAGTATAATTGTGAAAGTTTATGTTGATTTATATGATATTCGTGTAATTTTTAAGTTGATTTATGTTAAAAATTAACAAAATAAAGATAAAATATGATAGAATATAAAGAAAAATTTATTTTTTTTTAAAAAATCTAATATTACTAAATTTATTTGTCAGGGAGGAATGAAGTGAAAAAAATAATTTTACTTTTAACACTAGGGGTTACATTAATGGGAGTAGCTAAAGTTATATGGGAAGAAAATCAAATAGAAAGAGTTTATATATTAGATAAGTAGAGATGGTATAAAGAAAAATTTAAAATAATATTATAATAAATAGAAGGTAGATTAATTCAATATAATCTACCTTATTTATTTTTTATTAAGAACATCTAGATATTCAAAATTTAAAAATCCTAAAATAGTTAAACAATATCCAAGCTATTTCTTAATATTTAAAATTTTTATATAAAAATAAAAAAAGATAGCCTTCAAAAGTAGAAAGTTATCTTTTTAATATTAAAAACTTATTTAGTTAAGAAATGAGTAACAATACTATTTTTTTCTAGAATTCCTTCATTTCCTTTAAAATGAACTACTATAGGACCATTATTTAACTTAATTCCGTCAGCTGATACAGCTCTAGTTAAATTATATGTTTTTTTATTTGAGTCTGTAAAGGTAGCAGTTTCCCAATTGTCATTTGTAATAAGAGTTCCAATAGTTTTATTACTATTAGATATTAAAACAAGTTTTTGATTTTCATTAATTTTAGGAGCTATAAGTGATTGATTTAGTGGAGCTGATACCTTTGAGTTTGATTTTGAGGTTAAAGGTTTGCACCCAGCTAAAAATATAAAAGTTGTAATTAATAATAAAATTTTGAAATTCATAAATACCTCCTAATTTTTATAAATTTAAACTATGTACTATTTCTCAAGTATAGCATATTTTTATATTAAATTTATATAATTAATCTTAAATTTTTATTAGACATAGTGTCAAATTCTTTTAAAATTTCAATTTGAAATTTTAAAAATTCTTCTCTTTTCTCATTGATATTTTGAATTTTAGATATAATTTCAAATTTCTTCATGTAATATTCAATTCTCTTATTAAAAAAATTATTTTCTAAAAACCATTCTAGTAAATCTATTTTTCTTTGTTCGTCATTGTATTGTTCCATTGCATTCCCCTTGATTGAAAAATTTAAACAAAACTTAACTATACTTTTTTTGTATGTTTTAAAGTTTATGTATATAAACATTATATAGAAATTATGTTTAATTTTCTATTTGAAATTTAAAAAAAAATTTTTTATTAAAAATTTCAAATTATCTAAAGAAAATAAAATTAATAAATAAATAAAATTATACATAACTTTTACATAAAATTCATAATGAATTAACATACATAGTATAAAGTATTATTCGAGGAGGGATTATGAAAAAAGAACAAAAATTAACGGGTATTTTATTTTCAATACCATCATTAGTAATACTAATAACATTTTATATTTTTCCATTAATGAAAACTATTTTATATTCTTTATCATTCACTGATGCAAAAGGACAAATAGTAGAATTTGCTGGAATTGAAAATTTTTATGAACTATTTACAGATTCAACATTTCACGAGAGTATTTTAGTAACTTTAAAATTTTCATTTATAACAGTTTTATTTAGCATGATAATATCTTTATTTTTAGCAATAATATGTAATGAAAAATTAAAGGGAATAAAGCTATTTCGGATTATTTTTTCATCAAGTATGGGTGTATCAGTATCTGCAAGTTCAAGTATAGTTTTATTTTTATTTCATCCAAGCGTAGGATTAATAAATGATATTTTAAATTTATTTGGAATTTTACCAATAAATTGGTTTACAAGTTCAACTTATGCAATTTGGGCAATTTCCTTTGCCACAATTTGGATGAATATAGGATTTGGTTTTTTAGTTTTAACTGCAGGATTACAAAATATAAGTCAAGAAATAGATGAAAGTTGCGAAGTAGATGGAGTAGACTATTTTACAAAACTTTTTAAAATAACAATTCCACTATTAAGTCCAAGTTTATTTTATTTATTAATAACGACAACATTAAAAGCTTTTCAAAGTTTTGGTCAAGTAGATATGTTAACTGGTGGTGGACCTGCAAATTCAACTAACTTTATAGTTTATAGCATATATAAAACAGCATTTAGTAATTATAGATTTGACTATGCTAGTGCTCAGGGATTATTTTTACTTTTATTAATTACAGTTATAATGGTGATTAAATTTAAATTGGAAAGGAAGGTGCACTATCAATAATATGAAAAAAAGAATTATCTATACATTACTTATTATTTCAGGAGTTATAGTATTTTTTCCAATAATTTATTCTCTGATAGCAAGCTTTATGACGACTAAAGATATTATGAGTGGAAAACTTTTACCATCTAAGATAGATTTTATAAATTATAGAGAATTGCTTCAAAATATTCCAATACTTCAGTTTTTCTTAAATAGCTTAATAACATCAATAGTTGCAATGATTTTTCAAGTTATTATATGTAGCTTAACAGCATATGCTTTAGTTTTTGTTGAATTTAACGAGAAAAAATTAGTTTTTTTACTAGTAATGGGCTCGATATTTATACCTTGGGAAGCGATATTTATTCCAAATTATTTTATAATTTTAAAAATGAAATTATTAAATACAAAAATAGGAATTATATTACCTTTTTTAGCAAATGGATTAGGAATATTTTTAATGGTTCAACAATTTAAAACATTAAATAAATCTTTAATAGAAGCTGCTAAAATTGATGGATGTAGCCATGGATTTATATATTTAAAAATAGTTTTACCTCTATCCAAAGGAATTTTAAGTACTTGGGGAATTTATTCATTTTTAAATATTTGGAATATGTATTTATGGCCATTAATGATATCTACAAAGCCAGACTCACGAACCATTCAAATTGGATTAAAAATGATAAAATCAGAAGAAGGAACAAATTTTGGAGTTTTGATGGCAGCTGTTGTCATAGTAATAATACCATCTTTAGTGGTTTTATTTTTGGGTCAAAGTCAACTTCAAAAAGGTATGACATCTGGAGGAGTAAAAGAATAATTTAAAATAAATTAAAAAATAACTAGGAGGAGAAATGAAATTAAAGAACTTAGTAGTATTTGGATTAACATTTTCAACGGTTATATTTGCAAAAGAGAAGGTTGTATTTTGGCATTCAATGAGTGGACAGCTTCAAAATAGTTTGAATAAAATAGTTACGGACTATAATAATTCACAAAATAATATTGAAATAGAAGCAATTTATCAAGGATCTTACGAAGAAACAATAGCTAAATTTAAAGCTATTTCAGGAACAAAAGAAGCACCTGCCTTAATTCAAATGAATGATATTTCAACAGCTTTTATGTATAAAAGCGGAGCTATAACTCCAATTGAGAAGTTTATAAAAGAAGATAATTTTAATGTAAATAATTTAGAGGATGCTTTACTGAACTACTATAGAATTGGTGGTGAATTATATTCAATGCCGTTTAACTCATCAACAGCGATATTAATTTATAATAAAGATGCTTTCAAAGAGGTGGGATTAGATCCAAATAGTCCACCTAGAAGTTATTCTGAATATGCTGAATACTCTAAAAAGTTAACAAAGAAAAATAGTAATGGCTCAATTGAAAGATATGGTTCAGCTATGATTATGTATGGATGGTTTATAGAGCAATTTTTAGCTAATGATAATAAATTATATGTAAATAAAGAAAATGGAAGAATGGGTGAAACTCCAACAGAAGTTACCTATAAAAAAGATTTACCTCAAATTTTAGAATGGTTAAGAGGTATGTATAAAGAGGATTCTGCAACATCTTATGGAAGAGAATGGGATTCTACTAGAACGGCTTTTGCATCAGGTAAAGTTGCAATGTATCTAGATTCTTCTGCTGGAATAAAAGGGATTATCAATAATTCAAATTTTGAAGTAGGAACAGGATTTATTCCAAATACAAGTGGAGAATTTAATGGAAGTGTTGTTGGAGGAGCATCTCTTTGGATAACAAATTCCTCAGATAATGATATTCAAAAAGCTGCATGGGATTTTGTAAAGTATGCAACATCTAAAGATGTCCAGACATATTGGTCAATTAATACAGGATACTATCCTGTTAATAAAGGGTCTTATGAAACTTCAGAGATGAAAGAAAATATGGAAAAATATCCACAATTTAAAACAGCAGTTGCTGAAATTAAAGAAACTAAACCGTCTTTTGCTACTCAAGGAGCTATTTTAGGTGTGTTTCCAGAGGTAAGAGAGAAAATGGTTGAAGCAATGGAAATTAATTATGAAGGAAAAACTTCTATTGATAAAATAGTTGAAAAAGTTGTAATTGATTCGGATAAAATAATTCAAAGATACAATAGAATAAATAAATAAAATAAAAAAATCTCTATTTTATATAGAGATTTTTTTTATCAAATAGATATAGGGGGTAATCCTAATTAATACTTAATAAAATCAACTATTTTTGTTTAAGACATATTATAGCCATATTTTTGATGTATTATAAGTTATATCAATAGGAGCTAACCAATAAAATAATATACAGGAGTTGATTTTATGAAAAAAAATATTAATAATACTGATTTTCTAGCTGCTATAGGGCGAATAAAAGTTAATGGTACAATTTTTTTGTCAAGACAAGTACCTTTAAGTCTAGAAAATATGGAAATAGTATCAAAAGATATTAGCGAACAAATAGAACAGATTTTTAAAAATACTCAAAATTTATTAGAGAGTATGGAATATTCATTAAAAGATATAGTAAAAGTTTCAATTTATATGAAAAATATGAATGATTTTATAAAAGTAAAAAAAGTTTATAGGAAATATTTAGAAAATATTAATCCCGCGAGAACATTATTAGAAGTTTCTCATTTACCAAAAAATTCTAAAATTATGATGGATTTAGTTGCAGCAAAATAAAAAAGAAAAGGAGACTAAAAATGAAAAAATTGTATAACCTACTTGGAATTGTGGTATTAGCAAATATAGGAATAATTTTTCTAAAGAGTATATAAAAAGCTAGATTAATCTAGCTTTTTATAATTCATCTAAAAATGATTTGTTATTAAAGATAAAATCACGTACTATAATAGATGTTTTAGGATGTTTTAGCATCTTTTGAAATATTTGTATATTGAGTTTAATGTTATTTAAAGTATTTAGATTTAAATTATTATTAAATTTAATTCCATAATATTTTGATATTTCAAAAAGCTTTGGCCATCTATTTCTACCATGAGAATTTTTTATTCCTACAGTGCTAACATTTGTCAGCATAGTACAGAATTGAATTTTAGCTCCTAAATTTAATAAATGGTTATAAAGTTTAGTGTTGTATGAAACAAAATGTGATGTATCTTTAGAAAAATTTTTAAATTCTTGTAAATTATTAGTATTTTTAAGTTCTTCTAAATAGATTATCTCTCCTGTTTTTAAATTAAACCCAATCTTAATAGCACTGATATAAAGAATATCTGAGGTTATATCTATATTATTACTCAAAGAAAAAAATATTATTTTTTTATAGTTTTTAGAAAGTTCTAATTCTTCTTGTTTTGTAGAAGATAAAGTTTTACTAGTCACTTTTTTTGATGTTGATATAGTTTTTTGATTATTTTGACTTTTAATATTTGATTTAAATTTTGAATTTTTTATATGAAAGAAAACTACTACTATGATAATAATTATAAAAATAATATACAGCATTTATAATCTTAAACTCTAGTTAGCTTTAATTTTAATAAGCTATCAGTAGAATTTTCAAAATTTATAGATTTTAATTTAAAATCTAATGCTTCTAATTTTGGTAGTAGTTCTTTTGTTATTTTTTCACATAATTCACTTTCTGATAAATACTCTCTTTTATTTAAGTCGTTCAAATAAATCCCTCCCGAAAAAATTATATATGTATATTTTATACTAATTTGTAGAAAAAATGAAGTTAAAATTTAAAAAAATTATATTTGCAAATTACGAAAGAAAAATAGGTAACAAGTTTCAAATAGTTAAAAAATAAAAAAATGATACAATTAATTTATCAGAATAATAATATATAAGGGTGGTTTTAAAAATGAATAATTTATCAAAAAATATTTACCTCACATTATTAGTAATTGGAATAATTTTTAGTTTAATTGGAGTGTTTGGTGTCTTTAATCCTTTAATGTTTTCTATTTATTTAATTGAAATTTTAGCTATATTTTTCTTTATGAATGGAGTTAAAAATTTAGTAAAAGGAATTCAGTTAATCAAAAATCCAAATGTTCATTGGAGTTTATTTATACTTTTAAGTATTTTAGAAATTATAGCAGCACTATCGCTTTTAATAACTCCATTTTCAAGTCAAATTTTTATAATAATTTACATTGGATTCATTATGCTATTAAAAGGAATATTTGTTGTATTTAATAGTTTGTTTCATAAAAATATTTTTCCGGGATTATCTAGTGTAACTTTTAGTAATGGATTGATAGATATCTTATTTGGAATTTTATTAATAGTAGTTCCATTTATATCACAACAGTTCATTTTTTTATGTGTAGCTTGGTATATTTTATTTAGCGGCATAAATTTAGTTATGATGAGTTTTTCAATAAAAAGAAATATTTTATAATAAATAAAAAATTAAAAAGTAGAATTTCTTATATATAGAGATTCTATTTTTTTAAATAGAATTAAAATAAAAATAAAGAAATTGATCATTAACCTTGTATAAATACTCAACAAAAGTCACCAGAGTGCACGCTTAATAGTTTCTAGTTTTTGCCAAGGCAAAATTCTAGAAACTGCGTGTCTTAATGATAGGTTTGACCTTTCAGGTGTCTTCGACTTTTTTAGGAGGTGAAATCATGGCAAATTATCATTTGAATATATCCTATGGTACAATTGGAAAAGGTGGACCACATATTGACTATATTCTAGGACAAAATAAATATGTTAATAAAGAAAATGAGGTTAAATATACTAATCACAATTTGCCTAATTGGTGCAAATCTCCTAAAGAATTTTGGATAGCTGGTGATGATAAAGAAAGAATAAATGGTACAGTGTATAAAGAGATTAGAATATCTCTTCCTAATGAATTATCTCATGAGAAGAATATTGAGCTTTTAAATGAATTTATAGCTACTATTCTAGAGGGAAAATATCACTATTCTGTATCTATTCATAGTAAAGAAAGTTCATACAAAAAAGATATTTTAAATACTCACGCTCATATAATGTTTTCTCCAAGAGAACTCGATGGAATTGAGCGAAATAAAGATATTTTTTTTAAAAGAGCTAATGCTAAATCTCCTGAGCTTGGAGGTTGTAAGAAAAATACAAGCTGGAATAATATAGAAAAGTTATTAGAGATAAGAAAACTTTGGGAAGATATACAAAATAAATATTTAGAAAATGAAAAAAGTAATGAGAGAGTTTCATGTGAAACTTTAGAAAAACAAAGAGCAATTGCTTTAGAAAAAGGAGATATTTTTTTAGCTAAATCCTTAGATAGAGACCCAGTTCAAATAGATGGTTATCTATTAAAAAAATCTAAAGATAAATTAAATGAAATAGATAAAGATAAAATAGAATATTTTAAAATAATTAGAGAAATAAAAGAATTAAAAGATGAAATTCTAAAATTAGAAAGATTAGAAGCTGAAAAATCTTTGAAAAAAGATACAATAAAAGAGATTGATTTAGAGTTAAATAGTTTTAGCGATAGTAAATACCAAGATATTTTAGATACCCATGAGAAGTTAGAAGGAACAAATGTGCAAATCTTAAAAGTTGAATATGAGCTTTTAAGCAGTTTTAATATGGAAAAAAATAGATTAGATTCTTTAAATCTATTATTGAAAAATTTAAACAATGATAAACTTAATTTAGAAAAGTATTTGGATCAATTTGAAGAAACAATACAAGAGAATGAATTTAAAGTTTATGCAGAGGAAAAATTAAAAAATAGTTTCAATACTATGTTTAATATATTTAATCAAAGCAACTATGAAATAAAAAAAGCTGAAAAGATCTTAAAAAATATTCCAAGACAGTTGGAAAACTTAGAAACTACAAGTTTAAATATTCTGACTAAAGGTGAGTATTCTAAGTTAAAGAAACAATTGGATTCCAATGAATTAAACTTAATGATATATAAAGCTGGTTATAAGTATAGAGATGGTAGCGAGAAGGAGCTAAATTTCTTTAAAAAAGAGATTGAGAGATTAAACGAGTCAAATAAAGTTATTTTATCTCAAATTGAGAAAATAAAAAGTGATTATTCCACTCCTGAAATGAAAAATAAAAAGATTAGAATAGAAAAAAGTATAGAGTCAAAATTGCTAAAAGAAAAAGAGTTGCAAGAATCTATTCTGTTAGATAGAAAAATAACAGTGCTTATGCTCCGTAAAAAACTCATTAAGGTTAATGGAAGTGATTTCGAGTGTTATTTATCTAAAGTTGAGTCAGAACGCTTTAAATCGCATTTAAAAGCCTCTAAGTCATCTAAAATTTATAATTATTTTAAAAATATGAAATTTGAAGATATAGAACAACTAGCTTTAAACAGTTTAAGTAAGGGAAGATACTTTAAAGCTATGAAAGAATATGAAATTTTAGATAAGAAAAGAATTGAGTTAGAAATAAAAAAAGATTCATATACAACATTCTCTAAAAAGTTATTGCATTTAGGATCTTTATCTAGAGTAAATAGAGAACTTAAAAGTGTTAATGAGTCTCTTTTAAAATTAGAAAAAGAGTTTAGAGAGATTCAAACATCAATTGGTGATAAAAAACTTCATGAAGAAATATTTAGAATTAATGATTTAAGAGATAGTATAGGTAATAGATATTATAAACAGAGAAATATGTTTAGAGAGAAATCTGAACTTAACGAATTTTTTATTAAAGAGACAAATAAGCTAAAAAGAGATTTAGATTCTGAAAAAGATATATCTAATAGATTTACTAAAGCATCTTTAAAAACAAATTATATTAATTTAAGAGGAAAAATCTTAGGTAACTATTTAGTTGATTTTGAAATAGAAAAAAAGAAAAGAAAAAGTTTTGGAATGGATTTTTAAAATATATAAAAATAAATCCACCTCAGAATAAATATGCTTAGAGGTGGATTTAAAATTAGTTTTATTTTATAATTAATTTATTTTCATCATATTCATAATTTTTAAAATTAACTTTATAGAAAGTTGCATAAATAACTGGAATAACTCCTAGAGCTAAAACTGTGTCTGTTGCTAAACCAAAGATTAATACAACGGCTAATGGTTGAAAAAGTGGACCTCCAAAAAAGTACAGAGGCATAAGCCCAACTAAAGTAGTTGCAACAGTTAGGAATATAGGTCTAAGTCTAGATTGACATCCAAATACGATTGCATCTTGATCACTTCTTTTTAACTCTTCTTTTTCAATTGTCATTTTATCAACTAAAATAATTGCATGATTTAAAACGACCCCAGCTAAGGATATAATTCCAATCATAGCCATAAATCCTAGTTGCGTATTTGTAATTAGAAGACCAATAGCAATTCCTAAAAGAGATAATGGAATAACAAGCATTATAGTTAATCCTTTTTTCATAGAATTAAATTGTCCTACAACTAAAACAAACATCATAAGTATCGCAAAAGGAACTTGTGCAAATAATGCATCTTGATTTTCTTTAGATGTTTTCATTATTCCAGATGGATAATACTTTATATTAGGACCCCATTCTTTTAGTTTTTCTTCTAGCCATGGTTCTACGAGTTTATTAACCTCTAAAGGGGTAGTATCATCTTTAACAGCTGCATCAATTTCGATAGAGTAAGCCATATTTCTTGTAGAAATATAATTTTGTCTAAAATCTAATTTTATATTAGCAATCTGTTTTAAAGGAACAGCTTTTCCAGAAGAGTTTATTAACTCAATAGATTCAATAGATTTAATATCATTTTTATAAGTATTTTTTCCTCTTAATACAACAGGAATGATTGTACTTTGAGGAGGAGCATTGAAATCTCTAAAAACAGTAGCATTATAACCTTGTAGAACAAATTGTAAATCTTTTCCAATTGTATCGTTATTAAATCCAGCTGCTTGAGCTTTTTCTTGATTTATTTCTATACTAATATCAGGTACTTCATTACCCCAAGCATCTGAGATAGAGTATGCACCAGGAGTATTATTAAGTTTATTTTTAAGTTCGTTAGCACATTTTTTAAGAAGTGTAATATCATTTGATGTTAAAACATATCCTAAATCTTTTTCTAAAGTAACTCCACTTCCTAAACCTTTGGTAACAATATCAATACTTGGATATTTATTTTTTAAGTAAGTGTTTATTTCAGTACTTATTTTAGGAATTAGAGTATAATCAGTTAAATTATACATTATATAAGCATATTCAGTTAAACGAGTTTCAGGAGTATATCCTGTAGAGAATCTTGGAGCTCCACCTCCTATAAAAGACCCCCAACTTAAAACTCCAGGTTTTTTATAAACTAAAGTTGTTCCACCAGTTGTTATGTAGTCCCAAAGTGTTGGAGGTAGTGGTTCTTGATCTCCAGTCGAATAATTTTTAGATATAAAATTATTGGCATCTTTAACCACTTCTCTTGTAAAGTTTATGTCAGTACCTTTAGGTAATCTTATGTATGTTGACATAACAGGGTCAGTTGAAGCTGGCATAAAATTGTTTGGAACAAGCCCAAGTAGCCAAAGTCCTAAAATAAATGAAATAGCAGTTCCAATAAGAGTTATCTTTTTATTTTTTAGAACTGTTAAAAGAATATTTCTATATATTAGATATGGTTTACTATTTAAGTCTTGTTTTTCTCCAGCTTTTATTTTAATAAAATCATAGCAAAGCAATGGAATCAAAGTTTGATTTATAAGCCATGATCCAATTAAAGCTAACATAACAACTATTGTTAATGGTCCAACATATTGTCCCATGTCCTCTTTATTCAAAATAATAGGAGAAAATGCCATTATTGTTGTTATAGAACTTACAAGTAAAGGAATAGCAAGAGTTTTAGCAGATTCTAAGCAAGCTTCCATTCTTCCTTTTCCATTTTCTAAAAGAACAATAATATTTTCAGACATAACAACAGCATTATCTACTAACATTCCAAGAGCAATTATAAGACCAGCCAAGGTAATTTGATTAATACCATAATCCATATAGTATAAACCAATTAAAGTAAATGCGATTGATGTTGGAGTAAGAGCAGCAACTATAAGACCAGATCTAATTCCTAAAAATGCTAGCATAACAAGAACTATTGTAATTACAGCTTGAAAAAGATTAGCAATAAAAGAGGTAACTTTTACTTGCACTAAATCAGGTTGATAATAAATTTCACCTATTTCTAAACCTATAGGAAGATTTTTTTTGAACTCTTTTAAAGTATTTTGAATTCCATTACTCATAACTAAAATATCTTCACCAGATCCTAAAGAAACTCCCAAAGTAATTGCATTATTCCCATTGAAATCTATTGAATATGGTGATGGTTCTTGATATCCTTTATAGATATTAGCAATTTCTTTAAGGTAAATACTTTCTTTTCCATCATTACTTGTAATAACGGTATTTTTAATATCTTCTATACTTTCAAAATTACCAGTTGGATTTATTTTTAATCTATCTTCATTGATAACAATATCCCCCCCCTTGATAATAATATTAGAATTATTTAAAGTTGTAAGAATAGTTTGTAAGGTAATTCCAGTTTGTGAAAGGAGTTTATTGTCGATATCAACATATATAGTTTGACTTTGAACTCCACTTATATCAATTCTTCCAATTTGTGGAACAGCAAATAAAAGTGTTTCTTTTAATTTTGTTGCAGTTTCATAAAGCTCTTCATATGTATACCCATCTCCACCCAATGCTAAAAGAGTTCCATACACATCACCAAAATATGTATTTATTTGTGGTGTTTGGACTCCAGTTGGCAAATAAGGAACAACGAAAGTATTAATTCTATCTCTTAACTCTTGCCAAACAGGCTGTAAATCTTTATATTCACTTTTTATATTTACATATACATTTGATTGTCCATCAACATTTTTGGATTCGACATAGTCAAGAGCATCCATATTTTGAACTTGATCAGCAATTCTCTTACTAACTAAATCACCAACTTGTTTCGCGTTTGCTCCAGGCCAATTAGTTGTAATTAATGCTACTTTAATTGTGAAACCAGGATCTTCAGCTTTTTCTGACTTATCGTAAGATACGTATCCAACTATTAAAAGAAGAATAAATAATAGATAAGCTGTAATTTTGTTCTTTATAGTTAATTCTGTTAAACTCATATTACATCTCACCTTTTATTAAAGAAACTTTTTGGTTTTCTAACACTTGATTACTTCCTTTTGTTATTACAAAGTCCCCGTGACTTAAGCCAGATGTTATAATAATTCCATTTGATGTTGGAGTATTTAAAACTTCTACTTTTTGTTTTTTAGAAATACCAATATTATTTACAACATCTGTAACAACATAAACATATTTTTCGTTACTAGGGCCTGTAATGATAGAACTTAAAGGAAGAGAGATTATATTTTCATCCTCTTCTAATGTATTTAAAGATATATTAGCAATCATTCCAACTTTTATATCTGAGGAATTAGCATCGTTTAATTTAGCTTTAACAGGGTATGTACTTCCATAACCAGTTGAAAGAGTTCCAATATTAGTTATAACTCCATCTATTTTTTTATTATTTAGAGATGATATAGTAATATTAACAATTTGTCCTTGTTTTAATTTCCCAACGATAGATTGTGAAACATTAAATTCAACACTTCTATCACCATCACTATTTAAGATAAAAATAGTAGTCTCAGGACTAACAATTTGATTAACTTCACTTTTAACTTGTCCAATAGTTCCATTTTCTGGTGCTTTTAATTGTGTGTAACTAAGTTTTAACTTAGCTAAATTTAAAGCTTCTTTTAAGGCATTTACAGTAGAAAAAGCAGATTTATATTGAGCTATAGCGCTATCATAAGATGCTTTAGAAATACTATTTTCCAAATAAAGAATCTGAGACCTTTTATAATTAGCTTCTGTTTCTGCAAAAGAAGCTTGTCCTTTGGCTAAATCTGCTAAAGCTTTTTCGTAGTTTAGCACATACTCAGTATTATCTAATGTTGCTAAAATTTCACCTTTTTTTACAGTATCTCCTAAATCAGCAATTCTTTTATTTATAGTTCCAGAAACTCTAAAACTTAGATTTGACAGAGCTTCTGATCTAATAGTTCCAGAGTATGTTCTTTTAACTGAATTTTCTTTCGAACCTACAACTTCATAAACAACTGGTTTTATATTTTCATTTTTATTATTACTTTCTTTTTTACCACAAGCTAAAACTGATAGTGTTAGTAAAAAAATTAAAAATTTATTTTTCAATGTGAGCCTCCTATTTTTCTAGTACTTCGTTTAAATTATTTAATATTTGTAATTTTTCATCAGAAGTCATTGTAATTGACGATTTACCATAAAGATTTTCTAATTTTAATGCTGAATTAATTAGATTAAAATTTTGAATAACATTATTTAATTCTTGAGAAAGTGCATTATTTTGTGCCGAAAGTAAATCTGTAACAGTAATTGTACCTTCAGAGTAAAGATTTCGTACTATATCTAAATTTTTCTTAGCTACAGTTGCAGAAGTTGAAGTTGAATAATTTTGAACATAATTACTTAAAAGTTCAGTATAAGTTTGTAAAACTTGCTGAACTAAATTATTTTTTGAATCTGCCCAAGAATATTCTAAAGATTGAATTTCACTTTCTATTTTTTTAGAGTTATAATATATTTCACCACCAGAAATAAGGGGTAATGTTGCAACTATTCCAGCTTCCCAATATTCATCTGGGAATTTTTTATTAGAATTTTCTCCCCATGGTGTAATCATATTGTCTTTATAATATTTTCCTGCTGCAGAAACTTTTGGTAAAAATCGTTCTCTTTTATTAGCGGATAGTTCTCTTTCTTTAGCTTTTATATTATTATTTAAAGATGCTAAAGAGTTAGAATTTGAAATAGCTCCTTGAACAAGAAAAGTTTCTATCTTTTTAGATCTATCAGATCCATATGAAAAATTTTTATTGAATGAATCACTTAAAACAAAATAAGTAGATACATCTTTTAATGACTCATAATTATAACTATTATCTGGTGGTAAGTTTAAAAGAGTGTTTAGATAAATCTCTTGATTTTTGATTTCACTTCCGATATTAGCTATATTAGCTAGGGAACTTGCAACATCAGATTCAAGTCTATAGACATCTTGAAGACCGCCAGCACCTACTTTATAATTTAATTTAGCAACTTCTAAACTTTCTTTTAAAAGAGCATAGTTGCTTTTTTGAATATCTAGTTGAGCATTTAATTGAAGTATATTGACATAAGTAGATGCTGTATAATATAAAATATTTAACTTTGTCTGTTCATATTGTTTTCTACTAGAATCAAGTGCAAGTTTTTCAATTTGAACAGAAGCATTAAGTTGATCATTGAAAATAACTTGAGAAAGTTCTAAATATGAGTTTACACTATTTGTAGGAGCTCCCATCTTAAAATTACTTGTTCTTTTATCAATAGCATTATATTGCACATTTGCATTTAACTGAGGTAATCTTGAACTATTAGAAATTTTCACATTATAAGAACTAGTTTCTAAATCTTGTTTAGATTTTAAAAGTGAAAAATTTGAATTTAATGCTCTTTCAACTGCATTTTTTAATGTAAGTTTAATTCTATCTTTTTCAGATATTTTCAAATTCGAAATATTTTGTAAAAAAATAAGATTTGGATATAGTCCAAGTTTGTTAGCTACATCTCCATTAAAAAAGATATTTTCTCTGGGTTCATTGACTTCAACTACTTTACCCAATCTATTGTTAGTTTTATAAAGCATATAATTTAATGATGCAGCTCTAATACGTTTTGAAAACTCTTTTTTCATATCAATACCAACATAAGCATATTTATTAAAATTTTCATTGAACGATATTAAAAATATAGGATTTTTACTTTCTTTTATTTTCTTTTCGTCAGTTTTATATATATTAATTTTTAAATTGTTTATATTAATATTTTTAGATAAGTTAGTAATGTTTGCTTCACTTATATTTGAAATAAAAATATCGATTTCATTTACTCCATTTACATTATTAAAGATTTGAAGATAGTTTTTTAAATCTAAATCACTGTAGACATAATTTAAATTATTTGATAATTTTTCTAAATTTTTTCCAAAACCTAAAGGTGCAGAATAAAATTTATTTTTGCTTAAATTTTTTATTTTATCGATAGAAGTATCAGTTAAAATAAAAAGACTATCAATTTTATTATCTAAATTAATAGAATTTAGTTGATTTTCTAGATTTTGATTATCAACATATAGAACTTTTAATATATTCGGCTGAAAATTAGTACCAGCAAAATTTTTAGTTAGTTCATCTTTTAGAATATTTAAGTAAGTATTTGACATTTCATCATTATTTTCTAAAATAACTGCAGTATTGAGTGTTTTAGAAAAAATAGAAATATTCATTATAAGTAATAAAAATAAAACTTTGATCACAGTATCCTCCTAAATTTAAATTTGACTAAATATTATATACTTTAAATTTAATGTTTGTATATTTGCAAAGAAATACTAAAAAAAATGTACTGTATTGCATAATTAAAAGTTCTTCTATTTATATGAGAAAAATGATATACTATTAAGACATATATATTATTAAAATTTTAAATATGATAAATTTGATAAGATATGTTTTGAAGAATTCTTTTCTTTAAGCATATCTTTATTTAATTATCATTAAGTAAGAGTAAAAAAATTAAAGAAGAGGGGTGAAAGGATTTACTTTTAGCAATTTAATATAGAAAAATAAAGCTAAAAGTGTTATCTAAAAATGTTTTTAAATAAAAAATCATTGAATATTTTAAATCTGTTTTTAAGTTTAAAGAGATACAGTTATTCAGAGTTAGAAACAGTTCTAAAAATAAAGAAAAGATCAATAACAATGAATATAAATACAGTAAATAGTTTTTTACACAACCATAATATAAATGGAATACTGAAAGAGGATGAAATTTTTTATATCGACGAGAAAGAAATTTTAAAAATAAAAGATTTATTATCACATGCACCTTTTAGTCCTATTGAAAGAAGAGACTATATTTTATTAAAACTTTTTTTTACTAATAAAGTGATATTAAGTAATAGTTTTATTGAATTAGATATCACAAGAAGAACGTTAAACTATGATTTAGAAAGAATAAAAGAATATTTAATAAAGTATAACCTTAAATTAGAAAGTTTACCTTCAAAAGGAGTTTTTCTTATTGGAAATGAAATAGATATAAGATTTTTATTTGCAAGTTATTTAACTAAGTATTTTGTAGAAAGAGATAGTTGTCATAATTTATTTATTAATTTGATTAACAGCATTTTTTCTAAAAAAGAGGTAAGTCTAGCTAAAAAGATAGTTTTAAATCTAATAAATAAAATGAATATTTCCCTTCCACCAGAAGATTTTTTTAAAATTGTTTCAATAATTTTGATTCATTCATTTAGAGAGATTAATTTTCCATGTTCATACGAGAAATATAGAACTTCTCAGGTTTTATTAGAAAATAAATATTATAATAAAGTTATAAATTTTTTAAAAACTCATGGATTAGAGGAATTAAAAATATACGAATTAGATACAATAGCGGAACTTCTTTTATCATTAGATATTGAAAGATATACAATGAATATTGAGAATGAAGTAAATTTATTTCTAAAAAACCTTGAATTTAAATTAAATATAACTATTCCAAAAGAACAAGATTTTTTAATGCAAGTTTCTAATGCGATAAGAATAGGAAAGTTTAAAGCAGAATTAAATTTTTTAGAGCATAAAGAGCTACATAAATTAGATAGAGAATATAAAAAATACTATGTAGAAATAAATAATGTAATCAAAGAAATTATTCCTAAATTTTATTTAGAGGATATCATATATCTAACTATACTTATAAAAAATAGCGTAGATATGAGTGATTTAGAACATAAAAAACCAAAAAATATAGCAATAATAGATAACTCTTTTAATCATATCTATGGAAAAATGTTATTAAAATATATAAAAGGAAATTATTATGTAAACATTTTAAAGATATTGGATAATTATCAATTAAAAGATTTTTTAAAAAATGAAAATGAAATAGATTTCATATTAACTTTAAATGACATAAATATAAAAAAGACAAAAGTTCCAACAATAAAGATGGATTTTAAGTATATATTAAATAATGTTTGCGAACTGGAGAAACATGGATTTTTAAAAAAATAATAGAGTTTTAATAATATATTTATTTTGACATATTTCTGTAACAAATCTTTGGTAATATTAATTTATAAAATAAAAAATAAATTAAAAAAGAGGAGTTAAGATTATGAAAAAAATATTATTAGTAGGAGCTTTTGTAATATCAGCAGTTTCATTTGCAAACGGACATACATCAATGGAGAATATGAATCATGGATTTATGAAAAATAATATGAATATTTCAAATATGGAAATGACTAATAAAGATATGAGTTGCAAAATGATGGATAAACAAAATGGAGGAAATCATATGATGGGAAAAATGGGTATGATGAATATGACTCCAGAATTAAAAAAGCAGATGCAAGATGATATGATAAAAATTCAAGAGAAACAATTAGAAATTAGTAAAATAATGAATACAACAAATCCAGATATGAAAAAAGTAGAAAAATTAAATAATGAGATTTATCAAATAAAAGCTAATCACATGACAAAAATGCAACAGAATATAATGAAAACAAATTAATTTATTATAAAAGACGGGAATTCCCGTCTTTTTATTGTATAATAAAATAAATTTTAAGGACTGTGTTAAAAGGAGTTTTTATGAGAAAAAAAGTTTTAATAATAGAAGATGAACACAATTTAGCAAATATAATAGGAAAAAGTTTAGGAAATGAAGGATTTGAAATAAAAATAGTAACTCAAGGAGATTTAGCTTTAGATGAATTTTATTCTTTTTCTCCGGCATTGGTTCTTCTTGATATAAATTTGCCTAAAAAAAACGGTTGGGATATTTGTAAAGAAATTCGCCAATACTCAAAAACACCTATAATTATAATGACTGCTAGAGATACAGAGTTAGATGAGATTCACGGGTTAGAACTAGGGGCTGATGATTATGTAACTAAACCAATTAGTACAAAAGTAATTATATTAAAAATAAAAAAACTTTTGAAAATGGAGGATAATAGTTTTTTTTATTTAGATAAGTTAAGTTTTGACTATAATACTTTTAAAATTATGGTAGAAGATAACGAAATAGTATTGTCAAAAAGAGAAACGTTACTTTTAGAATATTTTTTTAGAAATCAAGATATAATTTTATCAAGAGAAACACTGTTAAATGAAGTTTGGGGTTTTGAATTTAGTGGAGAAGAGAGAGCGGTAGATACATTAGTAACTCGTCTTAGAAAAAAAATGGGAGTGTATGGAGAACATATAAAATCAATAAGAGGTGTAGGATATGTATTTAGCAAAAATTAGACTTAACCTCTTTACTAAAATATTTGGATTTTCACTCTTTATAGTGTTGATAACAATTTTAATAAATTATTCTTTTAATGCTATTTTCTTAGAGAAGTTTTATATTTATAGAAAAAAAGAGTTAATGTTAAAAGTTATACAAAATGCAAAAATTGTTTACGAAACACAGTCTGAAAATAATTTTGAAAATTATGTCTATGATATAAAAGAATCTAAAGGAATAGATATAGATATAAAAAATTCTAAGAAGAGTCGTATGATGGGAAGTCATATGATGAGAAGAAGTGATAGTATAGATAATATTCCGTATAATAAATTTGTAGATAAAGAGTTATTAGGAAATGATGCTAAGATTTTATATTATGGTGAGGAGTTATCAAGAGATAGTGGAATATTTGTAAGTACTTCTTTATCGGTTATTCAAGCGCATAGTCATGAAAGTAACATATTTAATATTATGACAGCATTAGTAGCATTAGCTATATCTTTAGGAACAGGATTAATATTTTCTAAAAGAATTACAAAAGATATAGGATGTTTAAATGAAAAGGCTAGAAAAATTTCAAAATTAGATTTTTCTGAAAATATTGAAATTAATAGAAATGATGAGATTGGAGATTTAAGTAAAAATTTAGAAAAAATGTCAAAAGAGCTTTCGACATCAGTATCTAATTTAAAATCATTTGTATCAAATGCCTCTCATGAATTAAGAACTCCAATTGCTGTTATTTGTACTCATGCAACAGCACTCCTTGAGCATAAAGAAATTAAAGAAGACGAGAAAAGAAAGTATTATGAAATAATTTTAAAAGTTGGAAATGAAATGAAAGAATTAATTGAAAATTTATTAATATTATCTAAATTAGATAGTACAGTTTTTAGATTAAGAAATGAGAGTGTGAATTTAAAAAAAATTATAGAGGAAGCTTTGGAAAGATACGATATAATTGAATTAGAAAGAGATATAAATATAAATCTAAATTTAGATACAGAGAATGTACTTGGAGATTCAAGAATTATAAAATTAGTTTTAAATAATTTAATCCAAAATGCTTTAAAATATAGTATTATTGGTGGTGATGTAAAGATTTTCCAAAAATTTAATTACTTAGTTATAGAGAATACTTTTCAAGGAAAACTTGGAAATGAGATTGAAAAACTTCTTCAACCTTTTTCAAGAGGCAAAAATGCCGAAGATTTTAAATTTGATGGAATGGGTTTAGGCTTATCTATAGTATCCAAAGCTTTAAATTTAGCATCAATAAAATATGAGATAAAAGTAGATCAGAATAGATTTATAGTAAAATTAAAAATATTAGATAATTAGTTTAATAAAAAATAGATTTATGAAAGGAGCGTTTTTAAAATGTTTAAAGTAAATGATAAAATATGTATAGGTTGTGGAATGTGTGTAAAAGATTGTTTTGTACGAGATATTGAATTAGTTGAAGGAAAGGCAGTAATAAAAAATGTGACATGCTTTAAGTGTGGACATTGTGTAGCCGTATGCCCGGTAGCAGCGGTGTCTACAGATGAATATAGTATGGATGATGTAGTTGAATATAATAAAGAAAAATTTACTATTGAGCCTGATAATCTTTTAAATTTTATAAAATTTGAGAGAACAATAAGACAATTTAAGGAGAAGGATGTAGAGAACGAAAAGCTTTTAAAGATAATTGAAGCTGGAAGATTCACACAAACAGCTAGTAATGCACAAAATGTAAACTATATAGTAGTAAAAGAAGAGATTCAAGAGGTTAGAAAAATAACTTTAGAAGTTTTGAATAGTTTAGGAGGATATATTTTAGAGAATTCAATAAATCCTTTATATAAGAGATATGCCAAAATGTGGATAAAAATGTATAATGATTTTATAACAAATCCTTTAGGAGAAGATAATTTATTTTTTAAAGCACCAGCTTTAATAGTAGTTACTTCAGAGCATCCTTTAAATGCTGGATTAGCTTCAGCAAATATGAAGCTTATGGTTGATGCCTTAGGATTAGGAACTGTTTTTAGTGGATTTTTTACAAGAGCTTGTGAAGGTAATTCTAGAATAAAAGATTTTTTAGGAATCGAAGAGAAACAAACTGTAGTCACATGCATGGTTATTGGATATCCAAATGTAAAGTATTCAAGAACTGCTCCGAGAAAAGCTCCAAACATTATTTGGAAATAAAAAAATATTTTTTAGATAAAACTGTCGACTTAATTGTTGACAGTTTTATTATTTTAATAAAAATTCGATATATTGAAATAAAATATGTTATAATGAAAATAAAAAGGAGAGTTTTATGAGAGGATTTATACTAGGTATTATTTCAGCTTTATTTTTTTCATTAACATTTATTTTAAATGAGGTCATTAGTTCAACTCAAGGAAATTTTTTATGGACAGCTTCTCTTAGATATATTTTTATGTTAATAATTTTATTTATAATATTACTAACTAAAAAGCAGGTTAGTGAAGTATACAAACATATTTTAGAATTTCCAAAAGAATGGATATTTTGGAGTACAATAGGATTTGGATTTTTTTATTTACCTTTATGCTTTGCATCAACTTATGGTGAAGGATGGTTAGTTGCTTCAACATGGCAAATAACAATAGTAGCAGGAGCTTTAATGACTCCCATTATTTCTAAAAATCGACTTCCAATAAAATTTTTAAAACTATCATTAATAATTCTTTTGGGAATATTTATTATACAGTTTGAAAATTTTAAAATAATTCCTTTTAAAAATGGACTTTTGGGAATTATTCCAGTTTTTATAGGTGCTTTTGCATATCCTTTGGGAAATAGAAAGATGATGAATCTTGTAGGAGAAAGATTGACAGCTTTACAAAGGGTTTTTGGAATGACCCTTTGTAGTCTTCCTTTTTGGATTATAGTATCAATTTATGGTTTTTTTTCAAGCGGATATCCAAAATATAACCAAATTTTAAGTTCAATATTAGTTGCACTTTTTTCTGGAGTTATAGCGACAACATTATTTTTTAAAGCTACAGATTTAAGTAAAAATTGTCCGAATAGATTGGCTGTAATTGAAGCAACTCAAGCTACGGAAATAGTATTTACGATTATAGGAGGATTATTGCTAGGTAATAATTTACCTTCAATATTATCTATGGTAGGTATTATTTTAATAGTTGTTGGAATTATTTTTGGAAGTTTTTTAAAAGAAAAAGCCCATTGAATAGTTAATCTATTCAATGGGCTTTTTTGCGTAAGTATTAATTATTTGAGTAAATAAACATTGTTCCAGTAGCTGAAACAGGTTTAAAATTTGTTTTTGTATCTTGCGAAGTATATTTCATTAAAGTTCCAGTGGCAGGAACTAATAAATTTTTTTCAGTAGAATAAGCCATTAAAGATAGAGATAATATTGAACTTATTATTAATAATTTCATGATTTTCCTCCTTTTATAAAATTGTAATTATTACAAATTTAAATTAATTATAAACTAAAAGGCGAAAAAATGCAAGTTATTTTTAATTTTTTAAATAAAAAAACTGCTAATAAAAACTTTATTAGCAGTTTCGAAATTAAATCTAATATTAAATTATTTTTGTTGTCCAATCTTCAACATTCCAAATTTCAGTAGCAACATCCATATAGAAATCAGGTTCATGGCTTACCATTAATACTGTTCCGTTAAATTCTTTAATTGCTCTTTTCAACTCTTCTTTTGCATCTACATCTAAGTGATTTGTAGGCTCGTCTAGAATTAAGAAATTAATTTCACGATTCATAATTTTAGCAAGTCTAACTTTTGCATTTTCTCCTCCAGATAAAACACGCATCTGACTTGTAATATGATCTGTAGTTAAACCACATCTAGCAAGAGCTGCTCTAACT
This sequence comes from Cetobacterium sp. 2G large, assembly GCF_014250655.1. Taxonomy (NCBI): domain Bacteria; kingdom Fusobacteriati; phylum Fusobacteriota; class Fusobacteriia; order Fusobacteriales; family Fusobacteriaceae; genus Cetobacterium; species Cetobacterium sp. 2G large. Next base: position 39,968 of record NZ_JACHTH010000001.1, on the reverse strand, counting down.
TCAGCATTAGTTAATCCAGGGAATTCATTCCAAAATTCATCTAAAGCAGTTATAGAAGAACTTTCTTCTTCTTGTTTAAAATAACCAATTTCTAAGAATTGTCCGTGTTCAATTTCTCCAGATAAAGATTTTATTCTTTTTAAAATTGTATTTAAAAGTGTAGATTTACCTAAACCATTAACACCTTTTATAGCAATTTTTTGGTTACGTTCTATTGTAAAATTAAGTGGTTTTGTTAAAGGTTCGTTATATCCAATAACAAGATCTTTTACAGTAATAATCTCTCTAGATGGTGTACGTGCAGTTTTAAATCCAAAAATTGGTTTTGGTTTTTCTCTAGCAATTTCGATAATTTCCATACGGTCTAACTTTTTTTGTCTATCTTTAGCTAGGTTTGTTGTAGCAACTCTAGCTTTATTTCTAGCTATAAAATCTTCTAGATGAGCAATTTCTTTTTGCTGTTTCTTATAAGCTGCTTCTATTTGTCTTTTTTTCAGTTCATACATCTCTCTAAAATAATAGTAATCACCAGTATATCTAGTTAAAACTGCATTTTCAATATGATAGATAACATTAGTAACTTCATTTAAAAATGGAATATCATGTGAAACTAAAATAAAAGCATTTTCATAACTTTTTAAGAAATTTTTTAGCCAAGTTATATGATCTTCATCTAGGAAGTTTGTAGGCTCGTCTAAAATTAGAATCATAGGATTTTCTAATAAAACTTTAGCTAAAAGTATTTTAGCTCTTTGACCACCAGAAAGTTCAGAAACATCTCTTTCTAAACCAATATCAAGTAAACCTAATCCAGCAGCGTACTCTTCAATTTTAGAATCTAAATTATAAAAATCTGCTCCTTCAAGGATACTTTGTATTTCTCCAACTTCTTCTAAAATTATGTCCATTTCTTCAGGAGTACAGTCTCCCATTTTTGTGTAAAGATCCATAATTTCTTGTTCTAACTCAAACATATGAGCAAAAGCAGATTTTAAGATATCTCTAATTGTTTTTCCTTTTTCTAAAGTACTATACTGATCAAGATATCCTGTAGTGATGTGATTACACCAAGAGACTTGCCCTTCATCAGGCATAAGTTTACCAGTAATAATATTTAAAAATGTAGATTTTCCTTCTCCGTTGGCTCCTACTAATCCAACATGTTCACCTTTTAAAAGTCTGAAAGAGGCATTTTCTAAAATAACTCTAGAACCAAATCCATGACTTACGTTTTTAACATCTAAAATACTCATAAAATTTAACTCCTAATATATTTAATTAATATTTTTTTTACGATACGCAATGCTCTAATTTTATCATGATTTTCAAATAAATGATACATACTTTTTTACAAGAGTTCAAGAAAGACTAGAAAACTTGTATTAATATAAAAAAAATGTTAAAATTTATACTCAATTAATTACGAGCGAGGTTTATTTTATGTTAAAAAACAATCAAAATAACTGTTTTATAATTTTAAAATTTTTTATAAAGCAGTATATCTATCTTTATTTTATGATGGTAATCAGTAGAATTTATTTTTTGTATAGAACTTTTCCGAAAGAAATAAAAATTCCAAAAGAAATAATTTATGAAGGATTTAAAGTTGGATGGATTTTCGATAACTCTATTATTGGTAGTTTCACCGTGATTACATCACTTTTATTTATAATTTTTTATATTCTAAATAAAAAAAATTATAGAGTAGCAAAGAATATCTACATAATCCCAACTAGTATTTTATTTTTAATCATTTGTTCTTTAAGTTTTGGAAATGTTGAATATTTTAGAGAATTTGGATTTAATGTTAATTCATCTATTTTAAACTACTTTGGAGACACGAATGAAATAGTAGCTACATTTTTTTCAGGAAACGACTATAACCCTATAACAAATTTATCAATTATTTTAATTTTAACAATAGGCTTTATAAAGCTAACTAAAAAAAATTTAGAAAAAATAAATTTAAGATTTGATTTCTTTGGGAATTTAAAGACTATGGTATCTATTTTAGTCATTATAACATTAGGAGTATTTTCATCAAGAGGTGGATTTTCAGAGGCAGTTTTAGACTGGGGAAGAGGATATTATTCAGAATATTCATATATGAACCAATTTGCTATAAATCCTATTTTTTCTTTAGGTAGATCTTATTACAATTTAAAAAAAGAGCAAAGAAAAGGACGAGCATTAGAAAGAACTTTTTCAATAGATGAACTTAAATATAATATAAGAGAAATAGTAAAAGATCAACAAGCACAATATATTTCTGATAAAAATCCATTACTAAGAATAACAGATACAAAAAAAAATCAGGAAAATTATAATGTTGTAATTGTATTGATGGAAAGTTTTATGTCAAAATATATTGGAGCTCAAGGAGCTGAAATAGATTTAACACCTAATTTTAATAAACTAGCAAAAGAGGGAGTTTTATTTAATAATTTTTATGCTACTGGAACTAGGTCTAATAGAGGTGTAGCTTCTGTTACAGTTTCATACCCGTCGCCTAAAGTAATTTCTGTAACTAAAGAATTTACAGCAGGTCAAAAGGCATTTTATTCGTTACCAAAAATTTTAAAAGAAAGAGGTTATGAAACATCATTTATATATGGTGGTGATGCTGAATTTGATAATATGGCTGGTTTTTTAAAGCTAAACGGCGTGGATAACATAATAGACGAAAAAAATTTTTCAAAAGATGATAAAACTATTAAATGGGGAGTGCCAGATAATAAATTATTTGAAAAAACTATCGATTATTTAAATAATTTAAAAAAGCCATTTTTTGCAACAATTTTTACTTTAAGCAATCATGCACCATATGATATAGATTCAAATTACAAACTTTTTAAAAATAATGAGTTTGGAGAATTGACTAACAGATTAAATGCCTTTCATTTTGCAGATATAGCTTTAGGAGAGTTTATAGAAAAAGTAAAGAAACAAGAGTGGGCTAAAAATACAATTTTTGTTTTTGTAGCTGATCATGGATTTAAAACAGATTCAAATTTTGATTTAAATTGGGAAAATTTTAAAATTCCACTTCTTTTATGGTCACCAGGAAATATATTTAATCCTGAAATTAAAGACATCACATCATCTCAAGTAGATATTCTTCCTACTGTAATGGGAGTTTTAGGAGGAGCCTATAAAAATTCAAGTTGGGGAAAAAATCTTTTTACTGTTTCTCAAGAGAGTTCATATGCTTATATAGTGCAAAATAATTTCTATGGAGTAATAAAAGACAATCTTCTTCTTATTGATGGTGATGGAGTTAAGCCAAAACTTGTTGATATGAAAAAAGGGGAATATTTAGAAGAAGGAGACCTTTTAAATAAATTACATCAAGTTACTAGAACTTATTTAGAGCTAGAAACATATCAATTAAAAAATGGAACTTTTGCAGATTAAAAAAATATTAATTCTTGATTTTTAAAAGGGAAATTTCTAAAAAATTAGAATAATAAAATAAACAACTAATTGGAGGTAGAAATATGAGTTTTAAAAATCAAATTGTTGTTATTACAGGTGGAGCAAAAGGTATAGGAAGAGGACTTGTAGAATCTTTTGCTAAGGAAAATGCAGATGTATATTTTTTAGATATGGATTTTGAAAGTGGTAATAAATTAGAGAATGAGCTTAATGATAAGGGATATCGTGTTCATTTTAGATTAGTAGATATAACTAAAGAGATAGAGCTAGCAGAAGTTATAGATAAAATTCCAAAAATAGATATTTTATGTAGTAACTGTGGAATATTTCCACAAAAAAAAATAATGGATATGAATGTTGATGATTGGGAAAAAGTTCAAAAAGTAAATGTAACAAGTACATTTTTAGTAGCTAAATATTCTATAAAAAAGATGATTGGAGCAAAATATGGAAGAATAATTTTAACATCATCAATAACAGGACCAGTAACAGGATTTCCGGGATGGAGTCATTACGGTGCGAGTAAAGCAGCATTGTTAGGGTTTATGAGATCAGCTTGTTTAGAAGTTGCTAAATTTGGAATTACAATAAATGCAGTTATGCCAGGAAATATATTAACAGAAGGATTAGTTCAGCAAGGAAATGATTATATTAATAGTATGAAAAAAAGTGTACCAGTAGGATTTTTAGGCGATGTTTCTGATATAGCTAACGGTGTTATGTTTTTTGCTAAAAAAGAAAGTAGATATATAACAGGCCAAACTTTAATTATAGACGGTGGACAAATTTTACCAGAATCTTTAGAGGCTTTAGCTTAATTTATTTACTATTTTTTTCCATAATGGTATAATTAAAAAAAATTCTTAAAGGATAGTTTATGTTTGAAATATTAAAAGAGTTTGGGATTTACGGAATAGCAATAGCTGGATTGTTAGAGGCAACAATATTGCCTATTCCAATGGAGACAATATCCGTACCAGTATATCTTTCTTCAAGAGAAAAAGTGGCGTATTTATTAATAATTTTATTAATTTGCTCTACTTTAGGTAGCATAATTGGTTATTTATTTTGGAGAAAAATTAGTGGACCAATTAAAAATAGATATTTAAAATCAGAAATATTTGTTAAAATAAAAAAAATGTATGAAAAAAATGCTTTATTAACATTGTTGACATCTGCATTTACACCAATACCTTTTGAAGGATATATTATAGCAGCAGGGATTCTTGAAATAGAATTTAAAACATTTTTATTAGGAGTAGTTTTTAGCAGAATCTTAAGACACTTTCCTCAAGGGGTATTAGTATATTACTATGGAGAAAAAGTAATAAAGGATATAGGTACTTACAGTATTATAATTATAATATCTATATTTCTAATTATTTTTATAAAAAATTTTATTGATAAAAAAATAAAAAAGGGCAATATTTAAAATAATATTGCTCTTTTTAAAATAATTCATCAATTATAGGAAGCATAGCGGCACCTAGGCAAATCCCCTTCTCTTGTAAATTTGAAAATTCGATTGTATTTTTTCCTCTAAAAAAAATATTATTACTATAAATTTTTTCTAATAATTCACTTTTAAAATTTTCTTTATATTTTGATAATTTTCCTGAAATAATTATTTTTTCAGGATTATATAAAAATATAATATTTTTAATCCCAATAGCTAAGTATTCGATATATTCATTAAAGAGATTAGAATAGTTTTCATTTATCAAATAATCATTTTTAAATATATCTTTTATTTTAGTGATATTGTTATCTAAGTTATTAAATTTTTCTAAAAGGGCAATTTCAGAGGCATATTTTCCCCAGCAACCTCTATTTCCACACTCACATAAAATCCCTTGAAAGTTTATATTCATGTGGTTAATTCTTGAAGCTTTGAACGAAAAATTTCCATAATCATCTTCTTCAGTAAAAGTGGACATATTCAAAATATCTCCAATATTTAAAACAATAAAATTTGGGAATTCTTTTCCTAAACCTAAAAATTTTTCACTTATAGCACATAAATTTGCCTCATTATCAATTAAAATTTTTTTATTATATTTTTGGGATAAATTTTGAATTTTATTCAAAGGAATTCTTAATGAAGATGTTATTTCAATTATATTATTTTCTTTGTCAACAATTCCAGGAACAGAAATTCCAATTCCAATAAGTTTTTTTTCAACTTGTTCATTTATTTCCAATAAAAATTCTTCTAAAATTTCATCTATTTTTTCTATTAGATTATTTTTTAAAAAATTTTCTTTAATAATAGTTTCTTTTATGATATCTCCTCTTTCATTTCCGAGAACTATTTTCAATTCTTTTAAATGTACAGAAATTCCAATACTATAAACAAAATTATTTTCCAGAGAATAATTTTGAGCTTTTCGTCCTGCTCCTGTTCCTACTTTTAAATCTTCCTTTATAATATTATCTTTTAAAAATTTATTTATAATTGTTTTTATGGTAGGAAAACTTATATTTAAATCATTAGATATATCTGCAATTGAAAGATTTTCTCTTTTTTGATATATATAATGAAAAACTTTTTTTTCATTATTTTCTTTTATTTTTTTTTGATACATAATATCCTCCGAGTACATTTTTAAAATCGATTTATCAATTATATGAATTTATTAATTATTTATATACCTTTTAAAAATTTCAAAGTCAATAATATATTTTTTTTAGAAATATATCTTCTCTCTTCTTTTTTTAAAACTTCTATTATAGTGATAGTTATATTTTTTATAAATAAAACATATTTAATTTTTATATTGTATTTTTTGAAAAAATAGAGGTATTAACAATAGCAGAAAGCAATCAAATTTTTTTATATAATTATTAAAGTCATTTTAAAAATATAAACTGTGGAGGTTTTAAATTATGTTAAATCAAGAGATTTTCAATGCTATGACTATTAAGTTAACTGCCTATGATATTCCTTTAGAAGTACCTAAATTTGATCCTAAAATTAGAAGAGCTCCTAAAAGAGTTGTACATTTAGAAAAAGATGAAATTGCATTAGCGTTAAAAAATGCTTTAAGATATATTCCAGAAGAGTTTCATGAAATGTTAGCTCCTGAATTTTTAGAAGAGCTTCATACTCATGGTAGAATATATGGGTATAGATTTAGACCTACAGGAAATATTCATGGAAAACCAATATTTGAATATGAAGGAAAATGTACTGATGCTAAAGCAATTCAAGTTATGATAGATAATAATTTAGATTTTGACATAGCTCTTTATCCATATGAGCTTGTCACTTATGGTGAAACAGGACAAGTTTGTCAAAACTGGATGCAATATAGATTAATTAAAAAATATCTTGAAAATATAACAATGGATCAAACTTTAGTTGTAGCTTCTGGACATCCAACAGGGTTATTTAAATCTCATCCTTCAGCACCTAGGGTTATAATAACTAATGGACTTATGATTGGAGCTTTTGATGATTATGATAACTGGGCAAGAGGTGCCGCTCTTGGAGTAGCTAACTATGGTCAGATGACTGCAGGAGGATGGATGTATATCGGTCCTCAAGGAATAGTTCATGGTACATATTCTACAATTTTAAACGCTGGAAGACTTTTCTGTGGAGTTCCTGCTGATGGAGATTTAGCAGGTAAACTATTTGTAACATCAGGGCTAGGAGGAATGAGTGGCGCTCAAGGAAAAGCTACAGTTATAGCTAAAGGAGTTTCTATAATTGCAGAAGTTGATTTATCTAGGATTCAAACTAGATTAGAACAGGGTTGGATAAATAAATTTGTTTCAACTCCTAAAGAAGCTTTTGATTTAGCTAAAGAAAAAATGGATTCAAAAACTCCATATGCTATAGCTTATTTAGGAAACATAGTAGACTTATTAGAATATGCAGATGAAAATAACGTTCATATAGATTTATTATCTGATCAAACATCTTGTCATGCTGTTTACGATGGTGGATATTGTCCAGTTGGAATAACATTTGAAGAAAGAACAAGATTACTAGCAGAAGATAGAGAAACTTTTAGAAAGTTAGTTGATGAAACATTAAAAAGACACTATAATGTAATAAAAAATTTAACTAATAAAGGTGTTTATTTCTTTGATTATGGAAATAGTTTCCTAAAATCTATCTACGATATTGGAGTTAAAGAGATATCAAAAAATGGAAGAGATGATAAAGGTGGATTTATATTCCCATCATATGTTGAAGATATTTTAGGCCCAGAACTATTTGATTATGGATATGGACCATTTAGATGGGTTTGTCTATCAGGAAAAAAAGAGGATCTTTTAAAAACTGATGCAGCAGCTCTTGAATTAGTTAATCCAAACAGAAGATATCAAGATAGAGATAACTACATGTGGATTAAAGATGCAGATGAAAATGGACTTGTTGTAGGAACACAAGCTAGAATATTCTATCAAGATGCTATGAGTAGAACTCAAATAGCTTTAAAATTTAATGATATGGTTAGAAAAGGTGAGATAGGACCAGTTATGTTAGGACGTGATCATCATGATGTTTCAGGAACAGATTCACCATTTAGAGAAACATCAAATATAAAAGATGGAAGTAACATTATGGCTGATATGGCAACACAATGTTTTGCTGGAAATGCAGCTAGAGGAATGACTATGATAGCTCTACATAATGGTGGAGGAGTAGGAATAGGTAAATCAATTAATGGTGGATTTGGAATGGTTTTAGATGGAAGTAGAAGAGTAGATGATATTTTATCTCAAGCGATGCCATGGGATGTAATGGGAGGAGTTGCAAGAAGAGCTTGGGCAAGAAACCCACACTCTATTGAAACTGTTATAGAGTTTAATAAAAATAATGAAGGAACAGACCATATAACTTTACCATATATTGTAAATGAAAGCTTAATCGAAAAATTAGTAAAATAAAAAATTAAATTTAAAATTAGGAGAAGATAAAATATGTACTGGAGTGGAAGAATAGATGGCGATGAATTAGATGTTCTTCGTATACATCAAGTTGTTAATGTTATGGATTTAGATGAGTTACTTAAAATTGATTTGAAAGAGAAAAAAGTTTGTTTTGTGAGTTTTAATTCTGATGAGGGAGTTAGAAGAAATTCAGGAAGATTAGGAGCAAAAGATGGATGGATTCATGTAAAAAAGGCTTTATCAGGATTCCCAATTTTTAGAGAAGATTTAAAGTTTTATGATTTAAAGGATCCTATAGAAGTTGTAAATCATGACTTGGAATCAGCTCATACAAAGATGGCTAAAATAGTATCTTCTTTAAAAGAAAGAGGTTTTCTTGTCGTAGTTCTTGGAGGAGGTCATGATATAGCTTTTGCAAATTATTCTGGAATTTTAGACTATGCTTTAAAAAAAGAAGATAGTCCAAAGATTGGAATAATAAATTTCGATGCTCATTTTGATATGAGAGAGTATATAAATGGTAGAAATTCTGGAACTATGTTTTTACAAATAGCTGATATTTGTGAAGAAAAAAAATTGAATTTTGACTACAATGTTTTCGGTATTCAGAAATTTTCAAATACTAAAAGACTTTTTGATAGAGCAGATAAGCTAGGAGTTAAATATTATTTTGCTGAAGAGATTAGAACTATTCCAAGCGACGATCTTTATTCAATTTTAAAAAGAAATGATTATATACATTTAACTTTATGTACAGATGTATTTCATATAACTTCAGCTCCGGGAGTAAGTGCACCACAAACTTTTGGTGTTAATCCAAGAAATGCTTTACCTCTTTTAAAAACAATTGCAAGATATTCAAAAAACTTAACAATAGATGTAGCTGAAATTAATCCAACGTTTGATTATGATGATAGAACATCTAGGTTAATGGCAAACATAATATACGAATTAATTCTTTGTCATTTTGAATAAAATACTAAAAAAATCTCTCCAAATATAATATATTTTGGAGGTTGAAGATGGATTTAAAGCAATTAAAATTTGTAAAAATAAACCCAGCAGGAAATATAACATTACTTTATGATATAAGAAATATAAATAAAGATGATATTCAGAAAATTTCAAAAATTTCTATGGGAAATTTAAATTTGTATGCAGAACAAGTTGGGTTTATTAATGATACACACCTTCAAATGATGGGAGGAGAGTTTTGTGGAAATGCTTGTCGATCATTTGCAGCTTATTTAGCATTTTGTGATATAAATTTCCAAAGAGAAAAAAATTATAAAATAACTTGTTCAGGTGAAGATTTAGAGTTAAATATAGATGTTAGATCTTCAAAAATAGCTAATGTATTTTTCTCCAAAATTAAAATGCCAAAAAATATTTCTATCCAAACAGTAAAGTTAGAGTTACAGAAAAGTGAGATTATAGAAATATGTGAAGTTATTTTCCAAGGAATAGTTCATTTTATAATAGAATTAAATACAGATAAGAAAGTTATAAATAGAATTAGAGATTATTGTGAAAAGAAAAAATATTCGGCTTTTGGAGTGATGTTTTTTAATTATAAAACTATGCATATGAAACCATATGTAGAAGTTCAAGGATTTAACGGAGTTTGGGAAAATAGCTGTGGGTCAGGAACAACTGCAGTTGGATATTATTTAAAAAAATATAAAAATATAGATTTTGCAAAAATTATTCAACCAGGAGGTTGGTTAGAAGTTTCTTATGAAAATAATGAAGTTTTTATAGATGGTCCTGTTGAAATAGTTGCTGAAGGTACTTCTTATATAAATATATAAAAACTAGAGAGGAGAAAACTCCTCTCTAGTTTTTATTTTGAAATTTTATTTAAAAAATTTATTATGATATTAATAACTTTAGGTTGACACCAATGAAAATCACCATGTCCAGCTCCTTTTATAAGGTATCTTTCAGCTTGAATATTATTTTCAATTAAAGATTGATATAATAGATCACTTTGACTAGGTGACACAAGCATATCTACAGTTCCATGCATTAATAAAAATGGTGGTGTTTTACTTGAGATATATGTTATTGGATTAGCTTTCTTAGCTTTTTCAAAATCAGCATTGACAGATCCGCCCTCTTTAAAAACAGAAACACCATTTAAAAATATAGCTTCTGGAGAAGATGGAGAGTTATGAGTTTTTTGAATAATACTAGAAAAATCAGCTGCTATTTTTGTTAAGTCTGAAATTCCATATAAATCAACGACGCCATTTATTAAACTATTTTCATTTAGATAATCACCTTTATCAAAATCTATAGAACCATTAGTTGTTCCAGTAATTGCAGCTAAATATCCTCCAGCAGACTCTCCCATTACAATAACTTTATTTTTATCAATATTAAATTGTTCAGCATGAGCTTTTAAATATCTTATGGCAGATTTTATATCTATTAGTGAATCAGGAAATTTACCTATTGGAAGAACTCTGTATTCTACACTAGCTACAACAAATCCACTTTCGGCTATAGTAACTTTTTGTTGAATGTAATTAGCTTTAGGCGAACGCATAAAACCACCACCAGGAATATAAATAACCAAAGGTAATTTTTTATTTTCTATTTCAGGTTTTAAAATATCTAATTTTAAATTTGTTATACCAAAGTATGGATCATAAGGTTGAGAGTATGAAATATCTGTATAAACTGTAATTTTTGGTTTTACAGTTTCAATTTCAATTAATTGACTTTCTGTTTTCATAATGTCCTCCTAAATATTTAAAGTTATATTAAGTAATATATTTAGAAAATTATAAATTCCTTTAAATTATTGACAAGATATCTAATGGTTGATTCAGAATGAAATCAGTTGTCATTTCAGAAATATCGATTGCTCCCCAAGAGGCTAGAGCAAATTTCATACCAGCTTTTTTACTAGCTATCTCATCAGCTATGGTATCACCAACATATATAATATTTTCTGGATTTAAATTTAAAAGCTTTGCTCCTAAAAGTAATGGTTCAGGATTAGGTTTATGAAGAATGGTATCTTCTGCAAGAACAGCACAGTCAATATATTTATCTAGTTTTGTAGGAATAAAATCAATTTCATATTGTTTTTTCATTTTAGAACTAGCTATTCCTATTTTAATTCCTTTCTTATATAAAATTTTAAAAACCTCATTAAATCCATCATATAAAACTGCACCTTCTTCAAATTCATTAACATATTTAACCCATTTATCATAAGAGGCTTCAATATTACTAAAGCCAAGCATCTTAATAGTTTGTTTGCCAGGATATGCACAATATTTGATAAGATTATCATAAGAAATTTCTTTTCCAAGTTCTTCTAAAATTAACTTTTGTAGTGGAATGATATTCATTTTTTGAGTATTCAAAATAGTTCCATCTAAATCAAAAAGAATGCCTTTAATAGTATTTTTCATGTAAACTCCTTTTTATTATTTTTTCTGAATTAATAGTAACATTCTCTAAAAAAAATTGGAATATATTTTTAATAAAAATAATTTTGTATTGACATTTGAGGCTCAATATAATAATATCATAAGAACAAAAATTTTAAAGGAGAGTGACTATATGAAGCTTGAAATGAAAAAATCTAACTTAAATGATGGAGTTGATGTTTACAAATTTCTTTGTGATTTAGGAATAGGAGAAAATGGATTTCATATGACCCCTCCAAGTGATGAAATAGAATTCAAAGAGTTATTAAAAAAATTTTTAAAAGATTCAGAGGAAATTCAGCCAATAGGGCGAGTAATGCAAGAAATATATTGGATGTATATTGATAATGAAATTGTAGGAATATTAAAATTAAGACCTCAATTGAATGGAAATTTATTAATAAATGGTGGAAATATGGGTATTAGTATTTCTCCAAAATTTAGAGGGAATGGATATGGTAAATTAATTATAAAAAAAGGAGTAGAGCTTCTGAAAGAAAAAGGTGTTTATAAAGTTTTAATAACAATTTATGAAAATAATATACCTTCTAGAAAAGCTGTAGAGAGTAATGGAGGAATATTGTATGATATTAATGAAGGCCTTTGTAGGTATTGGATAGATAATACAGTAGATATAGATAAGGAACAACTATAATTAAATGTTTGGAGGACGAGTTTTGAAAATTAATATTAAACGAATTATGAGCGACTTAGAAATTTTAAACACATTTAACACTACTCCCAAAAATGGCTGTAGTAGATATTCTTTTACTATTGAAGATACAAGAGCAAAGGAATACTTGATGGGTGAAATGAAAGCTATTGGTATGGAAGTGCGACACGTTTCGTAATGAAAAGTTACGACATGTTAAAAGTAGCTTAGGAATAAGGGAAATAACAGAGAACTATATTTTCGAGAAGTAGAATGAAGGAGTAACGCCCTGAAATGCTTCCTCTGATACTCCGATATGCGATTAGGTTCTAACTAAACTTAATGGTGTAAAGCTCGGTAAAGTCGGTTGAGAGTTATCCCTAACATGTAAAGATGAGGAAATGCGAACCAGAGGTGGTCGAGGTAATGATAGATCGGGAGTCAAATTTATAAGGTAAGAATGCACGAAGGTGCTGACAAAGTTTTGAATGTACGGCTCTAAAACTGAATACAACAGAAATGTTGTAACCGCAAAAATGTGGTGTAAGTGGCGATTAGTAAAAATTTCCGTTATGAAACTCGCTATACTGTTAAAGGCAGTATCTAGCTTACAGGGCTACAGAAACTACCTAAGTAGATTTAATGATAGAAAGTATGGAACGTGGAAAGCAAGACACAACAAGAACCTAGTTAGAGGGTTGGTGAATATAAGTTAAGGATTTAACGAAATTTCTTTAGTCTTGTGAGAGTAGGGGCACAGTACGGATGAAACCATGATAATAAGTGGTGGACGGATAGCCCCAAGTCAATAATTTTAAAATTGTTTTAATTTAGAATTAATAGATGAATGGTCGTAAACCAAGAAAATAAAGTTTCCTAATTCTTAGGAAGAGGGAGGCGTACAATCTATGAGTTTAATAGACTGCATAATTGAAGAATCAAATATTTACCAAGCGATTCACACGCTAAAAAGCAACAAAGGAAGTAAAACTCCTGGAGTGAATGGCGAAACCATAAGCGATATATTAAAAATTGAAGATGAAATAGTAAAACGAATTAAATACGATTTAAAGGGCAGATACACACCTGGAATGGTAAAAAGAGTAGAGATTCCAAAAGAAGATGGAGAGTTTAGACCGCTAGGAATACCTAATATCTATGATAGATTAGTACAGCTATGTTTTAAACAGGTATTGGAACCAGTAGTTGAGAAAAGTTTCCATAAAAACTCCTTTGGATTTAGACCAAGACGTAGTACGGAACATGCGATAGCAACTTGTTATCACATGGTCAATATAGCGAAACTACATTTTGTTGTAGATATTGATATAAAAGGATTCTTCGATAATATAAATCATAAAAAGTTGATAAAACAACTTCAGCGATTTAAATCTATTGATAAGAAAACCTTATCAATAATAAAACGTATGTTGAAAGTAGAAACTGTATTACAAAACAAAGATATTATTCAATCTGAGAAGGGAACTCCCCAAGGAGGAATACTTTCGCCATTATTAGCCAACATAGTCTTAAATGAACTTGACTGGTGGATATATAAACAATGGTTAGGATTAAAAACCAAAAGAGAATATTCCACTCTTGGAAATAAAGAAAGAGCTCTTAGAGATACAAACTTAACAGAAGTTAGAATTGTTAGATACGCAGATGACTTTAAACTCTTTTGTAGAGATAGAGGTTCTGCGGAAAAGATGTTCAAACTTGTTAAAGTATTCTTGAAAGATAGATTGAAACTAGAGATTTCTGAAAAGAAATCCAAAATAGTAAATCTAAGAAAAGAGTTTAGTATCTTTCTAGGAATAAAATTCAAAGCTGTTAAGAATAGAAAGAGATTAACTGTAAGGTCATATGTATCTGACAAAGCAAGAAAAGCTATCTTAAACTTAATCAGACAAGAGATAAAAGAACTTCAAAAAAGACGAACAGCCCTGCAAGTCTTAAAATTTAATTCAGTAATACTAGGAATCCAAAACTATTATCGCATAGCAACAATGGTAAATATGGATTTTAGAAAAATTGGCTATATAGTTAATAAATCCTTAATAAACAGAATAGGGAAACCTTCTGGGAAAAAGGATAATAAATACAAACTCCGCTATAAAGGGTACAACTTTCAAGTATGGAATGTAGCAGAAACCACAATCTTCACGCTACAAGCTATAAAGTTTAAAATACCTAAACTATTTTCAGCGAAAAAGAAAATACAGAAAGAAGAAAAACAAATTGAGATAATTGAAATCGAAGACCCTCAAATAAGGGCAATTTTGAGATTTCAAAAAAACTCAACTTGTGAAGTAACAGGAAAATATATCGCAGGAAATGACAACTTTTATGTTCATAGGCTAGTTCCAAAAGAACATGGAGGAAGTGATGACCTTGAAAATTTAATGTTGCTAGATTCTTCATTCAAAACCTTACTGAAAAGTGAAAATAGAGAGGATTACTATAAAGACAATGAGAACTATGCAAAAATATTAAAAACACTTTCTAAATATAAATAAAATTTAAAATTATGATGGAACGCCGTGTGCGGTGAAAGTCGCATGCACGGTGTGGAGCAGGGGAAAAGGTAGAGATAATCTCAAAGCCTTACCTATTGCTATGTGCGACACGTTTCGTAATGAAAAGTTACGACATGTTAAAAGTAGCTTAGGAATAAGGGAAATAACAGAGAACTATATTTTCGAGAAGTAGAATGAAGGAGTAACGCCCTGAAATGCTTCCTCTGATACTCCGATATGCGATTAGGTTCTAACTAAACTTAATGGTGTAAAGCTCGGTAAAGTCGGTTGAGAGTTATCCCTAACATGTAAAGATGAGGAAATGCGAACCAGAGGTGGTCGAGGTAATGATAGATCGGGAGTCAAATTTATAAGGTAAGAATGCACGAAGGTGCTGACAAAGTTTTGAATGTACGGCTCTAAAACTGAATACAACAGAAATGTTGTAACCGCAAAAATGTGGTGTAAGTGGCGATTAGTAAAAATTTCCGTTATGAAACTCGCTATACTGTTAAAGGCAGTATCTAGCTTACAGGGCTACAGAAACTACCTAAGTAGATTTAATGATAGAAAGTATGGAACGTGGAAAGCAAGACACAACAAGAACCTAGTTAGAGGGTTGGTGAATATAAGTTAAGGATTTAACGAAATTTCTTTAGTCTTGTGAGAGTAGGGGCACAGTACGGATGAAACCATGATAATAAGTGGTGGACGGATAGCCCCAAGTCAATAATTTTAAAATTGTTTTAATTTAGAATTAATAGATGAATGGTCGTAAACCAAGAAAATAAAGTTTCCTAATTCTTAGGAAGAGGGAGGCGTACAATCTATGAGTTTAATAGACTGCATAATTGAAGAATCAAATATTTACCAAGCGATTCACACGCTAAAAAGCAACAAAGGAAGTAAAACTCCTGGAGTGAATGGCGAAACCATAAGCGATATATTAAAAATTGAAGATGAAATAGTAAAACGAATTAAATACGATTTAAAGGGCAGATACACACCTGGAATGGTAAAAAGAGTAGAGATTCCAAAAGAAGATGGAGAGTTTAGACCGCTAGGAATACCTAATATCTATGATAGATTAGTACAGCTATGTTTTAAACAGGTATTGGAACCAGTAGTTGAGAAAAGTTTCCATAAAAACTCCTTTGGATTTAGACCAAGACGTAGTACGGAACATGCGATAGCAACTTGTTATCACATGGTCAATATAGCGAAACTACATTTTGTTGTAGATATTGATATAAAAGGATTCTTCGATAATATAAATCATAAAAAGTTGATAAAACAACTTCAGCGATTTAAATCTATTGATAAGAAAACCTTATCAATAATAAAACGTATGTTGAAAGTAGAAACTGTATTACAAAACAAAGATATTATTCAATCTGAGAAGGGAACTCCCCAAGGAGGAATACTTTCGCCATTATTAGCCAACATAGTCTTAAATGAACTTGACTGGTGGATATATAAACAATGGTTAGGATTAAAAACCAAAAGAGAATATTCCACTCTTGGAAATAAAGAAAGAGCTCTTAGAGATACAAACTTAACAGAAGTTAGAATTGTTAGATACGCAGATGACTTTAAACTCTTTTGTAGAGATAGAGGTTCTGCGGAAAAGATGTTCAAACTTGTTAAAGTATTCTTGAAAGATAGATTGAAACTAGAGATTTCTGAAAAGAAATCCAAAATAGTAAATCTAAGAAAAGAGTTTAGTATCTTTCTAGGAATAAAATTCAAAGCTGTTAAGAATAGAAAGAGATTAACTGTAAGGTCATATGTATCTGACAAAGCAAGAAAAGCTATCTTAAACTTAATCAGACAAGAGATAAAAGAACTTCAAAAAAGACGAACAGCCCTGCAAGTCTTAAAATTTAATTCAGTAATACTAGGAATCCAAAACTATTATCGCATAGCAACAATGGTAAATATGGATTTTAGAAAAATTGGCTATATAGTTAATAAATCCTTAATAAACAGAATAGGGAAACCTTCTGGGAAAAAGGATAATAAATACAAACTCCGCTATAAAGGGTACAACTTTCAAGTATGGAATGTAGCAGAAACCACAATCTTCACGCTACAAGCTATAAAGTTTAAAATACCTAAACTATTTTCAGCGAAAAAGAAAATACAGAAAGAAGAAAAACAAATTGAGATAATTGAAATCGAAGACCCTCAAATAAGGGCAATTTTGAGATTTCAAAAAAACTCAACTTGTGAAGTAACAGGAAAATATATCGCAGGAAATGACAACTTTTATGTTCATAGGCTAGTTCCAAAAGAACATGGAGGAAGTGATGACCTTGAAAATTTAATGTTGCTAGATTCTTCATTCAAAACCTTACTGAAAAGTGAAAATAGAGAGGATTACTATAAAGACAATGAGAACTATGCAAAAATATTAAAAACACTTTCTAAATATAAATAAAATTTAAAATTATGATGGAACGCCGTGTGCGGTGAAAGTCGCATGCACGGTGTGGAGCAGGGGAAAAGGTAGAGATAATCTCAAAGCCTTACCTATTGCTATGTTTGGTTTGATGGTATTGGAAACTTACATGGGCTTTTAAAAGGAAGTGGAGATAATAAAAAGATTGTTTTAAGTGGTTCACATATAGATACTGTTGCAAATGGAGGAAAATATGATGGGAACCTCGGAGTAATTGGTGCTCTTGAAGTTGCTAGAATACTTTCTAAGAGTGAAGCTAAAATTTATAATGATTATCAAGTTTCAATTTTTGTTGAAGAAGAAGGACCTCATTTTGGTACTAATTTAATAGGAAGCAAAGCTTTTTGCAAAAATTTTTCTACAGCTCATAGCAAGAAAATTAAAGATTCAGATGGAAATTCAATGTATGAAGTTATGAAAACAGCAGGATATAATCCAGAGGATATAGATAAGATCTCATTTGATTCTAATAAGTTTAAAGCTATGATTGAACTTCATATAGAACAAGGGAGAGTATTAGATTTAGAAAATAAATCCCTTGGAATAGTTAAAGGTATTGTTGGATTAAAATGGTTTAAGATAATAATAAAAGGTGAATCTAATCATGCAGGAGCTACACCTATGAAGTATAGATTAGATCCTGTAGCAGAAGGATGTAAGTTAATTTCAGAGATACCAAATATTGTAAAATCTATGGATGATAGTTCAATAGTAGCAACTGTTGGAAAAATAAATATATTTCCGAACCAAACTAATATAATTGCTAAATTTATAGAGTTCACAATAGATTTAAGAGGAATTGATGAGGAAAATTTATTAACTGTAATAGATGTAATAGGTAGCCAATTAGATGAACTAAAAGAAAAAGGTTTCTATTGTGAAATTGAACAAATAGCTGAAGCAAGGGGAGTAAAGTCTAGTTTAGATATTTTAGATATAATAGAAAATACTATAAAAATAAGAAAATATAATTATACAAAGCTTTATAGCGGGGCTAATCATGATACAAGTATTTTAGGACAGCATATCCCATCAGCGATGATATTTGTACCTAGTATAGATGGCAGAAGTCATTGTAAAGAAGAATTAACTAAGGAAAAAGATGTAGAAGCGGGATGTCAAATATTATGCGATACAATTGTTGAGTTATTAAAAAAATAAAAATACACGGAATATTCCGTGTATTTTTATTTTAACTTAAAAAATCTAAAGTATATTGAGTATATAAGGCTGTACCAATTTCTAGAGAATCTTCATCTATTGCAAATTTTTCATGATGATGAGGATAATTTGCATCTTTAGATGGGTTTCCAGCTCCAACAAAAGCTAAAACTCCGGGTACCTTCTCTAAGAAATAGCAAAAATCTTCTCCACCAGTAATTTTTTCCATTTTTATAATTCCATCTCTTCCAAGAATAGTTTCAACAGATTTTAAAGCTATCTTTGAGCAATTTTCATCATTTATACAAGGTGCAGTTCCATATGTATAATTAACTTGACCAGAAGCTCTATACGTATCACAAGTTCCCTTTGTAACTCTTTCTAATATTGATTTAAAATTATTTCTAATTTCAGGATTAAAAGCACGAGTTGTTCCTTTTAAAATAGCTTGATTTGCAATAACATTAAATCTTGTTCCAGAATGAAAAGAACCGACAGTTACAACACTAGATTCTAACGGACTAATCTCTCTACTTACAATTGATTGTAAATTCATAATTAAAGCTGAACCAACAACAACGGCATCAATAGTTTGATGTGGGAGCGATCCATGCCCACCTTTACCGTTTACAACAATTTCAAATATATCTGCTGATGCCATTCTAGGACCAGCTTCTACAGAAACTTTACCACAAGGAAGATCACTCCATAAATGAATTGCAAAACATCCATCTGCATTATCAATAGGTTCCTCTTCAAGCATTTTTAAAGCTCCTTGTGCAATTTCTTCTGCAGGTTGGAAAAAAAGTCTAACTTCACCAGCTAAAGTATCTTTTATTTCATTTAATACTTTAGCTGCTCCTAAAAGCATTGCAGAATGTCCATCATGACCACATGCATGCATCATGCCAATATTTGTAGAACAATACTCTACACCAGTGCATTCTTGAACTTGTAGGGCATCCATATCTGCTCTTAAAATAATTTTTTTACCTTTTTTATCTTTATTTATAAATCCAACTACGCCAGTACCTGCAATTACTTTAAATGGAATCCCCATTTTTGTTAATTCTTCTTGAATTCTCTTAGATGTTCTAAATTCTTGAAAACTTGGTTCAGGATATTTATGAAACTCCCTTCTCATGTTAATAATATAATTTTTATTTTGTTCTACAAGTTTTTTAATCATTTTTTATCCTCCTTATAGTAATTTTACAAATATTCCAGCTATAATAACAGAAACAATAGTTACAGAAACAAAGCCTCCAACTAACATTTTTGGTAACATAGCATCAATTAAAAACTGTTTTTCCTCTTCTGTTTCTCCTAGAGATTTAGCTGCTTCAACTGTTAAAGCATAATTTGCAGGAAATCCATATAAGGCATTTAAAGATATGGCACAAGACATTGGAGAAGATTCTTTTAAAATTTTACCAACTATAAATGAAAATATTAACATTCCAACAACACCAAATCCAATAATACCTATGAAAGGAATCAAAAGAGTTTGAAGCATTTCAGGAGTGGCTTTAGATAATCCGCCAAATATAAAAGCCATTAGACCGGTCATATAAAATCCAAAAGTTCCAGATACATTTAAAGGTTTTCTTTCAATAAAGCCACTTTCAGCACCAATTACTCCAGCAAATAAACAGATAACATATCTAGAAACAACTTCGTTAATAGCTTCTGTAAATAAAATTGCACCTCCAACTAAAAGAGCTAATTTTAAAAGAACAATATAAGTTGTTTGATATTCTTTTGGTAGAGGCGGAATCAATCGCTTAGTTTCCTCTTCTTCAATCTCTTTTTTATCAAGATTAATAGCTTCTCCTTTTCTAAATTTTTTCAAAAGACTTGTTCCTTCTAATCTTAGAACAAAAGCAGTTAAAGGATAACCTATAAATCCTTGCATAACATACATAACAACAGCTAAAACAGCAAGTTCAGGTAATCCTTTAGCAGTTGCAGCCTCAGACATAATAATTGAGGCAACCACCCCTCCACTAAGGGGTGGAGTTGCAATAACTAACATTTCCCAAGGAAAAAATAGTTTTCCTAAAACTAAAGTTCCAAAACAAATTCCCAATATTCCAAAAATAGCTATTGAAAATGACTTCCATTGTCTAATAAGTTCTTTTAAGCTTAACATAGTTCCTAAATGTGTAACAAGAAAAAGCATAGAACTTATAATAATTGGAGTTACGAATCCAGCTATTTCAAGAATATTTTCTGGAAATATTGTCCAATAACCAATTAAAAAAACAATAGCAGTAATAAAAACGGATGGAACAATAGCTTTAGTTTTTATAGAAATTATTTCACCAATAGCTAGAGCTCCCAAAACACAAATAATCGCTGTAATTAAATTCATAAAAAATCCCCTCCAAATAGTACCAAATAAAAAATATTATTGTTATAAATTTTTGTTATTATACACTGATATTATTAATTAAATAAAATATAAAAAATATATACTTATAGTATATTTCAAATAAAAAATATATTATTAAATTTTAAGATGTATTCAAAATAAAAGGAAGGTAAGTATTTTCAACGAATAGATAAAGAAAAGTATGTCTTTTTATTTTAAAATTTTTTAAGCTTCGGAGGTAGATATGAAAAAAAAATTAAAGTTATTTTCATTAATAACAATATTTTTTATTATTTTTAGAAATGGATTTGCAAGTGAAAAAATATATTCTCAAGGAAATAGTAAAATTAAAAAGATAGCTTTAACTTTTGATGATGGACCGAATGATACTTCTCTTCCAAAAGTTTTAGATTTATTAAAAGAAGAAAAGATAAAAGCATCCTTTTTTTTCATAGGAAAAAATATTTCAGATAGAAAATTAGAAGTTGAAAGAGTTCATAAGGAAGGTCATTTAGTTTTAAATCATAGTTATACACATTCAAATTTTGATAAGGCATCTCAAGAACTTATAATATCTGAAATAGAAAAAACAAATAAAACAATAGATGATATTATAGGTGTGACTCCAAAGTTATATAGACCACCATATGGTATAATTACAGAAAATGTAAAAATAGCTGTTAAAAATCTAGATATGAATATAGTTCTTTGGAATGTAGATGGAGAGGATTGGAATACAAAGAGATCATTAGATTACGTAGTAAATACTCAAGAAAAAGAAACAAAAAATGGAAGTATTATTCTTATGCATACACAACCAGATAAAGATACATCATATGAAGCTTTGAAAAAATTAATTCCATATTATAGAAGTAAAGGATATGAATTTGTGAAACTTGATGAATTGTTAAATATAGAGCCGTATAAAAGTTTAAAATAAAAAAGGATAAAATTCTAAATGAATTTTATCCTTTTTTTTATTGCATACTTGAAGTCATTAAAAATGTCATTGAAAGAAACCAAATAATCATACCAATAACTATCATAACCAAAGAAGCAATTAAAAAATTTTTTAAATTTTGATTAGTTTTATCAGAAACTAGCCATTTAATCCACATAATTATATTTACAATAGGAATCATCATAATTATTTGAATTATAATCCAATCTTTGACAGTCAACACTTTTTCGTTATCTTTTATATCCATTTTGAAGAGAGATATTTTGACAAATATTCTCTCACTCACCTCCATAATATATAGTTTATATTAAGATTATACAGTTAAACATAGCTATTTCCTTTAAGTTTAGAAAAAAATAAGCATCAAGACAAAATCTTGATGCTTGACTTTATAATTAGTTAGCAACTGTTTCAACTATTTCTTCAGTTGATACAATTTCAGAGTTTGGAATTATAACATCTCCACTTGTTTCTTCATTTACATCTGCTGCAACAGATTGTTCAATAGCTTCAATAGCACTATTAGTAGGAACTTTTTCAATAACAGTAGTCTGTTCAACTATAACTTCTTGTATAGAAACTTCTTCTTTTTCTTTTCCACACGCTGCAACAATTGTTAGTATTGCTAAAGATAATAAAATTTTTTTCATTTAGAACTCCTTTTGTTGTTAAATTTACGATATATTCTACAACTATTTTAAGAAATTGTATATTTGAAATTTTAGATCAAAAGTTTTGGTATAATTTTTCAACTTTATAATCTGTTCAATTGTTTACAATCATAACAAATAAAAATTAGTTTGATTTTTTATGGAACAAAAGTTATACTACTAATAGTAAGATTAAAAAATTGGACATAAAAGTTTAATCAAAATAATTAGGGGGATACAAAATGTTAGATGGACTACAATCTATTTTTAATACATTGTCAACTGGGGTTGTCGTATTAAATAATAAAGCTGAAGTTAAATTTTTAAATAAGTATATGATGAGTATAATGAAAAAAAAGCATTTAAAAAATCAACAATTAGGGGAACTTTTTGGAAATTTATTTACTTGTATTCATACAGAAGATAGTAATCAAAGATGTGGGGAAACCGAAAATTGTCCTGAATGTCCATTAAGAAAATCTTTAGGAGAAGTCTCTAAAGCTTCTCAAATTGTTGTTTTTGAAAAGGAATTCTACTTATCAGAAGAGCAACAGAAATTAAAAAAATTTTTTGGAATCAGTATGAAACCTGTAGTTGATTCAGACGAAGGTGAGGTATTAATTGAAGTATTTCCAATAAAGCATGATAAAGTTAGTGAATTTTATTTATATTATCAAAATATAGATGAAGTAAATAAAAAAGTATATAGAGATGTTTTAACAGGTTTGTATAATAGAAATTTTTATGAAGAAAAAATATCTAAAATTTATAATAATATGGAGCATCTTAGTGTAATTTTGCTAGATATAGATAATTTCAAAAGTTTAAATGATACAAAAGGTCATATTGAAGGTGATAAAATACTAAAAGCTCTTTCTAAAATAATAAAAGAAACTATTCATTCCGAAAGTTATGCAATAAGAATGGGTGGAGATGAGTTTTTAATTTTAGTAAAAAAAACAAAAGAAGAAGCATTAAATTTAGCTAAAATAATTTTATCAGAATTTGAGACTTTTAATAAAAGTGTAAGTATAGGAGTTGCTGAAAAAAAGATAGAACTAAAAACAATAAATGATTTATATAAAAAAGCAGATATGGCTCTATATACAGCTAAAAAAAATGGTAAAGGAACAATAGTGACAAATTATTAATTAATTTATATTATTTTCTTCAAAATAATGTTATAATAACAGATACACAAAAAATATTATAAATGGAGAAAATATGAAATTTAAAGAATTTAATTTTAAAACAGAAATAATGGCACAAATTGATGCTGTTGGATATAAAGAACCTACCCCAATTCAAGCACAAGCTATCCCAGTAATCTTAGAAGGAAGCGATATTCTTGGATTAGCTAAAACAGGAACAGGAAAAACTGCAGCATTTGTTCTTCCTATTTTAGAAAAAATAGCAACAACAAAAGGAAAAGGAAAAGGTGTAAGAGCTTTGATTATTGCTCCTACTAGAGAACTTGCAGAACAAATTAATAATACTGTTTTACAATTAGGAAAGCAGATTGGGATAAAAAGTTTAGCTGTTTATGGTGGAACATCAGTTAAAAAACAAGTAGACGTTTTAAAGACTGGAGTAGATATTGTTGTAGGGTGTCCTGGAAGAATTCTAGATCATATTAATCAAGGAAATTTAGGATTAACAAGACTTGAATTTTTAGTATTAGATGAAGCTGATCATATGTTAGATATGGGATTTTTAAAAGATATTGAAAAAATTGTAAAACATACTCCTAAAAAGAAGCAAACTCTTTTCTTCTCAGCAACAATGCCAAAAGAAATTAAAACTTTAGCATTTAAAGTTTTAGAAAAGGGACATAAAACAATTGAAGTAGAATACAAAGATCCTGTTAAATTAATTGAGCATGAATTATATCATATAGATCACGATGATAAAAAATCAAAACTTATAGAATTACTTGATGATTCGAGTATAGAATCTGTTATTGTTTTTACAAATGGAAAACACAAAGCTAGACATCTTAGTAAAACATTAGAAGTTAAAGGATTAAAAGCTGTAAATTTTCAAGGTAATTTATCACAAAATCAAAGAGATGCTGCTTTATCTGGTTTTAGAGAAGGAAAATATAATATACTTGTAGCTACTGATATTGCTGCTAGAGGCTTAGATATACCTCAAGTTACTCATGTTATAAACTTTGATTTACCTAAAACGGCTGAAGCATTTACTCATAGAAGTGGAAGAACAGGAAGAGCTAATAAAAATGGTATAGTAATTTCTTTTTCATCATTAGATGATAAAAAGATTTTAACAGAAATTTTAAAATTAAATAAGATAGAATTTGCTAAAGTTCATGGAAATGAGAAAGATTTATCTAAAAAGCCTATAAAAAAATATAATGAAAAACCTACTAATCCTCAAAATAAACCTAAATCTAATAGATTTAAGAAATCTTCAAATAAACAACAAAGCGCAAAAAAATCTTAAAAAAAAATCTTTCTATTTATTTAGAAAGATTTTTTTTTACAAATCATCTCGTATTATATGTATAATACGAGATGATTTGTAATGAATTTACTAAAGTTTTTTAATAAATTATAAAATATACATAAAAAAAGAGATTTTAATTAACTAAATACGAGATTATACAGATAAAAAAAGGAATCCAGTAGATTAAATTCATAGGATTCACTTTATTATTCCTTAAAATTATTTTCAAAAAATAATTATTTATTGTAATTTGTAATTTATAGTAAAAATCGACTATATACTTAATATTAATACAGAACCCATAGTTAAATATACTCCACTTGAAATATAAGTCATATATTTTTGGAAATTCCCTTTTATATTTTTTATAAAATGAGAAACAAAACTAGCCAAACAAATAAACCAGATAATTTCAACGATTAAATAAGCACTTCCTAATAATATTGCCTCTTTGGCATAATTATTAGTATTTACTACAAATTGTGGAATAAAAGTTACAAAGAAAAGTAAAATTTTAGGGTTTGCTAAATTAGTTATAACTCCTCTTATATAACAATCATTTTTTATAGGTTCTAATGAATTCGAATTATTAGTTTTTCTATTTTTTATAGTTATTATTCCAATATAAACTAAATAAAGTCCTCCAATAATTTTTATAATACTGAGCATGTTAGGAAATACATATAAAATTGAAGATAATCCAATTGCTGCAATAATATTATAAATCATTCCGCCAGTCATTATTCCTAAAGCTGATAAAATACCTTCTTTTCTTCCTAAAGAAGCTGAATTATTTAAAACATAGATTGTTGCAATTCCTGGTGTTGCTGCAATAATTAAAGATGAAAATAAAAAACTTAGTAGCATATTTTAGTCCTTTCTAGATATATTTGTCTGTAATATTAATATTATAAAGAGATATTAACATAAAATAAAAAAAATATCAACAAAATAGTGAATATTTTATTCATAATTATGAATTTTTGAGTTATAGTTATTTTTATGATATAATAAATAAAAAATATGAATAGGAGTTAACTAGTGGAAATATCTGAAAAAATCAAAAACTTAAGAAAAGATAAAGGCTTATCTATAAAAGAACTTTCTGAAAAAACAGGTCTCTCTGTTGGGTTTATTAGTAATTTAGAAAGAAATATAAATAGTCCATCTATAGCTAACCTTCAGTTAATATGTAAAGTTTTGGATATAAGTTTAATAGATCTTTTAAAAGAGGATAGAGAGTCTGTCATAACTTTAAAATCAGAAGATAGAAAATTATTATTTACTTCAAATAAAGAAGGAACTAAATACTATAATTTAATTCCTGATAATTCTGAAATTAATGGTAGTTATGTTGTAATTAATCCTAAATGTACATCCGAAAATGTAAGATGGAGTCATTCTCACGATGAAATTGGAATAGTTATCAAAGGAGAATTAGAGATAAACCTTTCTAATAGAAAAATTTATAAATTAAAAGAAGGGGATTCAATTTATATAAAGAAAAATACACCTCATAAATATAGGAATCCTGGGAATATTCCTGCAATTACTCATTGGTTCTCTATAAAAAAGTAAAAAGGAGAATAATTTGAACTCAAATAAATCTGTAAATTATAAAGAAAATACAATTAAATTTTTTGATAAAATGGCAAGTAAAAAACATGGAGACTCTTTTAAACACTATAATAATGTTTTAGATTGGTTAGATTTATTATTAGCAAATGAAGAATATACTCTTTTAGATTTAGGAACAGGAAAAGGAGATTTGTTGTTAAAAATAATAGAAAAAAATAAATTTTTAAAATTAATAGGTTTAGATATATCATCTGAGATGATAAAACTAGCTATTAGTAAAGGGATCTCTGCTAACTTTGTTATTGGTGATAGCGAAGCCATACCTTTAAAAAACTCTTCAATTGATATTATAACTTGTATAAATTCTTTTCATCATTATTCTAATCCTGAAAAATCAATATCTGAAATAGCTAGAGTCTTAAAATCTAATGGAACTCTTATTTTAGGAGAAATCTGGATACTACCTATATTTAGAAATATAATAAATTTTTTCCTTCCTTATATGAAAACAGGGGATTATAAAATTTACTCTTGTAAAGATATTATAAAATTATTTTCTCAACAAGGTATTATTTTAGTGGAAAAAAAATACGTTTTTCCTAGTAATTATACATATTTATTAAAAAAAGCTGAAGTAAAAAGAGGCTAATTTTAATTAGCCTCTTTTATATTAAACCCTATGATTGATTACAACTGCTATCATTTCTAGTTCATTTTCTCCAATATTAGTAAGAGAATGTTCTTCTCCATGAGATGTATAAACTACATCACCTTCACCAACTTCATAAGTTCCCTCAGCTTCTTGAACCTCTCCCTTTCCATTTAAAATATAGTAAACTTCAAAGTCATTCTCATGCTTATGAAAACCTATTGATGAACCTTTCTCTAAAATTACCCTACTAAAGAGCTTTCCCTCATCTTTTAGCTCAGACGCAGTTAAAATCTCAATCATTTTTAATTTGCCAATCCCACCTTTTAAACCGTCAATTTCATTAACTTTTAAATCAGATTTTTTCTTAATCATAATTACATCCTTCTTGAAATTTTATTTTTAGAATAACATTAATCAAATATAATTTCAAGAAAAATATCTATTAGTTAATAATCTCTAATAACTCCCAATCCTCTTCACTTCTTTTAAAGTATCTAATAACCCAATCATTTTCTAATTTTAACTTTAACTTTTCAATATACTTAAACGCATCTTCCGGTGTAGGAAAAAATTGTCTTGAATCTATAAAGTCATAGTTTTCATTATTTATAACCTGTATCCCTTTAAAAATTTCAACTTTATACTGTCTTTTTAGCTCTTGCTTCTTTACGTAATTCATAAAACCTCCGATTTAAATTTTATAAAATAACTAAATAAAAATAAAACAGCCTTGTTCTAGGTACAAGGCTGTATGATAAATCATTTAAAGACTTTATATTTTTAAAATATACACTTTGACAAAAAATACTACTTCATATCATTATATCGCATATTTGTAAAAAAGTATAGTTTTATATTTTTTGCATCAACGCTGCTCCGATAGCTCCTGCATAACGAGCTAAATCATGTGTATTTACTTTTTTCCCTAACTTTTTAGAAAGTTCCTCTATAAAGTATGGACTAGCACATAATCCACCAGAGAGAAAGTACTCTTCTGTTAATTTACTTCTACTTACAAGACCAACAACTTTATTCACTACTGAATCTATAATACCACAAGCTATATCCTCTTTAGCAGCTCCCCTTCCCATTAAGCTAATTATTTCACTTTCAGCAAAAACTGTACACATTGAAGATATCTCAACTTTTTCTCCAAGTGTTGCTAACTCATATAACTTATCTAATTTTACACCTAAAATATTTGCCATAACCTCAATAAAACGCCCTGTTCCAGCAGAGCACTTATCATTCATAATAAAATTTTCTACATTACCACCAGAAACTTCTATAACTTTGGTATCTTGTCCTCCTATATCTATAATTGTAAAATTAGTTTTTTTAGTTATATATTGAACCCCTTTACTATGACATGTGATTTCAGTAACAGTTTTATTAGCATATGGAACTGAAATTCTTCCATATCCAGTTGCTGTAACTTTACACTCTTCAAAATTATATCCTTCGTTTTCTAAATCTTTTTTTATTTTCTCAGAAGTTTCTACGCTACTCCATCCACTAGGAACAGAAAAAAATCTTTCCAGTATATCATTATGAAATATCGCAACTTTTGTAGCTGTAGAACCTATATCAATTCCAATTCTTATATCCATTTTGTTTTCAACTCCACACTCATATAATTTTTTTTATCAAATATATTTTATCATACTTTTATGTATTATTTTATAAAATAAATTTATAATGTTTAAAATTAGTTAGCACTATGCTCATTTTTGGTATATAATTATTTAGTACGTAAAATTCAATTATTAATATTTTAAGGAGATGAAATGAAAGTAGATTTAAACGAAGTTTTTGAAGAATTTGCTGAAGCTAGAAGAAATGGCTTTCTAAAGGTAAAAGAATTAAAAGATCAAGGAGCTCATATAGTTGGGACATTTTGTACATATACACCTAAAGAGATTATTTATGCTGCTGGTGGAACTCCAGTTACTCTTTGTGGTGTAAGTAATGATACAATTCCAGCTGCTGAAATTCATTTACCAAAAAATCTTTGTCCACTAATAAAATCAAGTTACGGATATGCTATCTCAGATAAGTGTCCCTATATGTATTTTTCAGATTTAGTTGTAGGTGAAACTACATGTGATGGAAAAAAGAAAATGTATGAATTACTTGGAGAAATAAAAGATACCTATGTAATGCAACTACCTCACTCACAAGATTCTGAATATGCAAAAAATATGTGGAAACATGAAGTTATAAAATTTAAAGAAAAACTTGAAACAAAATTCTCTACTTCTGTAACAGAGGAAAAACTACGTGAAAGTATAAATTTATGTAATAGAGAAAGAATTAGTCTTTCAAATTTTTATTCATTAGGTAAACTTATTCCTCCTCCTATATCAGGATATGATATGTTTACAATTTTAAATGGTGTTCTATATATTTTTGATAAAGAAGAACAAATTGCAAAACTTAATGAAATTACAGCAAGTCTTAAAGAGTTGCATGCAAATAATGAATGTAAAATATCAAAAACTGCTCCTAGAATTTTAATAACTGGTTGTCCCCTTGGAGGAGTTGCAGATAAAATTATAAAACAATTAGAAGAAGTTGGTGCTGTTGTAGTTGTATATGAAAACTGTGGTGGAACAAAAAATACTGAAAAGTTAGTTGATGAAAATGAGGAACCTATAAAAGCTATTGCTGATAAATATCTTTCTATACCTTGCTCTGTAATGAGTCCAAACAAAGGAAGAGAAGATATGCTTTCAAATCTTATTAAAGAATATAAAGTTGATGGTGTTGTAGAGATAATTTTACAATCTTGTCATACTTATGCTATTGAAACCAGAAATATAAAAAGACATGTCAATAACCTTGGGGTACCTTTTATATCAATTGAAACAGATTATTCAACATCTGATAAAGGACAAATTAGAACAAGATTAGAAGCTTTTGTTGAAATGCTTTAATTTTTAATTTTAATGAAAATACAATAATTATTAGGAGATTAAACTATGAAAAGAAAAATTTTAACTACGACACTTCTTGCTTTAGCAGGTATTTCATTTTTTACAGGATGTTCTAAAGAATCTTCTGAAAAAGCTTTAGAAAAAGAAAAAACTACTGAAATTAGCTTTATGATTCCTGACTGGGGTGTTCCATCTCAAGCTATGTTAGATGAATTTCAAAATGAATCTGGAATTAAGGTAAACATCGAAACTGTTTCATGGGATGATATTAGAAATAAAATAGCTATTGCTGCTAATGGAAAAAAAGCTGCAGCAGATGTTTTTGAAGTTGATTGGTCTTGGGTTGGTGAGTTTGATAGTGCTAATTGGTTAGAACCTCTAAATCTTACACAGGAAGATATGAATGATATCCCTAGTTTATCAACATTTATTGTTAATGGAAAAACACTCGCTGTTCCTTATGCAAATGACTTTCGTATAGCTTACTATAATAAAGATTTATATAAAAGTGCTAATTTAGAAGAACCTCAAACTTGGGATGATGTTACTAAAAATATGGAAACTCTAAAAGAAAACAATATTCTTAAATATCCATATACATTCCCTTTAAATGCTAATGAAGGAACAACTACATCTTTTATTTGGTTAACTTATCTAAGAGATGGAAAAGTTTTTAATGATGATAATACTATCAATAAAGAAAATGCCCTTAAAACATTAAATTTTATAAATAATATGGTTAAAAAAGAACTTATTAATCCTGCTAATTTAACAATGAGTGCTATTGATACATATAGAGAATTACTTTCTAAAGATGCTGCATTTATGGTTGGACCAACTTCGTTTATTGCAAGAGCTACAGACCCTAATCAATCTAAAGTTATTGGAGAAATAGATGTTATTCTTCCTCCTGGAGAAAATGGAAAAACTACTCAAACTATGGCTCTTACGGAAGCTGTAGGAGTATCGTCTCTTTCTGAAAATAAAGAGGCTGCTAAAAAATTTGTAGAATGGTATACATCAAAGAAAACTCAGAGAGCTTTCTTTAAAGAGATTAGTGCAATACCTACAAGAACCTCTGTTTTAAATGAAGTTATCGATGCTGGAGAGATTAAAAATCCTGGTGCAATGAAAGAAGTTTCTCTATTAGTTAAATCTCCTTTTCCAAATGGAGTTCCAGCTTATTATGCTGAAATGAGCAATGTAATTTATAATGCTGTTAACAAAATGGCAAGTGGAAATATTACTCCTGAAGTAGCTGTAGAAGAAATTGACTCTAAAATTAAGGATCTTTTAAAGAAATAATGGTAATAAAAATTAAACAAAATAAAATGTTTCCTTATTATTTAATTTTACCATCTTTTTTTATTATAATTTCTACAGTTTTATACCCTATTATTCTGACTTTGTTTTATAGTTTAGAATACTACAAGCTTACAAAGCCCTATGATCGAAAGTTTATAGGGCTTCAAAACTATATAGATATTTTTAAAGGTACTGAATTTTACTCTGCTTTTATTAATACTTCAATTATTATTATAGTTATACTAAGTTTAGGGATAATTTTTAGTTTTCTTGTCGCTTTAATACTTGATAAACAGAATAAATTTACTAGCCTATTAACTGCAATAGCCATAATACCTTGGGCTCTTCCTCCTGTTGTCAATGGACTTATTTGGAAATTTATATTTTATCCAGAATTTGGTTTTATAAATAAATTTCTTTATTATTTTAATTTCGTTGATACCCCAATATTGTGGTTAAATTCTAGATATGGTTCACTTATTATATTTGGAATTATTGTTGCTTGGAGAGCAATTCCATTTTGTTGTATTCTTCTTCTTGCTAATATTAAAGCCATACCTGAAGAGATATTTGAAGCTGCTGAAATTGATGGAGCCTCGTCTTTTCAAAAAATAAAAAACATAATGCTTCCAATACTATTTCCTACATTTCTTATAGTTATAACAAATTTAATATTAATAGGAATTAATGTTTTTGATGAAGCAATATCTCTTGTCGGTTTTCGTAAATTAGGAGAACCTTTTATGGTATATAACTATAATCAAACTTTTTCTTTTTTTAATATTGGATATGGAAGTGCTATTTCTTATACAATAACAATATTATGCGGTGTTTTAGGTATTATTTATATAATTTTTATTAATAAGAGGTGGAAATAATATGAAAATAAAAAAAGAAACAATTATTTATTGTATAGGTGTTATTATATTTCTTTTTTTAATATTAGGTCCTATATTTTGGTGTTTTATTATTAGTGTTGGTCATGAAAAAGATGTTCTTAATAATAGAAATAGTTTTTTTCCAACTTCTGTTAGTTTTTTTAATTATAAAAAACTTCTAGATATCTCTACAAAAGAAGGCAATAGCTTTCTTTTAGCTATGAAAAGCTCTCTTTTAACAAGCTTTATAACTGTGGTTTTAGGTACTCCATTAGCTATTGTAACTGGATATGCTTTAGCAAGATTTAAAAATAAAGTTATTTCTATATTTATGGGCCTTTTATTTTCTACATTAATCATTCCATTATTTACAACGATTATACCATTATATACAATTTTTTCTGAATATAACCTCTTAAATAATCTCTTTTGGTTAGCGATAGTTTATATCTCATCTTTTCTACCATTAGTTACATGGATAACTATGAATTATTTTAAAGAGTTTCCTATAGAAATTGAAGAGATGGCCCTTATAGATGGATGCACTAAGTTTGAAGTCATCACACATATTCTTATTCCTAATGTATACCCTATAATAATAACTAGTATGTTAATTATATTTTTAAAATCATGGAGTCAATATCAATTACCATTAGTTTTAGCAGCCTCTAGAGAGATTAAACCTTTAACAGTTTTAATTGCAGAATTCTCTTCAAAAGATCTTATACTTTATAGCCAAATAGCCACAGCAGGAATTCTTACCATAATTCCTCCAATGATTTTTTCTTTTATATTTAGAAATTATCTTATTTCAGGCTTAACTAAAGGGTCATCTTAAAATTATATCGATAGTCCACTTATTTTAGTGGACTATTTTTTATTACACACAAAATACACATAAAAAAAATAAAATAGATTATATTTATAAATTGAGATAAAATATATTAATATTTTAATTTAATTATAGGAGATTTTATGGAAAAAATTTTAATTATAGAAGATGAAGATTTTTTAAGAGATATCTTAAAAAGATATCTTGAAAAAGAAGGATATGAAGTTGCTGAAGCAAGTAACGGTGAAATTGGAATAAAAAAATTTTATGAAGATAATTTTGCTCTTATCTTACTTGATGTTATGTTACCTGGTATTCAAGGATGGGAGGTATGTAAGGAAATCAAAAAAATATCTGATACTCCTATTATAATGCTCACTGCTCTTGGTGATGAAGATGATGAAGTCAAAGGATTAGAACTCGGTGTAGAAGATTATATTGGAAAACCATTTAAACCTAAAGTTTTAGTGGCTAGAGTTAATTCATTAATAAAAAGAAAACGAATCTCCTCTCTAGAAAAAATTGGAGATTTAGAAATTGATAGAGAAAATTATAAAGTTCTAAAAAATGGAGAAGAATTGAATTTAGGAAATAAGGGTTTTGCTCTTTTAATGTACTTTATTTTAAATAAAGACTTAGTATTGACTAGAGAAAAAATTTTAAATAATATTTGGACTTTGGACTTTGAAGTTGATGAAAGAGTTGTTGATACACAAATAAAAATATTAAGAAAAAAAATTGGTGAAGGATATATCAAAACTGTTAGAGGAATTGGCTATAAATTTCAGGAGGTAGAAAATGAAAAGGATATCATATAAAATTTTTCTATTTTTAAATTGCTTAACTTATGGATTTATAGCCTTATATGTTCTTATTAATTATCTCTTTTTAGAAGATTATCAAATTGGTTTAAAAAAGAAAGAAATTATTTCTCTAGCAAAAGAATATAAAAGTGAAAACTATGAGGATTTTAAAGAAGAAGCACAACTCAATGCTATTTTTATAAAAGAAGTTTCTATTTATAAAGAAAAAAATATTAATGATAAGAGAAATATAAAACCACACCCTATGAAAATTGTTGAAAACGAATTATGGGATGAAGTTAAAAATGGAAAAGAAGTTTTAAATATTCAAATGGGAAGAGATAATATAAAACGAATTGTTTTAGCTAAAAAATTAAATGACGATAAAATGTTAATTGTAACTACATCTATTGCTCCTATTACTGACGTTATAAAATCAACTTTAAAATTTTTTATTTATATCATTCTTTTAAGTATTCCAATAAATTTATATATTGCTTATAAGTTCTCAATAAAAATGGGAAAACCTATTGAATCTGAACTTTTAGAGCTTAATGCTCAATTAAAAAATGAATTAGAAAAACAAAAAAAATCTGAAGCTTTTAGAAAAAATTTCATCTCTAATGTTACACACGAATTAAAAACTCCTGTAGCTATAATCGATGGATATAGTGAAGCTATTTTAGATGGTATTATTGAGCTAGAAGAAATACCAGATATTTGTAAAAATATTAATCTAGAAGCCTCTAATATGAATGCTTTAATTCAAGAGTTACTTTTTTATTGTAAAATGGAATCTGGGTATATTCCAATAAAAAAAGAATATATAGATTTAAAAGAAACTATTAAAAATATTTTAAAAAGATACGCCATAGATTTTAAATTAAATAATATAAATTTAAAAACTTCTTTAGAAAAAGTTGAAGTATATAGTGATAAAAAACTGTTAGATCGTTGTCTTAATAATCTTATTATTAATGCACTTGCATATGTTAATACAGAAAAAAATATTGAAATAATACTAAATAAAAATGAAATTATTATTAAAAATAGCAGTGAAATTTTAAAAGATGATAATTTAGAGGAATATTTCAAACCTTTTTCTAAGAAAAATGATAAAAAAGTCAGAAAATATGGTGGCACTGGATTAGGGCTTTCTGTTGTTTCAGAAATTCTTAAAAATCTTAATTTAGAATATAACTTTTATTATGAAGTTAATGAAAAAGTTGTGATTTTTAAAATTTTATTAAAAGGAGATGAAAATGAAAAAATATATATTGATAACTCTACTTCTGAGTAAACTCATTTATTCTCAAGAGGTTAGTTTAGACAAATTATTAAATGAAATCAATAAAACCTCTTATGAAAATCAAATATATAACATAAAAAATAATCAAAATAACTTTAAAGAAGATTATTATAAAACAGGTAGATATAATGGTGTTAAAGTTGACGGCGGAACTGAGTACAAAGATAAAGAAAATAGATATACTTTTGAAAGCAGCGTTAGTTATGGGGATTTTTATGTTCAAGGTGAAAAAGTTAAAAATGATGAAAATAAAGTTACTTATGGTGCTCAGAGAAGTTTAAAAGATTTAGTTTTTTCTAAAGATGATAGCGAGTTAAATAAATTAAAAGTAACAAGAGATATCAATAAAATTGATTTAAAGCAAGGAATTGAAACTCAAAAACTCTCTCTAATAAATCTATATAAAGATTATAAAGATAATCAATTTGAACTTAAACTTAAACAAAATGCTTTACAAACTTTAGAAAAAGAAAAAAAAATTCTAGAAAAATCTTATCAAATGGGATCTATACCTAAAATTGATTTAGATAGTCTCTTAGTAAGTTACAACAGTATAAGACTAGAGATTGATAAAATTGAAAATATATTAGATAAAATTATTGAAAGATTTTATTATGATTACGGTCTAAAACTTCAAGGAGCTAAACTAACTGATATCATTCCAAATAAAAATGATTTAGATAAATATATATCTTTAGTTGGAGAAAAAGACTTAAAAAAATTAAATCTTGAAAAAGAGATTACAAAAGAAAATGTTAAATATTTAAAATATGACAACAAAGTTCCTAATATATCAGTAGGAGTTGAAAGAAACACTTTAAATGATGAAAATAGAGTATTTTTAAAATTTTCCAAAGATATCTTTTATAAAGATATTGATCTTTCTAATGAACAAAGTTCTCTTATGGAAAAAGAAGTAATTTACAAACAAAGAGCAAATGAAATAATTGCTGAAAGATATAAAATTCAAGATAATTATTATACTTTGCAAAAAGATTATCTTGTTTTAGAAAATAGAGTAGATTTAGAAAAATCTAAGTATGAAATAAAAAAACTAGAAAATACTCTTGGAAAAGTTAGTTATACAGAAGTTATGGAGGCTTTTGATAATTATTTAGAACTTGAAGTATCAAAAGAGAAAGCTAAAAATTCTTTAAATGCTTATATCTATCAGATTTTAGTAAGGAGTGAAATTTAATGAAAATAAAATTTTCAATATTAACAATTCTAACAACACTATTTATTTTAGGAGCTTGTGGACAAAAAAGTGAAAATGCTCAATCAAAAATAACATATACTGCTGAAAGATCAAGACTAGATAAGGGAAACGGATTTATTGATGTCGATGGCAATGTAGAAGCAAATGATACAAAAAAAATCTTCGTAGACAAAAAATTAAAAGTAAAAAAAGTTTTCGTTCAAGAGGGAGATTTTGTAGAAAAAGGACAAATTTTAATGACTTTTGACGAAACAGAAAGAAATAATATAAAAAGAAATCTTGAAAAAGAACAATTAAATCTTTCTAAATTAAAAAGAAACTATACTGTTGAAAAAGAGTTACATAAAATTGGAGGAAGTTCTGCGAATTCAGTTAAAGACCTAAGTGAAGAGATTCGAACTTCAGAGATTAATATAGATTATTATAAAGAAGATTTAGAAAAAACAGCTGAAAAAATTGAAAGCCCTGTTAGTGGTACAATTACCACTTTATATGCTCAAGAAAATTATTCAGTTAATACTGATGATCCTCTTTTAGAACTTACAGATTTATCTGATATAAAAATTGTTTTAGAAGTACCTGAATATGAAGTTAAAGATATCAAACTTAATCAAAAGTTAACTATAAAACCTGAAGTTTTTGAAAAAAAGATATCTTATCCTGGAATAATAACAAAAATTTCTAGAGTGTCACAGGTTTCTAAAAATACCTCTGAAAATGTTCTT
Source organism: Cetobacterium sp. 2G large (assembly GCF_014250655.1). NCBI lineage: Bacteria > Fusobacteriati > Fusobacteriota > Fusobacteriia > Fusobacteriales > Fusobacteriaceae > Cetobacterium > Cetobacterium sp. 2G large. The sequence continues at coordinate 2,701 of NZ_JACHTH010000001.1, read as the reverse complement.
CAAGTTGAAGTTAAACCAACTGAAGAGATTCCTCATATAGTCCCTGGGTTTAAAGTTTCTGCAAGGATATATTTAGGTGATGAAGAACTAGGAATTATTATTCCTTCTACAGCCTTGCTTTTTGATGACACTAACTATTTTATTTATATTAGTGATGAGAATGGAAATATTCAAAAAAGAATTATTGAATTTAAAAATCTCAAAGGAGACAAAGTTATTATAACAAAAGGACTTTCTCAAAATGAAATTTTCATAACAAATCCTAATGACAATTTAAAATCTGGAGATACTATTGAGATTACTATATTTGAAAATTCTAATAACTCTTCTCAAAGAAAGGGGAAGAAAATGCAATGATAGAGATTAAAAATTTAAACAAATATTATATAAATGGCGAAATGAAGCTTCATGCTTTAAAAAATATCAACTTTTCCATAGAAAAAGGTGAGTTTGTTGCAATTATGGGAAGTAGTGGAAGTGGTAAATCAACTATGATGAATATTTTAGGGTGTTTAGACCATACTTTTGATGGGACCTATATTCTCGATAAAATTGATATTTCAAAACTTAAAGATGAAGAACTCTCAAAAATTAGAAATCAAAAAATAGGTTTTGTTTTTCAATCCTTTAATCTATTATCAAAACTATCAGCTTTAGAAAATGTTGAACTTCCTTTAGTCTATGCAGGAGTTCATCATAAAGAAAGAGTTGATAAAGCTAAGGCAGTTCTAGAAAAAGTTGGTCTTAGTGATAGATTAAATCATAAACCAAATGAACTTTCTGGCGGACAAAGACAAAGAGTTGCTATAGCTAGAGCCCTTGTTAATGAACCTGCTATAATTTTAGCTGATGAGCCCACTGGAAATCTTGATAGCACTTCTGAAAAAGAGATTATGGAACTTTTCAAAGAATTAAATAACCAAGGAAAAACCATTATAATAGTAACTCATGAACCTGAAGTAGGAAAATCTTGCAAAAGAGTTATTCGATTTAAAGATGGAGAGATAATAGAGGATGTGAGAAACTTATGAATTTCTTAGAAAGTTTAAAAGGTGCCATCCAAAATTTGAAAGGAAATAAGATTAGATCATTTTTAACAATGTTAGGTATTATCATTGGTATTTCATCTGTTATAACAATGTCTGCTATAGGAAAAGGTGGACAGCAAAATATAACTGGTGATTTAAAGGAAGGTGGATATGGAAAATTTACCATATCTATTGATAAAGACGATGAAGAATTTAGATGGAAATATCTTTTAGAACCTGAAATTGTAGATTCTCTAAAAGAAACAAATATTTTTAAAAATGTTAGTGCTAATATAAGTACTCGTGTATTTTTAGAGCTTGGAAAAAGAAGGGAAATAATTCAACTTATTGCTACTACACCTGACTACGAAAAAATTGATAAAGCTGAATATATTTTTGGAAGAAAATTTTTACCTTTTGAATATGAAAAGGGAGAAAAGATTCTAGTTATTGATAATTTAACAGCCAAGGATCTTTTTGGAAGTGCTGATAAAGCTATTGGAAAAGAGATGTCTTTTGCAGTTGGAAGGAAAAATAGCCCCATTACATATAAAATTGTGGGAGTTTTTAAAAACCCTCTTGAAGAACTTATTACAGTTATGGGTGGAAGAAGAATTCCTAGATTTATGAGGACTCCTTTAAATACCTATGATAAAGTTTATGATCTTTCAAAAGGTGGATATAATTCTATTATTGTTGAATCTAAAAATCCTGAAAATTTAGCTGCTGATATGAAAAATGCTAATATAATTTTAGAGGACATAACTGGAGTTAAAGGCCTTTATCAAGTTGAAACTATGAGTAATGCTGCTGCATCTTTTGATAATATTTTAAGTACTCTTAACCTTTTTATTACTTTTGTTGCTGGCATTTCGCTATTTGTTGGTGGAATTGGAGTTATGAACATAATGCTTGTAAGTGTTATTGAAAGAACTAAAGAAATTGGAATTAGAAAAGCTATCGGTGCAACAAATAAAGATATACTTATTCAATTTTTAATGGAATCTGTTATTTTAACTGGAATTGGGGGAATTGTTGGAGTTTTAATTGGTATTACTTTAGCCTTAGTTATTGGTTACTTTGTTAATATACCTCCCGTATTTTCTGTATTTTCAATAACTTTAGCCTTAGGAGTTTCAACTTTCATTGGAGTTATATTTGGAGTAACTCCTGCAAAAAAAGCTTCACAGCTTAATCCAATTGATGCTTTAAGAGCTGAGTAAATTTTTTAAAAATATTTTTATATAATAAAATCCATCATTTTTAAAATTAAAAAAAATTACTAAAATGATGGATTTATTTTATTATAACTTCATTTATTTTATTATAACTTTATTTTTTTTCTATAATACTTTTTAAATAACCATACCCTTTTTCTTCCATATTTTTCAATGGAATAAATTCGATAGCAGCACTATTTATGCAATATCTTAAACCTCCGAATTCTCTTGGTCCGTCGTCAAATACATGTCCTAAATGAGCTTTTCCAACTCTACTCACTACCTCAACTCTTTCCATATTGAAGCTACTATCTCTATGATAATTCACTACCTCTGGTGCAATTGGTTTTGAAAAACTTGGCCATCCACATTGAGAATTAAATTTATCTTTAGATGAAAAAAGTGGTTCTCCCGTTGTAACATCAACATAAATTCCTGACTCAAAAAAATCCC
>NZ_JACHTH010000002.1:0-183235 GCF_014250655.1 Cetobacterium sp. 2G large | reverse complement strand
AATCATTAACATTGGATGTATTCTTCCAATTTCAAAAGATGCTATTGACTCTTTAAAAGATTACGAAAATAATTTTTTAAATCAAGGGAAGCACAAAAATGTTTTAGAAAATTTAGCTGAGGAAAAATAAAACTTAAATAGTTAGAGCATTTAAAGGAAAGTACAAAACCATTTTGAAAAATTCGTTAAATATTTATATAAAGGAGGTTTTTATGAAATTGTTAAATCGTTTTTTAATTTTAGGTTCTTTAATTTTAACTTTAGCCTCTTGTTCTAATAGTAATTTAGAAAGCACTCCAAAAGCTGTTGAGATAAATAAAAATCAAAACTACAGTCCATCTATGGCTATTAAAAATTCTGAAACTATAAGAAATGTTGGTGTTGAAAATGCAATTTTAGAAGCTTATAACTTGCAAAGAGGAATTGATCCTGTTTACTACTCTTATGTAAAAATAGATTTAAATAGTGATTCTGTTCCTGAATATTTTGTCTACGCCTATGGTCCAATGCTAAGTGGATCTGGGGGTGGATCAGCCCTAATCCTAAATAGTGATTATAAAGAAATCTCTAGATTTACGCTAGTTCAGACTCCAATTATAATAAATAATCACAGAACAAAAAATTGGAAAGATATTATTATGACTGTATCTGGTGGTGGAGCGACACCAGCTACTGCTATTATGAAATTTGATGGAAAAACTTATCCTTTGAATCCTTCGCTACAACCTACTTTAGGGACTCATGACTATATAGATGGAGTAAAAATATTTACTGAAAATATATCTAAAAACCAAGGATTTAAAATTGAGTAAAAAAATAAAACTTTTTTTCTACAAAAAACGTCGAAAATATATAATAATAGTTAGAGATGTAGAAAAGGATTTAGTAGTTTTTTCAAATCGTTAAAGTAGTAAAAAATAGCCATCACACAGTTTCAAAAATGTTTTAATATTAAGGTTTTAACAAATTGTGAAGTTGTTTTTTCTAACTATTATATTGAGGTAATAGATTTAAAGTCAGTAAAGTATTTTATTTTTAAGATGTTTTTAAAAGAAAAAGGTTTTACAAGTTTTAAAGTTATTCAAACGTGAAAAAGATTTAAATATTTAAAGAGCGGAAGTAGAGGGATTTGTGATGGTTGCCCTCTACTTTTTAATTGCTTTTATTTACTTTCCCATGTCATATAGAACTCTTTTTCATCTGTATTTTCATCGAGATTTTCAGATATTACTTTAAAGTTTTCCCTCTTATAAAAATTTATTACACGTGAGTTTTTTATATATACACTTAGAGAAAGATTTTCTTTCTTTTCTTTTGCATAACATAATAACTCCTTTCCTATTCCTTTAGACTGACACTCACTTGCTATAAAAATACCCGCAATATAGTTATCCATAAGACCTATAAATCCTTTAATTTTATTATCAATCTCATAAACATATACCTCTGCTTGAGGTAAAATATCTTTCACTTCATCAAACTTTCCTAACCAATAACTCTCAGGAATAAAATCATGAGCTCTTTTGTTCTCCTCAAACCAAATTTGAATAACTACATCTATATCTTTTTTCTCTAATCTTCTGATCATTTTCATTCTCCTATGAATTTTTCTTTAATTTTATTATAGGTTATTATAATTTTTTATTCAATTAAATTATAATAACTTGAAAACATTGATATAATCTGTTATTATGACAAATCAAATCTTTTATCAGGAGGAAAACATGTCACTTAGAACAGAGTATGAAAATCAACAACAATATAGAAAATGGAGTTTAATTGTTAATAAACTACCAATTAAAAGTGATTATGTCGTCGCAGAACTTGGTTGCGGAACTGGAGCTTTTGCAGAAATTCTTTCTAAAAAGGTAAAAGAAGTTATTGCTATAGATTTAAATCAAAATCTACTTGAAATTTTAGAAAATAAAAAAATTGATAATATCACAATTTTACAAAAAGATATATCCGATTTAAACTATATTCCCAAAGAGATTGATGGAATATTTTCTAGCTTTGCTATTGCTTATTTTCCAAATAAAATGGAACAAATATTAAAAAACTGGTTTGATAAATTAAAAAATGGTGGATGGATTGCAATTATTGAAATTGATGATCTTTTACGAGGCCACACTCCACTCTCTAAAGAAACTCTAAATAAATTAGCAGTATTTGAAGATGGAGCTAAGAATGATGGAATTTATGACTTTAGAGCTGGTCGTAAAATTTCTCCAATTCTAAAAAATTTAGGAATGGAAATTTTACTTGATGAGGATTTAGAGGATTCTGAACTAACTAGCTCTGGTATAATCTCTGATGAAATCTGTATAATGTGGGAGAATCGTCTTAATCGATTATCATTTGATAAGTTTTTTCAAAAGGACGAGATTGAGGCAATAAAATCAGATTTTTTATCTCTTCTTAAAAGTACTAAACACATTAACCAAACTAAAGTTAAGTTCATTATTGCTAAAAAATCTTAATTCTTACTTTATAATTAAATTTAGTAGTGAAGTATTGATATCTTCACTACTAAATAATTTTTATATAACAATTTTTATATTTTCTTTCTTTAAATATATTAAGGTAATAAAAGCCATTAATACCTCTGTTAAAGCTGTTGCCAACCACAACCCTTTTATTCCAAATTTCCAAGATAAAATAAATATCAATGGAATTGTTAAAATAACTTGTTTTGAAATATTTAAAATTAAACTCGTCTTAAATTTACCAATAGCTTGAAAATATCCTGCACCTATAACATTTATTCCTAAAAAGAATATCATAGAAAAGTAAATTTTAGAGCTATCTATAGCTACAGCTTTTAGCTGCTCATCCGCTTTAACAAAAATATTCATAATTGAATCATTTGCTAGAGCTATTACTAAAAATCCAAGTGTCGCTATTACAGTGCTATAAATTAAAGATTTTCTACATATTTTTTCAACTCGAGATGTATTCTCACGTCCATAGTTATATCCTAAAATTGGTTGCGTCCCTTGATAAATAGCAACGATTGGTAAAAATACAATTAAATACAAGCTACTTAAAATTCCAAATGCTGCAATGTATAAATCACCACCTAATCTTTTTAAAATTATGTTTGTCAATACAACTACAATTGCTGTAAAAAATTGAACTAAAAAAGCTGGTGTTCCAATAGTACTAAGCTCTTTCACTCTATCCCATTTTAAATATAACTCTTTAAGTTTTAGTTTTAAATGTTCACTGTATCTACTTAAGTATATCAATTGAAATGTAACTGCCATAAAGTTTCCTATAACTGTTGCTAGTGCTGCACCTTTCATACCTAAATTAAAAATATTTATAAAAATTGGATCTAAAATAATATTTGTTAAACATCCTACAAGACCAATTAACATAGCTTTTTTAGGAGCTCCACTTCCTATTATCATTTCATTGGTTCCTATGTACATAACTTGTAAAAATACTCCTAAAGATAGCGGTTTTAAATAGTCCATAGTATAAGAGTAAAGATCTCCTGTTCCACCTAATGCCACTATCACTTTATCTGTAAATAAAAATAATCCTATACTTTGAAGTATTCCCACTAAAAACAATAAACATAATCCATTTCCTAAAATACTTTCTCCTCTTTTTAAATCTTTTTTCCCTAAGCTAATACTCATAAGAACTCCAGAACCAATTCCAAATAAAAGTCCTGTAGCTAAATTTAGTGTTGATATAGGCATAGTCAAACTTACACCTGCAATCCCCAATCTTCCCACATAGTAACCTATAAAAAACCTATCTGCCAAATTGTATAAAATATTTACTCCCATTGCTACTAAAGCTGGAAGAGAATATTTAATAATCAGTTTACTAATTTTCTCTTTTTCTAATACTTCTAACATTTTAATTTCTCCTTGTTTTCATTCTTTAAATAAGGTATCATAGTTTTATATAAAAAAACCGGATATATAGCCGGAAAATAAAAAATATTACGGAGTTTAAATGAAAAATGAAATAACCTATTATTTAAAAAAATATGATTTAGAAAAATATATGAAACCTGAACTTATAGATAAATTTTTTATTAAAAGATTTTTAAAAGGTGAGATGATCTTCTCTGTTAAAGAGGAAAGTCAGTCTTTATATTTTTTTGTAGAAGGAAAAATTAAAATCTATTCAGCCTTTTATGGGGATAAAGAGGTTTTAATTGAGTTTTGTAAACCTCTACAAATTTTAGGTGAAGTAGAATATATTCAAAATAAAGATATAAATGTAAATGTTGAAGCTTTAACACCTTGCATAGTTATTGGTATTTTAAGGGAAGATTTCAAAAAAATGATTTCTGGAAATGATAAACTTTATGAACTACTTCTAAGAACTGTAACAAGTAAATTAACATCAACTATGACACATATTTTAAGTTATCACCAAAAACCTTTAGATGAACGAATTTTAAATTATTTAAAAGAGCTTTCACAAAATAATAAAGTTGAAAAAATTAAATATATAGAAATGGCTGGTTTTTTAAAGGTCTCTGATCGACACTTACGAAAAGTTTTAAAAGAACTTGATGACGCTAAAGTAATATCTAAAGTTGGAAAGACTATTCATATTTTAAAATGGCCAGATAATATTTAAAAAAATTTAATCCAATAATTTTAATTTCTTCGTATTATGCAGTCTCTTACCTTTTTTACTTGTAATAGATTTCAAATAGTTATTTTTTTTTATTTGTAATATAATTCGGTTACAAAAGTTTTTAGGGAGGATTCAAAAATTATGAAAAAATTATTTTTATTATCACTTATCGCTTTAGGAACAACAGGTTATGCTAAAGAAGTTGCTCAACCAGTTGAAGTTGTAGAAGAAATCATTATTACAGAAGAGGTTATAATAGCTCCAGTTGAAGAGATTGTTGTAGCAACTACTAAAAATAATTTATATATAAGAACAGGTTTAGATGTATGGTCACAATATGATTCACACTCAATCTATCATGAAAAAAATGGAATAAAAGTATCTAATGGAGATACTAAAAAAATGGGTTATGAATTTGCTATAGAAAATACAAGAAATATAACTGATAACTTTGAGTTAGGACTTGGGGTAGCTTACCAAAATCATGCTGGATTAAAATCAGAAAATAGAAATGGTGTAAACTATGAAATTGGAAAATATGATTCTGCACCTTTATATGTAGTTGGAAAGTATAATTTTACTACTTTTGAAAATGGAATTACTCCATACGTAAAAGCTAACGTAGGATACTCATTTAATTTTAATTCAAAAGATGGAGAGATTGCAGGTGTTAACTATTCAACTAAAATAGATGATGGTTTCTACTATGGTGTTGGAACAGGAATGGAATATAATAACTTTACTGTAGATATTATGTACCAAGCTAACCAAGCTAAAGTTAAAGGAACTGTAGATGGAGCAACTGACTCTCATAAAAAATCACTTGATTATTCAAGAGTTACTTTAGGATTTGGATATAAATTCTCATACTAGATTTAACTAATTAAAAAATTAATTTTTATTCATACACTTCCTTTATAATAGTAGATGCTTCTAGGGTAAAACTACTACTATAAAGGAAGTTTTTTATTATCTAATTTCACATTTTTTATATGTCCCATATATTTTTAACTTTTCAACTCCGAGCCTTATCTGACTAAGAGCCTCTTTTAAATTACTATCAGATAAATTTCCCTCTAAATCAATATAAAAGTTATAGGAAAATGTCCCATCTCCTACAGGCCTTGATTCAATTTTTGTTAAATTTATCCCTCGCTTATAGAATTCCCCTAATATTTTATACAGACTTCCAACTTCATGTTTTAATTTTACTCCAACTGTGATTTTATTATTTGCTAAACTATTTTTTATACAAGACTCCACAATAATAAATCTGGTTTTATTATCTAAGTTATCGTTGATATTCTCTTTTAGAATTTTTAAATCATTAATTTCACAGGCTCTTTTGCTCCCAATAGCTCCTTTTTCTAAAGAATTTGAATCTTTCACATATCTTACACTTAAAGCAGTATTATGATAATTTATATGCTTAATTTCTCCTAAAGAATCTATAAACTTTTTACTTTGTTCAAATCCTTGGGGATGTGAGTATATCTCTTTAATATCCTCTAACCGAGCATCTTTATTTCCTATCAGATTTTGAATTATCCTTATACAAACCTCTCCCACTATGAAAAGGTTATATTTTTCTAAAAGATCATAAACTAAATTTATTGATCCTGTTGTAGAATTTTCAATTGGTAAAACTCCACATTCGACCTCTCCATTCTTCACAGCAATAAAAACATCTTCAAATGTTTTATAATTTTGTGCTCCAATCCCTTCCCCAAAATAGTGAATCATAGCCTCTTGACTAAATGCTCCTTCTACCCCTTGATAACCAACTTTAATCTTTTCTATCATTACTTTACCTCTTTATCCACTTTATAAAATCTGTGCATTCCACTTGGATGTGGTTCAAAATTTGATATATTTTTATTAACTCCAGCAATAACTTTTCTTGTAAATGAGATTGCCATAACTCCATCCTCTTGAATTATTTGACAAACCTCTTGATAATACGCTTCTCTTTTTTTATCATCAGTCTCCTCTTTAGCTAAAGTTAAAAGTTCATTAACTTTCGGATTTGAATAGAAAAATCTATTTCCAGCAGCTCCTATAAATTTTTCATTGAAAACAGTTAATGCTTCCTCCCCATCACCAGTTGGCGATGTTTTTCCCAAATGAAAAAGTTGATGCTTTCCATTCGATGTTTCACTTATAAAAGTTCCCCACTCTAAAGGATTTATAGTTAAATTTATTCCAATATCCTTTAATTGTGCTTGAATTATTTGAGAAATCTGCATGCTATCACTATTACTATGAATTGTTATAGATAGATTTAAATCCTCCTTATTTTCAACTTTATCCAAATACTCCTTAGCCTTATCTATATCTTGACTATACTTCACTCTATTCTCTGTATAGCCAAACATATTCTTAGCTAACGGTGAATTTATACTTTCAGCATATGTTCCTAAAACTGTTCCCAATATCTCATCTGAATTTAAAGCATAAATTATTGCTTTTCTTAAATTTTCATCTTTTAACTTTGAATCCTTTATATTAAATCCAATAAACTCTATTGCTAATGGATCTATTGTCATTAATTCTAATTTCGAATTTTTTAAAACTTGCTCTGCATCAATAGGGGAAACAGCGTAAGCTACATCAATCTCTCCTGTTTCTAATCCAATAACTCTATTTGTAGCCTCTGGGATACTCCTAAAAACTAACTTATCAATATTTGGCTTTTTAAAAGTATGTTCTTTATTACTTTTTAAAACAATCTTATCCCCTGTTACCCACTCTTCTAAAATAAAAGGTCCTGTTCCAACGGGGTTTTGACCAAAACTATTACCATACTCATTAACAGCCTTTTCACTTACAATTGAAGCTCCAGGATCAGCTAAAAACTTTAAAAGTGTCTTCGTTGGATATTTTGTATTTATATCAAAAGTTTTATTATCTACCTTTTCAACACTTTCAATACTTTCACCAATTGCTCCAACTATTTTAGAATTCTTAACTCTATTTAAAGAGAATATTACATCTTCAACTTTTAAAGGTTCCTCATTATGAAATTTAATTCCATCTTTTAATTTAAATCTAATTTTTGTAGGAGTGATATACTCCCAATTTTGAGCTAAACCATCTTTTAACTCCATATTTTTGTCAACTTCTACCAAAGTATCATACACTTGAACCATAACTTCAAGTGATCGTTTATCATTAGTTCCTTGAGGATCCAAACTTTTAGCTGCACCTACTTGAGCTGCAATAACCTCTTTTTTAGATTCAACTTTTTCTTTTTTACTACAAGATGCGACTAAAATCATTACTATAACTAAATATAATAAACTCAATTTTCTTTTCATATTTTTTCTCTCCTTTTTAATGCCTAAAAAGACACTAACTCTTTATCTATTCCCAATATGGTATCATTTTTTCAAAAGTGTTTCTAGATAACTTTTTTTTTAAACTTTTGTTCGTAATACTATTTTTCTTCATATAGAAATTAAGAGTTCAGAAGATTTTTTAAAAAAAAATTGTTCGCTACTATTTTAAAATAACGATTTTTTTATGTTGTATTTTTTTTTCTAAACTGTTATTCTTTAGAGTGAATAATAAATAAGGTGTGTGATTATATGGAAAATCTAAATATTTTAATTGGTCAACGTTTAAATAGATTAAGAAAAGATAAGAATTTAAGTTTAGAAGAACTCTCTTTACAAACAGGGGTTAGTAAAGCTATGCTTTCTCAAATTGAAAATGGAAAATCTAATCCAACAGTTTCTACTCTTTGGAAAATATCTACAGCTTTAAAAGTTTCTTTCTCTTTTTTTATTGAAGGGGAGGAAGAGGAGTTAACTATAGTTGATGAAAAGAATATATCTCCTATTCTAGAAAGCAACAATCTTATGAAACTATATCCTATATTTCCATTTGATAGTAATAAAAAATTTGAGATTTTAACAATTGAATTAAAAAAAGGGTGTAATCATGTATCTCAACCTCATAACTCTGGCGTAGAAGAGTATATAATTATGAGTGAAGGAACCTTAGAACTTCATGTTGAAAACCAAGTTTTTCTATTATCAAAAGGACAATCTATAAATTTTTTAGCTGATAGGGAACATATTTATAAAAATACTCAAGATGAGCTTGTTAGATTTTATAATTTAATTTTTTATTAAAAAAAGCAGATCACAAAAATGTGAGCTGCTTTTTTTCTTATAACTAACACTTCATAATTAACAATTAGAAAAGTTATATTGCTTTTATTTGCTTAAACTTTTAATAACTTTACAAGGATTTCCAAAAGCAAGAAAATTGGAAGGAATATCTTTTGTTACAACACTTCCAGCTCCTATAACAACATTATTTCCAATTGTGACTCCAGGCAGAATTATAACACCTCCACCTATCCAAACATTATCTCCTATTGTTACTGGTGCTGTTTGAGTTTTACAAAATTCAAATGTTCCATCTTCTTTTATTTCTCCAAACCTATCAATGGCATTTAAGGGATGGAATGCTGTATATATTTGAACATTGGGAGCAATTAAAACATTATCTCCAATTATAATTTTATTATCATCTAAAAAGGTGCAATTCATATTTACTTCACAATTATTTCCAAAATAAATATTATTTCCATAGTCTACAAAAAAAGGCGCTGTAATCCAAAGGTTTTTTCCTTTACCTCCTAATAATTCTGTCAATATTGCATTTTTTTCTTCTAAATTACTAGAGTCTATTTGATTGTAAGATCTTATTAAATCTTTAGCTTTATGCCATTGAGCTAATAGTTCACTATCTCCACAATCATATAACAAACCAGCTAACATTTTCTCTCTTTCCGTCATCATTATCTCCTCTTAAATATATTTTATTTAATCATCTTTTTTAATTTTATAGATGCCAAGCCTTTTTTCACTCCAAAATATATTAAAACAAGTCCAACACCTGAATTTAATAAACTCAGTATTCGTTGAGATAAAAAATTATTTGTTATAGATCCTAAAAAAACTATCAAAGTTAGAAAAAATAAAGTAGCCAAAAGAGCTCCAAAAGCAAAAAGAAGTGTAGATTTTTTAGTGAAATTTTCATCATTAGTTCTTGTAGTAAAGACTCCTATCCAAAATAGAATTGTCATAGGATTTGCTCCAGTTAAAAGAAATGCTTTAATAAAAGGAGAACTTGAACTAGAATCTCCAAATATATTCATTTTTGGAAGAATTGATATCCCAAAATACCCTAAGAAAAGTTCCATTCCAAAAAGAATAATAATTAAAGTTCCTAAAATATTAAATCCATATTGAATTTTTTCTTTTTTTACAAAAGACGAAATACCTAAAATTGCAAGTGCTATATAGAGAGCATCTGCTAAAACAACTCCTAAAACACCTGATTCTGCTCGCCAAAAGCTTTGACCAATTCCTAAAGAAAAAATGTACATACATACCGGTCCTATTGCAATTTGTAGCAACATTCCAAATTTAAACCCCTCAAGTATCAAAATTACCTCCCTGCTTAACTTATTCTGTATTTTTATAAATCTAATTTATCATTTATTCATAATATCACAAAATATTTTTATAAACTATTTTAATTTTTATAAAAATTTTAAAACTTTTTTGTAAAACCCGTTGTCTAAATGTTATAAGAAGTGTTAAAAAGTAATAATATAATTTTAATCTCCCCAGAGAGCCTCTATCCCCCCCAGAGGCTCTCCTCCTTTTTTGAAGAATTTCTAATTTTATATGATATAATACTTCTATAAAAAAGGAGGTTAGAAAATGAAAAAAATATGGTTAGGATTAGTTTTAATAATGTTCAGTTTATTAGGTTGTAAGAGTCTTGAAGAGAAAAGAGAAAACTCAATTAAAATAAACCTTATTGGAAATACTGTACCTAAAGATAATTTGACAGTTTTACTTTTTGCATATAATGATAGAATAGCTGATAAAAAAGCTGACTTAGTTGGAAAAGAAAATATTGTACTAAAGGAACATGAAAATATTATTGAGTTTACAACTCCAAAAGATAATAGAACTTACTATATCTCTTTAGAAAATAATGATGACTATTCTTTAGATTATAGCAGCGGTAGTATTCAAAAGCTTGAATTTATGAAAGAGAATAAAGTTAAAATAAATAAAAAATAACTCTATAAGGAACTTTTGAAAGTTCCTTTTTTATTTGCTATAGAATAAAATTAAATAAAAATTTCTAAAAAATATTTTTTATAGCTAATTGTTTAAAACTAATGTATAATATCACAAATTTATAACTATAATCTTTTAAAATTCCAAATACTCTAATAGGTCTTTCTTTAGGAGTAGTTAAAGATGTAGATACCATTGCTTATAAACATAATGGAAACAAGTTATGGAATAAATCATGGGAAAAAGATGTATCTCTTAGAGAAGCTATGAAATTATCTTACTTACCTGCATATCAAAAGTTAGCTCAAAAAATTGGAGTAGTTAGAATGCAAGAGAATATTTCTAAAATGGATTATGGTAATAAAAATATTGGAAAGAATCTTACAACTTTTTGGCTAAGAGGTCCATTAAAAATAAGTGCTATTGAACAGATATTTTTTTTAGAAAAACTAGCTAAACGTGAACTTAATTATTCAAAAAATATCCAAGACTCTGTTGTAGAAATTATTAAATTGGATACTGGTGATGATTGGACATTGTATGGTAAAACAGGTTGGGCGACAAGAAACTTAAATAAAAATATGAATCCTACCTTAGGGTGGTTTGTAGGTTGGGTTGAACAAAAGGAAAAACTTTATATTTTTGCCTTAAACATGGATATTAAAGATTCTTCACAGCTTCCTCAACGACAAGAAATAGCTATTGATATTTTAAAAAACGAATTAAATATTTAAAAAATGAAAAAATGGGGGGGGTAAACAGTGAATGCTAAATTAAAAATAATTATTACAATGATAACCTTTGGAACCTTAGGACCTTTTATTAAAAATATAAGCCTTGTTTCCAGTGAAATAGCTCTATATAGAGCCATTATAGCTCTAATGGTTCTTGCAGTATTTATATTGTTCAATAAAAAAATTTCTCAAGTTTCTACTATTAAAAATAATCTTTGGAAATTATTTTTTTCTGGAGGAGCGATGGGGTTTAACTGGATATTACTTTTTGAAGCCTACAACTACACAAGTATCGCTCTAGCAACCCTTTGTTATTACTTTGCTCCTGTTGTTGTTGTTATAATGAGTACTCTCTTTTTTAGAGAGAAACTTACTCTTAAACAAATAATATGTTTTATTGGGTCTACAATAGGTTTGATACTTATAATAGGAGTTAGCAGTGGTGGAAAAAGTGATATGACTGGAATTCTATTTGGCCTAGGAGCAGCCGTTCTTTATGCTACAGTAATTTTATTAAATAAATCTATGAAAGGCATCGACGGAATAACAAGAACTATCTTTCAACTTGCTGCAGCAGTTATGGTTCTATTCCCTTATGTTTTTGGTACTGAAGGATTTCATATATCACAGCTTGATAATCTAGGATTAATAAATCTTCTTATTGTTGGAATAGTGCATACTGGAATAGTATATGTTTTATATTTTTCATCACTCTCAGAATTAAGTGGACAAGAAGTATCAGTACTTAGTTATTTAGATCCACTTTTTGCAATTTTAATATCTATTTTGTGGATGGGAGAATCTATAACTCAAACTCAATTATTAGGTGGTGGACTGATTCTTCTATTTACCCTTACAAACGAAATGAAAATTTATAAAAAATCTATTTTAAAAGCAAAATAATAACTATCTTTATGATTGAAAAAAAGTTCAGTAAATACTGGACTTTTTTTTATCTTATAATTTTATTTAATTTCATTTTTAAGTAAAATATTTATGGACTAACTGTGGTAATTAGAATAAAATATTTGTATCTATTTAACAAAACAAATTTTAAATATAATTATTAAGGATTTGAAGAAGATAAAAATAAATTTAGAAGGAATGTGAAATATGAACCAAATTTTAAAGTATATGTATATAGTCAATTATCCAACATTTGAAGAAGAACTTTGTCTATTGGAAATGAGAGCTGTTTTTGGAAAAATACCCGATGAAAAAACTTTATTTTCAAATATAGAATTTAATCCATCTAATAGCCCTTTTATAAAGACTCGTCTAGATATTATCCACGAGAAAGATACTATAGAAGAACTTTTAGCTGAAATAAATAAAGATACAACAGTTTATGATAATTTTAAACTAGAGTATGTAAGATTAAATAATAACAATAATATTCCTTATGAAGAAAGATTAGATTTAATAAAAAAACTTTCTATGAATATTATAGGTACTCACAATTTTAAAAATCCTGAATTTAATTTTGGTGTAACTAAAGTTGACGGTAAATGGTTGTTTGGTATCGATAATAAAAATAACTATGAATGGCATGCTCATGATAATAAACCTTGTTCTTATTCTAATTCATTAGGTGTTAAAGTTGCTAAAGCTGTTGTTAATATTGCTAACAATGGTTTAAAGGAAAAGACTATTATAGACCCTTGTTGTGGAGTTGGAACTACAATAGTTGAAGCACTAGATGCTGGTTATCAGATAGAGGGTTATGAAATTAATAAACATATTGCTAAAAATGCAAATATTAATTTAGAATTTTATGGATTTCAACCCATCGTTGTAAATGACGATATGCACAACATAAAAAAGAAGTATGATAGTTCTATAATTGATATTCCCTATGGTCTTTTTAGTCATACTTCTGAAGATGAACAACAAGATATAATTAATACCGCTCGAAGAATTTCAAATAAAATAATTTTAATCTCTTTTGAAGAACATGATTCAATGATAGCTAAGGCTGGATTTAAAATAATTGATAGGTGTGTTGTTACAAAGGGAAGATTTAAAAGATTTATAGTGGTCGCTGAATAATTTTTTATTTATTATTAAAATATTAAAAAAATAAATTAAATTTAAAACTTTTTTTAGAAACCTGTGGTCTAAATGTTATAAGTGTTAAAAGTAAAAATATAATTTAATCCCCCCAAAGAGAGCCTCTCCCCCCAGAGGCTCTTTCCCTTTTTTGAAACTTCTTTTTTACTTATTTAATTTCATATGTAAGATTGGATAAGGATTACCATGGTCATCAAATTCAGATCTTTTGAATACGCTAAAACCTATATGTTCATAAAAAGCCGTTCCTTGTGGATTTTGTTCATTAACATCTACATATTTTACATTGAGATTAGAAATTGCAAAATTAATAAGTTGCTTACCAATCCCTTTTCCACGAAAATCATCACTTACAAAAAGCATTTCTATTTTATCCTCATGGATCCCTATAAAAGCTATTATTTCCTCATTATTCCTTATACAGAAGAATTCATCTACATATAGAGCCCCCTGCTCAACAAGTGGTTTTAAATCCATTATATCACTTTCTTTTAAAAAGAAATGTGTTGCTCGAACTGAAGACTCCCAAACTTTTAATATATCACTGATATCTTTTTTTATTAACTCTTTATTTAGTTTTTCCATTTTATAACTCATTATAATTCTCAACTCCATTTATATTGTTTATTTATAAAATTACACTGCACTTAGTGTTTTAATATTATTTTGAAAGACCCTCTCATCAATTGCTTCATCCCTTGAAACTACACTTTTTCATTTCATTTAAAAAAGTCTCTAACTCTTTCTTTTCTTCAAGAGTCAACGTTTCTTTATTCAAAAGTTCTTGAAATCTTTTCTCATCCATATAGCTTCTCCTTTCTAAATAGAATCTATTAGATTTTAAATTTTTTTATAATTTTCAGACAATTTTTTTAAATTTTTCCCAGTTACTCTAAATGTTGTCCACTCATCCATCGACTCTGCGCCCAACTTCTTATAGAACTCAATAGATGACTTATTCCAATCAAGACACCACCACTCTAATCTTCCACAATCTCTTTCTTCACATAAAGTAGCTAAATATCCTAACATCTGTTTCCCAAAATCTCTTCCTCTAAATGCTGGCTTTACATATAAATCTTCTAAATATATCCCAGGTTTCCCTAAAAATGTAGAAAAGTTATGAAAAAATAAAGCAAAACCTATAGGCTTTCCATTTAATTCTCCTATTATAACTTCCGCCATATTTCTTTTAAAAAGAGACTCTCTCAAAATCTCTTCTGTTGCTACTACTTCAGAAAGTAATTTTTCATAATCAGCTAACTCTTTTATAAATTTTAAAATTAAACTTGTATCCTCTTCTTTTGCAATTCTAATTTTAAATTCCTGTTTTTGATCTAACATCTGTCCCTCCAATTAAAATTTTCTAATTTTTATCTCAACTTTAATATACCCTATCTTCCTTACCTTTGCAAATATTTAAACTAAGCCTTATAAATAGTATCTGTATATAATCTTTTCTTTTAACTTTGAAAAAAAAGATACAATTTCTCAAAATAAATCAAACAAATTTTTCTTTTTTTATTTCTTGCATTCTTTTTTGTCCCCAGCTATATAACATATCAACTATAGGAATCAATGTCTGCCCTAATTCTGTTAATGAGTATTCCACTTTTGGTGGTACTTGAGGGTAAACTTTTCTTTGAATTATTCCATCTTCCTCCAATTCCCTTAATTGATTAGTTAACATCTTATGTGATATTTTACTAAATAATCTTTGTAATTCACTAAATCTATGAACTCCTTCATGTCCTAAATGCCAAAGTATTACAACTTTCCATTTGCCACTTATTATAGATAAAGTTAATTCTTTTTCACAATTAAATTCATTATTTTCAATTTTCTTTTTTATTTCTTTTCTTAAATTACAGAAAGTGCCTTATATCCCACTAATTCATTGGTGGGATATAAGGCACAATCTTTTCACCTCTTTTCTTTAGTATTTTGTTTCAATTTTATTGACTTTTTGATACATTTTAATTATAATACTATATATGACTAATTATAGAAGTACAAAAACTACCGTATCATTAATCAATTATCATTTTGTATTTTGTCCAAGATATAGAAGAAAAATTTTTAACAATCCTCATATAGAAGTAAGGTTCAAAGAATTAATTTTCCAAATAGCTAAAGAATATGATATGCAGATTTTAGCAATAGAGTGTGATAAAGACCATGCTCATATATTTGTTAATGCACTTCCTAAATATTCTCCTGCTGATATTATGAAGATAATTAAAGGTAATACCAGTATAACTTTAAGAAAGGAGTTCTCAAACCTGTTAAAAGCTCCTACTCTTTGGACAAGAAGTTATTTTGTATCTACGGCAGAAAATGTATCATCTGAAACTATCCGTAGATATGTTGAATCTCAAAAAACAAGGGGGTGAATCCATTGAAAACCATCAAGATAAAGCTAAAACCTAATAAGTTTCAAGCTCAAGAACTGGCAAGACTTTCCAAAGAATATATTAGACAAGCTAATCTTTTAATAGAAACTGCTGTCGTTGATAAAAAGTTTCCTAAAGCTACATCAAAGCATATAGGCGCTGAACTTCCTTCTGTTATTAAGAACGAATTAATCAGATATGCTAAAACTAAATTTAAACAATTTGGAAACTGTACTTTTAAAAAGCCTACTATTTCTTGGAATAACCAAAACTATTCATTAAGCGAAAATTCTATTGACTTTCCAATTATTGTAGATGGGAAGGTTAAGAAAACTAGGTTTAAAGCTATTATCCCCTACGAAACTTTTGAGGAGCTGAAAAGCTCTAAATTAGGTTCGCTTAGAATTTCTAAAAAAGGTTTTCATTGGATTGCACAAATTTCTATTGAAACTAAACCTCTTGTTTGTGCAGGAACAGATACTCTAGGTGTAGACTTAGGTATTCTCGTTCCTGCTGTTGGTGTAGTAAATTCTACTGGAAAAACTAAGTTTTTCGGCAACGGTAGAAGTAATAAGTATCTTAGACGAAAATATAAAGAACTTCGTAAGAAACTTGGTAAAGCTAAAAAATTAAATGCTATCAAGCGTATCAATGATAAAGAATCAAGAATAATCAAAGATATAAATCATAAGATTTCTAGGCAGATAGTCGATTTTGCAGTTGAAAATAATTGTGGAACTATCAATTTAGAAAATCTTTCTGATATACGTCAGACCTCAAGAACAAGAGGTAAAAACAAACAATCCCTTCATTCTTGGACTTTCTATCAGTTAGCTTCTTTTGTAGAATACAAAGCATATAACTTAGGAATTAAAGTTGAATATATCAATCCACAATACACTTCTCAAGAGTGTCCTGTTTGTAATACTTGTAATAAGACTAATACGAGAAAATACAAGTGTGCTTGTGGATATAAAACACACAGGGATAGACTGGGAGCATTAAATATCGCTCAAAAATCTAACTTAGATGGTAAAAGTCTAAGTGCCTAAGAAACTATATGTTCTGTCTTAGAAGGGGTACTGACATACCCTTAATTTAAAGTCATACTGGACTATCAGAAATGAACTGTCCTTTAATCATTTAAGAATCCCACGACTTCAGTCGTGTGGAGTGTCAATTTAAAGTATAATCTCAATATAATAATAATATAATTTTTCACATAACACAAATATTATAAAATTAGAGGTTTAAATTTTTATAAAAAAGAAAGTTTTATTTATTATTCCACCTAAGTAATTTAATGAGGAGGAATTAATTAAACACAATGTTAATTATCTAAAAAAAAATGTTGTTGTACACAGCGATATAGTTACTGGTAACGGACCTGATGGAGCTGAAGATTTTGGATTAGCACTATTAAATCTATATTTATAATTAAATTTTAAAGGAGTATATTAATGATTAAAGTTATAGCAAAGTTTTTTGTAAACCAAAATAAAATAGACCAGTTTATTCAACTATCTAAAGAGCTTATTGAAAATACTAGAAAAGAAAATGGATGTATTAAATATGAGTTATTTGAAGATACCACTAAAAATACTGTATTTTCAATTATTGAAGAGTGGGAAAATACTCAAGCTTTAGATGCTCATTTTAACTCTAAACATTTTACTGAAATAATACCTCAATTAGAACTAACTGTTACGCAAAAAATAGAGGTTAATATATATAAACAAATTATCTAAATAAAATTTTTAGCAAAAATTTAAAAAAATGGTTATCAAATATTATTATTTGATAACCATTTCTCTATAATCTAAAACCACTAGAATTAGCTAGTAGTTTTTGCGTATAAAAATTAATTTTTAGACTTAAAGTATAAATGAGATTAAGAAACTAAGTGTCACTATTGAAAAAATTGTTCCTAATATTGTTGAACTAGAACTTTCAACCTCTGAAACTCCATATTTTAATCCAAACATTGTAGAAATTGTTGCTGTTGGCATAGCACAAAGTAATAAAATCTCTTTTGCCATTATTCCTTTTAAATGAAATAAAACAATTAATCCACTCATAATAATTGGCTGTAAAATATTTTTCATAAAGATATTGAAATAAACTTGTCCTGATAAAACAACTCTATAACTTGCCATAATTAACCCAAGAGAAAATAGTGAAACTCCCGATGTACTTTTCCCTATTAACTCAAAAGAATGGAAAACAACTTTTGGTATTTCAACATGGAAAACAGAGCAAAGTAACCCTAATATAGGGGCTATTATCAATGGTTTTTTAATACAATTGATTAAGCTTGATTTTATTATTTTCATTGGACTTGCTGTAGCATCTTTTGATTCTAAAATAATTGTTGTTATAGGAATCATAAATATACTTGTTATAACATTACCAATTGCAACAGAGATTAGTGCTTCTGGTCCTATTAAAGATGTTAAAACTGGAATACCCATAAACGCCATATTTGGAAAAGCACAAACAATTGAACCTTGAGCTGCTTTTCTTGAATCGTATTTGAATATATGTTTTTGTATAATAAATGAAATCACATATAACCCCATTAAAGCTAGAGCAAAAGATGATATTATTCTAACATCTAAAAGAGTTTTAGGGTTAGCTTTAGCACTTCCAATAAATAAGTGTAATGGAAAACTGAACATCATTACATAGTCTGCAAAAGCCTTTTTATGCTCTATTGACACAATTTTCTTTTTCCCTGAAAACCACCCTAAAGCAATTACAAAAAACACTGGCACAATAGAATCTAATATTGTATCTAACACATTAAAACCTCACTTGTATTTTATTTTTAAATTTTATTTTTTTACTAAATCTGAAATGGCTTTAGCTACTGTTTCTGCAACTCTTGGATCAAATGGACTTGGAATTACATATTCAGTTGATAACTCTTCATCAGTTATTAGGTTCGCTATAGCTTGAGAAGTTGCAAACTTCATCTCTTCAGTTATTTTTTTAGCTCCACTCTCTAAGGCTCCTTTAAATAAACCTGGGAATGCTAATACATTGTTAATTTGATTTGGATAATCAGATCTTCCTGTTCCAACGATTTTAGCTCCTGCTGCTAAAGCTTCTTCAGGCATAATCTCAGGTGTTGGATTTGCCATTGCAAAAATTACAGAATCTTTATTCATCTCTTTTACCATTTCAGATTTCAAAAGACCTGGTGCTGATACTCCAATAAATATATCTGCTCCTTTTATAGCTTCTTTTAATCCACCTTTTAAATTCTCTTTATTTGTAATTTGAGATAACTCTGTAGTTAAGAAATTATACTCTCTATTTTCATCATCTCTAGCAATGATTCCATCAATATCAATAGCTAAAATATCAGCTACATCTAATTTTTTAATCATTTTAATTATTGATGATCCAGCTGCTCCAGCTCCACATACAACAACTTTTGCTTTAGTTATATCTTTCTTTAAAAGTTTATATGAGTTTAAAATTCCAGCTGTTACAACAATCGCAGTACCATGTTGATCATCATGGAATACAGGAATATCTAGTTCCTCTTTTAATCTAGTTTCTATTTCAATACATCTAGGTGCTGAGATATCCTCTAAATTTATTCCGCCAAAACTTGGTGCTAAAATTTTGCAAGTTCTTATAATTTCTTCAGTATCTTGAGTATCTAAACATATTGGAAATGCATTAACTCCTGCGAACTCTTTAAATAAAATAGCCTTTCCTTCCATAACTGGTAATGCAGCTTCTGCCCCTATATTCCCTAATCCTAATACAGCTGACCCATCACTTATAACAGCTACCATATTTCCTTTTGAAGTGTATTTATATACATCAGCTTTATTCTCTGCTATTCTTCTACAAGGCTCTGCAACACCTGGTGAATAAGCTAAACTTAGCTCCTCTTTTGAAGTTACTGCAACTTTACTAATAACCTCTATCTTTCCCTTATTTTTTTCGTGAAGTTCTAATGATTTTTCATAAACAGTTTCTTTTTTCATGATACATCTCCTCTAAAAAATTTTTAAGTTTATTCAAGAGCAATGATAACATAAAAAATAAAATAAAAAAATTTAACAAAGATTTTAAACAATTAATTAACTTAATTAAGTTTTTAACAGTGTTTGGGCAAGAATTCTCCCACCTCTTTAGGTGGTGAGATGAATTGCCTTTCTTTTTTTTGTTTACATTTTCTAAAGTATACGGTAAAATACATCAGTCACAATAAAAATAAAGTAGGTGTATCAATGGTATTAGATAAAAATACACATTCAGTATTTAGTATAAATATTCATATTGTCTTTTGTATTAAATATCGTAGAAAAGTCTTAAATGATACTATATCTGAAAGACTCAAGGATATTTTCAAGAAAATTGCTCCTAAGTACGATATTATTCTCACAGATTGGGAACATGATACAGACCACATTCATATGCTTATTAGAATGTCTCCAAAGACGGAGCTTTCTAAATTTATTAATGCTTATAAGAGTGCTTCTAGTAGACTTATAAAAAAAGATTTTCCTAGTATTAAATCAATGCTTTGGAAAGAATCTTTTTGGTCTAGGAGTTATTTGGCAATAAGTGTTGGTGGAGCTCCAATCGAAGTAGTAAAAAAATATATAGAAAACCAAGGAAAACAAAGGTAAAAAAGGAGGTGTAAAACTATGGAGAAATATAATTTAGCTTTTAGATTTAGAATATATCCTAACGAAGTTCAAACAAATTTGATTTTACAAACCTTTGGCTGTACTAGATTTGTATATAACAAAATTTTGGCTAAAGCTGATGAAATATACAAATTAGAGGGTAAAAGCAAAATCATTACTCCAGCTTCTCTAAAGACTGAATTCCAATTCTTAAAAGAAGTTGATAGTCTAGCTTTAGCAAATGCTCAAATGAATGTAAAAACTGCTTTCACCAATTTTTTTCAGAAAAGAACAGATTTTCCTAAGTTCAAATCTAAAAAAACTGCTAGAAAATCTTATTCTACAAATAGTGTTAATAACTCTATTAGAATAGAGGATAATTCTATAAAACTTCCTAAGTTAGGATTAGTTAAAATTAAACTTCATAGATCCATACCTCAAAATTATAAAATTAAATCTGCTACTATTAGCCAAGAACCTAATGGGGCTTTTTACGTTTCTATTCTTACTGAATTTGAAAAAGATATAAAAGAAGTTCCAAGCGATAATAATATCGTTGGGCTTGATTTTTCTATGAAAGAACTTTTTGTTAGCTCTGATAATCAAAGAGCTGACTATCCTAGATTTTTCAGAAAATTAGAAACTAAATTAGCTAAAGCTCAAAGAGAATTATCTCGTAAAGTTAAATTCTCAAGCAATTGGAATAAGGCTAAATTAAAAGTCGCTAAAATCCATCAATCTATCAAAAATAGTAGAAAAGATTTTTTACATAAATTATCAAAAGAATTAGTTACAAAGTATAATGCGATTATCATTGAAGACCTAAATATGAAAGGTATGAGCGGAGCATTAAACTTTGGTAAATCTGTCGCTGATAACGGGTGGAGAATGTTCACAACTATGCTTCAATATAAGGCTATGTTTTTAGGAAAACAAGTAATAAAAATAGATAAATGGTTTCCTAGCTCAAAAACTTGCTCTTGTTGTGGTAATATAAAAGACTCACTTTCTTTAGGAGAAAGAGTATATAACTGTGAATGTGGTCATACTATGGATAGAGATCTAAATGCTAGTATAAATATTCGTGAAGTTGGTAGAACTCTACTAGCTTATTAAACATATATCAGGTTAGGAACTAGCCATAGAGCTTGGTAAATATATCTAACATTAGTTGGATACTTCCCAAGAAGCCTCACCCTCTTTAGGGTGGGGTAGTTCACTAATGAGTATGAGAATAATAAAAAAGCTGGAATCTATGTAGATATTGTCTCTGGTGAACCTCTTTTTTCATCTAAGGATAAGTTTGATTCAGGAACTGGTTGGCCAAGCTTTACAAAACCTTTAGTACCCGAAAATATAGTTTTAAAAAAAGATTTTAAACTTATTTGGCCAAGAACTGAAGTAAGAAGTAGATATGGTGACTCACATCTAGGTCACGTCTTTAACGATGGGCCAGCACCCACAGGAAAAAGATATTGTATGAACTCTGCTTCTCTAAAATTTATTCCTACTGAAGATTTAGAAAAAGAAGGATACGGTGAATTTTTAAAAAATTTTCAATAATCACAAATAAAAATTAAAATTTTGAGGAGAAATCAGTATGAATAGAATAAAATTCTTACTAATATCAATGGTAACTTTAAGTACAATTTCTATGGCTGAGATAAAAGTAGCTTATTTAGCTGGAGGATGTTTTTGGTGTACAGAATCTGATATGGAAAAAGTTCCCGGAGTTGTAGATGTAATCTCAGGATACTCTGGTGGACATGTAGAAAACCCTACATATGACCAAGTATCTAGTGGAACCACAGGACATTTTGAGTCTATCGAGGTAAAATATGATAGTGACAAAATTAGCTATTCTCAATTATTACATAGCTTTTTAAAGGTAATTAATCCTACCGATGACAATGGACAATTTGTAGATAGAGGATATCAGTACTCACCAGCTATTTTCTATCAAAATACCAATGAAGAGAATCTTGCAAAAAAAGCTTTAAAGCAAATACAAAAAGAAGGACATTTTGCTGAAATAAATGTTAAACTTCTTCCGTTTAATAAATTCTATGCTGCCGAGAAGTATCATCAAGATTATTATAAAAAAAATCCTATACGATATAAATACTACAGATATCGTTCTGGTAGAGATCAATTCTTAGAAAAAGTTTGGGGAAATAATTAAATTAAAAATAAAAGGAAGCCTTTAAAATCTTCCTTTTTTATATATAAGTTTTTTATGATAAATTATATAATTCCCTATCTCTTTACTCTAAAAAGAGATGCAGTATATATAATAAGACCACTCCAAATTAAAGAGAATGTTATAGTATGTACACTTGAAAAGTTTTCTCCAAATACGAACACTCCAAGTAGTAAAACCAATGTAGGCGTAAGATATTGAAAAAATCCAATAGATGATAATTTTGATAACTTCGTTCCTAAAGAGAAAAGAAAAAGTGGTATTACCGTTACAACTCCTGCTCCCATCAATAAAATTTTATCAAAATTTGATGCTTCTACTCCTTTTCCACCTTTAATCATTAGTAAGTATAAAATTGCAACTGGAAAATATACCAATGTTTCAATTGTTAATGCTAAAATTGGATCAATTTTGATTTTCTTTTTTGCTATACTGTACCCTGTAAAAGTTCCAGCTACTAAAAGAGAGTATAAAGGTAGCTTTTGATATATGATAGACATATAGCATACTCCTAATGTAGCTAAAATAATTGCAGTTTTTTGATATTTACTTAAAGTTTCTTTAAAAATAAATCTTCCAGCAAGAATTAAAAGCAGAGGATTTATAAAATATCCTAAACTGGCTTCTAAAACACGGTTACTATTAACTAAAAAGATATATGCCATCCAGTTTGCACAGTTAAATGTAGCAGCTAAAATAATATAATATAATATATTGTTTTTTTATTTTTAAAAATCTCAACTAATTCATTCTTTTGTTTTTTTAAAATCACAAAAATAATTAAGAAGAAAAAAGACCAAATTATTCTGTGTGAGACAATCTCTAAAGCTGGAATATTTTTTAGATTTGTCCAGTACAAAGGAAAAAGTCCCCACAATATAAATGCACTTAAAGAATACAACATTCCTTTTTGATTATTTTCCATTTAAATCTCCCTGATAACTTTTTATTTTAATAATAAATCTAAAAGCTCTTTTAAATTTGAAATTTCGTAGGTTGGTTTAATCTCATTATTTATCGAAATCTTCTTTGGATTATATAAACATGTATCGATTCCAAAGTTTATTCCACCCTTTATATCTGAACTTAAACTATCTCCAATCATTAAAATATCTGATATATTTTCTATCTTATTACTTTCTAAAGCTATTTTAAATATTTCAGG
This sequence comes from Cetobacterium sp. 2G large, assembly GCF_014250655.1. NCBI lineage: Bacteria > Fusobacteriati > Fusobacteriota > Fusobacteriia > Fusobacteriales > Fusobacteriaceae > Cetobacterium > Cetobacterium sp. 2G large. The sequence continues at coordinate 159,303 of NZ_JACHTH010000002.1, read as the reverse complement.
ATTTGGTTTTGAAACTCCTACATCTTCAGAAACTATAATATCATTAAAGTATGGAGCTATTAAAGAGTTTTTAATTCTTCCATTTTGAACCTTTGTTAATCCATTAGTTATAATAAACAATTTATACTTTCCATATAACTCTTTTATTAAATCTAAACTATCATGAAAAAGAATTGAAGATTTAGAAAGATTATCCATATATCTATCTGCGAAATCATACGGATCAAAAGCATAATTAAGTTTGTTGCAATACCTTCTAAACCTCTCTATTTTTAACTCACCTTGAGTTATTTTTCCATCCTCCAATTCTTTCCATATTTTAGTATTTATTTCTTTGTATATTGGTAAATGGTATTCCTTATTATATTCAATCCCATAACCAATTAAAGTTTTTTCTAAAGCTTCCATTTCCGACGCTTTAAAATCAAATAAAGTATCATCTGCATCAAAAATTAATGTATTGTATTTCATAATTTCACCCCGTTATTTTTTTCTGTATAATTCTTTACAAACTTTATACTTAAAGATAAAAGAAACATATTTATTATTGCCCCTTCTTTAAAAAATCTATTATTCTATTATAATATATAATAATACCTGTAGACAACCCACTTATTATCATTCCACCACTAAAAATTAAAAAATAGATTAGCTGGCTATATTTTAATGTCTCAAAGTAATGAAACATATTTAGAAAAATATAAAGATAAAAAAGACGTCAAAGGAAAAACCTTAACGCCTAATTAAATTTATTTTCTTTTTAAAAAACACTATAACCATAGACTAATCAATACTAATGTATGGTCTATTTAAGATACCTCATTAAAATACAATATTTTTTATTTTCTATAAATTTTCCTTTAATTTAGTTAGAAAAATTTTAAATAATTCTATATCCTTTTCATTTATATTTTTAGAAAGTTCATTATTAAATTCAGTATCTATATCTTTTAATTTGTTAATTAAAAGATATGCTTTGTCTGTTAACCTAATTAAAAAAGCTCTTTTATCATTTAAATTTTCTTGCCGTAGTAAATATCCTTTTTTCTCAAGTTTATCAATAATTGCTTTTATATTATTTTTATCTTTTTCAACTCTAAAAGAAAGTTCATTTTGTGAAATTTTATCTTCCTTTGATAGTTCTTTCAATATAACCCATTGTTCAGGAGTTATATCAAATTCTTTAAACTTTATAGTTAAATTTTGATGTATTTTTCTAGCAATAAGACATATTTCATAACCTATAGTATTAATATTTGCCACCTTCCCATTTTTAATGTTATTCAATAAATATAATATTACTTTTTAAAAATAATTACAATTATTTTTTATTCATAACAGAATCTATTGATTTATGAAGTTCTTTAAAATATAGTTCCATACCATTTTTTTCTCTAACAAAAGGATTAGGTTGTCCATTTTTTCTATCATTTGCTATTTCTAGTTTATTGTATCCGTTATCAAGAAATAGGTGTGCCGTAATTTCAGAAGTTGCATTCATCTCTTGTGATTTCTTTTCAAAATGAGTTACAGAATTTTTATAAGCAATTTGTAAATCTTTATTTTGTGGTATTCCTGTTCCTCCCCACATTGTAACAACTTCTTTTTTTCCATCATTTGTTGTAGGGAAAATAAGTGATATTCCACCAGGTGTATGTCCAGGTGTTTCAAGAATTTCAACTGTAGTTTTTCCTAAAGTAATTTTGTCACCATCTTTAACATAAATATCCACAGGTGTTTTAGGAGAACGACTTGAATTAGCTCCAGTATTAACAGTATTCATAAGGTTTTCATCAACTTTCGTCATAACTACCTTAGCGTTATATTTATTTCTAATGAAGTTAGCTCCACCATAATGATCTCCATGTCCATGAGTTACAATAACATATTTTATTTCTTCAGGATTTAAACCTAATTTAGTTAAACCATTAATTATAGTTTTAGCATCATTGTCATCCCACATTGAATCTATTAAAATAATTCCTTCTTCTGTTTTTATTGCCCAAGCAACAACACTTTTAGTTCCAATACAATATACATTATCAAAAACCTTTGCTGGATTTAATGGAGTATTATCATGAAGAATTGCTTTTATATTAGCTGGTGGCTCAGAAGCAAAAGTGGTATTAGCAGATATAAGTAATAATAAAAGACTTAATAAAGCCGTTTTTTGAATAAATTTTAACATATTTGTTCCTCCTAAAATCTAGAATAAGTACGTATACGTACTTTATTTTATTATAATTTTTAAATTTTGTCAAAGATTATTTAAAAGGACATCTATTTTTTTAAAGTATAAAGATTATAATATGTTTTATTTTAAATGGAGGTTACACATATGAATAAAAAAAAATCTATCGTTTTAGATTTTCCACTAACAAAATACCAAGTATTAGAATATCCAGATATAACATTTTTTCAACCTAAAGGTACATTAAATAATATCTTTAATTTAAAATTGGACCTCTTAAAACCTAATGATGATAAAATATTTCCATTAGTTGTTTTTGTAACTGGTGGAGGATTTTTTTTAGCTCCTAAATATAATTATCTTCAACAAAGAATAGCTTTAGCTGAAGCAGGATTTATTGTCGCTAGTATTGAATATAGGGTTATTCCTCAAGGTAAATTTCCAGATGCGTTAGTTGACGTAAAAAATGCCATTCGTTTTTTAAAGGCAAATGCAAGTAAATTTGGAATAGACAAAGAAAAAGTTGTAATTATGGGTGAATCTGCTGGAGGATATTTAGCTGCATTAACAGCTACAACAAATAATTGTGAGGAATTTGAAATAGGAGAAAATTTAAATGAATCAAGTAGCGTTCAAGCTGCAATAGATATTTATGGGTTATCAGATTTAACTAAAGTAGGAGATGATTTTTCAAAAGAAGTTCAAGAAGCACATGCTTCTCCAGCATCACCAGAAGCTATATTTATAAACGGACTTTCTTTATTTAGTAAGGGAGGTTCTATAGAAGATAATTTAGATCTTGCTCAAAAGGCAAATCCATTAAATTATGTTTCTGAAAATACTCCACCGTTTTTATTGATGCACGGAGATAAAGATAGTTTAGTTTCTCCAAATCAAACAGAAATACTTTTCGAAGCTCTTTTAGAAAATAGTATTGATGCCCATAGATATATTGTAAAAAATGCTAATCATGCGGATAAATATTGGTATCAACCTGAAATAATAACTATTATTATAGAATTTTTAAACAAAACCTTAAAATAAATATCTTAAAAAAATTTGTTTAATAATTTTAATATACAAGCATTTAGATTTATAATTGATATATCAAAATATACAAAAAAAGTTCCTATTGGAACTCTTTTTTGTATATTAAACTTTTAAAAATCACTTAAAATAATTGTAGAATCCTTTTGGCTAGCTTCTATAAGTTCATCACTAAATCCAGATTTTGAAAATAATACATAGTACTCTTTACGAGAATCGTTTTTCCATTTAACAGCTTTAGCTTTCTCTTTAAGCTTATAAAGAACACTCAGTCCTACGTGCTTATTTGACCACTTACATTCACCAAATAAAATCTCGTTCTCTCCTAAAGCAACTACATCTATCTCTTCATTTTTATCCCACCATCTCCCAAGGCTTTTTATAGGAAATGGAACTTTACTCTCCCACATTAAATTTTCTCTTGAGAGATCCTCGTAAACTTTTGAAACCCAAAGATCAAAACTACTTTTAATCTTTTCCAAAGGATAGGTTAAATTTTCAATCTCTAAATAGCTTTGATAAGGATAAACATAATTAAACCAAAAATTCAAATAATTATCCTTTATTTTATAAAGAGCCTTTTTACTATTTTTTATATCCTCAGTTACTGGAATCTCTTTTTCAAGAATATCTAACTCTATAAGTTTAGATATATATGGAGTTAAACCACTAGATGGAATCTCTAGTTGTGAGGATATTGAGGATATTTTTGTATTTCCAGCAGCTATAGATTGTAAAATAGAGAAATATCTAGACAAATCATTTATCTCCTCTTGAAGTAAAAATTTAGGCTCAGAATACAAATAATTATCTCTATCGAAAATATTATGTTCTATGTTCCAAAGAGGAGTTCTATCTCTATCAAAACTTAAAATATATTTTGGGATTCCACCAGTTATTGAATACATCTCAATTAATGAATGATGTGATTTTTCTTTAAAAAACTCCGGATAATATTTAAAATCTATTGGTTTTAATTTTATCTGAGCTGTTCTTCTCCCAAATAACGGACTATCGTAAGCTAAAACTTCTGAGTACATCATCGAAATTAATGATCCACAAAGAATTACCATAATATTTTTCTCTTTTAATTTCTCATCAAAAATTCTTTGGAATATAGATGAAAAACTTTTATTTACCATACAAAGATATTGAAATTCATCAATTACTAAAATAAACTTTTTATTTCCAAGTTTATTTATAAAATAATCGAATAATGTATCCCAATCTTTTATCTCAATTTTTTTTACAAAATCGTCATTAAAGTATTCCCCCAATTGATTTTTGAATCTATTTATTTGGATAGTTTCATTCTGTTTATCTGCAAAAAAATAAAAAGCTTTCTTATCTTTAATAAACTCTTTTATAAGAGTTGTTTTTCCTACTCTTCTTCTCCCATAAATAACCGTGAAACTTGATTTTTTTTCAAACTCTTTATTCAAACTTTTCATCTCTTTTTGTCTATTTACAAAGCTCATAACGTCACCTCACCTACATTATATAATTTAAATTATAATAATTCAAATTATAATAATCTAAATTATTATACAAGATAATTTTATATTTTCCTAAAAAAATTTATAAAAAATTTAAACTTTTGATATAATAAAAAGGCTTTAAAAATTAAGGAGGTATTAAATGAAAGTACATCATGTTTGCATTGAAACATCTAAGTATGATGAATCAATATTTTTTTACACTAAAGTTTTAAATTTTTCATTAAAAAAAGAAACGCCTAATTTCCATGGAAGAGACTATAACTCTTGGTTAGAATTAGATGGATTTTATATCGAATTACAAACACCTAAAAACAAAGAACGAAAAGAATCTATTCCAAATGACAAAGGACTTGTGCATATCTGTTTTTTTGTAGAAGACATCTTCAAAGAGTTAGAAAGAATAAAATTAATTTATAATAATTTTAAACTAAAAAATAATGAGATTTTATATAATGTAGAAGGTGGAAATCTTTTTAAATTAATTGCTCCAGAAGGTACAATTATAGAAATTAGAGATAATCCACTCTTCTAATTTTTCCATTTAAAATTTCAATTAATATCCTTCTCAAATACAAAAATTGTAATCAAAACTAGACATCTAAATTATTATCTGATATATTTATCTAAAAAATGCAAACGTTTGCACAAAGTTGGTTAAAAGGAGAAAATTTATGAAAAATAGTATTAAATTAACTGATCTAAAATTAGAATGGATTAACGAACCTAAACATTCAAAAATTGAAAGTGGTAAAGTCTCTATAATAACAGATCCACAAACAGATTTTTGGCAACGAACTTATTATGGATTTCAAAATAATAATGCTCCAGCTTTATTATCAAAAATTGCAGATAAATATTTTTCATTTGTGGTAAAAACAGAATTTAATTCAAAACAACGGTATGACCAATGCGGAGTTATTATTTACCAAAACTCTGATAATTGGTTTAAGGCTTCAATTGAGTATGAAAATGAAGAGTTTCAAAGACTTGGAAGTGTTGTTACAAATAATGGTTATTCTGATTGGGCAACAACAGATATTCCTGCCATACAAAAGTTCATGTATTATCGTCTTAGTCGTCGTGAAAATGATTTTTGTATAGAATCATCTTATGATGGTATTAATTATAAACAAATGAGAATTTTTCATCTATTTTCTGCTAACGGAACAATTAATATAGGTATTTATGCTTGTAGTCCTGAAAATTCAAGCTTTTGCGCAGAATTTTCAGGACTTGAATTTATGGATTGTAAATGGGCGAAACATAAATAATGAATATAACTAAGTATTAAAAACTAGACTTTAAACACTCCTTTAGAATTTGTAAATTAAATTATTAAAAGCAAAAGTATTTATATAGGAAATCTCTATTTTTTATTGTATCTTCAATGTATAAAACTTTAGGAAGTTCTTTATGGAAAATATTGATTTCAATAATATTGAATTTGCTATTATTATTCAATGTTCAATTGCAAAAAGGAGATGCAGTGAGTTCTACTGCATTCAATCATTTTATGATAAGAATGGGACTTATTTGGAAATACTCTTTAATTCATCTAAAAATATTTTTTCGATAATAAATTTGCCACATAATAAAGATTTTCCATTTGCCTCTTGGAATATCATGAATAAATTCTAAAGGGTATGTATATTCTTTTCTTATTTTCATGGATATTCTCCTTTTAGTTTATTTATTATTCTACTACATGCAAAAAAAAATTAAAAGTACCCACAAAAAAGTAAGTACTATCCAATTTCTAAAAAGCAAATTATAATAAAATATTATTTTAGTTATAGGAGGTTATTTTTATGAAAAAAGCTTTATTAATTATTGATTTACAAAATGATTATTTTCCACAAGGTAAATTTCCCCTTTGGAATACAGAAGTTACTTTAAACAATATTCTAGAAGCTATCAAAATATGTAAAGATAAAAATTATCAGATAGTTCATATTCAACATATTGCTGATCCTAATTTAGGTTTAGCACCATTTTTCATTAAAGATTCAGAGGGAGTTCAAATAGTTCCTGAAATATTAGAGGCTGCACCTAATGCTCCTATAGTTATAAAAACATATGCTGACGGATTTGTAAAAACTAATTTAAATGAAGTTCTAGAAAAGTTAGATGTAGATGAGCTTTTAGTTTGTGGAATGATGACACAAAATTGTGTTACTCATACATCTATTTCAAACAAAAAAACTAAAAATTATAAAACATCTATTTTAATGGATGCATGCACATCTGTATCAGAACCAATTCATTTAATTGGTTTAGCTGCTACTTTAACTTGGGATGTTTCTTTAATTTCATACAAGGATATCTAATCTATGACTGAAAAAAATTTAAAAATTTTAACAGTGTTTGGGCAAGAATTCTCCCATCTCTTTAGGTGGTGAGATGAATTGCCTTTCTTTTTTGTTTTTATTGATTTTTATTGTAAAAGCCTTTATAATGTTGAGATAACCAATATGAGGAGGATAAGTTATTTACCTAACCTGAACTGATCTAGTTAGATTTTATCTGATTGAAGATACAAGTACAATAAAAAATTTTTAAAAATAAGTAATGCTCTAAGGGCATTATATACGAGGAGGTGTAAACTATGAAGAAATATAACTTAGCTTTTAGATTTAGAATATATCCTAATGAAGTTCAAACAAATTTGATTTTACAAACTTTTGGTTGTGTTAGGTTTGTATATAATAAGATTTTGGGTAAAGCTAAAAAGATTTATGAATTAGAGGGTAAAAATAAAATTATTACTCCTGCTTCTCTTAAATCTGAATTTCCATTTTTGAAAGGAGTTGATAGCTTATCTCTTGCTAATGCTCAAATGAATGTAAAAACTGCATTTACTAATTTTTTTCAGAAAAGAACAGCTTTTCCTAAATTCAAATCTAAAAAAACTGCTAGAAAATCTTATTCTACAAATAGTGTTAATAACTCTATTAGAATAGAGAGTACTTTCTTAAGGCTCCCTAAATTAGGATTAGTTAAAGCTAAATTTCATAGAGATATACCTAAAAATTATACAATTAAATCAGCTACCATTAGCCAAGAACCTAATGGGGCTTTTTATGTTTCTATTCTTACTGAATTTCAAAAGGTTATAGTTCCTGTACCTAGCGACAACAATATCGTTGGGCTTGATTTTTCTATGAAAGAACTTTTTGTCAGCTCTGATAATCAAAGAGCTGACTATCCTAGATTTTTCAGAAAATTAGAAACTAAATTAGCTAAAGCTCAAAGAGAATTATCTCGTAAAGTTAAATTCTCAAGCAATTGGAATAAGGCTAAATTAAAAGTTGCTAAAATACACCAATCTATCAAAAATAGTAGAAAAGACTTTCTCCACAAGTTATCAAAAGAATTAGTTACAAAGTATAATGCGATTATCATTGAAGACCTAAATATGAAAGGTATGAGCGGAGCATTAAACTTTGGTAAATCTGTCGCTGATAACGGGTGGGCAATGTTCACAACTATGCTTCAATATAAGGCTATGATTTTAGGAAAACAAGTAATAAAAATAGATAAATGGTTTCCTAGCTCAAAAACTTGCTCTTGTTGTGGTAATATAAAAGACTGGCTTTCTTTAGGAGAAAGAGTATATAACTGTGAATGTGGTCATACTATGGATAGAGATCTAAATGCTAGTATAAATATTCGTGAAGTTGGTAGAACTCTACTAGCTTATTAAACATATATCAGGTTAGGAACTAGCCATAGAGCTTGGTAAATATATCTAACATTAGTTGGATACTTCCCAAGAAGCCCCACCCTCTTTAGGGTGGGGTAGTTCACTAAAATTAAGAGACAATTATTTTGAATGTCTCTTTTTTTATTTGTCATATTCATAACACAAAAGTATATTACTATATGAATACAAAAGATAACACGAAATTTTAAAGGAGGAAGAACAATGAAAAAATTATTAATAATCGGAACTTTAGTATTAGGAGCTGTAACTTTTGCAGCAAGCGGAACTGGAAAATTAGCAGGAAATGCACAGCCAAATGGAGTGACAAGAATGGCAGCAAATAATGGAATATGTGTTGTTACTGGAACTACTGAGAGAGCAAATAAAGGAGAATTTGTTGGATCAGGTAAAGGTGGTCAAAATCAAAACCTTAATACTCAAGGAAGGGGAAGAGGAAACGGTCAAGGAAGAATGTTTAAAAATCAAGTTAATAATACTTCTGTAAATAATGTAACTTCACCTCAAGGAGCAAAAAATAATTAAGATTAAATCAAAAGGCGTAGAATCTACGCCTTTTTTATAATATGTCTATATATACAATAAAAAATATGATAAAGTTTATTTAGAATAAATTTGATTTTAAGCATAAAGATGCTAGGAGGCGAGAAAAATAAAAAAGATATTAATTGTAGAGGATGAATTAAATTTAGCTAATTCTATAAATCTTTTTTTGAAAAATCAAAATTTCAAAATAATCATGGTTCATGACGGAAAAGAAGCTATTGAAAAGTTTTATGATGAAACTCCTGATCTTGTACTTTTGGATATAAATCTGCCTAATATAAATGGATGGGATATATGTGATGAAATTAGATACAACTCTGATATCCCGGTTATTATGATGACTGCTCGAGATAGTGAATTTGATGAATTAAAAGGTTTGGAATTAGGTGCTGATGACTATATTACAAAACCAGTTAATCTGAAAATCTTATTAGCTAGAATAAAAAGAATTTTAAAAATAGATGATAAAAGTAGTTACTATCATAATGGATTGGGGTTTGATAGCAGAACTTTAGAACTTACAATAAACGGGGAAAAGGTAGAGCTTTCTCCCAAGGAAAGTCAGATATTAGAGTATTTTATTAAAAATAAAGGTTTTGTTTTAAGTCGAGAGAAACTGATAAATGAAATTTGGGGATTCGATTATGAAGGAGATGATAGAGCAGTTGACACAATAATAAAAAGATTAAGAAAAAAACTAGGGAATTTCAGTGAAAGAATTAAGACTCTTCGTGGAATGGGGTACTCATATGATGAAGATAAAGTTTAATTTTTTTAAAAAACTTATGATATACTCAATCTTCCTTGCTTTTATTAGCGTAGCTATAGTACAAATTTTAAATTTAATATCTTTAGATCATTTTTACATATATAGAAAAAAGCTTGAACTACCCTTAATTGCAAAAAAAATAGAGGAGTTTGCAAATAATGAAAGTGAATTAAATAGCTATATTGAAGCTATCAGCTCTGATGGGATTCAAATAAATTATGGAAATATGAATATCAATCATAGAGGAAAAAATACCGGAAAAAGAAATAATTTTCTTTTGCAAAATACATTAAATTTAAATGAAGCATCTCTTATAAAAACTAAAATGGGTGGGAGGCACCTAGTCTATTATACTGTTATAAATAACACACCTTTAATTTTAACCCTACCTTTAGTTGCATTGGAAAATTATAAATATGAGGCATTTTTAATACAAGGAATATCCATGTTTATAGCAATATTTATAAGTTTATTATTAGGAGGATATTTTTCTGAGAAGCTTACTAAAAATCTAGAAAAATTAAATATAGCTGCTCATAAAATAGCAGACTTAGAATTTGTAGAAAAATTAGATATAGAAAGTGGAGATGAAATAGAAGAGTTAGCAAACTCCATTGAAAAGATGTCCTCAGAATTAAATCAATCTATGTCTAGTTTAAAGAGTTTTGTAGGAAATGCTTCTCATGAATTAAAAACACCAGTCTCAACTATAAATATGATTTCACAAAATTTACGAGAAAATAGAGACTTAACTCAAAGTGAGAGAAAAAAGCTATACAATCTCTTGATTAAAGAGAGTGAAGAGATGAATGAACTAATACAGAATTTATTGATTCTTTCAAAAATAACGTACTCAAAAAATCTTTTACATTATGAAGATTTTAATTTAAAAGGATTAATTCAAAAGGTTTTATACAAATATGAACTTTTAGAACTTGAAAAAAATATTGATGTAAATGTAAAAGGCGACGAACATTTGATTATAAAAACTGATTATAAATTTTTTAAAATAGTAGTAGAAAATTTAATTCAAAATGCTTTGAAGTATTCTTTAGAAAATGAAAGTGTCCATATAGAATTCAACCAAAAAACTCTTATTTTAAAAAACAAAACTTTCACTAATTTAAATGAAGAGACTTTAAATCTTTTTTCTCCATTTAAAAGAGGAGAAAGTTCAGTGGGAAAAGATATAGAAGGATCAGGATTAGGACTATATATTGTAAAAAACATTTTGGAGTTATTAAATTTGAAATATGAAATAAAAATCGTAGAGGATAACTTTTATTTTATAATTTATTTTAGTTAGTAAATTTAACTTATTTAAAAGAGATAACCTAATCGAAAAGGAAGCTGAATGAAAATGTAAAAAGTTACGAAAGTTATATTTTACAAGTTAATAAATGAAAAAAACAAGAGGAATTATATTTTTCATGAGTAAATTAAAATATCTTTAATTTACAGAAATATTATATATATTAGGAGGAAAATATGAACGAAACATTAAATACTATTTTAAAAAGAAGAAGCTGTAGAATATTTAAAGAAGATAAAATTGATAAATCAATTCTCAAAGAAATTATAAAAGCAGGAACATATGCTCCAAGTGCAATGAATCAACAACCTTGGCATTTTACAGTTATTTCAAATAAAGAACTATTAGATAAAATTAGCTTTGATACTAAAGAAATTGCTAAGAATCATCCTTTAGAATACATTAGAGGATATGCCACTAATGAGAAGTTTCATATTTTTTATAATGCTCCGAGTATAATTTTAATATCTCATATGGAAAATGCCTATGAACCAAAAGTTGATTGCGCTGCTGCAACAGAAAATATTCTTTTGGCTGCTACTTCTTTTGGTATAGGAAGTTGTTGGGTTGAGTTTGTTAGTTATCTTTTTAAAAAAGAAACAGAAATATCTAAAAAATATGTAGAAAAATTAGAAATACCAAGTGGATATAAGCCTATTCATGCAATAGCTTTAGGATACTCTAAATTAGATAATATTCCTGTTCCGAAACATAAAGAAAATACTGTTAATTTTATAGATTAACTTTAAATCATAATGAGAGTAGCACCATGAAAAACTATATCTTCTAATTTTATCATCAATTTATTAATTATTTTTGAATATTGTCGGTCTATAAATATTTATCAACAATTAATTCCATTTCCTTCATTTAATTAAAAGTGAGGTAGAAAATATTCTACCTTACTTTAATTAAAGTTTTTTGTATTTTTTAAATTATATAGCATTAGTTCTCTAAATTTTTCTTCTAAAATTTTTTTCAAAATCTCTCTTTCGTTAGAAAAAGTTGTAGTATTGTCTGTTTTAATCATTTCTAAAGTATATTTATTTTCTACATTAATTGGTTTAACTTCTATAACTTTATATGTTTTTGGATTTATTATCTTGTATTCTCCAGTTAAAATCAACTTTTTCTGTTGAGATATTATTGTTTTATTTCCTGTATTTTGTTTTCTTTCACTTATTTCTAATAATGGGGTTTCAAATCTGTAAAATGATAGTTCAACTAAATATGCATTATTTGCATATGATTGATTAAAATAATTATACCCTCTAAAATATATATAGTTTCCTAAGTCTTTATTTTTATATCTATCTGCTACTCCAATCAATATATTTTGAATATCTACTGGAACATATCTATTATTACTATTGCTTGTTATATATAAATTAATTGATATTTCTTGTTCTAATTTAGTAATAACTTCTCTAATTTTACTATTAGGGATATGAGTTATTAATGATTTAAAGTAAAAAATTTTCTCTAATTTTACCTGTCTTGATAACCCATCAAACTTTTGATTTAATACATAATCTTCAAAAACTTTTGCAATCTTAATCTTATTATTATATAAAACATTTCTATTTAAAGATAGTTGTGGAACTTTTTTTTCTAAAGTTATATATCTATCTGAAGCATATAAATATAACTTTAACGCATTTAAATCAGCTATCGTATAAGTTTTTTGTTCTAACAATCTATTAGTCTGTTCTAACAATTGACTATATTGAAAATTAAGACTTTCTATCCCTTTTAAAGAGTCAGGAGCACGTTCTAATCCATCTATTAACTCTCTAAATCCGTCTGTTGTCAATCCTCTCTTTTGATAAATTGCTATTCCCTTTTCTATATTTGACTCCCCAATCCTATGAGTTATTGCACTACAGCTAAAAAATAAAAAAAACAGCGGTAATATCCATAATTTCTTTCCCATAAATTTCCGTTACTAGATACTTATAAAATTTTTAATAAACTCCTATAAAGTCGATTGTATCTTTACTTTTTTACAAAATCTGATTTTGCATAATTTTTATTTTTTTTGCTTTATAATGTTTTAATTCTTGAAGTAACGGTTTGTCACCTCCTTTAATGTATTATTAAATTTACTTTATAATTTAAAATACAATAGATACATAGAAAAAGCAATAAAAATAGTAGAAATAAGGTATATTTTATATATCATCTATACTACAGTCTAATTAATACACTGTCAAACAATACAAAAGAGAGTCCTAGTGGACTCTCTTAGTTAGTTTTAATATGATTAAGATTAGTTAAATGAATTTAAAAATTTACTTGTATAATGTGATATGAATCCACCCAATATTAAAATGAATATATTCCACAATATAAAATATTTAGCATCTTCAGTTATTAAATGGTAAACTCCTTGTAATGATATTCCATAGATTTCCTTCCAAGTTGCTTTTTGTTTTAAATCACCATTTATTAATTTTTCTATAATTATACTCATAACATCTACTTTTCTCAAAGTTGATCTGTGTAAAGCTATATAATCTTTACTTTCAAAAGCTTCTGCTTCTTTTTCTCCCTTTAAAAAATCTTTTGTTCCTATTCCATTAAATTCACAAAGCTTCTCTAATCTTGGATGATCAATGTATTTGGGTCCATAAATATCTATTAGTTTTGAAGGTAAATCAAATTTATTAGAATCTTGAATTTCATATTTCGGATTCCATTTTTTCTGTAAAACCTCAAATCTATGTTTTATAGCTTCAAATCCAAAATTTATATCCCTCATATTCCAATGAACCCAATAATAATTTTTATGTTGTTCTATAAATTGAAAAAATTCTTGAAGCATCTCTTTTTCAAGATTATCATATTCACTTTCTATATTTGAAGTAATAATTTTCTTTTTTTCTGCAACTTTATGAATTGAAAAAGATTTAGTATCCTTAGATTCAAAAAACCTAACAGCTATAGACGTTATTCTTGGAGTTCGTCCATCTTTAATATTATAAAAGCTTTCACAAGAATAATGAACGATTAAAATTAGTTTTTCATTTTCTAGAAGAGCTTTAAGCTCATTTATAGCTTTTTTTCTTTTACTAATTTTTCTAATCATTAATTCTACAACACCTCTATCTTTCCTGTTACAACTTCTGATATTAAAGATTGCTTTGCTGATTTTAATTTTTCAATAATTTCTTTTTGCTTTTCAATAGCTATATCAAATTGAGAACATTTTTTGTCTAATAGATTATTAATTTTTATTTGTTCATCCTGCTGATTTATAAATGGAATATAAATATTTTTCAATAATTCTAAAGAAATTCTTGGTAATGCTGCTCCTTTAACGTATTGAAATATTTGTTTCTGACTTGCTTCTGATTGTAAAATATAATCTAAAAATTTAATACTAAAATTCTTATTTGATTTTATAATAACCAATGACGATGCCACTACAAATTCCTTATCAAAATCTATAAGACAAGTCTTTCCTATTGTTCCGTCTTTACTTATTAAAAGATCTCCTCTTTCTGGCTTACACGAATTTCTTTTTAAATATTTATAACTCTCTATAGATGTTTTTAAACAGTTTTTAAAATCTAAAAATCCATTTTTTAAATCTTTTACAGATAAAAATGGATAAACTCCGTTCTCTACTTCTGGTGAAATATGTGCTCCATCGGTAAATTTTATTAATTTATTCTTCATTTTACTAACTTGCCATTCTTTAGGGATCATCCCAAGCCATTCTACCCCGCTATCTTTCATCTCATGGTCTTCTCTTCTTATAATCCCATATTCACCATTCTCTTTTTCAATAACTTTAACCTTACCAGTTACAACTTCACTTATAAGACTTTTCTTAGCTTCTTCTAACTTATTTATTAGCATTTCTTTTTTAGCTATTACCGAATCAAACTCTTCACATTTTTTATCTAAGAAATCTGCTATTTTTTGTTGAGTACTAAATAAGGGAATCATTACAATTTCATCAAAATATTTATCAATACTTAAATTTTGAATTCCAGTAGTCTGATTAAAAGCACGTAAATTAATTTTTTTTGAATACAATACTGAAAATAAAAAATTAATGTAAGGACTATATATATTTTTTTTAACTCTGACTCTTGCAATAAAATTAGCATAAATTGCTTTAAGATCACTATTATATATACACGTAAATCCAACAGGTTGACGTTCTCCGCCACCAGATTTTTCTATTAACAAATCTCCGTTTTGAAGCAAAAAATCTTTTTGTTTTAAATAATCTAAGTTTCTAATAGTTAGATCTTCTATATCTATAATATTTTTTGTCCTATTAAAATTTGTTATTCTAATACAAGGAACATCGTTGGAATCTTTTCTTGCATCTTCACCCCAAACCCCACCTTTCACTTCTCTTACTAATCTTTTTATTTTTTTAACTTCCCAATCCTTAGGAATCATCCCAAGCCATTCTACTCCACTATCTTTCATTTCATGTGGTTCTCTATATCTATATTTCATTCTTTCACCTTCCTAGTTAAAAATATTATGAATCTCAGATGCTATCTCTTTTTCTAGCTCTTCTATCTCATTCATAATATCTGCAAAAGGTCTAAGCTCTTCATATTTATAGAAATGTCTTGTAAATGGAATCTCATATCCTATCTTATCTAAAGTTGTTTCATCTATCCAAGCATCTGGAACATGAGGAACTACCTCTCTATTGAAATACTCAGTTACATCCTCTTTTAATGGGATAGATTCAGAATCTCTAAGTGAACTATCAGCTTCTATATTTCCTTTAGCATCCTTACAAATTTCTGCTTCATCATCTTGTACACCAATAATTGAAATTAGGTTTTTAATTTGTGCTGCCTTTATAAATGTTAGTCCTGCATCTTTAATTTTAGAGTTTAAATCTTTTAAAAATAGATCTCTACTCATATACACTTTTTCTTTATCAAATGAATCTATTAAAGATATTAACTCACCTTTCTGAGCTTCATCCAACTTTTGGTAAAATGGTGCTTCTGTTATAGCTCCAATAACTTCTGGTGTTATTAAGAACTTTAACTTTAAAGGTCTCTCAATAGTTACCTTTCTATATCCAAAATCTTCATTGTCGAATATCTTCGAGAACTCTCCTTCAGAGAAATCGGCATATATCTTTTTAATTTCTTTTATACTATCTCTAGAAATCTCTTTTCTTTTACTTCCTAAAGATTTTCTCATAGCACTACCAAAACTAGTTGCATTAACTAATTGAATTTTTCCTTTTCTTTTTTCACTTTTTCTATTACTTAATACCCAAATATATGTTGCTATTCCAGTGTTATAGAACATATCTGTTGGTAGTGCAATTAATCCTTCTAATAAATCATTCTCTATTATCCATTTTCTTATGTTACTTTCTCCACTTCCTGCATCTCCAGTAAATAGTGGTGAACCATTAAAGATTATAGCTATTCTAGAGCCATTCTCATCGTTATACATCTTGCTAATCATATTAAGTAAAAATAGCATTGAACCATCACTAACTCTTGGAACTCCAGCACCAAATCTACCATTGAAACCTAAAGTTTCAAATTCATTTTTAACAAACTTCTCCTCATTTTTCCATTGAACTCCAAATGGAGGATTTGAAATAAGTAATCTATAATTCTTTCCACCATGTCCATCCTCTGTTAATGTATTACCAAAAACTATATTCTCTGGATCTTGTCCTTTAATTAGCATATCAGCTTTACATATAGCATAAGATTCATCATTTAATTCCTGTCCATAAAGATTTATAGTTGCTGTTGGATTTAAGTCATGAATTTTCTTTTCTGCTGTTGATAACATTCCACCTGTACCAGCACAAAAATCAGCAATACTAACTATCTTTCCTGGAGTTTTTATAAACTCTTCCATATCTTGGAATAACATCTCCATACATAGCTCAATAACTTCTCTAGGTGTGTAGTGATCTCCTGCCTCTGCATTCTCTTTAAATCTTCTAATTAACTCTTCAAAAATATATCCCATCTCTTGGTTACTTACGCTTTCAGGATGAAAATCTACTTTTTCAAATTCCTTTACTATATTGTAAAGAGCATTATGTTTATCTAGCTTATCAATCTCTACTAAAAATCCAAAATGACTTATTATATCCTTTACATTTGAAGAGAAACCATTTATATATTCTTTAAAGTTTGCTGTAATATTTTCTGAATCATTTATTAAACTCTCAAAAGTAAAGTTAGAAATATTGTAATAGCTTCTATCTAAATGAGCTATCAATAATCCTTCTAATGTCTCTTCATCTAATCCCATCTCTTTAAGCTCATTATACTTCTCTAGCGTTTCTCTATGGTCTTTTGACACTATGCTATCAAATCTTCTGATAACACACATAGGAAGAATTACATCTCCATATTTTTCTGGTTTATATACGTTTCTTAAGCTCTCTGCTATTTGCCATATTAAGTTTATTTTCTCATTAAAGTTTCTCACTTTTTCCTCCTAGTATTCTTAAATATTCAATCTACGAAATATCTTTTTTTGTCTTTCGCAGTTTATACGTTTTTTTTCGCAGTTAGAAAAAATTATATTTTTATATATCCCCTTTCATAACTTTAACTACATATAATTTTTCTGTTTTTTTCCATATTTTATCAATAGTTTTATTTTCTTTAGGTATTCCAATTTCTTCAAGAAAATAATTTTTAGCTTTTTCATATATTATTTTTTTTATAGCGTCATTCATTTTCATGTAGTTCTCGTATAACTTTTCACTCTCAGAACTCAATTGCTTTCTTTCTAAAATATTTTCCTCTATAACCTCTTCAAGCTCCTCAATAAAATCTATTTCTTCTAAAACTTCTGTATTAGAAAGTTTCCATTTCAAAGTCACTTTAGTTATGTTTCTCCCACTCTTCTCTTTAATCAAAGAGATATCCGAGATATTTGTATTATTTTGAAGTTCAACCTTTATCTTTCTCATTAGTTTTACATCTATATCTGACCATCCATAACTATCTGGAATATCTAAAATTTTTCTAAATTCAATCGCATCAAATTCCCATTTATACAAATTTTTATAACTCATAATAATTTGATATATTCTTTTAGCATATCTACTTTTTAAAGATGTAAACTCTTTAATCTTATGCTGCGTAAAATTTCCAGATAGATTATAAAACAGCTTAATGTATTCTTTTTTTAATTCAAAATCTATAGTTTTGTAATCAGAACTATAATCTAATCCTTCAAATAAATGTCTCACCTTTGTGTACTTATCATCTTTTAAATAAACTTTAGTATCAAATATATTTTCTATAGCTTTTTTTACTCTAGAGTTATGTGCTCCAGTTAAAAATTTTTTTACCATAGATGATGGAAGTTCTAATTTTAAATTTTCTGTTTCAGATACTTTTCTATGATCTAACATACTTCTAGAAACATAAACCAAACATAAAAAAACATCTAACTCGTATGCTGAAAATTCATTTATGCTTGTTGCTACATCTTTTGAATATTCTACCATTTCATATTTCAAATCTTCACTCAAAATATTCTCCTTTTTTATCCTTATAATTAGCTATACTTAAAATATACTCTATTTCAGATTAAAATACAACGAAATTTTTAATAAAATTCGTGGTATTGTTTTTTGACAAAATGTCGTGGTGTTCTTGACAAAACTTCGTGGTATCTTTCATTTTTGCCTTGATTTTATTAAACTAGATGAGGGTCCTAAATTATTAAATATAAACTAGTATAAAATATAAATAGAGATAGTGTATATTTAAAAAACTTTGTGATATTTCTGACAAGACTTCGTGGTATTAAAAAATTCCGCAAACACTGTCTGCGGAATTGATTATTTTGTAAAACTCTCATATAAGTTTTCAGCTATATTTTTAACAATAAAATTTTGTAAAGTTTTATCCTTTATAATTCTAGTAAAGAAGTCTTGATTTTTAGACATCCTTTGAACTAGCATCTTCATAAAATCTTTATCAAAGCTATCTATAAAAATATCTTTAGAATTATTTTTTGCTCTTATTTGAAGTTGTTCATTATGAACAAAATCACCCTCTAATTGGTCTAAAAAAAGTTTGTCATTATCAGTCAAATTTAATCCAAAAACCTTATTTATTTTTTCAATAATAGTTTCTAAAGTTTCTAATTCCTTTTCTTTTGCTCTTGAAACAGGACCATCAGTAGGTCCAACTAAAGGTTTATCTTCACTAACTCCTAAAGATATATCTTCACCTTTAGAACCATCTCCAGCTATTTGCTTAATTTTAAAAGAATCTAGCTCTAGTAAACTATCTAAACATATTTTCTCATCTATCTCACCTTTAGGTAGTTTTTTTATAAGTCCAGATAAATATACTACCAGTTTATATAGGTTGGGATTTAAAATCTCATATATTTGTAAAAGGAAATTATAGTATCTTATATACTTTATACTAGTTTTCTTAAAGTCTTCTCTTTCATCTTCATCTAACTCTAAATATCTCTTTACACCTGAATCTGTTAAAGCATTTAATCTTGCAACATCAGCATTAGCTTTTGCTTTAAGATATATCCTAGTAAAATTATCTAACTCTCCATCTAAGAAAACTCCAAACTTATGAAGCTTTTCATATATACCTAATAACATATTTGGATCTGTATTCTTATCTATTAGAGTTGATTCAAAATATGGTTTAAAAGAATCTTGAATTTCCTCTGTAGTATTAGAGAAATCCAATATAAATGTAGCATCTTTTCCTGAAGTAGTTCTATTTAATCTCGATAAAGTTTGAACTGCTGTTACTCCACTTAAAATTTTATCTACATACATTGCACATAACTTAGGTTGGTCAAACCCTGTTTGATATTTATCAGCCACTATTAAAAGCTTCATAGAATTATCTGTATCAAACTTTGTAGGGAGTTCTTTCTCTTTTAATCCCTCGTTCATAGACTCCTCTGTATAATCAAAGTCATCATAGTTTACTGTTCCTGAAAAGGCAACAAGAGATTTAATGTTATAATTTTTCTCTGCAATGTATCTATCAATCTCTTGCTTAAATCTAACTGCGTGTAATCTACTAGATGTTACAATCATTCCTTTGGCTTTTCCATTTAACCATCCACTTCTATTTTTAACAAAATCATCCACAATAATTTCAATCTTTTGTCGTATTGCATACTCATGTAATCCTACATACCTTTTTATTTCTTTACTAGCTTTTGATGCTTCAAACTCAGGATTATCATTAATGGATTTAGCCACTTTATAATATATATCATATGTCGTATAATTTTTTAATACATCTAAAATAAATCCTTCTTCTATTGCTTGTCTCATTGTATATTCATGGAATGGATGTGGCTTGTTATCTTCACCTTTTTTACCAAATATCTCTAGAGTTTTGTGTTTAGGTGTTGCTGTAAAAGCAAAGAAAGTAACTGAATCTTTTTTAGTTCTTCCTTTTAGTAACTCTACAATTTCGTCTTCTAGAGTTCTATCGTCTAACCCTTCCTCTAATTTAGCTTCTTCTAATGTTTTTCCAGCTAAAGTATCTTTTAAAGCATTCATATTTTTTCCAGATGTACTTGAATGAGCTTCATCAATTATAACGGCAAAGTTTTTACTTTTTCCCATTGTTTCTATTTTATCTAATGCATATGGAAATTTTTGGATTGTAGTTATTATTATTTTAGTGTTATTTTCTAGAGCTTTTGCCAAATCACTAGAGTTTTTATTATCATCTATTTTTTCTACAACTCCATGCTTATGCTCCAATTGGTAAATAGCATCTTGAAGTTGTTTATCTAAAACTTTTCTATCTGTTATTACTATGACACTATCAAAAACATTTTTATCTTCTGAATTATGAAGATTAGCTAATCTATGAGAAAGCCAAGCTATTGAGTTAGTCTTTCCACTTCCTGCACTATGTTGTATCAAGTAGTTATAGTTTTCCCCTCTTTTTAATAGATCTTTCTCTACTTTTCTAACTACATCCAATTGATGATAACGAGGAAAAATAGCTATTTGTTTTTTATCTTTCTCTTGGACATAATAGAATCTTTTTATAATATCAGCTAAAGATTCTCTTCTTAAAACCTTTTCCCATAAGTAAAAAGTTTTAAAGTTATCTTCTACATTTGGATTCCCTTTTCCACCATTATTACCTCTATTAAACGGTAAAAAATATGTAGATTTTCCTTTTAACTCTGTCGCCATATAAACTTCACTTGTATCAAGTGCAAAGTGAACTAAAACTCTTTGTTTAAATCTAAATAGTAATTCTTTTGGATCCCTATCTTCTCTATACTGCTTCATTGCGTTATATATATTTTGCCCAGTGTATTCATTTTTAAGCTCTAAAGTTACAATAGGAATTCCATTTAAAAATAAAACCATATCCAATGAATTCTCATTTTTAGTACTATATTTCAACTGTCTAGTAACAGAGAAAATATTTTTTTCATACATCTCCCAAGCTTTTGGATTTAGATGACTATTTGGTTTAGAATATAGAAAATTAAATTTTCCAACTAAGATGTCTTCTAAGCCATGTCTTAGAACTTCTATTACTCCCTTTTTCTCTAACTCTGAGTGTAATCTGTTTAAAAGCTCATATTCCCAATTAGATCCTTTAGATTTTTTATAACTTTCTAACATATCTTTTTGCGTATTTTCTAAAAATTCAAAAAGATATTTTTTATCTATTGCAAAAACTTTATCGTAATTTTCATTAAAACCTTGTCTATACCCATCTTGAATTAAGCTACTTTCAATGGCATTTTCAAAATCCTTTTCTCTCGGTAGTTCCGCCATAATTGTCCCCCTTTTTATCTTTTCATTATATGTGTGTATTTTACCATAAAAAAATATTAAAAACAAAGAACGATAATTATTAGTATCTTAAACCCTTTAATAAAAAAAAGGTACCAAAGTACCTTTGTTCTAATCATAAATTTTTTTATATAAAATATCAAATATTTGATAGGTAGTTTTTGAACTATCTATATCATACTCTAAAAAATTAGCATAATTTATTAACAACGGCTTTATACTAATTTTAGAAATAGCTCCATTTTTTAATACTTCCATTTCATGTTTACCTAATTCATTTTTCATGTACACTATATGATATATATCCTTATTTTTTTGAATACCTATAACTTTTAAAGTTTTTAAATCCAACATTTATTTTCTCCTTTTTCTAAGCTATTAATTTAAATTGTTTTACTAGCTTATTAAATTCTTCTTCTGTTTCTTTATCAGAAGTTGAGTTAAATAACCTTTGAACTATTTTTTTATCTATAGATATAAATGTGATTTCATTATATAAAACATAATCCCATACTAGAAATCCTAATTCTTCACCATATTTTATAGGTTCAGTTCTATGAATAAACCCAAAAGTTGGACATAATGTTTTTACTAATTCTGCTATATTTTTTATTGCTTCTAATATGGTTTTAAATTCATCTATCTTCATTTATTTTCCTCCAAATATTTATTATAAATTTCTTGTTGTTCAATCGTTCCACACACAAAATATATTTTCTCTATGTTAGTAGTATTTATAAAGCCTAAAATAGTATCTACAGCTATTTTAGCTCCTATTTCAAGAGGCCACTTATATAATCCCATTCCAATACAAGGAATTGCAATTGATTTGAAATTATTTAGTTCTGCAATTTTTATTATATTTTTATAACAGTTTTTTAATTTTTCTTCTCTATCATCTTCTTCTAAATAATATTTAGGTGCTACTGTATGTATTATTTTTTTTGAAGGTAGATTATATCCCTCTGTTAAAATTACTTCTCCAACTTTTAATTTAGAGTATCTAGAGCACTCTTCATCCAACTCTTTCCCTGCACTACGAAATATTGCTCCACAAAGTCCAGATCCTCTCATTAAACTACTATTAGCTGAATTTATTATAGCGTCTACATTCAGTGTGGTTATATCCTTTAAAATTATTTCTATTTTATTATTCATCTAATTTTTTAACTTTTCCTATAAAAATAACATGAGAATATTTATCTATTTCACTATCTGTTTCATTATCTGTATAATTTAAAACTTCAGGTAATTCGTATACCCATCCCCAATCACAATCAGGCATATCTTTTTTAATTTCTGCTATTATATTTTTTTCTACTTTTTCATTATCATTTTCTTCTTTCGGTACAGTTACTGTTAACATATATAAAGAAATTCCGTAAATAGTTTTATTTGAATCTATATATTCATTGACTATTTCTTTTTCTAATTTTTCTATTTGTTCTTTTACTTCATTCCATTTAGACAAATCTGTTTTATTAAATTCTTTTTGCTTATACCCCCAAAAACAATGCTTAAATTCAATTAAATAACTACATTTCCTAGTTTTATCTAAAGAATAAAAATCTAAATAATTTCTATGACCATTTTGATAATAAACTTCCATAAGGGTTCTAATCGAATTATTCTGTAAAGCAGGAAATAAAAAAGAAGACATTGTTTTCTCCTTATAACATAGAGGATTCTCACCTAACTCTCTTTGTGTTCTTTCTAGTTCCAATTCAAAATCAATACATACTCTTTCAATAAAATTCTTTACTACTAAATCATCAATATCATTCTTAAAAAACCTCATATGTTTCCCCTTTCTCTATTTTAGTTTCTGTACATTTATATGATATCACAAAATAAGACCAAAAACAAAAAAAACAAGAGCTTTTAAAACTCTTGTTTTCACTGAATTTAATGCTGCATATTCTATGATAATATCTACCATTATTTCTTCAATATTGATTTTAAAGTCTCTATGTAGATGCTTGAAGATTTTTTCTTTTTAATAGATTCAAATCCAAAATAAAAAAAGTAGAGGGAAACCATCACAAATCCCTCTACTTTACTACTAAATCACCTTCGAATAATTTTAAAACTTTCAATCATTTTCTTAAAAAACTTTTTAAATCTCTTAATAGTAAAACAGTTTACTGACTTTAAATCTATTACCTCATATAATAGTTAGAAAAACAACTTCATGATTTGTTAAAATTAATTAAAATATTCTCTCTTTATTTAAAAAAATTAAAACATCTTTGAAACTGTGTGATGGTTATTTTTACTGCTTTAAATCTTTTTCTACTCTCTAACTATTATTATAACTTTTAGACGTTAATTTTTTTTAAAAAGTCTTTTAAATTATTCCAATTTCCATTCACCAAATTTTTCCCATTTTTCATTTCTATTTTCATGAACTACAATTTTTCTATTTTCTCCTAATTGCTTTATTAATTCATTAATGTAAACAAAGGTATTTTCATAGTCTTCTATCTCTTTAAATAATAAAACTTCCTCTTTTTCTATTAAACACACTCTATACATTATCTACCTGCCTTTTTTATTTTGTATTCCCTATATAACATATTTAAATAATTTTTTTTAATTTGTCTATTATTTTTTATTATACCATATACTTTTTGACCATTACTACACCTGATATTATGACTTACTAAGACTAAACTTGAATTAGTAGTATTAACTTTAAATACTTTAAAAAATATATAACTCCTGCTTTAACATTTGTTAAAATCTTAAATAAATCTATTTGATATTTTATCTTTTTTATACATAAGCTACACTGTAACAGTTATTCCATTCTATTAATGGTACGTTATGATTAAAACTCTTTTCAACTTTCACAGTAGAAATTACCAGTAACAGATTAATCTCATATTCACTTAAAAATATCACAATATCCTCATAGATAAACCGAGCATTTTCTGAGTTAAAACTATTTTCAAAAATAAAATTTTCTAAAAAATTATTCTTTGAAAAAATATCCAAAATCAGTTAGTACAACAGTTAAGTAATGGTACTTCTTCATAAGATTAAATCCTTCTTAAAAAAATTAAGTAATTTTATGCTCTTTATTCAAAGCATTCGGAGCTTCATTTTTTTGAAAAAAGTAGAAAGAATAAAAAATAAAGAAAAATACAAAGAAA
This sequence comes from Cetobacterium sp. 2G large, assembly GCF_014250655.1. Taxonomy (NCBI): domain Bacteria; kingdom Fusobacteriati; phylum Fusobacteriota; class Fusobacteriia; order Fusobacteriales; family Fusobacteriaceae; genus Cetobacterium; species Cetobacterium sp. 2G large. Next base: position 134,262 of record NZ_JACHTH010000002.1, on the reverse strand, counting down.
TTGATCATCAGCTTTGTATAAGTACTCAACAGAAGTCACCAGAGTGCACGCTTAATAGTTTCTAACATTTGCCTTGGCAAATTGCTAGAAACTGCGTGTTTGAAGATATTTTCTGACCTTTCAGGTGTCTTCGACTTTTTTAGGAGGTGAAATCATGGCAAATTATCATTTGAATATATCTTATGGTAGAGTTGGAAAAGGTGGGCCACATATTGACTATATTTTAGGACAAAATAAATACGTTAATAAAGAAAATGAGATTAAATACACTAATCACAATTTGCCTAATTGGTGCAAATCTCCTAAAGAATTTTGGGTAGCTGCTGATGACAATGAAAGAATTAATGGCACAGTGTATAAAGAGATTAGAATATCTCTTCCTAATGAACTATCTCATGAGAAGAATATTGAACTTTTAAATGAGTTTATAGATACTATTTTAGAGGGAAAATATCACTATTCTGTATCTATTCACAGTAAAGAAAGTTCATACAAAAAAGATATTTTAAATACTCACGCTCATATAATGTTTTCTCCAAGAGAACTTGATGGAATTGAGCGAAATAAAGATATTTTTTTTAAAAGATCAAATGCTAAATCTCCAGAACGTGGAGGTTGTAAGAAAAATACAAGTTGGAATAATGTAGAAAAGTTATTAGAGATAAGAAAAATTTGGGAAGATATACAAAATAAGTATTTAGAAAATGAAAAAAGTAATGAGAGAGTTTCATGTGAAACTTTAGAGAAACAAAGAGAGATTGCTTTAGAAAAAGGAGATCATCTTTTGGCTGAATCTTTAGACAGAAATCCTATTCACATTAATGGAGCCTTATTAAAAAAACCTGAAGAGAAATTAAGTGAAGACCATAAACATAAGCTAGAATCTTTTAAGCTAAATAGAGAGATAAAAGAGTTAAAAGATGAAATTCTAAAATTAGAAAGATTAGAAGCTGAGAAATCTTTGAAAAAAGATGCGATTAAAGAGATTGATTTAGAGTTAAATAGTTTTAGTGATAGTAAATACCAAGATATTTTAGATACTCATGAGAAGTTAGAAGGAATAAATGTGCAGATCTTAAAAGTTGAACATGAGCTTTTAAGCAGTTTTAATATGGAGAAAAATAGATTAGATTCTTTAAATCTATTATTGAAAAATTTAAACAATGATAAACTTAATTTAGAAAAGTATTTGGATCAATTTGAAGAAACAATACAAGAGAATGAATTTAAAGTTTATGCAGAGGAAAAATTAAAAAATAGTTTCAATACTATGTTTAATATATTTAATCAAAGCAACTATGAAATAAAAAAAGCTGAAAAGATCTTAAAAAATATTCCAAGACAGTTGGAAAACTTAGAAACTACAAGTTTAAATATTCTGACTAAAGGTGAGTATTCTAAGTTAAAGAGAGAATTGGATTCCAATGAATCCAACTTAACAAAATATACAGCTTATTATAATCACAGAGTTGGTAGTGAGAAGGAGCTAAATTTCTTTAAAAAAGAGATTGAGAGATTAAGTGAGTCAAATAAAGTTATTTTATCTCAAATTGAAAAAATAAAAAGCGATTATTCCACTCCTGAAATGAAAAATAAAAAGATTAGAATTGAAAAAAGTATAGAGTCAAAATTGCTAAAAGAAAAAGAGTTACAAGAATCTATTTTATTAGATAAAAAAATAATAGTGCTTATAATCCGTAAAAAGCTCATTAAGATTGATGAAAGAGATTTTGAGTGTTATTTATCTAAAGTTGAGTCAGAACGCTTTAAATCGCATTTAAAAGCTTCGAAGTCATCTGAGATTTATAATTATTTTAAAAATATGAAATTTGAAGATATAGAACGACTAGCTTTAAACAGTTTAAGTAAGGGAAGATACTTTAAAGCTATGAAAGAATATGAAGTTTTAAATAATAAAAGAATTGAGTTAAATAGAGAAAAAGATTCATATTTAACATTATCTAAAAAGTTATTGCATTTAGGATCTTTGTCTAGAGTAAATAGAGAACTTAAAAGTGTTAATGAAGCTCTTTTGAAATTAGAAAAAGAGTTTAAAGAGATCCAAACATCAATTGGTGATAAAAAGCTTTATGAAGAAATATCTAAAATTAATAACTTAAGAGAAACTATTACCAAAAGATATTATAAACAAAGCAATATGTTTAGAGAGAAATCTGAACTTAACGAATTTTTTATTAAAGAGACAAATAAATTAAAAAAAGATTTAGATTCTGAAAAAGATATATCTAATAGATTTACTAAAGCATCTTTAAAAACAAATTATATTAATTTAAGAGGAAAAATCTTAGGTAACTATTTAGTTGATTTTGAAATAGAGAAAAAGAAAAGAAAAAGTTTTGAAATGAGTTTTTAAAATATATAAAAAATAGAACACAGGAGGCTATATGTTTAAATTAAAAAAAGGAGACATTATTGGATATTATTCCCCATCTGCTCCAGCCACTTTTTTTGCACCTACACGATATAAAAGAGCTCAATTTTTTTTAGAAAGTAAAGGGTTCGAATTAATTTCTGGAAATCTCTCTGAAAAAAGTCAAGGTTATAGATCTGGAAGTATTGCTGAAAGAGCCAATGAACTAAATACTCTTATTGAAAATAAAAAAGTTAAATGTATCATGTCAACTATTGGTGGAAGTAATTCAAACTCTATCCTGCCTTATCTAAATTTTGATGAAATTAAAAAAAACCCAAAAATATTCATAGGATACTCTGATGTAACTGCAATTCTATTGGGTATATATGCCAAAACAGGTATTATAACTTTTTATGGTCCCGCTCTTGTGGCAAGTTTTGGAGAATTCCCACCATTAGTTGAGGAAACTTACTCATACTTTTCAGACATTTTAATGACTGAATTAGAACTACCTTATACATTCAAAACTCCTGATAAATATACTGATAAGTTTATAAATTGGGAGGATCAAAATACTCCTAAAACTACTTACGAGAACAGATTAGTTACTGTTATTCCTGGAAAAGTTTCAGGACGATTAATAGGTGGAAATTTAAATACAATGTATGGAATTTGGGGAAGTGAATATATGCCTGAAATTAAGAAAGGAGATATTCTTTTTATTGAGGACTCTTTAAAAACTGCTGCTGATATAGAACGAAGTTTTTCTTTTTTAAAACTTAATAAAGTTTTTGAAAAAGTTAGTGGAATTATTTTAGGTAAACACGAACTTTTCAATGACCAAAACAGTGGAAAGAAGCCTTACGAAATTCTATTAGAGGTTCTTGGAGATACAAAACTCCCTTTTCTAGCTGAATTTGACTGTTGCCATACTCATCCTATGTTAACTCTTCCAATTGGAGGACAAGTTGAACTTGATTCTACAAATAAAAAGGTAACACTTTTGAAGTTTTAAAAAAATTTATAATTTTTAAAACTTTTTTATAAAACCTGTGGTCTAAATATCATAAAAAGTGTTAAAGATAAAATAATTTTAATCCCCCCACGTTGGAGCCTCTATCCCCCCAGAGGCTCCTTTTATTTTTTTGTAATAGTAAAATAAAATGAGGGACATATTTCCCTCATTTTTTTATCTAATTATTGCTGAATTCCAGGGTATGCCCAAATTCCAGATGTTCTAATTAAATCTCTATAAATAACTAACTTTTCAGCTTCAGAAACTTTCTGTGCCTCCTCTAAAGATGGATAATCTAAGTAAACTAAATTTGAATACTCAACATTTAATCCCTTTAAATTAGCAGCCTCTTGGAACACACTTAAACCTCTTCTGATATGACTTGCGCTACTTATAAGAGTTACTTTTTCAGGTTTCAAAGTTGCTAAAATCTCAGTTGAGTAAATAGCATTTCCAACAGTATCTTTAGCTAAGTCATCCATATAAATTAACTTTGATGGAACTCCTTTTGAAACTAACCAGTTTCTCATTAAAAAAGCTTCTGTTACTCCACCCTTTTGAACTCCTCCAGAAACAATTATTGGAGATTTGGGATTTTTCTTATGTAATTCATATCCTTTTTTTAATCTTTCAACTAAAGTAGGTTTCATTACTCCACCTTCACCTAAAGCATATCCTAAAATTACAATTGCATGATTCCCATTAACTTTAAAAGCTTCTGTATTTAACTTTGCTTTTGAGAAATTATCAGCCATAGAAAACTTCTCTAAATATTCTTGAGTTTTTTCTGGATGATTCTTCTTTAAAACCTCTATTGTTTCATTAAATGTTTTCATATCTCCCATCTGTTTAGAATATCCTGCAAGAAGAATTCCTGCCTCAAAATTATCTGGATACATAACTAAAATATCTCTATATGTTTGAAGAGCTTCTGGTGTTTTCTTCTGAATTATTTGAGTTGATGCAATACCAAATCTTAAATCAGTTCTATAAGGGCTAAGAGCACTAGCTTCTACAAATGAATTTTCAACTACATCATATTTTCCCTTTAATGTAATCCCCTTAAAAAACTCCTTTTCAGCTTTACTTAAATCTCCACCATGCCAGTAGTAGTGGATACCTGTTTGTGTCAGTTGAGCAATCTTCTCCTGATCATTTGAACTTGGATACTTACTTGTTGAACTACATCCTGTTAACATAATAAATCCTAATACCGCTGATAAAACCTTAATCTTTTTATTCATCTCTCCTCCTTAAAAAATCCCCTGGGGGTATATTAAAATATTTTTTAAATACAGTGCAAAAATGTTTATAGTCGGAAAACCCAACCATCTCTGAGATTTCATAAAGTTTATATCTCTCCTCTTTTAAAAGTAAAATACTTTTAGAGACTCTATGTTTATTTAAAATATCTAAAAATGTTTCATCTGTCTCTTCCCTAATTTTTCTACTTAAATAGCTTGCGCTTACATCTAACTCTAAAGCAATATCTTTTATACTCAGCTTTGTTACATATCTATCTAAAATTATCTGAACTGTTTTTCTAACAAAAATATTGTACTCCTCACTCAGATATCTACTTATGGAATCACTTTCACTTTTATAAAAATTACTTTTAAACTTTTCAATTGTCTCCAAAAGAATATCTTCATCCAAAGGTTTTAGTATATAATCTAAAACTCCAAGCTTAATCCCTTTTTTTGCATATTCAAACTCACTATAACTACTTAAAATTATAGCTTTAAATTGAAAGCCTTCTTCCATAGCCTGCTCAATCATTTCCAGTCCATCTAGTATCGGCATCTTTATATCTGTTATCACAAGGTCAGGATTTAAAGTTTTTATGAGATCCAGTCCCTCTTTACCATTTTTCCCCTGCCCAACTATTTTACAATTTAATAGATCCCAAGAAATACTTTCTATCAAACCCTCTCTTATTATTTTTTCATCCTCTACAACTAAAACCTTTATCATTCTTACTCCATATCCTCAGGTAAAACTATTTTCACAAGAGTTCCTCGTCCCTTTCTACTCAAAATTTTTACCCCGTATTTCTCTCCATAATATAACTTTATTCTTCTATTTATATTGTATAACCCTATATGATTAGTTACATTATCTTTTTTTAGATTTTTTCTTATCTCTATTAACTCATCTTTAGAAAGTCCATCACCATCATCCAAAAAGTAAATAACTAAACTTCCTTTTTGCAACTTTCCTCTTATATCTATATGAAGTTTATCCTTTGAAGAAAATCCATATTTTATTGAATTTTCAACTATTGGTTGAAATATAAGTTTAGGTGTCTTTTGATTATTTAAATTACTCTCTATATCTATACTGTAGGAAAAATCATCTCCAAATCTATATTTTTGAATCTCTAAATAGCTCTCTATAAACTTTATATTTTCACCTAATGAAATGATAGTCTTTCTATTATCAATACTGAATCTAAGAATAGATGAGATATTTAAAATAATTTTATTGCTCATTTTCACATCTTTTTTTATAGTGTACTTTAACATCTCCAGTGTGTTAAATAGAAAGTGCGGATTAAATTGACTCTCCAACTGTTTAATCTCTAAATTAATGTTGTTTTCAAACTCTCTTTTATTTATCTCAATAAGATTTTTTATATCTAATAACATCTTATTATAAGAGGTCGCTATGATTCTAAGCTCATCATTAGTTTCTACCTCTAAAAAATTATTTAGCTGTCCTTTACCCGTACTTTTTATAGCACTGATTATCTTATCAATCACAGCTAGTTTTTTATTAATAAAATAGTTTATTATCAAAAATATGCACGTGATTAAAAATATAAAAATAGTTATAAAATAAACAATTTGCTCAAAAATTTTAACTAACATAAAATCTAAATCTCTATATATATAGATATGTAGTTTAGAATTATATATTCCTGATTTAAAAAAAATATTTTTCTTATTAACTGGCATCTCTATTCTATTTAGATTATCTGAATAATTATTTGTATTTCTCTTTAAAATATATCCATTTTTATCTGTAAAAATATAGTTGCCATTAATCTCAATCTTTTTAAAAATATCCTCAATTTCTGAATCTAAAATATAAAAAAGAATGTAGTTGTAACTTTTATCCGCTAAATTTTTAACTTTGCTACCCATTGTCAATATGGTTTTTTTCTCATTTAGAAATCTCATCTCTTCAGACTCTAAAACTATCCCCTCACTATTTTTCAGTTTTTTTAAAATCCCCCAGTTGGAATTTAAACTGCTTCCTCTAACAAGAGAGCTGCTTTCAATAGTTGGTTTAAAGTTTTTATCTAAAACTATGAAATTTCCTTTTAAATCAAACTCGTTTTTTATCTTATAAATATTTTCAAAATCTAAACTCCTATTTTTTAACTCTTTCAGTGCTAGATCATATTTAGATAGCAACTCATCTAAACTCTTTTGGATAAAGTTAAACTCCTTTTGACTCTCCTTTTTTATAGCTGAATACTGTAGAGAGTAGATTACAACATACCCAATTAGAGATAGGAAAATAATAGGAAATATAAAATAAAGTATCAGAAAATCTTTTATCTGTTTTTTTAAACTCACAAATTTATTTTGAGACATGGTTATTTTCCTTTAATAGGTTATCAAAGTTTTCAATCCAAAGAGTTCTATTTTTTTCTATCTCAAACTGGTTTGGATCTATGAAAACCCTGTGTTTTAATGTATTTAATTTTCTACTGAAAAATATATCATCTCTAACACTTCTTCTGTTCAACGAAATGTTGGAAAAAAGTTGAGTATCATAGCTACTTAAAAATTTTGTAAAAGCCTCTGTGCAAGAGTTTTTATTTAAAACATAGACTCCGTCACTTTCAGCTAACACACCCTCTTTCATATATACAATCTCTAAACTGCTGTTTTTTTCCATAGCTTTTATCGCTGCAACTTCATGAGTTAAACCCACTATACTCTTTCCATTTACAACTTTTTCCACCACATCTTGAGAAGATTCTAAGTATATATTATCTGTATTTTTTAATAATTTTTTTATAAAATTCCAAGGTTCATCCATCACATATAAAATATTTACTAAATGCTCAAAAGATGAGGATGACACCTTTGGGTTTGAATAAGCTATTCTCCCTTTTAATCTAGGATTTAAAAGATCATTGTATCCTTCAATAACAATATCTTTTTTTATATTTTTATTCACCAATAAGACATTTGGAATTATTGAAAAAGAGTATGACTCTTTTATAATGTGATTTAATGGAACTACAGAAAGAGTTGTTCCACCAAAAAATATGTCAGGATAATCTTGCTTTTGTTGCTTTAAAACTTTAGTGACTAACTCCCCTGTTCCTCCAATCTCTACTTCAACCTTGCAATTATAATTCGATTCAAACTCTTTGATTAGGGGGTATAAAGTTTCTATCGAATGTGAAGAGTAAACTTTTATTGAGTTAGAGTAAGCGTATTGTATAACAATAATAAAGAAAATAATCAACTTCTTCACTGTAGCCCTCCATTAAATAACATATATTAATTTTAATGTATTTATTGACTGATTTCAATACTTAAAAATATTATTTTATACTAAAAAATGAACTAGAATAAAATACCCTAGTTCATTTCCAAACTTTTTATAGTATAAAAAAATTCATAGATTTCTGTAGCATCTTCATCTAAAAATTTATTGGTAACAACCGCTCTTATTCCAATATCTCCCTCTATGACATCTAGATATCCATAGATAAATTGAAACTCTTTAAATCTACTTTTTAGTTTTTTTTCAAGCTTCTCATAGAGATCTCCCTGCATTAAAATCTCTATAAATAGCCCTGTATTTTTATAAAAATAGTTTTGTGAAGAGATTCTGTTGTTTAGATTTATAAATTTAGCTTTCAGATTTGGATTGAGCGAGTTCATTGGAGAATTAAATTTTTTCCTTGAGGCAAAAAAATCTGCACCACTTCCAAATGATGTCATATTGACTCTATAAAAAACTCCATCATCTGAGAAACTATAATAACTTTTTTTTATTTTTTCTGGATTGGTAGTAGTATTAAGATATACCCTGTAATTATCTGGAATATTTAAACTCATCTCTTTAAATAAATTCACACAGTACTTTACGCTTTTATCTTTAAAAAAACCTTTTCCTAAATAAAACTCTATGGCAGAAGATCTATCTCCATAAATAGTTTCTATATCAGACATTTGAATAAATTTCTCTCCAAAACTTCTCTGAAACTTCTCTGAAACTTTCAGCTGTTTTTTTACAAAAATATTTTTCTCATTTCTAGCTTCCTCTATCCCCTTTAGAATATCCTTTGAGCTATCCTTTTCGTTAAAAACATACGAGAACTCCTCCTTGTCCAACTTATCAACTAGTATTACTTTATAGTTTCCCTCCTACTTTTTAAATGTTTCTGATTGATAGATTTTAATAACTCTCTCTATTTTTATCTCATTTTTAAACTCTGTGGCAATTAGATTTTTAATCTCCTTTGAATAGAGATGACTCTTTAAAAAAATTATGCTAAAAATAAAAACTACAATGTTTTTAATCATTCTTCTCTCCCTCTAAACTCATAGTCTCTATAATTTCAATAGCTATTCCTCCTACCACTACAAGTAAAGAAACTATCAACATCTTAAAATATTTTTTATATTTCCTTTTTTAATAGACTCCATCCGTTTCTTTCCAATAAAAGATTTACATAACTCTCAGGTAATTTATATCCCAATTGAAATTCAACATCTTTTATTTTATTGATGTCTGTTTCCTCACCAGTATAGAAAAAATCCTTAGAATTCCATATACCTAAACTTAAACTTTTCATTTTTTGCTCCTTAGTATATTAGTATTTAACCTTTCCATCCTCATAATAGCTTTCAATAATTCTATCTGCTTCTCCAATTTTACAAAGCATTTTAGTTTTTAGTTGTCCGTTTTCATAATATATTTTAACAACTCCATCCTCTATATTATCCTTATAAAATGCTTCTGTTCTCAATTGCCCATTTTCATAATAATCCTTTGTAACACCATTTAACTTTCCATCTTTATATGTAAACTTCCCATATACCTTTCCATTTTTATAGTATATTTTAGCCACTCCATTTAATTCACCATTCTTATATACTCTTTCACTTTGAAGTTCTCCACTTTCAAAATAATCCTTAACAATCCCATTATCTTTTCCTTTTTCATAGATTAACTCAGTTTTTAATTTCCCACTTTTATAATATATCTTTGTCACTTCATTTTTATCACACGCACTAACAAATAATAATATAATCAAAATCAAATATTTTTTCACATCTTCCTCCTAAAGTAATTTTTTATACAACTCCAACTTTACTTTAGCTAATACGATGGCCAATATTGTGGTCCAGCTTCCCACAAAACAACTTTTACCCCATTTCTATACTCACCATTTTCTTTTAATGCTCCATTAGAAAAATATATTTCATATGGACCGTCTAATATTCCTTTAACATAGTTAAAAGATGATATTAAATCACCTCTAGAAGAATCATAATTTTTCCAAACTCCACTTTCCGCTCCATCTCCAAAATATCCAGTTTTTACAACGGTTTCTACATTACATGGTGATTCTGTTATAGAAGCTGTTCCTGGGAAAAACCCTAAGTTAAACTCTTCAAAATATCCATCTTTAACTATATCCTCATAAGATTTTATTTTTTCACTTTTTCTTTTTCCATAAAAAATCTCTTTTATTCCAAAATATTTAAGCGGATCTTCATACCAACGAATCCCATCTTGAGAAGTTTTTCCAGGAGAATAATTTTGAAATACAACAAAGATATCTTTGTTGTCAGAACTTTTTAAAGAGTATAGATTTAACTCCTTATTTTCCAACTTTGCATCTAAAAGATTTAAATCTTTAAATTGTGTCAGTGACTCTCTAGCTTTATAGTATTCATAACCACTCTGAGGATTAATCACTTTATCATATATCGAATAATTCCTTTTATAATGAGTATAGTTTACAACTTTTTCTAAAATAGAGTCCTTATAAGTTTTAATTTGTGATACTTCTCCATTTTCTTCAGAATATTTTATCTCCTCTATTTCATTTTTAGAATTATAAGTAGTTGAAGAAAATATATGAAGTTCTTCAGATCTTCTATAAAAAATATCTTTTTTAATTAATATTCCATTAGCAAAATACTTTTTAATAGGGAGATAACGCTTTAGCTCCTCTGAATACTCATAAGAGTTCCAAATTCCAGTTTTACTATTCTTTTTATAGTCTCCATTTTCATATTCATTAAAATATTTTCCATTTTTTATAATACTATTCTCTAATATCTCTCCTTGAAAAACTTCTTCCAAAGTTATCAATCCCAATCTTTGAATCTGAAAAAGAAAATAGTAATTTCCATCACTAAATATTACACTGTTTCCAATATTTTTTATGAAATTCAATTTATCAAGTGAATAAGTTCTAAAATATTTCTGAAGATTAAACTTTTCATAATCTTGAGAAATAAGTTCATATTGATAAAAATAGGCTTTACTATTATACTCATCTTTTCCCATCCTTTTTGAAACATCCCAAATGTTACAATCATTAAAATTTACAACTTTATAATAAGGCACTAACTGCTCCAATTCTTTTTTAGCTAAACTAGCATTAAAATTTTGAACATTTTCGATTTTTTTGTTTAATTTTTGAGAAGTAGCAATATTAAGCGTTTTAAAAAAATCTATCGCTTCCTCTTCTTCATATCCATTCTCATTCATGTATAGATTTCCTAGCGAATATCCTTCTAAAGAATTTTTATTATTTTCATTATAAATTATAAATATCTCTTTAATATTATCTTTATTAATATCATATAAAAAAACACTTTTAATCTCTTTTTTTATATTTAAAGTATCTAAAACTGTACTTAAATTTTTTTCAGGTATTTCAAAAATAATATCATATCTATTTTTATTTTTTTGAAATTTTAAAACTCCATTAATTTTTATTGTTTCGTCTTTATATAATTCCAATTCCAAGTTTTTATGAATTGAATCTCCATATAAATTCAATTGAAATAAAAAAATCATAGATATTACAAATTTATAATAAAATTTATTCATGCTACACCTCTATTTTAAAGTAATCTTTTAAAACATTTATATACTTTTCTGGAATAAGAATATAATTAGCTTTATGTAAGACTTTATTCTCACTAATCTCCTCTTCAATACCAGTTGTTATTGCCCACTTCCCATTAATAACTCCTATTTCCCCTTTATATTTAGTCGGAACATATGTATCTTCATATGCAACATATAAAGTTCTCATCATTAAACCTGGTTTCAATCTAAAAAGTGGATCTTCTGATTCATATCTATTTATTTCTAAATTTTTACTCTCTTCCAATACTTTAGAAATAGTATCACACAAATCTTTAGCAGTAAAAAGCTCATATCCCCAAGATACTTTAGTTATTTGTCCTTCTGTAGGTATCTTAAAGTCCTCTTTCACATAGAGTGCATTATCTAAAAAAGATCTGTAAACTATAAAAGTTTCCGTTGGATCTCCTACGCTAAATAGGGAAAATCCATCTCCTTTAGCTATTCTTTTTCCCTCTTTATGTCCTCCCTGGGAGATAATGTAGGTACTCCCTTTCCAACGAATAGTATCTCCAAAAATCTCAGGTGAATTTTTTTCATAACCGAGAAAAATTTTAAAAAAAATAAAAATAATACTTCCTAATAAAATAAATTTAAATTTTTTCATCTATCTCTCCTAAACTTCTTCAGTCATCTCTAATTTATTTTTTATAAACCAATATTTATATAGATACGTAAAAAATAGATATAAATATAACAGAGTGATTAAAATATAAAGTTTAAACATCACTCTTAAATTTTGAAACTCCTTTTCACTAAAATCTTTTTTAGAGGCATCTAACGTTATGACTTCAGTCATTTTATTTTTTTTCGTTATAATCCCTACTGCACTAAACTCCGTTCCGTTTATAAATTTTAAAATTTGTTTTGAATTTCTTTTTAATAAATCGTAACTGACACCTCCATTTGAAAAGCTATAGTAACGTCTTATATTTTCGGGTATCAAATCTATTTTAAACATAAAATCATTTTTTCTAACCTCTCTATACTTTTTTAAAAACTCAATCTCTTTTTCATAAAAATCATAGACGTCAGCTATTTGAATAACACTTTCATTTCTAAAAGGATATAATGGAAGTTCTTTGAGAAGAGTCATTATCTTATTATCTTCACTGGAGTTTTCCCTTCTTAAAAGATAGATTATTCCTGTAGATTCATCTGACATAGCCTGAACATTTTTTAAAATTAATTTATCTCCTATTTCAAACTCTGAAAAACTATACTCTTTGCTTTCCTCAATAATTATCTCTTTTCTAGTATTTCTATGTAGTCCATCAGTATAGATTCTAAAAGCTTTAAATGAAAAAATTAAGCAAACTATTAAAGTTAATATAATAGATATTTCAATACATCTAAGACGGCTAACTCTAGTAGTTAATCTTCCGTTTGTTATAACATCATCTATTGAAAAAGTTGGAAAATACTCTATCTTACATAGTTTATCTCCAGTTTCATATAATTTTGAAAAAAGCATACCTCTTAAGTTGAAAATAATAGTACACCCCAGAACGCACAAAGTAAACACAGTTGTTAATTTTGAAAAGGGATTAAAAAAAGCAGTAAATAAAAATATAAAAGATAAAATAAAATTGCTAAAAATTGGATCTGTTTTATCTCTTTTACTTGGAAAACTCTTAATCTCTTTAACATAATCTAAAATATTAAATCCATTTATCTCAATAACATAAAAACTACCTAAAGCAACAACTCCTTTTAAAGTTACAACTTCATTCTCTTTTAAAAAGAACTCATTCTTATTTATAAAGTAAGTGTTAAAAATATTTATTTTCCAATCGTTAATATAATTAAAAGAATATGTGTACTTAATCCCATATTTCCCACGAAAGCTTCTATCTTTTTTTTGACCTTTCCCTCTAAAATATTTACAATTCCCTTATTTTTTAATAAAAATATATTTTTGTAAATTCCATTCAATAGAAATAAATCTTTTTTAGATAAAATCTCCCTAGTTTCTTTAATACTTTCTAATTTTTCCTTAGTCATTGGTTCAGAATAAAAACTATCATAAACATAGCATAGATAGCACAAAATAATAAAAAATATAATTATTAAAAGCTCTCCCATTTCCCCTCATTTCTATAAATTATTATTTAATTATCAGATTTATAAAATTTTTTATATAATTCGTTTTCTTCCTCTTCACTTAAAACACATTCATAAATAATATCCCCATTTTCTGAATAGTTAACCTCTTTAAAACCTGTTCTTTTATCACCAACATAAGTATCCATAACTTCGTAAACCAATCTATTATTTTTAAAGTTTTGTGTTTTTATCCATATTCCATTCCCAAGTTTATCAACTTCATTAATATCAAATGTAATTGGAGAATCATGTTTCAAAACTTGGACTATTGTAACATCTTTTAAATGTTCATACTCTTCTTTTAAAAATATATTTAAAGGTACATCATTTAAAATTTTAACTAATATTTTTCTATCAGAATCATAATAAACTAAGGATATTAGTTGATTATCTTTCCACACCTCATCTGTTTGAATCTCCTTAGATGAATAATATGTTTTTTTCACTCCATCTAACTCTCCATTTTTCCAATTGGAAAACTCTTTGATGCTTCCATCTTCAAAATATTCATAATACTCACCTACATATTTTCCATTTTTTAAAGTATATTCTAACTTTTTTTTATCGGTATAAAGTGGTTTTATTTTTCCTCTTCCAATCCACTCAACTCTAAACTCCTCCTCATAGTATTCAATAAATTTTCCATTACTAGCTTTATAATCTCTGTATGCATCTATAGGAAAAAGAATAGTATCATATATAAATGATGAGGTCCTATCCACCATGTATATAGGAATTGCTAAAGGTCCCAAAGTCATTCCAAGAACAACATATAAAGTCCCCTCTGTACTATTACTACTCATCTTGAAATTAAGAGAGGGATATACTCCTATATATCCCTCTCTTCTTTTAATTTTAGATGTAAAAGATGTTAAAAATATAAAAATAGCTATACTAATTCCTATTATTAATTTTTTATTTGAAATTTTCATATTAATCCCCTAATAAAAGCATTAAAATAACTCCAGTTACTCCTGCGATAGCCATTGGCATTAAAACACCTAAAATAAACCCATATAAAATTCCTATTTTTGAAACTCCTATTTTTTCATCACCTTTAGTTATCCTTCTTTTTAAAGATAAAAAATAGATATAGTTACCAAAAAATCCCATCAATCCCATTAAAGCATAATTTAAACCTCTAATAGTAGAGGTAGAGATAGCTGTTAAAGAAAAAAACTCATACATCATTGCTAAAAAACCTAATAAAGTAACACAACAACCAACGATAAAAGTTTCAAAATACATCTGTCTATAACCCATCCATAATGGGCCTAGAAATAAGGCACAAAAATTAGTTTTATTTTTTGGTCCTTTAAAAATATTTAGATAATATTCTCCTTTTTTATCAATATACTTTAATAACTTTTCTTCATTATTTTCTAAAAACTCTTTATTTTTTTGATTTGATTTTATATAATTACTCATCTATACTCTCCCTTTATACTCTACTAATTCTCCCTCTTCTGAATAAAAATTATGATTTCCTATCCAAGAGATATCGTTATTATAATTATCTTCGTAAATATAATATCCCTCTTCCTTTATATTTCCATTGGGATAATAACTTATAAATCTATATACATTTTCATCTGATAAATAAATTGTAGTACTATCTAAAATCTCATTAAGATAGTTTTGTGTATCTATAAATTTTCCATCCTCTGAATAGTTTGTCACTATTTTTAAAGATTTATTTTGATTAAATGTCAGTAGCTCTCCTATCCAATAAAATACATTTGTATCTCTAAAGAAAGTTCCTTTTTGTGTCAGGATTTCATTTTCATCATAACGCTCTATTGAGTATTTATTTTCTCCAACTATTTTTTGTTTTTTTCTTAAATTTCCATTCTCATAATAAGAAATATCTAAGTTTTCATATCCTTTTATAATATTGTATGAATAGTCCTCTTGATTATGTTCACAAAGAGCATCCTCCCATTGAACATAACTCTCTATTCCTCCTGATTTATAATATGATTTTGAATAATTTAAGTACGAGTATCCATCAATTAAATCATATTTACTAATTGATTGTAACTCTCCTGTTTCATAAAACCACTGAGATATTCCAACTCTTAGTCCATTTTGATAAGCTAATTTAGCATAAAGTTTTCCATTTTCATAATAAAGTAATGAATCATTTATTGGGGCATTATTAGAATAATATGTCTCATCCTGTAGCCGACCTGATTTATAATATTTAAAAAACTTTCCACAACGTTTTCCATCTTTTAAGTCTATGCTACATTCTATTTGGCCATTTTCATAATAGCTTTTAAACTCGCAATTTTCTTTTCCTAGAATATAAAAACTATCAGTTTTTATAACTCCATTTTTGTAATAATCTTTATATTCTCCATCTATTAAGTTATCCACATAAGAACAAATCTTTTTTAACTGACCATTTTCATAAAAAGTCCATCCCATTCCAATGTATTCATTACTATTATTGAGAGTTCCTATGCTCATCAAGTTTCCATTTAAGTAATATTCAACAATTTTTGAAAACTTTTTAAATTTATATATTTTACTTTTTAATTCACCTGTTTCGTAAAATTCTATTGTTTGATTTAAATTTGTTAAAAATTTTAAACTTCCATCCTCATAATAATATTTAGAAGTCCCAACAATTTCACCATTAGAATACTCCTGCTCTTCTAGTAAAACATCCTTTTCATTATAAAGATAACGATAACCATTTTTTACAAATTCAAAATTTTCTACACAGTACTCCTTTAAAGCTGGATTAATAACAAGAGTATTGTATCCACTAGGTGTCACAATTCGCTGAGACATTAAGTTATTTGTAGCATTTTCAAAAACTTCTATCTTTATTATGTTTTTATAAGTTATATCAAAAGTTATATCTTCATAAGAGGATTCATTAAAAATACTTCTAATAACTCCCACATTCTCTGAAGAAAATTCCCAGTACTCTAAAGCATATTCATTATCTAAATAATACTCTATATATTTATATTCATCTTCATCCTTGTTAATAAAACTATTATAAAAAATATTTAAATACTCTATCTCATCATCATTGTTTAAATAATATATTGAATAGTATCCTTCTTCACTACTTAATTCAATTCTTCTTAAAAACATATTATTTTTCTTCAACTCTTTCCCTCTCTTGAATTCGATACCATAATTCATCTATAAAAAACGGAGATTTTATCTCCTCCATTATATTTTCTATAATAGTCATATCAATCTGCTCTTTTTTAACTATTTTTTTAGTATCTCCTATCTTTAAATATAAACTTTCAATCTCATAATTTTTTATAGTTGCTGATAGCTGTTCTCCTCCATCTAAAATTAAAATTTCTTGAGGAACTTCTTCATCATCAAAATCGATTTTAATTTGAAGCCCAAGCTCTTTAGAAACCTCTTTGTATATTTTTATTTTATTCTCTTTTATCTGGACTGCTTCGATACTATAAAAATCATTTTTTAATATTATACTTTTATCTTCAAACTCAATTGGTGAAGCGTCAATTGTAAATAAAAATAAAATATATATGGTAATTAAAATAATTTTATTTATAATGCTCTCCCCCTTTCTTCTAATGAACCTATTCTATAACTTATTTTCCTTTTTAACAATCCCTAGTACCCGACATTTTTTTACTTAAAATTGACACTTATCTAACTTCTTTTAATATAAATACGACATGCTATATCTATAGTTTTAAAACTTCATTTCTAACTCTTTAAAAACTTCAATGTATTCTCTCTCTTCATCCTTTTTTATTTTTTTAGAACTACTGTTTAGAAAATATAAATTTAATACTCTCATATTATCCTCTATAAATACACTATAATACCCTCTTCCACCAAGTTCTTTTAATTTTTCATTTTCTAAAATTAAAGATCTTTGTGCTCTAAGTTTTATTGAATTAGTTTCTATTTTTAAATCTCTTTCAAGAATTTCAACTATTCTTATAACTATATCTAATTTTTCTATATCAAAATTAACTGGATGAACTTTTAATATATACCCCTTAGATATCTCTTCCATTAAACTCCAAGTTTCATCTAAAGAAAAAGCTTTTTTATGTAAATACCCTTCAATCTTTATCTCTAATTTTTGAGCGATTAATAGAAGTGTTTCAAACTCTACCTTCTCTGCCTCATTTTCTGCTCTATGAATAGTCTTTTCAGAAATATCGCAAATTTCAGCCAATTCCCTCTGTGTGATTTTTTTTACATTTCTAGCACTTTTTAATTTATCTTGAATTACAATAAATTCAGCTTTCACCAATCTCTCCCCCTCTTAATAAATATGTCTGTTTTATATAATGTGTCTTAATTCTAATGTATTTATACGCCAATTTCAACATTTAAAAATATTATTTTATTGCATTGTTAAAAAACTTATGATATCATTTTCTTAGAAAGAAAAAGTTATAAAAATCACAATTAAACTCATATATACTTGGGATTGGCCAAGAGTTTCTACGAACTACCGTAAATAGTTCTCTATGAGGGATAAATATAATCGCTAATAATGAGAGTATATATTCCCATAGGATTTATATGCTCTTTTTTTATTTTCTATAAAATTATTTAATGGGGAGAATTTAATGAAAAAACTTACACTACTTTTAACACTATTGACATCTACTTTAACTTTAGCTGAAAGAATAGCTATAATTGGAGCAATGGACTCTGAAATTAAAATTTTACTTTCTCAAATGAAAGATGTAAAAAAAGAGGAGAAAGCTTCTGTTACATTCTATAAAGGAAAATTAGAAAATAAAGACGTTGTAGTTTTTAAATCTGGAATTGGAAAAGTAAATGCTGCTATGTCAACAACTATTGCCATGGAAGAGTATGATGTAAATAAAATCATATTTACTGGAGTGGCTGGAGCGATTAACAACAATCTTAATATAACAGATGTAGTTATCTCTGATTATTTAGTTCAACACGACTATGATACCACAGTTTTTGGAACTAAAAAAGGTGCTGTTCCTGGTTCAGTAGATACAAAATTTTCAGCTGACGAAACTTTAATTAAAATTGCAAAGAACTCTGCAGAAAAAGTTTTAGGAAAAAATAAAGTTTATATTGGTACAATTGCTACAGGAGACCAATTTATTGCTGATAAAGCTACTGTTCAATCACTAGAAACAACTTTTGGTGCATGGGCTGTTGAAATGGAAGGTGCTTCTGTAGCTCACGTTGCAAATTTATATAAAGTTCCTGTTGTAGTTATTAGATCAATGTCTGATAAAGCTGATGGTAGTGCTCACATGAATTATAATGACTTTGTTACAATTGCAGCTGATAACTCTGCTAAAATTGTAATGACTATGCTTACACAAATGTAATTAAAATTCGGAGGGACAATACAATGAAAAATAAAATCTTACTTACTCTTATACTTTTAAATCTAACAGCTTTTGCTGCTACTGAACCTAGTTCAGCTATTGAAAAATTAAAACTTCAAGAGTTAGCAAAAACTTATCCAAAAGAAAAAATTGAAAAAAGTTTAAAAGGCTATAAAAATATTAAAACTGAATCTTCTGAATCTCTTTCACATAAAGCAGTTTTAGTTGATTTAAATATAACTTCAGTGGAAATGCTTAACCAAAAAAATTACTCAAGTATTACAGAATATGTTTCTGATTTTTTAGATAACAATGAAAACTCTTTAGGAAATATTTCTGATAAAAATATTTTTGAAAAAGTTTTAGTAAAATGGAATAATGTTGTTCCTGCAAAAGATAATCTTTTACTTGAAAAATTAAATGTAGCTTTAGCTAATGGCCTTATGACTGGCTACAATTTAAAAAATATCAATAACTATGCTAATTTTGATAAAAACCTTTCAGTAAGTTATGGTCATAATGATATTACACATGCTATACAGTTAATAGCTCTTTTAAAGGGTGAAGGTGTTGATGCCAAAGTTCAACTAGAACCTAAGACTTCTGCTTTCTTACATAATCCAAATTGGGGAGCTCCAAACTATACTCACATTATTTTAGAAGATGGAAAAATTGTTGTTACTCCTACAGAGTACGATTTAAAATTCCAATTCTCAAATAATAACGATAAAATTAAATTTACAAAACTTATTGACCTTTACGCAAAAAAAGATTCTAAAGATCAAGAGGGGTTAATTTATAAATCATGGTGGCAACCATTTATACAAACAGATAAAATTGAGGGATATCAAATGTTAATATCTCATTTAGTTAAAAATGGAGATTTTGAAGCTAATGTTCTAACTCTTCCTAAAAATTCAAAAGCTTTCATTGATTTTATGAAAAAAGGATCAAACTTAAAAGTTACAACTCAAGAGATTTGGGTAAACCCTGCTTTCTATAGATTTATGGAAGGGGATTATAAGTAAAATCAAATAAAAAGAGCCTCTGTAAAAAGAGGCTCTTTTTCAATAAAAGTTTAATATTATTTTATACTTTTTCTTTATAAATTTGATAAATTCTATTTTTTTCCTCTTCTCTAAACTCCTCTTGATTATCCCAATTTATTTTAGTTATGTCTATAGTAAATTTAGGATATTTACTAGATATCTCTACTGCTGATTCAGTTATTGGGAATTTATGTCTTAAGAAATAATCAGATGTATCTCTTCCAATAATCATTGACGACATTATCATCAACCTATCTGGAATACTAAATGGTTCTAATTCAATAGGTAAATGTCTCATTATATTATGATACTTCACAAAGAAATCTCCATCATTATAATACAATCTTAATTTAATCCAGAATGCCAACCTATAAAAGAATCCCATATCATAAATTGAAATCTCTGTATCTGCAATCTTTACTAATTCGGGAGCACATCTCGGATTTTTTAAATATTTAATTCTTGCTTCCTCTGCAAACCAGTTATTCATAACTTCTCCAAATAATCCCATATGATAATTAGAATCCATCTCGTGCCCAACCTCATGTCCAACAACCCATGACGAAGCAAAGTTTGATAAACCTTTGTTTAAAATTGCCAATGGATTATTCGAATATGCTGTATAGGCTCCTGCATAACATCCTCCTGCATGAGGATTTGCTGTTCCCCCTTCCCACATAAGTCTTCTATATGGTACTGCATTTTCAAAATATGTCCCAGCTTCTGCTATATAATATAAAAAATCTAAAAACTCATCTAAGATTTTTACTCTATCTGTTAAAGTTCCTAAAGGAATATTCTCTCTTAACCAATCATATCTTATTGCTGAAGTAAAATTCTTTCCTTCAATATATGCTGTATTTGAACTCACATGATTATCCTCTTTATATGTTAAGTTCCTTTCTTTACTGTAGAACTCATCTTCAGTTGTAAATCCATATTTATAATGTAATCCTGTTACTTCATCAGTTGTGTAAAGTCTTATCTCCTCTTCTCTTCCACCTTTACTTCCTCCATTTATAAATACATGACCTGTTTTATCTCCTAAGTTAACTATATTAATTCCTTTTTTAATATAAAATGTATGTTCACTTAAAGGTTTATGATCAGCTAAACTTAACTCTAATCTAAGGTCTTTATTACTTATAAATATCTGATTCGTATTTGGATAAATATAATAAGGTGTAGGATAAGCTCTTCCTGTAGTGCTTGTTTGTAGCTTTGAAAAATAATAATTTACATCATATTCTAATGCTTTCAATGTAAAAATATCATATCCTATGTTTTTGTTGTTGTCTAAAATATTTTCAGCTATTTTTAATTTTGTAGAAATAATACTCGTAGATGACAATGTTTTTGACTTTAGTCTTCCTACTAAATCTTTTGTTACATTTGAATTTAGTTTTGTAAACATCTCTTTATCTTCAAACATTTTTTCAACAATTTCATTAAACTTGTTATAGATATTGAATTCAACTTTATTTAAAATAACTTTATTTTCAACCGTCTTTTGTAAAATAATACGTATCTCTTTTGCTAATATCGATGCAAATTCTAAATTAACTAACGAAGTTGGTGAACTATTTTCATAATTTGCTAGTCTCTCCCAATTGTTTTGATTTTCACTTCTATAGAAAATTGAAGCACTATAAATTTTTCCAGTACTTTGACCTGCTATCTCACTTAAAATAGTTAAGCTATTAAATATTTTTTGGTTTTGGAATTTAAATATAACCTCTCCTAACTCTGAATTTTCATAGTAAGTTTCATTATTTCCATCTAAAATATTTTCTAATCCAGTTTTTTCCACACATGAAGTTTCAAGAGTTATTAAATCAACTGGATAAATATCTGAAATATCTTCATTATTATATAAATCTTTTTGATTTACTATTTTAAAATCTCCAGATTTAACTTTCCACTTTTCATCCTCATCTAAAACTAACTGAATCACAGGTTCTATTAAAATCTTTTCACCAAACTCTCCAAGAAGCTTTTGATTTTCTAAATCAGTAACTAAATTCAAATCTTTTATTATTTTTTTATTTCCTAAAGAATCTTTATAGTATACAGAAATATCTAAGATTTTTTCTGGTAACTCTTCAAATTTTATTTCTAAACCATTAGCTATTAAAAATTCACTGTTTTTTATTTGAAACTCTATTGGTTGTGATGCTTTTTCTATATAAAGTTTTTTTGCTAAAATTAACTTATCTATATACTCTTGTTTGAATAACTCTTTAGATAAAAGATTTCTTATTTCATCCAGTGTTACTGTATCTTTTAACTCTAAACACTCAGAAGTTTTAAATAAGTTATTTATTTTCTCCTCTAAAATATTATAAACAAATATTTCTAATTCATTTATCAGTGTCCAGTTATTTTCTCCTTGCTCAAAATCAATCCAGATTTCATCTGTTAAATATTTGTCTCCTTTTATTTCTAACCAATTGTTTAAATATTCTCCTCTTTCAAAACTTCCTAAGTCTACCCAACTACCATCAAAACTATTTTTTAAAGATATTTTATATTTTTGTAAAAATCCTGATGTAGCATTTCTATAACTCATAACTCTTCCAGCTTCAATTAGCATTGGTTTATTTAACTTTAAGTATATATAAGCTCCTGGTGTTTTCCTAAAGTGAACCTGTCCTATTAAATCTCCATCAAAAAGTTTTTCTATATCATTGTATCCACCATTTAATGCTGAGTTTCTTATACTGAAACTTTCTCTTTGAAGTCTAACATCTATATCTTCATCTATTGCAAACTCTTCTAAATTATATGAGTTTGTTTTTACTTGATAAATTTTTTGAATTCCATAACTTTGAGATTTTCCATAAATTACAATAGAAGCTTTATCTGTCATAATTTTTTCAAAATTAATTAAAACATTATCACCAATTATTTCAAATGGTACTTCATTTTCTCTTTTGTAACCATAGGTATCAACATATTTTAAATGTATTTTAGAAATCTCTCCCTCTGTTATAAACTCCACTCTATCAAAGATTTTTACTTCTTTTAACGGAATATCAAACTCCTCTGATTCAATACTTTCAAATAAAAATTTAGCTAATTGAATCTTCTTTATAAGAGCTGAATCTTTTTTTATTAAAGATTCTAAACCTAATATCTCTTCTAAAGTTACACCCGTTCTTAACTCCATAAAACTATTATCTTTAAATAATCTATCCACATCACATCTCAATGTATTAAGAGGACAAATTTGAATTTCGTTTATACAAACCCAATTACTTTCTGCATCAGTCACTCTTATTTTAATCTCATCTGTTAAATATGCACTATTCTTTACTGTTGACCAGTTATTAATAAACTCCTCATTAGAATAGTTTCCAAACTCTACCCACTCATCCATTAAAATGTTTTTTACAAAAATAGAATATCCTTTTACTATTCCAGGATTAGCACTTCTAAAACTATATAAATTTATTTTCTCTAAAAGTGTTTCTTTTGTTAGTTTTATTGTAATATCTGAGTAATCTCTAAATGATTTTGAACGATACTCTGTATTCATATTTTCATCAAAAGCTCTTTCTATTAAGTATGAGTTAGAGGTCGGATCTGATTCTGTTACTGTTATCTCATTCTTTGGAATATAGATTTCTACATCGTTATATATTGAAACCTCTTTCAAAGAATAAGTGTTTGCATTAATTGATAAAATAGAATCAACACCATAAACTTTAACTAAAGCATTCTCTCCATGTATTTTAGGTAAATTCAAACTAAATCTATCATTGTCTTGATCTAAATAATCAAATATTTTTTGAATCTTACATCCAAAATTATCTTCATATTCAAATACTATTCTTTCTAAATTTCCTGTAAATTCTAAATCAACTCTATCAAAAATAATATTTTTATCCACAGGAACTGCCTCTAAAATTGGAGTTTTTCTTTTAAAATATAACTCTAATGCTTTAGCTATAAGTTCTTTTAAATCTTCTGAGTTGCTTGCTCTCTCTTTTAATGCTCTAATTAATTCATAAGTTATACTATCTTTTAATGCTGCGTATGTTTCATCTGTAAATAGATTTTTTATTTCAGCTTCTAATAAACTATACTTATTTATTGCAAGTTCATTTATCAAAACCCAACCTCTATCAGCTTCTAAAATTCTTACACATATCTCATCTGTTAAATATGGAGAATTTTTTAAAATATGCATCTCTCTTACAAAATCTTCTACTTCTAAATACCCAAACTCTAACCATTTTTTAGAAACTGTGTCTTTTATCAATATCAGTACTTTTTTAATAAGTCCAGTTACTCCACTTGGGCTATCAAATCTAAAACTAGTGATTCCAATCTCATCTAGAATTGATGCCTCATTTAATTTTATATTTATATCTAGATTATTACTAAAAGCTCTTGAACGAAAATCTGTTCTTACATTTCCATCAAACATATTTGAGAGAGGATAACTTTCATGTACATTATTACAATTTACAGCTAATTGCTCATATGTTAATCTTTGATCTAAATCTTCTGCTAATGCAAACTCAGATATCTGGTGTTCTTTAAACTTTATATCTGCTAAATCTCTTGCACCATAAACATCTAATTTTATTCCTCTTGTATAAGCAAATCCATTAAGAACTATTGTGCCTTTATTTTCTAAAATATTAATATTGCAATCTTTAATTTGTAAATTATTATATGTGTCGTAGTAGCTTAAAATAATTTTCTCTAATTTACCAATAATATCAAACTCTATTTCAGAAAATATCCTTAACTCTCCAAACTCAACTTCTATACACTTTGGAGGTACTCCATCATAATATAGTTCAAAAGCCCTATTAATTAAGTCTCTATACTCTTGAGTTACTGTTACTAAATCAGATAATCTCTTTATCTCTTCAAAAGTTACATCACTTCTTAAAGTTGTCTGCCACTTATCAGCAAATAAATAATCTATCTGTGCTCCTAGGGTACTATAATTAAATATTTTAACTTCGTTTATACATACCCAATTTCTATCAGACTCATAAACTCTTAATATAATCTCATCTGTTAAGACTGGAGCAAATTTCAACACACGCCATTCATCATTATATTCCTCAACAGAGTAAGTTCCTAAAGATATAAGCCTATTACTACTTAAATCTTTTCCTAAAAGTTCAAATCTTTTTATAGAACCAGAAGTAAAGCTAGGATTAAATCTCGTACTTAGAATTTTAAACTCATCAATTATTCTCAAACTATCTAATTTAAAATTAAAGTCATGATGACCACTATAAGTTCCACTCATATGTGATTCAGATCTTTCATTTCCATCTAACATATTAGTTAGTGGAAAACTTAAGTTTTCATTTAATGTAGTTATCGTTATATTTTCTTTTAACAACTTTCTCTCTGTGTCTTCTACTATTGCAAAATTTTCAAATGGATATTCATTATAAGTTAATTCTCTTATTTCTGTTACACCATAAAGCTGAATATATAAATTTTTCGTTAAAATTTTAGAGGTATCAATTATTATATTTTCATTATTTTGAACTAATGGAGTTATTAATTTTATATTTTCATTTTGCGTATTTAAATATCCAATATAATTTTTTTCTACAATCCCATCTACTTTAAATTGAATATTATCTATAACTTTTAAATTTTCAAAATTTAATTCTAAAGTCGTAGGTGTTTTATCCTTATAAAATAACTCTTCAGCTATATTTAAAAGATCTATATACTCTTTAGTATTTGTTGCTCTTTTTCTTAACTCTTGTATCTCCCAATAAGTTACATTAGCTCTTAGTGATATAAAATTAGAATCTAAAAATAAACCTTTTATCTCTTTTTCTAAAAGACTATATTGATATATTTCAACTTCATTTATGCATATCCAATTTCTATCAGACTCGTATACTCTTAAAATAATTTCATCTGTTAAGGCTGGTGTAAAGTTTAATTCACGCCACTCATCATTATACTCCTCAACAGTGTAACTTCCTAAAGATACTAACTCTTCACTACTTAAATCTCTGTTAAAAACTTCAAATCTTTTTATAGAACCTGATGTAAAACTAGGATTGAATCTTGTACTTAAAATTCTAAACTTATCAATTATTTTTAAACTATCTATTTTAAAATTATAGTCATGATGACCACTATAAGTTCCACTCATATGTGATTCAGATCTTTCGTTTCCATCTAACATATTAGTTAAAGGAAATCTTGAGTTTTCATTTAATGTTGTTATATTTAAAGCTTCCCTTGAGATTTTTCGTTCACTATCTTCAGTTAAAGCAAAGCCATCTATAGGATATTCCTCATATATTACATCTTCAATACTATTCACTCCATAAATTTCAATATAAACCTCTTTAGCTAAAATTTTAGGAATGTTTAAAGTTTTTATTTCTCCACTTTCTATTATTGGTGTAGATATTTTTATATATTCATCTGCTGAATTTACATACTCAATATTATATAACTCCATTTCTCCAGAAGCTCTAAACCTTAAATTATTAATTACTTTTAAATTTTCAAAAGTTAATCTTAAAGTTGCTGGAGTCCTTTTACTTAAATATATTTCTAATGCTTTATTTAAAAGTTCTTTATAGTAATCTGTACTCACAGCTCTTTCTTTTAATCTAACTATATCCCAATATGCAACTTCAGATTTTATATCTACCAAAGACTCATCAGTAAATAAATTTAAAATATCTCTTTCAAGAGTTGAATAATTATATATTTCTATCTCATTTATATATGCCCATTTATTTTCTGAATCTTCAACTATTAACGTAACCTCTTTAGTTAAGTATGGTAATGTTTTAATTGTCATCCATTCATTTTTAAACTCTTCAGTAACATAAGTTCCAGCTTCAATCCATAATCCATCCATAGGATTTTTTACTAAAATTTTAAACTGCTTTATTAATCCTGAAGTACTGCTTCTATAACTCAAAATTCTTGCGCAATCAATTACTTTCTCCTCTGATAACACCATATGAACCCAACCGTAATTTGAATATTTTTTTAATTGAGCTTCTGTATTTAAGTTTCCATCAAAGGCTCTTGATATAGGTTTTGATGATTCCGCAGAAGAAGAAGTCACTGTTAAAGCTTCATATGATATTTTCTTTTCTATATCTTCATTGATACTAAAATTTTCTATAGGATGTCTATTAACTTCAATATCTCTAACTTCTAAAGTTCCTAAAATTTCAATTGATAACTCTTTAACTAATGTTTTAGCAAAACTTACTGTTATTAGATTTTGAGTTTGTTCCACAGCAAACTCTTGAGTCCTTTCATTTCCATATCCATCTAAATATTTTAAAATAACTTTTTCTATAACTTCATCACATAAAAAACTTATTCTATCAACTATACTTAAAGTTTCAATAATTTTTCTTGTATAACTATTCTTTAGCATATTTTCAACTCCTATTGATTTCTTCTTAAAATTTCATTAAACCTTCTTACCTCTTCTAATTGATATTCTCTCTGATTTTCATAAGTTACCCAATTTATATCCACATGAAGCGATGGATACTTTTCACATCCTTGAATAGTCTCCTCACTTAAAGAGTATACCTCTTTAAAGTATATTGAAAGATTTCTCTCTAATATTTGTGAAGCAACTAAAACTAAATTATCTAAAGTAGGCTCGATTACTCCTCTAATTAATTTAGGAATTAATCTCTCTGTTCCATGAACTAATCTAATTTTAGACCAAATATTTAAAGTCACATCCTCTACCTCTGGTTGTATTCTTAAATACCTTATATATAATTCTTGTTTTAATAAAAATTTAAAAACTTTAGAAACTTCAACTCCAACTATATTTTCATTGATAAATAACTCTCTAATTACATTACAAAAATCCTCATTAATAATATTTTGAATATTCTTATTAAAAAACTTTTCTGGAGAATTTGCAAAACTTAAATAACTTCCTAAATCTACTTTCTCATAACTAGCTTCTCTATCTATACTTTTTCCTTGTATAAAAAATGTTTTAAATGGAACTATGTTTTCACTGTATACATCTGTTCTTTCCATTAAAAAATAAATATAATCTAAAACTGTATCTAAATTTTCAATGCTTTGAATAAATTCACTTTCATTAAAATTTTCAACTATCCACTTTTTAGATAAACTAGCATTAAAACTCTTTCCTGCTACAAAAATATTTTTATCTAAATTTTCATCTTTTAAAACTTGTGAAAATCTATTGTCTCCTAATTTAAAATTTGTTTTTTCAATAGGATTATAAACAACCATTTCTAAATCTACTCTATTATTAATTAAATAAAGATCTCCAGAAATATCTTTAGAATAAATTATATTCATTCCCTTTCCTAATCGTTCTTTTTTCCATATGATATCTTTTCCAATTTCATTTATTATATAAATATCTGTTGATTTATCTGTTACCAAAAGAAGTTCTCTTTGCTTTTCTACAAAGATATTAAGTGGAGTGATTACTAATGGCTTATTACTCTTTAAATTCTCAAAGAATTCTTCTGCTGAAATGTCCTTTTCAACTCCTTGAATTTTTATAGTTTTTACTGTTTCTATAGCTCCATTTAGACGAATATATTTTCCAACTTCACAAAGTTCTCCTATAAAATTATAATCCTTATTATTGATTTTAAACTCTCTTATATCTTTTAAAGAATAACTTTCTATTATTTTTTACAATCTATATCTTCAAAGATTTCCAATAATTTCTCTTTTAAGTCTTCTCTTATATAAAATTCAATATTATTTATTGCTACTTTTTTCGAAGATGAAGCATGAATTCTTAAACACATATTTTTAGCTAAAATTGGTTCAAATTTAGCTATTCTAATACCTTTAGAACTATATGTATTTGAAACATATATGCTTCTCCATTCTTTTGCTGAACTGCTATTTTTATATAAAATCTCATATTTAGTTATTTTTCCATCATCATTTGTTGGATGATTTGTAAAAAAATCAACCCTATCTAAAACAATACTCTCAGGAAATTCAAAATAAATATCTTTTGGATATTTTCCATCTGCTACTGAAAGAAATAATGTATCCATATTATTATCAACTATATGTTGTAAAAAGTTTTCACCATCTGCTATTAACGCACTTGAAATTTTAATTAGTTCTTTATTCATTTCCCCTCCTTTTTAAAACTTATATGAAACAATTCTACATAACGATATAAATTAAGTCAAACTTTTTTATTATATTTGACAAGTTAACCCTCTAACTTTTCAATAAGAATATTGATTTAATAAGGATTGTACTAAAACATATAAATTTTATATAAACTTTTTTAAAATAAAATGTTATCATTATATCAATAACAATTTTGAATTTTTATTACATGGAGGTATTTAGATATGAAAATTTTTTGGTATGATGATAACAAAAATAATTTTAATTATTTTGAAGAGATTATTAAAGATGGAAGTATTGACCAAACTTCTTTAATCCAAAATATAATTGATTCGCATATAGGAGAAGAGATTAAAGTTCCTACAGGAACTTATTTGATAACCCATTTAAATATACCCAATGGAACCTTTTTAAGAGGGGAATTTAATACTATTTTCAAAAGCAACTTAAACAGTAATATCATTAGAATTCTTTCTAATGTAAATTGTATCATTGAAAATATTCATGTTCTTGGAAATAATGAAATCATAAGACCCTCAATAAAAGGAAATCAAGTTGGATGGTATTTAGACGGATGTTTATCTGTTACCTTAAATAACTGTTCTGCTAGTGGGTGTAATGACTCTGGTATAAAAATTAAAAATACTGGTGCACAATCGGCTCCTCAATATTATAAAATACCAATTTTAAATAATTTTAAAGCTTATAAAAACTATATTGGTATAAAAAATGACGTTAGAGGTGAATACTCTCAATTAAATGGATGTATAGCTGGAGAAAATTACATTGGATATTTTACTGGTGGTGGAAATAATATGGCATCTAATTGCCAATTTAACAGAAATCAAAATGGTGCTAGAGTTGTAGGTGGAACAACTGATGGAATCAACTATCCTAATAATTCCCATGCTTCATTTACAGGGTGTCAATTTAATCATAACATTGAAGAATCTATACGATTTGAAAATGTTGAAGTTGGTTATATGTTAAATGGATGTCAATTTTTTGATGGAGATATGATTTTTAAAGGAAAAACAAAGGGTGTTGTTATCAACGGAAGTGAAGGTGGAACTTGGAGTATAAATAGTGATTCTAAAGAACAAAATATGATTGCTAACTCTTTCTTTTATACAAAACCTAGTGGGAATTGGAATACAACAATCATTCATAAAAATAATATTGGATCTGGAGCAATTATAGAAGATAATAATTCACCATCTTTTAATGAAAAATCTCTAATTTTTAAATCTAGATATGATTTATTCAAAACTTCAAATAGAGGCATCAATAGTTGGAAAAGTGGTGGTCCTTATATATTTTGGGGTTCTAAAGACATTGTTGTTCCCCCAAATAAATATGTAGGTTATATTTTAGTTAGATTAGAAAATATTAGTACTAATTTTGAGAAAGAATGTTTTTTAGCTGCTATTGATGCTTCTTCTGAAATTTGTGTCGAAATTTTAGCTGAAAGTTATTTTCCTGAAGTAATTAATTTAGATGGTGTGAATTATGCTTTAATACCTGTTAAAAAGCAATTTAACACTCATATCTTCTTTATAGCTGGAGTTAATCGAGGTTCTTCTGGCAACGAGGCTGGAATGGCATATGGTAGAGTCTCATCTACTAATAACTTTGCTTTTTTCTCTGACAAGTCTCCATCCCTTGAACAAAAGATTGTTTTGAATACAAATTCAATAAATTGTGAATTAATTATTTGTCAAGATTATCGATAAATAAATTTATTAATAAAAAAATAAAACTGTTAACAAAAATTAAAAATTGTTAACAGTTTTTTATTATTTGTATTGATATAATAACTTATTATTTGAGTTATTATCTTTTAGATTATACTCATATATCAATTTATTATTTAAATTATCAGTTTTTACACTGTATTCATATGCCAACTGATTTCTAGTATTTTTTAACTTTTGATTTTTTTTATTTTGAGATGAATAATAACCAACTATAATTAAGCATAAAATGAAACTAGATACTTTCTTCATAAAATACCTCCCTTTATCTGCTATATTATAAGTATAGCTCTCACTTTTCTCAAAGTCAAATTTAATTAAACTAGTTTTTTTAATTTTTATGTAACACATGTGTTACGTGAAAATTTATTTTTTTATTATTGATTTTTCCTCTTATTTTTGTGCTATAATTCTCATAAATTCAAAGATAAATTTCAATGGATATTTTGTTGGAGGGTTTTATGAAAACTTATAAATCAAAATTTAATTTAATCAAAAATTTTCAAAAAAAATATCTAATTTTACTATTTTTAATTTTATTAACTCCATTTAAATTACATGGAAATACGATATACCCAAATTTGAAATTAGAATTATTTAAAAATGAAATTACAACTGTCAACGGACTTCTTAAATTTGAAAAAACCAAAAATAAATATAATATTACTTTTGAAATAAATAAAAATAATAAACCTATTGTTTTAGATACACAAAATATAAAAACAAAAGTTAAAGATGTATTTTTATATGATACTAATAAAGATAGTGTTAATGAGATTTTTATTATTTATTCTAAAGATGATAAAAATTATTTAGAAGGATATTCTCTTACCAATTTAAATATGGAAGAAGATGAGTACGAAGAGGATGAAGTTACAGAATTCTTTAAAACATTTAATACTATAACCTCTCATAAACTAAATAGTAAAATTGCAAATATTAAAAACTTCAATGTTAATTTAGCAAAAAAAGAATTAGATAAACTAACTCCGTATTATAAGATCATAAATTTTAATAATTATGATTGGAATACTCTTAATGCTATTGAAAAAGAGGAGCAGCCTGATAAAAAAAATTTTAACAAATACGAAGTTTTTCCTCAAGATTATGAAAGATTTAATCTTCAAAAATATTTTCAAATTTATTCACTTGATAATTTAAATTTTATAAAATATCTTAATAGTGATGATGTTTTATTTAGCAATGGAAAATACTATTTTCTTTTTCATATTCATCATTTGGGAATAGTAACTTTAGAAGAGGTTTTTCAAGGCAAAATTACAGATGAAATTATTATAAAAAATGGGAAGTATTTTAATTCATTTGAAAATGGTTATTATGAAAAGAATATTAAAGTTGGAACTTGGAATTCGTATGAATATTTAGAAGAATTAAAATGCTATCTTCCAGTTAAAAAATATTTTATCAAGGGAGCTTTAACTAGAAAAGATTTTTTTTATAGAAAACTAGGAAAACTTTATAAATTTTCTTCCCGCTCTAAATTTTAGACGGGAAGATTTTTTTATAATATACCTAAAGACTTTAAAGATTCTTTTGCAATTTTTTCACGTTTGAATAAATCTTTTCCATCTTTCATTTCTAAGTTAATAGCAAAACTATAAATTTGTCCATTTTTCTCTACCCAACCAACAAACCAACCTACAGGTATTTCTATGTTTGATGTTGCCCAGCCAGTTTTTCCATGTAAAGTCCAATCTTTTGTATTTTCTAAAATAGTTATGTCTTGAATTTGTTTTTGATTATTTTTAGAATATGGAAGCTCATTATTAGCTAATTTAGCCAATAACTTACACTGTTCTACTGCACTAACTTTTAGAGGTCCTCTTAACCAAAATTGATCAACTTTTTCTCCTAGCTCTTTATTTCCAAAATTTAGTTTATTAATTTCATTTTGCATTTTTTTCATTCCAATTTTTTTAGCTAAAAGTTGATATGCTGGAACTTGTGAAACTTTTATAGCATATCTTAAGTTAGAATCTTGTGCCCAACTCTCTAAAAATACTTTTTCACCATTATATTTATAAAAAACTTTATCCACATTTTTTACAGCTCCTGTCTCTAGTCCAATCAAAGAATTATATATCTTAAAAGTAGATGCTGGATAAAATCGCTCCTCTGCTCTATTTTCATTATATCCTATAAAACTATTATTTTGAGGATTATAAACTACAAATGTTCCTTTTACTTCATTTTGTTGAAATATTTGCTCAATCTTTTCACTATTTGTAAAATTTAATGCTAATATTTGTAACGATAAAATAAAAAAAATATTTATTAAATAAAAAATTCTTTTTCTCATAATAAATTAACTCCTTTAATTTTCTTGTTATTTATTATACATTATTTCTTATTAATTTAAGAGATACTAAAATGTTTTTTTATATATTCACATAATTCTTCGCTATTTTTAAAACTTATATTTATATCTAATTTAGTATTAATAAATTGAACTACTCCAAAAGGTTTAAAGTATAATTCATAATCATTATAAAAAGCATTTACATTATTTAAAATTTCAAATATTTTATCAATTTTTGTAATTGGTTTGATATCTTTAGTTAACGCCCATCTTACGTGGATTCCAATAGCAGTATAACTATTTACTTTAATACTATCTTTTATAGCTTCATAATTTTTTATATTTTTTAAAGAAATTACTTTAATTTCTTTTATAGATTTAAAAATTTTTTCATTAATTAAACTTTGTTTAACTTTAATTTCTATGCCCTTTATAGTTAATTTACTTTCTAATAAAAAATTTTCTTGATAATCATCTAATATAACTTTTATATATTTTATATCATCTTTGTTCTTAAATTCAATCATTTGTTACCTATCCTTAATTTAGCTTATATATACTAATAATTTTTTATTTTATTTCTTTAGGAAAATTAGGATTATACATCCCCATAAATTCATATTTAGTTGATAATTTTCTTTCTATCAATCTAGATATTTCTTCTAATGTAAACTCTAAAACTTCATTTCTCAAATCTTTTTTCTTTAAAAATTCAATTAATGTATTGGAAGTTAAAAATTTATTTGAATCTATTTTTAAAATATATATCGAAGATTTTGACATCTTTTCTCTTTTTTTTATTTCAAATATATTTTGTTCATCCATATTTTTTAATTTAGTTAATATTAAGTTCATAGATCCCACCTTTTTTTATTTTATTATTTCTAATTATTTTATAAAAAATAAAAATTCTATAGTTGAATCATAAGTCAAAAAACATAAAATTTCAAGTTTTTTTTGACTTTATATTCAAATTATTAGATTTAACTTTGAAAGTTTAGTTTTTTCTATTTTAAATCACTTAATTTTAATACGCTCTAATTTAGAAAAAATCGAAAAAATATTTTCTAAATAAAAACACTATTGACATAACAGTGCGAATATGGTATTATTAATCGAAACCGATGATTAAGTAAATTTAATACCCCCCAAATTTATTTAAATCTTTTTATTTTAACACTCCCCCGTGTTATAAAAACCTTCCTTTTCCCCAAAAGGAAGGTTTTTTATTATATAGAAAAATTTGTTTAAAAAATAGGTTTAAACCAAGAATTTTTGCTTTTAAAAGGCTTAGTTTTCTTGGATTTTTTATTTTTTGTTAATTAATATAATTTTATATATTTTTTAAGTTACCCTCATTAATAAGTGCTTATTTTTTATTTAATATTAGAAAATTAGAAAAATTACATTGTTTATAGTTGTTTATATTGTTATATATTGTTTATATTGTTATGTACAAAAAAAAGTATAAAAAAAGCTTGTTTAAGCATTGATTTTATTATGAAAAGTAATGTTTTTATTACCACGCATTATTGGGGACTTGTTACACGTATTATTGGGGGTGATTACACGTATTACTGAGGGTGATTACACGTATTACCGAGGGCTTTTACACGTATTACTGAGGGTTTAATAAAAATTTAACGTATTGCTGGGGGATATTTATTAATTTATTATATGACCACGCATTACTGAGGTGTATTTTATAAGAAAAAATGACTGTTTTTAAGAATAATTTATATATTTTTATAAGAAATTATGTTAAAATATGTAAAAAATTGGATAATTTTCTAGATAACCCCCATTATTAAGTGTAAAAAATTTAGATTATTTTTAAGGAGATAAATTAATGAGCAAGTGGTATGAAGAGGAAGTTATAGATACACCAGAAACAGAGATAGTAGAAGAAAATATCTATGTAGACGAAGATTTTATTAAAAATAAATCCTTAGTTCGTGTTGATATGAATGTTATACAATATCCACTTTTTTCTAAAAATACAAGAAGAAAAGTAAATCAAATTGTAAAATATTATTTTAATAAAAATCGTGATACATATATAAATGTTACACCAAAAGCAGGAGATTATATACCTGGAGAATTAGAAGAAAAAGTTTTTATAGCCTTGATGAAAGTTATGAAAAATAAAGGTATGCCAAGAAGATTTATTGTAACGGCAGCAGAGTTAAAAAAAGAACTAAAGTTAACAACCAAAGATTATGTAAAAAGGATTAAAGAAAGTTTATCAAGGTTGGCAACTTCTAACTATAACTTTAAAAATACAATGTATTCTTCTGTGAATAAATCAATCTTAACTCAAGATATTGAAACAACAATTCTATCACTAAAAAGAATTAGACTTGATGATAGAAAAAATAAAACTCTTAAAGATCAGATCAGTGATAACAGAATAAAAGAAGTTTATGAAATATCTGTATCAGACCATTTTTACAATAATATAATGACAAAAGGTTATATGGTTTATAATTCTGATATTTTATTAGATATAGATACCAGTACGGCTCGTACAATTTATATGTTAATAGAAAAGCTTAGATATCATGAGCTTTACTTAAGAATAGATACACTTTTTTTAATAAAAAGAATTCCGTTAAAGTTTAATCCTAAAAACCCACATAACACTATAAAAATTTTAGAAAATAATTTAAACGAATTAAAAATAAAAAATTTGATTAAAGAGTTTAATTTTGTAAAAGATAGTACTTGGGAAAAATCAGAGATAGAGATACATTTTTATGAAGATTCAGCTGAAGAAAAACAAGAGAGATTTTTTGATGATTTTAATGATTTTAAAAATATTTCTACTCAATTAACAATATCTGCAACAGAGCACGATACATTAACTGAAAATGAAAAAGAACAATTGGAAAAAACAGTTATAACTAAAGAGTTGATAGAAGAATTATTTAATAAGTTACCAAATATAGCTAAAAAATTGAAATCTATGCCAAAAACTATAGCAGATAGTATTGAAAAATATGGAGAAGAAAAAGTAAGAGGAACAATAGCTTATTTAAATAAGCAAAAAAAATTAACTAGTCCAAGAGCATTTTTCTTAAAAGCTTTAGAAAATGATTGGGCAGGAGATATTATTATAGAAAAAACTAAAAAAGAAAATTTATCTCAAGAGAAAATTGAAATAAGAAAAGATGAAGTAATTGATGAAAAATTTCTTCAATTAGAAGCTTCTTTTGAGTTATTAACTCAAGAAGAAAAAGATGAGATAGAAAAAAATGCATTTAAAAATTATATAAAAATATGTGGAATGAACACTAAAATACAGAAAATGGCTTTTAATGCCGGAAAAAAAAGAATAATTTTAAACTATTTAAATGAAATAGATTATTTTAATTGTAACTCTTCACCAGAATTAGAGGTAATAGAAATAGAAGAAAAAAATAAAAGCTATTCAGAGCCTTTAACTAAAGAATTTTTATCATTAGCAAAAGATTATATAAATAATGTGTTAATAATGCTAGAAGGAGATTTCTCTAAAGAGGAGTTACTAAGATTGAAAATGAGATTAACAAAGGAAGTATTAGCAGGGAATATTCAAACTATAGATGATGTTCAAAATAAAGTTGAGGAAATTTTATTAGGAAAATAATTTAATAAGTAATTTTAAGATAAGTAAAAAGCACTTTTTCATTAGTTGAAAAAAGTGCTTTTTTTATAAAAAAAAGAGATTATCTTAAGATAAATCCCTTCTACTCGCGGACAAATTATAACATTAAAAATATTTAAAATCAATAAAAGTGAGAAAAAAATATTTTTTAGGCTTGACATAACACAATAAAAGAAGTATTATTTTATTAAGGTAAAATATAGAAAATTTTAATGTAAAGTCCTTTCTACTCGCAATAGAAAATTCATTAAATTTTTCTAAAATTTAGGAGGATAATAATGAAAATAAACTATCGTGAAAATTTGATAACAGTAACATTAAATTTAAATGGAGCAAAGATATCTTTAGAAGGAAAAAATTCAGATGAAATTGAAAAAGCTCTTAAAAATTTAAAATTATTGTTAAGTTAAGGAGTTAAGAATGATAAAAAAATTATCGTTTTCATATAAAAAAGATGGAAGATTAAATGGGTGTAGATTAAATTTATCTAAAGATATTTTAAATTTTTTATCTATAACAGAGGAAAACAATAACATTATTTTTGAATATAAAAATGATGAAATTATTTTAAAGTATGGAAAAACTT
Source organism: Cetobacterium sp. 2G large (assembly GCF_014250655.1). Taxonomy (NCBI): domain Bacteria; kingdom Fusobacteriati; phylum Fusobacteriota; class Fusobacteriia; order Fusobacteriales; family Fusobacteriaceae; genus Cetobacterium; species Cetobacterium sp. 2G large. Next base: position 96,796 of record NZ_JACHTH010000002.1, on the reverse strand, counting down.
TAGTAGAGCAAGAGCAAAAAACGGAAAATGGAAAAATTCTTTTATTAATAAAAAATTATAAAGTTAAATTTGATAAAGTAGGAAAATATAAATCACCAAAATTAGTAATTCCGTTGCCTATTATAAATAGTTTAGGCTTAACGGAAGAGAAAAAAGATGTTGTAATTACACTATTAGATGACGCTGTGAGTATAAAGCCAAATGTGGAGGGAAAAGTGGATAGAAAAGGAAAAGTATACACAATAAAAGTTAATAAAGGTGGAGTAGGAAAAACTTTTTTAACAGTTCAATTATCAGTTGGACTATCATTAATTGGAAAAAAAGTATTAATTTTAACATCAGATTCTCAAAATAATGTGTTAGACTATACAGCTCCACAAGAGCATAAACCTATTTTTGATAGTGGTTTAAAAGCTTTTGTAAAAGGTGAAGATGGAGATATTGTAAGAATAAGAGAAAATGTTGATTTTATTCCACTTGAGGATTCTAAATTTTCTACAACATTTTTAAATAATCTTCCTAAATTTATAGAAAAAATGAAAATAGAGTATGACTTTGTTTTAATTGATAGTATTCCAACTATGAAATTAGATACAATATTTGTAGAGTGTTCAGATAAAGTTATTATTCCTTGTTTCTGTGATAGAGTTACAGTTGAAGGAGTTATAAATGTAGTAGAAGAAGCTGGTATTGATAAGGTATTTTCAATAATAGTTAATAAATACAGAAATACAACAAATCAGAATAAATATTTAAATGATTTAAAAAATGTTTTAGGACAAACAACAATACTTCTTCCTGAGCCGATAAAAGAGTTATCGCAAATTGAGACTCTTTTAGAGAAAGGAAAAAGCGTTTGGGAAACAAATTCAAAAGGATTACAAGAAGTTCAAGATAGTTTAATAGAGGTTATAAAAGGGATGTAACACATGTGTTACAAGAATAAAATTTGTGTTACAGTGTTATATTAAAAATTAAGTTTGCTTAAATTATACAATGAGGGGTGTTCAATGGGAGCAATAGATAGATTGAGAAGAGCTACTGAAGGAGCTAGCAAAGAAGTCATTGAAAAAGAGAAGAAAAGTGAAGCACTAGAAATAATAAAAAATGTAGCTAAAATAGAATTTTGTGAAACTAAAGAGGAAAATGAGTTTTTAGAAGTAAAAACAAAAGAGATTTTAAATTTACAAGCTAATGCTTCAATTCAACTTGGAAAGATTTTTAAAGAAGTTTCAGAAAAAATACAAGAGGATATGACATATTGTCAGTGGTTAGAATTAGTTGGTTTTAATAGAATGACAGCTTTGAGACATAGAAGAAGATTTGAATTATTTGAGAATACTAGTACTGACACGGCAAAAGAAATTGTAGGATCTTTAACTTTCAGAGAGATAGAAAAAATTTATAAAAATTTAGAAGAAAATTTAACATATTTAAACACATCAAATAGTGTGATTGAGTTTAAAATGTTTTTAAAAGCAGAAAATCCAATTAGAAGTGAAGAGATTAGAAAAGAGATTGGAGTAAATATAAATTTTGAGATTTTTAATAATATAAAAGAAAAAATTCAATATGTTGATGATAAAAGAAAAGAAGAGATAGAAAAATTATTATTAAAAATAGAAAAATTATTAAAAGATTAAAGCTGTAAATTTATTGCTCTAAAAAATAATATACAAAAATATTTAAGAAGTATTTTAATATTTAAATGATGTATATTTTTAATGGAGGTGAAAGAATTGTGCTTCAATATTAATTGAACACTTTTTGTAAAATGTTAATAAAAAAATTTAAAAGTCATATGGGTGAAAGTAGATACGATTGGTTGTACTCTGTTCATCATTTTTCCTTTGCAGAATACTATGATTCTAATAATTTGGGAATTGGGCCTTTAAGAGTTATAAATGATGATATTATAGCTCCACACACAGGATTTGAAACTCATCCTCATAAAAATATGGAAATATTAACTTATATATTAAAAGGAGTTATAACTCATAAAGATAGTATTAATAATGAGAGTAAAAAAGTTGCTAAAGGTTCTGTTCAATATATGAGTGCAGGAAGTGGAGTATCTCATTCAGAATTCAATGAAGAGGATGAGTCAGTTGAGATTGCTCAAATATGGATAATTCCTAATAAAATGGATTATGAACCAAATTATGGACAGGTCGATTTTAAATGGGAAGATAGAGTAAATAAATTTTTATTGATAGCTTCTGGTGAAAAAGAAGCTCCTATAAAAATAAATCAAAATATAAATATATTTGCATTATATTTAGAGAAAGATAAAAAAATAAAATTTTCTCCTAAAAAAGGATTTGGTTATTATATAGCATTTTTTGAAGGAGAAACAGAAATAGATGGATTACTTGGAAAAAGGTATGAAGCTATAATGGGAGATGAAGAAATAGAAATCAAATCTTTAGAAAATTCACATATGTTAATTTTTGAAATTAAGAAAAATAATTAAAATATAATTAGAAAAACTTAGATTAAGTATAAGTTATTACTTAATCTAAGTTTTTTTATGTTTAAATACTTTTGATTTCTTGGACTCTACCAACAGTTCCATCTTGAAGTCTAACTTTTATTCCGTGGGGGTGTGTACTAGAGTTTGTAAGAATATCTTTAACAACTCCTTCAGTAAGCTTTCCAGTTCGTTGATCTTCTTTTTTTACTATCATAACTCTTAATCCTGCTTTAATATCTTTTCTATTTTTTCCAGTCATGTTATTCTCCTTAAAAATAATTAAATTGTTATATACATTATATATCAAGAAACAGAAAAATAAATAAAATATTTAAATTAAATAAAAAATATAGTTGACTTTTTTTATAAAATGCGGTATAATAATTTTGTTCGTGAGAGAAATGTAAGTTTCTAACTAGGACGCCTGGGTGGCGGAATAGGTAGACGCACAGGACTTAAAATCCTGAGCTATCTGATAGCGTGCCGGTTCGATTCCGGCCCCAGGCACCATTTAATATATCGCGGGATAGAGCAGTTGGCAGCTCGTCGGGCTCATAACCCGAAGGTCGTTGGTTCGAGTCCAGCTCCCGCCACCAAAAAATAAATAAAAATTTAACAAGATATGCGTCATTAGCTCAGATGGTAGAGCACACGACTTTTAATCGTGTTGTCACTGGTTCGAGCCCAGTATGACGCACCATCACCTGCCCCGTTCGTTCAGTGGTAAGGACAATAGATTTTCACTCTATAAACAGGGGTTCGATTCCCCTACGGGGTACCAATACGAACTTTAAAAGATGTAGAAATACATCTTTTTTTTATATATAAAATTAAAAAAATGAAGTATACATATATTTACTGCATACTTCATCTTTCTTTATTTTTTATATTTAGCTTTTAATGTAACTTTATCAAGAATATGGCCATCCATGTTAGTATAAAGTTCGTTTAAATAAAATCCAGATTGTAAATTAATCTCTTTGTCTAGAGCATAGATAGTAATGTTATAAGTATGATCTGTATCTGGTGGTGCAGGACCTCCAAAATGTGAGGCATCACTTTTATTTAATCTTCCCATAGAAGAGATCCAGCTATTAACACCTTGAATAATCTCTTTATTTTCTAAGCTAGCATTTTCTTGAAGTTTAGTAGTTGTTTTAGGAATAATTGCAATCCAATGTATCCAAGAAAATCCTGTAACAGGAATAGCATCAAAATCTTCCATAACTAAAGCATAACTTTTAGTATTTTTAGGAGCATTTTTCCATTCTAAAGGAAAAGATAAACTAGGCATACCATTTAGATTTTGAGTTCCATGTTTACCATATTTTTCTTTTATATATCCATTTTCTATACTATTACTTTCTAAAGTAAATCCAAAAGCTGAAATAGATAAAGCACTTAATGTTACTAAAATATTTTTTTTCATAATAGGTTCCTCCTAAGTTTTAATTCAACTTAAGAATAACATACTATTTATCATCTGTTAATAACGCACTTTTTTGTAAGTATTTAATTCCTAACTCTTGAAATTTTGCAAAAGTAGGGATTAGCTCTTTTCCAAACTCGGTCAATCTATATTCGGTATGTTTTGGATAAACATTATATTCAATTTTTTCTAAAAGTCCATGTTCAATCATATCATTTAAGTGTTGGATTAACATTTTTTCATTACAACCAATAATATCTTTTTTTAAATCAGTTAGACGTTGGTTTCCTAAACGCATTCTCCATAAAATAATAGGGGTCCATTTTCCTCTTAGAATAAAGAAAATAGCTTCTAAAGGACAAGTTATTTCTCTCATTTATTCACCTTTTGATTTGAAATTATTTTTGCTTACTTGGTATTTTCAAGAGCAGCTTTTAAAGCCTTTTTAAAAACATCAGATGTGTATGTGGCTCCAGCAATTGAATCTATATCTGCTGAATTTTTAATTTTGGCTTCAGCTATTAATTTAGGAAGTGCTTTTCTAGAAATACTTTTTTTAGTATTGTCTTCTAGAATTTCAATATTTTTAATCTTTCCATTTGAATCTTTTTCTAATTTTAATTTTATTTCATATCCATACTTATCATCTTTACCAACTCCAATAGATTCACTACTAAAGGCTAGAGTTGAAATTAAAAAACTAAAGATTAATATTTTTTTCATAATAAATACCCCTTTTAAACATAATTACCTTTTAGAATATCATAAAGCTACATAATTTGTAAACTAGTTACTTCTACGTAACTGGTAACAAAATAGTAACTAATTGTTTTTATACCTATCTTATATTATTCTTAAAACATAAGAGAGTACATTTAAAAATTTAAAGAGGTGATTAATGGTGAATATTCTTGAAAAAAAATTATCAGAAAGAAGAGAGTCAGCTAAAAATAGGATAAGTCCAGAAATATTATCTAAAATGTTAGAAGCTACTCAAAGTTTAAAAAATAGTGAATTAGAAAAAGAAGCATTTAATATTGGAGATAAAATAGAAGATACTATTTTGTTAAATAATTTAGGAGACAAAGTATCTATAATGGATGTTTTAGGAAAACAACCAGCAATTATAAGTTTTTATAGAGGAACTTGGTGTCCATATTGTAATTTAGAATTATCTACATACAATGAGTTATTAAAGGATAAAAATAAAATTAAAATGATAGCAATCTCTCCAGAAAGACCAGAGAGTTCTATTAATGTTGAAAATCTCAATTTTGAAGTTCTTTCAGATATTGATAATAAGTTTGCTAAAAAATTAAATCTGACATTTGATATAACTGAAACAATTGAAAATATCTATGATGGATTTGGAATCAATTTAGAAAAATCTCAAGGGAAGAAAAGTAGAATCCTTCCAATTCCTGCAACTTATATAGTAGATTCATCAGGAGTTATTGTGTATGCCTATATAGATGTTGATTATACAAAACGGGCAGAACCAAAAGATGTTATAGATAAGTATTTAGAACTTATAAAATAAAAAAATAGAGAGGAATTAAAACCTCTCTATTTTTTATTTATATTAGAAATTTCCAAGTTTTTTTTAAATTTAGCTGGAGTAACATTTTGATATTTTTTAAAAATTTTAGAAAAGTTTTCAATATTACAATAATCTAACTTAAAAGCTATTTCAGATATTTTTAAATTTGTATTTTCAAGGTAGTTTATAGCCAAATCTACTTTTATTTTTTGAATATAGTCTTTAAAATTTATACCGACTTCTTTTTTAAACAATCTTGAAAGATAATCAGGATTAAGTGAAACAAAATCAGCAACTTCACTTAAACTAATAGGGTTATCTTTATTTATATCAATAAAAAGTAGGGCATTTTTTATATTTAAACTATAGGTATTATATTTTTCATTATGAAAAAGACAAAGCTTAGAATATTCTTTTATGATATCCTCATCAATTTTTTTAACTTCAGCTATTGTAGATGAATTTTCAATCCAGGTAAAAATTTTAAAAGATAAATTATGAATGAAAGTTGGAGGAAATAAAAAAGGGATATTTACAAGAGAAAGAAAACCCAAATTAGCAGCTCACACATTAAAAAGAAGATGGGAGCAGATTCCAGATTTTAATTATAAAAAATAATGTAATTTTATAAGTGTAAAATATCCACTACAAGATTAAGGTGTAGTGGATATTTTTTTATTTATAAATTTTATACTATGAAAATATTGGAAAAAGGGTTAAAATCTCTAATATCTTATAATTAAAGGGGAGAAAAAATTGTGATAAGAAAAGCAACAGAGATAGATATTCAAAAAATAATGGAGATTATATCAGTAACAATTAAAGAGATGAAAACTTATAATAATACTCAGTGGGATGAAAGCTACCCACAAGCGATAAACTTTTCAAAAGACATAGATGCTGGTGATTTATATGTGGATGAGTTAAATGATGAAATAAGAGGCTTTGTTTGTATAAATTGCATAGAACCTGCTGAGTATGACCATATTGATTGGCAATCTTTAGAAAAGGCTATGATTGTTCATAGAATGGCAGTGAATCCAAACTTTAGAAATCAAGGGGTAGGACTTTCATTATTAAAGTTTTCAGAGGAGCTAGCATTGGAAAATGGAGTTTCATACCTCAAAACGGATACATATTCAATAAACGATAAGATGAACTCTCTTTTTAAAAAATTTGGATTTCAATTAGCTGGGGAAATGGAATTTTTAGGAAAGGAAAAACCATTTTATTGCTATGATAAAGTTATTTCTAAAAAATAGTGAGGAGGAGATCAATGGCAATTGAAAAAGTTAGAGAGTATTTTAAAGAGTTTGGAATTGAAAATAGAATTCAAGAGTTTGAGGTATCAAGTGCCACAGTGGAGTTAGCAGCTGAAGCTTTACAGTGTGAACCGTGTAGAATAGCAAAAACACTTTCTTTTGTTGTTAATGAAAATCCAATTTTAATTGTAACTGCTGGAGATACAAAAATTGATAACTCAAAATATAAGGAGCAATTTAAATCCAAAGCTAAAATGTTAAAATTTGATGAGGTGTTAGAGACTATAGGCCATGATGTTGGCGGAGTTTGTCCATTTGGAATTAATGAAAATATAGATATATATTTAGATGATTCCTTAAAGAGATTTAAAACAGTATTTCCAGCTTGTGGAAGCAGTAATAGTGCAATTGAACTAACAATAGAAGAGATAGAAAAATATACACCTTTTATTTCATGGATTGATGTGTGCAAAAAATAAAAAAGCTATAATTGGAGATGAAAGATGGATAAGGAATACAAAATTATTAGTGAAAGATTAAAGTTTAGAGAGATTGCTGAAGATGATTTTGATTCAATATATAACATTTTAAAAGATAAAGAGATTATGTATGCATGGGGACATGGATTTTCTAAAAAAGAAACTATGGAATGGATTGAAAAAAATAGAGTTCGTTATAAAAATGAGGGATATAGTTATTTTTCTGTTTTTGAAAAGGAAACAAAAAAATTTATTGGACTAATTGGACCTTTAATAGAGGGTATCAATGGGGAAAAACATATAGGAGTAGCTTATATATTGGATAAGAGATATTGGGGATTTGGTTATGCTACAGAAGGTGTAAGTGCTTGTATAAAATATGCTTTTGATTTTTTACATGTTAATAAAGTAATTGCTGAAATTAGACCTGAAAATATTAACTCTTGTAGAGTGGCTGAAAGAGTTGGAATGAAAATTGAAGGTGAATTTGTAAAAGTTTATAAAGGTGAAGAGATGCTTCATTTGATTTACAGTATTTTAAAAGAAGATAGAAATGAATAAGAGAAGACTTATGTCATCTCTTATTCATTTTTTTTAAATAAAATCTAATTTCTAAAATTTAATTGAGAGAAATTATAAAGTCCTCTTTCGTCTCCTTTAAATCCCACAACATTATTTGCAACTCCTACAGAGTAATTAGGGTAATATAGAGGTAAAATAGCATAATCTTCGTATAATTTCTCAGCAGCTTTTTTTAGATACTCCTCTCTTTGCTTTAAATCATAAGTTCTAGAAGACTCTAAAAGAGAATCGAACTCTTTATTACTATACATTGTTCTTCTTCCTGCTTCAGGAGCGTTTTGAGAGTGGAACAAAGGATATAAAACTCCTTCAGCATCAAAAGTTCCGTTAACCCATCCTCCAAGAAGAAGATCGTGCTCCCCTTTAGCTGAAGAATCTAAATATTTAGCCCAATCTAAAATTATAATTTCAGATTCAATTCCAACTTCTTTTAAATTAGCCTGGATTATTTGAGCATTTGTTTTTCTAGTTCCAACATCATTTAAAATAATTTTTAAGGTACGATCTATTTTAACATCTTCTACTTCTATTTCCTTTGTGTTTGGAGAAAAACCATACGAAGTTTCAGGAATCATAGATGTTGCAATAGTTCCACTTCCTTCTAAAGAAGTAGCTATTAAATCTCTTTTATTTATTGCTTTAGATATTTTTACTCTTTCTTCTAAAGTTAATTTTTCATTATTAAACCAAACCATTTCTGTAGTTACAGAGGGCGTTTCAATAACCTCTATTCCTTTGCTTTTTACTAGTTTTTTATCAACAGGAGGAACATTGGTGTTGATTTGGATTTCTTCGGCTTCTAAAGCCATTGTTCTAGCATTATCTTCAGGAATAGCTCTAAATATGATTTTATTTTTCCCAGGATTTTTAGAATAATTATTTGGTGATAATTCAATGGTATCAATATCCTCTTTATCTAATTTGAAAGAACCAGTTCCAACTAATCCTTTATCAGTTTCTTTTAAAAGAACAATCATTGGATATGTCATATTATTTAAAATTGAAGGTGTAGCAACTTTAAAAGTAATTACAACTTTATCTCCATTTATCTTTATAGTTTCAATATTTCCAGTTAGAAATTTGCATCCAGGATGAGTTAAAGTTCTCTCAAAACTATTTTTAAAATCTTCAATAGTAACAGAATCTCCATTAGAAAATTTTAAATCTTTTTTTGGAGTAAGTTCCAAAGTGTCGTTTACAAAGATGTATTTATCAAGTACATTAGACTTTAACTCTTTATTTTCGTAGTATAAAAATGTTTCAAAAATTTGATTAGTTACAAGCAGTGAAGGAATATCATTAGATACCATAGGATCTAATTTTTTTATTCTAGATGGTGTTCCTATTATAATATTTTTTTCCTTTTCTTTTCCACAACCTACCAATGCTAAACTTCCTAATAAAATTCCAGACAAAATAATTTTTTTCATATTAATATTCCTCCACGTTTAAATTTATTGTATATAAATAAAAAAAGCTTGAGAGATTCTCCCAAGCAACGTGTTTTCAACATATTTCTTCGGGAGATCTCATTTAAGTAAATCAAAATGAGTTCGTCCCAAAATTAAAAAATTAATTTTTGGTACCAACTCCCAAAGGCATCATATTCATCATTGTAGTTTTCATTGTTATTTTAAACATAGTAACCACTCCTATAAAATATTTTTGTATACTTTATCATAAAAAAAATATGTTTTCAAGTTTTTTATTAAAAAAATTAGAAAAAATATTTTGTAGTGACATACTTATGTAACAAATTTATATTATTATAAACTATATAATTTAAATAAGGATGTGATTTTATGTTTTTAGTTTTAATAGTTTTACTTATATTTTTAATTGTTGATAGAAGAGAGTGTTGTGGAAGAAGTGATGACAATAAAAGAGGTAAATCTTATAATTTAATTTCAAAATTAACTGTTATTGCATTAATTGTTTGTATAGTTTATTTTTTAATAGGGAGATTTTTTTACTCGAATCTATTTATGATGAGGGGATTGAATAGTTTTTTAATTGGATGTTAGGTGAGAAAAAAAAATCCCTTATAGAAATTTCTATAAGGGATTGTAAAATTCAATTACTTTGCAGAAACAATGTTCTCAGCTTGTAATCCTCTGTCACCTTTAACAACATCGAATTCTACTTCTTCGTTTTCTTTTAAAGACTTGAATCCGTCTTTTTTGATTTGAGAGAAGTGTGCGAATACATCTTTCCCATCCTCACCAGTGATAAATCCAAATCCTTTTTCTTCGTTAAACCATTTTACTGTACCTTTCATTTAAGTACCTCCGTTATTTTTAATTGTTAGTAACTATTTACCCAATCAATATTATTATAAAGAAGTACTCGTTAAAATAGTTCCTTAAAAATCTTTATCTACTTGTGTTATTTCCTTACTACAAAATTAGTATAACATATAATTTTCAAAAAGTAAACATTTTATTTTAAAATATTTTATTATGTTTATTTTCTTTATGTTTTTAACTAGTTATATTTTAAAAATGAACAGAGATTTAATAGGTTAATACCCTTGATTAATCTAACTCTTTTAGTAAATTTTTTAATTTTTCTTTAGTTTGACAATCTGTGAAAGCCGCGTCAACACTATTAAAATAAATATTTTTATAAGTATCTAAATCAATTTCAAAATTTTCTTTTATAACATGATACTCATTAGTTAAAGTTGTATTAGACACAGTTCTATTATCTGTATTTATTGTCACTTTGATACCATCTCTATGAAAATCTAAAATAGGATGAGCATCAAAAGAGTTCACAGCTTTAGTTTGAACGTTGCTAGTTGGACACATCTCTAGAAAAATATTTTTTTCTTTTACTAGTTCATAAGCTTCTTTACAATTTTTAATATGAATTCCATGCCCAATTCTTTCTGCTCCAAGAGTTTGAATTGCATCAAAAACATTTTCACCTATTCCCGTTTCTCCAGCATGAATTGTAACTCTGTATCCATAATTTTTTCCTAATAAAAACGGTTTAATGAATTTTTCACAAAATCCTTTTTCTTCACTAGCACACAAATCTATTGCAACAACTCCTTGTCCTAAGTATTTTTTTCCAATTTCAATAACTTCGTAAATTGTTTCTGCTGGCATATGTCTTAGAAAAGATAGGATTAAATTCCCTTTTATATCATAATTTTTTTCGCCTTCTTTTATTCCTTCTAAAACACTTTGAATAATATCTTCAGAAGTTAATCCTTTATTTGTATGTAGTAGTGGAGCAAATCTAATTTCAATATATTTTATATTTTCTTTTGCTGAATCCTCCATTAACTCATATGCAACTCTTTTTAAACTTTCCTTTGATTGCATAATAGCTACAGGAACTTGGAATCTTTCTAAATATTCATTTAAAGATGTACATTCCATAGGAGCAATTAAAATATTTTTTATTTTTTCAATGTTGGAAGTAGGTAGGTCAACACCCTCTATTTTTGCTAACTCAATTATTGTTTCAGGTCTTACACTTCCATCTAAGTGACAGTGTAACTCTATTTTAGGTAATTTTTCAAAGTTCATATATCCTCCTCTAAAATTTAAATTTTATAAATAAAAAAATCCCACTTACAAAGAAAATATGACACAATATGTGACGTATTTTCTTCGTAAGCAGGAATTAAGGTTCCACGGTAGATACCCCTATACCAAATTAATAGGGTTATACGAAGGGCTTTTATATAATTTATTCCGTATATTATATAATATAAATCATTTATATGTCAATAAAAAAATATCTAAACTGTTCAAAAAAATTTAGAATGAAATATTTTATTATAACATATTACAAGGAAAAAAATATTTTTTTTTGTACATTTAGTTGTCTTAAAATTTTAGTTTTTTAATTAAAAGGATGTGATTTTATGAAATGTAACTGTGAAAAAGAAAAAATAGATTTAAAAAGATTAAATCCAGATATTGAAGGGGATGCTAGTGAAGTTATTGAAGAGGAGATACAGGAAATAATTGAGGATGGGAAGTTGGCAGATGTAAAACTTTATGATAATTTAATTTTTCCAGAGGGATTGGAAAAAGTTGGAGAAACACCGTGGATGAACGAACAAAATATTTTCCCAGATATTTTGAAAAAACATATGGCTCCAAAGGATAAGCTAGGTTATCTTATTGTAAAAAAAGGTGAGCTTGAGTTTGTATGGGAAGATGAAAAAGGAAAAGTTTATACAGTAGATGCAAAACATCCTCTTATTATTTATCCAGAAAGATACCATCACGTTATTTTAAAAGGGCCAGTGGAACTTAAAATAAAATTTTATAAATTTGATGTAGATAGAGTTAAAGATATGAGTGCTCTTAGACCAGGAGAGGAATTTATAAAAAAATAAAAAATAAAAGAGACAGCTTTAATTTTAAATTAAAGTTGTCTCTTTCTATATAAAATTTAATAATCCCCACACATAATATACCATATTTATATATAACTTTACAATTATTAAATAAAATTTTTATATTTAAATAAAAAAATTACTTAGTAATTGATTTTATAAATTCTTTAACTTTTTTTTCAAGAAGATTTACTATGAGTTCTTTTTCTTCAAAAGTGTTAGCTGGGTATTTATCCATATCGAAATCAATTGTTTCTTTAGCAGGAACAAATGGACATTCTACAGCACATCCCATTTTTACTAAGTAATCTATATTTTGTGGAAGCTCGTCTAAAGAGTGTGGTTTATAGTTAGACATAGAAAGACTTTTTGCTTTCATAATTTTTGCACCGTCATCATTTACTTTTTCTGCAGGATTTGTTCCAGCACTAACAATTATAAAATCATTTGTTAGTTCTTTTGCAAATCTTTCACAGATTATACTTTTAAAAGAGTTACCTCTACACACAAAAGCTATTGTTTTCATTGAATATTATCCTCCAAATTTTATAATAATTTGGTATATGTTACCATGAATTAAATTCTTTGTAAATTAGTATATTAGAAAATTCTAATTTATTATCTTTTAGCATAACTACTAAAAACAAATTTATCACTTCTATGGTGAGACTCAGTATATTCAAAAAGAGTTCCATTATCTAAGTAAGCAAAGTTTTTAACAATAGCTACAAGATTATTTCCTCTTAAATCTAAATATTTTTTATCCTCTTCATTAGGAGGTTCAACAGAGATTATTTTTTGAGCTCCATTTATTTTAATCCCTTTTTTATTTTCTAAAAATTCATATATAGAATCCATAGCAATTGAAGCAGTTAATCCTTCAACAATCTCTTTTAAGAAATAGTTATCATCTAAAATAACTTTTTCGTCACTAATTTCTCGTATTCTAATAATATGATAAATAGTTTCACCAATGGGAAAATGAGTTTTTTTATTTAGTTCCTCATTAACAATTAGAGTTTCAAAAATTGGAATGGATGTTTTATACTTTAAACTATTTTTTAAAGAAGCTTCTTTAAAGCTCTCAGTTCCACCTAATAAAAAATTAACAGGAATTTTTTTCATAACAAAAACTCCCTTCCCATGAACTGAACTCAAAAGTCCATCACTTGCCAAAAGATCGATAGCTTTTCGAACTGTATTTCTACTAACTGAAAAAATATCCTTCAATTGATTTTCAGATGGAATTTTTTCTTCTGGTAGATAAGTTCCATTATTTATATTTTCCTTAATAAAGTTGTAGATTTCTAAATATCTGCTTTTAGCCATTTTGTCTCCTAAATATATATTAACTAATTTTGTTAAATATATTATATCAGAAAAAAATAATTATACAAAGATACAAACTTGTTTAAACAAGTTGTTGACAAAATAACAAAAAGTTTATATGATATGTTCAATAAGAGATTAAAAAGTTTTTTTAAAAACATTGGAGGGTAAAAATGGGTAAATATGAAAAGGAAGCTAAAGAGATATTAGATTTAATCGGTGGAAAAAATAATCTAATTAGTGCAACTCACTGTGTGACTAGACTTAGGTTAGTTTTAAAAGATGAAAGTTTAGTAAAAAAAGTAGAGCTTGAAAATAATTCTTTGGTAAAGGGGTGTTTTTCAACCTCAGGACAATTTCAAATAATAATTGGAAATCAAGTCAAAGATTTATATAAAGATTTTGTGATAGCTGCAGGAATTTCAGAGGCAACTAAAGAGGAAACAAAAGTTGCTGCTAATGAAAAAATGGGAAGATTACAAAAAATTGTAGGTGGATTTGCAGAAATATTTACACCACTTCTTCCAGTTATTATTGCAGGTGGATTAATATTAGGATTCAGAAATATAATTGGGGATTTAGCAATATTTGGAGATGGAAGTCAAACTTTAACAAGTTTAAACCCTAAATTAGCAGAACTTCATAGTTTTTTATGGATTTTAGGTGAAGCTATATTCCATTTCTTACCAGTAGGAGTAACATGGTCCACAGTAAAAAAATATGGAGGAACAGAGATTTTGGGAATTGTTTTAGGAATAACATTAGTTTCTCCACAACTTATGAATGCTTATGGATATGCTACAGCTCAAGCTACAGGAACAATCCCTTTCTGGGATTTTGGATTTATAACTATTGAAAAAGTTGGGTACCAAGCTCAAGTTATTCCAGCTATGTTAGCGGGAGTCTTTATGGCAAAAATGGAACTTTTCTTAAGAAAGTATCTTTCTGAAATTTTAAAAATGATACTACTGCCATTTCTAGTTTTGTTTACAACTGTTGTTGTTTCATATTTGGTTATTGGCCCAGTGTCTCGTGAGCTAGGAAATTATATTGCAGCAATATTTAATATTTTATTAACTGGTCCTTTTAGAGTGTTTGGTTCAATACTTTTTGGAATGCTTTACGCTCCATTAGTTATAACAGGAGTTCATCATACATTCTTGGCTGTAGATTTACAGTTAATTGCTCAAGGTGGAACAATGATTTGGCCAATGATAGCTTTAAGTAATATAGCTCAAGGATCAGCAGCTGTGACAATTATGTTTTTAAATAGAAAGGATGAAAAATTAAAATCTTTATCTTTATCATCAGCAATATCAGCATGGTTAGGAGTTACTGAGCCAGCTATGTTTGGGGTAAACTTAAGATTTATGTATCCTTTTTATGGAGCATTAATTGGTTCTGCACTTGCAGCTATTTATTCAACTTTAACAGGAGTTTTAGCAAACTCAATAGGAATAGGTGGACTTCCAGCATTTTTAGCTATTCAGCCTAAATTTTGGATAAACTATATTATAGCCATGTCAATAGCTTTTGTTATACCAATTATAGCTACTTATTTATTGAGTAAAGGAAGATTTGCAAAAAAATAAAATTATAAATTTAAAATAAAGTGAGGAAAATTATGTTAGAAAAAGATTGGTGGAAAAGTGCTACAGTTTATCAGATATATCCGAAAAGTTTTTGTGATAGTAATGGGGATGGAATAGGAGATATTAGAGGAATTATAAGTAAACTAGATTATTTAAAAAATTTAGGCGTGGATGTAGTTTGGACAACTCCTATGTATGTCTCACCAATGATGGATAACGGATATGACATAGCTGATTACTATAATATTGATCCAATATTTGGAACTATGGAAGATTTTCATCTATTATTAGATGAGATGCATAAAAAAGGAATGAAGTTAATAATGGATATGGTTATTAATCATACTTCTACAGAGCACTTTTGGTTTAAAGAAGCTTTAAAAGGGCCTGGAAATAAATATCATAATTATTATATTTGGAAAGAAGGAACAGCTGATAAAGCTCCTAATAACTGGGCTTCAAAATTTGGTGGAAATGCTTGGAAATATGTGGAATCATTAGGAAAATATTATTTACATTTATTTGATGTTACTCAAGCTGATCTTAATTGGGAGAACCCAGAGTTAAGAGAGGATATTTATAAAATGATAAACTTTTGGCTAGAAAAAGGTGTGGATGGATTTAGATTAGATGTGATAAATTTAATTTCAAAAAATCAAAATTTTCCAGATGATAACTATGAGACTGCTACATCAGATGGAAGAAAATTTTATACAGACGGACCTAAAGTTCATGAATATTTAAAAGAATTAACAGCTAATACTTTTGGAAAATATCCAGGAAGTTTAACTGTAGGAGAGATGTCATCAACAACGATTTCCCATTGTGTAGAGTATACAAAACCAGAAAATAAAGAGTTATCTATGGTATTTAATTTTCATCATTTAAAAGTAGATTATCCAAATGGGGAGAAATGGGCTTTAGGAGATATGGATTTTAAATCTTTAAAAGAGATATTTTTTAAGTGGCAAGTGGGAATAGAAAATGGAGATGGGTGGAGTGCAGTATTTTGGTGTAATCATGATCAACCAAGAATTGTTTCTAGATTTGGAAATGAAAAATATTTAAAAGAGTCTGGAAAAATGCTGGGAACAGCAATCCATATGTTAAGAGGAACTCCATATGTTTACCAAGGTGAAGAGATTGCCATGACTAATCCTCACTTTAAAAATATAAATGAATATAAAGATGTAGAAGCTCTAAATAATTATAAACTACTTCTTGAAAAAGGAAAAACTATCGATGAAGCTATAGAAATTCTAGGGCAAAAATCCAGAGATAATAGCAGAACTCCAGTTCAGTGGAATAATAATGAAAATGCAGGTTTTACTGTAGGAACTCCATGGATAGGTGTAGCTAAAAATTATTCTACAATAAATGTCGAGAGTAATTTAAAAGATGAAGAATCAGTTTTTTATCACTATAAAAAATTAATAGAGTTAAGAAGAGAGTATAAAGTTATTTCTCATGGAGATTTTATTCCTATGTATGAGGAGAATTCACAAGTATTTGGATATATGCGTAAATTTGAAGCTGAAAAACTTTTAGTTATAAATAATTTTTATGAAAATGAAGTAGAAGTTGAAATTCCAGATGAATTTATAGGAAAAGATATTTTAGTAAAAAATTATAATGATATATTGTTAAATGGTAAAAAAATAAAATTGAGAGCTTATGAGTCAATTGTAATTTATTTATCTTAAAAAAAGAACCTCAAAAATGAGGTTCTTTTCTATTTTATTAATAATTCCTCTTTAGAATGTACAAGTATTGTTAAAAGATTGTTATATGGGGTTGGGATATCAAATTCTTTTCCTTTTTTTGAAATATAACCATTGATATAGTCAATCTCTGTAAGTCGATGATTTTGTATTAAATCCTGATGCATAGATGGAAAGTGTTCACCAGCTTCATTTGGATCATAGGTTTGTTCAACATTTTTTACAATTTCATCAATATTTAAAGAGATATTGTATTTACTAGCTATTTGTGAAAACTCTTGAATTATTTTTGTAATGATTTTCTTAGAGTTTTTTAACTGTCCAAACTCTTCAATATTACAATCTAGAATGGTACAAGTACTATTTAATGCGCCGTTGATACAAGCTTTTTTCCAAATTGAAAGAACAACATTTTTACTATAGATTGCATTGAGGTTTGCATCATTTAAAGTTTGACATATTTTTTTTGCAGTAACTCCCATAGTTGGATCTAAATTTTGAATTTCCAAGTTTCCACTACCTGTCAGCTTAACATGACCAGGACCAATTAGTTCTGATGTCCATAGAGTAACGCCCATAAATATATTTTTTATATCCACAAATTCAGATATTGTCTCACTATGACCTAATCCATTTAATAGGCATAAAACTTGTGTATTTTTTCCAATTATTTTATTAATACTTTTTAGCATTGGTTTTAGTCCCATTGATTTAGTAAATAAAATTATTAGCTCTGGAATTTCTACTACCTCTTCAGGAAGAAAAGCGGGTATTTTAATTGAATTTAATTTACTGTTTTCTTCAACTAAAAGACCATTTTTATTTATTGTATCAACATGTTCTTTCCAAGTATCAACTAAAAATACATCATTTCCAGAATGCTGTAACATATATCCAAATCTTGAACCCATAGCTCCAACTCCAATTATTGCAATCTTCATGTTTAATTGTCTCCTTTGTTTCTATATTTAATATTTTGTTATATATATAATTTTATCATAAAAAAATTCTAAAAAACTTGATTAAAATCAATAATTTACATTTTTTTTAAAAAAGTACTATAAAGATAATACAAATTGAAAAAGAAATGTGTTAAAATTTTGTATAATTTAATTAGAAAAGTTATTTGAAAGGAAAAATATGACATTCTTAGAGTATAGAAAAAATTTAATAAAAGATATTTTAAAATTTAACCCACAAAGAAAAGAGTATAAAAAAGGAGAGATTTTAACAGATATTAGTTTTTCTACTGAAAAAATTTTGATTATAGATAAAGGATTGATTAGATATTATCATAATCTTTGTGAAGAAAAAGAGTTTCTATTAGGGTGTTATTCAAAAGGGAATATAATTATTTTAGATCGAATAAGTGATTTTTTAGATGGAGATAAGTATCTAGAAAATTTTTATATTGAGGTTTGTGAAGATACAACATGTTACATTGTGGATAAAAACTTTTTAAAAATTTTATATATGAAAGATATAGATTTACATGAGAAAATTTTAGAATATACTTCTATTTTTTATCAAAAGTTATTTTTTCAAATAAGAGATATAAAGCTATTTTCTATAGAAAATGCAGTGTTATCATTATTGATTAGAGCATATAGAACTTATGGAAATAATAATGAGAATAGTTTTATAAATCATAAGATTCTAAATAAAAATATTGCAAAATCTTTAAATTCAACAGAAGAAACAGTTTCAAGAGTAGTTGCAAAATTAAAAAAAGAGGGCTTTATATCCATTAAAAAGAAGCATTTTTTCCTTCAAAATTTGGAGGAGATTGAAAAGAGATTAGGATGCAAATCTTGTAGAAAAAGTATTTGTTATTTCTAACAAAAAATAAAGAAAAAGATTAGAGGGTAAATAATCTTTTTCTTTGTTAGATTTGTATAGCTTACTTATTTCTACGAATTTTTTGTGATGGAAGCTCTAAAGGTTTATTATAAGACTCAAGATTTTGCCATTCTTGAACTTTAGTTGCAGCTTCGTAAACACTTTGGAAAAAAGCCATTGCAGATTCTTCAGGATTAGGAGTAGCAAGACAGTCAGTTAATTTATAAATAAATTGGTCATTATAATAAGTTTTTTCAATAGGGAGAGCCATTTTTTTATATTCATCAGGATTATTAGGCCACATAAATCCAAAGAAATATGGTTCGCCAATATTGTTATTACCAAGATTAAATCCAAATTCAACCTCTTCAGCATCAACACCATATCTAAAACCAACAGGTAAAGAAGGGTCGATATTAAGAAGTTTACCAGAATATCTAACAGTTCCCATATCTAAACAACCCCAATAGAAATTAACTTTTGTTCTTCTTCCTCTAAAAGGAGCAGCAAATTTACTAAGAATTTTATAAGCATATTTAATCATTTCAAACCACTTTTCAACAGCTTCTCGGTCATAGGATTTATGAGTTTCATCTTTTTCAAAAGGTGTTGTAAAGTTCCATTCTTGAGGAATAGAATAAATATCAGTTCGATATCCTAAAAATTCAAGTTTACTTAAAAATATCTTATAAAATTGAGCTACAGAAACTCCATCTTTAAGAGGAGTAACAGCTTCTTTTCCATTTTCATCAAGAATAACCAGTTCATGTTTTATAAAATTAAATGAAATTTGAAATAATCCATTTTCAGATGGAATATTTCCAGTAGAAATTCCAGTTGGTGTAATATGAAGCATAGCTGATTCCCACTCAGGTTCTTGAGGAATTCTCTCAAGAGCAACCTTTCCAACCATTTGAATATACATTCCTAGAGTATCAACAGTATTTTGCCAATCTTTATATTTTAAAATTACCATAATATCCTCCTATAACATTTAGAAATGAGTTTTCTTAAACATAAATTCGGATAAAAAATGTGTTTCCTTTTATTTAGTATAATTAAAGGTAAATTTATTTTTGGAGGTGGTTTTGCATGAAAAATACTTGAATTTAATCTATTTATTCTCTTAGGTTAAGAAATTACAGCAAGTTCTGTAAAGCCCACTACTTTAGTGATGAGGTTTTTAGAGGAAATAAAAATGATTCTTTCTAAAGAGGAAGACTGGATTATAGAATCTTCAGAATTTTTAGTAGGGGATAGTGTAAAAATACAAATATTTTAAAGAATAAATTAATAAAAAGGAAATTATGAATTTAAAGCGAATGATAAGACATACCTTATTAAGCATAAAATTCGTTTCAAATTGACAAGTGACCTTAAGTTTTATGGAATTGTTGATTTCACCCTCAAAAAGTTAGGAAAAGAACTAGATAATTCTAGTTCTTTTTCTAATTTCTATAAAAATAATAAAAAAGTAGAGGGCAACCATCACAAATCCCTCTACTCACTATTAAAACTTAATCACCTTCTAATAACTTTAAAACTTGTAAAAATTTTCTTTTAAATCTCTTAAAAATAAAATAGTTTACTGACTTTAAATCTATTACTTCATATAATAGTTAGAATAACAACTTCATAATTAGTTAAAACTCTTTAAAAATTTAAACATATTTCTAAATATTAAAACTTTATTGAAACTGTGTGATGGTTATTTTTTACAACATTTACAAATTGCTACAAAATCCTTTTCTACTTTCTAACTATTATTATGCTAATTAGACGTTTTTTGATAAGAAAAAAGTTTTGAATTTTTTTATTTTTTAAAAATTTTCCAATCCCCTGATGAAACAGGTATCAGATTATCATATGAAAAATTTGGATTAGTTATATTATAAACATAAACATCTAAAATTTCTATTTCACCAGTTTCTAAATTTTTAATCTCTTTTTTTACCTTATTATATTCATTATTAGGATTATTTTCACCAAAATAATTTTCCATATTATCAATAGCTTTTAAATCACAATTTTCAACGGTTATAATTTCTCCAATTACAGTTCCGTTTTCTTCTAATAGTGCAGGATATTCTTGATCTTTAATAGCATATAGTTTGCCTTTAACTTCACCAAGTTCAATTTTTTTAGCTGCGTTATTTATATATTTATTAAAATTAAAAAATCCCTCTCTTAAACTTCCATAGACAAAAATTTTCATAGTTATCCTCCTTATTAATAAAAATATTTATCCTTAAATAATAACACAGAATGAAAACTTTGTCCAAAAAATATCTCTTTTTAAATTTAAACTTTTTTGTTAAACAATACATTTAGAAGGACAAGCTAATTGACAAGCTCCACAATCTACGCATGCATTAGAATCTATGAACATTTTTTTATTTTTTATTTGAGATATACAACCTACGATACATGTTCTTTCACAAGATCCGCATCCAATACAATTTTCTTCTATTATTTGCTTAGCCATTGTTATTTCTCCTTAAATTTAAAGTGTTTGTTTATATGATGTTACAGTAATTTCTAAGACCCTTGTAAGAAATGAAAATTTTTCTTTCATCATATCAAAATCGGCACCCTCTTTTAAAAATTTTGCAGTTCCTTCAACAAGAAACCCAGTTCCCATATATCTATATCCCATTACTTCGTGACTACCTAATGTTAATTTTACTTTTGGATTTTCAATAATATTTTTCTCTGTTAGAATCATTGCAGCAGCAGGAATTAAAATTTTATTATTATCAGTTATAGTAAGGTAACTATTCCAAGTATTAGAAACATGAGCTTCGTTTACTCCACAAGAAACAATAGAAACTACCCCTTCATGTTTTAATACCTCTAAAAATTTTTCATTAAACATAAAACCTCCTATAAAAATTTCAATTAGCGACATATATTGTCGTTAATTATATTAACATTTTATTAAAATTATGTCAATAAAAAATATCGTTCTTGAATCAATAATATTTTGATGATAAAATATAAGACAATAACATTTAAAGGAGTGAAAAATTATGAAAATGTCAATAGGTGTGGAGTATGCTATTCATTGCCTTTTATATATAGTAAAGCTTAAAGATAAAGATTATGTTGGAATTAAAGATTTAGCAGAATTTCAAGGAGTATCAGAATCTTATTTAGCTAAAGTTTTTACAAAATTAGGAAAATCTGGAATAACTAAATCAGTTCCTGGCGTAAAGGGTGGATATGAATTAGCTCGAAATCCAGAAGAGATATCTTTCTGGGATATAATTGAGGCTATTGAAGGAAAAGAGCCCTTTTTTCAATGTGCAGAGATTAGACAAAAAAATATTTTAGTAGATCAAAATAATCTTCCAGAATCATATACTAAGTGTCCATGTTTTATTAAAGTAGTTATGCAAGAGGGAGAGGAAGAAATGAAAAAATATCTTTCAAAAAAAACTTTAGCATGGTTGTATAATGAAGTTTATGGAAGAATTCTTCCACAAGAAACTGAAGGGGAGACCCTTGAATGGTTTAAATCTAGAAGAAATCTTTCAATGAAGTAGAATTTTATTTTTTAATAACTTTTAAGCATATCTGATTTTAATTATAATGAAAAGGTAAATTTTTTAGAATCGAAAATTAAAGAATTGGAAGATAGTAAAAATTCTAAAATTGAAAAATAAAAAAAGATTTAATTAAAAATCCAGAGAGATATAAAATTGATAGTGAAGGAACTACTTCTTTAATTTAGTATAACTCTTTAAATATAATTATTTTTTAGGGAGATGATGCTATGAAGATTATAAGTGAAGTAGATATTATGGGTAGATGGGAAGTTGCTATTGAAACAAATAATGAGCGAGAGCAAGATATTTTAAAAGAAAAAATTGATGAGATTGGAGCAGAATTTATGGAATCAGGTGTTTCTGAGATTATAGTTTATGCTACTGGTGCTCAAAAAATTAAGTTAATTAGCTTTGTTTCAAATAATGAAGAAATATAAAAATAAAAAGAACTGAAATAAAGATTACAGCAAACTATAGAGCATATGTTATAATACAACATTATTAAGAATTAATAGTTTAAAGGAGCAACCTTATGTTTTTTAAAAAGATTGATATTGAAAATTGGAAAAGAAAAGAATACTATGAATATTTTTCTAAAGATATTCCATGCACAGTAAGTTTAACAACAAAAATAGATATAACTAATATAAAAGAATTAAATTTGAAAATTTATCCAGCACTAATTTTTGCATTAACTAAAACTGTTAATGAGTTTGAAGAGTTTAGAATAAATAAAAATTCTAATGGAGTTTTAGGAGTTTATGAAACTTTATATCCTTGTTATACCTATTTGAAAGATGGGAATGATCTATTTACTAATTTATGGAGTGATTGTATCAGTTTTTACTCTGAATTTTATAACTCGTATGTTCTTGATATAGCTAAATTTGGAGATAGTATAAAAATGATTGGAAAAGAAAATCCTCCTGAAAATAGTTTTCCAGTTTCAATGATTCCTTGGAATACTTTTGATGGGTTTAATTTGAATTTGAAAAATGGATATGATTATTATTTTCCTATATTTACCTTTGGAAAATTTTATTTAGAAAATAATAAATATTTAATTCCTTTAGCTATTCAAGTTCATCATGCAGTATGTGATGGTTTTCATCTTTGTAGATTTATAGATAAGCTTCAAGAAATTATCAATGATAAAAAAACTTTTTTAAATTAAGAAGTATCAAATAATGAGAAATTGAAATACACCGGTATATAGCCGGTGTATTTTATTTATTTTTTAAAAAATCTTGTATGAAGTAAAATTTTAGCTTTTTCTGAACATGGAAAATCAAAATATTCATTATATAAGTTGTTAATATAGGGATTTTCATGAGATTTTCTCAATTTACAATTTTTATCTATATCATTTAAAGCTTCAACTCTTTTGTTTAATATGTCAATATTTTCATGGACGAAAGGTTGACCACCGCCACCAACACATCCATAATGGCAAGCCATTATTTCTATTGCGTGGTAAATCTCTTTTCCTGATTCAATCTCTTCTAAAAGTTTTCTAGCATTTCCAAGTCCATGAGCTATCCCTATAGTTAATTCTTTTGGTCCAAAATTTACTTTTTTAACTATCAAACCTTTCGATATTTCTAATTTTAAAAAATCAATATCTTTTAGCTCTTCACCGACAACCCACTCGTAGGCAGTTCTTAAAGCAGCTTCAAGCACACCTCCAGTTCTTCCAAATATTATTCCAGCACCCGTATATTCTCCCATTGGTGAATCAAATTCTTGATCTATAACCTCTTTAAAATCAATATTAAAATATTTTATCATATCTGCTAATTCTCTTGTTGAGATAGATATATCGGTGTCTCTATTTCCGTCTTTTATAAATTCAGTTCTTGAAGCCTCATACTTTTTAGCTAAACAAGGCATTATAGAAACAACTACTAAGTTTTTTCGATCTATTCCCATTTTAGGTGCCCATACATTTTTAGCTATTGCTGAAAACATTTGTTGTGGAGATTTACTCGTAGAAGGGATATCTAGTAAGTTAGGAAAATTATATTCTATAAAATTTACCCAAGCAGGACAACAAGATGTTAATATTGGAAGTTTTATTGTTTTATCTCCAGATAAATAACCTTCTAATCTTTCTTTTAACTCTGTTGCTTCCTCCATAATAGTTAAATCAGCTGCCCAAGTTGTATCAAAGACTCCATCGAATCCCATTTTTTTTAGAGCTGTAACTATTTTTTTTTCAACATTTAAACCTACATCCATTCCAAATTCCTCACCTAATGCAACTCTAACAGCAGGAGCAACCTGTGCGATAACTTTTTTATTAGGATCTGCAAGAGCTTCGATAACTTCCCAAATGTAATTTCTTTCATGTAATGCACCAACAGGGCATACACTTACACATTGTCCACAGAATGTGCAAACTGTTTTATCCAAATTATTTCCATATACTGTAGAAGCTACAGAATGAAATCCCTTGTTTATTGCTGAGAGAACTCCACATGTTTGAACTTTATTACACATAGTTTCGCATCTTCTACACATAATACACTTTTCAGGATCTCTTATAATAGATTCTGAATATTCACTTTTAAATTGATTTCTTTCGCCACTAAATCTAATCTCTTTAAGCCTAAACTCTTGTGTTAATTTTTGTAATTCACACTCTCCAGATTTAGAGCATATTAGGCAATCTTTCGGATGATTTGAAATTAGGAGTTCAAGTATATTTTTTCTAATTTGTATAATTTGTGAAGAGTTTGTTACAACGTTCATTCCATTCCAACAAATAGTTGAACAAGCAGGATACAAACCATCTCTTTTATCTACTTCAACAACACATATTCTACAAGTTGCATGGTTATTAAAAAAATAATCATCCAATTTTAAATTACAAAGAGATGGAATTTTTATACCTATATTTTTTGCAGCTGTTAAAATAGTTGTATTTTCAGAAACTTGAGTTTTAACACCATCAATTGTTATTTCAAACAAAAAAATCATCTCCTTTCTATTTTTTCTAAGTATTCATTTTTAAATTTTTTAAGCGTAGATAAAACAGGATTAGGAGCAGATTTACCAAGTCCACAAAGAGATGCTCTTCTAACTGTTATACTTAATTCCTCTAATAGATTTAAATCTTTCATTTCTCCATTTCTACTTAATATTTTATCTAAAAGTTCATATAATCTTTTAGTTCCTATTCTACAAGGAGTACATTTTCCACAGGATTCACCTACTGAAAACCCAATATAAAACTTAGCCATCTCAACCATACAATCATCTTCATCTAAAACAATTAATCCTCCAGATCCCATCATGGCCCCTCTTTTTACAAGTTCGTCATATTCAACTGAAATATTTAAATCTTCATCACTTAAGCATCCGCCAGAAGGACCTCCCGTTTGAACTGCTTTAAATTTTTTTCCATTTTTAATACCACCACCAATTTTATATATAATATCCTCTAGTTTTGTTCCTAAAGGAACCTCAACTAAACCAACTTTTTCTATCTTACCAACAAGAGCGAAAATCTTAGTTCCTGGTGATTTATCTGTGCCTATTTTTCTATACCATTCAACGCCATTTTGAAATATTCTAGTTATATTAGCAAGAGTTTCAACGTTATTTACAACAGTTGGCTTTCCTCGGAAACCAAGTTCAACAGGATAGGGTGGTTTTGCTTTAGGTTCTCCTCTTTTTCCCTCCATAGATTGAATAAGAGCAGTTTCTTCTCCGCAAACAAAAGCTCCTGCTCCATATTTTAATTCAATGTTGAAACTAAAATTTGTTCCAAAAATATTATTTCCCAATATGCCATGTTTTTTTAAATCCTCAATACCTTTTAAAAGCATATCTATAGCTTGTGGATATTCAGCTCTTATATAGATAATCCCATCTTGCGCACCAACAGCATATCCTCCAATGATTATACCTTCTAGTACAAGATGTGGATCTCCAGCTAAAATTGACCTATCCATAAAGGCTCCAGGATCACCTTCGTCTGCATTACAAACAATATATTTCTCCTCATCTTTATTTTCATAAAGAGCTCTCCATTTTTTACCTGTTGGATAACCAGCTCCTCCTCTTCCTCTTAATCCAGATTTTTCTACAGAGTCAACAATATTTTCTCTTGAAAAGTTAGTTAGTATATTTTCTAAAGAAAAATAGGCTCCTCTAGAGATGGCAGCTTCAAAACTTTCTGGATTTATGTCACCACAATTTAAAAGTGAGACTCTTTTTTCGTTTACTCTAGGTGTTACATCGCCCTCTATTTTTTCATTTTTTACTATTTTATCTAAAATATTTTTTGATTTTTCAATGGTAACTTCTCCAATAATTTTTACTTCTTTAGATTTAGGATCTACTACTTTTAAAGTTGGTTCACAATAGCAAAATCCCATGCATCCAGTAGGAATAATTTCTATATCTAAATTTTTCTTTTTAATTTCCTCTAAAAAATAGTTATAAATTTTTTCTGAACCAGAAGATTTTGCACAAACAGACATGGCTATTTTTATTTGAATTTTATCTTTTTGATTTTCTATAAAATATTTTTTGATTTGTTCTAAATCATCTTTTTTAGTAATCATACCTCATCCTCCTTATATTTTTTTAGTATATCTTCTAAAGATTCTGGAGTTAATTTACTATAAATCTTTCCGTTTATATTAATTACAGGAGCTAAAGCACAAGCACCAAAGCATCTAACTATGCTTAAAGAAAAAAGTCCATCTTCAGTTATTTGCCCTATATCTATATTTAGAATTCTTTTAATCTCTTTTAATAGATTTTCAGATTTATTTATATAACAAGCTGTCCCCATACAAAGATGAATTGGATATTTTCCTTCAGGTTCTGTTATAAAATAATTATAAAATGTGATTACGCCATAAATTTCAGCAATAGGAATTCTTAATTTTTTAGATATTAAATTTTGGATATCTTTTGGAATATATCCAAATATGCTTTGAGCTGTTCTTAAAATAATAATCAGTTGTTCTCTATTTTGATTTGAAGAGTTTAAAATGTTTTCAAACTTCAAAAACTTTTCTCTTATAGAATTTTTTTCATCCATGCATAATCCTCCTAAATACTATATAAATATATACTTATATTTTTTTTAACTTTTTCCTTTGCATATTTATTCAAAAAAATAAAAAAACTTTTCTCTATTATGAGAAAAGTTTATTCTAACTCTATGGTTTTAATCAATTCTTCAGTTGATTCATCAATATAAAGATCATCTAAAACTAACTCTGCCCACGAGTATTTCGTTGCCATTTCTGTTAGAAGTTTGATAGATAAAGCTTTAACCATATCAACTTCACTCCAAATAGAGTTAGTTAAAAATCTAAAATCATTTTCTTTAGCTTTTTTTACTCTTTCTAATTTATTTTTACACTCATCACAGATAAAAATACATCTTTCTACCTCTGGCTCCTCTTTTACTGGAGGAACTTCGAAAATACTTAGACTTACACCTGTAGCTTCACAAAGCTCACATTTTGACTTAGCCCTTCTTGTAAGTTCTCTACCAAAACTATTTACTTTATTTTTTCTTTCTATATGTTGATCATAACCTTTTGCCATTTTAACTCTCCTTTATTTTAATTCTATAGATTGATGGTAACATAATTCAAAAAAAAATCCAATCAAATTGTGATTGGATTAAAATTTTTAAAATAATTTTTATATTTCCTCTTTAAGTGTAACTAACCAAAGTTGACTAGTTTCTGTATTTTTCTTTAAAGTTAGTTTTTGATTTGTAGCTTTATTATTTAAGTATAGTTGTTTTTCATTTTCGTTATAATGATAAGGAGATACATCTTCACTTATTGCCATTCCAAAGTCATTATCATTGATTATCGCAATTGTTTTATTGTCTGGTAAAAGAGTTAATCCTTCAGCTTTTTCAGTATCCCATCCATGTTTTCTTAAATCTACAACTAGCTTTTTCTCTCCAAGCTTTATTTTTAAATCGTTTCCTTTACTCTCTAGGTTACCTAAAGTTGTAATATCATCAGCTTTTGAAAAATCAACTAAATAGATTAAGTTTTCCATTTTTCCTTTTTGCTTTCCCTGTTCTATTATCAATAGTTTATTCTCATCAACTGCATAGATATCACCAATTTTAGCAGCAGAGTTAGATTTATAATTTTTATCAATTGGATATGCAAAAGTTTTAACCTCTTTTGTGTCTGGATCAATTTTTAAAACTCTAGTAAAAATTGCAGTATCTTTTGTTTTTCCGTCGACATTTAAAGTACTTTGAACTGCGGCATAGATATTTCCATTTTTATCAATTGTTAACCCTTCTATTCCTCTATTTGGAATTCTATGTTTTACAATTTCAGGTAATCCATTTCCAGGTTCTAATTTTTCTAAAATTTTTCCATTCTTATCAACCTTTATTATAAATGGTCCATACTCATCTGAAATCCAGAAGTTTCCATCTTTATCAATAGCTATTCCCTCTGGGTCAAGACCATTGATATCATACCCTAGACTATTCATATTTAAATCTAATGCAACCTCACCAGTAGAACCGATTCTGTTTAAGGGAAGAGGTAATCCAGTAATATTTTTTCCAGTTGAATCTTTTAGTTCAATTTTATCTATTATTTCAGCTTTTTTATCATCAACTTTTAAAATTCCAATTGAAGGAGTGAAGTTTGGTGCTGGGAAAAATTTTCCAGGAACACTTTTACCATCTTTTAAATATTTTGGAATATCTGCATTAGGACCTCTATCTGTTAAAGCATAAAATTCTATTGTCCCATCAGAATTTATATTTTTAAAAGCTAGAGCTGACCCAAAACCTGTTTTGAAGCCATCTTTAAATTCAGATTCATCACCACTATATGGAACCATGAATTGAGATGGTACTTCTATATCAAATTTTTTTAAATTTACAACCTCTGAAAAAGTTAATGTAGAAACAAATAATGATAGTAATGCTAATTTAGTTTTCAATATAATCCCTCCGAAATAAATCTTATAAGTTATTATATAACATAAGAGTTAAGTAGAAGTTAATATAGTGTAAAAAGTTGGTAAATAAATTTAAATTACTGGTTTTTAGGTGTAGATTTTATAAAATAATTTGTTAATACTGAACCCAAGTTTTTATTAAATAGAAGATTCCAAGTTATAAAGCAAAGAGTTTCAGAAAATAAAGGACTTAGCCAAACTCCAGTTAATCCCCAAAAATGACTGCTTATAAAAATTGTTATTGGAAAAAATATAATTGATCTTAAAAAAGATATAATATTTGAGTTTTTAGGGTTGTTTATAGCTTGATAATATCCTGATTGAATAACATTAATCCCTACGATAAAAAATGAAAGATTAAATAGAGTGAGACCAATATAAGTTTCATTTAAAATACTTCCATCTTTAGTAAATAATTTAACAATGTCATATCCATAAAAATATGAAATAGCAAAATAAATAAAGTTAATAACTATAGAAGATACAATTGTAAATTTATAAAATTTAAAAACATTTTCATAATTTTTAGCTCCATGGTTGAAACTAAATAATGGTTGAACTCCAAAAGATAAACCAAGTAAAAGCATATAAACAATTGTAGTTAGATAGTTTATTATTCCAAATGAAGCTAGTTGACTTTCATTTCCAACTTTTGAAATAGCTATATTCATACAAAATACCATTATTGAAAAAGTTATCTCCATAAAAAAAGATGGAAACCCCAGCGTAATAAATCTTAATATATTTTCTTTGTGAAGTTTAGTTTTACCAAAAGAAAGATATCCTTTTTTAAATAAAAAGTGTAGTAGTATAATTAGAACAGTTAAAATCTGTCCAAGCCCTGTAGCTATAGCAGCTCCCTTTATTCCCCATTTAAAAATAAAAATAAATACATAATCCAGAGCAATATTTAAAAAAGCACCAGAAACAGTTGCAATCATGGCAAGCTTTGGATTTCCATCATTTCTTATAAAGCTACTTAAAGATATTCCTAGGATATTTGGAATACAAAACATAACATAATATTTTAGATAAGTATTAGCTTCCTCTAAAACATTTCCATTAGCTCCTAAAAGTATAACTATCTTTTTTGAAAAAACAACAAATATGAAACTCATAAAAAAGCTTAAAATTAATAGAACTATAAAAGCTTCTCTAAAGATGTGAACACCTTTTGCTATGTCTTTTTTTCCAAAACTTTCAGAAATAAGAGTTCCACCTCCAACAGCAAACATTGTGGCCATTCCAAAAAAGAAAATTGATACAGGTACTACTAAATTAACAGCGGCAAGAGCTAAGTTTCCGACACCTTGACCTACAAAGATTCCATCAATAATTACATAAAGTGATGATACAAACATCGCAAATACAGATGGAACAGCATAATTAATAAATTTTTTTAACATTTCACTTCCTCCTTTACTAGAGAATAGTATATACTCTATTGTAACTATAGAGTCAAAAAAATTTGGAGGAAAAAATGATATTTTCAATAGGAGAAACATCTAAATTAACAAAAATTTCTATTCAAACCCTTCGTCACTATGATAAAGAGGGACTTTTAAAGCCAATTTATGTTGATGAAGAGACGAAATATAGATATTATTCAATAGATCAATTTTTACAAATAGATTTTATAAAAAGGTGTAAGTCTTTAGGATTTCCTTTGGAAAAAATAAAACAGATTTTATATGAAGGGAATAATTTAGAAAATATTTTAAAGTCAATTGTATTTCAAAAAAATATAATTGAAAAAGAGATTGAAAACTTAAAAAATATAAAATCTAATTTAAATAGATTAGAAAAAACTTTGAGTCACGCAATGAATAGTTTAAATAAACCACCTCAAATGGAAGAGTTAGAGTTTTTTATTTTGGGAAGTTCTCAAGGAGAAATAAAAGATAACAATGATATTGAAACTCATATAAGAAAAGTTTTTAAAAAGATAGATATTTCTTATAATATAAGCGATACCTTTATAATATTAAAGGTGGATGAAAAAAATTATAGTTACTATGAAGAGATTATAGTAGCTTCTAAATCTATTAATAGTGAAGAGATTTATAAAAATAAAGGAGTATCTTTATATGTGGAAGGAGCAGCTTTTAAAAACGAAATATACTTTGAAAAAATAAAAAAATTTCAAAGAGATAAGAAGTTGAAAAAATCTGAAATTTTTTATGAAATATATTATATTTCTAAACTAGATAATAAAAATGAAGAATATTCCTTAATAAATATTTTTCATCCTTTTGGCTAACTATAAAAAATAATATTTTCTAAAGTTTCTATTATTTAAAAATTATATAACGTTTAAATATTGACATTTTAAATTAATATAGTATACTTAGTACTGAAAAAATATGAAATGAATTTAAAGTCGAAAATATTAAACAAAAATGTAAAGATTTTTATAAAATAGCAGAGATGAGAGAGAGAGCTATTCAGTAAAAAAGATTTTTATCTTTTTTTGAATAGCTCTTTTTTCATAAAAAACAAAATTTAATTTGGGAGGAGATCAAATGAAAAAGGGATTTTTAAAAGTTTTAATGTTGGTTTTAAGTATTTTTTTAGTGGGATGTGGAGGAGAAAAAGAGAAAACAGATGGAGCACAACAAGCTAAAGCTCCTCAAAAAAAGGTTATTAAAATGAGTATGAAGTTTGTTGAAGATGAGCAAACAGCAAAAACTTTTCATCAGGTAGCTAATAAAATAAATGATAGATTAAAAGATAATTTAGAGATACAGGTTTTCACAGGCGGACAACTACCAATTGGAAAAGATAGTATGGAACAAGTTGTTGGTGGAGCAAACTGGATATCAGTAGATGGAATAAACTTTTTAGGAGATTACGTACCTGATTATAACGCAGTAGTTGGACCTATGTTATATAATAATTTTGATGAATACTTAGCTATGACTAAAAGTGATTTAGTTAAAAATTTAAATGCTGAAGCTGAGAAAAAAGGGATAAAAGTTTTATCATTAGATTATCTATTTGGATTTAGAAGTATGTTAACAGAAAAAGAGGTAAAAACTCCAGAAGATTTAAAAGGATTAAAAATTAGAGTTCCAAATAGCCAACTTTATATGTTAACTTTAGAAGCTATGGGAGCAAATCCAACTCCACTTCCATTTACAGAAGTTTATAGTGGAATTCAACAAAAAGTTGTAGATGGATTAGAGGGATCTTTAATGACAATTTATGGAACTAAAATATATGAGGTTAGAAAGCAAGTTTCTTTAACGAATCACCTTTTAGGAGTTTCAGCTGTTACTATTTCAAATAAAGTTTGGAATGCGTTAACTGATGAGCAAAGAAAAGTTATTGAAGAAGAGATTTATAACGGAAGTGTTTATAATACAGATGAAACTGTGAAGTTAGAGAAAGAGTACCAAACTAAATTAGAAGAACTTGGAGTTAAATTTAATGAGGTTGATGCAGTTGCATTTAATAAAGCAATTGAAAACGTATTTAACCAATTTCCAAAATGGACACCAGGAATCTATAATCAAATAATGGATGAATTAAATAAAATTAGAAATAAATAGAATCTGCTAGTTTGGAGGCTTACATGAGTAATGATATTTTAAAAAAATTTAGGGCAATAGAGTTTGAAGCATTACTTGGAAGTATAACAATCAGCGTAACTGTAATTCTTGTAATAGTAAATGTATTCCTAAGATATTTCTTAGGAATACAATACTCTTGGATAGAAGAGGTTTCTGTTGGTTGCTTTATATGGACAGTTTATTTAGGAGCAACAGCAAGTTATAGAAAAAGAGGACTTATAGGAGTAGATGCTGTAACAAAAATACTACCTCTAAAAGGGAGAAGAGTATTAAGGGTTATAACGAATACTCTACTTTTAGTATTATCTGCTTCTATGTTTTATTTAAGTTATAACTATACATCTTCATCTGATAAGATAACTTCAGCTTTAGAAATATCGTATGTTTATATAAATAGTTCTTTGCCAATTTCCTTTGGGTTAATGACAATTTACTCTATCTATTTTTTTATTTACGATATTATTAATTTTAATAATTTAGAAATAGAAGAGCAAGAGGAGCAAGAGGAGTTTGAACAGCAAATAGAGGATGTGATGATGTAATGGAACCATTTATACCAGTTATTATTTTATTTATACTGTTTTTCTTAAATATACCTATTGCTTTTGCTCTTATAGGAGCATCACTATATTATTTTATATTCCAGAATAATATAATGTCTGTTAATATGGTTATTCAACAGTTTGTAACTTCAGTGGAATCATTTCCATATTTGGCAGTTCCATTTTTTATAATGGTTGGATCTGTTATGAACTTTTCAGGAATTAGTTCTAGTTTAATGAAAATGGCAGAAGTTTTAACAGGGCATATGGTCGGAGGACTAGCACAAGTTAATGTAATATTAAGTGCTATGATGGGTGGAATTTCAGGTTCTGCAAATGCTGATGCAGCTATGCAATCTAAAATCTTAGTTCCAGAGATGGTAAAAAGAAATTTCTCAAAACCATTTTCAGCAGCTGTTACAGCTGCATCATCTTCGGTAAGTCCAGTAATACCTCCAGGAACAAATTTGATAATCTATTCATTAATAGCCAACGTTTCAGTAGCTAAAATGTTTTTAGCAGGATATACACCTGGAATTATGATGACAGTTGCTCTTATGTTTGTAGTGCATATAATTTCTAAGAAAAGAGGATATACTTCAACTAGAGATAAAAGAGCTACAATAAAGGAGATTTTGATTCAGATTAAAGATTCTATATGGGCGTTACTAATTCCTTTTGGAATTATTTTAGGAATGCGTATGGGACTTTTTACTCCAACAGAAGCTGGTGGAGTTGCTGTATTATTCTGTTTTGTAGTTGGAGTTTTTGTATATAAAAAACTAAAATGGGAGCATGTGCCTATTATTTTAAAAGATACGGTTTATGGAACAGGTTCTGTTATGCTTCTTATAATAGGAGCAAAAGTTTTTGGATATTATTTAACGCTAGAAAGAATTCCTCAAATGATAACAAATCTATTAGTTGGATTTACAGATAATAGATACATGTTACTTTTTATAGTTAACCTACTTTTACTTTTTGTTGGAATGTTTTTAGAAGGAGGGGCAGCACTTGTAATTCTTGCACCACTTTTAGTACCAGCAGCTTTAAAGGTTGGAATAGATCCAATTCAGTTTGGAGTAATATTAATTGTTAATATTATGATTGGAGGAATAACACCACCTTTTGGCTCAATGATGTTTACAACATGTACTATAGTTGGCGTAAAACTCGATGAGTTTGTAAAAGAGGTATTACCATTTATTTTAGCATTGTTAATAGTTTTAGCTATCTTAACTTATTCGGAGACAATAGCACTATATATACCAAACCTATTAATGTAATCCATGGAGGTCAGATGAACGTAAAAATTTTATTAGCACTTAGTATGGTAGGATTATCTTTAGCGACTTTTTCACAAAATGATAAAAAAATTATAATAGCACATAGAGGAGCAAGTGGTTATTTGCCAGAACATACACTTGAGTCAAAGGCTTTAGCTTTTGGTCAAGGAGCAGATTATTTAGAACAAGATTTGGCTATGACTAAGGATAATAAAGTAATTGTAATACATGATCATTTTTTAGACCAACTTACAGATGTTGCTAAGCAATATCCAAATAGAGCAAGAAAAGATGGTAGATATTATGTTATGGATTTTACTTTAGCTGAAATAAAAGGTTTAAATATGACTGAAAATTTTAAAGTGGAAAATGGTGAGGAAAAATTGGTTTACGAGGGAAGATTCCCTTTATGGAAATCAACATTTAAAATCCATACTTTAGAAGAAGAATTAGAGTTTATTCAAGGGTTAGAAAAAACAGCAGGAAAAAGAATTGGAATATATCCAGAAATTAAAGCTCCTTGGTTACATCATCAAGAGGGAAAAGATATAGCTAAAGAAACTTTACAAATTCTAAAAAAGTATGGTTATACAAGTAAGAATGACCCCATCTATTTCCAAGTTTTTGATTTTAATGAGTTAAAAAGAGTTAAAAATGAACTTATGCCAGAGATGGGAATGGATTTAAAATTAGTTCAGTTAGTTGCATATACTGATTGGAATGAAACTATGGAAAAAAATAAAAAAGGTGAATGGGTAAACTATAATTATGATTGGATGTTTACTCCAGAGGGAGTAGAAGAAGTATCAAAATATGCTGATGGAATAGGTCCAGCATGGTATATGCTAATAGATGGAGATAATTCTAAAAAAGGAGATATAAAAGTAACTCCATTAGTAGAATATATTGGAAAAAATGGATTGGAATTACATCCGTACACAATTAGAAAAGATGCTTTACCAAACTATGTAGACAATATAGATGAGATGTTTGAAATCATATTTAACCAAACTAATTCTACAGGGGTATTTACAGATTTTCCAGATTTAGGAGTTCAGTTTATAGCAAATCAAAATAAATAAATATAAAATGAGGGATAATTATGACTGGGATAGGATTGACAGAGATATTATTTAGATTGACAGTTTCTTCAATATTTGGAGGTTGTATAGGATTAGAAAGAGAGTTAAAAAATAAATCAGCAGGATTTGTAACCTTAATATTGGTATGTTTAGGAGCTACAACGATTGCCCTTTTACAAGAGGAGCTGTTAATAAGGCAAATAAATTTAATATCCTCCCAACCTAACCTCATAGAAAGTTATAAATTAGATATTACAAGACTATCAGCTCAAGTTGTAACAGGAGTGGGATTTATAGGGGGAGGAGCAATAGTTTATTCAAATGATAAGGTTTCAGGAATAACAACAGCAGCTACTTTATGGATAACAGCAGCAATTGGATTAGCAATTGGATATGGATTTGTATTTTTATCTATAGCAGCTTTTTTAATTGTTGTTATAACTTTAATAGTAATGAAAATACTAGAAAGAAAAGTTATAACCATGGTAAGAAATAAAAAAGCAACTAAAAGTAATTTAACAAAAGAGGAGCAAAAATGAAAGATTATAAAGGATACTTATTTGATATAGACGGAACAATAGTTTTAGGGGATGTTCTAATACCAGGAGCTAAAGAAAAAATTGAGGAATTACGAAAATGTGGAAAGAAAATAGGGTTTTATACGAATAATTCCTCTAAAAATCCAAAGAGCTATATCGAAAAATTTACAAAACTGGGAATAGAAGCTGAATTGAAAGAGATAATAACTGCTGGAGGAGTATTAGCAGATTATTTAAAAAATAGTTGTAAAGATAAAAAAATATTTATGGTGGGGACAAAGGATTATAAAAATTATTGTAAAGATTTAGAGATTCAAATATTTGATGAAAATGATGAGTTTGATTTTTCTGAAATTGATATAGTTGTGGTAACACTTGATTCTGAATTAAACTATAAAAAGTTAGAGATTGCTTGTAAACTTCTACATAGAAATGTAGAATATTTAGCAGCAAATGAAGATTTAGTTTATCCTGTGGAGGATGGAGTATTTTTACCAGACTGTAGAGCTATTTGCAATATAATTGAGTTATGTACAAAAAAAATTCCTAAATATTTTGGAAAGCCTAAAAAAGCTATGCTTGATTATGCACTAAGAAATTTAAATTTACTAAAAGATGAAGTAGTAATAGTAGGGGATAGATTATATACTGATATCGCTTCAGGATATATTAATGACTGTGACACAATATTAGTTTTAACAGGAGAAGCT
Source organism: Cetobacterium sp. 2G large (assembly GCF_014250655.1). Taxonomy (NCBI): domain Bacteria; kingdom Fusobacteriati; phylum Fusobacteriota; class Fusobacteriia; order Fusobacteriales; family Fusobacteriaceae; genus Cetobacterium; species Cetobacterium sp. 2G large. The sequence continues at coordinate 59,939 of NZ_JACHTH010000002.1, read as the reverse complement.
AAAAGGGATAGTAAAAGTGTTTATAATCCAACTTATATATTAGATAGTATAGCTGATATATAAGAAGCTATTTTTAATTTTAAGAATTGACAAATAATTTAAAATGAGATATAAAATTATTATAAAACTAAATAAAAGTTTTTGGGTGCTTAGGCATAACAAGGAAGTAGGTGTAAATCCTACACAGCCTCCGCTACTGTAATGAGGATGAAACTATAAAACCACTGGAATAAAATCTGGGAAGGATAGGAGTAAAGTGATTCTAAGTCAGGAGACTTACCTAAAAACTACACAAAATTGTTAGGAGTGGACAAGTGTGTAAAAAAATCTAAAGGATTATATATCCAGTAGATTTTTTTGTCTTCTTCTCTACGTTCAAGGGAGTGAGAAAGATGAGTAAAGATTTAAAATGGGATTATAATAAGTTTAGAGAATTTGATAAGTTTATACATACTTTTAAAACTTATCAAGATTTGTCAAAGTTTTTAGAAGAAAATTTATCAGCTATGAGTGGGAAGCAGGAGTTTTTATATCATATTGTAAAGATGACACCTCAAGAACAGCTATTGTTATTTTATTTAAAAAAGTATAAAGGAATAAAAAATTTAGAAACTTTTTATAAAGAATATATAAAGTTTTGCCAAGAATATTATTACTCTTTAAACAAGGATTTATTTGAAGTAGACCCATGGAAAAGGCAAGCTGTATATCATATAAATAGAAAAAATAGATTTTTAGATAGCTTAAAAAAAGTTAAAAATAGTTTAAATATATCATATAATAAAAGTTTAAATTAATTTGTAAAATATAAATAAAATTTTTATTGTTAGACGCTAGAACTTTAAATTTTAGCGTCTTTTATTTTTTAAATTTTGAAAATTTATAGTAGTTACTTTTTTGTAACTAATTTACAGAAAATAAATAATATTGTATTCTGAGCATATGAAATAAGAATATGAAAAGGAGTACTATTATGAAAATATGTAATATTTTAAATGCTAAATCTTATGATGCTATTATAATTGGGTTTGGAAAAGGTGGAAAAACTCTTGCGGGATTTTTAGGAAAAATAGGGAAAAAAGTTGCTTTAATTGAAAAAGATAAAAATATGTATGGTGGAACTTGTATAAACGTAGGATGCATTCCTACAAAAATTCTTGTTGAAGAATCTCAAAAAATTGAAAAGAATTTTAAAAAAGCTATTGAAAGAAAAAACACACTAATTTCCGATTTAAGAGGGGCTAATTATAATAAGTTAGATTCTTTTAAAAATGTAGATATTTATACAGGAATAGGTTCTTTTGAAACTGAGTATTTGATAAGTGTTACAAATGGAGAAGATAAAACTATATTAAAAGGTGAGCAAATATTTATAAATACAGGAGCAAAGACGATTATTCCTAAAATAGAGGGATTAGAAAAAACTAGGAATATCTACACGAGTACATCTATTATGGAGTTAGATATATTACCTTCTAAATTAGCAATTATTGGTGGTGGATATATAGGACTAGAATTTGCATCAATTTTTAATAACTTTGGTTCACAAGTAACTGTTTTTGAAGGTGGAGATAATATTCTTTTAAGAGAAGAGCCCGAGATTAGGGAAGAAGTTAAAAAAGATTTTCAAAATAGAGGAATTGAGATATTAACAAAAAGTAATATTATAAAAGTAGATAACTTTTTCAAAAATAAAGTGGAAGTTTTATTTAATAAAAATGATAAAAGTCACTCTTTAATATTTGATGGAATTTTAATAGCTGTGGGAAGAGAACCAAATATTGATGATTTAAAGTTTGAAAATGCTGGGATTAACTGCTCAAATAGGGGGATTTTAGTTAATGAAAATTTGCAAACAAATGTTTCACATATATATGCTTTAGGTGATGTTAAAGGAGGACTTCAGTTTACGTATATCTCCTTAGATGATTTTAGAATAGTTAAAAATAGTATTTCAGGAGATAAAGCTATAACAATAAATTCTAGAAATTTAGTTCCTTATTCTGTATTTTTATCTCCCACCTTATCAAGAGTAGGGATGTCTGAAGAAGAGGCATTAAATGCAGGATATAAGGTTAAAACAAAAGTAATTAAAGCAACTTCAATTCCTAGAGCTAAAATTTTAGAAGAAGAAAGAGGAATTTTAAAAGCTGTTATTGATAAAGATACAGGTAAAATTTTAGGATGTTCTTTATATTCTGTAGAATCAAGTGAAGTTATCAACATAGTTACTATGGCTATAAAAGAAAATAAAGAGTACTCTTATTTAAGAGATTTTATATTTACTCACCCAACTATGAGTGAATTTTTAAATGATTTATTTGATTTTTAACAAATGTAAGGAAGAAATTTTTTAGGTTTCTTCCTTTTTATTTTTTAAATTTTCTTAATTATAAGTTGATCAAGAGATAATTTAGGCACAAAATGCTTGTAACTATGATTTTCTAAATTTTCTCTCCAATACTTCATATTTTCATTTTCAACTACTGTTAAAACAACCTCATCTGTAGGGACTCCTATTGGCATTACAAAAAGTGGAATATACTCCTTTGAAATATTTAGTGTTTCTAAAATATCATCTTTTTTTACAGGCTCCATGAAGTTAACTCCATATCCTAATGACGTTGCTATTAATTTCATATTTTGAAGAGCTATACCACAATCCGCATATATAAAATTTAGTGGTAACTTAGGAGGGTTATCTGTAAATATAACTATATATCCTCCTGGAGCTTCATCTTCAGTAGGTTTCCATTCTATTTGACTAGCCCAAACAACATCTTTAAAAAGCCGAGAACATATATCTTTATCATTTACTAAAACATATCTTAGAAATTGTTTGTTAGCACCAGCTGATGAAAAGTGGGCTCCTTCAATAACTCTCATTAAATCATTCATTGGAACACTAATATTTTTGAAGCTTCTGTGAGAACGAGCTTTTTTAATTAAATCTAATATTTCCATCTTAATCCTCCATAAAATTTTCATTAAATATTCTCTTAAATAAAATCATTTTGTAATTTTTTCAATGTTTATCTATCACTTCCTTTTTTAGAAACAAAATTTACTAGAAAGATTTATATATATGAGTTAAAATATAGGATAAAAAATAGTACAATTATTTTGCGGAGGTATAAATGAAAAGCCGTTTTGAACAAAGAGTTATTAAATTATCTATTTTAATAACCTCTCCTTTGCTAATATTACTTATAGGAATAATAACTTATACAGAGATTAATAATGAAACTAGCAAAGTAAAAAGAAGTTTAAGTGAAGTAGCTCTTGAAATTTCCAATACTAAATTTGTAAAAGATTCTATAATTAATGGAAATTTTAATCTACAAAAATATGCAGAGATATTTGTTGATAATAATCAAGATGTTGATATTGTAGTTATAGCTGATAAAAATAAACGTCGTTTTAGTCATCTTGATACAAGTAAAATTGGAGAAATATTTGGAACTAAAGATAGTGAAGAGGTTTTTAAAAATAAAAAGGGATACTTTATAATAACTAAAGGATCTCAAGGTTTAACATATAGAAGATTTGAACCTATAATTAGAAATAAAGAAATCATAGGTTTTGTCATGGTTGGAAAGCTCTTTAATATTTTTAGACATACTATTTTTCTTATTTTATTAAAGATTTTACTTCTTGCTTTTGTAAGCTCTAGTTTTATTTTTATAAGTTCTAGAGTTTTTGCAAAAAAAATAAAAAAAGAGATGCTTAACTTAGAGCCTGAAGAGATTACAAATCTTTATGTAAATACGAAAAGTCTTGTACAACAACAAGCTGCTATTATTGACAATATTCATGAAGGAGTGGTTGTTTTAAATTCATCTTTAGAGATAATAAATATCAATAAAAAAGTTTTTGAAATTCTTCATGAGTTTGATATTCAACTTTTTATAAAAAGATTTTATGACATTTTCTATGAGAAAAAAAATGTTTATTTCAAAGAGATAAAAATAGGTCATGAAAAAGTTTTTGTTAGTATAATTCATCTTTTAGAGGATGAAAATCACTTAGGAGTTATTATAACCTTCTATAAACATCTAGAAATTATAAATTTAGCAAAAGAGCTCACAAGTATAAATAATGTAATTACTGGATTTAGAGAAAATAACCATGAATTTAAAAATCAACTTCAAGTGATTTCTGGATTAATCCAATTAAAAAAATATGACTTAGTTCAAGAATATATGAAAAATTTAGAGAATAGTAGTATGAAGATATTAACTGAAATTGCTAATATTTCTGATTATTATATATTAGGAATTTTAATTGGAAAGTTTAGTGTTATAAAAGAAAAAGGTATCAATTTTACAATTGATCAAGATTCTATTTTATTTAAAGAGCACGGGTTCATTACCTCACTTGATATTATAACTATTGTATCTAATCTTTTAGAAAATGCAATTGAAGCTTTGGAGAAAACTAAAATTGATGATAAAAAAATTGAGCTTCTTTTATTAGAAGACAATGATTCTATTCAAATTACAGTTTTTGATAATGGTTTAAAAGTTGATCCTAATATAAAAAATAAAATGTTTGAAAGATATGTTTCTTCTAAAGGAACAAATCGAGGTATTGGATTAGCTCTTGTAAAATCTAAAATTGAACTTTATAATGGACAGTTTCTTTTAGAAGAGGTTGATTATGGAAAATATTTTACAATCATATTGAATAAGGAGAATAAAGATGTATAAAGTATTAATTGTTGAAGATGATCCTATGGTTGCATCTATAAACAGTATTTTTTTAGAGAAATATAGTAACTTAGAAGTTATTAACATAGCAAAGAACGAAGAGGAAGTTTTTGAAATTCTTGAAAAAAATTTTGTAGATTTGATTTTATGTGATGTTTACTTAGAGGAAAGTAATGGGATTGAGATTTTAAAAAAAATTAGATCTAAAGGAATCTTAACAGATATTATTTTTATTACAGCTTTAAACGAATCTAATAAAATCAAAGAAGCTGTTGCTTTTGGAGCTATAGATTTTTTAATTAAACCGTATAATCAAGCTAGATTAGATACAGCTATTGGTAAGTTTTTAAAGAAAAATGAGCTACTTATAAAAACTACTATGGATCAAGAAGAGTGTGATGAATATTTCTCTTTTGACTCCACTCAAACAGAATTTCCAAAAGGAATAAATGAAAAAACTTTAGAAAAAATTGAGTTGTTTTTAAGTGAAAACAGAAAAAAATGGTGGAATGCTAATAAACTTTCTGAAGAGCTTAATATAAGTACTGTAACTCTAAATAAATATCTAAAATATTTGGTTTCTATAAATAAACTAACTGTTAACACATCTTATGGTGAAGTTGGAAGACCTGAAAATTTTTATAAATATCATAATTAATAAAAAGAAAACTAAGGTTTCTCTTTTTATTTATAAGAATTTATTTTAATATAAAGAGTATAAAATTTTAAAAGAATGTGATATGCTAATTGAAAAAAGAATAAAAGTAGAGATAAGTAGTGATTAACTTATCTCTATTTTTATAATACCACAAGAAAAAATATTTATATAAAGGGGAGAGTATATGAATAGCATTTTAAAGTATTATGAAGAGTATGATGAGGATAAAAGACTTTTTAAATCAAATGTGAATAAACTAGAGTTTATAACAACTATTGAAAAGCTTAACTCAATTATTAAGTCAGGGGATAAAATTATAGAATTAGGAGCTGGAACAGGAAATTATAGTTTTTATTATAATGACAAAGGACATGAGGTAGTGGCTTTAGATATTGTTCCAAAACATGTAGAAATAATAGAACAAAAGATAAAAGAGAAAAATAGTGAAAAAATAAAAACTTATTTAGGAAGTGCTATAGATTTATCAGAATTTTCTGATGAGAGTTTTGATGTTGTTTTATGCTTAGGACCGATGTATCATTTAACGTCAGTAGAAGATCAGAGAAGTTGTATAATGGAATCAAGACGAATTTTAAAAAAAGATGGAGTTTTAGCAATAGCTTATATAAATAAGCATTATATACTCGCAAATACTATGCTAAATAATAACTATTTAAAAGAAAGTTTTATAGAAAAAACGCTCACTAGCGGGATAATGAAATCAGAGGATGAAGGTAACTTTTGGGTTGAATCAAATTACTTTACTCCAAAAGAGATAGAGAAGCTTGTAAATAAAATTGGATTTAGAAAGATATCTAATCTTGCTACAGATGGGATAGGAAGATTATTTAGTGAAAAAGTTAATAGTTTTTCAGAAAAAGAGTTTGATATATTTAAAAACTATCATTTAGCTTCATGTGATGATGAATCGTTATTGGGATATAGTAACCACGGGCTTTATATTGTTAAAAAAATTGATTAAGAAATACTAATGATCTTAACTTTTAATTTGTATAGACTTTTTATGAGAGAAATAGGAGGAGTATGATTATAAAAAACATTTCAGAAATTGAAGCTAAAGAGATTAGTCTTTGGAAATATTTAGGAGAATATTCAGTTTATAACTATCCTTCTTGGGAGACGATGTGTAAACAAAACTGGGCTATTACAATTGATAATGTAAGAGCAATCGAATATTTTGGTTTGTACAATACTTTAAATATTTTAATCGGTAATTTTAGGCTTCATAATACGGGAGAATTTATTTTGGTGAGTTTAGCTTTAAATCCATCTTTGTGTGGTAAAGGTTTAGGAAATGAATTGATGAATGCGATTAAAAATCAAAGTAAAATTAAATATCCAGATATAACAAAAATTGTATTAGAGGTTCGTTCATTTAATAGAAGAGCTATTAAGTGTTATCAAAAAAATGGATTTAAAATTGAAAATATTTATATAAAAGATACTTTAACTGGAAAAGATATTTTCTTCAAGATGGTTTATTATTCTGCATAAATGTAAAGGGGGAGATTAATGAAAAAAATGACAATAGGAATTTTTGCTCCATCAAGTCCTGCTCATATTTTATTTGCATCAAAATATAAATATGCTAAATCTAGGTTATTAGAACTGGGATTTAATGTAAAAGAGGGAAATTTAATTCAAAATAAAAACTTTCAAGGATATCGAACTGCCTCTGGAAAAGAGAGAGCTAATGAATTAATGAATTTAATTTTAGATGAAGATATTGATATTTTAATGCCTGTTATTGGAGGTTATAATAGTGCTAGTTTACTTCCATACTTAGATTTTGATAAAATAAAAAATATTAAAAAAATTCTCTGTGGATATAGTGATATAACAGCTCTTCAAATGGCATTTTTAGAGAAAACAAATTTTTCTATTATATATGGAGCATCACTAATCCCAACTTTTGGTGAATATCATTCTAAAAATATATTTGGGGAAAGTAGTTTTTTACAGGCTTTAATTGAAAAAAGTTACGATTTGATACCTCCTGAAAAATGGTCCAATCAACTTTTAAATGCTTTAACTGAAGAGTGGAAAAATGAGAGGTTATATGAAAAAAATGATGGTTGGAAGATTTTAAATGAAGGGGAAGGAAGAGGAAGAGTTATCGTTGCAAATATAGAAACGTTTGTTACACTTTTTGGCAGTGACTTTATTCCCAATTTAAAAAATTGTATTCTGGTTTTAGAGGATGAAGATGCTACTATAACTTTAGAAGAGAGAAGTCTAAATGCTTTAAAACTTTATAAAATTTTTGATAATTTAAAAGGTTTAATTTTTAGTAAACCAGAAATATACAACAATAAAAATTCAGGCTTGAAATATGAGGAGCTTATAGATGAGATTGTTGGTAAAAGAGATTATCCTATAATTTATAATTTTGATTGCGGACATACAATTCCTAGTATATGTATCCCCCAAAATGGTATAATGAATTTAGTAGCAAAAAATGGCGAGATTAAGATTAAAATAGAAAAGTAGCTATTAAAATATAAATAAATTGAAATAGGTGATAAAAATGATTGAAAAAAATATTTTTGATGAAATTAATCAAAAAAAATTAAAATTAGATGAATTGAGACCATTGTCAGAAGAGACAGTAAAAAGTTTAAGAGAAAGTGTTTTATTAGAATGGACAATAACTCTAACGCTATAGAGGGAAATACATTGACTTTACTTGAAACAAAAGTGGTTTTAGAGGGGATAACAGTTGGTGGAAAAAGTTTAAGAGAACATTTAGAGGTTGTAAATCATAAAGAGGCAATCTTGTATTTAGAAGATATTATAAGAAATAAAGAACCTTTTAGTGAGTGGCAAATAAAAAATATTTACCATTTAGTTTTAAAAGGTATTAATGATAAGTATGCAGGAAATTATAGAGATCAGCAAGTGATGATTTCAGGAGCTCAACATCTTCCACCAGCACCATTTTTATTAAAAGAAAAAATGAATGAATTTATAGAGTGGTATTCTACAAAAGCACAAGAGTTGCATCCAGTAGAAAGGACTGCAATGGTTCATATTATATTTGTAGGGATACATCCATTTGTTGATGGAAATGGAAGAACATCTAGATTACTTTTAAATCTGGAATTAATGAACAATGGCTATCCTCCAATAGTTATAAAAAATGCAAACAGATTAGAGTATTATTCAGCTCTAGATAAAGCACATACGACAGGAGAAAATTTTGATTTTGTCTCTTTAGTTGTGAAAGAAACAAATGACATGTTAGATCGTTACATATCTCTTTGCAATAATAATTTTTAGATATAAAAAACTTGGTTCTCATAAGAGAACCAAGCAAAGTTTATTTATTTAACTTTTTGAGAAGTAAATCATATCAATAAGCTGCTTTCCATCCTCAAAGATTAAATGGTCATAGTTATCGATAAAAAAGTTTTTAATTCGATGAGATTCTGTAAAACCACAATTTTTATAGAGGTTAATAGTTGAAGGAGTTTCTCCAGTTCCAACTAGTATAGTTTTTAAAATGTCGTTATCAAATAAAGCAAACATCTTTCCACTTTCCTCCAATAAAAGATAGTGCATATTAACATGAAGTCAAATAAAAATATAAATTTAACTAAAAAAGCTGTAGACAAGTATTCATCTACAGTTTGAATAGAGTAATTATTTTTTAGTTTTTTTTAACGAGTAAATTACAAATTCTTGAAAAATTTGAATTATAATCTTTTCCTTAAGGATAAGTAAGACACTAAAATAAATAATAGCACCAGTAATTGATGAAAATAAAATTAAAGTAAAACTAGAAAAGTAAAGATGCATAGGAAAAAGAATAGCTCCCATAACTGAACTAGCTATAATATATTTAATAAGTGAATTTGTAATAAGTTTTATTTTAAAATTTTTCTTTAAAATATATATTGAAAAAAGTGGAGCTATTATTTCTGTAAAAAATAAAGAAATTGCAGCACCGATATATCCAAATTTTGGAATTAATAAAAAATTTAAAATAATATTGATAAATGCAGATAAAGTTTGTATTTTAAGACCAAACTTTTCTTGTCCCGAAGGAAGAAGAATTTGAGCATAAATCCAATTGCTAAGACCCATAAAAAAAATAAGTGGTGCAAGAATATAAAGAGAGTATGCTGCAGGAAGAAATTGTTCACCTCCAAATAAAAGATTAAGAGGCTTTGATAAAATAAGAAGACCTATAACAATAGGGATAGAAATAATATAGTTATAGTTTAAAGAATTATTTAAGAGACTTAAATATTTTTCAGAATCATTGTGATAGTAGTATGATATACGTGGAATTAAAACTGTTGATATCGCCCCAGTTAAAGCTAATCCCATAAGCTGAAATTGCTTAGATCTTATAAAAAATGCTACTTCATCAGAGGATTGAAAAAAACCTAAGATAATTGTATTTACTGAGTTATAAATACTTACAATTAATGTTGATAAAAAAAATATTTTTAAAACTTTAAGATGTTTAAATGGAGATATTCCTATTATTTTAAAATTAATAAGTTTACAAAAATATGAAAAACTCATTAAGGTTGATATCCCTTGACCTAAAATAAGTAGAGTAGCATATATATAATAATCTTTCTCTTCTTTAACGAATAAAATAATGAATAAAAAAGTTAAAGCCTTAGTGATTATATTTCGCATAGATATTATTTTATAATCTTCAACTCCTCCAAAGAACCAATCCACTTCAAAAATATTTATTACAATAGAAAAACCTATTATATAAAAAAGAGTTATATTTTGGTTAAATTTTGGAATTAAATAAATCATTGGTAAAAAAATTAGAATAACAATTATAGTTATAATGAGTCTAAGGATAACAATTTCAGATACAAGCTTTGAAAGTAATTCTAAATTTTCTCTTATTTTAGCAACTTCTCTCATTCCATAAAAAAGGACTCCAATATTAGATATAACCATAACAATAGCAATAACTGATTGTACAAAATTAATATCTCCTAAATTGTGAGCTCCTACAGTTCTTGAAACATAAGATCCTGTTATAAAAGGAAATGAAATATTGAAAACTTGAAATAATGTATTATAGATAATATTTGACTTTATTGAGATTTTTCGTTCCATATTTTTGTCACAGCCTTTCTTAAGCAGTGTTTAAAAAAGGGAATAGTTTTAAAATGCCCTGTTTTATAGTTAATTTTTAAAAGCTTACTAAGAGAAATAATATCTTTAGAGATAAAAATTTTTTTGATACCTTGATACATAGTTTGTTGTAATCTTTTTTTTACAAGATAAAAATTATTAGATGAAATATTATCTAAAATATTTAAATAAGCTTGAATTTCATCTTCAATTTGAATTAATTGCTTTTGTGCTGAAAAAGCTGAAGTTCCGCTATTTACTAATCGATATGTAGAAAGATATTCTTTAAAATGTTTTATTTTTCCGTTTTCTATTAATAAAATTTTTAAAGAAAGATCACAGATATATTTTATATTTTTAAGATAACAAGAGTATACATCAATAAAAGATTCACCCCAAATATTTTTAAAAACTAAACTACAAGTTACAATTGGATTGTAGTCTAGTTGATCTTGAATTTGTTTCAAATCTCCTAAATTTTTTTGAAAAAAATCTTTACGAGGATTGTTGTATTGATCGACACAGAGAACATTATTATAAGTCGCTATATAGTCTTCATTTTTTTCTAGAAAATCTACAGATTTTTGAAGCTTTGAAGAGGAGTTCCAATAATCATCACCATCTAAAATAGCAATATATTTACCTTTAGAAAACTTGAGTGTTTCAAGTAAATTTTTAACTACTCCAAGATTTCTCTTTTGAGCAATTAATTTAATTTTATCAGGATTTTTCATTTGATATTTAGTAATTTTTTCGACTGTATTATCTTGAGAGCAGTCATCACCAATGATAATTTCATAGTCAAAATCTGTTTTTTGGTTTAAAGCACTACTTAGAGATAAGTCTATATACTCTTCGTGATTATAAGTTAACATAATAACACTAAGTACAATATTTTTTTTCATACAAATTACCCTCCTATGGAAATTCATCTAAGATAAAATTATCAAGCATCTTATTAATATCTTCTTTTGAATTCCAAAACATTACATCTATAATAGAGAGCCCTGGAATAAAAGTAGGAGAAAAAGTTTTATACTCATTTAAAATTGGTGCTAGAAATGTAAGTTTAATACCTAAGCTTTGATATTTAATAGGATTAAAGAAAGATTTTCCACCAGGAGGATTGACATATTCAGTTGCATTAAAATATTTAGCTGTATATAAAGCCCATTCATCAGGAGCCTGAACAGATTCTACAGGAAAATCTTTAAGTTGTGAAAAAATTTGAAAATTGAAATTTATATTAAGATATTTACAAATTACTTTCAAAGAGTATATATTTAACTCACAAAGGCTTTCGGTATTATATGATAGAACATCGTTGACTATAGACATAACTTCTTTAAAAAAAGGAGCTTTTTTATAGATAGTTAATTCTCCTAAAATTTTATTTTTCCAATCAATATTTTTATTAATTTTTATATCTTTGATTAAGGTTTTACTAGAAATTCTTTCTATTGGAACTGTAATATAATTGGTTTCTAAACCATTTTGTTTAAGGATTCTATTTCGATTAACCCATCCTTTATTAATATATTTAACGCTATCAAAAATAATCCATTTTTCACAATATTTTATTAAAGAGAAATATCCAATATAAGGGAAAAAATAAGGTTGCATCATTCCTATTTTCATTATAAAAATCTCCTTTTGTACTTAGTCTAAGGTATAATTATCTAAAATATTCAAAATCTCTTCTTTCGAATTCCAAAACATCACATCTATAATAGAAAGACCAGAAATAAAATTTGGTGAAAAAGTTTTGTATTCTTTAAAATTAGAGTTAAGAAAAGTTAGTTTAATATCATTTTTTAAGTATTTTTCTCTATTATAAAAAGATTTTCCACCAGGAGGATTGACATATTCAGAAGCCTTAAAAAACTTACACGCTTCTAAAGCCCAGTCATCTGGTTCTTTAATTTTACTAGTATCAAAATTTTTAATATTTGAAAATATAACATAGTTAAAATCAATTCCAAGATAGTTGCAAATTAATTTAAGAGAATGAATATTGAATTCAGATATACTAAGAGTTTCAAAATCAAAAATTTTATTTAAAAGAGAGGTGATTTCTTTATAATATGGGGCTTTAGAGTAAATAACTAGTTGATTTAAAATTTTATCCTTCCAATTCTTTTCATTGTCTATTAAAACATTTTTTATTGGAGTTTTGTGTGGAAATTTTTTTAAAGGAACATTTATATAGATTATTTCACCAACTTTATTCTTTAAAATTCTATTTCTATTTATCCATCCTCTTGAAATAAATTGAACATTATCAACTACAATCCATAAATCAGTATGTTTTATTAAAGAAAAATACCCAATATAAGGGAAAAAATAAGGTTGCATTCCTCCTAATTTCATTCAATAATTGCCTCCTTTTTTATAATTTTAATTGCATTAACAATATATTCTACTGTGGAAAGATTGAGAGAACCATAAATAGGTAAAGTCAAAATTCTATCTGCAATATAATTAGCATTTTTTAAATCTAGATTTTTATATTCATCTTGATAGCAATCAAAATTACTAGTAAGAGGATAAAAATATTTTCTTGTAAATATATTAAAATCTTTTAATTTTTCATAAAGTTCATTCCGTGTCTTTCCAAATTTTTTTTCGTCAATTAAAATAGGAAAATAAGCATAATTATGTTTTACATTCTTAATATCTTTAGAAGTTTTTATTCCATCTACGTCTTTTAAAAGTTCTCTATATAAATAAGTTATTTTTTTTCTATCTTCAATTTGTTTGTCCATATATCGAAGATTGACTATACCCATAGCAGCTTGAAATTCATTCATTTTTGAATTTCCACCAACAGCTATGACAGATTCTGGACCTGTAATACCAAAATTTTTATAAAGTTTTAAAGCTTCTTTAAGCTTTGAATCATTATATGTTAGTGCTCCACCCTCAATAGAATTAAAAACTTTAGTTGCATGAAGACTAATCATTGAAATATCTCCAAAGTTCCCTATTCCTTTTCCATTTATTTCAACACCAAAACAGTGGGCAGCATCATATAAAACTTTTAAATTATATTTTTTGGCGATTTTTTCGATAGCTTCAACGTCACAAGGCGTTCCAAATACATGAACAGGCATAATAGCAGTAGTATTTTCATTTATTAAATTTTCAATTTTATTAGGATCAATATTGTACGATTCAGTTTCAATATCACAAAATATAGGTTTAATGCCACAATTGACAAGAGCATGAGTAGTAGATGCAAAAGTAAAAGGTGTTGTAATAACCTCTCCTTTTAAGTTCAAGGCTTTGATACTCATTTCTAATCCAAGATGTCCATTTGTACAAAGAGTTGTATAGTTAGTTTTTAGATAAGAGTTTAGTTTCTCTTTAAATTCCTCGTGGATAGGACCGAGATTTGTAAGAATATTATTATCCCAAATTTCTTTAATTTTATGTGTATATTCTTCAAAAGGTGGTAAAAAAGATTTTGTGACAAAAATTGGTGTCTCAAGCTTATTCATAAAATCACTCCTCTAAACTGTTATAAGATTTTAAGATAATATAAATTTTTTAGTTAATCTATCATGAAAAGTTTTATCTTCTATTTTTAAGATTCCGTATTACTAGCAAAATATCCATTATCAATAAAGGCATTGGCTTCTGCCAAAGTATCAAAGAATAATATTTGTAAATCACATAATCTAAATTTAAATCCTTTAGGAGCATTATCAAACCAAAATCCTAAATTTCCGTAATCTTTATAGATATCTCCTACGTAAAATGAAAGTCTATAAAAATTCCATTTTCCAATTTTTTTCAAATTTAATATTCCCATATCTCCTGATCCAGCTGTCAATTTTAATTTTGCTTCTGGATGGAAATTCATTGGTTTTATATTAAATGTTATAACTGCGTATTTTCCCACTTTCTCTTTTAAAGAGTCCATTAAATTTACATAGCAAATTCCACCATCTTGTATAACTTCAAATTCAATAGACTTTTTTTTCATTACTCCATCATCTACTAAAGTTAAGTTCATTGAATTTTCTCCAAAATCTATTTTTTTCTCTAGTGATTCCATATTATTATTTATAATTATATTAGCATTTTGAGGATAATAATAAATATTATTAGGTTGTGAACTGTAGTATCCTAAGCTTCCTCCTGAAATATAAACTGGTTCAAACATATGATTTTTGACAGTTAAAGGAGGCTGATTATTATCTATTTGTCCCCATCCGCTTCTAGTAAATGAGTTTGCTATAGTTATATTTGAGTCTATATTTTCTATCTGAACTCCTTTGTTATAAAGAGTATATGCTTGATTTTGATAAGAATCTGAAATTTCACAGTTTATTATAGAAACATTAGATTTTTTAAAATATGAATTATGAATATATGTTCCTTCTATTTTTATCCTTCCTACATCTTCAATATGAAATTCACGGCCCATATATTTTTCGTTGTATATGTCAATAGCTAATAAAGGTGATTTTGAATTCCCTTCTAACCAAAGATTTTCAATAACAATTGGAACCATACCTTTTCCAAAATTTTTTGCTATAAATACGGCACCTGTATTATTTTCTGCAATACAATCTCTTATTATTATTTGTCCACCTTCATTTTTCCCTTTATTCTCATCTTCTATATATATCCAAACCGTTTTAGTTGATTCACTAAAGTATGATTTGTTGAATGTATCACATCCAACATGCATTATTTTTCCTGGATTGGAGGTATTTCTTGCATAAAAGTGAATAGGGTTATTACTAAAATCACATTCTTCCCAGTGAGTTCCTATGTTTCCACCAATCTTCTTTACTGCTACTTCACTTGCATTTATTAAGGAGACATTTTTAAAACTCCATCTTCCAGCATAAACATCATTCATAGTTTCTCCAAATTGAACTAAAGTTTTAGTTTTTCCTTGTCCATCTATTATAGCGTTTTGAAATATCTGATAGTCCCAACCACCTGGATCTTTCAATGTAATGATTGGTTTTTCATGATTATTAGCTATAAAAATAGTGTCTCCATCTCCTGTGATTTGATGATGTTGGAAGATAAAATTGCCTTTATAAACTCCACTTGGAATATATATAGTTGATTTTTTAGGTAAATATGCCATAGCTTTATTAAAAGCTTCGGTATCATCAGTAATTCCATCACCTTTAGCTCCAAAGCTTTTTATATCAACTTTTCCTAAAATACTTATACTAAGAATAAAAAAATATATAAAAATTTTTAAAAATCTCATATTTTTCCTCTCTTCTCAATTTAAAATATATGTTTTTAATTTTTGGTATGAATTTTCCCAATTAAAATTAGAAATATAATTTTGGCCATTTTTTTCTAAGTTTTCGATAATATTTTCATTATTTAATAAAAAGTCTAGTCCTTCATATAAATTTTCTAGATTTTTATGTACTTTATACCCTGTTTTCAAGTGTTCTACATATTCGTGCCCAGGGATATTAGTTACGCACACGCACGTTCCAGATAACATAGCTTCTGCAGGAGGTAGTGCCCATCCCTCTATAAGACTAGGTGATATAAAAATTCGAGCTCTATTATAAAGTTGAACTAATAAATCTTGTTTAGGCATTTTATGGTATTCAATCCATTCTGGTAAATCTTTTGGTCTTTCTGGCAAACCAAAAAGAATTAATTTTAAATCAATATACTTAATCTTTAGTTTTTCTAAAATATGTAAAGCCTTTTTGCTTTGTTTAACTTTTTCATCAGAGTGATACAACATCATTAAAGTATTTTTTTCTTTTTTTATATTTTCAATTTTAAAAAATTTGGTGTTATCCAAACCGTTTTCAATATAAGTATTATTTTTATCATATTGATCTATTAAATTTTTTAAAAATTTAGATATTACAATTTTTTTCATCGGCTTTTTATAAGTTGCATATAATCTTTTTTCCTCCATAGCCCAATTTTCATGAGACTGTATTAAATAAAATTTCTCTCCTTTATCTTTATTATATTCAGCCACATACTCTGCTGTTTCACAAGCTGTAGCGAATATATAATCTGATTTAGGAATGTTTTTCTCAGATAGATTTAAGCACCAAAAAATATTGATTTTTTTATTTAAATTAAACCATGAATATGGTAGATATCGATTTTTTTTAAAGTTAAAATATACATATCTTAATATTCCAAATATTTTTTTTTGGAAGCTTATTTCTTTCCATTTTAAGACTGCAGGCATAACTATACTTACTTTAAATCCGTCTTCAATTAATTTATTAGCATATTCAAAAACAACTTTATGTCCTCCGATAGGTCTTGCACTTCCACTAGGTAGAATAAATACAACTTGTCTCATTTTACACCTCTATTTTAAATACTTTTTTATTATTGTAGTTTATTCAAAAGGAATAGAGTTAACCTTTTCAGTTGTTCTTATAATTTATTTCAAAAAAATCGAAATAAACAGTTTATTTTTTAATAGGATTAAACTTTTATTTTTTGAAAAAAAATGTACAAATAATGATTTGAAGGAGCTTAATAATGGAGATTAATAACTTAAGATTAATTGATATAATTTTTATTTTAAAAAAAAGAATCAAAATATTACTATTTACTGCAATTCCAATATTTATAGTAGGATTGTATTTTATTTTTAATACTCCAACGCAATATAAAGGTGAAGTTACTTTTATTATTATGAATAATCCAACTACAATAAGCTCTTCTGTTAATAATAATGACCTTGCTGCAAGTGAAAAATTAGCGACAATTTATTCCGAAATTTCAAAAAGTAAAACTCTTTTACAAAAAGTTATTAATAAATTTGACTTAAATGAAACTGTAAATTCTTTAGAAAAAAAAGTTAAATTTGAACCGATAGGTAATACAGGAATATTAAAATTTACCTATATTGATAGTCATCCGGTTATGGTTGCTACAATTTCAAATGAAATAGCTAATGAGTTTTTATTGAAAGTTAATACTACTTTGAATTTAAGAAATATTCGTATAATTGAAGAGGCTATTCCTCCAACAGAACCTATTTCTAAGAAAATCTTTATTAAATTTTGTGTAACTATACTTGCTTCTTCTCTTTTTGGTATTTTTTTTGCTTTTTTAATTGAAAATTATTCTTTAAAGCTAAAAGATTATTCCGAAATTATGGCTATATTAGAGTCACCAATACTGGGAGTAATTCCAAAATTTCAACCTGAAGATAAATCATCTTAAAAAGGAGAATTTTTCTATGAAGAAAAGATATTTTAAACATTTAAAAGAAATTTTTATTTCTATTTTAATTTTAGTAATAATTCATTTTTTATCGATAAAATACTTAAATATTTTTGAAGAAATTTTTATATATATTATTATTTTTTTTTCATTGAGCTTATATTATATTTTTAGTATTTTAGATTTTGATTCATCTCATTTAAAATCAGATATCTTGTATCTATTAGGAATTAATATACTGATGTTTTCTATAATTAAATATATGTATGCTGATAAAGAAGTTTTTCTTTGGTTTCTAATCTCCACTTCTAGTTTTATTATGATTAAGATTCTTCTTAGCAATATGCTTAAAAATAATCAAAAGACTCTAGTATTTATAGACTTTGATGGTAATATTGAAGCTGTTTTTAATGAGAGTTTAGAAATTAAATCTTGTATTTTTAAGAATCTTGATGATTTGAAAAAATCTAATGAAGTTTTAGAAATCATTTATAGGCCTTTTTTAAATAAAGAAGTTTTAGATAAACTTTTTGAACTAAAACTTTTGGGTATTAACACGATAGAATATTTCGATTTTTTTGAACAATATCAAGGAAAAATTAATATTGATATTATATCGAAGGAGTGGTTTTTAAAGTCTAAAGAGTTTAAACTTTTACATTCTAATTTTTCGAAGCGAATGAAAAGATTTGTAGATATTATCATCTCTATTTTACTATTGATTTTATTGTTTCCAATATTTTTATTAACATATATATGTATTAAACTCGAAACTCCAAAAGAGTTCTTTCTATCTTCAGCTTTTTTTAAACAAAAAAGAATAGGTCTTTTAGGAAAAGAATTTACAATAATCAAGTTTAGATCTATGAAAATACATGATCCTAAAAGTTTTTCTAAATACTCTTCAAAAGATGATAAAAGAATTACAAAAGTAGGAAGAATTATAAGAAAACTCAGAATAGATGAATTACCTCAGCTTTTAAATGTAATTAAAGGAGACATGAGCTTTATTGGGCCAAGACCAGAGTGGAATGAGCTAGGAAAAGAATATGAAGAACTTTTAAATCTATATTCTCTTAGATATGCTATGAAGCCAGGAATTACAGGACTAGCTCAGGTAATGTATTCTTATGGAGCTAATCTTGATGATGCAAAAAGAAAACTGGAATATGATATCTATTATATTGAATATTTCAGTTTTTTACTTGATTTAATAATAATTTTTAAAACTATCAAAATTGTTATTTTTGGAAGAGGTGTGTGAATATGATTGATATAAGTTGTAGTATTGTAACGTATAATACAAATCAAAAAGATTTATTTAAAGCTATCCGATGTTTTTTAAATACAGATTTAAAAATTCATCTTTTTATATCTGATAATTCACCAACAAATACTCTAAAAGATGAACTTAATATTTTTCCAAAAGATAAAATAACTTATATTTTTAATGGAAGAAATGGTGGATATGGTTGGGGACACAATCAAGTTATGCTCTATCAAAATATAGATTCTAAATATCATTTAATTTTAAATCCAGATATTGAATTTAAAAAAGGTGTGTTAGAAGAACTATTTAAATTTCTTGAAAGTAATGAGAAAATTGGACATGTTATGCCTAAAGTTAAGTATCCTGATGGAGAGCTTCAATATCTTTGCAAAAGACTTCCGACTCCTATAAATTTAATTTTACGAAAATTCTGTCCTATAAAAACCTTGATATCTAAAAGTGATTATCTTTATGAAATGAGAGATTTTAACTATAATTCTATTAAAGAAATTCCAATACTTTCTGGATGTTTTATGTTAATAAGAACAAATATTTTAAAAAGTATAAATGGATTTGATGAGAGATTTTTTATGTATCTTGAAGATTATGATTTAAGTAGGCGTATAAATATGGTTTCTACATCTGTTTTTTATCCTTATGTAGAGATAATTCACTCTCATGCTAAAGGGTCTTTTAAAAATAAAAAAATGTTAATATTTCATGTAATATCAGCTATAAAATATTTTAATAAATGGGGATGGATATTTGATAAATATAGGAGGAATTCAATATGAAAATTTTATTAGATGGACGATTAATATCAAATAAACCTACTGGAATATCTAGATATTCTAGAGAGATTATTAAAATTTATCAAGATTATTTTGGCTATGATAATATCATGGTTATTGTAAATGAGAATTTAGATAGTAAAACATTTAATTTAATTTATACTGATTTAAAGCCTTTTACTCCGCACCATTTTTTTTTATTTAATAATTTCTTAAAAAAACTTGATTTTGATATATATCACTCATTGTATCATTGTAATAGTTTTTTTAAGGATAAAAACAAATTTTACATAACAACAATTCATGATGTTGGATATAAAGCAATAAATTGTAAAATACATTTAAATCCTGTTAGAAATTTTTTAACTAAGGTTGCAGTGGATTTTATTCTAAAAAGAACACTAAAAAATTCAGATTTAGTTATTACCGTATCTCAATCAACTAGAGATGATATTCTTCGTTTTTATAATAAAGATTCTATTCATATTCCAGAAGGAGTAAATATTATTCCAGGAAAAGAGATTCCTATTAAAAGTTTGAAGCCAAAATCGTTCTTTCTATACGTTGGGAATTCAAGGCCTACTAAAAATCTAAATTTTCTTTTAGAAGCTTTTAGTAAAAGTAAAACAGAAAAAACTCTTGTTATTGCAGGAAATAATAACTTCTTACAGGTTGATCGAGAGAGGGTTCAAAATTTAGGTTTTGTTAGCGATGAAGAGTTAAATTGGCTCTATTCAAATTGTGAAGCTTTTATATTTCCATCTCTTTATGAAGGATTTGGTCTACCAGTTCTAGAAGCACTTCATAAAGGTGCAAAAGTTTATTGTTCTACTGGAGGTTCACTAAAAGAGTTTTCTAATTCTGTTGTAAAACATTTTGATCCTTATGACTTACAAGAATTGATATTTTTAATTGAAAATAGTGATTCTATAGCTTTTGAAAAAAATGAAATAAATTTAATTTTAGAAATGTACAGCTGGAATAATGTAAATAATCTTATGATTAATAAAATTTTTAATAAACTTTAAATATTAAGTGAGGTGGTTGAGATTTGTTTAAATTATTTTACGTTGTCCCATATGTTTTTATATATACAATTTACTATACAAATCTCCCTATAAAGTTAGAAGAACTCCTAATGTTAATTTACTTAGGATATTATTTTTTAAATGAAAAAATATTATTTTTTAAAATAAATTATAAGCTTTTATTTTTAATTATGACTTTAGGTTTAATATCTATTTTTAAAGTAATTGGAAATGGATATCCTTTGATTAGATGTTTAGAACAAATAATTCTTTTACTTGTTATGTTTTTAGGATTTGATAAATTTTTTGAAAATTATGGATATGAAAAATTGTTTGATATATATTTAAAAATCACATGTTTTATCTCAATTTTAGGTATATTTCAATTCATTATTTATTTATTTTTTAAAATTGATATATTTCCGTATCCTATTGGATGTAATTCTAGAGTTTTACCAACTTTTGGGAGCGATTTGGCTAGAATTAGGAGTGTAGCTTATGAACCTGGCTGGCTGGCTCAGACAATGTTACCAGCTTGCATTTATTCTATTGAAAATATTATAAGAAATAAAAAAATAAAAATTAATTATTTGATTATTCTTTTAGCATTTTTTATGACTCAAGCTAGTGCTGCTTTTATTGTGGTTCCTGTTTATTTTTTTATAACTAGATTTAAAAAACCAGCATTAAAAAACATTTTAAAAGTTTCTATTGCTATACCTTTAGGATTATTTTTAACTCAAAGTATATGGTGGAATAAATATATAGATACAATACAATCTTTTAAAAGTTTAAAAACAGGTATATTTGAAAACATAAATGCAAGTTCATTTGCAATTTTAAGTAATCTTTATGTTGCTCTTAATAATGATAATCTTTTCTTTGGAACAGGACTAGGAACTCATCCATATAGTTATTTAAGGAATTTTAAAAATTTAGAAACAGGTGTGTATTATTTTTATGGACTTAATGCTATGGACGCTTATTCTCTTGCAACAAGGATAGTTTCAGAAATGGGAGTAGTTATTTTAGCACTTTTTATTATTTTTATTATAGTATATTTAAATTTTGATGATTCAAATAAAGGGATAATAAATAGATGTGCTCTTGCTGGAATTCTGAGTTTTTTTTTAAGAGGTGGTCTATATACTAAATTTGGAACTGCTTTTATTATAATTTTATTTTTTAAAACATCTATAAAAAATAAAGGGGTAGAGTATGATTACAGTTATAATGATTAATTACAAAGGAACTCAAGATACAGTTGAAGCTATTAATTCTTTAAAATCTCAAAATTTTAAAGATAAATTTAAAATAATTGTTGTAGATAATTGTTCTCCTGATAATTCTTTTTCAATTTTAAGGGATATTTATACTGAAGATTCTATGGTAGATATTATTCTTTCTGAAAGAAATGGAGGATTTGCATATGGAAATAATTACGGTATTGAATATGCTTTAAAAAATTATAATCCAGATTTTTTTCTTCTTATAAATAATGATACTATTTCAGATTTTAATCTTTTAAAAGTTTTTAAAGAGTTTTATATAAATAATTTTGATAAAAACATAGGAATTTTAACTGGACAAATTTGTTATTTTAATTCACCTAATATTATTTGGTTTGCAGGTGGAAAACTTCAACGAAAAAGGGCTGGTGGAATACATATAGGAGAAAATGCTTTGAACTGTGAAGCATATAATATTCAAAGAGAAATTGACTTTGCTACAGGTTGTCTTATGTTTTTTCATAAAAGTTTAATTGATTCGATAGGATTACTTCCTGAAGAATATTTTATGTATTTTGAAGATGTGGATTTTTCTTGGAAGGTTATAAATTCAGGAAGAAAAATTATTTATTTACCTACAGCCAAAATTTTACATAAAGTTGGTAAAAGTTCTGATATTTTGACCTCGCGAAAAAGTTATGAACAATTTAATAGAAATCGTTCTATTCTTGCAAAAAAGTATCTGTGCTCATTGAGTTATATTAATTTTAAAATATTTATGTATACAAGAAATACTTTTAAATTTTTTAAACATCTTATTTGTGATAAGGAATTTGTCAATACCTATAAAGGTTTATAAAAAGGAGGGGACTATGATTGCTGCTATTATTATGGCTGGTGGAAGTGGAGAACGATTTTGGCCACTTTCCACACCACAAAAACCTAAACAATTATTATCTTTATTTTCTGAAAAGAGTATGATTAAAGAGACTTTAGAAAGAGTAGTTGGAACTATACCACTTGAAAATATATTTATTTCAACGAATATTTCTCAAGCTGAAATGATTTCTAAAGAGTTACCAGAAGTAAAAAAAGAAAATATTATTGTGGAACCACTTTCTAAAGATACTGCAGCGGCTATCAGTTATGCCTCTTTAATTATTAGGGAACGGTTTAAATTAATTACAGATAATATTCAGATTGTAGTATTGGCTTCTGATCATATTATTAAGAATTTATCAGACTTTAAAAAGGCTGTTATTTTAGGATTAGAAGTTGCTAAAAATAGCGAAGTAATTGTAACTTTAGGAATAAAACCTAGCAGACCTGAAACTGGTTATGGATATATTGAAGTTGGTGTAAATAATTCATCAATTGAAATGAATCAAGTATATAAAGTTAAAAAATTTAGAGAAAAACCAAATTTACAAACAGCTGAATCATATATTGATTCTGGAAACTTTTTTTGGAATTCTGGAATTTTTATTTTTAGTTTAAAAACAATTTTTAAAAATTTAGAAATTTTAATGGAGGATTATTGTGAAATACTACAAGAAATAACTCCAATATTGAAGACTGGAATTAATGGAATGGAGTTAGCAGATTCAGTCCATCCTTATTTTTCAAAATTTGAAAAAATATCTATAGATTTTGGTGTTTTAGAATATTCTAAAAATTTAAGAGTTATTCCAGTAGATATTGGGTGGAGTGATGTAGGAAGTTTTAAAGCTTTAGAAGAAATTTTACCTTTGGATGAAAATCAAAATATTATAAAAAATACCAAGGTTATTTCACAAGATTCTTATAATAATATTATTATTGCTGAAGGAAGCGTTATTTCTCTCTTAGGTGTTAATGATTTGATTATTATAAAAAATAATGAGCATATATTAATTTGTGATAAAAGTAGATCTCAAGATTTAAAAAAAGTTGTTGCTAAGCACAAGGAAGGAAGGTAGAGAACTATGTCTCAAGATTTATTTTTCGATAATAATATTCAACTCAGTGAATCTCTTAGAGTCATTAGAACAAATCTATTTTTTTTAAATAATAAAGATTTTGGACGAATTATTCTTGTTACAAGCTCAGTTCCCAAAGAAGGAAAGAGTGTTTTAGCTGTAAACTATGCACATAGTATTGCTATAACTGATAAAAAAGTTCTTTTGATTGATTGTGATTTAAGAAATCCTCGACTTGATGAAGCTTTTAATTTGAAGTTTAATTTTGGACTTGAATCTTTGTTATTTAATGATTTAGATATTGAAAAAATAATTATTAAAAATATCTCAAAAAATTTAGATTTTATTCCAAGTAAAGTAGTTGCATCTAACCCAACTGAACTTTTTTTAAATGATAAATTTCTAACACTACTAAATAAAATAAAAAATGATTATAATACAATAATAATCGATACTCCACCTCTTACTGTTGCATCAGATGCAGCTATTTTATCTAAAGTGTCAGATGGAGTTATCTATGTTGTAGCTTATGACGAAGTTAATGCTGAAGATTTAAAATTTGGCAAAGAACTTTTAAGAAATGCAAAAGCCAATATTTATGGATTTGTCGTTAATAAAGCCGAAAAAAATATAGGTAGCTATGGTAGAAATTATTCTTATTATGGCGATTCATCAAAAAATTCTAAAAAATCAAAATTTTCTTTAAACTTTATAAAAAAATTTTTTGGAGGAGGTGAGTAGGTATGAGCTATTTTTTTCTATTTTTTTCTATTTTTTTAAGCACCTGCATTCTTGCTCAAGAGATTAATATAAATACTATTTTTAAACGAATATTAACTCATAATCCTACAGTTAAAGTTAAAGAGTTGGATCACCAAATTCAAAAGAGTGAAGAAATTCAAACTTTTAAAAATTTATATCTTCCTCCAGTTGTTGTATCTAATGAAAATAGAATTGAATCTATTCGTAATCAAGGACTTAAACTTAATACTTTAGAGGCCAAAGTTGATATCTTCAATGGATTAAAAGACTACAACACTTTAAAAAAAACAACAAATAATGTCCAAATATCTGAACAAGATATATTTCTTACAACTCTTAGAGAACAAGAAAGAGGAGTAAATGATTATTTTTTAACTTTAAATTATGAAAATCAAGTTAAAATTTTTGATTCAGCGATTGATACATTAAATAAGCAATACTACCGACTGAAACGTATGTTTGAAGAAAATCAACTTTCTCCAAAATCAGAATATTTAAAAATTTTAAGTGATATTGAAGATTTAAAAAGTTTAAAAGCTCAATATCAAGCAGCTGCATTAAATTCAAAAGAAAGTTTATTTAAAATTTTGAACTATCCTCTTAATTCAACTTTTACTTTAAAAGAGTTTTCTATTAGAGAGGATTTTTTAGGGTTTCAATTATCTCCCAAAACTACTCAACCTGAAAAAACTACCCTTGGAAAAAGAGAACAATTAATATTAAAAAATTCAGAATATGATGTTAAAATCGCTAAAAGTGAGTTTTATCCAACTGTATATATAAAAGCTATTAAGGATTTTTATGAAGATTCGGATAATGGATACTATGCTAATCATGATGGCCGAGTTGAATTAGGGTTTTCATATTCTTTTAATTGGGGAAGTACAATAGATAAAGTTGAACAGAAAAAACTTGAAATGAAAAAAGCTGAAATAAATTATATAGAGAATATTAAAGAAATTGAGTTGAGGATGAGAACAAAACAAAGAGAGATTGAATCCTTGATAGAACAGAGTTTGTCCCAAGAAAAAAGAGTTGCTATTTTAAAAGAAAATTTAAAAATAGATAATCTTAGATTTGAAAGTGATTTAATTACTACTTTCGATTATTTGAATTCTTTAAACCAACTAATTAGTTCACAAGAAAATTTATATAAAACTCAAAGAGATTTAGTTCTTTCAAAAATTGAGTATGATAATCTTTTCAAATAATTTTTGGGGGTGTATTTATGAAAATAAAAAAAATAACTATTCTTTTTTTTATTATTTTAGGTGCTTTAATTTCAATTTCTTTTGTCTTAAAAAAAAATCCAGATAAAACTATTAAAGTAAAAGTTTTGGATTATTCTAATATTTCTATCTCTAATAAATATACAGGAGTTGTCTCACCTAAAGAAATTTTTCCTATAGTTGCTGAAGGGCCAACTATTGTAGAAAAGTTTTTAGTAAAAGTTGGAGATGAAGTTAAAAAAGGAGATCAACTTGTTGTTTTTAGCAATATTTCACTTTTAGAAAATGAACGAATATTAAGAGGTAATGAGATTGATATTGAAGATACTCGATTAAAGCTTTCTAATCTTGAAAGTGGCCCTTTGAAAATTGAACTAAATAATAAAATTTTAGAAATTAAGAATATGGAAGAAGAAGTTATAAATAAAAAAAGAACGTTTCCTATTTTAGAATCTGAAGTTAAAGCTGCTAAAAGTCGTTTAACAGCATATAGAACTCTTTTTAAAGAGGGAGGAGTAACCTCTACTGATTTAAGTTCTATAACATCACAGTTTGAAAGAATTAATTTAGATTTAATTAATTTAAAAAGTTCTATTTTATTAAGTGAAGATAAACTAAAATTTCTTAAAGAAAATTATGATAGTTTAAATAAAGAATTATCTTTGGAAAAAACGATACTCTTATCTAAATTAGAAAAATTAAATTTAGAAAATAATCTTTTAAATAAAAGATTTGAACAAATTTCTAAGCCATTTGTTTCTCAATATGATGGTGTTATATATACTGTTAATTCGCAAGATGGAGTTTCTTTAGCTGGTGGTGAAAGGCTTTTAACCATAGCAACACAAGCTAAAAATATTGTTAATTTAGATATTCCAATAGAAAACTTTCAAAATATTCAAGTAGGTGATAAAGCTCTGGTTACGCCACCTAATAATGAGGCTGAAAATGCTTCTAAAATTCTTGGAAAAGTTTCTAAAGTTTCATCAATAGCTAAACCCTCTGCTGATGAAAAGAAAAATTTAATTATTGAAACTGAAATAGAAATGCCAGATTCAATCTATTTTAATCCTGGATATTTTGTTGATGTTGAAATTTTTAGTGATTTAAAATCTAATGCTTTATCCATAGATTCTTTTTCCATTTTTAAAGAGGAAAATAAATCATTTGTTTTTATTTTAGAGAATGGGATTGCAAAAAAAACTCAAATTGACATAGGATTTAAAACTAAAAATAGTGCTGAAGTTTTAAATTTACCAAAAGGAACTAAAATTATTATTAATCCGTTTAATACAATAGACGGTCAGCGTGTTATTTCAGAGTAAAAGAATTGATATAGATATTTTTATAGCATAAAAAGGTTTGATTTTTTCAAGATAATCAAACCTTTTAAATATCTTTAGTATTCAATAGAGCAAGATTCTAAATATTTTTCAGCCCACTTTTCAATCATTTCTAAGGCTGGTAAAAGAGCTAATCCCTTTTCGGTAAGTTTATATTCAACTCTAGGTGGAACTTCTGGGTAAACTATTCTCTCTACAATTTTTTCCTCTTCTAACGCTTTAAGTTGTTCGTTTAATATTTTTTGAGTAATTCCATGAATTCTTCTCTGAAGTTCTAAAAATCTAACAGGCTCCTCTTTCAAATGACAGATAATTAATGCTTTCCATTTTCCACGAATAAATTCTAATCCCAAATCTAGTTGGCAAAAGTAGTTTTTATCTTTATAATTTAACATTTTATCTCCCTTTAATTTCAAAAAATTTTTAGTATTTATATTTTAACATTTAAATCATTAATGTCAAATAACAAATTTTTTTAATATTATTAAAATACTTTTTATAAAGAAAACCTTATTCTGTTTAAATTCTTACAAAAAAGTAAGTAGTCTTACAAAAAAGTGCGTACTTGTTAAAGAAATTATAATGAAATATAATCTCGTTATAATATAAAAGTTTAAAGGAGATAAATATGAAAAATATTTTTGATAAAACAAAATTAGGTAATTTAGAAATGAAAAATAGAATAATAAGAGGAGCGTTATGGGAAGATTTAGCAGATGAAAAAGGCCACCTTACTCCAGAACTTTCAGCTATTTATGAGGAGTTAGCTCAAGGTGGAGCTTCAACTCTTATTACAGGATATGCTTTTGTTACTAAAGATGAGCAACCGAATCCTGGAATGATGGGGATATATGATGATAGTTTTATTCCTGAATATCAAAAATTTACAAATAAAATTCATGAATATGGAGCTAATATAATAATGCAAATAGTTTACGGTGGGTTCATGACAACGTTTAATGTTGGAGAAAGAACTATTTGGGGACCTTCAACTATACAAAATGAAAATACTGGAACTTGGGCTAAAGAGATTACAAAAGAAGAGATAGAGTATTTAGTTAAAGCATATGCTGATGCAGCATTAAGAGTTAAAAAATCAGGATTTGATGGTGTAGAGATACATGGCGGTCATGGGTATCTTCTTAGTCAATTTTTATCACCATATTATAACAAAAGAACTGATGAATATGGTGGTTGTATTGAAAATAGAGGAAGAATTATATTTGAAATTTTTACAGCTATGAGAGAGTCTGTAGGAAAAGATTTTCCAATTTGGATTAAATTAAACTCTGCTGATTATGTTAAAGAGGGTGGACTTACAGAAGAGGACAGCATGTACGTTGCTAAAAAACTTGCAGAGTTAGGAATTGATGCAATAGAGGTTACAGGTGGAAATGAATCTATAAAAGAGGTATCAGAAAATAATTTAGGTGCTGCTAGAACAAAAGTTGTAGTTTCTAAAACTAACGAATCATATTTTAAAGACTATGCTAAAAAATTAGCTGAAATGATTGATATTCCAGTAATTTTAATAGGTGGAAATAGACATATAGATGTGATGGAGGAGATTTTAAATAGTAGTAAAATTGAGTATTTTTCAATGTCTAGACCATTGACTTGCGAACCTAATTTAGTAAATATTTGGATGTCAGGAGACTTAAAAAAACCAAAATGTGTATCGTGTAATAAATGTTATTTTACACCAGGGAAGAGATGTATTTTTAATTTAAAAAAATAGTTGGATAAAGGAGAACATATGAATTCAATTTTTTATAGAAGAAGTATTAGAAGTTTTTTAGACAAAGATGTTGAATGTGAAAAAATAGAAAGGGTTTTAAGAGCTGGGATGCAAGCACCATCAGCACATAATTTTAAACCTTGGGAGTTTATTGTTGTTGAAAGTGAAGAAAAGAAAAATGCTATTTCAAAAATGAGTCCTTATGCAGTTCCTGTAAGTAAATCTAAAGTTTCGATAGTTGTTTTAGGAAATACAAAATTAGTAGAAAAAGATAATATGTGGTTACAACAAGATTTAAGTGCAGCTATTCAAAATATGTTGCTTCAAATTGTAGAAGAGGGGCTAGGAGGAGTTTGGCTTGGTTTTTATCCTGAAGTGGAAAGAGTAGAGAAAATGAAGAGATATTTTAACCTACCAGAACATATAATTCCTTTTGGAGTCGTGGCTTTTGGATATTCTAATGAAGAAAATAAATTTATAGATAGATATGATGAGACAAAAGTTTATTGTGAAAACTATAATTGGGAAGAAAATTGATAATCTAATTATCAATTTTCTTCTTTTATTTTTATCTTTTTGAAGTAAAAGTAAACTCATATATATTTGGATTAAAATATAGTTCACTATATTCAAATGGTATATCTTTTTTAGAAATTCCAATAGATGTTTTGTAGAATATTGGTTCACAAGAAGTTAAAT
The DNA here is from genome assembly GCF_014250655.1 of Cetobacterium sp. 2G large. Lineage (NCBI taxonomy): Bacteria > Fusobacteriati > Fusobacteriota > Fusobacteriia > Fusobacteriales > Fusobacteriaceae > Cetobacterium > Cetobacterium sp. 2G large. Next base: position 30,195 of record NZ_JACHTH010000002.1, on the reverse strand, counting down.
TAAATAGTTGACTTAACTCTTCGTTTGGTAGAATTGGAGTTATTTTATTGTAGCTCTCCTTTATAGAAAGGGTTTTCTCTACAAAATCATACTTAGATCCCTTCATAATATCTTTAGTTAAATTTGGAAAAAGACTTTTAGGAAGATAAGTATTTTCAAGGTTTACAGGAGTATTGTCCAAATATCTAACTCTTTTTATAAAGAAAAAAACTTCATTAGAATCACAATTAAATATCTCCATTAATTTTGCATCTCCAGAAATCTCTTTAAATTCAATAACATCTGTTCGTGGTGTTTGCTTTAAAAAATGTGATTTTTCACTAAAACTTAATTGTTCACTAATATTTAAATTTAAAGTATTTTTCTTAACATAGTTTCCACTTCCAACTTTTTTTTCTAAAAATCCCTTTAAGACTAAATGTTCAATAGCATTTCTAATTGTAACTCTAGTAACATTGTATTCTTCGGCTAATATTCTCTCAGCAGGAAGACGTTCATTTTTTTTATAGGTATTATTTAAAATTTTCTCTTCAAGTTCTTTTGCAATTTCAATATATCTAGGTAACTTCATTAATATCTCCTATATTTTTTGTCTATTGAAATAATTATAATTTTTATTAAAAAAAAAATCAATAAAAAAATTATTGACAAAAATGAAAAAATGAAATATCATTACCTTGTAATTGGTATATACCAATTTTAAAAAATTGTTTTTGGGGGTCTTATGGACAAAGTTTTAAAAAAAGATTGCGGTTTAAATTTTGAAAAACTAAAAAAAACTATAACTCGACTGGGAACTGAATTTTCTAAAGGAATATTAGTTCCAGTATTTACACTACCTATAGTTGGAATGTTATTAGCATTTGGAGTTTTATTAACAAATCCATCTATTCCTTTTTCAAAAATTCAATGGTTAAATAATTTTGGTGTTTTGACAAAAGATTCATTACTAAGCATATTTATAAATCTATCTCCAATATTTGCTGTTGGAATTGCTTCGGGAATGACAAAAAGAAAAAAGGGAGATGCAGGATTAAGTGGAATAATTTTATTTTTTATTTTTCTTTATTCTATGAATTCTTTTATGAAAATTAAAGGATTTCTTATAACCGGTGATTTAAGAGGTACTGGACAGAGTTTAGTCTTAGGTGTTCAAGTTTTAGATATGGGGGTATTTTTAGGAATTATTTTAGGATTGGTTACATCTTATCTACATAATAAATTTGTAGATAAAGAATTTGAAGGTGCAATGAGACTTTATGGTAGTTCAAATTTAGCTTTATTGATAGGGATACCAATTGTAATTTCATTATCAATATTTTTTACTTATACTTGGCCAGTGATACAGATTTTTATAGCTAAAATGACGAATACAATTGTTTCTACAGGAGTATTTGGTGTAGGTATTTATGGGTTTTTAGAAAGAATATTGATTCCGACAGGATTACATCATTTGTTATGGGTACCTGTAGAATTATCAGCTATAAGCGGAACTGGTGTAGTTGATGGCCAATATTTAGAAGGTGTAAGAAATATTGCTATGGCAGAACTATCATCTTCAACTATTAATAGATTAGGGCCTGGAGCAGTTTATTTAACAAAAGCTATGAGCAAAATGTTTGGATTAGTAGGAGCAGCTTTAGCTATGTATAGATGTGCAAATAGTGATTTAAAAGAAAAAACAAAAGGGATTTTAATTCCAGCAGTAGGAGCAGCAGTTTTTGCAGGAGTGACAGAACCATTAGAATTTTCATTTTTATTCACTGCTCCAATTTTATTTGTTGTTCATGCAATATTAGCTGGAATAGGAATGGCAGTAGCTGCATTATTAGATTTAAGAGTAATAGCTGTATCTGGAGGAATTGAATTTTTAGCAATGATGCTTCCAGCAGGGGTTAAAGGAGATACACTTAAATTTATTTTATTAGGGTTTGCTCAGATTGCTTTATATTATGTTATATTTAAGTTTTTAATAGAAAAATTAAATTTAAAAACTCCAGGAAGAGAGAGTGGAGAAGTAAAGCTTTATAGCAAAGAGGATTATAAAGAAAAAAATAAAGAGAGTGAAAAAAGCGATAAAATAAAAAATATAATTTTGGGATTAGGTAGTTCTGAAAATATAAAAACTATTACAAATTGTTACTCAAGACTTAGAGTTCAAGTTAAAGATTTAGAAAAAATAGATGAGAATTTATTAAACACAACAGGATGTAGTGGTATTGTTAAAAATTCTGAGGGAGTTCAGATTATATATGGATTATCTGTTCAAAAGATAAAAAAAGAGGTTTGTAAAGAGTTAAATATAAAAGATGAAGAGTAAAGATGAGGGAGGATTATTATGAAAAAATATATTGTAGTTATAGCAGGTGGGGGAAGCACATTTACGCCTGGAGTTGTAAAAGCTTTATTAAGTAAAAAAAATGAATTTAAATTAGATGAATTAAGAGTATTTGATATAGATGGAGAAAGACAGAGAAAGATTTCTGTTATAACAAAAAGTGTAGTTGATGAAATGGATCCAGGGTTATTATTTACAGAGCATACAAATCCAGAATCAGCTTTTCAAGATGCAGATTTTATATTTGCACAAATCAGAACTGGTAAATACGCAATGAGAGAGTTAGACGAAAAAATTCCTTTATCATTAGGAACAATTGGACAAGAAACTTGTGGTCCAGGGGGAATGGCATACGCATTAAGAGCTATTAAACCTATGGTAGAATTAGTTGATTACATGGAAAAATATTCTAAAAAAGAGTGCTGGATGATAAACTATTCAAATCCAGCTTCAATAGTAGCAGAGGCAATGAGAAGATTAAGACCTAAATCAAAAGTTCTTAATATATGTGACATGCCAGTTGGTATGATGCAAAAAATGACAGATATATTTAAATGTGATTATGAAGAGATTGAACCTGAATATTTTGGACTTAATCATTTTGGATGGTTTACAAGTTTAAAAGTAAATGGTGTTGAGAGAATAGATGAGATGAAAAGCTTTATAAAAGAGCATGGACTATTTCCTGAAACTAATTATGATTTACAGCATAAGGATGCATCATGGCAAAAAACTTATAAAAATATGAAGTACATTTTAAATCTATTTGATGACTATGTACCAAATACATATATGCAATATTATCTATTAGGAGATTTAGTTTTAAATCAATTAAATAAAGATTATACAAGAGCAAATGAAGTAATGGATGGAAGAGAAGCAACACTATTCAAAGCTATAGATGAGTATGAAAAAACAGGTAATTATGATAGAGAAGCTTTCCATGTTGGAGCTCATGGATTATTTATTGTAGATGTTGCAAACTCTTTGGTGAATGATTTAAATAAAAAATATTTAGTGATTGTAGAAAATAATGGAGCTATTAAAAATCTTCCGAATGATGCTATGATAGAAATACCATGTTTAATAACTAAAGATGGACCGGTAAGTACGTATAAAAATTTAGAAATACCTACATTCAATAAAGGGATGATAGAGCAGCAATTAGCTTCTGAAAAATGTTTAGTAGATGCTTATATGGAAAATTCATATGATAAAGCACTTAAAGCATTAACTTTAAATAAAACAGTTTCATCAGCATTAAAAGCAAAAGATATTTTAGATAGTTTAATCGAAGCTAATAAAGATTTTTGGCCAGAATTAAGAAAATAAGGAGAAAATTATGATATATAAACAGTTTAAAGCATTAAATAATGAAAAACTATCTTCAGTTGGATTTGGGTGTTGGGCGATAGGTGGTACATGGAATAATACAGAGGATCAAAAATCTATAGAAACAATAAAGAAAGCTGTAGAGTTAGGTATAAATTTTTTTGATGTCGCTCCTATTTATGGAATGGGACATTCAGAAAAAATCTTAGGAGAGGCCTTAAAAGATTATGATAGAAGTTCTCTTTTTATTGCAACAAAATGTGGTCTTATATGGGATGAAAATAAAGTTGTTACTAAAAGTATATCAAGAGAAAGTTTATATAAAGAGTTGAATGCCTCATTAGAAAGACTTCAAACTTCTTATATTGATTTATATCAAATACATTGGCCATTTGAAGGAATGGAATTAGAAGAGGGAATGGCTACTTTAATGGAGATGAAAGAAAAAGGGTTAATAAGATATATTGGTCTATCTAATTTTTCCTTAAAAGATACAAAAAAATGTATGGAGTTAGCTGAAATTTCAACACTTCAAGGTTTATATAATATGTTAGAACCAAATTCAGAAATTTATCATCATAAACAACTAGAATATAGAACAGCAAACGAATTATTACCGCTATGTAAAGAGGAAGGTATGGCATTTTTACCATATAGCCCTTTAATGCAAGGGTTACTAACTGGAGAGTTTAAATTAGAAAATAATTTTGATTCATCAGACGATAGATCAAAAAATCCAAAGTTAAATGGAGAAAGATTTTTAAATTACTTTAACTGTGTTGAAGAATTAAAAGAAATAGCTCAAGAAATAGGAAAACCATTGTCACAAGTTGCTATAAATTGGTTAATAGCTCAAAAAGAAGTTGGTCCAGTTATTTGTGGGGCTCAAACACCTCAGCAAATAGAAGAGAATGTAAGAAGTACGACATGGGAATTAGAAGAAAAAACAATTAAAAAAATAGAAATGGTATTAAATAAAAAAAATATTTGCTAAAATTCTGTTATTTTTTAAAATTTGAGAAATAGAATAGATAAAGATAAATATAATAGTATTAAAAAGGATTAGGTTATTTTAGCTTAATCCTTTAATTTTTATATTTTTTAATAAAAAAAGTAGAGGACAGCCCTCATAAATCCCTCTACTCACTACTAAATCACCTTTGAATAACTTTAAAACTTTCAATCATTTCATTTAAAAATTAAAACATCCTTGAAACTGTGTGATGGTTATTTTTACTGCTTTAAATTCTTTTTTATCTTCTAACTATTATTGTAATCTTTAGGCGTTTATTTCTTAAAAAAGTTTGAAAAAATTTAAAATACAAAAAAGGGAAAGAGCCTCTGGGGGGATAGAGGCTCTTTTGGGGGGATTAAATTATTTATTATTTTTTAACACTTATTAATAATATTTAGACAACAGGTTTTGTAAAAAAGTTTTAATTTTTTAAAAAATTAAATCAAAATACTTTCTCACAGGAATAGTTTCTTTAGAATGTTATTATATTGACTCGATAATAAAATAACTGTATAATATCAAAATAAATAAAATTTAATATTAGGAGTGATTTTTTGTTTAATAATGAGAGTGTGTTCTTCCTATAATAGGAAGGACTATTGATTTCCTTTCTATATATAGGTTTTGATAAAATCGTAGAGTCAGAATTAAAATTAGACGGAGGATAAAATTGAAATTAGAAATAAGATTAGAAGAAAAAAATGATTATAGAAAAGTTGAGGAGATGACTAGAGAGGCTTTTTGGAATCTATATGTTCCAGGAGCTAATGAGCATTCCATAGTTCACTATTTAAGAAATTCAGAAGTGACAATTCCTCAGTTAAACTTTGTTGCTACTAAAGATGGAGAGATAGTTGGACATATTTTTTATACTAAAGCTGAAGTTATAGATAAAGAAGGTAAATCTCATGAAGTCTTAACTTTTGGACCTTTAAGCGTATCTCCTAAATTTCAGAAACAGGGTATAGGGAGAGCTTTGATTGAATTTACTAAAAGAATAGCAGCTGATATGGGATATAAAGGGATAATTATATACGGATATCCTGGATATTACAATAGAGTTGGTTTTAAAAGTGCAGCTAGTTTTGGAATAGCAAGAGCTGATGGAGTTTTTGCCAAAGCCCTTTTAGCTATGGAGCTTTATCCCGGCTCTTTAAAAGAGATTTCTGGAGATTTTCATGAAGCTGTAAGCTGTTTTCAATTGGATGAGAATGAATTTTTGAAATTTGAATCTTCATTCCTTGCAAAGGAGAAAAAACATGAACCATCACAGGATCTGTTTTTAGAGATGGTTGATAAACTTGAAGATCCTGAAAATATAAAATTAAATAATCATTAATCTAATTTTAGGAGCAGTGTCATTTTAAATGATACCGCTCCTTTTTCTCATAAACTAAAGTTTATAGAACTATCAAACTAACTGAATTAAAAAAGTAGAGGGCAACCATCACAAATCCCTCTACTCACTACTAAATCACCTTTGAATAACTTTAAAACTTTCAATCATTTCATTTAAAAATTAAAAAACTTCTTAAAAATAAATTAATCTACTAACATTTAAATCTATTTCCTCAATATAATAGTTAGACAAAACAACTTCATAATTTGTTAAAACTTTTTAAAAACTCCTCCTTTTAAAAATTAAAACATCTTTGAAACTGTGTGATGGCTATTTTTACTGCTTTAAATATTTTTCTATCTTCTAACTATTATTATAATCATTAGACGTTTATTTCTTAAAAAAAAGTTTGAAAAAATTTAAAAAAATGGAAAGAACCTCTGGTGAAGAGAGGTTCTTTTTTTAAGATATTTTAATTCATCAACCTCTATTATAAAGGTTAACTCTTTTATAAAATCTTTATATTTGTTCAATAATATCTTCTATTATTTTATTTTTTGTTTGTCTTTTATAAATTTTCTAGCCTTCTTCAGTCCACCAACTTCTTTAAACATTTGATTTAATTTTTGTTGTTCTAACTCTTTACTAGTTAGTCCATCGTATGAACTTTCTCTTTTTAGCTTAAAGTAGTTTTCAATTCTTCTTTCATCTATAAGCCCATTTATTAATGCTTTTTTTACAGCACAACCTGGTTCATCAGTATGAGAACAGTTATTAAATTTACATTGATTTACTAAATCTTCCATCTCTAAAAAATACTTAGATACATCAGCACTTTGAATTCCAATCTCTCTCATTCCAGGGGTATCAATTATGACTCCACCAAAAGGTGAAACAAACATTTCACGTCCTGTTGTAGTATGCTTACCTTTATCTCCTTTACCAATACTCTTTGTTTCTAGTCGATTTTCTCCTAAAATTTCATTAATTAAAGTTGATTTTCCAACTCCTGAAGAGCCAATAAAAGCTGTAGTTATATCTTTTTTTAAATATTTTTTAAATTTATCAATGTTATCTTCTTTAAATGTTGTAACAATAATATCTGAAAAAGCTGATATTTCTTCAACTTCTTGTATACACTTGAGTAAATCTTTAGAAAGATCAGATTTTGTTAAAACAACAACAGGAACTGCACCGCTGTCCCAAGTTATAGAAAGATATCTTTCTAGTCTATTTAAATTATAATTTTCATTTAAAGACATACAAATAAAAACAATATCAATGTTAGTTGCAATAATTTGAACTTGATCACTTGTTCCAACTGCCGTTCGAGAAAAAGTAGTTTTTCTTGTTAAAATTTTATGTATAATAGCTTTAGAATCATTTTCATTAAATGAAACCATTACATAATCTCCAACTGCAGGAAATTCAATCGATTCTGTAGCTTCATATCTAAACTTCCCAGATATTTCAGCTAATTTTTCATTACATTCAGTAATAATTTTATATAAACCTTTATATTGCGCTATAACTCTAGCTAATCTAAACTTAGGATAGTTTTTAGCTTCCTCAACATAAATATTTTTTAAACCATAATTTTCTAATATATTCAAAATAAACGCCTCCTATTTTTAAGTTTAACTTAAAGGAGGTATTGAAGTAGATTATTTATTCAATCCCTCCTTCTTCATTACACTCTCTAATACACTTTTATTTTTTCTCACAAAACACACTCCTTATATATATTTTTTTAATTAGTTTATATCTATTTTAATTTATTATACAATAATATGTATAGAAAGCACAAGAAAAACAGTGGGAATAAGGTATATTTTAAATTAATACCCTATAAAATATGCAATAACGATTGCAGCAGCTCCGATACTTAGCCAGATTCCCATGAGAGGAGCCATCCACTTCACCCATTTTTCATATGAGATTTGTGAAATTGCAAGGTAACTCATAAGTCCTCCCGCAGTTGGATTGATATAGTTTGTAAATCCATCGCCATATTGAAAAGCTAAAACAACAGTTTGTCTAGAAACTCCTATCATATCCCCTAAAGGAGCCATGATGGGCATAGTTGTTGCAGCTTGTCCGCTTCCTGATGGAATAAATAGATTTGTTATAATCTGAACGCAATACATAAGTAAAGCTGAGATAACTCCTGGCAAAGATGAAATTTTACTAGAGAGATAGAATAAAATTGTATCTATAATTTGTCCATCCTCTAATACAACTAGGATTCCACGAGCTAATCCAACAGCAAGAGCTCCAAATACAACTCCTCTAGCGCCATCTAAAAAGTTATTTGCAGAATTAGTTGGAGAGATTCCTGCAACAAAACTAGAAGCAATTCCCATGAACATAAATATACTAATTAATTGTTCTGTTCCCCATCCGTGTTTTAAAACTCCATATGTTAAAGTTATAAATCCAACTAACATAACTAAAAGAACACCTTTTTGTCTAAGAGTTAAATCTGGAACCTCTTGATTATTTGTTGATGTATTAGACATAGCTTTTTGTTTAACCTCTAAATCAAATACCACACTGCTAAAAGGATTTTCCTTTACTTTTCTAGCATATCTCATAATATATAAAACTGTAGCAACGTATAAAACTATATAAACTGCTACTCTAAATCCCATTCCAGAGTAAATTGGAAGTCCAGCTATTGAGTGAGCAACTCCAACTGTAAATGGATTTATAAATCCACCAATGAAACCAACTCCAGCTCCCAAAGCCACCATAGCCATTCCAACCATAGCATCAAATCCAAGAGCTCTTGCTAAAAGAACTCCCAGTGGAACAAAAGCTATAGCTTCTGTGTTCATACCAATTGCTACTCCTCCAATTGAAAATACAAACATAACAACTGGGATTAAAAGCATACCTTTATTTCTGAATAAGTAAGCCACTTTTGCTATTCCAGAATCAATGGCACCTGTTTTTTGAATCATATTAAAAAATCCACAAACCAAAAATGTGAAAAAAACAATTCCAGAGGTTGCCTGAAGACCTCTAATTAATACAGTAAATAGATTGTGCTCAGTAAAAGAGAAAAACTTAACAGGTGTATTGGCAACATATGTAAAAGTTTCTGGAGCTATAATCATTCTACCAGAATTGACATCTTTAACTCTTTCATAAACACCAGCAGGAATTATATAGGTTCCTATAAATGATAAAATAATCATTCCAACAATAATTACATAGGTATGAGGAATTTTAAATTTCTCTATTTTAAGTTCCTTTCCTTTTGTGCCCACTCCGCCACTATTTTTTAAATTTAAATTTGATTCACTACTCATATAGCACTCCCCTTTTTAAATTTTGTGTACATCAACCATTTTTTGATCCAATAGCTGTTCCCCAACAGTTATAAAATTTTCTAAATCTCCAGTTACATAGTAACTTATTTTATTATAATTTTTTAAATTTGCAATACTTTTTAATTTTTTTAATTGTTCCCCAACTAATCTAGCAGTTTCCTTAGCTGGATTAACGATAGTACACTTAGCTATATCTCTAATTTTTTCTTCTAAGTACGGGTAGTGAGTACAACCTAAAATTAGAGTATCAATATCCTTAGGTAAGTTTTCAATATAATTTTTTAAAATATTGTGAGACTCCTCGTTGTCCTTCCAACCTTTCTCTATCATAGGACAAAGGAGCTCACATCCTTGTTGGTATACCTCATAATTTTCGTTTAAATTTTGTATAGCATTTTTATAAGCATTTGTTTTAGCTGTCAATGGAGTTGAAAGTACCCCAATTTTTTTATTTTTACTTTCCCTAAGTGCCATAGTAGCTCCTGGATTTATAACGCCTATAATTGGGAGAGTAGGAAATTTTTCTTTTAAATAATCTAGAGAAGCCACAGTGGCTGTATTGCAAGCTATAACTATGAGGTCGACATCTTTATTTATTAAAAATTCACTGATTTTATAACAAAGCTTTTGAATATCCTCAATTGTTTTAGTTCCATATGGAGAGTTAAAACTATCACCATAATAAATAAATTCAGTAGAACTTAGCTCTTTTAATAACTCTTTTAAAACTGTTAACCCACCAACACCAGAATCAAAAACTCCTACTTTCATATTTTCCTCCTTATACTATATAAAAAATGTATAAAAAAAAGTCTAAAATTATTCTTACATAGTTTTGAAAACTATTTTAAAGATAATTTTAGACCTCATTTACTTTTAGAATCATAAATAAGTGTATTTTTTTATTTCTTCATTTATTCAATTAATAGATGTTATACCTCAAGTTTTCACTTCTGTCAAATTTTTGTTTTAATTTTTTTATTTGACTTTTAAGAGTTCTTGGAGTATATATTATTCGTAGGAATTATTTGATACTAGGGGAGATAGTTGAATGAAAGAAAAATATATTGTTGGGACTGCAAAAACGTCTATAGACAATGCAATAACTAAAAATTATAACAGCTTTTTTGTGGGTTTTATCATTGATGAAAATGGAAAAATTTTAGATGTTGAAGCTTCTGCAATTTTAAAGATAACGAATGATTTTATTAAAAAAATTTTTGTTGGAAAAGACTTTATAAAAGATTTTGAAGAGATAAGTTCTATCATATTAAAAAATTATTTAGGATCCTCTCAAAAATCTATAATCGTAGCCTATAAAGACGCTATAAAAAAATATAATCAATCAGTGAATTAATACACTTATTTATCAAAAAAAAACGTAAATAAGGTCTAAAATTCTAATTAATATAGAGTTTTAGGCCTTTTTTGTATTTTAATAGTTTTATTAATCAAGGAGGATACAGTGAAATATTTAGGAACAATGACTAATGTAGATGGAGTTTTAGAAATAGGTGGAGTTTCTGTAAAAGAGTTGCAGGAAAAGTATGGTACTCCTCTTTATATTTACGATTTAGAGTTTATGGAGAAAAATATAAAAGATTTAAAGGAATCTTTTGTCAGTGAAAAATTTAAAACAACTATAGTTTATGCTTCAAAAGCTTATTTATCTAAAGGAATGGCTCAAATTATTGAAAAGAATGGACTTGATATTGATGCTGTTTCAGGTGGAGAGCTATACACTATTTTAACTTCGAGTTTTCCTACAAAAAGAGTTCATATGCACGGTAATAATAAATCTTTAGAAGAGATTGAGATGTGTGTAAAAAACGGGATTGGGAGTATTATTTTAGATAATAGATTTGAAGCTGAAAAAGTTGCACTTGTGTGTAGAAAATTTAATAAAAAAATGAATGTTATGTTAAGATTAAATATTGGAATAGATGCTCATACTCATGAATATATAAAAACATCAAAGCACTCATCTAAGTTTGGGGAGTCTATTTTTGATAAAGATATTGTTAAAATAGTTAAGGATATTGTAGATAGACCTGAGTTAAATTTTTTAGGATTTCATAGTCACATTGGATCTCAGATTTTTGATGAGTTAGCTTTTTGCGAAGGTGTTGAAACTATGGTTGAGTTCACAAAGAAAATTTCAGAAAAACTTAATATATACATTCCAGATATAAATATTGGAGGAGGGTTTGGAGTTAGATATACCCAAGAGGATACTGATGTTAATCTAAAAAAAATAATGAAAAAGATTATCAGATGTTTAGAAAATAGTTTAGTAAAAGAAGGGATGGATATAAAAAATGTGACTATTGAACCTGGGCGATCTATCGTGGCTCAAGCGGGAAGTACTCTTTATACAGTTGGTGGAGAAAAAGAAACATATGGTGGAGAAAAATATATTTTTATTGATGGAGGGATGACAGATAATATAAGACCAGCTCTTTATCAAGCTAAATATGAGAGCATCGTTGCAAATAAACTTAATGAAACAGAGAAAGAGATTGTAACTATTGCTGGTAAATGTTGTGAATCGGGAGATATCATAGCTAAAAATGTGAGGCTAGGAAAATGTAGGGAAAATGATTTGATTCTTGTTAGCTGTACAGGGGCGTATGGATACTCTATGAGTAGTAATTACAATAAAGTTTTAAAACCAGCAGTGGTATTTATAAAAGATGGAAAAAGTTATCTTGTTTCTAAAAGAGAAAGTTATGATGATTTAACAAAAAATGATATACTATTGGAAAATATATTTTAAGGAGATGCAATTTATGAATATAGAACTTTTAAAAAAACACAGCGAAAATATAAAAAATTGGTTAGTAAAGGTGAGAAGAGATTTTCATGAGCATCCAGAATTAGGAACTCAAGAATTTAGAACTCACGATAAAATTTGTGAATATTTAGATGAGATGAATATTCCTCATAGAACTTCATTTGACACAGGAGTTATAGCTGAGATTGAGGGGGAAAATAAAAATATAACGATAGCATTAAGAGGGGATATAGATGCACTTCCTATACAGGATATAAAAAGTGTTGATTATGCTTCAAAAAATAGTGGAATTTGCCATGCTTGTGGACATGATGTACATACAACTGTAGTTTTAGGAGTGGCAAAATATTTTTATGAAACAAAGGAGAAGCCACCTGTAAATATAAGATTATTTTTCCAACCTGCTGAGGAAACTGTTGGAGGGGCAAAACCTATGATTGAAGATGGAGCTCTTGATGGAGTTAATGCTGTTTATGGATTACATGTAGATGAAACTATAGATGTTGGAAAAATTGGAATAAAGTACGGAGCTATGAATGCTTCTTCAGATACCTTAAAAATAAAGATAAAGGGAGAAAGTTGTCATGGTGCTTATCCAAGTAGAGGTGTGGATGCACTTTTAATAGCATCCCATGTGATTATTGCTCTTCAGAGTATTGTGAGTAGAAATTTAGATGCTAGAGAATCTGGTGTAATAACAATTGGAACAATAAATGGTGGAACTGCTGGGAATATTATATCAAATGAGATTGAGCTTAGAGGAACTTTGAGAACTTTAGATCCAGATGTTAGAGCTAGAATGAAAAAAAGAATTGAAGAGATTGTAACAACTCTACCTTTAGCTTTTGGTGGAAAGGGTGAAATTAATATAGAGCCTGGTTACACAGCTTTAATAAACCATGATAAATCTGTAGATATTATTAAAAAAAGTGCTACTGAACTTTTTGGAGAGAATAGTATCTATGAAAAAAAGTTAGCCAATATGGGAGTGGAAGACTTTGCGTATTTCATTGAAAACACTGAGGGAGCATTTTTTACTTTAGGAGTTAGAAATACCGAAAAAAATATAAAAACTCAGGCTCATAATGGAAACTTTGATATTGATGAGGAAGCAATTGTTAATGGAGTAATGATGCAAATATTAAATGTATATAACTCAATTTAAGGAGGGAATCATGGAAAGATTTGATCAACTAAAATCTAATTTACAAAATATAATTAATGAATTTTCAGGAAAAGTAGGCATTATAGTTAAGGTTGATGGAGAAGAAATATTTTCTAAAAATGAAAGTAAAATTTTTCAATCAGCCAGTTTGATAAAGCTTTTTATTTTAGAGGCACTCCTAGAAAAAATATCTCAAGGTGAATTATCTTATAGTGATAAAAAAAGTGTGGATTCAATGGATAAAGTTCCAGGCTTCGGAGTTTTAAAAGTTTTAGATGACAATTTAAGTGTGACAATAAAAGATTTAGCGACACTTATGATAACTTTAAGTGATAATACAGCTACGAACATGTTGATAGATATTTTAGGAATAGATTACATTCAAAGTTTTATTGAGAAAAAAAGTTACTATGAAACTCAACTTCAAAGAAAAATGTATGACTCTGAAGCTAGAGAGAGAGGATTAGACAATTTTACAAGTGCTAGAGATACCCTAAAGGTTTTAGAAAATCTATATTGTGATGAGACAGCACTTTTTATTTTAAAAAATCAATTATGCAACTCTAAAATTCCTCTATATTTTTTTAGAAAGGTAGAGGTGGCTCATAAAACTGGTGATTTAACAAATATAGAGCATGATGCAGGAAGAATATTTTTCAAAAATAGCTTTGTAGATTTGATTATTTTAGCAGAGGGAGAAAATAAAGAAGCCGTTCTCTTAAATAATAGATTGGGTGAGTGTATCTATGAAAACTTTAAAAACTGTTGATGAAAAAAAATATGATTTAGTTATAGAGAGTGGAACTGTTGTATTTGGGAATCTCAAAGAAAAAGAGATTTTAAATATTGGGATAATGGGAGATAAGATTGAGGCTATCTCTAAAGATAAACTAGTTGGAAAGAAAATTATTGATGCTAGGAATCTTTATGTAACTCCTGGATTTATAGATATTCATAGTCACTCAGATATTTCTGGATTTATAGCTGAAAGTTGTACAAGTAAAATTTATCAAGGAGTGACATCAGAAATTAATGGAAATTGTGGAATAGGAATCTCTCCGTGGTCAGATGAGAACAGGGGAAATCTTAAAAAGTACATTCAAACTCATTCAGATATAAACTATTATCCAATAGATTTAAATAAAACTAAATCTTTTTTAGATTTAAAAAAATTTTTAGAAAAGGGAAAACTTGTAACTAATCAAGGATTTCTTGTTGGAGCTGGATGTATTCGAATAGCTATAATGGGGTTTAAGTCAAGTGAGGCCAATGAAAGTGAAATTGAAAAGATGAAGATGCTTTTGGAAAAACAGTTTGATGAGGGCGCCCTTGGAATATCTTTTGGATTGATATATCAACCAGGAAATTTTATGAGCCAAAGGGAGATTTTAGAGCTTTTAAAAGTTGTAAAAAAGTATGATAAAGTCGCATCCTTTCATATGAGAGATGAAGTTAATGAGATTGAAAAATCCATAGAAGAGGTTATCTATTATGGCAGAGAAACTAAAGCAAAGGTCAATGTTTCCCATTTAAAAGTTATGAATAGGAAAAATTGGGGAAAGTCTAGAAAAATTATAGAGATGTTAGAGAAAGCTTGGAAATCGGGAGTATTAATATCTTTTGATCAATATCCCTATGAAGCTACTTGTACCAACCTTTTCGTTCTTATACCTCAAAATGTTTTTGATGGAGATATAGAAACTTTTATAAAAGAGATTCCTAATTTCTCCGACAAAGTGATGTCTTTAATAAGGGAAAATATTGAAAAGAGAGGGGGAAGTAAAAACATTGTAGTATCTAATAGTTATTTAAAAGATACCTATTTCAATGGAAAAACAATCTCTGAGATTTCAAAATATCTGAATTTAAGTGAGGAAGAAACTGTTTTATATATACTTGAAAAATCTAAAGGAAAGGCTCAAGCCATCTATTTCTCTATGGATTTAGAGGATGTAAAGGAGTTTTTCAAAAGTGATTTGGGAGTTATTGCTAGTGATGGAAACTCTTTACCAATGGAGGATAAATTTGAATTGGGAAATCCTCACCCAAGAAATTTTGGAACGTTTCCAAAATATATATGGATGAATAAAGATGAGTTTTCAATAGAAAAAATTATAAATAGAATTACTGAGAGACCAGCTAAACTCTTTAGATTAGAGGGGCGTGGAGAGATTAAAAATGGAAACTTTGCAGATATTACCATTTTTGATTTGGATAAAATTAAAGATAGCTCCACTTTTCAAAATTCTTTTCAGTGCCCTGTGGGGATAGAGTATGTTGTTATAAATGGAAAGATTGTTTTGGAAGAGGGAACTGTATTTACCGCTAAGGCTGGAACTATTTTAGTGAATTGAAATAAAATTAAAAGAGAGCACTCATTAAAAAAATGAGTGTTTTTATTTTTAAGTAGATTATTATGGATAAATTTGTTTAAAATTTTTATTAAAATTTCTAATATTAAAATATTAATAAATATGATATTGTTATTGTAAGAAAGTATACTAAAATGGTTTCATATGTATTTAAGGGAGTGAAATAGTTGTACAAATTAGCAGCAATATTTATTTTTTTATTTTTTACATCAGTTACTGCATTAGGTGATAATTTAAATATAGGATTAATCACGGATGAGTTTATGGAAAAAAAAGTAAATAAAAAAAGTTTCAATGATTTAATTTTAGAAATGTTAGCAGAAGAGAGTGTAGAGTTTAATGTAGTAAAAGGAAGTAGAAATGATATAACAAAAAAGTTTTTAACTGGAGATATAAATCTTATATTTCCCATTAGAAAAAATGATTTTCCAGGAATTAAAATTAGCTATAGTGATAATGTGTATTCTCAAATTTTACACATAGCTTCTAATAAAGAAAATATTAGAAATATGGAAGCATTATCTGGTAAAACCCTATATATACTTAGAAATACTGGTATAAAAAAATCTATACAAAAGAAATTGAGGGATAACAATATTATTGCCAACGTTGAAGTAGTAGATGATTTAAAAAAATATAGTAATCAAATAATCATAGATAGTTCATCATTTACTCATGATTTAAATTATACTTTTATGATTGGGAAAGTACCTTTTACAGTTTTTGGTTATAATGGAGAAAATCCAGATTTACTGAATAAAATAAATAAAGCATTAGAAAAGAAGTACTTTTGTATATTTAATAATCATAAAGAGAAAGTTGAACAAACTCTTAGAAAAGAGAAATTTTTTTATAGTTTAACAACAGCAGAAAAAAAATATCTAGAAAATTTAAAAGAAATAAATATAGCTTATGAAGAAAACTCAACTGTAAGTCATTATATTCCAGAAAGTAAATCTTATGGTGGAGTATTACCTTTAGTTTGGAATGAGATTGCAAAGGATTTAGATTTAAAACTTAATATTATAAATGAGCCATATGAAGGGTGGGATAAGATAGTATCAAGGTTTGAGAATGGAGAAATAAAAAGCCTAGGGGTTGCTAAGTTTCCTGGAAGAGAAAATAAATATATATTTAGTAATAAATTAACAGATATACATACTTATAAGATATATAAATCAGATTGCAAAGAAAATGTAGATTCAAAAATAGGTGTTATAGAAGAATCGATAGAAGACTATATATCCAAAGAGTATTATCCCAAAGAAAATATAATTAGATATAAAAATAAGGTAGAATTAATAGATGCTTTGAAGAGAGAAGATGTAAAATCTATTCTTCATGTAAATCCATATTTAAGTGGAATATCAGGATATAATTCTGAAATTTTTTATTCTTTTCCCATAAATTTAGCATTTAATAAAGAGGATATAATTTTTAAGAATATATTCGATAAAGCTTATATATATTTAGTTGATAAAGATTTATTAAAAGAGAAAAGTATAGAAAGTGATAAAAGATTTTCTGCTTTAAAGGTCAAAGAAGCTGAATATTTGAGGGGTCTACTTTATCGAGGAGTTCTTTTATTTTTAATATTTTTAGTTTTTGTATTAGGAGTATTTTTTGTTGAAAAAAGAAAAAAAGCAAAAGATCTTGAAAAAATAGCATTTTTTGATATTCTATCAACTTTAGGAAATAGGTATAATTTTAATAATGCCTGTGAAGAGTTTGAGTCAAAATCTGGAGTTTGTATAGTAGTTGATTTAGATAATTTTAAAAATGCCAATGATACTTTTGGTCACAGTGTAGGTGATGAAATAATAAAAGAGTGTGGGTTGTTATTAAAAAATATCTTTGGGGAGAAAAATACCTTTAGAATTTCAGGGGATGAGTATTATATATTTGTTTCTAGTGAAAATTTTGATAGTCAACTTAATGAATTAAAAGATACGTTAGAAAGAAGCTATACTCTAAAGAAGTATTCCATCTCTATGAGTGTGGGGTATTTCTTTAAAACATTTGAAACAGGTATATTAGAAGGATTTAAAAAAGCTGATACGGGAATGTATAGAGCGAAAAAAATATCAGGGAATTCATTTTATTGTGAGAGGTAAAAATAACTAAATCAGCTTGAAGCTGCGATGATTTTAAATGAATTTTAGGAGAAGATATTAGGAAAAATATTATTTAAAAATGGTATAATAACTCATCCAACAAGATTTGATATAGAGATTAATAGGATTGGAAGTCATGCTTTTACTCCAGAAAAAACAGTGAATTTTGTTATAATAGGATGTCAAGGAATTATAAATTTTCAAAATATTATAAGTAGAAATATTTCAGCGATGCAACCAGCAATTTTATTTTGTTGTAGTATTAAAGCTGGAGAAGCACGAAATGTAATTTCTGATAAATTAACTATTAAAAGAACAATTAGAACTTTTGATGAAAATTCTAACAACAGATATTTTAAATTAGATGGATAGTATTTTAGAAGGACTTTGCAATGCCTATGGAGCAAGTTATAATTTCATAATTGAAAGAATGTATCTAATATTAAAAAATGATTCTAATTTATTTACTTCTACCAAATTATCATTAGTTAATTTAGTAGGAAAAGATAAGGTAATTTTAATGATATTAAAAAAGAGGAAAATTAATTTTCCTCTTTTTACATTTCGTTATAGGAATTTTCGTATAGATTTTCCCGAGTTAAAATTTACAACTTCGTTATCAATTAAAGAAAGTTTACCATTGATAATAACATATTTTATCCCTTTTGGAGGTAACGTTGTATTTTCAAAAGTTGCTTGATCTTCAATTTCGTCTAAAGAAAAAATTGTAATATCGGCGTCAGCTCCAATTTCTAGAGAACCTTTATTTATTTCAAGTATTTTAGCTGGAGAAAATGTTATTTTTTCAATAGCTTCTTCTATAGATAGTAATTTTTTCTCTTTTACATACTCTTTTAAAAACTTTGGAAAAGTTCCAGCTGCTCTAGGGTGTCCTTCACCTGACTCAGTTAAAATTCCATCACTGACAATAACAGTATTTTTATTTAAAATAGCGGTATCAATATCTTTTTCAATCATCATATGTCCAACAACAAGAGTCTCAGGAGCAGTTTTTCTTAATTGTTCAAAAATCTCTTTTGTGCATAAATTACCTTTTAATGGACCACTGACAATTTGCAGTTGTTCATAACTAAAATTATGATTTTCAATATAATTGTTATCAAAAACAGCTGAACCTATTAGTGTACTAAAAGCCTTATATGGATAACAATCACACATTATTTTAGTACCGTGTTCTTTTTTATTTTCAATTTCATTTAAAAAGTTATTCATCTGTCCATATCCAGCCATACTTCCTATGTGAGAAATTTGTAAATGGGTATCTGAAAATTTTCCAATTTCTAAAAGTTCTTTCAAAGACTTTAAGACATTTTCTCCATCCTCTCTCAAGTGAGCAGAAACAACTCTATTTTTTCCAAGTCTAGATAATGTTATTAATTCATTAAAATCTATTCCTGGAATATATTCAATACCAAAGCTTATCCCTAAAAGACCATTTTCTTTTATAAGATTTTTTCCAAAGTGATACATTTTTTCTATATTTTTATTCTCTAGATTCGCGTATCTATCATGAATATTAATGTGTTTTCTTAAAATTTCATGAGGTAAAAGTGTTCCGTAGTTTATAGGAAATCCAAGATCAACTAAATTTAAATATTCACTAATATTTTCAATACCAATTCCACAATTTCCTCCTATAGCAGAAGTGACACCCATTTTTAAAAGTTTTTCAAAAATATTTATTTTAATCTTTCCATCTAGTATTTTATCTTCGTGCATATGCATGTCAATAAATCCAGGAGTTACATATAAATTGTTTGCATCAATTACTTTATCTCCAGTTAAAATATTTTTAGAAAGCTCAACTATTTTACCATTTTCAATACTGATATTTAATTTTTCAGATATATTATTTTTAGGATCAATTAAGTGTCCATTATTTATCGCTATTTTCATAGTTGCTCTCCTTTTAAATTTATTTCAACAAGTATATATAAAAAAAACATCTTTGTACAATATATAAAATATGTTATTGGAATATATTATTTGTATAACAGATTTTATTGACTTCTAAAACTTTAGATGTTATAATCTGACAAAATTATAAAAGGAGGAAGAGAATGCTAAGGAATTTAAGGAATACAAAACAATTTAATAAATTTGTAATCCTTAGAGAGAGTAGGCTCAATTACTTTATTTTATAATTAAAATTTAATTAATTTTTTATTGATTAAATAGTTTTTAGTTATATTTTTTGTGGTTAATACCTGTCTTTTAAGGCAGGTATTTTTTTTATAAAATTTTTTATGGAGGGAAGAGATGAAAAAGATTATTATATCAATGATAGCTTTATTATTTGTAGTATTTTGGGGGTGTACAAAAGATGAGAAAACAACAGTAGCTAATGAAAAGATTTACGTGATTGGAACAAACGCTGAATATCCACCTTATGAATATTTAGAAAATAATAAGGTTGTTGGGTTTGATGCTGACATTATTGAGGAGCTTTCTAAAAGAGTAGGATTTAATTATAAATGGTCTAATATGAATTTTGATGGACTTATATCAGCTTTACAAGCAAAAAAGGTGGATATGATTATAGCTGGAATGACTGTAACTGAAGAAAGAAAAAACTTTATTAACTTTTCAACACCATATATAGCTCCAAATATTTGTTATATAGTTTTAAAAAATAATAACTTAAAAAATTCAAATGAACTACAAAATAAAAAATTTGGCGTAGAATTAGGTACAACTGAAGAGGGAATTGCAAGACAAGTTCCAGGTGCACAAGTGATTCCTTTTACTGGACACACATCAGCCTTATTAGCATTAAAAGCCAATAAAATAGATGCTATGTTATTAGATGAAAGTGTTGCTCAAAAATATATAGAGAATAATCCTGAGATAGAAAGTATCGGAGTTGCTTCTGGAGAAAGTAAAGCAATGGCTTTTAATAAAAATGATGAAGAACTAAAAAATAAAATTGATGCAGAGTTAAAAAAGATGTTAGATGATGGAACTATTCAAAGTTTAAAAGAAAAGTATGGTATATAACTATGGAAATAACGTCATTTTATATAGAAATTTCAGAAAAAAATCTTATAAATAATATTAATTATCTTAAAGAAAAATATAAAAAAAGTGTTCTTCCTGTTATTAAAGCAAATGCTTATGGTCACGGAATAGAGCTTATTGCTACAGCTTTATACAAAAATGGTTATAAAGAGTTTAGTGTTGCTCGATTAAATGAAGCTTTAAAACTTTTAAAAAATAAGGAGCTGAAGAAATGTAAAATTTTAGTTTTTGAAACTATAGATGAAAGTTATTTTTCGTATATAAAAAATCATGATTCTATAATTGTAACTGCTAACAGCTTTAGAGAGCTTAAAAATTTAGTAGATAATGGTATTTCTTCAAAACAAATTCAGCTAAAAATAGATTTTGGATTTGGAAGAAATGGAATAGAACTGTTAGACATTTTAAAATTAAAATCTTATATAGTTAATAAAAATCTAGAATTTAGTGGAATTTATTCTCATCTTTATGCTACTGATTTCAATGAAGGAAAGGAACTAATAGATAAATTTAGTGAAATTGTATTATTTTTAGGAAAAGAAAAATTTCAAATGATACACATTCAAAATAGTGTTGGAATTTTATTTTATGGAGCTCAAGATTTTATGACTCATATGAGAAGTGGTATATTTATTTATGGATTGCAAGAAGAGGGATTTTTCCATGAAGGACTGAAACAAGTTTTTCAATTAAAAGGAAAAGTAGCAGGAGTAAGGGATATTGAAGAGTCTAAATACTTAGCATATACTTCAAAAGAGGATTTAAGTAATCACGATTATAAAAATATTGTAAAAATAAAAATAGGATATGGAGATGGCTTTTTAAAATGTAATGAAAATAGTATGTGTATAATAAATAAAAAGACCTATAAAATATTATCTATGACAATGGATAATACTTTTATAGCTGGTGATGATTCTATTAGTGAAGGTGATGAAGTTATTTTATATCCAGATATTAATTTAATCAGAAATAATACAGAGATGCATATATGTGAAGTTTTACCTCTAATAAATGATAGAATTGAAAGAGTTTTAAAATAAAATTCTCTGTTAGCAGGGGAATAAAATTTCTTCATACATAGGAGGCTGATTTAGAGTTGGAATATAAAATAAAAAAATATTGAAAGAAAATCAAAGGGACTTTTAAATGATAGAATAAAACCTATTCAGATGGACAGTTGTGTAAGTGGTCCTGCAATTACTGTAAAACAAGAAGAAGTAGAAAAAGCTCTTGAATCTGCAAAAAAGAGAGAATATAAAGAGATGGAACCTTTAAAAAAGATAAAAAATGGAGAATTAGGTATTGATTTTTATGGTTTTAGAGAAAGAATAAGTGGATTAAATATAGAGTATATTGACTAAAAAAGAATAAGTAAAAGAGAATAAGTAAAAGAGAATAAATGTGTGATTAAGCATTATTTATTCTCTTTTTTTAAAAAAATTATCACAACTAATTTTTATTTAATGCAATTTATAATTTTATGTTTAAAACAATTAAAATATATAAATAGTACAAATATAAGTTTAAAATAAAGGTCGATTTTTATAGAGATCAATTTATAATTAATTTTTATAAATCTCGTATTCTTCACATAATACGAGATTTGTTTTATTGATTTTACTAGAAATAATCAATATATTAAAATTTCACCTTTTAAAAGCGATATTAAATTTAGCTAAATGCGAGAAATATATATAATAAAAAAATACCACCCAAAATAATAATGGGAATGGTATTTTTCTAAAACAAATATTTAATTTCATTATTTTTTATTATAGGTTAATATTAACTTGACATTATTCCCAAAATATTCCACCATGGATAAGCTATTCCTAATAAAATAACTAATCCTAAAAACATACGCACTATAAGAATCTTTACTAAAGTACTTAAAGATACATATCCTGAAGTATAAACTAATAATAATCCTGCAAATTCATATGGTAATAGATACTGATCTAAAGAAACTTGAAAAATATATGTCATTACATAAGGATTTATATTATTTTCAAGTCCTAGTTGAATTAAAGGTATTGTGAAAGAAGACATAGCTGCTAATGGTGTAAGTAAAAAGTTTAATAAAATACCAGAAATATATGATACTGTTATTATAGAAAAGTTTGATCCTTTGAAAAATGGTTGTAGAAAATCTTTTATTATATTTATAGCCTGAGTCTCTGATGCAACGCTTCCGATGCTCATGGCCCCTATAATAAACAGAAGTGATAATAAATTTACTTTTTTTAAACTCTCATTATTTAATAATCCTAGTTTAGGTATAAAAAATAATGAAGAAAGAACTACTAAAATCCAAGCTGAGTTGATTTTATGAATACTTTCTGTAGACATAAATAGAAGTGCAACTCCCATAACTATAAAAGCTTTTTTCTCTTTATCTTTTATTTTACCTAAATCTAAATATTTTTTTTCTAACAACGTCCTTTTTTCTGAAGTTAAAGGTTTAGTGTTCTTTGCAAATAAAACCAATACTCCTAAAGAGCCAAAAGTATAAAAAAATATATATGGTAAATTATGAATTAAATATTGCATCCAAGTTAAAGTTTGACCAGTAACTTGTTGAGCATAATTTAATCCTATTATAATTCCTGAATCTCCTGTTGCAAATCCAAGTCTAAAAGTTGAGATAACGAAAAATCCAGCCATTGTTAATAGTGTTGCTTCTAAACTTTTAGGTTTATAACCTAAAGTTTCAATCAGCCCCATTGTTATAATATTAAAAATTACTATTTTAGCAATAACCGATGGAATAAATGGAGTTATAATTATTCCTGCTAAGGTTATCCCTAAAAGGATAGTTACAAATGTTTTTCCAAATTTTGCAATACTCCAAATAGCTATTCTTCTAGCCACACCAGTTTCATTAAGCATTGTTGACATTAACATAGCTGCTAAAACTAGCCAAGGAATTGTTGAAGTCCAAGGTTTAAAAGCCGTATTCGGTGAGGCCACTTTAAAAACAACGTATAAAGTTGGAAGTAACAAACCTGTTATAGCGTCTGGAATTAATGAAAAACACCAAAGTAAAACAGCGAATATAGTAATCACAAAAAACATTGATGTTTTATAATCTAAACTATAACTTTGAGCTGTAACCCAAATCATAATTAATGCTGTAAACGTTCCAATCCATTTATAAAAATCGCTATTTATTGTATAGAAAGAGCCTTTTAAGGCTCTTTCACTCTCCATTTCTCTCATTTTCTTTAATCCTCCTATAGATTTCTCTCTATAAACTCTTCAACTTCATCAATTGGATTAAATCCTGAAAGTCTGTCAACAATCTCATTATCTTTTACTAATAATAAAACTGGAATTGACTTTAAACTATGCTTGCTCATAAACTCTTTATTTTTATCAGCATCTAAATGGAATGCGACCATATTAGCTTCCTCTTTATAAATTGGAACTAACTCTTCTAATATAGGTTGAAGAGCCATACAGTTTTTACATCTTTCTGCTCCAACAAATATCATTCCTATATTTTCAACTTTAGAAATTTCATCTTTAAGATTTTTTTCATCTAAATGTGCGAATAACGTAGAGTTTATTTTAAATAATTTAGGTTTTTCTTCTGTTTCGTCTCCAGCAGCTACACATGCATTTAAAGCATTTGATTTTTCCCATGGTGAAACTCCATCAACAGCAACTCTTGTTGCTCCACCTAAAGGTTTTGATCCAGGAACTCTAAATGTAGAAACATCTACCTTTTTAATTGGAGTTTCCTCTGGTTTTTCTAGTTGAGGTACCCACTCATAAGGAACTCTATAAGCTCTAAAAATCATATTCATATTCATAATCTCTTTATCCCAATATGGATTTATATATTCCCATACAATTTCATAGCTTGGAGTTACTTCAATCAATCTTCCATTTGATCCCTCAGTTATTAAAGTATTTCCATTTGCTAATCTTTGAGCTCCACTTATAAACGGACTATAGAATCTTGAAGCATCTAATGGCATTACAAATCCAGCTTCTTTTGGTGTATATTGCCATACAATTTCTAATGTAACTGGGTCTATTTCTAATATTCTAGAGTAATCTCTTCTTGCATTTTTCTCTCCATATTTAGATTCAGGATTTGGGGCACCATATCCTGCCCATCCACCATTATCAAATACAAGAACATTTCCTTCTCCAGGTAATCCTCTTGGAATCATATGTGCATGGTGTTGTCCAATGATACATCCTAAATGCTTAAACTCTGGAGTATTATAATATGGACCAATTTTCCATACAACCTCTCCAGTTTCTTTACTTATTATAGCGATAATGTTTGTTTCTCTTCCATCCCAAATTATATTATCTGGATGGAATCTTTCGTCACCAGCATCGTACCACTTGTTAGGACCTAAAGCTGACATTGAGTTTATATGCATCCAATCTCCAACTTTTTCTGGCTCAACACTTCTTAAATTTGGATTTCTAAATAAAACATTTTTAGCTTCTTCTGAAAATCCAAACTCATCAAAATGTTCATTACAAACCCATTCCCAAATTATTTTTCCATCCTCGTCAACTTCATAAATAACATCGTCTAATAATAATTTATCTGATATTTTTAAATTTCTCACTGTTTTGTGTCCAAGTATTAAAGTTTTTCCACTATGTACCTTTGGTTCCATACCAGGTGCATAGTATCCAACTGGATTTCCCTCTCTTTGATAATCATGATGTTGTCTTGCCATCCATCTTGGCTCCGTCCCTTCATCTTCGATATATTCATATCTATCAAATCTCCAAACTTCATTTCCATCCCAGTCTAGTTGTACAACATCCTCATAATCTTGCATTCCAAACTTTGAACTTCTCTCTCTTTTACTACCTAAAACATATCCTCCTGGAAACATCTTTGCAGGAAAACCTTTTAAATTTTCCCAAAGTCTAATCTCTCCTCCATTCATATCTATTAGCATTACCCCTTGTCCTTTTAAAGGAAAAAGTGTATATCCACTCCATGCTTTTTCTGGATTATAAATCGTTGCTCCTGTTGGATAAATCGTTGGATGACCCATTTTGTAACCTCCCTATTTTTATGTGTTTTTATTTTATTTGTTGATTATTAGCTCTGGACTATCTATATTTTCTTTATCAAAGAATTTTGCTAAATATCTATTTTTTCTAATATCAATATAGATAAAATCTTCTATGTTATCCTCTCTTAACTCTTTTTCTTTTTCAGAGAGATATTTTAATCCATCACTATCTAATGAATTCCAAAAACCAATAGCTACATTTTTATCCTTGATTCTGTTTACATAAACATTCATCTCTTCTAAATATTTTTCTGCTGCTACTGCCGCTACAGCTCCATCTGCTGCTGCTGTTATAACCTGCTTTAAATATTTTTCTCTTACATCTCCAGCTACAAAAACACCAGAAATTGATGAATTTAATAGAGTATCACACTCAATGTGGCCTCTCTTATCAAGTTTTAAATCTGTTTCTTTTAAAAATTCAGTATTCGGAATCATTCCAACAAAGAAAAACACACCTTTGCAAGGGATATCTGTTATTTCACTTGTTTTTAAATTCTTAACTTTTACTCTCTCTACAGACTCATCTCCTATAATCTCATCTAAAGTTGAATTCCAAATAAACTCTATTTTAGGATTTTTAAAAGCTTCCTCTGCACTTAATCTATTACAATCTAATACTCCTTCATCATGAAGAACTATAACTTTTACTTTTGAAGCATATTTGGATATAAACATTCCCTCTTCAATAGCTTGATCTCCACTTCCAACAACAACAACCTCTTGATTTGAGAAAAATTCAGCATCACAAGTAGCACAATAGGCCACACCTCTACCTTTAAAATCTATTTCCCCAGGAATTCCTAAAACTCTAGGTCTTGTTCCTGTTGCAAAAATTACACTTCTAGCTTTATATTCTTTTCTTCTACTTTTTAAAATTTTTATCTCACCATTTAATTCAACTGTTCTTATACTATCTCTTACAATTGTAGCACCTAATTTTTCTGCGTGTTTAGACATAACTTCGCCTAGTTTTTCTCCAGATGTTTTTGGTATCCCAGGATAGTTGACTATCTCAGTAGTTTTTGCAGCCATTCCACCTATAGATCCTTTTTCTAAAATTAGAGTTTCCATTTTTGCCCTAGCTCCATAAACCCCTGCTGCTAATCCTGCTGGTCCTGCTCCAACGATTATTAAGTCGTAGATTTTTTCCATGCTCTCCTCCGATATTTAAATATAATGATACTTTTCAAATAAAAATATAAATATATAGTATAAAAAATATTTATACTATTATTAATAAATATATTTTTATAAACTTAAAAAAGTTTATACATCATAACTAAACACCGTTCAAGGTAGATCATAGTCTATATTTATTTGGAAATTTTATTGTTGAATTGAATTTAAAATGTTTATTTTTAAAACTTTTAATATGAATTTTATTTGAAAAGGTTTGTTTATATTCAGAATTTTAATTAAAAACAATACTTTTGTCAATTTTTTATTAGGGTTAATTTCAAAGTTTTTTTCGCTCTATTTCTATCCATTTTTTATTATTTATTAAAAGAAACCATTAAATTAAAAGCTCACTCAAGTGTATTAATACTAATATACTTGTATAATTTGTTTATTTTTTAATCCTATTATATTCTTTTACTTTTTTCACTCTAAAAATAATTTATCTAAAAATAAAAAAAGAAAAGCCTATTTTTTAGACTTTTCTTAAGTAAATCGATATTCCTATTTCAATATTTTTTTAGCTTCTATAAATCTTTGGAAAGCTGTAAACAGTACCATCGCTGTAAATATATTTATTACAACTCCTGCATTTTCTTTTAAAAGTATCATTAGACTCAACATTAAAAACCCTTCAGTTCTTTCAGCTAATCCAGCTTGATAATAAAATGTCTTTTCCCCTTTATTTTCAGCTAGTGGTCCTGTCGTTAAAAATATTGTCATTGATATAATAATACTTACTGCTAAGATAAGAGATATAAAACTAAACTCTGTATATTTATACGCAATTCCTAAGATAACTGCACCTTCAACCATTCTATCAAAAGTAATATCCATTACAGTTCCAAAAGGTGATGATGATTTTGTTTTTCTAGCTATTGTTCCATCTACAGCATCTAAATATCCAGAAAACCATAAAACTAAAACCGCTAGAATATTAAATCCAAAAGCTACTAAAACTCCACTAAAAATTCCCAACAACATAGCTATTATTGTAACTGCATTTGCACTTAAGCCAAATTTCATAGCTATTTCTGCTCCAACACCTATCAACGGTTGGATGTATTTTCTACAATGTGTATCTAACATCTATTTTTGCTCTCCTATTAAAATTTTCTCATTGTCATTGTAAATAAGAGATACTTCATCTCCTACTTTATATAAAAACTCTTTCTCTTCCACTAAAGTTATTTTTTCATTCTCCAAGGATACAACCACTGAATATCCACCCATTTTAAAGTTTATCTCATGAACTATTCCCTTTAAATTTGAATTTTCTATAACTCTAATACTTTTCCCTCTAAGAGCAATAAATTTACACTGCTCTACTTCACACTTAAAAACCTTTTCAAATATCTCTTTTGAAAAGATGTTTTCCACAGCTAATAACTTTGCTGTGTAAACATTTTTAGGATTATTATATAAATCTTTTGGAGTTCCATAGTCTAAAAGTTCTCCTCTAAACATAATTCCAATTTTATTAGACAAATAAAAGGCTTCCTCTCTATCATGAGTTACAAATATAATTGTTACTTTTAATTTTTCATGAAGTTTTTTAACCATCTTTTGCATTCTATCTCTTAAATTAAAATCTAAAGCTGAAAAAGGTTCATCCATCAATAAAAGTTTAGGTCTTGTCACTATGGCTCTGGCTATCGAAACCCTTTGTTTTTCTCCACCACTTAACTCACTGGGAAATCTTTTTTCTTTTCCCACTAAATCCATTTCTAATATAGCATCTTTAACTCTTTTTTCAATCTCATCTTTTGAGACCTTTTTAATTTTTAATCCAAAAGCTATATTTTCCCAAACACTTAGATGTGGGAGAAGTAAATCTTTTTGAAAAACCATAGCTACCTCTCCATCTTTTATCATTCTGCTTGGACTTTTTCCATTTATCAATATTTCACCACTAAAATCTTTATCTAAGCCCGCCACCAAATTTAAAAGAGTAGATTTCCCTGATCCAGATTGTCCTAATATTCCAATAAATTCACCATCTTCTATAGAGATATCTATATTTTTTAGTGAGAATCCAGAGAAGGATTTAGACACTCTCTTTATTTCTATCATTTAGTACTCTCTCTTTCTATAAATATTTTTTACTATTCGGTCTACTAAAAAAACTAAAAAGTATGTGAAAGCAACGTATATAATACTATAAACCGTTCCATTAGTAATGCCTCCATCAACTAAATACGGCATCATTAAAATTGGAAGTGTCATAATTTGACCTCCTCCAATTATAAAAGTTACTAGATATTGAGCTAATGAAACGATAATAACTAAAGACATTCCAACTAAAAATGATGGATAAATTATAGGCAAAGTTATTTTTAAAAAACGCTCCATGGCATTGGCTCCTAAAACTTTTCCTAAGTTTATGTAATCTTTATTTAATGTCACATATCCTGCTCTCATACTTTGAATATAATAAGGCATTGTTGTCACGCTATGAACAATGGCAACTCCCAATGCTGTTTCTATTAAATTCAATTTTATAAATGCAAATTGAATTCCCATTGTACTAACCATTGTTGGAATAATTAGTGGAAGGATGATTAAAAACTCTATAAACATCTTTCCTCTAAAATTTTCCCTAGCCATAAAAGAAGCTATAGGAGTTCCAATTATAAAATTTATAAACATTGTTATAATAACAACTAAAAGTGTAGTCATTAAGCTATCATAAGTTTTCCCTGATTTTAACACATATTCCCACATCTTAAAATTCATACTATTTAAAAATATTCCAATAAAAGGCAATAAAAATATTAAGGATAATAAAAAATATATAATCCATAAAAATAATTTTTTCATTTTACCACTCCCTTTCCTGGAATTTCGTAAAAAATTTCAAAGCTAAACACATTATTCCACCAAATAATAAACTTATACTTGAGATTAAAATGTTCATAACCATTATTTTTCCTCTCAAATCTAAATTGCCTTTTGTATATGTATCAAACACTAGTACAGAAAGTACCCTAGGATGAGTAACCCCTAAAATATATGGTGTTTCAAAGGCTGCAAAAAGATATGTTAAAACTATAAAAAAGCTAATACTTAAAGTTGGAAAAACCAGTGGAAAAACTATTTTTTTAAAAAAAGCA
>NZ_JACHTH010000003.1:222500-277357 GCF_014250655.1 Cetobacterium sp. 2G large | reverse complement strand
TGAAATTTCAGACTTTATAGTTCATTTTTTAGGAAATAAAATGAATAGAACTTATTACACAAAAGTTGAACAAGCTTTAAAGAATTTAAAAAATACAGAATATCAGTTTATAGTTTCAAATCATACAAAATTAGGGAAATATAAATTTGAAGATGAGGAATTTAAACTTTTAACTTATCAAAAATTAAAAAAGGGTAAAAAAATATATTATAGAGTTACTCTTAATAAAAATATAAGAAAAAAAATAAGTGATAAAAGATATATAAAATATAACTCAAAGGCTTTAATGGAAATTTTAGCAAAAGATCCTATAGCTGGAAGAATTTATAAATACATTAGTAAAATTAGATATGAAAAGCAAGAAGATAGAATAAATCTAAGAACAATTGCTGCAATTATTCCATTAAAAACAGAACAAACAACAGAAAGAGTAAATAAAAATGGTGATACAAAAACTTATGTTCTTTGCAGAATGAAACAGGTATTAAAAAGAGTTGAAAAAGCATATGATGTATTAGTTGAGCTTGGATATGTAGAGTATTACAAATCATATCAAGATAAAAGTGAAGATACATATTATATAATTTATAAATTTAATAGTAAAAAAGATGGTGAATGTCATGTTTCATCATTTATAGAAAATTCAAAGTCAAATAAAACTAAAGAGATTACTTATTCAAAAGAGAAAGAGAGATATGTAGAAAAATCTAATTTTAATTCTGATGATATAGAAGAAGCTGAAATTGTTGAGATTATAGATGAAAAACCAAAAAAAGAAGAAAAATTAAAGATAGAGAGTAAAAAAGAAGTAAAAAAAGAAGTTGTAAAAAAATCTGAAAAAAATAATGAATTTATTTATCCAGATGAAGTAATAAAATATATTCAAAAAGCTAAGAAAAATATATATGTTTCAAGATCATGGGATAAAAGAACAGACACAAAGATAAAGAAAATTTTTATAGAAGAAGGAGAGATTATTCTAATCGAAGTCTTGAAAATTATATATAAAAATTTAAATTCTAATATTAAAACAACTTTAGTTCAATACATAAACGGTGTTCTAAAAAATCTCTTAAGTCAAGAAAATGATGTTTCAAAACAAAACTTAACTTTATTTAACAATATTGTTAAAGAAAAAGGATTAATAAGTAAAAAGAAAATAAATCAAGCGAGAAGAACAGTTAAAAAACCGGTTATAAATAGTTTAAAAGAATTGATTGATGAAACTGATATCTCTGTAGATATATTAAAGGTTTTTGACGAATATGATGAGTACGAAAAATTAAAAATTGAGGAGCAAGCTATTAAACTTTGTTCTCTAGAAGAAAATATAGATGTGAATTTTTTACTTACTATGAAAAGAAAATCAAAAAAAATCTATTTTAATACAATAAAAAAATATATTGAGAGAGTTATTAATGAGTAGATTTAACAAAACGTTAAATATGTTAAATCAGAGTGTATAAAATAGTTAAAATATCATAAAATACACAATTAAAGACTTAAAAATGAACATTTTTTGACAAAAAAACAATTCAAAATAAAAATTGACAAAATTTTGAAAATTAAGTATTCTATATTAGAATAATAGATTTAAACTTTATGTTTTTATATAATAATAAACAATAAATGTAGAAAGGTGAGTAGGATTATGGTAAGTAAAACAGTTGAAATTAAAAATGAAACAGGACTACATACAAGACCTGGTAACGAATTTGTAAGTTTAGCAAAAACATTTACATCTCAAATTGAATTAGAAAATGAAGAAGGAAAAAAAGTAAAAGGAACATCTTTACTAAAATTACTTTCTTTAGGAATTAAAAAAGGTGCAAAAATAACAGTTCATGCTGCAGGAGAAGATGAGAACGAAGCAGTTGAGAAGTTAGCTCACCTACTTGAAAATCTAAAGGACTAATAAATAGGACGATAGTTTAAAGTGTGAGAAGGATGGGGGTGACTCTGTCCTTTTTTTTGTCAAAAAATTAAAGTTTTGGGAGAGATAAAATATGAGAAAATTTGTAAAAGGTATAGACGCATCTCCAGGGGTAGCAGTAGGAAAAGTATTTTTATATAAAGAAGAGGAGCTTTTCATAGATAAAAGCGAATGCTCAAATATCGAGATTCAAAAAGAAAAGTTAATCGAAGGTAGAGAAAAAACTAAAGAGCAATTATTAAAAATTAGAGAAAAAACAGCTAGACAACTAGGTGAAGATAAAGCGGCAATATTTGATGGACATATAACATTATTAGAAGATGAAGATCTATTTGATGAAGTAACAGAGCTAATTGAAGATGAAAAAATAACAGCAGAAAATGCTTTAGAGCAAGGTATCAGCGGATATTGTGATATGTTAGCAAACTTAGAAGATGAGTATTTAAGAGAAAGAGCAGCAGATTTAAGAGATATAGCTAAAAGATGGTTATACAACATAGTAGGAATAGATATTGTTGATTTATCTTCACTTCCTGCAAATTCAGTTGTAGTAGCAAGAGACTTAACTCCATCAGATACTGCTCAATTAGACTTAAAAAATGTTGTAGCATTTATAACTGATATTGGTGGAAAAACAGCTCACTCATCTATTATGGCTAGATCTTTGGAGATTCCAGCAGTAGTTGGAACTGGAAATATAACTGAATTAGTAACTAATGAAGCTTCGATAATAGTTGATGCTTTAACTGGTGATGTTATAATTGAACCTACACAAGAGGATGTAGAAAAGTATTCAAAGAAAAGAGAGAAATATTTAGAAGAAAAAGAGTTATTAAAGCAATTAAAAGATAAAACAGCTACATCGAAAGATGGAATAACTGTTGGAGCTTGGGCAAATATAGGATCTCCAAAAGATGTTGCAGGAGTTCTAAGAAATGGTGCTAATGGAATCGGTCTTTATAGAACAGAGTTTTTATTCATGGCAAATGATAGATTCCCAACAGAGGATGAGCAATTTGAAGCTTATAAAATTGTTGCTGAATCAATGAAAGATGAAAATGGAAAATCATATCCAGTAACAATTAGAACAATGGATATAGGTGGAGATAAATCATTACCGTATATGGAGCTACCACATGAGGAAAATCCGTTCTTAGGATGGAGAGCTTTAAGAATATGTCTAGATAGACCTGAAATCTTAAAAACACAGTTTAGAGCGCTTTTAAGAGCATCAGCATTTGGATATATTAAAATAATGTTACCTATGGTAATTTCAATAGAAGAGTGTAGAAAATCAAAAGCTTTATTAGAAGAGTGTAAAGCTGAATTAAGAGCTGAAGGAATAAAATTTGATGAGGATATTCAATTAGGAATTATGATTGAAACTCCAGCTACAGCATTTAGAGCTAAATGGTTTGCACAAGAAGTTGATTTCTTCTCAATAGGAACGAATGACTTAACTCAATATACATTAGCAGTAGATAGAGGAAATGAGAGAATATCTCACTTATATGATACATACAATCCAGGAGTTTTAGCAGCTATTAAAGCAGCAATAGATGGAGCTCATGAAGGTGGAATCTCTATATCAATGTGTGGAGAGTTTGCAGGAGAAGCTAGAGCAACAGCTTTATTATTTGGAATGGGATTAGATGCATTCTCAATGTCAGCTATTTCAGTTGCAAAAGTAAAGAAAAATATAATGGCTATCGATAAAGCTTCAGCAGAGGCGTTAGTTGAAAGAGTAATGTCAATGAGTACAACAGAGGATATATTAGCAGAAATAGACAAATATAATGAAGAGCTATTAGGATAATACTTTCTAAAAAAGGTGAAACAATGTTTCACCTTTTTTTGTTTTTAGAGTATACTATTGTAAAAAAGTAATAGGGAGGGTGTTATGGGATTAAAAGATTTTAAAATAAAAGTTTCTAAAGAAAATATTCTACATAACTATCACTATTTAAAAAAACTTAGAAATAAAGAGATAATAGCTGTTGTAAAAGCTAATGCTTATGGGCATGGAATAGAAAATATAGTTAGATTTTTATCAGAAAATGGTTGTAAATATTTTGCAGTAGCTAGAGAGTGCGAAGCTGAAAAAATATTAAAGTTAAAAATAGAAAACATAAATATTATTATTTTAGAAACAATAGATGAAATAGAAATTTTAAAAAATAATAAAAATATTCATATGGTAATAAATAGTTTTAAAGATCTTTTAAATCTTTTAGATAAAGGAGTTTCAACACAACAATTACATTTAAAATTAGATTTTGGATTTGGAAGAAATGGAATTTTAGAAAAAGACTTTTTTAAACTAAAAGAGCTAATAAGAGAAAAAAATTTAAAATTTAAGGGTCTTTGTACCCATGTTTTTGCTGCAGATTATGATGATATGATTTTAATAGAAAAAAGATTTTCTCAGATGTTAAAAGAGTTAGGAGATGAGAGATTTGAGATTATTCATATGCAAAATAGTGCTGGAGTTATTTCAATAGAGGGTGAATTTTGCACTCATATACGGTGTGGAACTATTTTATTTGGACTTCAAGAAATAGGATACTATGATCCATGTATAAAAAGAGCTTTTAAGCTAAATGGTAGAATATTAGATATAAAAGATATAGATGATTTAAAATATATAGGATATGAAAAAAAAGAAAATTTAAATATAGGAAAATATAGAAAAGTAGCAAAAATTCGTTTAGGTTATGGAGATGGCTTTTCAAAAAGAAGTGAAGGTATTATGTCTATAATCAATAATAAAAAGTTTAAAATAGTTCATATTAGTATGGATAGTTCATTTATTTTAGTTGATGATTCAGTAAAAGAAGGGGATAATATTGAAATATTTCATGATTTAGAAGAAAGTATAAATCATTTAAAAGTTCCTCATTATGAATTTTTATCTTGTATAAATGACAGAATAAAAAGAGAATTAATATGACTATAAACAAAAATAAAATTTTATTTTAAAAAAATATTGACATTTTTTTTCAAATAAGATATTATACAGCAAACCATCAAGAGAGACCGAGGGACTGGCCCGATGACGTTTCAGCAACCTACCATTATGGTGTGGTGCTAACTCCAGATAGATGGGAGAAGTAGAAGTCTTGTTTACTTACTCTCATCTTAATTAAATATTAAGATGGGAGTTTTTTTTATACGGGAGGATAAAATGATTACTTTAGAAAGAGTGAATAAAATTTATAATAATGAGTTTCATGCTGTAAAAGATGTTTCTTTAAAGATTGAGAAAAGTGAAATATTTGGAATTATTGGATTAAGTGGAGCTGGAAAATCCTCTTTAATAAGATTATTTAATGGGTTAGAGCCATTGACAACAGGAAAAATAGAGATTGAAGGAGTAGATTTATCAAAACTTTCAAAAAAAGAACTATTAAATAAAAGAAAAAAAATTGGAATGATATTTCAACATTTTAATCTATTAAAATCTAGGACAGTTAAAGAAAATATAGCATTTCCTTTAGAAATTGATGGTTGGTCAAAAGTAGAAATTGATGTAAGAGTTAAAGAACTTTTAAAGTTAGTAGAACTTGAAGATAAAGAGGAATTTTATCCGACTCAACTCTCTGGAGGACAAAAACAAAGAGTTGCAATAGCTAGAGCCTTAGCTAATAATCCAGATATTCTCTTATCAGATGAAGCAACATCCGCTTTAGATCCAAAAACTACAAAGTCTATATTAAAACTAATTAAAGATATTCAAAAAAAAATGGGATTAACAGTTGTCTTAATAACTCATCAAATGGAAGTTATTAGAGAGATTTGTGACAGAGTAGCTGTTATGTCAAATGGTGAAGTTGTAGAAACTGGAAAAACATATGAAATATTCTTAAGTCCAAAAACAGAGATTACAAAAGAACTAATATCATATGTTCCACCTCAAGAAAAAGAGGAGATTGATTACATAAAAAAATCTGGAAATAAAGTTATAAAATTAATGTTTTTAGGCTCAGTAGCAGGAGATCCTATATTATCTAAAGCTGTAAAAAAGTTTAATATAGATATAAATGTCTTAGGTGGCGCAATTGATCTTTTATCAACTATGCAGGTAGGACATTTAATGGTTGAATTAATAGGGGATATGGATAAACAAAATGAAGCAATAGCTTGGTTTCCAAGTTTAGATGTAGGAGTGGAGGTTATTTACGATGGTATTTAATATGTTAATACAAGCGACGATAGAGACAATATATATGGTTTTATTATCTGCTGTGGTTTCATTAGGAATAGGATTTCCTTGTGGAATTTTAGCAGCAATTACATCAGATGGACATATATTTGAAAATAAGGGAATAAATAGAATTTTGAATGGAATTATAAATATAACAAGATCATTTCCTTATATAATTTTAATGATTTTATTATTACCACTATCTAGACTTATAATAGGAACGACAATAGGAAGTACAGCAGCAATAGTTCCTCTTTCTATATCGGCAGCTCCCTTTGTAGCAAGAATAGTTGAAAATTGTGTTTTAGAAGTGGATAGAGGAGTAATAGAAGCAAGTGAAAGTTTAGGAGCTAATAATTTTACAATAATAACTAAAGTAATGATTCCAGAATCGTTACCATCTCTAATCCAAGGAATAACACTATTAGTTATTAATTTAATAGGTTTATCTGCAATGGCTGGAGCTATTGGTGGTGGTGGACTTGGAGATTTAGCTATCAGATTTGGTTATAATAGATTTAAGTTAGATATAATGATTTATTCGGTTTTAATTATTATAGTTTTAGTTCAAGGAGTTCAATTAATTGGAAATTTAATATCAAATAGATTGAAAAAAAATGGGAGGTAGTTATGAAAAAATTAGTTTTAGTATTAGGTTTATTAGGATCAGTTATAAGTTTTGGGGCAAAATTAAAAGTTGGAGCTTCTCCAGTTCCTCATGCACAACTTTTACAATTAGTAAAAGATGATTTAAAAAATGAAAATGTAGAATTAGAAATAATAGAATTAACAGATTATGTAACACCAAATTTACTATTGGATTCAAAAGAGTTGGATGCTAATTTTTTCCAACATAAACCATATTTAGAAACTTTTTCTAAAGAAAAAAATTTAAAATTAGTATCAGCAGGTAATGTTCATGTAGAACCTTTAGGAGTTTATTCTAAAAAAGTTAATAAAATAGAGAATTTAAAAAAAGGTGGAGTGGTAGCAATACCAAACGATCCAACAAATGGTGGAAGAGCTTTAATTCTTTTACATAATAACGGTATTATAAAATTAAAGAATCCTCAAGATTTATTAGCTACAGAGTTTGATATTGTAGAAAATAAAAATAATTTAAAATTTAAGTCTTTAGATGCTGCTCAAATACCAAGAGCATTAGAAGATGTTGATTTAGCAGTAGTAAATGGTAACTATGCAATCGAAGCAGGACTTAATCCTTTAACAGAAGCTTTGATAATTGAAGGAAAAGAATCACCTTATGCTAACTTAATAGCTGTAAGAGAGGGAGATGAGAAAAAAGAGGATATTCAGAAATTAGTAAAAGCTTTACAAAGTGAAAAAGTAAAAGTTTTTATAGAAAATACTTATAAAGGTGGAGTAGTTCCAGCTTTTTAGAATAAAATAAAAAAGTGAGTTTTCAAACTCACTTTTTTATTTTATATCTAATTTGCAAACTTTTCTACATTTAACTTTCTTTTTTGTACAAAATATATCTTCTGAATTACAATTAGGACAAAAATCTAAATCTTTTTTTAATGTGGGAATAAAAGTTTGACCACAAGAGTTACATATAAATTGACAATGAGGAGTTTTAAAATCTCCTCCCTTTAATTGAATTCCATATCCCATAATAAGAGCTTCGGTTATTTTAACTCTTGCTGAATTAAGTATATTTTGAAAAGTTTGTCTTGAAACTCCCATTTTTTCAGCACACTCTTCTTGAGATAAATTTTCTAAATCTTTAAGTCTGATTGCTTCTAATTCTTCAATTTTTATATTATTAAAATGAATATTACAATTTTTACTTCCCTCAGGGATAAACTTTGTTTCATTTGGAATAAATTCTACACTTCTAACTTTAGTAGGTCTAGCCATATTTATTTTCCGCACTTACAATTACAAGAGTGTCCATGTCCATGATGATGTTCATGGTGATGCTCATGACTATTACATACTGCTTCTCCGTTAACTAGTATATGTTTAAAGAATCCATCAGCTATATCGTCACAAAATCCTTCTAGGCCAGAAAAAACTTTAATATCAAGAGATTTTAAGTTATTTAAAGCTCCTTCACCAATTCCACCACAAGCTACAAATTCAACGCCTAATTCCTTTAATTGTCCAGGAATAGCTCCGTGTCCATTACTTTTATGGTATTCTTTATTTGTACCATCATAAACAAAAAAACCTTCTGCTCTTCCAAAATGTTGACTAATTTTGTTATTTTCAGAAACAACTGCAATTTTCATAAAAACACCTCTTTTTTTAGTTATTGGCATATGCTATAATTAATATTAATTTTTTTTAGTAAAAAAGTCAAGAATTATTTTTTTAAAATTGACTGTTACGATTATTTTTGATAATATACATATATAAAAATGGTATAAATTAAAGGGAGTATAATGAAAACTGATTTATTAGTAATAAAAGATGAGTTAAAAAAATATGCAAAAACAATATCGAAACTATTTGCAATGGATGTTGGGATTTGTGATAAAAATCTTATAAGAATAACAGGAAGTGGACCTCAAAAAATAGGTGAAAAAATAAGAGGAAGAGCTAATAAAAAAACATTAGAAACCAAAGAAACAACAGTTATTTTAAATCCTAGAGAGGATGAGATTTGTAGTGGTTGTTCAGAAAAAGATTGTTGTTTAGAAGTATTAGAAATATCAACTCCAATAATGTATGAAGGAAAATTAATCGGTTTAATAAGTTTAGTTTCTTTTGATGAAAATCAAAAGAAAAGAGTTTTAGAAAATTTAAAAAATTATTTAGATTTTGTTGAACAAATGGCTGAACTGATAAGTATAAGATTTATTGAGTACAATGAAAGTTTAGAAAAAACAGAAAGAGAAAATGTTCTTACAACAATATTGAATACAATTCAAAAAGGTGTTTTGAGATTTAATAGTGAGGGGATAATAACAAGTATTAATAATTTTGCTTTGAAAAAGATAGAATCAGATAGTAGAATTCTTGGGAAAAAAATACAATTAAGCTCACAAAATGATTTTCTTATGGAAGAAGAGATATATAAATTGAAAGTTCAAGAAAAAGAGTTAACAGTTCTTGGAAAAATATTACCTTTTGAAGCTTTTGGAAAAAATGAAAAAATTTTTATTTTTGATGATATGAATAAGGTAAATGATGGAATTAGAGGCCTAGTTGAAACATCAAATAGTGTTTCATTAGAAAATATAATAGGTGATTCAGAGTTTACTAAACTATTGAGAGAAAGAATAAAACATGTTGCACCTTCAAAGTCAACGGTGTTGATAACAGGAGAAAGTGGAACAGGAAAAGAGCTAGTAGCGAGAGCTTTACACTATCATAGTTCAAGAAGAAATGCCCCCTTTGTTGTTATAAACTGCGCAGCAATTCCTGAGTCTCTTTTAGAAAGTGAACTATTTGGATATGTGAGAGGAGCTTTTACAGGTGCTGACAAAAATGGGCGTATGGGAAAGTTTGAGTTAGCAAATGGAGGAGTTATATTTTTAGATGAAATTGGAGATATGCCTTTATATTTGCAAGCTAAAATATTAAGAGTACTTCAAGAGAGAAAAGTAACAAGAGTAGGTTCAAATAGAGATATAGAGTTAGACATTAGAATTATTGCAGCAACAAATGTAGATTTAGAGAAAAAAATTCTTGAAAAAGAATTTAGAGAAGATCTTTATTATCGATTGAAAGTTATTCCTTTTGAAATAGCACCTTTAAGGGACAGAAGAGAGGATATTTTACCAATAACAAAAAATCTCATAAAAAAATATAATAGAATAACTGAAAAATACATAAGCTTTATTGATATAGAAGTAGAAAAGTTATTTTTAAATTATTCTTGGCCAGGAAATATAAGAGAATTAGAAAATGTAGTAGAGTTTATGTTTAATCTTTCAGATAATAGTGATATTTTAAGTTTATCCACAGTTCCTGAAAAGCTATTAGAAAATAGAAGAATAAATAATGAAATAGTTGTAGAGAAAAAAGAATCAAAAGATGTATCTTATATGGAAGATTTTCAAGTTGTGGAAAAAAGTTACATTGAAAAAGCACTCAAAATTTTTGGAAGAGATACAGAAGGAAAGAAAAAAATTGCAGATAAAATGGGAATAGGATTGACAACTTTATATAGAAAAATACAGAAATATAATATTTAGAATTTTCAAAATGAAAAAAACTATTTTCAAAATGAAAAAATTTTCAAAATGAAAAAAATAAAAATTAAATTTATATAAATATTGTTAAACTATATTTAAAGTTTACAGAAAATAATACAAAAAAAAATAAAAAATTACATAAATTTAATAAAAATATCTATTGGAATGAAAATTGCTTATTATATACTTGTATATTATAAAATAATTAGGTATTTAAAGGAGGAATTGAGAGTTATGATAGATAAAATTTTAAGTATTTTAAATGAAGAGATAGTTCCAGCAGAGGGGTGTACAGAACCGATAGCTTTAGCATATATAGGAAGTAAATTAACATCAATATTAGGTGGAGTTCCAGAGAAGGTTGATATCGCTTTATCAGGAAATTTAATAAAAAATGTTAAAAGTGTAAAAATACCAAACTCAGAAGGAATGGTAGGAATAGAGGCAGCTGTAGCTCTTGGAACAATTTTAGGAGATTCTAAAAAAGAGTTAATGGTTATATCAAGCGTTGATAAATCAAGATTAAATGAAGTTAAAGAGTATTTAGATAATAAAAAAGTTGTAGCTACTAAAATAGAAGGGGATGTAAAGCTTCATATGAGAGCTACAGGAGTTTTAGGACAAGATACAGTTACAATAGAGATTAAAGATTATCATACAAATATTGTTAAAATAGAAAAAAATGGTGAAATAATAAAAGGTGCATCTTGTGACGAAGTTGTTACTGGAGATATGATGACAGATAAAAGTTTTTTAACTGTTGAGTTAATCCATGATTTAGCTAAAACTATAGACTTAGCCTTAATTGCTCCAATTTTTGAAAAGGTTATAGCTTATAACTCAGCTATAGCAAACGAAGGTTTAAAAAATGATTATGGAATAAGTATGGGTAAAAGTTTATATGAAGGT
The DNA here is from genome assembly GCF_014250655.1 of Cetobacterium sp. 2G large. Taxonomy (NCBI): domain Bacteria; kingdom Fusobacteriati; phylum Fusobacteriota; class Fusobacteriia; order Fusobacteriales; family Fusobacteriaceae; genus Cetobacterium; species Cetobacterium sp. 2G large. The sequence continues at coordinate 266,145 of NZ_JACHTH010000003.1, read as the reverse complement.
ATGCAAGAGGGAGTTTACGGTAAAGATTTAAAAAACAAAATTGTAAGTTTTGCAAGTGCTGGAAGTGATGCAAGAATGAACGGGTGTTCTATGCCAGTAATGACAACAAGTGGAAGTGGAAATCAAGGTATGTCTGCATCTTTACCAGTTATAAAGTACTGTGAAGAAAAAGGATTAACACATGAGCAATTAATAAGAGGACTATTCTTTTCGCATTTAACAACAATACATATAAAATCAAACGTTGGAAGATTATCAGCATATTGTGGAGTTGTTTGTGCTGGTGGAGGAGTAGCAGGAGCTTTAGCCTTTTTAGATGGAATGCCTTTAGACAGAATAGATGCAGCAATTGAAACAACTTTAGCAACATTATCAGGAATGCTATGTGATGGAGCAAAGAGTTCTTGTGCAACAAAAATAGCGAGTTCAATTGGAATGGCATTTGATTCATACTATTTATCTAAAAAGAAAAAGAACTTTGAATATGGAGAAGGAATAGTTGGTAAAGATGTTGAAGCAACTTTAGCCAATGTAAAGGTTTTAGCTCATGAAGGATTAAGACAGACAGATGAAGTTGTTTTAGAAATAATGTTAAATAACTAGTTTTAATATATGGTTTTAGGAGGAAAAATGAAAATAATAATTATCGGTGGAGTTGCCGCTGGAATGTCAGCAGCAGCAAAAGCAAGTAGACTTAACAAAGAAGCAGAGTTAGTAATTTATGAAAAAACTGAGGTTGTTTCATGGGGAGCTTGTGGGCTTCCATACTATGTTGGAAACTTTTTTGAAAGTCCAAATAATATGATAGCAAGACCAGTAGAGAAATTTATAGAAGCTGGAATGAACATAAAAATAAAGCACGAAGTTATAGCAATTGATGTAGATAAAAAAGAGGTAACTGTTAAAAATTTAGTAACAGGTGAAACTTTTATAGACAATTATGATAAATTAATGGTAGCTACAGGAGCTCATGCAATAATGCCACCAATTAAAAATTTATCTACTAAAGGTGTGTATACTTTAAAAGATTATACAGATGGAATAATCTTAAAAGAAGAAATGCTAAAAGATGAGAACCAAGATATCGTTATAGTTGGAGCTGGATATATTGGACTTGAAGTAGCAGAGGCAGCTAAACATTTAGGAAAAAGAAGTGTTAGAATAATTCAATTAGGTGATAGAGTTCTTTTAGAAAGTTTTGATAAAGAGATAACTGATGTTATGGAAGAGGAAATAAGAACTCACGAAGGTGTAGGACTGCACTTAGAAGAGATTGTACAAGAGATTGTAGAGGAAAATGGAAAAGTTGTAAAAGTAAAGACTAACAAAGGGGAATACCCAGCTGATATAGTTGTTGTATCAACAGGAGTAAGACCAAATACAGCTTTCTTAAAAGAAACAGGAATTGAAATGTTAGGAAATGGAGCTTTAGTAATAGATAACCATGGAAGAACAAGTATTGATTCAATCTACTCAGCAGGAGATTGTGCAACAGTTCCTCATTTAGTAAGAAAAGAAAATGTGTATATTCCTCTTGCAACAACTGCTAATAAAATTGGTAGAATAGTTGGAGAAAACTTAGCAGGAGTAGAAACTGAGTTTCAAGGAACTTTAGGATCAGCAGCAGTAAAAGTTATGGATGTAGAGGCTGGAAGAACTGGAATAACAGAATCTGAAGCAATAAAAATGGGAATAAACTATAAAACTGTATTTATAAAAGATAAAAATCAAACAAACTATTATCCAGGTAGAGAGGACATATTTGTAAAGTTAATTTATGATGCAGATACAAGAGTTCTTTTAGGAGGACAAATTGCAGGTAAAAAAGGCGCAGTTTTAAGAGTAGACTCTTTAGCAACAGCGATTTATGCTAAGTTAACAGTGGATGAGATTGGAATGATGGATTTCTGTTATGCTCCACCATTTGCTAGAACTTGGGATGTAATGAACGTAGCTGGTAATGTAGCAAAATAAAATAGGCTTCAATAAAAATTAAAATATAGAAACGGGAGAAAAAAAAACAATGAACAATGTATTTTTTGAACAATTTTTAATGATTAGTGATTTGAAAACTGTTGGTTTCTTAGTAGCATTATTAGTAATTTTATTTCTAATAAATATGTTACCAAAGAAAAAATTTAACTTTTCAGCAAAAGTTATGGTTGCAACAGTTGTTGGTTTAATTTTAGGATTAGCAATTCAATTTGTAGCTGGATTCCCAGAGAATCCAATGAATTTAACATTTGTAAAAGAGACAACACTATGGTATAGCTTACTTGGTGGAGGATTTATATCTTTAATTAGAATGTTAGTTATTCCATTAGTTATGGTATCAATCATACATGTTATTATTAACATGAAAGAGGATGCGAATTTAGGAGATTTAGTAAAGAAAAGTTTAATTATTACTTTAGTAATGGTTGCAATTTCTGTAGGTGTTGGATTACTTTTAGGAAATTTATTTGAAGTTGGAAAAGTTTCAACTGATGCAGTACAAGCTGTAGCAACAGAGGGTGGAAGAAAAATCAGAGAGGTTAGCAATATTGTTGATACATTGAAAGCTCTTATTCCTTCAAACCCAGTTGAAGCAATGGTTAAGTTAAATATTGTTGGATTAGTTATATTCTCAGCAGTTGTTGGAGTAGCAGCAAAGAGAATGTCAAAGAAATATATGGATACTGTAAAGCCATTCTTTGATTTAATAAATGCTTCTCAAAAAATTATAGTATCAATGGCAATGAGTATTATTAGATGGATGCCTTTAGCAGTAGTACCATTATTAGCAAACACAATTGCACAAAAAGGTATTGGAGCAATAGCAGAAGTAGGAAAATTCATAGCAGTTTTATACTTAGCAACAGCAGTTATGTTTGTAATACAGATGATAGCAGTATCATTCTTTGGATTAAATCCATTTACATATGTAAAGAAAAGTATCTCTTTAATGATTTTAGCATTTACGTCTAGATCAAGTGTTGGATGTTTACCAGTAACAATTTCAACATTAACTAATAAACTAGGTGTTAGTGAATCAACAGCAAGTTTTGTTGCAAGTTTTGGTACAACAGCAGGAATGCAAGGTTGTGCAGGAATATTCCCAGCATTAACAATTGTATTTGTTACAAATATGAGCGGACATCCAATTGATGCAACATTAATAGTAATGTCTATAATTGTTGTGGCAATTAGTTCATTAGGAATTGCAGGAATTCCAGGAACAGCAACAATGGCAGCTTCAGTTGCTTTATCAGGAACTGGATTAGCAGCTATGTTCCCTCTAATTAACCCAATCTTAGCAATCGATCCTATTATCGATATGCCAAGAACAATGTTAAACGTAATTGGATCAGTTACAAACGCATTAATGGTTGATAAGAGTTTAGGAAACTTAAATCATGAAGTTTATCAAGATGCAGAAGCAGGAAATGAAGCAAACTCTTCTGAGATTGAGTAATAATAAAAAAAGCCACCTTCAAGGTGGCTTTTACTTTATCTAATTCCATGATATAACCTATAGAATTTACCTTCTAATTTTAAAAGTTCTTTAAATGAACCAGATTCAACAATATTATCATCTCCCAAGACATAGATTTTATCAAAATCTTCAAGGATACTAAGTCTATGAGTTATTGCGATAACAATTCTATCATTATATTCCTCTTTTATATTTTTTAAAATAGATTTTTCATTGATAATATCTAAGGCATTAGTTGCTTCATCTAAAAGAATCAAATCAGGATTTTTTAAGAATAACCTAGCCATAGCAATTTTTTGTCTTTGTCCAGAGCTTACATGTACTCCACCTTCACCAATTATAGTATTTTCCTCTTGAGGAAATTTGTCAAAAATTTCATAAACATATGATTTTTCAATTGCAAAGTTTAATTCCTCTTCAGTACAATTTTCTTTTACAAGAGTGATATTATCAATTAAACTTCCATTTATAATATAATCACTTTGATCTACGATTCCAAGTCGTTCTAAATATGTTTTAAAAGTTATTTTATTTAATGGAATATTATTAATTAAAATTTCCCCATTTGTAGGAAGTAAAGCTCTTTTTAAAAGAGAAGCAGTAGTACTTTTACCAATTCCACTTTCACCAACTAGAGCTATTTTTTCTCCTTTTTCTATTTTTAAATTAAAGTTTTGTAAAATAGATTTCTCATCATAAGAAAAGCCTATATTTTTAAATTCAATTGAAGTGATAGGTTCTATTAGTGGTATATCTCCATCCATTCTATTGTTAAGATTTATAATTTCAGTAAATCTATTAACTCCAGATATTCCTTTTTGATAGATATCAACAAGTCCAACCATTCTCATAATTCTAAGTCTAAAACGATCAACTAAAAGCAAAAAAGATAAGATAATTCCCATTGTAACTCCATCTTTTATGTATAAATAACCTCCAGCAAGAATAATTATAAGTTGAGTTATATTAGAGTAAAAAGTTACTCCTGAAACAATTAAGCTAGATGGAATCATATTCTTCTTTTCACTTTCTAAAAGAGTATCATTTTTTTCAAGAAATCTTTTTTGAGCATAACCTTCTAAATAGTTATCTTTTAAAAAGGAGATAGTTCTCAAAATATCATGAAGATTAGCAGATAATAAACCTGAATTTTTTCGAACACTTCTATGACCAGCTTTCATTTTTTTATTTTCCTTATAAACAAAGATTAATGTTAGTGGTAAAGGAAATAAAGTAATTAGTGAAAGTTTTAAATCAAAATCTATCATTATAAAGATAGAAGCAATAATAGTTATAACTGAAAATATAAAATCCTCTAATCCTCTATGACAAAGAGTGGAAACACTATCTAAGTCATTAATAACTCTAGAAATTAAATCACCACTTTGATTTTTTTTAAAAAACTCACTAGGTTGATTTAAAAGTTTTTTTAATAGATCATTTCTCATACTTTGTTTTATTTTACTTCCCATTAATTTTCCGTTTGCTTGAGAATTAACGGCAAAAAATAGACGCAAAATATAAAGAATAATTAGTATAATAGAAAATTTTAACAATAAATCAATATTTTTAGATGGAAGAGCATCATCTATTAAATTTTTAATTAAAAGTGGTGAGTAAACATCAATAGCAGTCATAGCTAATCTCACACCTAAAAATAGAAGAAGAAGCTTATTTTCCTTTTTTAAATAGTAAATAAGAGTTCCAAAAGATGTTTTTTTCATAAAAAGTTCTCCTTAAAATACATTTATTTCTAAATTAATAGTAACTTTTTTTATACCTAAAAGTCAATACTTCATGATATAAATAATATAAATAATAGATGATAATGTTATAAATTTTAGATAATTTGATTGAAATTTGTACGATAAAGTGTTAATATTAATTAGATAAAAATGTAATGGTTCAACTTGATTAAAAGGGAATTGAGTGAAAATCTCAAACGGTCCCGCCACTGTATAGAGGATGAAAACAGTAATACCACTGAGGATATAAACCTTGGGAAGGGCTGTGAGTAGGATGAATCTAAGTCAGGAGACCTGCCATTATTTAGAATTCTGCGAGGACAGAGAAGGTAAAGGTTTTTACACTTCTCTTTTAGTATTTTCAAAAGGGAGGTTTTTTTTATTGGTGAGAAATTTTAATTTAAAATAAAAATAAAGAAAAATAATACAGGGAGATTAATGATGAACTTTTACAAAACTATGGAAAAGGGCGCGATTGTAGCAGCACATTTTGGAACGACACATGAAGACACAAGAGAAAAAACAATAGATATAATAAATAAAAAATTAAAAAATGAGTTTGATAAATTAGATTTTTTTCAGGTTTATACATCAAGAATTATAAATAGAATACTTTCAAAAAGAGGTATTGAAAATTTAAATACCACTCAAATTTTAGAAAAACTAGTAGAGCAAGGATATCAACATGTAATTATTCAACCAACATATATAATAAATGGAACTGAAATGGAAGCTTTAAAAAGAGAAGTGGATATGTTTTCTGATAAATTTGAAGATATAAGAGTTGGAACTCCATTATTAACAGAAGTAGATGATTATTTTAAGTTAATTGAAGTAATAGAAAAAGAAGTTGGAGTTTTAAAAGAGGATGAAGGAGTTGTGATGATAGGGCATGGCACAGAGCATCCTGCATTGTCAGCTTATCCAATGTTAGCTTATGTTACAAAAGACTTAGAAAAACCGATATACATAGGAACGGTAGAAGGATATCCAGGGCTAGATAATGTAGTAAGAGAGTTAAAAAGAGATAATAAAAGAAAAGTTACGTTAATGCCTCTTATGTTTGTAGCTGGAGATCATGCTAAAAATGATATAGCTGAAGATTGGAAAGAATCATTGGAAGAGAATGGATTTGAAGTAGAGGTAAATTTAAGAGGTTTAGGTGAAATTGAATCTATTCAAAATATTTTTATAGAGAGAGCTAAAAAATTAGAGAATTCTCAACCAGAGGATATACTAGTAAAAAAAGCTGAGTATGCTAAAGGAAGAAAAGCTTCTCATTAATTGGAAGAGTTTAACTCTTCCGCTTTTTATTAAAAGGAGAAATTATGAAGAAAATATTGTTACTATTTTTACTGATAACTACTTTAAGTTTTTCTAAAGAGAATGTAAGGGCAGTTTCAACATCACAGTTTACAACAGAAATTTTATTAGCTATAGGAGCAGAAAATCAGATTTTAGGAACAGCCTATTTAGATGATGAAATACTTCCAGAATTAAAGGAGAAATATGATAAGATACCAGTTTTATCAAAAGGAGCTCCAACTAAAGAGCAATTTTATGCTTTAAATCCTAACCTTTTAACAGGATGGAAATCTATAGCAACTCCTAAAAATTTAGGAACAGTAGAGGAACTAAAAGAAAATGGTGTAAAAGTTGTGTTTACAAAATCTCAAGATACATCTAAAATTGAGGATATATATGACGATATATTGATGTTTGGAGATATTTTTGATTTAAAAGATAATGCTAAAAATGTTGTTGAAAATATGAAAAAAGATATTATTAAAGTTACAGAAAATAATAAAAACAAAAAAAGTATCAAGGTTTTTGCATATGATAGCCAAGAATCAGCACCATTTGTAGTTGGAGGAAGTGGAATTGGAAATACTATGATTGAAATAGCTGGAGGAGAAAATATTTTTAAAGATACAAATTTCTCATTTGGACTTGGAACATGGGAAAAAGTATTGGATGAAAATCCAGAAGTTATTATAGTTATAGATTATGGAAATATAAGCTATAAGAATAAAATAGAATATTTAAAAAATAACTCTCCAATATCTCAATTAGAAGCTGTTAAAAACAATAGATTTATAAGAGTTCCATTAAGTTATATATCGGCAGGAGTTAAGGTTGGTAAAGGTATTGAGATAATTTCAAGTGGATTAAGAGAGGAAAAAAAGTGAAAGTAAAAGATAGAAATATAATTATAATATCTCTTATTTTAATTATAATTTTAGGAACAGTAGCAGTAACAATTGGAAGTGTTTCTCTATCTCCAATTCATGTTTGGAAAATATTGGTAAATAAACTCTCAAATAAAGAGATTTTTTCTATTGAATGGAAAAAATCAACAGAGATGATTGTTTGGAACTTAAGAGTCCCAAGGGTTATTTTAGCTTTGTTAGGTGGTGCAGGATTATCTTTAGTTGGAATTTTAATGCAAGCATTAACAAAAAACTCTTTAGCAAGTCCATATATTTTAGGAATATCTTCAGGAGCTAGTACAGGTGCAGTAATCTCCATTGTATTGGGAAGTATTTTAGGAATATCCTTTTCACCAGGTGTTGGAGCTTTTGTTTTTGGGACCTTCACAGCTTTTTTAGTTTTCTATTTAGCTGGAAATGGAGGATATTCGAGTACTAAATTAGTTTTAATAGGTGTGGCTGTATCCTCTTTATTTTCTGGAATTACAACATTTTTAGTAACAACTGCTAAAAATGAATCTCAATTAAGGGGAGCTATGTTTTGGATTTCTGGAAGTTTAGCAGGTGCTAGATGGGAAAGTTTAATGACACTATTTTTAGTATTATTGATATCGGCAATTTTAGTTATATTTAAATATAGAGAGTTAAATATTTTAATTGCAGGAGATGAATTAGCAGAAACCTTAGGTGTCGATGTAAAAAAACTGAGATTTTTTATTGTAATTATATCTACTTTTTTAACTGGATTTATAGTTTCTGCAACAGGAGTAATTGGATTTGTAGGATTGGTAATTCCTCATATATGTAGAGGATTAGTTGGAAGTAATCATAAAAGATTAATTCCATGTGCAATACTTTTAGGAGCTTTATTTTTATTAGGAACAGATACTTTAACGAGAGTTATGTTTAAAACACAAGAGATTCCAATAGGGGTTGTAACATCTATGCTAGGTGCCCCATTTTTTATGAGTATGTTAAGAAAAAATAGCTATAATTTTGGAGGATAATTGTGATAAAAATAGATGATTTAGATTTTAAAATAGAGAAAAGAGATATTTTAAAAAATATTAAATTAAATATAAAAGAGAAAAAGTTTATTGGAATAATTGGTGAAAATGGTTGTGGTAAAAGTACACTTTTAAAAAATATATATAGAAATTATATTCCTAAAAAGAATAGTATTTATGTAGATGGAATAGAATTAAATGATTACTCTGTAAAAGAGTTATCTAAAAAAATATCTGTTTTAAGTCAAAATCAAAAGATTATTTTTGATTTTACGGTTAAAGAGATAGTTGAAATGGGAAAATATAACAAGAGTTCTTTATTTTCAAAAAAAGATTACGAAAAAGATATTGATGAAGCTTTAGATAAGGTTGGAATGAAACATTTAAAAGATTCTAGTTTTTTAACTCTTTCTGGTGGGGAGATGCAGAGAGTTTTAATAGCTAGATCTATAGCACAAGAGAGTCAAGTGTTATTATTAGATGAACCAACAAATCACTTAGATGTAAGATATCAATACCAAATTATGGATTTAGTGAAAAGCCTAGATAAAACAGTTGTTGCAGTAATTCATGATATAAATATAGCAAGTCGTTACTGTGATTATATTTTTGCCATAAAAAATGGTGAAATAAAATACGAAGGAACACCAGAAGAGGTAGTTGTATCTGAAAAAATAAAGGAGATATTCCAAATAGAGGTAGAAGTGATTAAACACCCTTTAAATAACAAGCCAATAGTCATTTTTTTATAGATTCTTTGTGAAAAAAGCTAATTGTATTCAGAAAAAATACAAAAAAAATAAAAGCTAGACTAAAAAGATAAAAATATGGTAAAATTTATAAAAATTTATAAAAATACTAAAAAATAAAGAAAAGAATGGTGGATTATGAAAAAAGGGAAAAAATTAGTCATAGGTATTTTAGTCTTTTTAGTAACATCAATTTTTTATAGAGAGTTTACATTAAAAAATAACGAGGCTAAAAATAACGAGGTAATTGAAAATAAAGAAACAGAAAAGAATGGAGAGGTTGCTGAAACTGAAACTCTAGCTATAGAAAAAGTTGAAGTTACAGAAAAGAAAGTAGGAGAAAAAATTGTTTCTACTCAAGAAAATTCAACTAAAGTAATAGAGGAAAAAGTTACACAAAATTTAGCAGAGGAATCTACTTTAGAGGATTTAGAATTAGAAAATAAAATTGCTAAAGAGTGGGATGATCAAGAGGGACAAGAGTTAGCCGATCTTGATAGCAGTATTGACTTAGAAGAAAAAATTGTATTAGAAAATATGGAATATGTGATTAAAAAAGGAGATACTATTTCAGATTTATCTAAAGAATATAAAATAAAAACTGACTATATCTATGCAAATAATATTGATAAAAACTTAAGAGTTCTTCAAATAGGGAAGAAGATTAATATTCCAACAGAACCTGGAATATTCTACTCAATTAAAAAAGGAGATACTTTTGAAGGGTTGTCAAAGAGATTTGAAGTGGATGTTAAAACAATAAAAGAAGATAATGAGATTGATAGACTTTTAGTTGGAGCTAAAATCTTTTTAAGAGAACCTAAAGTTTCAAGATACTTAAGCAGTTTTAAGCAAGAATATGTTAAAAAAACTAACTTAGGTACTTTTTCTAATCCTTTAATGGCAATGAGTTTAACAAGTAGTTTTGGTTCAAGAAAACATCCTGTATTAAAGAAAGTTTTAAATCATGCAGGTGTAGATTTAAAAGCTAAAACTGGTACAAAAGTTGTTTCTGCAAGAGAGGGTGTTGTATCTTTTGCTGGAAGAGCTAGTGGGTATGGAAAACTTATCATAATAAAACATTCAGATGGTTATGAAACAAGATATGCTCATCTTAGTCAAATAGATGTTAAGAAAGGTCAAAAAATATCTCAAAATCAACATATAGCTTTAAGTGGAGCAACAGGAAGAGTAAGTGGTCCTCACTTACATTTTGAAATAAGAAAAAATGGAAAAATAGAGAATCCATTGACATATTTAAAATTTTAATAAAATAAAAAATCCCCCGAATAAGTTTGGGGGATTTTATTTTTTGATAAAAGGTAAAGGGAGAAGTACAATGATTTCAAAAAATAAAAGTATAGCTATAGTTTCAGTTGGAATTTTAATTTTTCTTTTTTGTTTCTCACTATTTATAGGGAACTATGAAATAGATTTTATCAAGGGGTTAAATTTGCTTTTGGGAAATGGAAATAAAGATTTATTAGAGTATAAAATAATTTGGAATTTAAGAATACCTAGGGCAGTTATGGCAATAATAATTGGGATGTTATTAGGAAGTAGTGGAGCTATAACTCAAACACTTTTTAGAAATCCTATGGCAGATCCATATATAATTGGAATATCAGCTAGTGGTACTTTTGGAGCGGTTATAGCTTTTTTACTAGGACTTTCAGAGGTATATTTTGGTGTTTTTGGCTCGATATTTTCTTTTATAACATCATTATTAATTTTTAAGCTTTCTAATAGTAAAAGAGGAAGTTTAGATTTGTCTACTCTTTTAATAATAGGAATAGCTATTTCAGCTCTCTTAAGAGCAGTAATCTCTTTAGTCATGTATATTGTTGGTGAGGATAGTTTTAGAGTTGTTCTATGGACTATGGGGTATTTAGGAGGAGCAGATTGGAAAAAAATAGTAATTCTTTTAGTTCCACTTTTATTTTCATTAATATATTTTTATATAAATAGATATAATTTAGATATAATTTTACTTTCAGATGAAGAGGCTCATAGTTTAGGTGTAGATATAAAAAAATTTAAATATAAAGTATTAATGATTTCTACATTTATGGTAGGATTTTCAGTAGCTTTTACAGGAATGATAGGTTTTGTAGGTCTTATAATACCACATTTAGTGAGAATTATATTTGGAAGTAGTAATATAAAGTTAATTCCACTATCAATGTTATATGGGGGATTATTTCTGTTACTGTGCGATACGATTTCAAGAGGAGTATTAACAACTATGGAAATACCAATAGGAATTGTAACAGCTATATTTGGAGCTCCATTTTTTATATACTTAGCTTTTAAAAATAGAAGAGGTGTGTAATGGAAAGTTTAAAATTAAAAAATTTAAAATATTCATATGGAGATTATAAAGTTTTAAATGATATAAGTTATAATTTTTTTCCAGGAGAACTTGTAGGTATATTGGGAGCTAATGGTTGTGGGAAAAGTACTTTATTAAAAGTTATAATGGGCTTTTTAGAAAAGGAAGAGGGAGAAATTTATTTAGATAATCTAGAAGTTGAAAAACTTTCAAGAAAAGAGTTTGCTAAAAAAATCTCTTTTATAGCACAAAAATCCAATCAAAATTTAAATTTTACAGTACTAGAGATATTAAAACTTGGAAGAGTACCTCATATAAAAAATAGCTTTAAAGGTTTAGATTTAGAAGATGATAAAATAATAGATGAAGTTATAAAAAAATTAAATTTACAAGAGTATTTAAATAGAGATATAAAAAGTTTAAGTGGAGGAGAGTTTCAAAGAATTTTATTAGGAAGAGCATTTATTCAAAATAGTGAGGTTATTTTATTAGATGAGCCAACATCAGCTTTAGATATAAATTATTCCTTAGAATTTTTAGAACTTTTAAAAGAAGAGATTAAGGCTAAAAGTTTAATTGGAATAATTGTAATACATGATATAAATCTAGCTTCATTATTTTGTGATAAAATTCTTTTTATAAAGGATGGAAAAATACCAATATCAGGGGAGCCAAAAGATGTAATAAAAAAGGAGTGGTTAGAAAAAGTATATAATTTTACACCAGAAATTTTAAATTTAGAAAATAATATATATATATTACCAAAGCGAGGTAAAAAATGAAGAACTTAATTTTATTATTTTTGATGTTATCTTTAAAAATATTTTCATTAGATATAGTTGATAACTATGTGGTAGGAGAGAAGGGTGAAAAAATTTTATTAAAAGAATATAAAAGAATAGTTATTTATAATTTTGGAGCAGTAGAAATCTTGTATAAACTAGGAGCAGATAAAAATATTGTGGCTATTGCAAACCACAGTAAAAAAATATGGCCACAGGAAAAAACTCAAGAATTACCTTTAGCTGGAAGCATATCTAAGCCTTCATTAGAAAAAATTTTATCTTTTAATCCAGATTTAGTTATTTTTAATGTTATGGGAAATGAAAAGAGTGGATTAGAAAAGTTTAATATACCTTCAATAACTTTTTCAAATAAAAATTTAGATGATATTTTAAAAAATACATTAATTTTAGGAAAATTAGTAAATAGAGAAAAAGAGAGCAAAGAACTTGTAGAGGAGTTAAATAATAAATTGAAATATATAAGAGAAAACTTTAGATTACAAGGGAAAGCTGTAGTTTTATATTCAGATTCTCCACCTACATCTTTTGAAAAAAACTCTCTTCCTGTAGAGATTTTAGAAACTTTAGGATTAGATGTAATAGTTCCAAAAGTAGGAAAAAAACCAATAATATCTTCAGAATATATTTTAAAAGAAAATCCAAAATATATTATAGGAACTAGAGGAGTAAAAAATATTGATGGAATAAAAAATAGCTTAAAATTAATTGAGGAAACAGATGCTTATAAAAATAAAAACATACATGTTATTGATTCTAGTGAGATACTTAGAGCATCACATAGAGTTTTTGATGAAATTGAAAAAATATATGTAGAATTAAAAAAATAAAAAAGTCAAAAAAAGTTTTTTTGCCATATTTTAGCCATAAAACTTTGTTAGTATATTTGTGTAAAGACAAAGAGAAAACTTAGGAGGTATAAAAAATGAAAAAATTTTTATTAGTATCTATGATGGCTTTAGGATTAGGAACAGTAGCAATGGCAAAAGGAAATAATGGACACAGAATGTCAGCTGATGGAATGGGACATAACAATGGTGGAAAAATGATGGTTGGTCAGTGTCAAACAAATGAAGAAAAAGCTTTAATGAGAGAAAAAATGAGAACAAATCCAAAACTTCAAGAGGGAAGAATCAAACTTCAGGAAAACAAAGTAGCTATGATGAAAGAGATGGCAAAAGAGAATCCAAATTTTACAAATATTGAAAAAATAAACAAAGATAGAGCTAACATCCAAGCTGAGATGAAAACAGAGCAAATGAAAATGAGATATGAGATGTTAAAAACAAATAAAACAACAAATTAATTATCAGAGAGCAAGGTTAATACCTTGCTCTTTTTTATTGAATAATATATACTTTAATTATAAATATTATTAAAAATTTGGAGGGTGAGATGTTATATTATATAAAAGCTGGAGGACCAATACTATATGTATTACTTATTTTATCAGTGGTTTCTTTAGGGGTAATTTTTGAAAGGTCTTTGTGTTTTATAAAAAATAAAACATCAGTAGATTCTATGTTTAAAAAAGAGATAAAAGAACTTTTAATAGATGGAAAGTATAATGAAGCTATAGAGTTTTCGAAAAAAGAAAAAGGTGTAGTTGGAAAAACTTTAACAAAATTTTTAATCCGTTATTGCTTAGTTGGAGATTATAAAAATAGTGATGAACTTTTAAGAGAGATTGAATTAGAAGAGATGGATATATTAGAAAGAAATACATATATTTTAGGAATTATTGCATATACAGCTCCTATGATTGGACTTTTAGGAACAGTTACAGGAATGATTCAAGCCTTTGGAAAAATTGCAGTTTCTGGAACAGGGGATCCCAATGCTATAGCAGGAGGAATATCTCAAGCTTTATTAACAACTGCAGGAGGACTAATAATAGCTATACCGTCAATAATAGCTTATAATATATTTAATAAAAAAATAGAAAAAATGAGTTTAGAAGTAGAAAAAATAGCTACATTTATAGTAAATATAGTGAAGAGGTAAGAATATGAAAAGAAGAACAAAAAGAAGAAGTTTGGCAACTCCAGATTTAACACCTTTAATTGATGTTGTTTTCCTGCTTTTAATTTTTTTCATGTTAGTTACAACTTTTGACAAGTATAGTGGATTTAAATTAGAGCTTCCTAAGGGTGGTGTGGTTTCTGAAACATCTAAGGATGTATATGAATTAGTTATAGATAAAGATGAAAACTATTTTCTACTAGTAGATAAAACTTCTAATCCTATTACCTTAGAAACTTTAGGAGAAAAAGTAACTAATATAAATGAGATAACAATAAGTGCAGATAAAAATTTGAAATATGAAGTTGTAGTGAAAGCTATTGGAGCTTTAAAAAGTAGTGGTGTTGATAAAGTGGAGCTGAATTTTTATGAATAAATTTTATATTCTATCAGCTATTTTGCATGGTATAGTTATATTTTTTCTATTTGGATTTGCAAAGGATGAAGGGTTAAAGTTTAGAGAGAAAAATACGATGATAGTATCAGTAAAAAATAGAAGAGCAGTTAGTAATAATAGTAATATTAGCTCAGTAAAACAGAGTGAACAAAAAGAAGAGGTTCAAGATGAAAAGGTTATACCTGAAGAGAAGCCAGTAGAAGAAGAAAAAACAAAGGAAAAAGTTAAAAAAATAATAAAAAAAGAAGAGGTTAAGAAAAAAAAGTCAGAAACTAAAAAGTCAGATAATAAAGAGAAAAAAACTAATTCTAATAAAGTAAAAGAAAGCTACAATGAGTTTGAAGACCAAAATAGATTTTTACAAGGAGAGGATGGAGTATTCACAGCGATATCATTAGATGGTATAGAATATGAGATATTAAAAGAAGTAGATCCTCAATATCCTATAAAAGCGAGAAAAATAGGATATAATGGAGTTGGTAGTATTAAGGTTAATTTTCTTGTAGATATTGATGGTACAGTAAAAGATGTAAAGTTTATATCTGGTGAAAGTAAGTTTGGATTTAGAGAAGAAGTAGAGAAGGCTTTGAGGAAATGGAAGTTTAAGCCAATTATATACAAAGGGAAGATAATTAAAGTTCATTTTGAAAAAGAGTTTAAATTTAAAAAAAATTAATAATTAGGTAGAGTCTAGACACAAGATTAAAACTCTACCTATTTTATATTTATAGAAAGGGGGATAATAATGGATTTTAAATTGGGGTTAGATCAAAGTTTAAAATTAAATCTTTCTTTAGAGATGAAAATATCTATAGAGATTTTAAAAATGAGTTTAAAAGAACTGAAAGAATACTTGGAGAAAGAAAGTGTAAAAAACTCAAATATAGAGATTATTTTTCCAAAATCTAATTTTTCAAAAAATGAAGATTATGAAAATTTTATTGAGAATATAGGTGAGGAAAATGAGAGTTTAATAAGTTATTTAGAGGAGCAAATAATTTATTTAGAAATAAAAAGAGAAGTTAGAGATATTTTAGAGTATCTAATAAATAATTTAGATGAAAGAGGTTATTTAATCTCTAATTTAGAAGAGTTAAGGAAAAATGGTGGTTTTAAATTAAATATATTTAAAGATGCTATAAAAATTTTACACACATTAGAGCCTATAGGAGTCGGTGCCACTAATCTTATAGATTGTTTAAAAATTCAACTTGAAAATAAAGGCATTTTGACTGATACATTATCTAATATTTTAGATAAAAATTTAGAGGATATTGCAAATGCAGATTTAAAAAAAATCTCTTTAGAAAGAGATATTCCATTAGCTAAAGTTAAAGAGTATATAAATACAATAAAAAATTTAAATCCTAAGCCTGCGAGAGGTTTTTATGTAAATAAAAAAACAGATTATATTATTCCAGATTTGTTTGTAGAGACAAATAATGAAGAGCTTATTGTAAATTTAAATGAATCAGGGATTCCAAAAATAAGGTTAAAAAACGAAAATAAAAAAGATCAAATACTAGCTTTGGCTTTAGAAAGAGGTTTAATAAAAAGACAAGAAACACTCTTAGAAGTTGGAAGATATGTTTTAAATTATCAAAAAGAATATATTCTTTTTGATAAAAATTTAAAAACATTAAAAGTTAAAGATATTGCTTACAGCTTAAATCTTCATGAATCTACAATTTCAAGAGCTTTAAAAGATAAATTTATAAAAATAAATGGGAAAATAGAAAGTTTAAAAAAATATATTGTTTTAGATGATAAGGCTGAGCTAATAAAAAGAGAAATTTTAAAAATTATTGAGACTGAAGATAAAAATAATCCTTTATCAGATGAAAAAATTTTAATAAAACTTATGGAAAAAAATCTACTAGTACAGAGAAGGACGGTAGGAAAATATAGAGAGGAGCTTGGAATTCTATCTAGTAGAAAAAGAAAAAAATAGGTAATAAAAAAGTATTTATGCTATAATAGGCACTAAAGATTATTTTTGTATTAAATATATGAATTTTATAATTGAAGAGGTGTACCTTAAATGAAAAACCTAAGTGATTTACAGAAAAAAGATTTAGAACATATCTTTCACCCATGCTCGCAAATGAAAGATTATGAACAACTTCCTCCTATGGTAATAGTAAAAGGAGATGGACTATACGTAGAAGATGAATTTGGAAATAGATATATGGATTGTGTTTCAAGTTGGTGGGTGAATCTATTTGGACATTGTAATCCAAGAATAAATGCAGCTATAAAAGAGCAAATAGATAAATTAGAGCATATAATTTTTGCAAATTTTTCTCATGAAGCAGCAATTGAATTGGGAGAAAGATTGACAGCTGTCGCACCAAAAGGATTAAATAAACTTATATTTACAGATAATGGTTCTTCAAGTACGGAAGTAGCTATAAAATTGAGTTTTCAATATCATGTTCAAACAGGAAATCCACAGAAAAAAACATTTGTTTCAATAGATGGGGCGTATCATGGAGAAACAATTGGGGCTTTAGGTGTTGGAAACATGGATAGATTTACAGATGTTTATAAGCCGCTTTTAAAAGAAGGAGTAAAAGTAAAAGGACCAGATTGTTTTAATTGTTCTTTCGATAAAAAAAGAGAAAATTGTAACGCAGAGTGTTTCGTTTACATGGAAGAGTATTTAAAAGAAAATGGAGATATAATTTCTGGAGTAATAATTGAATCAATGGTTCAAGGTGTTGCAGGAATGAGAATATATTCGCCAATATATTTAAAAAAATTAAGAGCATTAACACAAAAATTAAATATTCACTTAATTGCAGATGAAATAGCAATGGGATTTGGAAGAACAGGAAAAATGTTTGCTATAGAACATGCAGGAGTTAGTCCTGATATTATGTGTGTTGGAAAAGGTTTAACAGCAGGATATTTTCCAATGTCTATAGTTTTAATAACAGATAAATTATATGATGCATTTTATGCAGATTATTCAGAAGGAAAATCATTTTTACATTCTCACAGTTACTCAGGAAATCCTATAGGATGTAGAATAGCTGTGGAAACTTTAAAAATTTTTCAAGAGGAAAATATTTTAGAAGTTATAAAAGAAAAAGGTGATTATTTAAGAAAATCTGCTACAGAGAAATTAAAGGATATCCCTTATTTTGGAGAATATAGACAAATAGGATTAATTGGAGCTATTGAATTAGTTGGAATTCCTGGAGAACGAGCAGGATATGAAATATACAAAATAGCCTTAAAAAAAGGAGCTATTTTAAGACCATTAGGAAACATTGTTTATTTTATGCCACCCTATATAATTAAAAGGGAAGAGATAGATAAAATGTTAGATATCTTCAATGAATCACTTAGGGAGTATCTAGAGACAATTGAATAAAAGGGGAATATGATGGTTATAAAAAAGAAAAAATCAATCCGTGAGCAAGTATATGATTATCTAAAGGATGAAATTGTAAATGGAAAGATAAAAGAAGGAAGTAGAATAGTAGAAGAGGAATTTGCAGAAAAGCTTAATATAAGTAGAACACCTTTAAGAGAGGCAATTAGAATGCTTGAATTAGAAGGGCTTATTGAGGCAAGAGAAAAGGGTGGGGTAACAGTACCAAAAACCACTAAAAAGGATGTAGAGGAAGTAGTAAAGATTAGAATAGCTTTAGAAACAGTTATCTTTGAAGAACTATTTGAAAGAGTGACAAAAAAAGATATTGAAAGATTAGAGGAAAATGTAGCTAAAGCAGCAGCTATAGTTAATGATGAAGAGAAATCTTTAGAAGTTTTTAAATACTTCTCTGAATTTAATAAAATACTTTATAGTATTTCTGATCTTCCAAGAGTGGTAACTTTAATAAATAATTTGAATCTATATTTAAAAAAGTTTAGAAAAATATCAGCTGAAAATAATAATAGAAGACTAAGTGCTCATAGAGATCATGCTAAGATAGTAGAATTAATAAAAGCTGGTAATAAAGAAGAAGCCATAGCTGTAAATAGAAAGCATCTATTAGAGGCTAAAGAGTTCTTAATAAAACAGGTTGAAAGTTAAAATCAGAAGAAATTCTGATTTTTTTTTGGAAAAGTAGTTCACACTGTACTAAAATTATATTTTTTACCATATTAAACATACAAAAAATAATTTGACAAATATAAAAAATGTTGTATACTTTAGTGTAGATAATAAATTGTATACAGAATACGGGACACCGGATACCAAGGAGGATATTTTGAAAAATAAAGTTAAAATAACAGAAACTTGTCTAAGAGATGGACATCAATCTCTAATAGCCACAAGATTGACAACTGCAGAGATCCTTCCAATTGTAGAAAAAATGGATGAAGTTGGATATCATGCATTAGAGGTTTGGGGAGGAGCCACTTTTGATGCTTGTATTAGATTTCTAAATGAGGATCCTTGGGAGAGATTAAGAGAGATAAAAAAGAGAGCAAAAAATACAAAGTTACAAATGCTATTAAGAGGGCAAAACCTTTTAGGATATAGACACTATGCTGATGATATAGTAGAAGAATTTGTAAAAAAATCAATAGAGAATGGTATTGATATAATTAGAATATTTGATGCTTTAAACGATACAAGAAACTTAAAGGTTGCAGCAGAAGCTACTAAAAAATATGGTGGGCACTGTCAGCTTTCAATTGCTTATACAATAAGTCCTGTTCATACAACAGAGTACTATAAAGAGTTAGCAAAAGAGATGGAAAGTATGGGCGCTGATTCAATCGTTATAAAAGATATGGCTGGAATATTACTACCTGAAACAGGATATAACTTAATAAAAGAGATTAAGTCAGTAATTAATGTACCATTAGAATTACACACTCATGCTACAAGTGGAATAGCAAGTATGCTATATTTAAGAGCTGTAGATGCAGGAATTGATATTATAGATACATCAATTTCAACTTTTGCAGGAGGAACAGCACAACCAGCAACAGAATCTATGGTTAGAACTTTTGAAGGTGGAGAAAGAGATCCAGAACTTAATTTAACACTTTTAAAAGAGATTGCAGAGTACTTTAAGCCAATTAGAAAAAAATATATGGATGAAAAAGTTTTAAATATGCAAGCTTACTTTGTTGAGCCAAGTATTTTAGAATATCAGCTACCAGGAGGAATGTTATCAAATCTAGTTTCTCAACTAACAGCTCAAAAAGCAGCTGATAAATATGAGGATGTTTTAAAAGAGATTCCAAGAGTTAGAGAGGATTTAGGATACCCTCCATTAGTAACACCGTTAAGTCAAATGGTAGGAACACAGGCAGTATTTAATGTACTGACAGGGGAAAGATATAAAATGGTTCCTAAAGAGATAAAGGATTATGTAAAAGGTCTATATGGAAAATCTCCAGCACCAATGTCTGAAGATATAAAGAAGAAGATTATAGGAGATGAGCCAGTATTTACAGGAAGACCAGCAGATCTTTTAAAACCTGAATATGCTGAAATAGCAAAGGAGATAGGAGATTTAGCAAAATGTCCAGAAGATGTTTTAATGTATGCTATGTTCCCACAAATTGCTAAGCCATACTTAGAAAATAGAAATAAACCTAAAGTAGAAAAAGAGTACAGAAATATAAATATAATTTTTTAGTTGAAAGGAGAATGATTTATAAGAATGTTTAAAGGAGCAATATCACTTATAACGTCTCTTGAAATAACTTTAATAAGTATGCTAGTTGTATTTACAATATTAGCTATATTAGCTTTTGTTCTTTCTCTGTTTAAATATATTCCAGCAGAAAAAGTTCAAGAGATAAAAAAAGCTACACCAGCAGCAGCACCAAAAAAAGTTGAAAGAGAAAAGTTTGATCCATCTAAAATAACAAGTGAAGAGATGAGAGTAGCAATGATGGTAGCATGTATAGAGGCAGCTGGAGAAGATAAAGATGCCAATGTAAGAGTTGTAGGAATAAAAGAATTAAACTAAATAGGAGTGTAACTAAAGATGATAAAAGTATATAAAGTTAAAATTGGAGAAAAAGTATACGAGGTAGAAGTAGAATCAGTTAAAGAAGTAAATGGGACAATATCAACACCAGCATCAACAACTGCAGCACCAGCTGCTCCAGTATCTGCACCAGCAGGAAATGGAACAAAAGTTGAAGCACCTATGCAAGGTTTAGTAGTATCAATAGAGGTAACTCCAGGAGCTAGAGTAAAAGCAGGAGACACTTTACTAATATTAGAAGCTATGAAAATGGAAAATCCAATCGTATCACCAGTTGATGGAGTAGTAGAGTCAATTACTGTAAATAAAGGTGACACAATTGATGGTGGAGTAGTAGTAGCAACAATAGCTTAATAATAATGAACGAAGTAGAGAGGAGTTAAAATGGAGTTTTTAAATAATCTATTTGCAACAACAGGAATTGCAATGATGACAGTAAATCAAGGGATTATGATATTAGTTGCCTTATTCCTATTGTTTTTAGCAATAAAGAAGCAGTATGAACCATATCTTTTACTTCCAATAGCTTTTGGAATGCTATTAGTTAATCTACCAGCACCAGTAAGTGAAGGAATAATGGATAAAGATGGACTTTTAAATATTTTATATCAAGGAGTTAAATATGGAGTTTATCCTCCGTTAATATTCTTAGCAATTGGAGCAAGTACAGACTTCGGTCCGTTAATTGCAAATCCTAAGAGTTTACTTCTTGGAGCAGCAGCACAACTTGGAATTTTTGGAGCTTTCGTAGGAGCAGTTCTATTGGGGTTAAACGGTAACGAAGCAGCATCTATCGGTATTATAGGTGGAGCAGATGGACCAACAGCAATTTACTTAACTTCAAAATTAGCACCACATATGTTAGGACCAATAGCGGTTGCAGCTTATTCATATATGGCGTTAGTACCAGTAATTCAACCACCAATTATAAGATTATTTACAACTAAAGAGGAAAGACAAATAAAGATGACTCAGCTTAGAACTGTAAGTAAGAGAGAAAAAATTCTTTTCCCAATAGTAGTAACAATAGTAGTAACTTTAATAATTCCATCAGCAATTCCGCTAGTAGGAATGTTAATGTTTGGAAACTTAGCTAAGGAGAGTGGACTTGTTCCAAACTTAGTTGAACATATAAAAGGAGCTTTAATGTATATAATCACAATATTTATTGGATTAACAGTTGGAGCTACAACAAATGCAGAAGCATTTTTAAATCTTGCAACAATAAAGATAATAATTTTAGGACTTTTCGCTTTCTCTTTTGGAACGGCTGGAGGAGTAATCTTTGGAAAGGTTATGTGTAAACTTAGCAAAGGTACAATAAATCCAATGATAGGAGCAGCAGGAGTAAGTGCTGTACCAATGGCAGCTAGAGTTGTTCAAAAAGTAGGACAAGAGGAAAATCCAAGTAACTTCTTACTGATGCATGCAATGGGACCAAACGTAGCGGGAGTTATAGGTTCAGCAGTAGCAGCAGGAGTGTTACTAGCAATGTTTAAATAAAAATAAATTGGAGGCCAGGAGATGGAGATCAAAGTAAAAGCAGTGGCAGGTACTCTTGAATCGAGTGATATGTACGTAATAATTGAGCCAAATGCTACAGGAATTGAATTAGAAATTGAAAGCGTTGTAATGGGACAATACGGAGATGACGTTAGAAGAGTAATTTTAGAAAGCTTAGAAGAGCTTGGAGTTACTTCAGCTAAAGTTTTAGTTAATGATAAAGGGGCTATTGAGCCAGTAATCAAAAGCAGAATCCAGACAGTTGTTACAAGAGCAGCTCAACAAAAATTCACTTGGAAGTAGGAGGAAAAAAATGAAATTAAGACGTTCGATGCTTTTTATTCCAGGAAATAATCCAGGAGTAATAAAAGATGTACATATATATAGACCAGATTCAATAATGTTTGACTTAGAGGATGCAATTGCTGTAACAGAAAAGGATTCAGCTAGATTTTTAGTTTACAATATGTTACAAAAAATGAGACCAGTATATAAGAGTTTAAATATAGAAACTGTTGTAAGAATCAATGCTTTAGATACAGAGTATGGAGTAGAGGACTTAGAATTTATTGTAAGAGCTCAGCCAGATATCATAAGAATACCTAAAACAGATACACCAAAAGATGTTTTAGATGTTGAGGCTCATGTAGAAAGAATTGAAAAAGAAGCTGGAATTCCAGTTGGAACAACAAAGTTAATGGTAGCTATAGAGAGTCCTTTAGGAGCTTTAAATGCTTACCAAATTGCAACTTCTTCAAAGAGACTAGTAGGAATGGCTATTGGTGGAGAGGACTATGTAACTAACTTAAAAACAAATAGATCTCCAGAAGGTGTAGAGTTGTTTACAGGAAGAGGATTAATAGTAATGGCAGCTAGAGCAGCAGGAATAGACGCTTTAGATTCTGTTTACTCAGATGTAAATAATGATGAAGGATTTATAAAAGAAGCAACAATGATTAAGCAGATGGGATTCTCAGGAAAATCATTAATTCACCCAAGACAGATTGAGTTACTTCATAAAGTATATACTCCTTCAGATATTGATATAAAGAAAGCTAAGAAAATTGTAGATGCAACAAGAGAAGCTTTAGAGCAAAATAAAGGTGTATTTACAGTGGATGGTAAAATGGTAGATAAGCCAATTATTGAAAGAGCTGAACATGTTTTAAGACTAGCAAAGGCAGCTGGGGTAAGATTAGGAGGAGACGAGTAATATGATAAATAAAAGAGTTGACGAAAATCTTTTAAAAACAATAAAAGGTTACGGAGAAAGAAAAGCATATAAAGCTCCATTTACTAATCAACCTGAAGGATCTGTTAATGAAAATGCAGAATCTTTAAAAGGTGCTATAAAGAGAACTAAAGTTGTAGATTCTTTAGAAGAAGCTATAAGAAATTCAGGATTAAAAGATGGAATGACTATATCTTTCCACCACCACTTTAGAAATGGTGATAAAGTTTTACCAATGGTTTTAGATAAATTAGCTGAGATGGGATTCAAAAACCTAAGAGTAGAAGCTAGTTCATTTACTAAAGCTCATGAAGGAATTGTAAAGCATATTAAAGCTGGTGTAGTAAATAGATTAGGTTCAAGTGGATTAAGAGGAGATTTAGCAAAAGAGATATCTAATGGAATGTTAGGGGATTACCCAGCAGTTATAAGATCTCACGGAGGAAGAGCAAGAGCTATTGTTGAAGGAGATATAAAAATAGATGTAGCGTTCTTAGGAGCATCATCATCAGATTGCATGGGAAATGCTAACGGAGTAAAAGGAAAATCACTTTGTGGATCATTAGGGTATGCAAAGGTAGACGCAGCTCATGCTGATAAAGTAATCATAATAACAGATACTTTAGTTGACTATCCAAATAGCCCAATGAGTATTCCACAAACACAAGTTGATTATGTTGTAGTAGTTGACGAGATTGGAGATCCAAATGGAATAATGTCTGGAGCTACAAGATTTACATCAAATCCAAAAGAGTTATTAATGGCTAAAAAAGTTTTAGATGTAATGTTAGCATCAGGATACTTTAATGATGGTTTCTCTATGCAAACAGGTTCAGGAGGAGCTTCATTAGCAGTAACAAGATTTATAAGAGAAGAGTTATTAAAAAGAAATATAAAGTGTAGCTTTGGTTTAGGGGGAATAACAAAAGCTTTCGTTGACTTATTAGAAGAGGGACTAATGGGACAGCTTTATGATACACAATGTTTTGACTTAGCAGCAGTTGAATCAATAGGAAGAAATGAAAAGCACGTAGAAGTAAGTGCTGATTTCTATGCAAATCCATTTAACTGTTCACCAGCTGTAAATAAGTTAGACTTTGTTATCTTAAGTGCTTTAGAAGTAGATAAGGACTTTAATGTTAACGTTATATCAGGTTCAGATGGAGTTATTAGAGAAGCTTCAGGAGGACACTCTGATACAGCAGCAGCAGCAAATGTATCAATTATAGTTGCTCCATTAACAAGAGGAAGAATACCTACAATAATTGATAAAGTAACAACTGTAGTTACTCCAGGAAGTACAGTAGATGTAGTTGTAACAGACTATGGAGTAGTTGTAAATCCAACTAGAACTGACTTATTAGAAAGATTCCAAAAAGCCGGAATTGAGCTAGTAACTATGGAGAAATTAAGAGAATTAGCAAACTTTATTGTTGGAGAGCCAAAAGAGATAGAGTTTGAAGATCAAGTTGTAGCTGTTGTTGAATATAGAGACGGTAGCATAATTGATGTTGTTAGAAAAATAAAAAGATAGTAGGGTATAGAAATCAAAATTCAAAAAACATATATAAATTAAAGAAATAAGGGGAGAAAAATGGCACAAAAAAATTTCAAAGAACTGTTTGATCCAAGACAGTCAAAGTGGAGCGGATTATCAATTCAGATGTTCCTAGGTTTATTAGCAATAGTTGCATTAACTGTGTATGTACCTTTTGGTGGAAAAGAAGCAGCTTTTTTAAGAGGTAACTTTCTAGTAATATTCGGTATATTAGCAGTATTTGGTATCTTATTTGGAGAAATTGGTGATAGAATTCCAATATGGAATGACTACATTGGTGGAGGAACAGTTCTAGTATTCTTTGCATCGGCAGTAATGGGTACTTATAATTTAGTTCCAGCAAAAGTTTTAAAAGCAATTGATGTTTTCTATGGTGAGCAACCAGTAAACTTCTTGGAGTTATTTATTCCAGCTTTAATAGTTGGTTCAGTTTTAACAGTAAATAGAAAAACACTTCTTCAATCAATAGCTGGTTATATTCCATTAATTTTAATTGGAGTAGCTGGAGCTACATTAGGTGGAGTAGGAGCTGGACTTTTATTTGGAAAAGAGCCTTTAGATATTATCATGAACTATGTTTTACCTATAATGGGTGGAGGAACTGGAGCAGGAGCTATTCCTATGTCAGAGATGTGGGCTCAAAAAACTGGTGGAAATCCAAAAGATTGGTTTGCATTTGCAATTTCAATTTTAACAATAGCTAACGTTATAGCTATATTTACAGGAGCATTCTTAAAAGAACTTGGAAAGAAACATCCAGGATTAACAGGAAATGGAAATTTAATATTAGATGATACTAAAGAAGCTGTAAAAGAGGAAGCAGGACCTAAAGTTGTAGTTACTGCAAAAGATATCGCATCAGCGTTCATTTTCATCGGAGTATTATTTATGTTCTCACATATATCAGGAGTAATTTGGACTTCATTAAAGTTCCCATTTGAAATGCATAGATTAGCATTCTTAGTAATTTACTCTATCATTCTAAATATATTAAACGTTGTTCCTGCAGCATTAAAAGCTGGAGCAAAAGAGATTCAAGCGTACTTCTCTAAATATACAATTTGGGTATTAATGGGAGCAGTAGGATTTGGAACAGATGTACAGGAGATTATAAACTCTTTATCTATAGCTAACTTAGTAATCGCTTTAGCAATCGTTTTAGGAGCAGTAATATTAATTATGTTAGCGTCTAAAAAGATGAAATTCTATCCAGTAGAAGCAGCTATTACAGCAGGACTATGTATGGCTAATAGAGGAGGATCTGGAGATATCGCAGTTCTTGGAGCAGCAGATAGAATGGAACTTATTTCTTTCGCACAAATCTCTTCAAGAGTAGGAGGAGCAATGATGCTTATCCTAGGATCTATGGTATTTGGATTCTTTGCATAATTTAGCTCTTAGTTAATTTAATTTACATACATTAAAAGAGGTTGGAGTAATCCAATCTCTTTTTCTTTTAATTTGAAATAAATAATGTATAATAAAGATAAAATGAAGAAGAATCAGGAGGCGTATATGTTTAGAAAAGATATTCCAAAATTTTTAATAGAGAATAAAAATAGTGTAGTATATATAGGGTCTTCTAATAAAAATATAGATATTTATTTTGAAAATCTAATTGATCAAAAAGAAATAGATTTAATTGAACTTTCAAATATACAAGAGGAAGATGATTACTATAAAGTGAACTATCAACTTTTAGAAAGTTTAAAAAGTAATAAAAAATTAATAATTTTAACATCTTTAGAAGGACTTTTAACAGAATATTCTTTAAATAGTGATATTTTAACTTTAACACTAGGAACTGGAATAACGAGAAAAAGTCTTATAGAGCTTTTAGAGAAAAATGGATATAAGAAAAATTATTTAGTAGAAAAAAGAATGGAATTTTCAGTTAGAGGAGATATTGTAGATATATTTCCTTTAAATGGAGAAAATCCAATTAGAATAGAGTACTTTGGGGATGAAATTGATAGAATAACATATTTTTCTATTTTTGATCAAAAAAGTTTTGAAAAAATAAGCAGAGTAAATATGTATATAAACAAAAATAATTTATTGAAAATAGATTTTATAAAGCTCTTAGAAAAATTAAAAGAGAATAGAGTATGTGATATTTATTTAGAAAATTCTGAAATATTAAATTATAAATTAGAAGAAGCTATAGTAAGAGAAAGAGATAAAGAACAACAAATAAGAGAGTTGTACGAAAAAATAGAGAGAGTTTCTAAAAAAATAGATGTAATTAAAAGTGAAGGAGACACTGAAAGAGTAAAGTCTTTAAATAAAAAAGATGGAATAAAATATGAAAATATCTCTCAGATAAGAGAGGGAGATTATATTATTCATGAAAACTATGGTGTTGGAATTTATTTAGGAATTCAAGAGATTGATGGAAAAGATTACTTGGCGATAAGATATGCAGATGAAGATAGACTTTTTGTTCCTATTGAAGGATTAAATAAAATAGAACGATTTTTAGTATCAACTGGAAAAACCCCAGAATTGTATAACTTAGGAAGAAGAGGATTTAAAAGAAGAAGAGAAAAATTAGAAGAGGATATGCTTAAATTTGCGAAAGAGATTGTAGAAATTCAAGCTAGAAGAGCTCTTCGTACAGGTTATAAATTTTCTCCAGACACAGTTTGGCAAGAGGAGTTTGAAGAGAAGTTTCCATACATAGAAACTAGAGATCAAAAGAATGCTATAAAAGATGTTAAAAGAGATATGGAGTCCTCAAAAGTTATGGATAGAATTGTGTGTGGAGATGTAGGATATGGAAAGACAGAAGTAGCTATAAGAGCAGCATTTAAATGTGTTATGGATGGAAAACAAGTTTTAATAGTAGCACCAACAACAGTTTTAGCTCAACAACACTATGATAGATTTGTAGAAAGGTATGAAGATTATCCAATAACACTTGAACTATTAAGCCGATTAAGTGGAGATAAAGAACAAAAAGAGATAATAAAAAAGGTTGAAAATGGAAGTGTAGATATTGTTATTGGAACTCATAGAGTTTTATCAGGAGACCTAAAGTTTAAAAATTTAGGACTTATTATAGTTGATGAGGAACAAAAATTTGGAGTAAAAGATAAAGAAAAACTAAAAAAAATGAAAAATAATGTAGATATGTTAACTTTAACAGCAACTCCTATTCCGAGAACTTTAAATTATGCGTTATTGGGAATTAGAGATATATCTGTTATAGAAACTGCCCCTGAGGGAAGAGTTCCTGTAGAAACTAGTTTTATAAATGATAATAAGAAAGATATTAGAGAATCTATTATGAAAGAGATAGCACGAGAAGGACAAGTTTTTTATATATTTAATAGAGTTAAAAGAATAGAGGATAAATTAAATGATTTAAAGAAAATTTTACCTAAATTTGTAACTATAGATTATATTCATGGAAAAATGACTCCTAAAAATATAAAAGAGAAGTTAAAAAAATTTCAAGATGGAGATATTGATATTTTATTGAGTACTACAATTATAGAAAATGGAATTGATATAGAGAATGCAAATACCATTTTAATAGAAGGAATTGATAAATTAGGACTTTCTCAAGTTTATCAACTGCGTGGAAGAGTGGGGAGAGGAAAAAGAAAAGGTTATTGTTATTTAATAGTTGATAAGGAAAAGAAGCTAGGTAAAAAAGCTTCAGAGAGAAAAGAAACTTTAAAAGATATAGGAGAGTTTGGAGGAGGTTTTAAACTTTCTTTAGAAGATATGAGAATAAGAGGAGCAGGTGAAATACTGGGAGATAAGCAACATGGTGCCTTAGAAACTTTTGGATATAATCTATATACAAAATTATTACAAGAGGAAATAGCTAAAGTAAAAGGAGATTATAAAGAGGATTTTGAAACAAAAATTATTTTGAAAGAGGATTCGTATATTCCAAGAGATTATATAGAGGGAGATGAAAGATTAATAATCTATAGAAGATTAGTTGATACAAGGGATTTAGAAAAACTGTCAGAGATAAAAGCAGAATTAATAGATAGATTTGGTGAACTCCCTAAAGAAGTAGTAAGTTTATTAAGATATTTAGAAATAAAAATATTGGCTAAAGATTTAAAAATTGAAGAAATAGTAGAAAAGGATGAAGAGTATTTCTTAAAATTTAATAATGATTATGTAAATTTTGAAAAATTAATGAAGCTAATTGAGGAAAAAAAAGCTAGATATTCTCAAAAAGAGGGTGGATTATATTATTTTGAAGATATTTTAAAATTTTTATATTGGTATAAGGGAGATGATGATTTAAATGAAAAAGTTTGATGAATTTGTAGAAATTATAAAAAAATTAAGAGAACCAAATGGTTGTCCTTGGGATAGAGAGCAAACTTTAGAAAGTTTAAAGCCTCATTTATTAGAAGAAACATATGAAGTTTTAGAAGCTATGGATGAGGGAGGAGAAAAGCTAAAAGGTGAGTTAGGAGACCTGTTACTTCAAGTAGTTTTTCAATCTAATATATGTGAAGAAAAAGGTGAATTTAAAATAGAAGATGTCATTGATAGTATCTCAGAAAAAATGATAAGAAGACATCCGCATGTTTTTGGAAATGGGATAGATGTAAAGACATCAGATGAAGTTTTAATTAATTGGGAAAAAATAAAAAAAGATGAAAAAGAGCATGCAGAAAGAATCTCTATTTTAGATGGAGTTCCAAAGGGAATGTCAGCACTTTTAAGAGCTGAAAAACTTCAAAAAAAAGCATCTAAGGTAGGATTTGACTGGCCTGAAATTCATGGAGTTATAGATAAAGTAGAAGAAGAGATAGATGAATTGAGAGATGAAGTTATGGTTGGAGATGAGAAAAAAGCTAGAGAAGAGTTAGGAGATTTGTTCTTTGCTTTAGTTAATTTATCTAGGCATTTAGGAATAAATCCTGAGCTTTGTTTAAATGAAGCGTCTAATAAATTCGAGAGACGTTTTAGGTATGTTGAAAAGAATTGTAATGTGGAAGAAGCAACTCTTGAGGAGATGGATAGAGTTTGGGAAGAGGCTAAAAAATAAAAATATTTTTTAGAACTATTGACATATGAAAAAAATAAGGTATATATAATATTACGAAAAAGGAAGTGGCAAGATGAGATTAGACAAGTTTTTAAAAGTAAGTAGAATAATAAAAAGAAGACCAGTTGCTAAAATAGTAGTTGATGGTGGAAAAGCAAAATTAAATGGTAAGGTAGCAAAAGCTAGTACTGAAGTTAAAGTTGGAATGGAATTAGAGCTTGAGTATTATAATAAATATTTCAAATTTAAAATATTGGAGGTACCAGAAGGAAATGTAGCTAAGAGCAAAACATCTGAATTAGTAGAATTACTAGATAGTAAGGGTATAGTTATTGATTTAGATGGTGAGGAGGATATATTTTAATGAAAATATTTAATCTTCAATCAAATGCTAAAATAAATATTGGTTTAAATATAGTTGGTGTCTTAGAAAATGGATATCATCTTTTAGATATGACTATGATACCGATTGATTTATGTGATAATTTAATAATAAAAGTTGAAGATAAAAGTGGTGATTTAAAAATAAAAACAAATAAAAAGGATATTCCAGTAGATTCAAGTAATATTCTTTATAAAATATATATAAAATTTTATGAAAAAGTAAAATTAGCTCCTTTAAGTATGGAAGTTTTTTTAGAAAAGATTATTCCACATCAAGCAGGATTAGGTGGTGGGAGTTCCAATGGAGCGATATTTTTAAATTTTTTAAATAAATTTCATGGTAATATCTTATCTTTTGGAGAGTTGGTAGAATTAGGGAAAAGTATAGGAGCAGATATTCCTTTTTTTATACTAAATAAACCTTCAAGAGTTCAAGGAATAGGTGAAAAACTACAAGAAATTGAAAATAATTTAAAAGTTTCTTTGGTTATAATTAAACCTCCTTTTGGAGTATCCACAGTTGAAGCTTATAAACAAATGAAAAATATAGATAAGCCTAGAAAATCAAATATAGATAATATAATACAAGGTTTGAAGGAAAATGATTTATCATTAGTTGAAGAATATATTGAAAACAATTTAGAAGAAGCACTGTTAAAATCAGATAAAAATTTGATTGAGTTTAGAAATAAACTAAAAGAAGTAGAAGAGTTAAAGTTTTTTATGTCAGGAAGTGGAAGTGCATTTTATGCATTTTTAATAGAGGATATTGATGAGAAAATTAGTAAACTAAGACACAGATTTAACGATTGCGAGATATTTCTTTGCAATTTTAAATAAAACTACTAAATCATAAGGAAGGTGCATTTAGAATGAGAATTACAGATGTAAGATTGAGAACAGTGAAAAATGAAAACGAACTTAAGTTAAAAGCTTATGCAGATGTTACTTTTGAAGAATGTTTTGTAATTCATGGATTAAAAGTAATTGATGGTCAAAAAGGAATGTTTGTTGCTATGCCTTCAAGAAAAATGCCTGATGGAGAATACAAGGATATAGCTCACCCGATAACACCTGAACTTAGAAAGGATATAACAGATTCTGTTATAGCTAAGTATAAAGAGGTTATGTCGCAGGAAATAACACCCATAGAAGTAGTAGAAGAAGAAATTGTAGAAGAATAAAAAATCGTTGACAATGTCAAAAAAAAATGATATTATTTTATTGATGTTGGGGTGTCGCCAAGCGGTAAGGCAACGGACTTTGACTCCGTCATGCGTTGGTTCGAATCCAGCCACCCCAGCCATTTAAAATAGTATTTAACGGGAACTTATATGTTCCTGTTTTTTTTATATTTTTATAAAAATAATAAATCCCTCTTTTAGAAAAACCTAGAAGAGGGATTTGTTATTTTATAATTCGCAATAATTTTTAGCTATTTCAGAAGCCAGTTTAGCATTATTGAAAACTAATTGAATATTAGATTCTAAACTCTTTCCTTTTGTAATATCTTTAACTTTAGCAAGTAGGAATGGAGTACTATCTTTTCCTTTGATACCTTTTTCTTCAGCCTCAGCAACAGCGTTGTTAATAGCATTAGTAATTGTATCAAAATCCATAGCAAACTCTTCAGGAATTGGATTTGCAATAACAACTCCTCCTTTTAAGTTAACATCCCATTTAGCCTTTAAAGTTTTAGCAATCTGCTCAGGTGTATCCATTTTGTAATCTACTTTAAATCCACTTTTTCTAGTATAGAAAGCAGGTAATTCTTTTGTTTGGTAACCTAGAATAGGAACACCTTTTGTTTCTAAGAATTCAAGTGTTAAACCAATATCAAGAATTGATTTAGCTCCAGCACAAACAACAGCTACATCAGTCATAGCTAACTCTTCTAAATCAGCAGAGATGTCCATTGTTGTTTCAGCTCCTCTATGAACTCCACCAATACCTCCTGTAGCAAATACTTTAATACCAGCAAGAGCTGCAATAATCATAGTAGATGCAACGGTTGTAGCACCATCATCTTCAGAAGCTAATATAGCAGGAATATCTCTTCTACTAGCTTTAGTAACTTCTAATCCTTTTTTTCCTAAGTAATCAACCTCTTCTTTACTTAAACCAACTTTAAGTTTTCCATTTAGAATAGCGATAGTGGCAGGTACAGCACCATTTTCTCTAACAATTTCTTCAACTTTTAAAGCAGTCTCAACATTTTGTGGATAAGGCATACCGTGAGATATTATAGTTGACTCAAGAGCAACAACTGGTTTGTTATTTTCTAATGCTTCCCTAACTTCTTTTGAAATTTCTAAATATTTTGCTAAATTCATAAATTTTCCTCCTTGATTCTATTAATATTTTCTAAAGACATGTTATCACTTATTGTTTTTTCACTTGAAATAGCTATTGCAGCACATGCAATACCATTTTTACAACTTTCAATAATATCTAAATTTTCTAAGTAACTATAGGCGATTCCAGACATAAAAGCATCACCAGCACCAGTAGTATTTATAACTTTTGTTTTAAATGGTTTCATATGACCGCATATTTCTCCATTAGAGTAGAACACCCCTTTTTCACCTAAAGAGATAAAAACTTGCTTAACTCCTTTTTGAATGAAGAAATTAGCACATTCTTGTAATGAAGTTTGATCTATAATACTTATGCCAGAAAGTGTTTCAGCTTCAAGTTGATTAGGCTTTATAGTATGGAATTTTCCAATAAATTCTTTTATTTTTAAAGCTTTAGTTGTAGAAACACAATCTAAAAATAATGGAATTGAAAAATTATTAACTATATATTCAATAGTTTCTTTTGGTATATTAGTGTCAATTATACACAGCTTTGATTCATCTAAAATCTCTTTCTTAGATTTAATAAAATCTATCGAAAGGTTATCATAGAGGTCCATAGCTGATATAGCTAGTTTCATATCATTATTATCATCTAAAATTGATATATAAGTTGATGTTGGTGAATTTGGAATTGTTAAGGAGTTAGATATATTTATTCCTAAAGACTTACAATTTCTCTTAATTTCTTCACCGTTAAAATCATCACCTAATACTGTTATTAGTTCGACATCTTGATTTAATCTTGATAAATTATCTGCAATATTTCTTCCAACTCCACCAAAAGATGTGCTAACTTTCCCAGGATTAGAATCGTAGTCTTTTAAAGATGAATAAGATTGAGCTGAAATATCAATATTAGTTCCACCAATAACAGAAACGAAAGATTTTTTTTGTATAATATATCCTTTTCCAATTATTTTACCTTTTTTTATTAAGTTAGAAATATGTACTGCAACAGATGAACGAGCAATATCAGCTTTTTCTGCTAATTCAGATTGAGATATAAAAGGATTTTCTTCAATCCACTTTAAAATTTCTTTTTCTCTGTTGGTCATAAACACCTCCGTTTAAACAAATGTTTATATACATAAACTTTTGTTTAAATATTATCATTGAAGTATTGAAAAGTCAATGATTTATATATAAAAAAATTGATTTTTAATGGAAAAAATATTAAAATTTTAATAGAGAGTTAAAAGGGGTGATAGATTGGATAATTTTAAAGGGAATAGAAGCAAAAAGATTTGGCTTCTAACAGAAGTAGTAGCAGGAATACTTTTTGCTATGTTTGTTTATTTTGTTTTAAGAGGGAAAGAAAATGTATTAGCAGGATTTATAAGAATTCTGACATCTCCAACGGTATTGATAACTGATTTTTTAGTTATTGGTGGAATGGGAGCGACATTTTTAAACGCTTTTTTAATTTTTATATTTAACTATACTTTAATGAGGCTTCTAGGAACTCCGTTAAATGGTATAGCAATAGCATCATTTTTTACAGTATTTGGATTTTCCTTTTTTGGAAAAAATATTTTAAATATTTTACCATTTTATGTTGGTGGAATTCTTTACTCAAAGTATGAGCACATAGACTTTAAAGATATTTTAGTAACAATATCTTTTACAAGTGCACTAGCTCCATTTATAAGTGAAGTTGCTTTTAATATTCATGTATTAAGTGAATATGCATATATAAATGCAATTGTTTTAGGTATTGTAATTGGATTTATTGTAACACCATTAGCTAAAAAAATGGCAGGATTTCATGAAGGATTCAATCTTTATAATCTAGGATTTACTGGAGGAATATTAGGAGCTGTAATAGCTTCAGTTTTAAAGCTTTACCAGTTTGTTGTTGTTCCTCAAAGAATAATTTCAACAGAACACGATTTAGAATTAAAAGTTATATCTAGTGGAGTATTTTTATCATTAATATTTATAGGTTACTACATAAATAATAAAAGTTTTTCAGGGTATAAGACATTATTAAAAGATACGGGATTAAAAAGTGATTTTGTTATAAAATATGGATATGGAATTACTTTTATAAATATGGGAATTATGGGGTTTGTAGCTATGATGTATCCAATTTTATTAGGTCAAACTTTAAATGGTCCTTTATTAGCAGGAATATTAACAATAGTTGGATTCTCAGCTTATGGAAAAACAATTTTAAATATAACTCCGATACTACTTGGTGTATTTTTAGGAAAGTTTGGAAGTACTACAGATGGCTTTACAATAGCTTTATCAGGATTATTTGGAACTTCTTTAGCTCCAATTGCAGGTGTGTATGGACCTATATGGGGAGTTGTAGCAGGAATGTTACATATAGCTGTAGTCCAAAGTATTGGTGTAATTCATGGAGGACTTAATCTTTATAATAATGGATTTTCAGCTGGAATTATAGCTGGTTTCTTATTACCAATAATAAATACAACTAAAGAAAGTGTAAATAAAAGAAGAGCTAAATATCTTCAAAGACAAAAAGCGTTGCATGATTTAATTAGAAAAACAGAGGATAATCTTAATGAAAAATGGTAGACTAAAAAAAGTTTTTAAAAATAAAAAAATAAATCATTGACGAAGTTTAAAATTTATGGTACTATAATTTTTGTCAGCGGGAAACACCGCCGACAAGAATTGTAGATAAGGACATTAACAACCGAATAGAGAAAATAGTCAGAAGTTATGAAAATAACAAAATGCCAGAAATGGCAAACCAATAAATGGTGTAAACGTAAGTCTTAGGACTTTAAATATATTTGAATGAAGAGTTTGATCCTGGCTCAGGATGAACGCTGACAGAATGCTTAACACATGCAAGTCGATTCGATTTACCTTCGGGTATTGAGGATGGCGGACGGGTGAGTAACGCGTAAGGAACTTGCCTCTTGGTCTGGGACAACTGTTGGAAACGACAGCTAATACCGGATATTATGAGATTCTCGCATGGGAAACTTATGAAAGCTATATGCGCCAAGAGAGAGCCTTGCGTTCCATTAGCTAGTTGGTGGGGTAACGGCCCACCAAGGCGACGATGGATAGCCGGCCTGAGAGGGTGAACGGCCACAAGGGGACTGAGACACGGCCCTTACTCCTACGGGAGGCAGCAGTGGGGAATATTGGACAATGGGCCACAAGCCTGATCCAGCAATTCTGTGTGCACGATGAAGGTCTTCGGATTGTAAAGTGCTTTCAGTTGGGAAGAAGAAAGTGACGGTACCAACAGAAGAAGCGACGGCTAAATACGTGCCAGCAGCCGCGGTAATACGTATGTCGCAAGCGTTATCCGGATTTATTGGGCGTAAAGCGCGTCTAGGCGGAAAAATAAGTCTGATGTTAAAATGCGGGGCTCAACTCCGTATTGCGTTGGAAACTGTTTTTCTAGAGTACTGGAGAGGTGGGCGGAACTACAAGTGTAGAGGTGAAATTCGTAGATATTTGTAGGAATGCCGATGGAGAAGTCAGCTCACTGGACAGATACTGACGCTAAAGCGCGAAAGCGTGGGGAGCAAACAGGATTAGATACCCTGGTAGTCCACGCCGTAAACGATGATCACTAGGTGTTGGGGGTCGAACCTCAGCGCCCAAGCTAACGCGATAAGTGATCCGCCTGGGGAGTACGCACGCAAGTGTGAAACTCAAAGGAATTGACGGGGACCCGCACAAGCGGTGGAGCATGTGGTTTAATTCGACGCAACGCGAGAAACCTTACCAGCGTTTGACATCCTAAGAAGTTTCCAGAGATGGATTCGTGCCGGCTTGCCGGAACTTAGTGACAGGTGGTGCATGGCTGTCGTCAGCTCGTGTCGTGAGATGTTGGGTTAAGTCCCGCAACGAGCGCAACCCCTATTGTATGTTGCTACCATTAAGTTGAGCACTCATGCGATACTGCCTGCGATGAGCAGGAGGAAGGTGGGGATGACGTCAAGTCATCATGCCCCTTATACGCTGGGCTACACACGTGCTACAATGGGCAGTACAGAGAGTTGCCAACCCGCGAGGGTGAGCTAATCTCTTAAAGCTGTTCTTAGTTCGGATTGTACTCTGCAACTCGAGTACATGAAGTTGGAATCGCTAGTAATCGCAAATCAGCATGTTGCGGTGAATACGTTCTCGGGTCTTGTACACACCGCCCGTCACACCACGAGAGTTGGTTGCACCTGAAGTAGCAGGCCTAACCGTAAGGAGGGATGTTCCTAAGGTGTGATTAGCGATTGGGGTGAAGTCGTAACAAGGTATCCGTACGGGAACGTGCGGATGGATCACCTCCTTTCTAAGGAGACTAACTTTTTCTCTATTCGATTGATAGTGTTCTTTACTATCAAACTTGGACATTGGAAACTATATAGTAGATATTGAGAAAATATTCTAAATTAACTAACAATTCATTTTTAAGTCAATCTTAAATTGAGTAGTTAGTCTGTCTAAATAATATGAATTATATTACAAGGTTAAAATATTAAGGGCACACGAAGGATGCCTAGGAAGTAAGAGCCGATGAAGGACGTGGTAAGCTGCGATAAGCTTGGTGGAGTTGCAATCGAACTGTGATGCCAAGATTTCCGAATGGAGAAATCTGCTAAGATGGAGTCTTAGCACGAAAGAGGGAACCGGGTGAACTGAAACATCTAAGTAACCCGAGGAAAAGAAAGTAAAAACGATCCCCTAAGTAGCGGCGAGCGAACGGGGGTGAGCCCAAACCGTAGATGTGCCAAGGATGCAGCCGTTGCATCTACGGGGTAGCGGGAAGATCGTCTGAAGAACTGCAAGGTATTCGACATTATGATACGCCGAACTGGAAGGGTCTGGAAAGGCCTGCCGTAGAGAGTGAAAGCCTCGTACAGGTAAACCGTATCAAATGTATGATCTCTCCCAAGTAGCACGGAACACGAGGAATTCTGTGTGAATCTGCGAGGACCATATCTCGTAAGGCTAAATACTCTTACTTACCGATAGCGCATAGTACCGTGAGGGAAAGGTGAAAAGAACCCCGGGAGGGGAGTGAAATAGAACCTGAAATCGTGTGCTTACAAGCGGTCAGAGCCCTTTGGGGTGATGGCGTGCCTTTTGGAGAATGATCCTGCGAGTTACGTTCAGTGGCAAGGTTAAGTTTAACGGAGCCGAAGGGAAACCGAGTCTGAATAGGGCGACATAGTCGCTGGGCGTAGACGCGAAACCTGGTGATCTAAGCCTGTCCAGGGTGAAGCTGTGGTAAGACACAGTGGAGGCCCGAACTCACCGCCGTTGAAAAGTTGGGAGATGAGGTAGGTTTAGGGGTGAAAAGCCAATCGAACCAGGAGATAGCTCGTTCTCTCCGAAATGCATTTAGGTGCAGCCTTGAGTGTTCAATTATGGGGGTAGAGCACTGAATGACCTAGGGGGCATACTGCTTACCGAAGTCAATCAAACTCCGAATACCATAATTCTAGAGCTCAGGAGTGAGACTATGGGAATTAACTTCCATGGTCAAAAGGGAAACAACCCAGACCACCAGCTAAGGTCCCTAATTATAACTAAGTGGGAAAGGAGGTGGAGATTCACAAACAACCAGGAGGTTGGCTTAGAAGCAGCCATACCTTTAAAGAGTGCGTAATAGCTCACTGGTCGAGAGTCTCTGCGCCGACAATGTAACGGGGCTAAGTTATAAACCGAAGCTGTGGAGTTGCGTAAGCGACTGGTAGGAGAGCGTTCTGTAGGCCGTTGAAGGAGAATCGACAAGAGACTCTGGAGGTATCAGAAGTGAGAATGCAGGAATAAGTAGCGAGAATGGGGGCGAGAATCCCCCACGCCGGAAGACCAAGGGTTCCAGGGTAAAGTTTGTCTCCCCTGGGTAAGCCGGGTCCTAAGCCGAGGCTAGATTGCGTAGGCGAATGGAAAACAGATTAATATTTCTGTGCCACTGATATCAAGTGATGGAGGGACGCAGGAGGTTATGCACGCTGGCGAACGGAAGTGCCAGTTCAAGCATGTAGCGTGGTCTAGTAGGAAAATCCGCTAGACTAAACGTGAGGTGTGATGAGGAGTCGTAAGATGGAAGGTGCAAATACCACACTGCCGAGAAAAGCTTCTAAGCGTTATAAAGATATTAGTGCCCGTACCCCAAACCGACACAGGTGGTCAGGATGAGAAATCTAAGGCGGACAGGCTAACTCTCGTTAAGGAACTCTGCAAAATAGCCCCGTAACTTCGGGAGAAGGGGTGCCTTTTATGGTGAGCGTACACGCGACGCAAAGCTATGAGAGGCCGCAGTGAAGAGTCTCAGGCGACTGTTTAACAAAAACACAGGTCTATGCTAAGCTGTAAGGCGACGTATATGGGCTGACACCTGCCCAGTGCCGGAAGGTTAAGAGGAGGAGTGAGAGCTCCGAATTGAAGCCCCGGTGAACGGCGGCCGTAACTATAACGGTCCTAAGGTAGCGAAATTCCTTGTCGGGTAAGTTCCGACCTGCACGAATGGTGTAACGATCTGAGAGCTGTCTTGACGGGAGGCCTGGTGAAATTGTATTACCGGTGAAGATACCGGTTACCTGCAGTAGGACGGAAAGACCCCATGGAGCTTTACTGTAGCTTGGTATTGGGTTTTGGCATCGTATGTATAGGATAGTTGGGAGACTATGATGCGTGGTCGCTAGATTACGCGGAGTCACTGGTGGAATACCAACCATACTATGTCGGAATTCTAATTTGAGGTTTGTACCCTCGAAGACAGTGCTAGGTGGGCAGTTTGACTGGGGCGGTCGCCTCCGAAAGAGTAACGGAGGCGTTCAAAGGTTCTCTCAGGTTGGATGGAAATCAACCGCAGAGTGCAATGGCATAAGAGAGCTTAACTGCGAGACTGACGGGTCGAGCAGGTGCGAAAGCAGGACATAGTGATCCGGCGATTCCGAATGGAAGGGTCGTCGCTCAACGGATAAAAGCTACCCTGGGGATAACAGGCTGATTCTACCCGAGAGTCCATATCGACGGTAGAGTTTGGCACCTCGATGTCGGCTCATCGCATCCTGGGGCTGGAGAAGGTCCCAAGGGTTGGGCTGTTCGCCCATTAAAGCGGTACGTGAGCTGGGTTCAGAACGTCGTGAGACAGTTCGGTCCCTATCCACTGTAGGCGTTAGAGTATTGAGAAGATCTGTCCTTAGTACGAGAGGACCGGGATGGACAAACCTCTGATGTACCAGTTGTCACGCCAGTGGCACAGCTGGGTAGTCACGTTTGGAACAGATAACCGCTGAAAGCATCTAAGCGGGAAACTGACTTCAAGATAAGTACTCTTTAAGATACCTTCGAGACTAGGAGGTTGATAGGTTGGGGGTGTAAGAGTTGTGAGACTTTTAGCTGACCAATACTAATATATCGAAGTTTTAACCTTAATATACTACTATATAGTTTTGAATGATCCAAGAAGTGACAAAGTCACGACTATGGAAAATTCATAGTTCACACAAATAAATATTGATTGGCAACGATAGCTATGGAGGTACACCCAGTAACATTTCGAACCTGGAAGTTAAGCCCATAAACGCTGAAAGTACTTGGGGGGCAGCCCCCTGGGAGGATAGGAAGTTGCCAATCTTTTTTATTTTTTGTAAAATTCAAATTTTTTCATATAAAAAAATATTTTTTTAACAAACAAACCCAATGAAAACAATGGTTAATGATAAAAAACAATATAATACTTTAAAATAAATAAAAAAACTTTGTTGACAAACTTTAATCGTTGTGGTATGATTATATATGTCAGTGGGAAACACCACAGACGAAGTAAAACTAAAGGACATTAACAACCGAATAGAGAAAATAGTCAGAAGTTATGAAAATAACAAAATGCCAGAAATGGCAAACCAATAAATGGTGTAAACGTAAGTCTTAGGACTTTAAATATATTTGAATGAAGAGTTTGATCCTGGCTCAGGATGAACGCTGACAGAATGCTTAACACATGCAAGTCGATTCGATTTACCTTCGGGTATTGAGGATGGCGGACGGGTGAGTAACGCGTAAGGAACTTGCCTCTTGGTCTGGGACAACTGTTGGAAACGACAGCTAATACCGGATATTATGAGATTCTCGCATGGGAAACTTATGAAAGCTATATGCGCCAAGAGAGAGCCTTGCGTTCCATTAGCTAGTTGGTGGGGTAACGGCCCACCAAGGCGACGATGGATAGCCGGCCTGAGAGGGTGAACGGCCACAAGGGGACTGAGACACGGCCCTTACTCCTACGGGAGGCAGCAGTGGGGAATATTGGACAATGGGCCACAAGCCTGATCCAGCAATTCTGTGTGCACGATGAAGGTCTTCGGATTGTAAAGTGCTTTCAGTTGGGAAGAAGAAAGTGACGGTACCAACAGAAGAAGCGACGGCTAAATACGTGCCAGCAGCCGCGGTAATACGTATGTCGCAAGCGTTATCCGGATTTATTGGGCGTAAAGCGCGTCTAGGCGGAAAAATAAGTCTGATGTTAAAATGCGGGGCT
Organism: Cetobacterium sp. 2G large; assembly: GCF_014250655.1. NCBI lineage: Bacteria > Fusobacteriati > Fusobacteriota > Fusobacteriia > Fusobacteriales > Fusobacteriaceae > Cetobacterium > Cetobacterium sp. 2G large. The sequence goes on along the minus strand of NZ_JACHTH010000003.1, from coordinate 224,898 downwards.
CAACTCCGTATTGCGTTGGAAACTGTTTTTCTAGAGTACTGGAGAGGTGGGCGGAACTACAAGTGTAGAGGTGAAATTCGTAGATATTTGTAGGAATGCCGATGGAGAAGTCAGCTCACTGGACAGATACTGACGCTAAAGCGCGAAAGCGTGGGGAGCAAACAGGATTAGATACCCTGGTAGTCCACGCCGTAAACGATGATCACTAGGTGTTGGGGGTCGAACCTCAGCGCCCAAGCTAACGCGATAAGTGATCCGCCTGGGGAGTACGCACGCAAGTGTGAAACTCAAAGGAATTGACGGGGACCCGCACAAGCGGTGGAGCATGTGGTTTAATTCGACGCAACGCGAGAAACCTTACCAGCGTTTGACATCCTAAGAAGTTTCCAGAGATGGATTCGTGCCGGCTTGCCGGAACTTAGTGACAGGTGGTGCATGGCTGTCGTCAGCTCGTGTCGTGAGATGTTGGGTTAAGTCCCGCAACGAGCGCAACCCCTATTGTATGTTGCTACCATTAAGTTGAGCACTCATGCGATACTGCCTGCGATGAGCAGGAGGAAGGTGGGGATGACGTCAAGTCATCATGCCCCTTATACGCTGGGCTACACACGTGCTACAATGGGCAGTACAGAGAGTTGCCAACCCGCGAGGGTGAGCTAATCTCTTAAAGCTGTTCTTAGTTCGGATTGTACTCTGCAACTCGAGTACATGAAGTTGGAATCGCTAGTAATCGCAAATCAGCATGTTGCGGTGAATACGTTCTCGGGTCTTGTACACACCGCCCGTCACACCACGAGAGTTGGTTGCACCTGAAGTAGCAGGCCTAACCGTAAGGAGGGATGTTCCTAAGGTGTGATTAGCGATTGGGGTGAAGTCGTAACAAGGTATCCGTACGGGAACGTGCGGATGGATCACCTCCTTTCTAAGGAGACTAACTTTTTCTCTATTCGATTGATAGTGTTCTTTACTATCAAACTTGGACATTGGAAACTATATAGTAGATATTGAGAAAATATTCTAAATTAACTAACAATTCATTTTTAAGTCAATCTTAAATTGAGTAGTTAGTCTGTCTAAATAATATGAATTATATTACAAGGTTAAAATATTAAGGGCACACGAAGGATGCCTAGGAAGTAAGAGCCGATGAAGGACGTGGTAAGCTGCGATAAGCTTGGTGGAGTTGCAATCGAACTGTGATGCCAAGATTTCCGAATGGAGAAATCTGCTAAGATGGAGTCTTAGCACGAAAGAGGGAACCGGGTGAACTGAAACATCTAAGTAACCCGAGGAAAAGAAAGTAAAAACGATCCCCTAAGTAGCGGCGAGCGAACGGGGGTGAGCCCAAACCGTAGATGTGCCAAGGATGCAGCCGTTGCATCTACGGGGTAGCGGGAAGATCGTCTGAAGAACTGCAAGGTATTCGACATTATGATACGCCGAACTGGAAAGGTCTGGAAAGGCCTGCCGTAGAGAGTGAAAGCCTCGTACAGGTAAACCGTATCAAATGTATGATCTCTCCCAAGTAGCACGGAACACGAGGAATTCTGTGTGAATCTGCGAGGACCATATCTCGTAAGGCTAAATACTCTTACTTACCGATAGCGCATAGTACCGTGAGGGAAAGGTGAAAAGAACCCCGGGAGGGGAGTGAAATAGAACCTGAAATCGTGTGCTTACAAGCGGTCAGAGCCCTTTGGGGTGATGGCGTGCCTTTTGGAGAATGATCCTGCGAGTTACGTTCAGTGGCAAGGTTAAGTTTAACGGAGCCGAAGGGAAACCGAGTCTGAATAGGGCGACATAGTCGCTGGGCGTAGACGCGAAACCTGGTGATCTAAGCCTGTCCAGGGTGAAGCTGTGGTAAGACACAGTGGAGGCCCGAACTCACCGCCGTTGAAAAGTTGGGAGATGAGGTAGGTTTAGGGGTGAAAAGCCAATCGAACCAGGAGATAGCTCGTTCTCTCCGAAATGCATTTAGGTGCAGCCTTGAGTGTTCAATTATGGGGGTAGAGCACTGAATGACCTAGGGGGCATACTGCTTACCGAAGTCAATCAAACTCCGAATACCATAATTCTAGAGCTCAGGAGTGAGACTATGGGAATTAACTTCCATGGTCAAAAGGGAAACAACCCAGACCACCAGCTAAGGTCCCTAATTATAACTAAGTGGGAAAGGAGGTGGAGATTCACAAACAACCAGGAGGTTGGCTTAGAAGCAGCCATACCTTTAAAGAGTGCGTAATAGCTCACTGGTCGAGAGTCTCTGCGCCGACAATGTAACGGGGCTAAGTTATAAACCGAAGCTGTGGAGTTGCGTAAGCGACTGGTAGGAGAGCGTTCTGTAGGCCGTTGAAGGAGAATCGACAAGAGACTCTGGAGGTATCAGAAGTGAGAATGC
>NZ_JACHTH010000003.1:0-217500 GCF_014250655.1 Cetobacterium sp. 2G large | reverse complement strand
GTAACGGGGCTAAGTTATAAACCGAAGCTGTGGAGTTGCGTAAGCGACTGGTAGGAGAGCGTTCTGTAGGCCGTTGAAGGAGAATCGATAAGAGACTCTGGAGGTATCAGAAGTGAGAATGCAGGAATAAGTAGCGAGAATGGGGGCGAGAATCCCCCACGCCGGAAGACCAAGGGTTCCAGGGTAAAGTTTGTCTCCCCTGGGTAAGCCGGGTCCTAAGCCGAGGCTAGATTGCGTAGGCGAATGGAAAACAGATTAATATTTCTGTGCCACTGATATCAAGTGATGGAGGGACGCAGGAGGTTATGCACGCTGGCGAACGGAAGTGCCAGTTCAAGCATGTAGCGTGGTCTAGTAGGAAAATCCGCTAGACTAAACGTGAGGTGTGATGAGGAGTCGTAAGATGGAAGGTGCAAATACCACACTGCCGAGAAAAGCTTCTAAGCGTTATAAAGATATTAGTGCCCGTACCCCAAACCGACACAGGTGGTCAGGATGAGAAATCTAAGGCGGACAGGCTAACTCTCGTTAAGGAACTCTGCAAAATAGCCCCGTAACTTCGGGAGAAGGGGTGCCTTTTATGGTGAGCGTACACGCGACGCAAAGCTATGAGAGGCCGCAGTGAAGAGTCTCAGGCGACTGTTTAACAAAAACACAGGTCTATGCTAAGCTGTAAGGCGACGTATATGGGCTGACACCTGCCCAGTGCCGGAAGGTTAAGAGGAGGAGTGAGAGCTCCGAATTGAAGCCCCGGTGAACGGCGGCCGTAACTATAACGGTCCTAAGGTAGCGAAATTCCTTGTCGGGTAAGTTCCGACCTGCACGAATGGTGTAACGATCTGAGAGCTGTCTTGACGGGAGGCCTGGTGAAATTGTATTACCGGTGAAGATACCGGTTACCTGCAGTAGGACGGAAAGACCCCATGGAGCTTTACTGTAGCTTGGTATTGGGTTTTGGCATCGTATGTATAGGATAGTTGGGAGACTATGATGCGTGGTCGCTAGATTACGCGGAGTCACTGGTGGAATACCAACCATACTATGTCGGAATTCTAATTTGAGGTTTGTACCCTCGAAGACAGTGCTAGGTGGGCAGTTTGACTGGGGCGGTCGCCTCCGAAAGAGTAACGGAGGCGTTCAAAGGTTCTCTCAGGTTGGATGGAAATCAACCGCAGAGTGCAATGGCATAAGAGAGCTTAACTGCGAGACTGACGGGTCGAGCAGGTGCGAAAGCAGGACATAGTGATCCGGCGATTCCGAATGGAAGGGTCGTCGCTCAACGGATAAAAGCTACCCTGGGGATAACAGGCTGATTCTACCCGAGAGTCCATATCGACGGTAGAGTTTGGCACCTCGATGTCGGCTCATCGCATCCTGGGGCTGGAGAAGGTCCCAAGGGTTGGGCTGTTCGCCCATTAAAGCGGTACGTGAGCTGGGTTCAGAACGTCGTGAGACAGTTCGGTCCCTATCCACTGTAGGCGTTAGAGTATTGAGAAGATCTGTCCTTAGTACGAGAGGACCGGGATGGACAAACCTCTGATGTACCAGTTGTCACGCCAGTGGCACAGCTGGGTAGTCACGTTTGGAACAGATAACCGCTGAAAGCATCTAAGCGGGAAACTGACTTCAAGATAAGTACTCTTTAAGATACCTTCGAGACTAGGAGGTTGATAGGTTGGGGGTGTAAGAGTTGTGAGACTTTTAGCTGACCAATACTAATATATCGAAGTTTTAACCTTAATATACTACTATATAGTTTCAAGTGTTCAAGAACACAAATAAATATTGATTGGCAACGATAGCTATGGAGGTACACCCAGTAACATTTCGAACCTGGAAGTTAAGCCCATAAACGCTGAAAGTACTTGGGGGGCAGCCCCCTGGGAGGATAGGAAGTTGCCAATCTTTTTTATTTTTTGTAAAATTTACTAAAAAAAATGCTTATAGCAGCATTTTTATTGCAACTATAAGCCCTAATAAAACAACAACAGTATTGAATATTTTTTGATTCATTATTTTCAATAGCTTTTTTGCTAGAAATACACCTAAAAATATAGTAGGAATAGCTACTGATCCTCTAGTTATAGTAAAGATATTAATATTTTTAAAAATAAATATATACATAAAAAGCTTTATTATGTTTATAACAGTAAAAAATACAGCTCTTGTACCTATAAAATCTTCTTCTTTTTGTTTATAACTAAGTAAATATACGTTAAAAATAGGTCCTGAAACATTTGCTAAATATGATGAAGCACCACCAAAGACTCCAAATAACCAGGAAAGTTTTGTTAATTTATGTTCATATTTTTTTAAGAAGAATAAAATGCTAGAAAAAATAATGATAGTTGCAATAATTTTTCTAAAAATATCTTCTGAAATAGAGTTTGCAAAAATAGATGCGATAACCATTCCAATAACTGAAAAAGGTATAAGTTTTAAAACAATTTTTTTATCATAATTATTTCGATATAAATAGGAAACATATAAATCTGCTATTAAAAATGGAACAAACATTATTCCATTCCCTAATTTTGAACCATATATTGAAACTAATATTGGTGAAAAAAGAATAGCAGTTGACATTCCCATTAAACTAAAACCCATTCCAACTCCAACAATAAGCATAAATAAAATTTCTGAAATATCCATGTTGCCTCCTAAAGTGATATGTGAATAATAATAAATATAAATATGATGCCACCTAAAATTTTATGACTTTTAAGTACATTTTTTTTATATTTTATTGGAACTTTTTTTACAATAAAAGGAAGTGTTCCTAAAATCCAAAATAAGCTTAAAAGAAAAATACCACTAATACCAGTATATTTTTTTAAAACTGAAGGATATGCAAAAGCCATACCTAAACCATGTATAGTTCCTAAGATTATTGTTGTTATACCCAAAATTTTATGCAACTGAAGATGGCTTAATTTTCCTTTAAGAATTTTATTTAAAAATTCTTTATATTTATAATTAAGAATGAATACAGTTACTGTTAAAATTGCTGAAGTAAAAGCTAAAGAACCTATAAACTGAATAATATCTTTTAAATCCATAAAAATCCCTCCCAACTCTTTAATATAAATTATATTCTGAATAAACTAAAAAATCCTTTATAAGAGTGATATAATATATAAAAAAGAAAAGGAGAGACTATGAAAAAAGTTATATTTTTAGATAGAGATGGAACAATAAATGTAGAAAAATCATATCTTCATAAATGGGAAGATTTTGAATTTGAAAAAAATGCAATAGAGGGATTAAAAGAATTAAAAAATTTAGGTTATGAATTTATAGTTGTCACAAACCAATCAGGTATTGGAAGAGGTTATTATACTGAAGAGGATTTAGTAACACTAAATAATCAAATGACTGAAAAACTAAAAGAGTTTGGAATAGAGATTTTAGAGTGTTTTTATTGTCCTCACCATCCAGAAAAAGGTATTGGAAAATACAAAGTTGATTGTAATTGTAGAAAACCCAATCCAGGAATGTTATTAGAAGGAATAAATAAATATAATGTAGATATAGAAAATTCTTTTATGATTGGAGATAAAAAAGGAGATTTAGAGGCTGGAAAAAAAGCAGGTTTAAAATCAGTTTTAGTTTTAACTGGTTATGGAAAAAAAATAGAAGAAGATGTAAAAAATCAATATTTAATTGCAAAAGATTTATTAGATGTTGCAGCTATATTAAAAAAATAAAAACTGGATTATATCCAGTTTTTATTTATATAAAAATCTTTATTAAAATAATTGCTATAATAATTTGACTTAATCCAACTAATAGTCCATAAAGAGATGCTTTAGGACCTTGCTTTATTAGCTCACTAATATTTACTCTCATACCAATACCAGCAAGAGCAACTATTTCGAATTTAGATGAAATCATTTTAAAGGTTTTAGATACTTCACCAGGAATTAATCCAAAACTAAATAATATACAAAGAATAAAAAATCCTATAATGTACCAAGGTACAGATATTTTATTTTTCTTTTTACTATATGCTTCCTCTTCTAAAGCAAACTCAGTATCCATTTCTAACTCTTTATTATTAAATTCTCTTGATAACCATAGAACAACAATAACTAAAAATACAATTCTTACAATTTTAAAAATAGTCGCCATTTCAAGAACATTATGATTAACCATACTTCCTGCTGCGATAACTTGTCCAACTGATTGCAAAATACCACCAAGAAGAGCTGAAGTTTGTAAAGTTTCAAAATTATAAAAATAACCAGCTATAGGAATTAAAGCAAACATAAGCATAGTTCCTGTTAAATTAACAATTGTAATAGATATCCCTTTATCATTGTCTTCAGCATTAATTACTGGTGAACTAGCTCCAATTGCTGAAGACCCACAAACGGCATTTCCACTTGCCATAAGAGCTCTGAAATGTTTTGAAAATCCAAGTTTTTTACCGATGAACATAGTTAAAGCAATTGTTAAAGTCATTTGTAAAAGAATAAAAGCGATACCAGAAACACCAAGTTGTAAAATAGTGTTAATACTTAAAGTACCTCCTAATAAAACAATTGAATATGAAAGTAAATCACTTTCCGAAAATTTAGAACCAGGAGCAAAAATAGTTGATTTAGCAAAAGTGTTTCCAGCTATAAGTCCTAAGAAAATAGCAAGGGGAGCTCCACCGATGCTTGGGACAAATTTCCCAAGAAAAACTCCAAGCTGTGCAATCAAAATACAAAGTAGTAGGCCAGGAATTATCTTCTTAGCAGAATTGAATATACTCAAAATAAAAAACCTCCTAAAATATATTGTTACTTTAATTACAATATAACATAAATTTGTATAAATTAATAGCTTTTTTTGAATCACGGGTCAAATTTTCTAGATGTGGGCTATAAATTGACTAATAAATCTAATTATGGTAATATATTGAGTAACAAATAAGCACAATAAAGCTAGGAAGGACGTAAGGATGTTTGGAGATTTATTAAAGAAGATTTTCGGTACAAGAAATGACAGAGAGATTAAAAGAATCAAGAAATTAGTAACAATGATAAACTCGTTAGAACCTGAAATAGAGAAACTTTCAGATGATGAGTTAAAGGGGAAAACTTACGAATTTAGACAAAGATTAGAGAAAGGTGAAACATTAGATGATGTTTTAGTTGAAGCTTTTGCAGTTGTAAGAGAAGCATCAAAAAGAGTTCATGGAATGAGACACTATGATGTACAATTAATTGGTGGAATTGTACTTCACGAAGGAAAAATAACAGAGATGAAAACAGGAGAAGGAAAAACATTAGTTGCAACAGCTCCGGTTTATTTAAATGCTTTAAGTGGAAAAGGAGTTCACGTTATAACTGTTAATGACTATCTAGCTCAAAGAGATAGAGAGTTAATGGGAAGAGTTTATGAATTTTTAGGATTAACTTCAGGGGTAATTGTAAATGGAATGGAAAATGCAGCAAGAAAAGCTGCTTATGAAGCTGATATTACATATGGTACAAACTCTGAATTTGGATTTGACTATTTAAGAGATAATATGGTTAACAAAGTTGAAGATAAGGTTCAAAGACCTTTAAATTTCTGTATAGTGGATGAGGTTGACTCGATACTAATCGATGAGGCTAGAACGCCGTTAATCATATCAGGAGCAGCTTCAGAAACAACAAAGTGGTACTCTATATTCTGTCAGGTAGCTTTCAGATTAGATAGAAGTTTTGAAACAGAAAAAATAAAAGATGCTAAAACAAAAAAAGAGATGAATATTCCTGACGAGCAATGGGGAGACTATGAAGTAGATGAAAAAGCTAGAAACATAGTTTTAACAGATAAGGGAATTAAAAAAGTTGAACAATTATTAAATATAGACAACTTATACTCACCAGAGCATGTTGAGTTAACTCACTATTTAAATCAAGCCTTAAAAGCAAAGGAACTATTTATAAAAGATAGAGACTATTTAATTAGAGAGGGAGAAGTAGTTATAATTGATGAATTTACTGGAAGAGCTATGGAAGGTAGAAGATACTCTGATGGTCTTCATCAAGCTATTGAAGCAAAAGAAGGAGTAAATGTTGCTGGAGAAAATCAAACACTTGCATCAATAACACTTCAAAACTATTTTAGAATGTATGATAAATTAGCTGGTATGACAGGAACAGCTGAAACAGAAGCAGCAGAATTTATGCATACTTATGGTTTAGAGGTAATTGTAATACCAACAAATAAACCTGTACAAAGAGTTGATTTTCCTGATTTAGTTTATAAAACAAAAAAAGAGAAAACAGATGCTATTATAAGAAGAATAGAAGAACTTTATGCAAAGGGACAACCAGTTTTAGTTGGTACTGTATCAATAAAAAGTTCAGAAGAACTTTCAGAGTTATTAAAAGAAAAAGGTATACCTCACAATGTTCTTAATGCTAAATTACATGCTAAAGAGGCTGAGATTGTAGCTCAAGCTGGAAGATATCAGGCTGTAACAATAGCTACTAATATGGCAGGTAGAGGAACTGACATCATGCTAGGAGGAAATCCAGAGTTCAGAGCTATTGCAGAGATTGGAAGTAGAGACGCTGGAAATTATCCAGTAATTTTAGATAAATATAAAGTTGAATGTGAAGAGGAGAAGCAAAAAGTAATTTCAGCTGGTGGATTATTTATTTTAGGTACAGAGAGACATGAGTCTAGAAGAATAGATAATCAGCTAAGAGGTAGAGCAGGAAGACAGGGAGACCCAGGAGCATCTGAATTCTATCTATGTTTAGAGGACGACCTTATGAGATTGTTTGGATCTGAAAGAATTCAAGGAGTTATGGAAAAGCTTGGACTACCTGAAGGAGAATCAATTCAACATAGAATGATAAATAAAGCTATCGAAAATGCTCAGAAGAAAGTTGAATCAAGAAACTTCGGAATTAGAAAAAATCTTCTTGAATTTGATGATGTAATGAATAAGCAAAGAGAAGCTATCTATGCAAGTAGAAATGAAGCTTTAGAGAAAGAAGACTTAAAAGAAACAATTTTAGGAATGTTAAAATCAAGTATTTCTGATATAGTTGTAGAAAGATTTGTAGGAGAATTTAAAGATGAGTGGGATATTGTTGGAGTTAAAGATGCTCTTCTTGAGAAGTACGGATATGAAATAACAGATATGGAAGAATATAAAGCTTTAACAGTTGAAGAGTATGCTGATAAAATATATAGAAATATAGAGAAAGATTATGAGAAAAAAGAGGAAGAAATAACTCCTGAAATCATGAGAAAAGTAGAGAAATATGTTTTATTTGAAGTTGTAGATGCTAGATGGAGAGAACACTTAAAAGCTTTAGATGCTTTAAGAGAGGGAATCTATTTAAGATCTTATGGACAAAAAGATCCATTAGTAGAATATAAAATTATATCTGGAGATATGTACTCTAGAATGTTATCAACAATAAAAACAGAGGCAACATCATATATGTTTAAAGTTGTTGTTAAAAATCCTGAAGAGGAAGTTGTAGAGCCAGGGGTAGAAGAGGAATTAGATTTTGATTCAGCTTGTAAGTGTGGAAGTGGAAAAATATACGGAAAATGTTGTGGAAGAGTGTAGGGAGGAAAAATGAAAAAAACTATAGTTCTAGTTGCAATGTTAGCTGCATTAACAGCATGTAGCTCACTAAATAAAAACAATGTTAATTTACAAGAAAAGTATAAGGTTGATACAGTGGCTATGAAAAACTGGGAAGAAACATTCAGTACAGTAATAATAGGAGAATCTGAATTAGAAGATTGGTATGGAGCAGATCAACCAATAAGTTATTTAGCAAGAAATCAAAAACTAGATCAAAAACAAGTAAAGTTTTTAGATTCTTTAAAGACAAAGGGAGAGATAACAGAAGCAGATCAAGAGCAATTTAACTCTATATTAGAAAAAACTGTAAAAAAACTTCCAAGAGAATACTATTTAAAAGATGAAAACTTTAAAGACCCTGCAGGATTAGCTAAATATATGGTAACTCAATCATATGTTAGAATGGCAAACCCATCTAATCATATAGCTAATGAAGTTGCTACAAAAGAGGAATGGGCTGAAATAGTTGAATTCTCTAAAAAGAGCGACTTATCAGAAAAAGAGATCAAAAGATTTAGAAAACTTCTAAATAAATTTATAAAAAGAGGAGAATTCTTTGATTCAAAATCATGGTATTTTGTAGAAGTATCTCCTAGAGTTGTACAAGTAAATGATATTTACAAGAAAAAAGAGAAGACAAAGTTAGAGAAGAATAATATAAATGCAAAGGCTTTATACCTTGCTTATTCAGAGTATTTTTCAAAATTAGAAAAGTGGGATGACTAAAAAACTGTGGCGCCTTTAGAGATAAAGGTGCCATTTTTACTTAAGGGAGGAGTCTTATGAAGGATTTAAGTGAAAGGTATGATTTACATACTCATACAACATATTCAGATGGAACATTTACTGTGGAAGAGCTTTTAAAAAGAGCTAAATATATTGGTTTAAAAGGAATAGCAATAACAGACCATGATACAATGGAAGGTATTTCTGAGGGGAAAGAGATAGCCCATGAACTAGATTTAAAATTTATACCTGGAATAGAGTTTTCATGCTCTTATCAAGGATATGAAATTCATATTTTAGGATATTTTTTAAACGACAAATCAGAAAAATTAGCGTCAAAACTAATAGAACTAAAAAAAGCCAGAAAAGAAAGAAATGAAAAAATTATTAAAAAACTAAATAATTTAGGCCTTAAAATAACAATGGAAGAGATAGAAAAAGAAGCTACAGGAACTATCGTGAGCAGAGCTCATATATGTAATGTTATGATGAACAAAGGATTTGTTTATTCAAAAGGTGAAGCTTTCAAGCAGTACTTAGGAAGAAATGGTGTAGCTTATGTAGAGAAAGGTAGCTCAGATCCTATTGAGATTATAAAACTTATAAAGGAATGCAAGGGAATCTCAGCTCTAGCTCATCCTAGTTTAATTTGTGATTCAAGAGAAAGAACAGAAAAGATAATAGATATTCTTTTAGAGGCTGGATTAGATGGATTAGAGGTAGAGTATAGTTCATATACACCTAAAGAGATTAAATATTATAGAAAGTTGGCCACAGAAAAAGGTTTGTTGAAAGTTGGAGGATCAGATTTTCATGGTGGAAATAGAGTGGGAGTAGATATTGCTCATGCTTCTATTACTGAAGAGGATATAAAAGATTTATTAGAAAGAGAAAGCAAGGAGGAAGTAAAATGATTATAGTAACAGGAGCAGCTGGATTTATAGGAAGTGCTTATATTTGGAAATTAAATGAGATGGGAATAAATGATATATTAGCTGTTGATAAATTAAGAACTGAGGAAAAATGGTTAAATTTAAGAAAGAGAGATTATGCTGACTGGTGTGATAGAGATGAGCTTTTTGCATGGCTTGAAAATGAAGAAAATGCAAGTAAAGTAACAGCAGTTTTACACATGGGAGCTATATCAGCAACAACTGAGAAAGATGGAGATCTTTTAATGAAGAATAACTATGAGTATTCAAAAAAATTATGGGATTTCTGTGCTGATAGAAATATTGTGTATGTATATGCCTCTTCAGCAGCAACTTATGGAGGAGGAGAGCAAGGATATAGTGATGAGGGGACTCCAGAAGAATTAAAAAAATTAATGCCATTAAACAAATATGGATATTCTAAAAAATTCTTTGATGATTGGGCATTTAAGCAGGAAAAAGCTCCAAAACAATGGATAGGAGCTAAATTCTTTAATGTTTATGGACCACAAGAGTATCATAAAGGAAGAATGGCTTCAATGGTATTCCACACATTTAACCAATTTAACGAAAATGGTGGAGTAAAACTATTTAAATCTCATAAAGAGGGATACAGAGATGGAGAGCAATTAAGAGACTTTATCTATATTAAAGATGTTGTTGATATGTTATATTTCTGTATGTTTAATGAAGTTCCATCAGGGGTTTATAATATAGGAACAGGAGAAGCAAGAAGCTTCCATGACTTATCAATGGAAACTATGAAAAATGCTAGTGAAAACTTTGAATTAAAAACAGAAGAAGTAATAGAGTTTGTTCCAATGCCAGAGGATTTAAGAGGAAGATATCAATACTTTACACAAGCTTCTATGAGAAAATTAAGAGAAGCAGGTTATACTAAAGAGTTCTGTTCTTTAGAGGACGGAGTAGCTGACTATGTAAAATATCTTAAAAAAGAGGATAGCTACCTATAGGAGGAGATGAAATGAATCCATTTTTACTAGTTATTATACTGGGAATTGTAGAAGGGATGACAGAGTTTGTTCCTGTAAGTAGTACGGGTCATATGATATTAGTGGAGAGATTTATAAACTCTCCTCTTGTGTCTAAAAGTTTTATGGATAACTTTTTAGTAATCATTCAGTTTGGAGCTATTTTATCAGTTGTAGCTTACTTTTGGAAAGATTTAACTCCTTTTGTAAAAACAAAAGAGGAGTTTAAAGAGAAGTTTTCTTTGTGGACAAAGATAATTGTAGGGGTTTTACCTGCAGGAGTTATTGGGTTATTAGCAGATGATTATATATCTGAATTCTTTATGGATAACACAACAGTAGTTGCAAGTATGCTTATACTTTATGGTATTATTTTTATTTTAGTTGAAAGAAAAAACTTAAAGGGTAAAGTAACTTCAATAAAGCAGATGTCATATAGATTGGCTTTTACAATTGGATTTTTCCAATGTTTAGCTATGATTCCAGGAACATCGCGTTCAGGAGCAACAATAGTAGGATCTTTACTTTTAGGTGTGTCTAGAGCAGCAGCAGCAGAGTATTCATTTTTCTTAGCTATTCCAACAATGGCAGGGGCAACTCTACTGAAGCTCCTAAAAAATGGACTTAATTTTACAACGTTAGAATGGCAGCTTTTAATAGTAGGATCTGTAGTTTCTTTTGTTGTAGCATATGTTGTTATTAATTGGTTTATGGGATATATAAAAAAGAGAACTTTTGTGGCTTTTGGAGTATATAGAATCATAATTGGAATTTTAGTTTTATTATTAATGAAATAGGAAGTGGTGTATTTAAGTGTCAATAGTTACTAACTTTCCTTTAAGTGAAAAAAGTTTAGAGGAGTTTGTAAGAATTATGTTACCTAAAGAAGTAGGTAAAGATATAAAAGGTGAAGTAAGTTATAAAGGGAATAAGATAATTGTAAAAGCTGAAATAGATGGAAAAGAAGCTATAATGGAAGAGGAGAATTTAGAGCATATAATTGAAGATCAAAATTTAATAATGTTAAAAGGTGGTTTATTAAAAGCTCTTAATAAAAATTATCCATGGGGAAGTTTAATTGGTGTAAGACCTACTAAAATGACTAGAAGACTTATGCAAATGGGATTTTCAAAAGAAAGAGTTAAGAATCTTTTAAATAATATGTACCTTGCTAATTTTGATAAAATAGATCTTTTAATGAGAGTAATTGAAACAGAGGAAAGATTATTAAATAAAGATGCAATGAATATGTATATAGGAATTCCTTTTTGTCCATCAAAATGTAGATACTGCTCTTTTGCATCTTACGAAATAAATAGCAGTTTAGGGCGTTTTTATCCAAAATTTGTAGAAACACTTTTAGAAGAGATTGAGCTTGTAGGAGAACTTTCAAAAGATAAAGGTTATAAATATGAATCATTGTATATAGGTGGTGGAACACCAAGTATTTTAACAGAAGAGGATACTGAAAAAGTTTTAAAAGCAGTTCATAAAAATATAGATCTTTCAAACTTAAAAGAGTTTACTTTTGAAGCTGGAAGAGAGGATGCTATAACAAAAAGAAAATTAGAAATTCTTAAAGAATACGGAGTAGATAGAGTAAGTTTAAATCCTCAAACATTTAAAGAGCAAACTTTAAAAGATTTAAATAGAACTTTTAATAGACAACATTTTGATGAAGTCTATAGAGATATAAAAGAGATTGGATTTATCTTGAATATGGATTTAATATTAGGGTTACCTGGTGAAAGTGTTGAAGATATATTGAGTACTTTAAATGAGCTTGAGAAATATGACATAGAAAACTTAACAGTTCACGCTCTAGCTAAAAAGAAAGGTTCACCTCTATATCATGAAGATTTTGAGGAGTCTGAAGTTGAAAGAATGTTAGTTGAAAATGCAATAGGTGAACTTGTAAAAAGAAAAGGAATGGAACCTTACTATATGTATCGTCAAAAAAATAGTTTAGATTGGGGAGAAAATGTAGGATACTCTATTCCTGGAGCTGAATCTAGATTTAATATAGAGATGATAGAAGAAAATCAACAAACTATGGGTCTTGGTGGTGGAGCTATAAGTAAAGCCATTCATAAAGAAACAGAATATATTGATCAAATAGAAAGATTAGTTAATCCTAAAGATCCAGCATTATATATTGCAGAGATGAGGATGAGACACAATAAGAAAATAGAACTTTTTTCTAAGGAGATATAGTATGAAAAAGTTAATTTTTTCAATTTTAATTTTATTAATATCAACTTTCTCTTATGGAATAATAGAAAGTGAGTTTAAAGTTATTGAGAGTAAAAATACACTAGATGCTCAAAATTTACTTTTAGATATTAATAAAGCAAGCAAAAGTGATATGTTAAAAAATGGAATATCTCAAAGTTATGTTGATAAGATAATAGAGTATAGAGATATAACTGGTGGATATAAAAAATTAAACGAAATGACTAGAATATCTGGAATTGGAAAAAAGACTTATGAAAAGCTAAAAGTAAAGTTTAAAGAGCCACAAAATATTAAACTAAATAGATTTAATATCAATAAGGCAGATGATAAAACTTTAATATATTATGGATTTAGTAAAAAAGAGATACAAAGTATTAGAAAATACCATGAAAATAGTATTATTAGGAATAATTTAGAATTAAAAAAAATTATTTCCAGTAAAAAATATGAAGATTTAAAAGATTATATTGATTATTAGAGGTGAAAAAAATGAGTAGATTAATTAGAGGTGTAAGTAAAAATGCAAGATTTGTTCTTGTAGATACAAAAGATATTGTACAGGAAGCTTTAGATATTCATAAGTGTAGTCCAACTGCTATATCAGCTTTTGGAAGACTTCTTTCAGCAGGAGTAATGATGGGAGCAACCTTAAAAGGAAATGATATACTAACACTTAGAACAATGACAGATGGACCTTTATCAAGTATGGTAGTAACAGTTGATAAGGATGGTGTAAAAGGTTATGTTTCAAATCCAGAAGCAGATCTCCCAGCAAAAGAAAATGGACAACCAGATGTACAAGCTTTAGTAGGAAGAGGAACTTTAAATGTTATTAAAGATTTAGGATTAAAGGATCCTTATGTTGGAGTATCAACAATAGAAAGTGGAGAGATTGCATATGATATTGCATATTATTATGTAACTTCAGAACAAACGCCTACAGTAATTGCTTTAGGTGTAGATTTAGAAAATGAAACAACAGTTAGATCAGCTGGTGGATACATGATTCAGCTTTTACCAGATGCAGAAGAAGGTTTTATAGTAGAGTTAGAGAAGAAAATAGGAGCTATTAGAAGCGTAACAGAACTATTTAAAGGTGGAATGGATATTGAAAGAATTTTACACCTTTTATATGAAGATATGAATGATGAAACTCATGAAAAATTAGTAGAGCCATATGAAATTTTAGACTCAAAAGAGATAAAATATAATTGTAATTGTGATAAAGAGAAATTCTATAAAGGAATTATAACTTTAGGAAAAGAGCAGTTAGAAGAGATATTAGCTGAAAGAGGAGAGGTAGAAGCTGAGTGTCATTTCTGTGGAAAAAGATACTCGTTTAAAAGAGAGGATTTAGGTGAGATACTGTGATTAAATTAATAGGGGTATTAATTATTCTAATTGGATTTATAATCAAATTAGATACTATAGCTGTTGTTTTAATAGCTGGAATAGCAACAGGACTTGTTGCAGGAATTGACTTTGTTGAGGTTTTAAATATTTTAGGAACAGCTTTTGTTCAAACTAGATATATGACACTTTTATTATTAACGCTTTCTGTAGTTGGAATACTAGAAAGAAATGGTTTGAGAGAAAGAGCATCAATTTGTATATCAAAGTTGAAAGGTGCAACAGCTGGAAAAGTTTTATCAATATATGTAACTGTAAGAATGTTAGCAGCAGTTTTATCTATGAGATTGGGTGGACATGTTCAGTTTATTAGACCATTAATTTATCCTATGGCAAAAGGTGCTATTGAGAAGGATGGAGTAGTATCAGAAGAGTTAGATGAAGATTTAAAAGGAATAACTAATGCTTCAGAAAACTACGCTAACTTCTTTGGACAAAATGTTTTCGTAGCATCTTCTGGAGTTCTTTTAATTGTTGGAACTTTACAAGAGTTAGGTGTAAAGGTAGAAGCATATGATGTAGCTAAAGCTTCTATACCAGTGGCATTAATAACTTTAGTATTAGCATATTTCCAATACTATCGTTTAGATAGAAAAATTAAAAAGTTAAGAGCAAAGTAGGAGGCAAAATTAATGGATGTAAAGATGTTATTAGAATTTATGTATATACTTTGCGGAATTATTTTATTGATAAGCGGTGTATATTCATTTTTAGATAAGAAGAATCCTAAGAGAATAGGATCAGCAGCATTTTGGATTATATTTGGATTCTTATTTATAGGTGGACCTCATGTAAATCCATCAATAGTAGGAGGATTACTTTTAGTAATGGGAGTTTTAAGTGCTACAAAATCTGTTTCACTTGCTTCATTTACAACAAGTACAGAGGAGTTTAGAGAGAAACAAGCTCATAAAATTGGAAATATGTTATTTGTTCCAGCTGGATTAATAGGAGTTGTAGCATTTTCAATAGCTCAATTTACAAAATTAGGTGGATTAATAGGACTAGGAATTGGGGCAATAGTTGCACTAGTTGTTACTATGATAGTAACAAAAGAAAAGTTTGATAAAATTCCTTATGATTCAAGTAGAATTTTACAACAAATGGGTCCAACAGTTATTTTACCACAACTTTTAGGATCTTTAGGTTCTGTATTTGCTAAAGCTGGAGTTGGAACTGTAATTGCCGGAATAATGGGAAGTGTAGTTCCAGAAGGAAATATTTTAGCTGGAGTAACTGTTTATTGCTTAGCAATGGCTATATTCACGATGATTATGGGAAATGGATTTGCAGCTTTTGCAGTTATAACAGCAGGTATAGGATATCCATTTGTTATAGCTCAAGGTGGTAATCCAGCAGTAGTTGGAGCTCTTGGATTAACAGCAGGATTCTGTGGAACGTTATTAACACCAATGGGAGCTAACTTTAATATAGTTCCAGCATCTATATTAGAGATGAAAAACAAAAATGGTGTAATATTAAAGCAAGTAGGTGTAGCAGTACCTCTTCTTGCAATACATGTTGTATTAATGTATTTCTTAGCATTTTAATTTTTAGGAGGTAGTGTAATGAAAGTTTTAATTACAGGTTTTGACCCATTTGGAGGAGAAAGTATAAATCCAGCATGGGAAGCAGTAAAAGCGATGAAAGACAATGTAGATGGTATAGAAGTAATAAAATTACAGATACCAACAGTTTTTAAAAAATCAGCTGAGAAACTATTTGCAGGAATAGATGAGCACAAACCAGATGTTGTTATATGTATTGGACAAGCTGGAGGAAGATATGATATGTCAGTTGAAAGAGTAGCTATTAATATGGACGATGGAAGAATTCCAGATAATGAAGGATATCAACCAATAGATACTCCAGTTTATGAAGATGGAGAAAATGCTTATTTTGCAACACTTCCTATTAAAGGTATTGTTGAAGAGATTAAATCAGCAAAAATACCAGCTTCAGTTTCAAACACGGCTGGAACATATGTATGTAATCATATAATGTACTCATTACTTTATTATATTTCAAAGAATAACTTAGATATAAAAGGTGGATTTATCCATGTTCCTTATATAACAGAGCAAGTTGTTGATAAGAAAAATATGCCTTATATGGAAGTTGCAACTATAACAAAAGCTTTAGAGTGTGCAGTTCAAGCATTAAATAAATATGAAGTAGATGTTAAAGTTTCAGGTGGTAAAGAGTTTTAATAGAAAAAGCCCGTCATAAAGATGGGCTTTTCTTTTACTCCTCAATAATACCGAAAATCTCTTCTAAATTTAATAAAATTTGTTCTTTAGAAGAATCATTAATTTTAACTCCAGATTTTTTAGAAAAAATAACTTTATCATTAATACTAAATAAAGAGTTTACTTCAGAATCAGAACTTAAAGAGATTATTTCTCCAATTCTATAATTTTTTTCATCGTTATTTTGGATTAATATAATTCCAGTAGAGGTTTTTTCTTCTAAATTTATAGTTTTAACAAGAACTCTTTTACCAATGGGTTTAATTTTCATTTTTACCTCCTAAAATATTTTAAGATAATAAAATTGTAACAAAAAAAAATAAAAAAGCAATAAAAATAAAAGAAGAGATGACGGGAACATCTCTTCTTAAAACGGGTTTCTAACCAATCAACTGGAGGGTTGCTGGCTATTTATATAATAAGTTTAGCACCTTATTATTGATTTATGATATAATTAAATAAAGATATACTATTTTTATTTAATTTGGTAAAAAAAATATCTCTAAAAAACGACGTGTGTTTTACAAGGTAAAATATACATTAAAAAAAAGGGTTTGTCAATAAAAAAATAAAGGAGTCGGGGATGGATTTTAAAAGTCAAAATAAAAACATTACAAATTTATTAAAATTTATTAATCAATGTGGTGGGTCTAATAAGTTAGAGATTGCTGAAAATATAATGGTTTCACCAGCTGCTTTAACAAAAATTTCTAAAAAATTACTTGGGGATAATATACTTGTTGAAAAAAAATATATAGATGAAAATAATAGAAAAAAAAATCTATTAGTTATAAATTATGAAAGATTCTACTCTATGGGTGTACTAATAGAAGAGAACTTAACAAAAGTTATATTAACAAATTTAAAAAATGATATTTTAGGAGAGTTGAAATTTAAAAATAACTATAATGGTGATTTTGATGAATATTTAAAAGCTTTACTTGAATTTATTGAAAAACTTGCAAAAGAAAATAAAGTTTTACCTGAGAAAATATTAGGTGTTGGTGTTGTAGTAACTAATGAGTTTATTGTAAAAAAATCACTAGATTTATTTAAAGAGGATAGATTTTTAACATTAAAAAAATCTATTATGGATAAATTTTCAGGATATGTATTTGTAGAGACTGAAATTAGAGCAGAAGCTTTATATGAAGCTTTTTTAGCTCCAGAATATAAAGATTTTTTCTTAGTAAAATATGGAGAAAAAAGAGGAAGTGCTATTATAATAGATAATAAGCTTGTAAATCCAGCTATTTCTCACTATAGATCAATGGGAACTAGACATTTTATAGTAGAACCTAACTCAGATGTATATTGTGAAATTTGTAAGAAAAAAGGGTGTTTTGATACCATGGTTTCTCCTAAAAATATATTTGAAGAAATTTTGAAGGAAAATAATTATTCAACTCGTATAGTAGAGATGTATAAAAATATGAGTTTTGAAGAATTTATAAAAAGAGCAGAAAGTGGAGAGATAACAGAGTGTAAAGCACTGAGAAAAGTAGCAAGATATATTGCAATTCTTATGATTAATCATAATAATTTATTACCTTTAGATACTTTTTTACTTTCTGGAAGAGTATTTAAAAGTTCACTTTTTTTAAGTTATCTAAAGATGTATTTACAAGAGTTTCAACTAGGAGAAGTTCATGAAAAACTTATAGTTTTAGATAAACATGTCTTTAGAGAAGAGTTAGTAGCTTCATTTTTACCGATAAATTATATTTTTTATAATTATCACTTTCAAGATAATTTAGAAGAGTAAATTTTAAGAGATAGAAATCTATCTCTTTTTTTAATGGATAAATTTCATATAGTAAAATAAAAATAAAAATATAAAAGTGAACTATTCTTTTAAAAATAAGGGGTTATAGCTAAAAAGTAAACAAAAAAATAATTTACTTAGAAAAATTATATTTACAAATTTAAAAAAATATTGTATAAAGAATACAGTGGAAAAGAAATATTTTTTTACTATAAAAAATTATTTCTCAAAATAACACAATTAAAAATCGGAGGGGATTTTATGAAAAAATTAGCACTTTTTTTAGGATCTTTACTTGTTGTAGGAACTGCAGTTCAAGCTAAAGAGGTTGTTGTAGCTCCAGTTGAAGTATCGAAAGAGATTATAGTTGTAGCTGAGCCTGTAGTTGAAGAGGTTGTAGCACCTGTATTTAAACCAACAGGATATGTAGGAGTACAATATAGAGCTTATGGTGAAACAGAAGGTCATGGAGATGACATAAGATGGAATACAGCTACAAATGCTGCAGATGATAACCAAGATACATGGAATAGAGGAGCTAATAAATACTCTAGACTTGAAACAACTTTTGGTGTTCAAGCAACTGAAAACTTCAAATTAGAGGGAAGAATTAGAGATTATAATAATTTAGAAAGCAATGGAGATAGAAGCAAAAACTCTAAAAGCGGGACAGAGACAAGATTAAGAGCTTACTATCAACACAATGATTGGTTTACTTCAAGAGTTCAATATAGAGATGAAGAGGATGATTCTCAAAACTTAGAATACCAAGCAAGATTTACAGTATATAAAAATGAAGGAGCATTATTAAGTAAGTTATTACTTGCTCCAAAAGTTTACCATTCATTCCCAGAAGATGGTGGATCTAACTACATGAATACTATCGGTATGGATATCGAGTATGCAGGTAACTTACCATTAGGATTTACTTGGGATGGTACAATCTATTTAAATCAAAACTTCTATGGACAAGACTTCCATACAAATGCTGATTTAACAGATAACAAAGACAAAGATTTCGTAGCAGAGTGGGAAATCTACTTATACAGAACTGTTGCATTATATTCAACAGATAATTATGCAATTGATTTCAACTTTGAAGGTGGATATGATCCATATAAGTTTGGACAATATGATAAATATACTAAAAATGAAACTACAGGAAAAGTTTCTAAATCAGCTAAAACAACTTATAGCTTATACACACTATTAACATTAGATGCAGAGTATAAAGTAACTGAAAACTTTGCAGTAAACGCTGGAGTTGGAGCAGAGTACAGAAACTGGGATATAACAGCTCAGGATGCTGCTTCTCACTGGAGATGGCAACCACTTGCATACGTAGGAATGAAAGCTACATTCTAATAGATATGCAATTAAAAACCCTTGGATTAATCCAAGGGTTTTCTTTTTTATAATAAAATTTTTTTAATATCCACCATAATTATCAGCAGCTAAAATAGCAGCTAAAACTTTTTCAGGAGTAACTTTAAAAGGCATATTATGAATTGTTTCTCCTGGTGCACAAGCAAGCTTAGCTACTTCTAAAAGTTTTTCTCTTTCAATAGAGTTAACTCCTAAATCTTCTAGAGATGTTGGTAGTCCAATATTTTTACAGAAGAATAAAACTTCATCAATCTCTTCCATTGGTGCATTTTCAAGGAACAATTGAACTAAAGTTCCGAAAGCCACTTTCTCTCCATGATATAAATCATGACACTCTTCAAGAGCTGTTAATCCATTATGAATAGCATGAGCAGCAGCAAGTCCACCACTTTCAAAACCAATACCACTCAAATATGTATTAGCTTCAATTATATTTTCAACTGCTTTTGTACAAACACATTTTTGTGCAGCAAACATAGCTTTTTCTCCATCTGCGATAAGTGTGTCAAAACATAGCTTAGCAAGAGCCATAGCAGCTTTAGTAGGAAGTCCACCACCCATATTTAAAGCTCCTGATTGTTCACAAGCTCTAGCTTCAAAATATGTAGCTAAGGCATCACCCATTCCACTAGCTAAAAGTCTAGCAGGAGCTTTAGCAATAATCTCTGTATCTATTAAAACTATATTTGGATTACTTGGTAAAATAAGATATTCATCAAAAACACCTTCATCTGTATAAAGAACTGATAAAGCACTACAAGGAGCATCTGTTGATGCAATAGTAGGAACTATTATAACAGGAAGATTTGAGTAGTAGGCAAGGGCTTTAGCTGTATCTAAAGTTTTACCGCCACCAACTCCAATTACAATTTCAGATTTTTTTTCTTTTAAAATCTCTTTTAATCTATTAACCTCATTTTTTGAGCACTCTCCATTAAAAAGTTCAAAAGTAGCAGTTAAATTTTCTTTTTTAAAACTTTCTCTTATAATATCTTCAGTTATACTCATAACAAAGTTATCAGCAATAATAAAAGCGTTTTTTTTAGCATATTTAGCAAGATTGCTTAAAGAGTTAGCTCCCTGAATATACTTACTTGGTGATAAAATGATGTTTTCCATTTAATACCTCCATAACCTTTAATAAAAAAGAACTTTGATATCTATTTATTACCACTAAACTCTTAATTTGTAAATAGAAAAGTGGTATAATTTAATAAAAAAGGATGGTGGACTATGCTAAAACTTTTTGATTTAGTTAAAGAGAGTGAACCGAAAAAAAGAATAGATGAATTAAGAAAAGAGATAGAGCGATATAATTATTATTATTATACTAAAAATGAATCTATAATCTCAGATTTTGAATTTGATAAACTTTTAAAAGAGTTAGAAAAATTAGAAAAAGATTATCCAGAGTTCAAAGAAGAAGTATCTCCAACAAAACATGTAGGAGCAATTGATTTAAAAGAATCAAAGTTTAAAAAAGTTATTCATAAAAAGCCTATGTTGAGCTTAAGTAACTCATATAATATTGAGGATGTAGTTGCTTTTACAGAGAGAATAGAAAAAAATCTTGAGTATAAGCATGAAAAATTAGAGTATGTTCTTGAATTAAAGTTAGATGGAGCTAGTATAAGTATAACTTATGAAAAAGGTCAACTTGTAAGAGCAGTAACAAGAGGAGATGGAATAGAGGGAGAGGATGTTACAGAAAATATTTTAGCTATTAATACAATTCCTAATTATTTAAAAGAGGATGTTGATTTAGAGGTTAGAGGAGAGATTGTGCTTCCTTTAAGCCAATTTGAAAAATTAAATGAGGAAAGATTAAAAAATGGTGAAGAGATATTTGCCAATCCAAGAAATGCAGCTAGTGGTACTTTAAGACAGTTAGATTCAGAAATAGTTAAAGAAAGAGGATTAGATGCTTACTTTTACTATGTAGTAGAACCTTTAAAATATGGTTTTAAAACGCATAGAGAGAGTTTAGACTATTTAGATAAAGTAGGAATAAAAACAACTGGAGTAGCTGAAGTAATAGATGATTTAGTTGTTATGGAAAAAAGAATAGCTTATTGGGAGATTGAAAGAGAAAAATTAGACTTTGAAACAGATGGATTAGTAATAAAATTGGATAATATTGATCTTTGGGATGAAGTGGGATATACAACAAAAAGTCCAAGATGGGCAATAGCTTATAAATTTCCAGCAAAACAAGTTACAACTAAACTCTTAGATATAACTTGGCAAGTTGGAAGAACTGGAAAAGTTACTCCTGTAGCAGAATTGGAAGAGGTTGAACTATCTGGAAGTAAAGTTAAAAGAGCTAGTTTACACAATATGGATGAAATTCTAAGAAAAGATATTAGAATTGGAGATAGAGTATTTATAGAAAAAGCAGCAGAGATTATTCCTCAAGTTGTAAGTTCTATAAAAGAGGTTAGATCAGGAGAGGAAAAAGAAGTTATTTCTCCAACAAACTGCCCAGTGTGTGGATCACTTTTAGAAAAAGAGGATGGATTAGTTGATTTAAAATGTGTAAATCCTAACTGCCCAGCAATTATTCGAGGAGGGATAGAATATTTTGTATCTCGTGATGGAATGAATATAAGTGGATTTGGAAGTAAAATTGTAGAAAGAATGCTAGAGCTTAATTATATAAAAGATATTACTGATATATATAATTTGGGTGAACATAAAGAAGAACTTATGCAATTAGATAAGATGGGAGAAAAAAGTGTAGAAAAACTTTTAACTTCAATAGAAAAAAGTAAAGAGAGACCATACTCTAAAACATTGTATGCTTTGGGAATACCTTTTGTTGGAAAATTCTTAGGAAATGTTTTAGCAAAAAAAAGTAAAAACATAGACAGATTATCTCAAATGTCTAAAGAAGAACTTTTAGAAATAGATGGTGTTGGTGATAAAGTTGCTGAATCAGTTTATAACTTCTTTAGGGATGAAAAGTCAATGACAATAGTTAAAAAACTAAAAGATTATGGAGTAAACTTTGGAAAATCAGATGAAGAGGTTGAAGAGAAGATAGTTGAAAATGGTAAGTTTTCAGGAAAAACATTCCTTTTTACAGGAAAATTACAGAGATTTAAAAGAGAGGAAATAAAGGATTTAATAGAATCTTTAGGTGGAACAAATCTATCATCGGTAAGTAAAAAGCTTAATTATTTAATTGTTGGAGAGGATGCTGGAAGTAAGTTAACAAAGGCAAAAGAGATTGGAACAATAGATATTTTAACAGAGGATGAGTTTATAGAATTAACGAAATAATAAAAAGCTCCCTAGGAATAATCCTAGGGAGCTTTTTATATATTATATTAGCACTTTATTTAAAGATTATTTATTAAGCAGCTTCAGTTTCGTTTAAAGACTTCTCATATACTCTTAAGAAAGGAATATATAGGAAGAATGAAACAGCAACTAATCCACAACTTAGGATAAATGCAGTAATACTGAAGTTAGTAGCAAGTAACGCTCCGATTGGTCCTGGAGTTGTCCAAGGAACAAGAGTTATAATCTTTCCTACTAAGTCAAACTTTGTAGCAAACCATGCTATACAAGCATTTAATACTGGGATTCCAACGAATGGAATGAATAGTAGTGGGTTCATTACAATAGGTGCTCCAAACATTATTGGTTCATTGATATTGAATACTGCTGGAATAACTGAAAGTTTTCCAATTGATTTAATATGTGCATTTTTACTTACAGACATAGCAAGTGCAAGTCCTAAAGTAGCTCCAGCTCCTCCGATATAAACATAAGCATCAAGGAATCCTCCTGCAAATATCTTAGGTAAAGCTTCACCAGCTTGAAGAGCAGCTTGGTTAGCAGCAAGGTTAGATAGTGTTATAGAGTTAATAATAGCTATAACAATGTTTGTTCCGTGTAATCCAGCAAACCATAAAAGGTGAGTGATTATGATAATAAAGATTACAGAAATTAGTGAATCAGACATATTTAATAATGGTGCAAAAGCTTTTAAGATAATCTCAGGAACCATGATGTTTAAGCTCTTCATTGCAAATATATTCATTGCATGGAAGATGATTGTAACAAATACGATTGGGATTAATAACTCAAATGATTTAGCAATTGCAGGCGGTACAGAATCAGGAAGTTTAATAACGAACTTCTTTTGTACTAATAATCTGAATATTTCAATAGCTATTATTGCTCCTAGGATAGCTGTAAATAGTCCTTTAGCATCAAGGTATCTAGCGTCCATAATTGGCATCCATCCACCATCAGGGATAAGGAATAAAGCTCCAGCTCCCTCAGCTTGACCAACAGGTAACCAATCTAGTTTCGCTGAAACTAGTAAAAATGCATACATTGATAAGAATCCACCAGTTGTACCATTAAGACCATAACTATTAGATAAAGACATTCCAATTCCATAAGAAACGAATAAAGACATAATTCCCATACTTACATAGAAAGGTTGTACTAAATCTCCTTTAAAAGCCCCCATTAAATTAGCGTACCACTCCATGTAAAGTACGTTATTAGGATCAGTAAATGGTAGGTTTACCATTAAAAGGATAAATGAACCAATAATTAAGAACGGCATTGTATAAACGAAACCGTCTTTGATTGCATTTAAATATCTGTTTTGTCCAACTTTGGCAGCAACAGGCATAAGTTTTTCTTCAATAAGATTCATAAAGTTACTCATAAATTTTTCCTCCGTTTTTTAGTTTTATTATATCAAATTTTATAGAAAGGGGTGGAGGAAAAAACTTCCCCTCCCCATAATTTTTATAATACTTTTATATAGTTGATATTAGTTAAACTTGTAGTTTAAACCAATATATGTCCACCACATATCAAGATCTTTTTTACCATCTCCACTAGGTGATTTGAAAACATCTGAATTTTTGTAATCTCTAGTATTATCATCATATGCAACTCCTAAGAAAGTTGAGAATTGCTCATTGATTACATAGTTAGCCATTAATTCATATCTAACTCTTGATCCAGCTTTATTCTCATAATCTCTAACATAGTCACCATTAACTTTACCATCTTGAGTTCTCTCTAAAGTGAATCTGATTCTAGGCATGATAGTTAATTTTTCAGTAGCTTGATATGGCATCATAACTCTTAATTGAGTTTCAACCATTTCATAAGAGTCGTACATCTCTCCAGTTGTATAGATAGTAGGGTTTAATGATAACTTTTCAGTTAGCTTAAATGAAGGTCCAAAATCTCCTTCCCAGTACCATCCGTTATCTCTAGAAGAAGTACCATCTTCATTACTTGACTTATCTTTATCATATCCAGCAACTAACCATCCAGCTAATAAACCATTGAAGTGATTGAAGTCAGTTCCTAACTCATATCTATCTCTAGTCCAGTTAGATTGATAAGCGTTTCTAGAATAATCTCTAGTTCTCTCTTCATTTCTATATTTTAAATGGAATCCTTGGTTAGCAAATAATTGATATCTAACTTTCCAATCTACTCTTGTAGCTTCCCACTCAGCATCAGGTCTGTTGAATCCTAAATCTCCACCAAATCTCTTTTCAACATTTAAATCTAAAGTTAACTTTCCTTTTGAAGCAGATACTCCAGTTCCCCAGAAAGTTCCATCCTCATCGTCACCAATGTTTTCTCCAGGTCCTTGCCATCTTAAAGATGAACCATTATCAAAATCCTCTGTCTCTAAGTACATTCTACCAGCAAAAGTCCATTTATCCTCTGGAACTTCAACCATAGACATAACTTGAGTCTCGTCATTTACATTCTCTTCTCTAATTTCCCCAGCAACAGGTGCAACTGTTTCAGTAGTAGTTGTAGGTCCAGCTACAACCTCTTTAGCAAAAACGTTTGTACCTAATAATGATAAAGCAGCTAATAAATAAAGTGATTTTTTCATTTGTTACCCTCCCGTTTTTTAAATAAAAGTGTTATTATTATTTTATTTTTATATTTAATTATTTAGCTAAGCTTAAAGCAAAGTCTAAAATTTTCTTACCATTTAAAGTTCCGTATGCCATAGTATCAATTACATCTAAAGGTTTTCCAGCTTCAGCAGCGATAGCAGCTAATTCCGCTTTCTTAAATCTAACTTGTGGACCTAAAAGGAATACATCATATTTAGGTAATAACTCATGGAATTGCTCTAAACCTACAGCATCAATTTTAACTTCTATATTTTCAGCAGCAGCAGCAGCTTCCATTTTTTTAACAACCATACTTGTTGACATTCCTGCAGAACAAAGTAATAATATTTTTTTCATAATTATTTCTCCTTTTAATTTACATATTTGAATTTTTAATTTAAAATTTTTAATTTGTATTGAGTGAACCTTTCACCTGACACTAGAATTATAAAATATGTTTTAAAAAAAGTCAAATTTCACAAAAATCAGACTTTTTTCGTCAAATAACAATATGTATAATAAAAAAAAACTTGAAAATAAGAGAGAAATATTGTATTCTTTAATAGGAACGAAAAAAAAAATAAAAAAAATCGTCTAATTTTGATGGGAAAGTGTTAAAAAAAAACAAAAAAATTTAAAAAAAATTAATAATTAAACAAAAAAGGTGGTGGAAGTATGAGAAAAATGGCTTTTGATTTTTCTAAAAATGATATTTTTATAGATACAGATAAGAAGTTAAACAAAAAAGAAAGAGATTTTTTAGAGGTAATCAGAGAAAGATACAAAGGAAAAAATGAAAAATATATAGTTTTTACAGAGAAAGAGTTAAAATCAATTGTAAAAGATAGAGGGTTAATAGAAGATTTTTTAGATAAATTTTCTAAAAGAAGGATTCATTTGAAGTTAATTGAAAAAGATGAAGAGATATTTTTCTCGTCATTTCCAATATTTGATTTTTATATGAGAAATAGAGAGGAATATAGACTTTATATATCAAGATCATTAAAATCACTAAAAGAGAGTGGAATTTTTGATGATATAGATTTACTTTTAATTCTTTTATTTAAAGATAAAAAAAGTTTTCAACTGTATTTGGCTATGATAAAAAATAGAAATCAAGGTGGATTCTTAATAAGTAGAGATCAATTAAAGGAACTTTTAGGAGTAGGACAAGAAAACTATGAAAGATTTTATGATTTCGAAAAAACAATTTTGAAACCAGCCTTAGAAGATATAAACCAATTGACAAAATATAATATAGATTATAAAAAAATAAAAAATAGTGATGGTTTTACAAGTAAAATAATGGAGATAGAGTTTGTGTTTAGTCATAAATTATCTCTAATATTAGCTGAAGAGATTGATAGACTTTTACTTCCACTTAGAGATAGAGTAGATTCTATATCAACAGTAAGTAAAGTAATAGAGGAAGCACTATTAAAAGAAGGTGTAGAATTTGTTAGAAATAATCTTTATCACTTAGACAAAGGTATCTCTGGTTCTCTAGATGAAGCTATATGTTTAGCTTTAAAGGAAAATCAAAATATGGATCATCAAGAGAAATATATTTTAGTTAGTAAAACAGTGGATATATTTTCAAATAGATTTATCTTTGAATCAAGACTTTATAAAGAACTTTTAAAATGTAAGTTTTACTATAACTATAATTTTTTAAAAGCTTTAAGAAATATGAAAGTTGGAGAAACTTTAGAGTATAAAGATGAGAGACATAAAATAAATATTCTTTACTTAGATAAAGGTAGAGAGAGCACTATAGAGATTTATAAAACAGTAGAAGACGCTACTGGAGAAAAAAAATAAATTTACCCGTTAATATGTGAAAAAAAGTGAAAAGTAGTTGAAATTGTTGTAGATATTAGACGAAAAAAAAGAGTATATTTTTCTTGAAGTTTTAACTCTTGACTTATGTAAAAAAATCTAGTAAAACCTAAGTAAAATAAAGGTTTTCAGGAGGGAGTAGAGAATGAAACAATTAGGAATATCTATATATCCATTTCATGCTACATTGGAAGAAAATAAAAAATATATTGAGTTAGCAGCAAAATATGGATATAAAAGAGTTTTCACTTGCTTATTATCAGTTGATGGGGATAAAGAGGTTATACTAAAAGAGTTTAAAGATACAATAGAGCACGCAAATAGCTTTGGAATGGAAGTTATGGTAGATGTGGCTCCATCTATATTTAGTAAATTAAATATAAGTTACGAAGATCTTTCTTTCTTTAAAGAGATTGGGGCTTGTGGAGTAAGACTGGATTTAGGTTTTTCTGGAAACGAAGAGAGTATAATGACATTTAATGAGCACGGATTATTAGTTGAGATAAATATGAGTCAGGATACAAACTATGTAAATACAATAATGGATTTTATGCCAAATAAAGAGAAATTAGTTGGATGTCATAATTTCTATCCACATAGATATACAGGGCTTTCAAGAGAGCATTTTAGAAGTTGTAATAAGAGATTTAAAGGTTTTGCTTTAACAACAGCAGCATTTGTAACATCACAAACAGGAACTTTTGGACCATGGCCAGTAAATGATGGACTTTGTACATTAGAAGAGCATAGAGATTTACCAATTGAAGTTCAAGGTAGAGAGTTATTTAATGAAGGAATAGATGTTGTAATTATATCAAACTGTTTTCCAACAGAAGAGGAACTTAAGAGACTAGCAGATGTAAATAAAGAGATGCTAGAGCTTGAGTGTGAAGTTTATGATGGTGTAGGGTCAGTTGAAAAAGATATAATTGAAAAAGAACTACATTACCAAAGAGGGGATGTAGGAGAGTATGTTGTTAGATCGACACAGTCAAGAGTAAAATATAAAGGAACTCATTTTGAGTTATTTAACCCAGTTGATATTAAAAAAGGAGATGTATTAATCGAATCATCACTTTATGGTCAATATGCTGGAGAGTTACATATTGCAAGAAAAGATATGAA
Organism: Cetobacterium sp. 2G large; assembly: GCF_014250655.1. Lineage (NCBI taxonomy): Bacteria > Fusobacteriati > Fusobacteriota > Fusobacteriia > Fusobacteriales > Fusobacteriaceae > Cetobacterium > Cetobacterium sp. 2G large. The sequence goes on along the minus strand of NZ_JACHTH010000003.1, from coordinate 189,350 downwards.
AAATTCAGGAAAAACAAGTGTAGTTGGGAAAATAGATCCAAACTACATGGGATTATTAGATAGTATTAAACCTTGGCAAAAATTCAAGATTAAAATAAAAAAGTAATAAAAATCGGTTTAGGAGGATATAAAATGGTAGATTTTACAGAAGAGGAATTAGAAGAGATAATATTTTCAATAGTAGCATATGCAGGAGAAGCTAAAGGATGTGCACATCAAGCACTAGCATTTGCTGAAGAGGGGAAATTTGAAGAAGCTGAAGAGTGTATGAAAGAGTGTGACGCAGCAGTTTTAAAAGCTCACCACGTACAAACAGATATGATTCAAAAAGAAGCGGGAGGACAAAAAATACCTTTATCAATAGTTTTCGTTCACGCTCAAGATCACTTAATGACAGCTTTATCAGAGAGAGAGTTAATTAAGAAAATGATTAAATTAAACAAAAGATTATTTGCTTTAGAAAGTAAGTAATAAAAAGTGAAACAAAAAACCCCTTGAAATTTCAAGGGGTTTTAATTTTATACTTATGCTAACCAAGCACCAAACATCCAGATATGTTTTTGATATAAAGCAGCTATATCAGTAACTAGAGTAAGAGTTTCTTGATCATCCTCTTTTTCAGCGATTCCCATAATAATGTTAGCTTCAGCTAAAAGAAGTTTGAAATCTTCTAACATTAATTTAACAGCTTCTTTAGCTGGATATGCTTTAGTTTCAGCTTCAGCTAAAACAGTATGTTTTAAATAGATTTCTAAAGATCCAAAAGGTCTGTGTCCGATCATTAAAATTCTCTCAGCAACAGAATCGATTTGTGCATCAATTTCACCCATTATACCATCAAGCATAGGATGTATAACGAAGAAGTGCTCTCCAGTTAAATTCCAGTGGAAGTTATGTACTTTAGTTTTAAATACATGTAAGTCTCCTACAAATTTGTTCATTTGAAATACTAGATCTTTATTTTCCATAAAAAATCCTCCTCTTGTTTAAAAAACCTTTAGTTTTTATTTTCTGACTTCACTTTCATTATTCGAGGATTTTATAAATTTCCTTTTAAGAAAATAAAAAAAAATTAAAAAGACATATTAATAAGAGTTGTACTTATCTTTTCAGAGATATCTTTCATAGCGATTATGATTTCATTTATATGAGATTCATTAGTATTGTTGCTAAAAAAAGGACAACTTAAAGCAGCTATAATTTTATTATTTTTATCATAAATAGGAATGGCTACGGCACTAATTGTATTTGAATGCTCCATGTTGTCAAATGCAATTTTTTTTATATTAACTTTAAAAAGTTCTTTTTTTAGAATATCTCTACTAGTTATTGTATTTTCAGTATATTTTGGCAAAGTTTCAGGAAGTAAAGAGTTCAATTTTTTTTCTGTTAGTTGACAGATTAAAATTTTACTTGCTGCACCTGCATGTAGAGGAAAGATTGCATTTTCTGGAACTGTAATTTTATAATAATCATTACTTTCAACAGAAGCAATGACTCTAATTTTGTTTTTATCAAAAACACTAACTTTAAATGTTTCCTTAAATTTTAAAGATAGTTCTTCTAAATATGGATATGAAACATTTTTTATTAAGTTATAATTTTTATTTTTATTTGAAAAGTAATCAAACTTATTTCCTAAAGTATAATCTTTTCCATTTTGATAGATATATCCCATTGTGACTAAAGTATAGATTAATCTATTTGTAGTAGCTTTAGGTATATTTAAATCTTTAGAGATTTCAGCTTGAGAAGCTTTCTCTTTTAAATAAAGATAGTTGAAAATTTTATCAATTTTTTCCATAGCTGGAACTAATTTTTTCATATTCTAATTCACCATTGTTGTAGTTTTTTGTACTTTTCCAAATCCTTTTTGATAAGTAGTTCTTTCTGTTGTTCCACTAGGATATCTTTTTTCTACAGTAACTTCAGGTCCAGATTCAGCATCTATAAATTCAACTATTTCATATATATTTTCGCCAGATTTCCAAGTTTTTCCAACTGTAAATGGTGCCTTTAAAACAACTTCACCTTTAGTTAAATTTAGATCATCTATATTTACATGAGTATCCTCACCAACATAGATTAGAGAGATTGAATCTCTATTAACTAGGTATACTCTTTCAACTCTTGTAGCTGTATCAGTAGTTTCCTCAATAATAAATCTTAAGCCATTTTTTCGAACTGTTTTACTAGTAGTTTTCGAACCAGCATTTTCAAATCCACCTTTATAAGTAAAATCTCCTGCTACAAAAAAATCAGAGACAACATATTCTTCTGTGTTGCTACATCCCATTAAAAAAAGTAAAAAACCAAAAACAAATAGATATTTTTTCATAAAATCTCCTCCTATAAAAAGAATATTTTCATTAGTATAAACTGATTATACCTTAAATATAAAAAATCTACTAGAAAAAAAGTTGAGTCTGTAACATATGTTACAGAAAAAAAATAACTATACTGATATAATCCACTTATGAATTAAAAAAGAGGGAGAGATATTAATGGAAAAAATACCGATGTTTTGTTTTCAATGTCAAGAAACAGCAGGAAATAAAGGCTGCTCAGTAGTGGGAGTTTGTGGAAAGAAACCAACTACATCAAATCTTCAAGATTTACTTATTTATACAGCAAAAGGTATATCTATTTTGAGAGAGAATTTATCTTTAGAAAGTAGATTAGAAAATAAAGAGTTGAATTCAGAGATTGACTATTATATAACAAACTCTTTATTTATAACGATAACAAATGCAAATTTTGATGATGAAATGATATCTAAGGAGATTTTAAAAGGATTAGAAATTAGAGATAAAGTAAAAACTCAATTGGATAATTTTGGATTAGATATAAAAAGATTAAAAAATCATGATGCAACAACATTTACAGTAAAAACAATAGAGGATATGAATAAAAAAGCTTTAACTATTGGGGTACTTTCAACTGAAAATGAAGATGTAAGATCTTTAAGAGAGGTTATAACTTATGGTTTAAAAGGTATGGCAGCATATTATGAGCACTCTGTAAATTTAGGATATGAGAAATCAGAAATAGTTATGTTTATAGAAAAAGCTTTAGTTTCAACTTTAGATGATTCAATCGAGTTAGGAGATTTAGTAGGATTAACTTTAGAAACAGGAAAATTTGGAGTAGATGTAATGGCGTTGCTAGATTCTGCTAATACAGGAAAATTTGGAAATCCAGAGATAACAGAGGTAAATATTGGAGTTAGAAATAATCCTGGAATTTTAATATCAGGTCATGACTTGAATGATATAGTTCAACTTTTAGAGCAAACAGAAGGAACAGGAGTAGATGTATATACTCACTCAGAGATGTTACCAGCTCACTATTATCCAGAGTTAAAAAAATATAAACATTTAGCTGGAAACTATGGAAATGCATGGTGGAAACAAAAAGAGGAGTTTGAAACATTTAATGGTCCTGTTGTATTTACAACAAACTGTATAGTACCTCCAAAAGCTGGGGCTTCATATGAAGGAAAAGTATTTACAACAAATGCAACTGGATTCCCAGGATGGAAAAGAGTTGAAGAAAAAGATGGAAAAAAAGATTTCTCAGAAGTTATAGCATTAGCTAAAACATGTAAAGCACCAACAGAGATTGAAACAGGAAAAATTATAGGTGGTTTTGCACATAATCAAGTATTTGCACTAGCTGATAAAGTTGTAGATGCAGTAAAATCAGGAGCTATTAGAAGATTCTATGTAATGGCAGGATGCGACGGAAGAATGAAATCAAGAGATTATTATACAGAGTTTGCAGCTAATTTACCAAAAGATACAGTTATTTTAACAGCAGGTTGTGCAAAATATAAATACAATAAATTAAATTTAGGGGATATTGGTGGAATTCCAAGAGTTTTAGATGCAGGACAATGTAATGATTCATACTCATTAGCATTAATAGCTTTAAAATTGAAAGAGGTATTCCAGTTAAATGATATAAATGAGTTACCAATTGCTTATAATATAGCTTGGTATGAGCAAAAAGCTGTAATAGTTTTACTAGCATTATTACACTTAGGAGTTAAAAATATCCATTTAGGACCAACAATTCCAGCATTTTTATCAGGAAATGTTTTAAAAGTTTTAATAGATAACTTTAATATTGGAACTATTTCAACAGTAGAAGAGGATTTAAAGAATTTCTAAAAAATGAAAATAAAAATGGTAAGAGATGAGTTTCTTACCATTTTTTTATATATTATCTTGAAACAGTTGAAATACCATTATTGATGATGTTATAAATTTCATCTTTTGAAACTAAGTTTGCATCACCTCTTACAGTGTGCTTATAAACAGATGCTGCAGTTGCAAAATCTACAATATCTTTAGGTGAATGGTTATTATAGATTCCAAAAAGAGCTCCAGCAGCGAAAGCATCTCCTCCACCAACTCTATCAACAATTTGGAAAGTATATCTAGGTGAAGCTATAAGTTCCCCCTCTTTAAAGATGAAACCAGTTAAAGAGTTTTCATTAACTGAGTGAGTTTCACGTTTTGTAGAAAGTAGATATTTTATATTTGGATATTTTTTTGTAATCTCTTTATAATATTCATTTAAATCAGAATGATCTCCTAACTTCATAATGTTTTTAGCATCTAGAATACCAGCAAAACAGATATCTATATATGGAAGATAACTTGTTAAAACAGGAGAAGCTTCATCTAAAGTCCAAAGTTTTCCTCTGTAGTTAAAATCAAAACTAATTAAAACTCCCATCTCTTTGGCTTTTTCCATAATTTTAATAGTAAGCTCTTTACAATTTTCAGAAAGAGCAGGTGTAATTCCAGAAAGGTGTAGTATTTTACAATCTTTTAGAATAGATTCTATTTGTAATTCGTTATAGTTTAAAGTAGAAAATGATGAGTATTTTCTATCATAAATAACTGATGATGCTCTAACACTTGTTCCAACTTCTAGGTAGTAAGTTCCAAGTCTTTCTCCACCAAGAACTATATTTTTTGTTTCAACTCCGTTAGCTTTTAAGTATCTAAAGATAGAATCGGAAAGTGGATTGTTAGGTAGTTTAGTAACATATTCAGATCCTATTCCAAAGTTTGCAAGAGAAACAGCTACGTTAGCTTCTCCACCACCATAGTCAGCTCTAAATGTATTACTTTGAATAAATCTATTATTATTTTCAGTGGAAAGACGTAACATAATCTCTCCAAGAGTTACGATTTTACTCATAATTAGATCTCCTCTCTAACCTTTTTAACTTTAGCTATGAAAGCTTTTGCAGTAGCAGTAATCTCTTCGCTAGGTCCAGTAGCTAACTTTCCACCAACACCGACAGCTACAACTCCGTTTTTAATCCATTGATCAACATTTTCTAAAGAAACTCCACCTGTAGGCATGATGTTAGCTTGAGGTAAAGGTGCTTTAACAGCTTTAATAAAGTCAGGTCCAAAAGCGCTTCCTGGGAAAAGTTTAATGATGTCACAACCTAATTCCATAGCTTTAATCATTTCAGTAATAGTCATACATCCTGGCATATATGGAATAGCATATCTGTTACAAAGTTTAGCAGTTTCAGCATCAAATCCAGGAGAAACGATATATTTTGCTCCAGCTAAAATAGCAAGTCTAGCAGTTTCTGTATCTAAAACAGTTCCTGCACCAATTATAAAATCATCTCCAGGGAACTCCTTAGAAAGTTCTCTAATAACCTCAGTTGCTCCAGGTACAGTATAAGTTACTTCAATTGCATTAACTCCACCAGCGATACAAGCATTAGAAACACGCTTAGCTTCCTCTAAATTCTCAGCTCTAACAACTGCAACAACACCAGTATTTATAATTCTATCTATAATTTCATGTTTTTTTAACATTTGTAAACCCCCTATATTTCTTTTATTAGTTGACTTAATTTTATAAAAATAGTGGTTTATAAACAATGTCAATTTCATAAAAAAATTCCATATATGAAACTAAAGGAAATAAGCCACTAAAAAGGTAGAAATATTTTGTGAAATATAGTAAAATGTAGGTAATACTCTATATAGGTTTTAAGGAGGAGAAATGCAAAATTATAATGAATTATTAGAAGCAAATTTAGAATGGGTTGAAAAAAGATTGGATTTAGACAAAGATTATTTTAAAAATCTTTCGAAGGGACAAAATCCACCATTTCTATATATAGGATGCTCAGATAGTAGAATGCCTATTGACACATTTACTCAAAGTGAACCTGGAAGTTTTTTTATTCATAGAAATATAGCTAATCAAGTATTTTCTAATGATATGAATTTTTTAGCAACTTTGGAGTATGCAGTTGAACAGTTAGAAGTGGAGCATATAATAGTTTCTGGTCACTACGAGTGCGGAGGAATTAAAACAGCTCATGATAAGTGCAGACACTCTTCAATAATATCAAGTTGGTTAATGCCAATAAAAAAGATAGAGGTAGAGCATAAAGAGGAGTTAGAAAATCTAGCAACTGAACAGGAGAGGTTAGATAGATTAACAGAGTTAAACGTATTAGAGCAACTTAAACATATATTTGAATTATCAGTTATAAGAAATAGAATTGAAAATGGAAAATATCCAAGAGTTCATGGATGGGTTTTAGATATTAGAAGTGGAAAGATAGTTGAAATAGAGATTCCAATAGAAGATTGGAAATCAAAAGGAATAATACCTAAAGAGTATCAAGTTTAATAAATAATCCTTTGTCTTTTAAAAATTTAAAAGATAGAGGATTTTATTATGTAGTAATAAATAAAATTTGTTTCATCTGTAGAATTTATTTAGTTTAAAAAATTTAAAAGATATAATATTTAGGAGGAAAAAAGTGGAAGTTAAGTCACAAAGTTTTGTGGAAGAAGTTTTAAATCACTTAGTTGACAAAAATATTTTTGTCAATTTTACAGTGGAGTTTTTATTTTTTATAATAAAGTTGATTATTTGTGTGACACTGTATTCTTTTGCTTTAAAATTGGTAAAAAAAATAGTTCCAATTTTTAAGAATAGTAAAAAAGAGAATGCAATAGATCAATCTCTTAGAAGTTTTATTAGATCAATTTTATATGTGGGATTACACGCTACGTTAATAACGATTTGCCTTTTGATTATGGGAGTAAAAGAGAGTAGTTTACTTGCATTCTTTGGAACATTGGGAATAGGTGTTGGTTTAGCATTAAAGGATAACCTATCAAACTTTGCAGGTGGAATAATTGTTTTGATATTTAAAACATATAAAGTTGGAGATGAAGTAAATATAGCTGGAGAGATGGGATATGTATACGATATTGATATTTTCTCTACTACAGTTAGAACTCATAATAATGATTTAGTAATAGTTCCAAATGGTTCTATTGTCTCAAATAAAGTAATAAACTATACAAAAACACCAATTAGAAGATTAAAATTTATAATAGGAGTATCTTACGATGCAGATTTAGATGTAGCTAGAGAGGCTTTAGAAAAACTTTTAAGAAGTAATCCTTTAGTTTTAACAGATCCTCCTGTATATAGCCATGTAGATGCCTATGCAGACAGTTCTATAAATATAGCTTTAAAAGGTTGGACGACAAATGAGCACTACTGGACAGTTTATAAGGAAACATTAAACGGAATTAAAGGTGCTTTAGATAGAGAGAATATAAGTATACCATTCCCACAAATGGATGTTCATTTAAATAATGTTGATAAATAAAAAAAGCTGAAGAGATTCAGCTTTTTTTTAAAATCTATATCCTAAAGAGAGAGTTACACTCTTTCTCTTTCCAAAACCAACTTCAGTTGTAAATTCAACTGATTTATTTATTTCACTTCTAAAACCAATAACATTGTTCCAAGGAGATGAAGTACTCTCTTTTACTTCAAATTTTCCATTTTTAACATTGATTCCAGGTGGAAGAATTCCAAGTGTATTGATATCTCCTTTTAAAGTTTGGGTAATATTTTGATACATAGTTCCAATCCAAATAGAGTTTTTAGTGTTATAAAAGTCAAAGTTATAACCAACTTTTGGAGAAACAACAAAAGCCGAGATATCTCCCTCAATAATATTTAAAGTAGTGTTAGTATAGTTGAAATCAACAAGAGAGAAGAAATTTTTATACCCTCCAGCTAAAACAGTTCCAACTCCATAAGTAGTTCCTTCATATCTTAAAGTAAAATCAACATCTTTAATAGGTATAGGAATAGGTTTTCCAGTTGGAAAGATAGATGGTAAAAAGAAAGTTCCATTAACATTAGCTGTAGAATGTCCTTTTGTTTTTCCTAAAATTCCATAAACATTTAAAAAAGGGAAAACCCAAATGTCAGCTTTAACCAGTTTATTTGTATTAACTGTTTTAGCTTTATCTGCATTAAGATTTAAACTTTTTCCAATATCTAATTTTCCAATGGTTCCTGTTAAGTTAATCTCTTTAATATCAACATCTTGTTTCATATCTACATATATAACATTTATTCCATAAGGATTTGGAAGTTCATACCCCATTTTACGAGCTTCGTCTCCAAGTAAAGGAAACATAGATTTATTATGTAAAGAATTATCAGAAGAGATAAGTAAAATACTATTAAAAATAAAAGTGATTAGCAATACTAAAGTTTTTTTCAAAAGAACCTCCTAAAATATATTTTAACGGAAAATTATATCATAAAAAGATAGATAAAGCTATTAGAAAAATAATAGAAAAGAAAAGCGTAAAGTATTTCTAATATTACTATATGTAACTATAAGTTATAATATTAAGTTATTAAAAATAAAAGGAGTTTGTGAAAATGAGAATTATAATACTTTTTATGATTGTAGGAAATATGTTATTTGCTAATTCAATTTTAGGATATTGGATGACTCAAGAGGGAAAAAATGGAAAGGAAGCCATTGTTTTAATAGAAAAGGAAAAAAATACATATATAGGAAAAATAAAGTATATAGCGACAGTTGATAAAAATTTTAATATAATAAGTTATACAAATAAAGATGAGATAATAGATTTTGAGTTAGTAAAAGATTTTCAAAAAGTTGATGATGTAACATACAAAAAGGGGCGAATAATAGATCCAAAAAGTTCAAGAGAATATTATGCCTCTGTAAAACTTGAAGGTAATAAATTTATATTAAAAGGTTCACTTGATCCTCATGGAATATTGGGAGCTAAGAGAGTTTGGAAAAAAATAGATAAAGAGTACATAAAAAAATATGGTGATGAAAAATTATGATGAATAAAAGAAAGTTATCTCCTAATGAGAGAATGTATCTAGCATTTGAAAAAAACTATAACTCTTTTGTAATAAATAGGATTGTAGAGGGAAGAGGGGATATAAAAATAGATGTTTTTCAAAAAGCAGTTAATAAAGTTAGTGAGATATATCCTGAAAGTAGATTTAAATTAAAAAATGGATTTTGGGTAGATTCAAAACTCTGTCCAAAAGTTATCAAGATTCAAAGAAAAGATGTGGGAAAAGATTTTAAAGAGTTAATGAAAAGAAAGATCGATTTAACTAAAGATGTAGCCTGTGAAATATACTATCTTAATGAATTTGATAAAATAACAATTATATTTCGAACTCACCATGGAGTGATGGATGGAAAAGGACAAGGAATTTGGATTGAAGCAATTTTTAAAGAGCTTAATAATTTAGAGGTTGAAAAGTTTTCTTCTAAAGTGAGAGACATAGATTTACTAAAAGATAGTGGAATTAAGAAAAATAGCGACATAGTAACAGTTGGAAAATATTCACCACTAAAAGATAGAGTATCTTATAAAATTACAGATCCAATCTCTAAAAAAATTGAGCTTGATGAAAAAATAAATAGTATAACAGCTAAATTAATAGGTGGTATTCAGAGTTTAAGTGAAGATTCTAAAAGTAGATTTATAATAACAAGAGATATAAGAGAAAAGTTTCCAGAAGAAAAATTAAATACTGGAAATCTATCACTACCCATGTATTTAGAAACTACAAGTGAAAATTGGCAAGAGATAAATAAAGATTTAATAAATACAATATTAAAAAATGAAGATATAGAATATTCACCAAAGGAGTATTTTATATTTGAGAATATTCCAATGGATATTTTAAGATTGGGATTAAAATATACAATTTTTAATTATAATAGGCAAGAAAAAACTGCAACAACAGCGGTAATATCAAATTTAGGTAGAATTGATTTACAAAATTATAAAACAAAATATTTTATACCAGAAAAAGTTTATGCACTACCAGTAATAACACCACTAGTTCCATTATCTTTTGTAATAACTGAGTTAGAGAATAAAACTATAATAACAGTTGGGTATTATGAAGATAACTATGAAGAGGAGAAATTAGAGGAGTATTTAGAAAAGTTAAAAGATACTCTTTTAAATAGAGTGAAAGTTGAGATTAAAGGTAATAAAGAGGTAAAAAAAGTTGATGTATTTAAAGATATTTTTAAAAAATCTGATCAAGAAGATATTTTAACTTTAGAGAATAATAAAGAAATAAGTTATAGAGATATATTTATTGGTGCTTCAAAAGTAGCTAATTATTTGAAAAAAATAGGAGTTAACAAGGGAGACAGAGTTTCTATATCAACAAAAAGAGACTCAAGTTATTTAATCTCTATATTAGCATGTATAAAAGTAGGAGCTGTATTTATACCAATAGATCCAGAGTACCCAAAAGAAAGAGTAGATTATATAAAGGAGAGCTCAGCAAGTAAGATATTGTTAGAATCTTTAGAGTTTATTTTAGAAGAAGATACTCTAAATAATCTAAATTTTAAAGAGTTTACAGAATATAAAAATGAAGATGTTATTTATACTATTTACACTTCAGGAAGCACAGGAAAGCCTAAAGGTGTAGAAATAACATATGGTACACTTTGTAACTATATATCTAACTGCATTGAAAAATATGGGATAACAGAGAAAAGTATATTTGGTTTTTTCACATCAATATCCTTTGATTTATCTATAACAGCGATTTTTACAACATTACTAGCAGGTGGGAAAATAGAGTTTTTCAATGAGAAAATTACACCAATAACTTTAAAAAATATTTTTGAAAATAGTAAAATGAATAGTGTAAAAATGACACCAACTCACTTGGAAATTATTTCAAAATATAATATAAAAAAAGATAGGTTTAAGTTAGTAATTGTAGGTGGAGAACAGTTAAAGGTAAGTACAGCTAAAAAAGCTCAAGATATTTTAGGTGATAGCTGTAAAATAGTTAATGAATATGGACCAACAGAAGCTACAGTGGGGTGTATATACCATATTTTTGATAAAAATAAAACTTATATAGGAGAGGGATTGCCAATAGGAAAACCTTTAGATAATATTGATCTGTATTTAGAGATTGATACCAATGAAAATATGGGAGAACTATTTATAGGTGGAGACTGTTTAGCAAAAGGATATTATAATAACTTAAAAGAGACTACAGATAAATTTATATACTTAGAAAATAAAAGATTTTATAAATCAGGAGATCTATGTAGAATAAATAAAGATAATGATTTGGAGTTTTTAGAAAGAAAAGATTTCCAAGTTAAAATTAGAGGTTATCGTATAGAGTTAGAAGAGATTGAAAAAAAGATAGAGGAATATCCATCAGTAGTAGGGTGTAGAGTTGTTCCTAACTCATCTAAAAATGCTTTGTTAGCATATTATATTGGAAAAATAGATCAAAAAGAACTTTTAAAAAATCTTAAAGAAAAGTTACCAGAATATATGATACCATATGCTTTCTTTGAAATTGATGAGTTTCCACTAAATTCTAATGGGAAATTAGATTTAAAAAAACTTAAAGAGTTAGGACAAAAAGATTTTAAAGATAATATAGATGAGGTGTCATTATCAAGTTTTGAAAAAAAGATTATCAAAATTTGGGAAGAGATATTAGAGATAAAAATAGATAAAAATAAAGTGAATTGGAATTTTTATGAATTAGGTGCAGACTCTTTGAGTATAGTTAGATTTATAAATGAGATAGAACCTTTTATAAATAAAGAGGGAGTAGAAAAAATTCTATTAAATCCAAACTTAGAAACAATAAGTAAGTATAAAAAATAAAATCCCCCTAGCTAGGGGGATTTTTATATGTATTTACATATATTTTTTCAAAAGAGCTTCATAAGTTCCATCTTTTTTCAATTCATCTAAAGCTGTGTTGATTTTATTTAAAAGCTCACTATTTTTTTTAGAGATAGCAATAGCATATTCTTCAGGTTCTCCAGATGTTTCTGCTAATTTTAAACCTTTGTTATTTTTCACATAGTTTAAAGCAGTTTCAGAATCTAAAACAACAGCATCGATTTTATTGTTTTGCAGTTCCATGATAGCAGCGTAAGAAGCATTATATTTTTTTGACTTAACATCCTTCATCTCACTAACTACAACATCCCCAGTAAATCCTAGCATAACTCCAACAAGTTTTCCTTTTAAATCATCGAATGTTTTAATATCACTATTATTATCATTTAAAATTATAACTTGGTTAGCTGTGTAATATGGATTTGAAAAATTAACAGCCATTTTTCTCTCATCACTAGCTGTCATTCCAGCTATAACAATATCTATTTTATTAGTTTCAAGAGCTGGAATTAGCCCATCAAAAGCCATATCTTTAATAACTATTTCCATACCTAATTTTTCCCCAATAGCTTTAACTAAATCTATATCAAATCCAACTACCTCCCCTTTATCAAGGTATTCGAAAGGTGGAAATTCAGCATTAGTACCAACATAAAGTTTTCCTTTTGCAAAAGTTAAAGTACTCATAATTAACATTAAAAATAAAACCAAATTTTTAAAAATCTTTTTCATAATATCCTCCTCAATGTTTTTAAAATATTTTATATTAATGATTTAAAACCTTTTCAATGAAATCTTTTGCTCTAGAGTGGTTAGACCCGTCAAAAAGTTCGTCAGGTGTTGTATCTTCTAAAATAGATCCTTGATCCATAAATAAAACTCTATCTGCAACTTTTCTAGCAAATCCCATTTCATGTGTAACTACAACCATAGTCATTCCCTCTTTAGCAAGATCTCTCATAACATCTAAAACTTCACGTATCATTTCAGGGTCTAGAGCAGATGTAGGTTCATCAAAGAGTATAACTTCAGGGTCCATACAAAGAGCTCTAGCAATAGCTATTCTTTGTTTTTGACCTCCAGATAGTTGATCTGGATACGCTAAAGCTTTATCTTTTAAACCAACTTTTTTTAATAAAATAAGAGCTTTTTCTTCAACATCCTCCTTTTTCATACTTTTAACTTTCATAGGAGCTAAAGTAAGATTTTCAAGAACTGTTTTATGGGGAAAAAGGTTGAAGTGTTGAAAAACCATTCCAACTTTAGCTCTCATATGATTTATATCTGTTTTAGGACTCATAATATCTTCTCCACTGATATAGATATGCCCAAGAGTAGGTTCTTCTAAACGATTTATACATCTTAAAAATGTGGATTTTCCACTTCCAGAAGGTCCAATTACTGCAACAACTTCTCCTTTCATTATATGAGTAGAAACCCCTTTTAAAACTTCAAGTTCCCCATAATTTTTAAATAAATTATCAACTTTTATCATTTATTACTCAACCCCTTTTCAACGCCTCTCATGATTTTTGTAAAGATTCCAACTAAAACTAGGTATATTAAACCAACTAAAAGTAGTGGCTCAACTCCTCTATAAGTTTGAGATGTAATTATGTTTGCAGATCTTAAAAGGTCTACTCCACCGATAAATCCAACTATAGATGTCTCTTTTAAAAGAGTAATAAATTCACTAACTAATGCTGGAAGTATTTTTCTAATAGCTTGTGGAATTATAACCTCTTTCATAGCCATTGGATAACTCATTCCAAGAGCTCTAGAAGCTTCCATTTGTCCTTTATCTAACCCTTCAATACCAGCTCTGATAATCTCAGCAACATAAGCACTAGAGTTTATTCCAAAGGCAATACCAGCAACTAAAAATATAGGCATGTCACGGAATCCAGCAAAAATAATATTAGCTAGAACTAGAAGTTGAACAACTGCTGGAGTCCCTCTAATAAGATCAATATAGCAAATAGCTATCCATTTGAATCTAGGTGAAAGTCTTAAAAGTGCGATAAAAATACCAAAAATAACACCAAAGATAGCTGAAAAAGCTGTAACACCAACTGAAAAAGCTAAACCTTGAAGAACGTATTGATATCTGTAACCATCAATAAAAATTGTTTTTAGTGTACTTAAGTAATCTCCCATAAAAATCTCCTTTATATTAGTATTTGGTATAAAAAAAGAAGGTCTAAGAGTATAGACTTATACTCTTAGACCTTCCAAAATTAAAAGGGTAAATAATTTTGCGAAAGTAATCCATAGTTATAAAAATAAAAATGGATGGCCAGCATCAAAAATTACTAAGAATATAATAGAATATAGAGTTTTTATTATTTTGTACCCTATTCCTATCATTTCTAAATAACATGACCTGACCTCCTTTAAAAAATTCTTAAACTACTAAAGTTTGATTGATTATAAACTATGAAAATAAAATTGTCAAATACTTTTTTATAAAAATTTTTTTCCTAAAAGTGCTTATGAGAAAACACTCACAAGTACCCTTAGGAAAAAAGCTGAGCAGGGGGGAGTGCTCAGCTTTTCTTAGACACTTTTACTACTAAATAAAAGGGTCTTTAGTGGGGGGATTTTTATTGGGAAATTAGTAGATGAATCTATTGGAATGATTAGGGGGTCATTCCAACGATATATGTCAGTCGCTATATTATTACTAAATTGCCCTAGAAATTCCTTCAAATTAATTTTAAAAATTTTTGATTTATTTGGATTTCTATTTGTAAGAACTCCTATAAAGTCTCTCTCATTGGGGAAGAATCTAATGTAAGTAAACACGTCAGGATGTGGTGAAAAAAATTTAATTTCACCTTTTTTTAACACTTTAGAACTAGATCTTAAAAAAGAAATTTTTTTATACCAACTTAAAAGATCTTGGTCCTCTTTTCCCCAAGGATATGTTCTTCGGTTATCTGGATCTTTGCCTCCCTCTACTCCTACTTCATCTCCATAATAGATAACAGGAACTCCAGGAAGAGTAAATTGAATTAAACTCAAAGATTTTAGAATTCTAGTTGTAGCAGGCTCTAAATATTGAGGTTCAAGATTATAATCTTTTACGATATCTTTAACAGAGGTTTTTATTCTCTTTACATCATGACTTCCTAAAAGATTAAAGGATGCAAAATAATTTTCTTTAGGATAGTTTTCTTTTAAAGAGTTCATATATTTACAAAGAGTTTCACTATCGATAGAACCATTGTAGAAGTTTAAAAGATATGTTCTAAGAGGGTAGTTCATAGCCGAATCTAATTGCTTACCATTAAAATACTCTCTTCTTTGACCATAGCTTATCTTATTGCTAGCATCTTCCCAAACTTCTCCAATAATAACTGATTCAGAGTCAATATTTTTACATTTATATTTTAAGCTCTCAATAAAGAAGCTTGGAAGTTCATCAGCTACATCAAGTCTCCAACCTTTAATACCAGTTTTCATCCAATGATTAATAACACTATTTTCCCCTTCAACAATATATTTAAAAAAGCTAGGTTCTAGTTCATTTACACAAGGTAAATCTTTAATTCCCCACCAACAATCGTAGTCATAGGGATAGTTTTGGAATCTATACCATGGATAAAATGGTGAGGATGTAGATGTAGATGCTTCTTTAAAATATATACTGTCTTTTCCTGTATGATTAAAAACACCATCTAAAATTGTATATATTCCTCTTTTTTTACACTCTTTAACCATATCTTTAAAATCTTTATATGTTCCTAAAACAGGATCAATATTATGATAGTTATTAGTATCATAACGATGGTTACTAGTCGCTTCAAAAATAGGATTTAAATATAGGGTTCCAACATTTAAACCTTTAAGATAGTTGATTTTTTCAGTAATCCCTTTTAAGTTACCTCCAAAAAAATCCCAACGAGCTATTTCATTTTTATTATTTTTTATATACATTGGAATATCAGACCATCTTCCATATAAAAAACTATTAGCTTTAGGTTCATTAACCTTACCATCTTTATTTCCATTTTTAAATCTATCTGGAAAGATTTGATAGGCAATACTCTCTTTAAACCAGTTAGGAGTAGGATTATTTTTGTAGTATAGGGTAATTTGATAGTCAATTGGAAAATTTTCATAGATATCTCCTCTCCCACCAAGAGCTAGAGAGTTATTTCCATAGTAAAAAATAGTATTTTCATTTCCAATGGATATTTTAAAGTGATAAAAAATAGTTTTAGCTAAAGATGGAGTTGTAAAATTAAGAGACCAGACAATATAGTCATGGTCTCCAATTTTTTTTTCAGCTTCAGGAAGCATTTTAAACTCCAATATTTTTCCATTTTTAATTATTAAGTTAATACCTAAACAGTTAATATTTTTTTGAGTTAATATATTAAATTTTATATTTTCTCCACAAGGAGTAGCTCCAAAAGGTGTTTTAAATTGTTCATTTTGAGAATCAAATAAAATAGAATCTTTAGGCAACGAGTAAGAAAGACTATTCACCTCTTTTCACCTCCTTAATATGCCAAATATCTTCAGCATATTTTCGAATACTATTATCAGAAGAGAATTTTCCAGAGTGTGCAATATTAACTAAACACATTTGTAACCAGCCTCTTCTATTTTCGTATAGAGTATTAATTTTATTTTGAGCTTCAACATAAGCAGAGAAATCCTTTAAGACAAAATAAGGGTCTCCTTCTCCATATATATGATTTAGGATATCTTTAAACTCCTCCTTATTTTCAGAAAAAGTTCCATCACTAAGTTGAGTAAGAATCTTTTGTAAATCAGGGTTAGAATTTAAAATATCTCTAAAGTTATATGTTCTATTCTTTTCTAAATCCATAACTTCTTGAGAAGTAAGTCCAAAGATAACGATATTATTATCTCCAACTTCGTCATAAATCTCAACGTTAGCTCCATCAAGAGTAGCAAGAGTAACAGCTCCGTTCATCATAAACTTCATATTTCCAGTTCCAGAGGCCTCTTTAGAAGCTGTTGAAATCTGCTCACTTACATCTCCTGCTGGAATTATAAGCTCAGCTATAGAAACACCGTAATTTTCAAGAAATACGACCTTAATTTTATTTCTAATATCAGGATCATTATTTATAACATTAGCTACAGAGTTTATAAGCTTTATAATATTTTTAGCTAAATAATAAGATGGTGCAGCTTTAGCACCAAAAAAGAATGTTCGTGGAACTATATCAAGCTCTGGATTTTGTTTTAGCTGATTGTATAGATAAATTATATTAAATACATTAAGCAGTTGTCTTTTGTATCCATGAAGCCTTTTAACTTGTACATCAAAAATTGAAAATGGATTTATATCTATGTTATATTTATTTTTAACAAAGGCAACAACTTTCTCTTTGTTTTTAAATTTGATTTTATCTAGTGTCTGTAAAACATTATCATCATTTATATATTTTAAAAAGTTAATAAATTTATTTGTATCATTTAAACACTCAGGACCACTTTTCTCTATAACTAATTTGTAAAGTTCAGGATTTGCATTTTTTAACCATCTTCTATGGGTAATACCATTAGTTTTATTGTTAAATCTTTCAGGATAAAGAAGATAGAAGTCATGGAGCTCTCTGTTTTTTAGAATTTCAGTGTGAATTTTAGCAACTCCATTAATTGAATGAGAACCTATTATAGCTAGATTAGCCATTCTAACCTCACCATTATAGATTATTCTCATTGAATCAATTTTACTATAATCCTCTTCATATTTTTTACTAACCTCTTCACAGAATCTTCTATCAATCTCTTCGATAATCATAAGAATTCGAGGAACAGTTTTTTTAAACATATCATAAGGCCATTTTTCCATAGCTTCAGCTAATATAGTATGATTAGTATAAGCTAAAGTTTTAACTGTTATATCCCAAGCGCTATCCCAGTCTAGTCCCTCTTCATCTAAAAGTAACCTCATAAGTTCACCAACAGCTATAGCAGGGTGAGTATCATTAATATGAACTCCTACAAAATCAGAGAATTTATGGATAGATTCTTTGAGCTTTTTATATCTTTTTAAAATAGTTTGAAGTCCAGCACTAACAAAAAAATACTCCTGCTTTAGACGTAAAAGCTTTCCTCGCATACTAGAATCATCAGGATATAAAATCTGTGAAATAGCTTCAACAGCAAACTTTTTATCAATAAATTTTTGATAATCACCTTTTTGAAGACCATTTAAATCAATCTCTTCTTCAGGGAGTTCAGCACTAAAAAGTCTAAGGGTATTAACAGTTTCCATATTAGAACCTAAGATAGGGATATCATAAGGAACAGCGTCAATCTCTTCACAACCAGAGTATACGGGCTCAATTCCATTTGGAGTATTAACTAAATTTACAACTCCACCAAATCTAACAGTTACAGTTTTTTCAGGTTTTTTAATCTCCCATAGAAAATCCTCTTTTAACCAGTTATTTAAAAGTTCTTTTTGATATCCATTTATAATTTTTTGATTAAAAAGGCCATGTTTAAATCTTATACCACATCCATGACCAGGAAAACCAAGGGATGCAAGTGAATCCATAAAACATGCTGCAAGTCTTCCAAGACCACCATTTCCAAGAGCAGGATCAGGTTCTAATTCTAAAAGAGTATCTAAATCAATTCCTAAATCTCTAAGCCCATCTTTAACAACATCTCGAATATTAAGATTTAAAAGATATGAGTTTAATAATCTCCCAAGTAGAAATTCCATAGAGAAATAATATATCTGTTTACATTTTTTCTTAGTGTAGTAGTTGTTAGTTTCTGCCCAAGATTCAGATATATAATCTCTTATAAGTTTTCCAAGAGCTAAATATTTATGCTCTAGGGAAGCTTCTGTAGTAGTTTGTGCAAAAGTTAGAGTAAGTCTTTTAACATAATCTTCTTTAAATTGATTTTTAGTTAGATTCATAAAAGACCTCCATATAACGATTTATATTTTTTAGCTGACTCTTTCCAATCAGAGTTATATTTCATACAAGATCTCATAAGAGCGGTCCAAGCTTTTTTATCTTCATAGAAAACTTTAGCAGCATATTCAAGTTTGAAAAGCATATCATGAGCATTATAGTTTTGGAAAACAAAACCAGTTCCTCCCAAGGTATCGGGATTAAAGTTAGAAACAGTATCTTTTAAACCTCCAGTCTCTCTAACTAAAGGAATAGTACCGTATCTCATAGCAATAAGTTGACCTATACCACATGGTTCGAATAGAGATGGCATTAAAAACAGATCACATGCTCCATATATTTTTCTAGCTAATTCATCACTAAATGTTATGTTAGCTGAGAGTTTCCCAGGATTAATATATGAATAATAGTTAAACAGATCTTGGTACTGCACATCTCCAGTTCCTAAAACAACAAATTGAAGGTTAATATTCAAGATATCATCCATAACCCATTTTATAAGATCAAGGCCCTTTTGACTAACTAAACGAGAAACTAATCCTACCATTAAAATATTTTCGTCTACAGGAAGTCCCAGTCTTTTTTGTAATTCCACTTTATTTATAGCTTTTTTCTTTAAGTTAGTTAATCCAAAATTAGCGTAAAGTTTATCATCTTTTCTAGGATCGTATAAAGTGTAATCGATTCCATTTACAATTCCATGAACTTTATCTCCAAGTTCAATAATTAATCCATTTAATTTTTCCCCATAGAAAGGATATGTAATCTCTTTAGCATAAGTTTCACTAACAGTTGTAACTAAATCAGAGTATATAAGACCACCTTTCATAAAAGATACACCATCATAAAATTTAAGTTTATCTTCTGAATAATATGATGAATCAAGACATAGAAGTTCTCCCAAAATATCTTTAGAAAATACACCTTGATATTTTAGATTATGTATTGTAAAAACTGTTTTAGTATTTTTTAAAAGTGAATCCTCTTTGTAAAAAGCTTTTAAAAGTACAGGAATCATACCTGTGTGCCAATCATTACAGTGAATGATATCAGGAGAAAAATCAGGTATATGCTTAACAGCTTCTAAAACTCCTCTACAAAAGAAAGAAAAAATCTCTCCATCATCATAATGACCGTAAGGTATATGTCTTTTAAAATAGTATTCATTATCTATGAAATAGAAATCCACACCATCATACTCTAAATGAAATAATCCAGCATATTGATTTCTCCATCCAACAGGTACAGTAAAAGAACCTAAAAAATTCATTTTTTCTACAAATTTTTTAGGAATATTTCCGTTTTTTGGAAGTATAACTTTAGCATTAACACCAACTTTTTTTAATGCCTTTGGAAGAGCGTGAGATACATCCCCAAGACCTCCAACTTTTAAAAATGGATCAGCTTCTGAAGTGGCAAAAAGCAGATTGATATTTTTCATCTTCTTTCCTCCTTGTAAAAGTTAAAATTTATATTTTTTCTGAATAACAAGAGGATATGAAGGGTTTCCTTCTAACTCTGTTTCTTCTAAAACAACATTTTTATCAACAATAATATTCTTTAAGTGTGTACCAGCTTTTATAGTACAATTTTGAAGAATAATACAATTTTCTACTCGAGCACCTTTTTCTACATTGACATATCTTGAAAGCACGCTATTAATAACAGTTCCTTCAATAAAACACTCATTAGAAATAATAGAGTTTTTTACAACCTCTTCACTTAAATAGTGAGTAGGAATTGAATCTTTAACCTTGCTAAAAATAGGTCTATTTTCATTAAAGAAAATCTCTTTTAAAGTTTTAGAGTTTATTAAATCCATATTAGTTCTAAAGTAGTTAGCTAGTGAATTTAAACAAGAAAGGTACTCTTTATGCTCAAATCCCATGATTTTTAGATTGTTTTTACTTCTATAGATAATATCTTTTAAAGAGATTTGATTATGGGGTCTAGACATAACTAAGGCCATTAAAAGAGATCTTTTTATCAAAAATATTTCTAAAGATATATTTTGATTTTTCTTTGGTAAAAAATTAGCACAAGCTCTTGTTAGATGATTTTTTTCATTAAATTCTAAAATATCACAACCAAGAAAATTTTCTGATGGTTCAGGAATATTTTTATATATAACTGTAACATCAGCTTCTGAAAGCTCATGAAATTCAATAGCCTTATCTAAGTCTATATTTGCAACCATGTAAGTTGGAGCGATGACAATCATCTCATCTTTAGATTTTAGAAGATCATCAAAGTTTTCAACTAAAAGTTCAGTGTCACTTTCAACATCACCACTGTGAATTGTAAGACCTCCATTTTTTCTATTTAACCCCCAAGATTTAGCTACATCTAAGTGATTTCTAAGAGAACGACAATTTTTACTAGTAAGAACATGAATATTTCTAATTCCAGAATTTTTCATATATGATAAAGGGAAATCAATAGCTCTATATTTTCCTGCAATAGGAACTGTAGCGATTCCTCTATGGGCTGTTAAAGTTTTTAAAAGATCTCTACTTTCAAAAGATGTGATAACTCCAGTATATTTTGCTAACATTATTCATCCCCCCCACTGATAAATAGAATTTCATCTTTTCTTCCAAAATGCTCATTTTTTTCAACAACAACATTTTCACCTAAAATTATTCTATTAACAAAACTATCCTCTTTTAAAACTGCTCCAGCTAAAATGACACTGTTATGTACTTTAGCTCCCTCTTCAACAAAAACCTCAGAAGAGATAATAGAGTTAATAACTTCACCTTTAATAATACATCCCTCTGAAATAATAGAGTTTTTAATAACTGCAGTTTCTTCAAGAAGGTGACCAGGTTTATTTGTAGCTTGAGAGTAGATTCTCCAATTTTTATCAAAGAGGTCAATGGGATTTGAGCTATCTAATAAATCCATATTAGCAGCCCAAAGACTCTCTATAGTTCCTACATCTTTCCAGTAACCAGCAAAAGGATAAGCCATTAATTTTTGATTTTCTCTTAAAAACTTTGGAATAATATTTTTTCCAAAATCTTTGTCTGAGTACTTATCTTGTTGATCCTCTTTTAGTGCTTTTTTTAGAGCAGACCAATTGAAAATGTATATACCCATACTTGCTAAAGTACTCTTAGGCTCTTTAGGTTTTTCTTCAAACTCATAGATCTCTCCATTTGTATTTGTATTCATAATTCCAAAACGAGAAGCTTCCTCAAGAGGAACATCAATAACAGCTACAGTTGCTGCAGCTCCTGTTTCAATATGAAAATCTAACATTTTATCGTAATCCATTTTATAGATATGGTCTCCAGAAAGAATAAGAACATATTCAGGATTATACATATCAATATAGTTTTCATTTTGAAATATAGCATCGGCAGTCCCCTTATACCAACGATTTTCACTTTCTGTAGAGTATGGAGGTAAAATACTAACTCCAGCTCCTTCAACATCTAAATCCCATGGACTTCCAACTCCAATATGTTTATTTAACAGAAATGGCTTGTATTGAACTAAAACTCCAACAGTGTCAATTCCAGAGTTAACACAGTTGCTTAATGGGAAGTCTATAATTCTGTACTTACCTCCAAAAGGAACAGCAGGTTTTGCAACATCTTTTGTGAGTTTTTTAAGTCTACTTCCTTGACCGCCAGCTAAAATCATAGCTATCATTTTCTTTTTCATAGTTAAATTCCCCCTTTTTTTAATATTGGCTTTAAAAACAGTGTACAAAGTGGAGCTATATTTATTGAAATAGAGAAAGGTTGATCATCTAGCTCTCTATTCATAGGTTTGATAATTTCACTATTAACTTGGTTACTACCGCCAAAAATATCTTTATCACTATTAAAAACTTCCATATACTCAAACATTCTTGGAACACCAATAGAGTGATTTATATACTCATTTTTAGTAAAGTTACAAACAACTAAAATAAAATCCTCTAAATTATCTCCTTTTCTTATAAATGTTATAAGTTTTTGAGTGTGATTTTTATGATTAACCCACTGGAATCCATCAGAAGTTGAATCTTTTCCCCAAAGAGCTGGTTCTGATTTATAAAATTCATTAAGTTTGCTAATATAAGTTTTTAAAGAGTCATGTTGTGGATATTTTAAAAGTTTCCATTCTAACTCTTCATAATATCTCCATTCGATAAATTGACCAAATTCCCCTCCCATAAAAATAAGTTTTTTTCCAGGATGTCCAAACATGAATCCATAAAACATTCTAAGGGAATCAAATTTTTGAATATAATCTCCACTCATTTTATCAAGAAGTGATTTTTTTCCATGTACCACTTCATCGTGAGATAAGGCTAGTATAAAGTTTTCGCTAAAAGCATACATAATAGAGAATGTTAAAAGATTATGATTTTTATCTCTTTCACAAGGGGTATAGGACATGTATTTCAACATATCATTCATCCATCCCATATTCCATTTGTAGTTAAATCCAAGGCCTCCTTTATATGTAGGAGCTGTTACTAAAGGCCAAGATGTGGCTTCTTCAGCAATCATAAGTGGGTTTTTGTAAAGTTTAAAAATTGTTTCGTTGAGTGTTCTTAGAAAATCGATAGCTTCTAACTTAGCATCTCCACCAAGTGAGTTTTTAAGACCTGTTTTTTCACGTCCATACTCAAGGTATAAAAGGTTTGAGACTGCATCAGCACGAATTCCATCAATATGAAAATGTTCAAATAAAAATGTTGCACTTGATAATAAAAAGTTTTTGACAAAGGGTTTAGTAAAATCAAAGTTAGCAGTTCCCCAAGTTGGGTTTTCCCCTAAAATTTCGTTTTCGTATTCAAAAAGAGGTGTTCCATCAAATCTATATAGACCATGGGCATCTTTACAAAAATGTCCAGGGACCCAGTCTAAAATGACTCCAATTCCAGCTTTATGGCATTCATTAACAAGATATTTAAAATCTTCAGGTGAGCCATAACGACTTGTGATAGAGAAATATCCAACTCCTTGATATCCCCAAGATGTATCTAAAGGATGTTCAGTGAGAGGAAGGATTTCAATATGAGTAAAACCTGTTTCTAAAATATATGGAACAAGCTTTTTAGCAATTTCTCGGTAGTTGAGAAACTCTCTTCCATCTTCAGGGCCATCTCCACGGTTATAGTTTCTTTTCCAAGAACCTAAATGTAGTTCATAAATACTGATAGGTTTACTGTAAAGATTTTCTGAAGCTCTTTTTTCTAACCATTTTTTATCTTCCCACGGAAAAGATTTAAAAGGGTTATAAACAATAGAAGCAGTATTAGGTCGAACTTCAGAATAAAAGGCAAAGGGATCACTTTTCATAAATATTTTTTGATTTTTATCAGCAATCATATATTTATAAATTGTTCCCTCTTTTAAATTAGGAATAAAAAGAGTCCAAATTCCAGTTTGAATATCTTTATTCATATAGTTTCTTTTTCCATCCCAGTCATTGAAATCCCCAACGACTGAAACTTTCATAGCATTAGGTGCCCAAAGAGTAAATAGAACTCCATCAACACCATCATTTTTTTTCAGATGAGAACCGAAAGTTTTATAAAGAGTATAATTCATAGAAATCCCCCCTTTTTCCCAAAATTTTAATTATTATAATATATTATTTTGAAAAAAGATACATCTTTCCTTTATAAAAATAAAAAATAATTTCCAAATTAAAAAAAGAAAGTGAAGGAATATTTTGTATTAAATTTATTTAGTATAAAATAAAAAGAAAATATCTATACCAAAGGTATGATATTGTGTTATATTTTAATTGAAAAAATAAGGAGAGGGGAAAAGATGAAAATATTAAAGTATTTATTAGTGGCATGTATGATGACTATGTCTATTTTTGCTCAGGAAACAAAGAGAATAGCTCTGACTTTTGATGATGGTCCAAAAGCTAAAATAACAGAGGAAATTTTAGAAGTTTTAAATGAAAACAATGCAAAGGCAACATTTTTTATTTTAGGAACAAATGGAAAAAGATATCCAAAAATTTTAGAAAAAATATATGATGGTGGACATCAAATTGCAAACCACTCATATAATCATCCAAATTTAAAAAAATTACCAATGAATGATGTAAAAAAAGAACTTGAAAGTACAAATAAAATTATTACAAGTGTAACAAATAAAAAAGTTGTATACTTTAGACCTCCATATGGTGCTTTAGGAAAAACTCAAAAAGAGGAGTTAAAAAAGAGTTTAGGTATGGAGTCAGTTATGTGGAACATCTGTCCTAAAGATTGGGAAAAACCATCTGACGCAGATTATATAGCTAAATTTTTAGTAGAAAATGCAAAGGATAATGGGATAGTATTACTACATGACTATGGGAAAACTGCTCAGGCTCTAAAAGTAGCTATTCCTCAATTAAAAGCTAAAGGTTTTGAGTTTGTAACAGTTGAAGAGCTAAATAAGAAATAAAAAAAATTAATAAAAAAGCTTTACTTTTTAATAAAAAACATGTATAATAATTCTAGATTAATAATATGAGTTTTAAAATTTTTAGAAGAGAAACCTATAGGTAACTTGAGTTTGTTTAACCTCTGATTTAAAGATTAAGATTTGTAGAGTTATAAAAAATAATTTTATGGAGGTATCAAATGAAAGGTACTGTTAAATGGTTTAACGAAGAAAAAGGATTTGGATTTATCACTGGTGAGGACGGGAAAGATGTATTCGCACACTTCTCTCAAATCAAGAAAGATGGATTCAAGAAGTTAGTAGAAGGAGAAGAAGTAACTTTTGACGTAGTTCAAGGTGAAAGAGGACCTCAAGCATCTAACATCGTAACTGTAAAGTAATGATATTTTAAAGCCTTAGAAGATTTTCTAAGGCTTTTTTTTATGTAAAAATATAAAATATTTACTTTTTTTTATAAAAAAGGTATAATTTAAAGGTTGAAAAACAAAAATAAATTAAAGGAGAGAAAAGATGGATAGTTACCCCAAACGGACTAAAAATAAAAACAATTTAATATATAGTTTGTAGGGGAAAGGTCTAGAAATTTTTCTTCAGTTTTCCTCTGCAAAATTCAAGGAGGAAAAATGTTTGAAACAAAAGTAAAAGAGCTTCTATTAAAAAAAGATTTAAAAGGTCTAAAGGAGGTTCTAAACTTAGAAACTCCTGTAAATATAGCTGAATTTATTGAAGCTAATAGTGAAAATGAAAAAGATATAATTATTCTTTTTAGACTTTTACACAAAGAGTTAGCAGCGGAAGTTTTTGCAAATTTAGATGCCGATGAGCAGATAAAAATTGTAGGTTCAATAAATGATGATAAGCTTCAATCTCTATTAGAGGAGCTATATTTTGATGATATGATTGACTTTTTAGAAGAGATGCCTTCAAATGTTGTGAAAAGAGTGCTTGAGAACTACAAGCATGAAAATAGATCTCTAATAAATCAATTTTTATCTTATGAAGAGGATTCAGCAGGAAGTTTAATGACAATAGAGTATCTTTCTCTAAGAAGTAACCAAACTGTAAAAGAGAGTCTTGAGCATGTAAGAAAATATGCAGAGGAACTTGAAACTATAGATGTTGCTTATGTTATAGACAAGAATAAAAAGCTTGAGGGAGAGATAACATTAAAGAAACTTTTAGCATCTTCTGATGATGAGGTTATAGAAAATATTATGGATAAGAATATACTTTCTGTAAAAACATCAACAAACCAAGAGGAAGCTGTAAAGTTATTTAAAAAGTATGATTTAACAGTTTTACCAGTAATTGATAAAGAGAATATTTTAGTGGGAATTATTACTATAGATGATATGGTAGATGTTATTGAAGAGGAAAATACAGAGGACTTCCAGAAGATGGCTGCCATGGCACCAAGTAAGGAGGAGTATTTAGAAACTTCAGTTTTACACTTAGCTAAAAATCGTTTAACATGGCTTTTAGTACTAATGGTTTCAGCTACTTTTACAGGATCAATTATTAGTAAATATGAAGAGATAATAGAACAGATGGTAGTTTTAGCTGCAGCAATTCCAATGCTTATGGATACAGGAGGAAATGCTGGTTCTCAATCGTCAACTCTTATAATAAGAGGAATGGCTTTGGGAGAGATTAAAATGAGTGATTATTTAAAAGTTGTATGGAAAGAGTTAAGAGTAAGTTTAATCGTAGGATTGGGATTAGGAGCTGTAAACTTTTTACGTATGAATTATATATTAAAGCAAGATTTTAAAATGTCAATGCTAGTATCGTTTACTTTAGGTATAACAGTAGTAATAGCAAAATTAGTTGGAGGATTACTTCCAATTGGAGCTAAAAAATTAAAGTTAGACCCAGCTATAATGGCAGGGCCATTAGTTACAACTATTGTTGATGCACTAGCCTTAGTAATTTACTTTTACTTAGCAATGTTTTTATATAGTGATGTATTGAGATAGAGAGTCAGATCGAAAGATCTGACTTTTATTTTTCTAAATATTTTTATAAAAAACTGTTATATAACAGTTTTTCCTTTGAAACCTTGCTTTAAGAGTTAAAAGAGGTATAATTGTGTTAAAAATAGGTTTCGTAGGGAGGAGTTATTATGGATAAAAATATGAAAAATGGTTTTGGAACAATAGCGATTCATGGTGGAAGTGAGAAAAATCCTTTTGGAACTTTAGCTACACCAATCTATCAGACATCAACATTTATATTTGATTCAGCTGAGCAAGGGGGAAAAAGATTTGCTTTAGAGGAAGAGGGATATATTTATTCAAGATTGGGGAACCCTACAGTAACAGTTGTAGAGAAAAAATTAGCTCTTTTAGAAGAGGGAGAAGCAGCATTAGCTACAGCTTCAGGAATGGGAGCAATAGCTTCAGTTATGTGGACAGTTTTAAAAGCTGGAGACCACGTTTTAGCAGATAAAACACTTTATGGATGTACATTTGCACTGCTTAGTCATGGATTAACAAAATTTGGAATAGATGTAGAATTTATAGATACTTCAGATTTAGAAGCTGTAAAGAGATCTTTAAAAGCTAATACAAAAGTTGTTTATTTAGAAACACCAGCAAATCCAAATCTGAAAATTGTTGATATAGAAGCAGTTTCAAAAATAGCTCATACACACAATGATGATATATTAGTTGTAGTGGACAATACATTTGCAACACCGTATTGTCAAAAACCTTTAACACTGGGAGCAGATGTTGTTGTTCACTCAGCTACAAAATATTTAAATGGACATGGAGATGTAATAGCAGGTTTTGTTGTAGGTAAAATGGATTTAGTAACTCAAGTTAGACTTGTTGGAGTAAAAGATATGACTGGAGCAGTTTTAAGTCCAATGGACGCTTACTACATAATTAGAGGAATGAAAACTTTAGAGATTAGAATGGAAAGACACTGTTCTAATGCTAGAAAAGTAGCGGAGTTTTTAAATACTCATCCTAAAGTTGAAACAGTGTTTTATCCAGGATTAAAAACACATCCAGGACATGAGGTTGCATGTAAACAGATGAAAGACTTTGGAGGAATTTTTGCCTTTGAACTAAAAGGTGGAATGGATGCAGGAAAAACTTTATTAAATAATCTAAAACTTTGTTCTCTAGCAGTTTCTTTAGGAGATACAGAAACACTTATTCAACACCCAGCTTCAATGACTCACTCACCATATACAAGAGAGGAGAGATTAACTGCAGGAATCACTGATGGATTAGTTAGAATCTCTGTAGGACTTGAGGATGTAGAGGATATAATTACAGACTTAAGAAATGGTTTAGAGTTAGTTTAAAAGCAGTATAAAAATAAAAAATAATATATTGACAAAATAACGAAAATGCATCATAATGCATTATAAAATTTTAATATTAGTTCACCTTTATAAACTGAGCCTAAGGCCGATGGCAAAGACGTTATAACCCTGTGAACATAAATATTGTGACGCTGCCATAACAATATTCGAGAATTTTGTTATTTGTTATCTTTGAGAGCGTACTTTGTGCGCTCTTTTTTTGACTAAAAAATAGGGAGGCGATAGTGGTAATCAATACTTTTAAATTCGGATTTTATTCTTTTATGGGAATCTGGCTGTTTCTAGTTCCAATTGTAATTGGAGGAGAATCAGCAATGCTTTTAGGACACATAAAAAGTTATATAGTTAATGGATATGTGGGAGTAGTTAAGTCCTTTATGATAGGATTTGCTGTGGTCACCATATTTGGAACTATTTTTGGAATAAAAAAGAAAACTTTTAATGATAGAGTTTTGGACGAATTTTTTATAAGTAGTAAATTTGTATCAATAGTTAGAATAATTGGAGCACTGTCTTTAATTTTAATAGCATATAATTTTTTACCCAATGTAATAGGTGATGTAGTAGCAGATGAAGGAACTGGTTTAATGATGATAAATGAACTACTTCCAACTATTTTAGTAACTTTTTTACTTGAAGTTATGCTAATTCCACTTCTTACATCTTTTGGATTAGTTGAGTTTATTGGAACTTTAATCGCTCCATATATGAGAAAGTTATTTAGAGTGCCTGGGTATGCAGCAATAGATGCTTTAGCATCTTTTGTAGGAGATGGAACTATTGGAATTGTAGTTACAGATCAACAATATGAAAAAGGGTATTATACTCAAAAAGAAGCGGCGATAATAGCTACATCTTTCTCTTTAGTTGGGATATCATTTGCTATAATGATGGCAGATTTATTAAGGTTATCACATATATTTGGATATTTTTATGGCTCTATTGTAGTTTGTACAATTTTAACAGGAGTTGTGATTTCAAGACTTCCTTTAAAAAAGTTTAAAGATGATTACTATAAAGAGGGTGAAGCTCCAAATGAAAGAGATACGAGTATGAGTTACGCTTTAAGATTGGCTTCAGATGTAGCTGGAAGAACAAAGGCTACAAAGGTTTTAAAGGATTCATTTTTAAAGGTTTTAACAATATACGTAACGTTTACTCCTGTTATAATGTTAATAGGAACAATAGGGTTAGTTCTTGCAGAGAAAACAACAGTTTTTCAAGTAATAACAGCACCTATGGTACCATTTTTAGAATTTATAGGTTTTGAAAGAGAGATAGCTCAGTATATGGCTCCATCTATGATAATAGGAATTACAGATATGTGGTTACCAGCTGTATTTATTAAAGATTGTCCAAGTGAATTGGCTAGATTTGTAATTGGAGGACTAACTTTTTCTCAATTGATATATTTTAGTGAGACTGGAATTATTCTTATGAATTCAAAAATAGGGTTTAATTTTTTTGATGTAATGAAAATATTTTTCTTAAGAAGTATAGTGGCTTTTCCAATGATATATGGAGTTGGATTGTTCATGTTAAAAATCGGATTATTAGCAAATTAAGGGAGGAAACTCTCTTTTTTTATTGAATAGGAAAAATGAGAAAAAAATTCTTATTGTAAGAAAATTTTTTTTGACTTTTTGAAGAGCGTGGGGTATATACCTATATTGGAAAAAGGAGGGGGATTAATTTGAAAGGAGACTTAGAGATCTTAGAAGAGTACAGAAAAGTAGCAAGATTTATGTCTAAATGTTATGGAGAAAATGTAGAGGTAGTTCTTCATGATTTAACAGATATAAGTAGTTCTAGTATCGAGATATTCAACAACCATGTGAGTGGAAGAGAGATAGGTTCTCCTATGAGTGAATTTGGATTAAAAATTTTGAAAGAGAGACTCTATGATGATAGAGAGTTTATAACAAACTCAAAAGGTGTTGTGGGAGGAAAAATTCTTAGATCCTCAACATTTTTTATAAAAAATATAGATGGGAATATTATTGGAATGATATGTGTAAATGTAGATGTGAGTAGTTATTTAAACATAGCCTATCAAATGGAGAGTATGGCAAATTTTGGTCTAAATTTAAAAGATGAAAAAGAGTTAGTAACAGAAGTGGATTTTCCAAACTCTATAAAAGAGATGATAAACAAGGCTTTACTAGAGATTTTAAAAGGTAGAGTATCTTGGAAAGAGATAGAGGGGGAGGAGAAACTTAATGTTATAAAAAAACTTCACCAAAAGGGGATATTTGATTTAAGAGGTGGAGTTTTAGAGGTCTCAGAAGCTTTAAATGTTTCTGAATCAACAATATATCGTTATTTAAGCAAAATTTAAAAAAGGATGGTAGATCATGAGTAAAATGGTAGAAATCAGATGGCATGGTAGAGGTGGACAAGGTGCAAAAACAGCTTCTCTTCTATTAGCAGATGTAGCATTTAGTAGTGGGATGTATGTTCAAGGTTTTCCTGAGTATGGACCAGAGAGAATGGGAGCACCAATAACAGCTTATAATCGTATAGGAAATGAACCAATTAGAGTTCATTCAAATATTTATGAACCAAACTTTGTAGTTGTAGTAGATGAAACTTTAATAAAAGCAATTGAAGTGGAAAAAGGTCTTAAAGAGGGCGGAGCTATAATTGTAAATAGTGAGAGAAGTCCTGAGGAGTTAAGAGCTGAATTAAGAGGTTATACAGGAAGACTTTATACATGCAATGCTAGAAAGATATCTGAAGAGTGTTTAGGAAAATATTTCCCAAATACACCGATGCTTGGAGCAGTTGTAAAAGTTAGTGAACTTATACCAGAAGCTGAATTTATAAAAAATATGGAAGAGTCATTTAAACATAAATTTAGTACTAAACCTCAAGTTTTAGAGGGGAATATGTGTGCGTTAAAGCGTTCAATGGATGAGGTGGAAGGATAATGAAAAATAAAAACGGTAGAATAATAGATGAAACTATAACTTGGCAAGAGATAACTCCTGGTGGAGTAGTATATGAAGCTGGAAGTGCTGAAAACTTTAAAACTGGTGACTGGAGAACAATGAAAGTTGATTTTATTGATGAGAATTGTAAGCAATGTTTACTATGTATCCCAGTATGCCCAGATTCAGCTATTCCAGTTAAAGATGGAAAAAGACTAGATTTTGATCAGGATCACTGCAAAGGGTGTGGAGTTTGTTTTGCAGTATGCCCATTTAAAGCGATAGAGTTTACAAAGGCTTAGGAGGAGAGAGGAAAATGAGTATAAGAGAGAGAATGTCAGGAAACGAAGCTGTAGCCACAGCCATGAGACAGATAAATCCAGATGTAATGCCAGCATTTCCAATTACACCATCAACTGAGGTACCGCAATACTTCTCTAAGTATGTAGCAGATGGAAATGTAAATACAGAGTTTATTCCAGTGGAATCAGAGCATAGTGCAATGTCAGCAGCTATAGGAGCTCAAGCAGCAGGAGCTAGAACAATGACAGCTACTTCGTCATGCGGACTTGCTTTAATGTGGGAGATGTTATATGTAGCTTCTTCAATGAGATTACCTATAACTATGGCACTTATAAACAGAGCTTTAACTGGACCAATTAATATAAATGCAGACCACAGTGATTCAATGGGGGCTAGAGACACTGGTTGGATTCAAATATATAGTGAAACAAATCAAGAGGCGTATGACAACTATATTCAAGCAGTAAAAATAGCCGAAGATCCAAGAGTTATGCTTCCTGCAATGGTTTGCCAAGATGGGTTTATAACATCTCACGCTGTTGAAAATATAGAGCTTTTAGAAGATGATAAAGTAAAAGCTTTTGTGGGAGAGTATAATCCAGAGGATTATCTATTAAACTCAGCTATACCAATAGCTCATGGACCATACGATACAGCTAACTTCTATATGGAGCATAAAGTTCAGCAAGCTCATGCTATGATGAACGCAAGACATGTTATAAAAGAGGTTGCAAAAGATTATGAAAAATTAACAGGAAGAAAGTACTCATTCTTTGAAGAGTATAAGATGCAAGATGCAGATGTAGCTATAGTACTTATAAACTCAACTGCTGGAACAGCTAAAGAAGCTGTTGATGAGTTAAGAGCAGAGGGGAAAAAAGTTGGACTTATTAAAATTAGAGTATTTAGACCATTCCCATTTGATGAATTAAAATATAGCTTAACAGGAATAAAAGTTGTTGGTGTAATGGATAAATGTGAGGGATTCTCTGGAGCTGGAGGACCACTTTTTGCTGAGGTTAGATCAGCACTTTATGATTCACACGATAGACCAGAGATGTTTAACTATGTGTATGGATTAGGTGGAAGAGATGTAACTGTAGATAGTATAAAAGGAGTATTTAACGAACTTCTTTATGAAGCACACGCAAAACAACTTATAGAGGATCAAGTGGAAATAGCTTACAACCCAGAATTGCTTTTAGCACATACATCAGATTTTGAAGTTGGTAGAGTTTACAGACACTTAGGAGTAAGGGGGTAGTAAGATGGCATATAATTTTAAAGAGGAAATGAATAAACCAGAGAGATTAACTGGAGGACATAGACTTTGTGCAGGATGTGGAGCAGGAGTTGCTGTAAGAGGAGTTTTAAGAGCTTTAAAGGTAGAGGACAAGGCGGTAATTGCAAATGCCACAGGGTGTTTAGAGGTATCAACGTTTATGTATCCATATACAGCTTGGAAGGACTCATTTATCCATAGTGCATTTGAAAATGCAGGAGCGACTTTAAGTGGAGTAGAGGGAGCTTACAACGCTTTAAAAAGACGTGGAAAAATAGATGATACATATAAATTCATAGCTTTTGGAGGGGATGGAGGAACTTATGATATAGGATTCCAATCACTATCTGGTGCAATGGAAAGAGGGCACGATATGGTTTATGTATGCTATGACAATGGAGCATATATGAATACAGGAATACAGAGATCATCAGCTACACCAAGATATGCTGATACAACAACTTCACCTATTGGTAAGGATAGCAATGGAAAGGTTCAAAGTAGAAAGGATTTAACAGCTATTATTGCTGATCATAATATTCCGTATGTTGCTCAAACAACATTTTTAGGAAATATGAAAGATCTACATGAAAAATCAGAAAAAGCTATCTATACAGAGGGAGCAGCATTTTTAAATGTGTTAGCTCCATGTCCAAGAGGATGGAGATATTCTACAGAAAAACTTATGGAGATGTGTAAGTTAGCTGTTGAAACTTGCTACTGGCCACTATTTGAAGTTATAAATGGAGAGTGGAAATTATCTTATAAACCTAAAAATAAACTTCCTATTACAGAGTTTATAAAAGATCAAGGAAGATTTGCTCATCTATTTAAACCTGGAAATGAGCATTTAATAGAAGAGATGCAAAATGAAGTAGATAGAAGATGGGAAGCTCTTTTAAAAAGATGTGGAGAGGTGATTTAAATCCTAAAGAAATGTTCGTAGAAGTTGAATAATTGTGCGTGAAAACGCTCTTAATGTTCTAAAGGACTTTAAAAAAATCTAAAAACATGTATAATTTAAGACGTAAGGAAACTTACCCTTGAAACATTTAACGTTGTGTTAAAGTTTGAAGTGCCCCGACGTCTAGAAATAGATAAAACCCCCCTCAGTTTCTGAGGGGGGTTTTATTTTAGTGAAGATATTAATTAATAAAGGATAAAATGATATAATAAAACAAGTTATAAATAATTAAATGTTTAAAATTATGAGGAGGGGGAATGGATATAAAAAAAAGGATGGGAATATATACTTTAATATTTCTAACAATTCTATCATTTTTAACATATTTATCAAAAAATAGTGATAATTATATAAAAATATCTAATAATAGAGAAAGCATAGATTTTTTTAATAAAAATCAAGAGGAGATTTTTTTATATAAAAATGAGAATAAGAAATTAGAAAAAGTTAAATTAGACAGCTATTTAGATGGTTATGCTAGTTTTAATACTAAAGAAAAAAACTATGTTTTAGAGGTTCAAGAAAAAAATTATTTGACTGAAAAATATCATTTGAAAAAAGAAGAGGAACCTATTGAACTATCTTTAGACTACTCACCAAAGAGTAATTTACGACAAAATAATATTTTTCTAAATTCGTTGACTGTAATATTTTTAATATATAATTTTATGTTATTTTATAATTTTAAAAAAGAAATCTTATCAAAAAAAGAGTTGTTTTTTCCAATATTTTTTGTTTGTTTAAAAATTATTTTAACTAATACAACTGTTTTTTCCAATATTTTTCTAATAAGATTAAATGCTTTAGTTAGTAGTATTTTAGGATTATATTTACTTCTTTATGTGAAGAGTATAAAGGATGAATTAAAAGATGATTTTGTTTTAAATATAGGCCTTTGGATTTTATTTTTAATGTATTATTTAGGTGAAGTTATTGTTGTGAGCAGTATTTTAAATATTAAAATTTTAAATTATTTAGTAGTAAATTATCTTTATTTCTTAAAAATAGTAATATTTTTCTATATATGGATAGATGCTTTAATTATTATATTAATAATGTTTTTTTTAAGTTCTTTGAAAATAAAAAAGAAGCAAATTATAAAAGAGATTGAAAAAAAAAATTTAATTATGATTGGAAGTTTTATAGTTCTATCTTTAATTGTAGAACTTTTTATAAATAATAGTAAATATTTTTATTATTTAAATATGTTTGAGTTTGTATTTATTTTTTGGTATATATTTTTAACAAATATAAATACAATTGGAAAGATAGATATCTTAACATTAAAAATATTTCAAATGTTTTTACATATATATCTATTTTTCATAATAACAGAAAATGTATGGTTATCTCTAGGAATTATATTTTCATTTTTAACATTAAATATGTGTACTCATTTTATAAAAGGAACTTTAAGAGTTGATAAATATTATATAGAAAACCTTGTAAATAGAATGTATCTAACTAAAAATTATAAAGAGTTTAAAGAGCAACTTTCAAAGGAGTTAAAAAAGAATTTAGAGTTAATTGATGTAGAAACGAAAATACTTATTAAAAGAGAGGACTATAAAAAGTTTTTAGTAGATAGAAATTATGATGAATCAGAAATTTTGTTGGAAAAAGGTGACATTTTAAATAAAAAGTATGATTATGCAGTGAGATTAAAATATAGTAAAAATCCATTTTTAGCATTGATTTTAATAGAAAATAAAAACATTAAATTGGTTTATGAAGAAAAAAGATATTTAGAAGAGATATCTGAAAAAATATCGTTAGTTGCAAGTAGATACAGGATTGAAAAGCTGCAGGAGGAACTTAATTGAAAAAAATAGGTGTCAATATAGATTTAAATTTACAAGAGATATTAAGAGAACTTTTAGAGGCGGAGTTTTATTCGATTGATAGTGTGATATCTTATGATTTAGAAAGTATAGATGTGGTTATAATAGATTTAAAATATGAAATTAATGATAATAAAATACACTTTTTTAGTAGAAAAAATATTCCTGTTATGTTATTATGTTCTAGAGATGATGATTTTAGAAGAATCAAAGGTTATTTTAAAAGAAAAGAGATATATGACTGCATATATAGAGATGATTATTTTGAAATTGAAAGATCATTAAGAGAGTTATTCAGCAACAAAAAAATTTTGAAAAATATAAAAGAGATTGTAATAAATGATACTTTTTATAGAGCAATTGTAAAAATAGATGATATTATATATTTAGATTATTGTAGAATTACAAGAAAAACCGAGATTACTACTAAAAATGGAAAAATATATTGTGTAAAAAGAGGATTTTCAGAGGTTGAAGATAAGTTAAGAATACTAGAGTGTTTTATAAAACTAGATAGAGGAACACTTATAAATAAAAATTTATTAAAAGAGATTGACTATAAAAATGAAAGAGTAACATTTGTTGGAGATAACTGGTTATCTGTGAGTAGAACTAAATTAAAAATTTTAGAGGAAAACTTGGATTTATTCGGAAATAGAATAGAGCTATAAAAATATTTTTTTAAAGACGGAGGATATTTATGAAAAAAATAATACTTTTTTTAACATTGATTTTAGGAAGTTTAGTTTTTGCAAATGAAAAACCTTTGATTGTTGGAATGGAGTTAGCATACCCTCCTTTTGAAATGTCTGATGCAAATGGTAAACCAACAGGTATAAGTGTAGATATGGCTTATGCACTTGGTGAGTATTTAGGAAGAGATGTCATTATAGAGGATATGGCTTATGGTGGATTAATTCCAGCACTAAAAACAAAAAAGGTAGACATAATAATATCATCTATGTCTGTAACAGATGAAAGAAAACAATCGGTAAATTTTTCGATACCATATGCAAAAAGTTATCTAGCAATGTTAGTTAACAATAAATCTGGGATTACAAATGCTAATGATTTAAATCAAAAAGGAAAGAAAGTTGCAGTAAAAAAAGGAACAAGTGGACATACTGTAGC
The DNA here is from genome assembly GCF_014250655.1 of Cetobacterium sp. 2G large. Classification (NCBI taxonomy): domain Bacteria; kingdom Fusobacteriati; phylum Fusobacteriota; class Fusobacteriia; order Fusobacteriales; family Fusobacteriaceae; genus Cetobacterium; species Cetobacterium sp. 2G large. The sequence continues at coordinate 152,173 of NZ_JACHTH010000003.1, read as the reverse complement.
TCAAAAATATTTTCCAAATGCTGAAATATTAGTTTTTGATAAAGAGAGCGCTTCAGTATTAGAGGTTTCTCAAGGTAAAGTAGATGCCTTTATATATGATCCGTTAACAATTTATAGAAACTGGACAAGAAATTCAGAAACTACAACACCGCTATTAGCTCAGTTTGAAACAGAATCACAACCTTGGGCAGTAGCATATAGAAAAGGTGAAGAGGATTTAGGAGCTCAAATTGATGAGTTTATAATTGAATATAAAGCTAATGGTGGATTTAATAAATTAGCTGACAAATATTTAGGTGAGGAGAGAGCTTTCTTTACAGAGAAAAATGTACCTTTCTTCTTTGATTAGGAGATGATATGAGTATACTAAAAACTCTATTTTTTAGACCAAAAACTGAAAGTGAAACTACAACGGTAAAGTGGATAAATATAGTTTTAGTAACTATGATAGTTTTAGGAGTTTTTCATTTTGCTTTTAGCAGATTAGACTACCCATATAATTGGGAAGGAATAATTGAAAAGTATAAATATAAATTTATGATTGGGTTTACTATGACCTTAGTAATATCAATATTCTCTTTAATAGCGAGCTTTATAGTAGGAGGACTTTTAGTTTTAGGGCAAAGAGGAAGTTTTTTACCAACATATTATTTTGCTAAGGGTTTTACTGAAGTTATTCGTGGAACACCATTAATTGTTCAAATTTATCTATTTTACTATGTGATAGGAACTGCTTTTGGAATAGAAAATCGTTATATAATGGGAGTACTAATAATGGGAGTATTCTCAGGAGCCTATGTTTCAGAGATTATTCGTGCAGGAATTGAAAGTATAAATAAAACTCAAATTGAAACTGCAAGATCTTTGGCTTTTACAAAGGTCCAAACGTATAGATATATAATTTTACCACAAGTTATAAAAAGAGTGATGCCACCTCTTGCAGGTCAATTTGCAAGTTTAATTAAAGATTCATCACTACTATCAATAATAGCAGTAAATGAGTTCACTAAAAATGTTCAAGAGGTAGATTCATTAACTTTTTCTCCAATAGAAAACTATTGTATATTAGCAGTTGGATATTTGATACTAACGTATCCTATTTCTCACCTTTCTAAATATTTAGAGAGGAGGTTTAGCTATGGAAATTAAAATTGATAATTTATATAAAAGTTTTGGAGAGCAAGTTGTGTTAAACGGTTTAAATTTAGATATAAAGAATATCCACTCTATTGTTATAATAGGGCCATCTGGTGGTGGAAAGTCAACTTTATTAAGAATTTTAGCTGGACTAGAAGTTTCAGATAGTGGTGAGATTGAAGTTAATGGAGAGAAAATTCCTAAAGAGGAAGAGGAGCTTCATGAGTATAGAAAAAGTATTGGAGTGGTATTCCAAGCTTTTAATCTTTTTCCACATTTAACGGCATTAGAAAATATAACCTTACCTTTGGAAAAAGTTCATAAAATTCCTGCTAAAGATGCAAAGGAAAGAGCAGAAATACTTCTAAAGAGATTTGGACTTTATGAGCACGAGGGAAAATATCCGCATCAACTTTCAGGAGGACAGCAGCAAAGAGTAGCAATAGTGAGAGCAATGGCACTAAAGCCAAAGTTCTTACTTTTAGATGAACCAACATCAGCTCTAGATCCGGCCTTAACAAAAGAGATTCTAGAGGCCATAAAAGAGCTACGTAAAGACAAAAAAGATATGGTTTTAGTAACTCATGAAATGGAGTTTGCTAAAGGGGTAGCTGATTGTGTAATTTTCGTAAGTGGAGGAAAAATTGTTGAGATGGGACCTCCTGGAATAGTATTTGAAAATCCAAAAACTGTAGAGTTATGTAAATTTCTTGGTGGAGTGGATTGTGAGAAAAGAATAAAAAATAGATAGTGTCTAGCTAAAGTTAGGCACTTTTTTTTATATAGAAAAATATTACACAAAATTACGTATTATATTTCGAAATTATAAATTAGATAAAAGATTGACTTTGAAAGTAAGAGGTGATATAAAATTCTTTTAAAGAAATTTTAAAAGGGAAAATAGTATTTAGAAAGTATATTTCTATAAACAAAAAAATTTTGGAGGTTACATGAGATTATACAAAAAAGAACAGATTTATGACTTTCTTAAAAATACAATTTTATCAATGATAGTAGCAGTTTTAATATCAGTTGTGGCTCATGTATTAGTAGATAAAGATAAAATCAGAATAGATTTTTTAGAAATTGGATTAAGTTCAGTAAAAATATTTTTTAGTATATTACCCTTAGTTTTTTTAAAACAAAAGAATTTTATATTTAAAGATGGACCATTAAAGGCGACAGCGTTAGTATTTTATTACTTAATATTAGTGCCTATTATAAACTTTTCTTTGAATATAAATGAAAATGAAAGTAGTTTAAAATACTTCTTTTATTTCTTATCTTTTATAAATATACTCCTTTTAATAGCTTGTCATATAATAATATTAAAATATGTTTTTGCAGATTTTTTTAGGCGTAGAAGAAAAGTTGTTCCAAAAGATGTAGTTGTTGTAATAACAACTTATATAACTATTGCCATAAGTTTTGGACTACTATATACTGTACTTAGTTTATTTAGTTCAACACCAGTTTTCAATGGTATAACTCAAGATTTACCACAAATTGAGTTTTATTTTAAACATATATATTTTAGTTTTATAACAATAACAACAGTAGGATATGGAGATGTATATCCATTAACTATGTTGGCACAGTTTTTAGTTGTTGTAGAGATAATAACTGGAATTGTTCTTACAAATGTAATATTAGGGCTTGTAATTGGTTCAGGAATATTATCATCAAAGGATTAAATAAAAATGGGAGGATTAAATGGGAAAGCTAAAAAAAATAATCTTATTTTTTGTGCTTTGTTTGTCTGTTTTAGGAGCTGAAGAGTCTCCAAACAGAGTTAACTCTGCTGCTGAAAAAATAAAAGAGATTGATAAGCAGATACAAGAGTTAGAGTTAAAGAGAAAAAATTTAGAAACATTAAAGCAGACTTTTATCAAAAATCAAAATGTATCTAGACCTAAAGTTGGACTAGTATTGAGTGGCGGAGGTGCTAAAGGTGCTGCTCATATAGGAGTTTTAAAAACATTAGAAAAATATCAAATACCAATAGATTACATAGTTGGAACAAGTGCTGGAAGTATAATAGCAGCTATGTATGCAGTAGGATATACACCTGATGAGATTGAAAAAACAGTTACAGATTTGCAATTTTATGAACTTTTTAGAAATACTTCAAATAGAGATTTAGAAGGAATAGTGCAAAAAACTCAATCGAATAAATACCCTTTAAATATATCTTTAACAAAAGATTATAATCTTTCTTTACCAATGGGGGTATTAAATGGAGAATATATCTATTTAGAGTTAAAGAAAATTTTTGCAAGAGCAGAGAATGTAACTGATTTTAAAGATTTTCCAATACCTTTTAGAGCTATGACTACGAATCTTCAAACAGGAGAATCAGTTGAGATAAATAGTGGTGATTTGGCTTTAGCTACTTTAAAAAGTATGGCTATTCCAACTTTCTTAGATCCAATAAGAGAGGGAGATAACTATTATGTAGATGGAGGAGTAGCAGATAACTTCCCAGTTTTACAAGCTATAAATATGGGAGCAGATATAGTTATTGGAGTAGATATAGCAGCAGAACCTATTGTAATTACAGATAATTCAAATATAATTCAAATATTAGATAAGTTATCAACATACACTGGAGATAGAAATACAGAGATTCAAACTCACTATCCAGATATTTTAATAACACCAGATGTAAAAAAACATAGTACTTTAGATTTTGATAATTTACCAAAGTTAGTTGAAGAGGGACAGATTGCATCTGAAAAAGTTGACTATGCACTATCTAAATTAACAGATAAAGAGAGGTATAATGAGATAAATTTAAAGAAAGAGCAGATGAGAAATAGAAAATTTGATATAAAAAATGTTAAATTAAGTGGAAATGATCTGTTAACTACAAAAGAAGTGGAAAAGTTAAGACCAGAAAAAGGCGATTTAACTGTAAGTGAGCTAAATCTATGGACAGAGAAGATATTTGCTAAAAACTTTGTAGATAGAGTTTTCTATACTGTAGATGGAGATACAGTTAACTTCACAGTGAGAGAGAAATTAGAAACAAAATTAAAGGCGGGGTTATTCTATGTTTCAAACTATGGAGCTGGATTAGAAGCTGTAGCTGAGATACCTGTATTTAATAAGTTTAATCTTTCTCAAAAGAACTACACGTTAAAAGCTGAGTTTTCAAAATATCCAAAGATATCATTAACAGATATGACTCAGTATAATGTTTGGGATCATAAATTACTGGTTTCAGCAGAAGTAGGTTATGGATTAAACCCTATATTCTTATATAAAGGTGGAGATAACGTTTCAACTTATGAAAATAATACTTTTGAAACAAATCTATCAATAGGAACAACTATTTTTAATGATATAATTGCGGGATACACGTTAAGTTATAAGAACATGGAAACGAACTACTCTTCTGGAGAGAAGATTAAAAACTTCTCTTACTTTAAAAAAGATGGTTCATATTTCACAAATACCTTTAGTTTCTACTACGATACAATGAATCAAGCTGAGTATGCAACAAAAGGTGGTCAAGGATTATTACAAGTATTCTCTGAAACAAATGCAAAAGAGGGTAACTCTTTTGAAGGGTATTCAGTAATGGTAACGAAATATTTCCCATTAAGTAGTAATTGGTCATTAAATGCTGGATTAAGTGGAGGGCAGATGTATAATGCTGAAAATACACCACTATCTGAGTTATTTAATTTAGGAGGATTAAGAAGTAATCCTATGCGTAGAAACTACTCATTTGTAGGATTACCAATATCTTCTGTTTATACAGATAACTTCTTTATAGGAAGTTTAGGACTACAATACACGGTGGCACAAAACCTTTATCTAAGTCTAAATTATAATGCAGGAACATATAATTATTTTTCAGGATTTGGAAGTGAAAAAGGTATTTGGGATATGGAAAAACAAGGGTATGGAATAGGAATTGGTTGGGATACATTCTTAGGACCAATGGACTTCTCAATTTCAAACAATGTTTTAAACAATGAAGCACTGTTCCAAGTTCATATTGGATATGTATTTTAATTTATAAAAAGAAATAAAGGAAGAGTAAAAATATTATAGTAAAGTTATTTTAAAGAAGATAAGTTTAAGGAGGATTTTATTATGTTGAAAAAGTTAGCCTATCTATCTCCATTAGCTTTACTAATGTTTCAGGGGTGTACATCTTTAATGGATGGACATTTAGTAGCTGTGGACTCATATGCACCAAAACCAATTCCAGCAGGGACATACTACCTTTCATCTAAAGGACCAGAAGCTGGATTACAAAAACAAACTTTTGAAAATTCACTGCAAAATATGTTAGCTTCAAAAGGATACACAAGAACTTTTGTAAATAAAGGAGCAAACTATAATATAGTTTATGACTATAGTGTAGCAGGACCATTTACAACAGAGGAGAGTTTCCCAGCACCTGTAAATGAATGGTGGGGAGTAGAACAAACATATGGTGGAGTTCATAATGGAATGTTTGAAGAGGCTTGGTATAGTGATGATACACAATATGTTAATTATTTTGTGAAAGCTTTAAGTCTATCAGCTTATGCAAATAATATACCTCTTTGGAGAGTAAAAGGGCATGTACAGGCTGAGACACCTGATTTAAATCAAGATTATCAATATCTAATATCTGGAGTATCTGATTATATAGATCAAAGTTCTGGAAAAGTTGTATATGTAAATGTTGTAAAAAACTCTAAAACTGGAGATTATACAGCAACTAAATGGTAAAATTAAAAACCTTCAAGTTAAACTTGAAGGTTTTTTTATTTTAAATTTTTATTAAAAAAAATTGACAACTACTATCAAAGAGTGTATACTAAACGCAAAATCGTATACAATTTTAAATAAAGTATACAAAAATAAATCAGGGGAATTTAAAAGTAGTTTTAAAATAAAAAATTAAATAGAGAACACGGAGGGAACATTTTAATATGAGAAGATTAAAAATTGAAAAGTACATCAATATGTATTTAAACAATTACAAAGATTACAAATCTGAATGGAACTATGAAGATGGTTGTATATTAATAGGAGCTGAATCTTTATATAAAGCTACAAAGGATAAGAGATATTTAGATTTTATTTTAAATTATTTAGATAAGAGAATTGATAAAAATGGGGCAATAGATAATTTAAATCCTGTAGAGTACAACATTGACAATATAAATTCAGGTAGAGTACTTTTTACTGCTTTTGAAGAAACAAAAGATGAAAAATATAAAAAAGCTATAGAGAGCGTAAAATATCTATTAACAATTCATCCAAGAACATTAGAAGGAAACTTCTGGCATAAAGGGAGATATCCTTATCAAGTTTGGTTAGATGGACTATATATGGCTCAACCTTTTTATACAATATATTCAAATGAAAATAGAGATGAAAATGGATTGAAAGATATTTTAACTCAATTTAAAAATGTTAGAAAAAATCTATTTTGTGAAGATAAAAAATTGTATTTTCATGGATTTGATGAAACTAAAACTATGAACTGGGCTGATAAAGAAACTGGGAGATCAAAAAATTTCTGGGGAAGAGCTGTTGGTTGGTATGCTATGGCTCTGATAGATGTTATAGAAAATATAGATGAATCAAATTTTAAAAGCCATAGAGATGAGCTTATAGATTTATATGTGGAGCTTATGGCTGGAATAATAAAGTATCAAGACGAGAGTGGACTATGGTACCAAGTTATGGGACTTGAAAAGAAAGATGGGAACTATTTAGAAACTTCTGCTACTTTAATGTTCGCATACTCATTACTAAAGGGAAGTAGATTAAATATTTTAGATGAGAGCTACTTAGAAAAAGGAAAAAAAGCTTTTAATGGAGTGATAGATAGTAACCTAAAAGAAAATAATGGAAACTTAGAGTTAAAAAATATCTGTATAATGGCTGGTTTAAATGGACTTATACCATTTAATGGAGATAGAGATGGAAGTTTTGAATATTATATCTCTGAAAAAGTAGGGGTAGATGATCCTAAAGGAGTAGGACCTCTATTTAAAGCTTATAGTGAAATTGTTTTATTAAGTAACCAAGGGGGATATTAATGAAAATAGATATATTGGTAATAGTTATCTACTTTATGTTTATGATGGCAATAGGGTATTTCTTTCAAAAACACGCATCTAATTCAACAAACGATTACTTCTCTGGTGGAGGAAAGATGTTATGGTGGATGGTTGGTGGAACAGCTTTTATGACTCAGTTTAGTGCAATGACTTTTACAGGGATGGCAGGAGATGCATTTTCTAGAGGAATAGGACCAGTTGTAGTTTTCTATGCCAATGCTTTAGGATACCTAACTTGTTTCTTATGGTTTGCACCAAAAGCAAGACAATTAAGAATTGCAACTCCCATAGAGGGAATAAGAATGAGATTTGGAAATACAAGTGAGCAGGTATTTACTTGGGCTATTATGTTACCAAATATAATTTCAGCTGGAGTTTGGTTAAATGCTTTAGCTATATTTGCAAGTGCTGTATTTGAAGTTTCTATTGATGTGACAATTTTAGTGACAGGATTAGTTGTACTTTTTATGTCTTTAACAGGTGGAGCATGGGCTGTAATAGCGTCAGACTTTATGCAGATGATAATCCTTATGGTAGGAACAGTTGCTTGTGCAATAGTTGCTTCAATAAAAGGTGGAGGGTTCTTTAATATTTTAAACTTAGGACTTCCTGCTAATAAAATAGTAGGTCCAAATATAAACTATGTTTGGTTATTTGCTATTTGGTTTATAATGATTTTCTGTAAACAGTTCTTCAGTGTAAGTAGTTTAACAGGTGGAGCATATAGATTTTTCTCTGCTAAAGATACAAAAAATGCTAGAAAAGGTGCTTTATTAGCACTTGGATTAATGCTAATAGGTCCATTAGTTTGGTTTTTACCAGTTTGGTATATGTCAGCTTTTAATCCAGATGTAACAACGTGGGGGCTATCAACTTTAGGAAAATCAATTACAAATGGAGTTTATTTAGCGTTTATAAAAAAAGAGATGCCTGCTGGAATGGCTGGAATAATGATGTCAGGAATATTTGCAGCAACTATGTCATCAATGGATTCAGCATTAAATAGAAATACAGGAATAGTAATAAAAAGTTTTTATTGTCCAATTGTAAATAAAAATGCAACAGAAAAACAGATGATGACTGTAAGTAAGTGTGTGACATTTATTTTTGGAGTTTTAATTATCTCTATAGCATTACTATTAAATAAATTTAATAATTTGAGCTTATTTACAATAACACTTATGATAGGAACACTACTTGATTTACCTATTTTAATACCTGGACTTCTTGGTTATGTTGTAAAAAAGACTCCAGACTGGGCTGGATGGGCAACAGTATTAGTAGGATTTATGGTTTCTTTCTCAGTTATGAAGTTATATAATCCAACATGGGTAGCAAATGCTCTTAGTTTAGCAGTTCCTTTTACAGCAAGGGAAGCTAAAGATATGGAGTTAATTGTGGGATTGGGAGCACAGTTTACAATAACATGTGGTTTCTTTATATCCACAAAACTATTTTTTAAAGGGTTTAAATCTAAGGAGAGAGAAAAATCATATAATAAATTCTTTAATAATATCTCAACAGAGGTTAAGGCTATTGAGTCAGGAGAAAATGAACTAGATAATACACAAAGAGGTATACTTGGAAAATTAATCTTTGCATTTGGAATAATATTATCAATGTTGGTAGTTGTACCAAATCCTATTTCAGGAAGAGTAACACTTTTCTTAATAGGATTAACAAATGCGACAATAGGATACTTTTTAAATAGAGCAAGTAAACCTAAAAAAGAGAGTAAAAGCGAAGTTGTATTTAATAAAAGTGGGGGAGTTTTAAGTAACGATTAGTAAAAAATAAAGAAATTTGACATTCTAAGAATATGGTTATATACTTTTATTAAAATAGTATACAAAAATAAAAAGTGTATACAATAAGTATAAAGGTTAAGGAGTAAAAATGTCAGTTAAAAATACAACAGAAAATATATACGAAGAGATAAAAGAAAAAATAATGAATTTAGAGTATAAACCAGGTCAAATAATTACAGAACAAGAGATAAGTAAAATATATGGAGTTTCAAGAACTCCAAGTAGAGATATATTAGGAAAATTAAATTCTATCGGCTTAGTTGAAAGCGTGCCTTTTAAATCAAGTTATGTAAGTTTGTTAGATATGGATATCATAAAACAAAGTATCTATATGAGAGTTGTTTTAGAAAAACAGATTATAAAAGATGCAATGGAGATGATGAATGATAGATTCATAGCTGAGATGGAGTACAATTTGAAGCTACAAGAACTACTTTTAAAAAGAGAGTTTGAAACGAAAGAGTTTTATGATTTAGATTGTCAACTTCATAAACTTTGGTATGAATTAACTAAAAATATGTTTATTTGGGAGCAGTTAGAAAAAGCACAAATACACTATAAAAGATTTAAGATGTTAGATATACTTGAGGTGAAAAATTTTAAGGCTATCTATGAAGACCATAAAAAGTTAGTAGATGCTATAAAAGATAAGAAAGTTGATAAAGTTGAAGAGATAATAACCGAACATCTATATAGTGGAATAAAAAGATTACAAGAGTTAATTCAGGGGGAATTTTCACAATATTTTAAAAAATAAAAATTTAGATAGGGAGTGTAAAAATGAGATTAGATATAAGATATGCAAATCATCCAGAGGATTCAAAACACTATACAACAGAGGAGTTAAGAAAGCACTATTTAATGGAAACAGTTTTCGTTGCTGATGAAGTAAACTTAATGTACTCTCATGTAGATAGAGTTATAGCTGGAGGAATCATGCCAGTTGAAACTGAGGTAAAATTAGAGGGGTGTAAAGAGTTAGGATCTGAATTTTTCTTAGAGAGAAGAGAGCTTGGAATTATAAATGTTGGTGGAGCTGGGAAAGTAATCATTGATGGAACAGAGTACAATATGGAAGCTAAAGATGGTTTATACGTTGGAATGGGAAATAAAGAGTTAACATTTACATCAAACTCTGCAGATAAGCCAGCTAAATTTTATATAAATTCATCACCAGCACATGTTGGATATCCAACTGTAAAAATTGATAGAACAACAGCTAATAAAGTTCAGTTGGGAGATTTAGAAAATTCAAATAAAAGAACTATATTTCAATATGTTCACCCTGCAGTTTGTAAATCATGTCAACTTGTAATGGGAATGACAGAGTTAGATCCAAATAACATGTGGAATACTATGCCAACACATACACATGAAAGAAGAATGGAGGTTTACTTCTATTTTGATATGGATAATAACTCAAGAGTATTCCATTTAATGGGACAACCTCAAGAGACACGTCATATTGTAATGGCTAATGAGCAAGCAGTAATATCACCATCTTGGTCAATTCATTCAGGTGTAGGAACTAAAAACTATACATTTATCTGGGGAATGGCTGGAGAGAATCAAACATTTACTGATATGGACCATGTTCCAATGGATCAGTTAAGATAGTATAAATAAGTTAGGTTTTTAATTAAGGAGGGAGAATTAAAAGATGTTAAATATGTTTAATTTAGAGGGAAAAGTTGCAATGGTAACTGGAGGAAACGTAGGAATAGGAAACGCACTTGCAATGGGACTTGCAAAAGCAGGAGCAGACCTATTTATATTTACATATAATGATGATAATATGGAAAACGTTATAAAAGAGGTTGAAGGACTAGGAAGAAAGGTTGCTTATGCAACTGGAGATCTATCAAAAGAAGAAGTAGCTATGGAAGCAGTTAGCAAATGTATGGAAGCTTTTGGAAGAATTGATATTCTAGTAAATAATGCTGGAACAATAAAAAGAGCACCAATTTTAGAGGGAAGTAACAGTGACTGGCAACAAGTTATTGACTTAAATTTATCATCAATCTATTATCTAAGTAAAACTGCAGCGATAGAGATGAAAAAGCAAGGTGGAGGAAAGATAATAAACATAGCTTCAATGTTATCATTCCAAGGTGGAAAATTTGTTCCATCATATACAGCAAGTAAGCATGGAGTAGCTGGACTTACAAAAGCTTTTGCAAATGAGTTAGCAGTGGATAATATCCAAGTAAACGCAATAGCACCAGGATATATAGAAACAGCAAATACAGCACCAATTAGAGCTGATGAAAAGAGAAACGCTGAGATATTAGGAAGAATACCAGCAGAAAGATGGGGACAAACATCAGATCTTGTGGGAGGAGCAATATTCTTATCATCAAAGGCAGCAGATTATATAAATGGACATATTTTAGCTATTGATGGTGGATGGTTAGTTAGATAAATTTTAATGAAGAGAGAGGTTTAACCTCTCTTTTTTAGTATAAATATATAAAGAATTAGGAGGAAAATATGAAAAATTTCAAATTAATAAAACTGATATATAAAATTCATACAAACTCCCCACCACCATTGGAAAAGATAGAAAAAATGGGGCTTTTAGCAGTAAAAATTGCACAGTATTATGCATTGAGAGCGGATTTTATAGATGAATCAACATGCGTATATTTAGCAAAACTTTATGAGTATAGCTATGAAGCTCAAAAGCAGGATATAGATGAGATAATAGGAGATGATATGTGGATTTTAACAGCTATGAAATCCTATGAAAAACTTCCATTTGCATCAGCATCTATAGGGCAAGTTCATCTTGGGTTTCTAAGAAATAGTGGAAATAAAAGTGAAAAAGTTGCTATAAAGATTCGAAGAGAAAACTTTAAAAAAGAGTTTTTAGAGGATGTAGAAAGTGCAAAAAAGGTAGTTAATCTATTGTTATTTTTTTATCCTAAATTGAAAAAAATATTTAACCCATTAGAAGTTTTAAATAATATTGAGGAATCAACACTACGAGAGTTAGATTTTAAAAATGAAGTTGAGGGTGCTGAATATTTAAAAAAGTTAAAAGATGAGAATATAGAGAAATTTCCTTTGGAAAATCTATATTTTTCAAATTTTATAGATAATTTATGTACAGATAAGGTAGTTGTATCAAAATTTATAGAGGGAAGAAGTTTTAACAGTTTACTAAAAGAAAAAGAGTTAAAGTATTCAGATCTTCTTCGAGTTTTTAAATACCACACTTTTTACATGTTTAAATTAGGTGTATTTCATGGAGATTTGCATCCAGGAAACATAATTTTAGGAGAAAATGGGGAGATAAATCTTATAGATTGCTCAACTATTGGAAGAGTAAAAATAAAATTAAGAGTGGGATTATTTTGGTTTTTTTATTACTTAAGTAGATATGATTATGATAAATCGGCTTTTTATTTAAATGAGATGTCAGAAAAAAAATTGAAAGAGGAAAACTATTTAAAATTTACGAAAAAGTTTAAAGTTCTTTATAGAGATTTTAAAAACTCCACAGTTTCTCAAGTTAGTTTAACAAAACGTATGATGGAAACAATAAAGTTAGCTATAAATTCTGGGATGGAGTTTGAAGAGGGTATGTTTCATATAATAAAAAGCTTAATGTATTTAGATGGAATGGTATTAAAGTGTAACCCAGATGTAAATTTAATGGATGATATAAAAGAGTTTACAACTTTACTAGAAAATGATATTTCATAAAAAATAAAAAAGAGATTTGCGCTATCAAATCTCTTTTTTTTATTGTTCAATTAAGCTATGAAAAAATCCCTCTTTAGCTTTTAAGTTGTGATTTTTAAGTTCCTCTGTAGCATTTTGAAGATTGTCATTTAAAATTGATTCAATGATGTTGATATGCTCTTTAATAGCATCAAATCTTCTAATTGGTGGTTGAGAACTTATATTTCTGATTCTCATATTATGTTCGTAAACATTTTCCATCATTTTAATAATAAAATTATTGTTACAATTTCTTAAAATTAATAGATGTAATTCATTGTCTAAAGTATCTAACTCCTTTTTTTCCTCAGGTGTTAAAGAATTTTTATTTGAAAAATCTAAAAATTTCTCTTTTAAACTTACTAAATCTTCTCTATTGATTTTATAGAAAGCCATTTCAAGAATAATTGGCTCTAAATTACTTCTAACTTGGAAAATATCGTTAATCTCTTTAAGTGAGATATTGTTAACGAACATCCCTTTTCTTGGAACTATATTAATCCAGCCCTCTTGTTCAAGTCGATTAATAGCTTCTCTAACAGGAGTACGACTGACATTAAGTGATTTTGATAAGAAATCTTCATCAATTCTTTCATTTGCTTCTAATTTACCAGAAATAATTAACTCCTTTAACTCATCATAAGCTTTGTCTTTTAAACTTTTCATATTTAACTCCCTATTTTTTTATATTAATAGTATATAATATTTTTTAAAAAAAACCAATATCAAATAAAAAATTGTTCTTTTAGTGAACGATTATATTTTTTTATGATTAAATTTATAAAAAAAAACTTGCTTTTTACAGTTAAATATAATATATTTGTAATATAATACTGATATATCACAGAATAAGGAGAAAAAAATGTTAACTAGAGAAGAGTTAAATTTACCAAAATATGGAGAGAAAGTAATTCAATTTGGAGAGGGAAACTTTTTAAGATGTTTCTTTGATTGGCAATTAGACATAATAAATAAAAATACAGACTTAAACGCTGGAGTAGCGGTAGTAAGACCAATTGATTTTGATGCAGTACCACTATTAGATACTCAAGATGGATTATACACAGCAATAATTAGAGGAATAAATGAAAGTGGAGAGGTTGTTAAAGATTATACTATAATCTCATCTATAAATAGAGAGATACCTATTTATAAAAACTTCCAAGAGTATTTACAACTAGCTCATAACCCAGAGATGAGATTTATTGTATCTAATACAACTGAAGCTGGAATAGCTTTTAGTGCAGAGGATAAGTATGAGGATGCTCCTCAAAGTACATTCCCAGGAAAGTTAACAAGATTGATGCATGAAAGATTTGTAACTTTCAATGGAGATATGACTAAAGGATTTATTTTAATGCCATGTGAACTAATCGATTATAATGGTGAAGAGTTAAGAAAGATGGTTTTAAAATATGCTGATCTTTGGAACTTAGGAGAGGACTTTAAAAACTGGTTAATAAATGGAAATATCTGGTGTTCAACATTAGTTGATAGAATTGTAACAGGGTATCCAAGAGGAGAGAAAGAGGAGTTAACAAAAGAGTTAGGTTATGAGGATAACTTTATAACAACTGGAGAGTACTTCTATTTATTTGTAATTCAAGGGCCAAAAGATATATTAACAAGAGAGTTAAAGTTAGAGGGATTAAATCTAAATATATTAATAGTTGAAGATTTAAAACCATATAAAATGAGAAAAGTAGGAATATTAAACGGAGCACATACAGCTATGGTTCCAGTTTCATACCTATATGGAATAGATACAGTTAGAGAAGCTATGGAAAATGATGATATTAGAAACTTTATTGAATTAGCAATAGATGAGGAGATTATTCCAGCTTTAGATATGGATGAAAAGGAGTTAAAAGAGTTTAAAGATGCTGTAGTTAATAGATTTAAAAACCCATATGTAAAACATATGCTAATGGATATATCATTAAACTCAATGGCTAAGTATAAATCTAGAATACTTCCACAAGTTTTAGAGACATACAAAAGAACAGGAAAACTGCCTAAGAGACTTCTATTCTCTTTAGCAGCTTTAATAAGATTCTATAAAGGTGTTAGAGAAAATGGAGATGCTATTCAGTTAAGAGATGATAGACATCATTTAGATATGTATGCAGATTTATGGCAAGAGAATAACTATGAAAACATAGTAAAATCTGTGTTAGGATTAGAAAATCACTGGGATATGGATTTAAATTCAGTACAGGGAATGACTGAGTTAGTGGCAAAATATTTAGAAAATATAGATAAAAATGGAGTGAAAAAAGCTTTAGAAGAGGTTAAGTAATGAAAGAGTTTATAAAGATAAACACAAGGGATAACGTAGTTATCGCTTTAAAAAATTATAAAAAAGGTGAAACTATAACTTTAGATGGAGATAGTTTAACATTGTTAGAGGACGTTTCTAAAGGGCATAAAATTGCCCTTGGAAACATCGAAAAAGATGAGGATGTAATAAAATATGGAATGCCTATTGGTCATGCAACGACACCGATAAAAAAGGGTGAATGGATACATACTCATAACACAAAGACAAATTTAAAGGACCTTAATAACTATGTTTATACTCCAGAGTTTCAAGATAGAGTTCTAGACTTAGAAAAAAGAAGTGTAGAAGTTTATAAAAGAAAAAATGGAGATGTAGGAATAAGAAATGAGTTATGGATTGTTCCAACAGTTGGATGTGTAAATGGAATTGCTCAACTGATAAAAGATGAGTTTTTAAATGAGATTGGAGATATTCAAATAGACAATGTCAATGTTTTAACTCATAACTATGGATGCTCACAACTTGGAGAGGACCATGTAAATACAAGAGTGATACTACAAAATACAGTTAAACATCCAAATGCTGGAGGAGTACTTGTTTTAGGACTAGGGTGTGAAAATAACCAAATTGGTGAATTTGAAAAAACTTTAGGAGAGTATGACAAAGATAGAGTTAAGTTTTTAGTAACTCAAGATGTTGAAGATGAAGTTAAAGCTGGAAAAAATATGCTTTTAAAGTTATATGAAGAGATGCTTCAAGATAAAAGAGAAAGTGCTAGTTTAAGTGAGATAAACTTTGGATTAGAGTGTGGTGGATCAGATGGACTTTCTGGAATAACTGCAAATCCAATGCTAGGAGAGTTTTCAGATTATATTGTTGCTCAAGGTGGAACAACAGTTTTAACTGAGGTTCCAGAGATGTTTGGAGCAGAGACTCTTCTTATGAAAAGATGTAAAAATGAAGAGATTTTTAAAAAGTGTGTATCACTGATAAATGATTTCAAAGAGTATTTTATAAAAAATGACCAAGAGATATATGAAAATCCATCTCCAGGAAACAAAGCTGGAGGAATCACAACTTTAGAGGATAAATCTTTAGGATGTACTCAAAAGTCTGGAGTTTCACAAGTTATAGATGTATTAAAGTATGGAGAGATTTTAAAAGAGAAAGGTTTAAATCTTTTAAGTGCTCCTGGAAATGATTCAGTTGCTACTACAGCTCTTGCAGCAGCAAAGTGTCATATGGTTTTATTTACAACTGGAAGAGGAAATCCGTATGGAGGATATGTTCCAACTGTAAAAATCTCTACAAATAGTGAGCTATATAATAAGAAAAGAAGATGGATAGATTTTGATGCAGGAAGATTAGTATCAGAAGATATCACAATGGATGAGCTACTAGAGGAGTTTATAGAGTATATAATTGAAGTAATAAATGGAAAAAAAGTAAACAACGAACTAAATAGATTCCAAGAGATTGCAATCTTTAAATCTGGAGTTACGTTATAATCAACAGGGGGCATCAATGAAAAGAATTATCGGTTTTCTAACTCTAATCCTAGTGTTTTTAACAGGATGTGGTAAGGGTGAGGAAACATCAACAAAGAAAATAAAGTTAGCACATGCTTTGACAGAGAGTCATCCAGTGCATTTAGCAATGGTTAAATTTGCAGAGGAAGTAAATGAAAAAACAGATGGAAAGATTGAGGTTTTAATATTTCCAAATGGACAGCTAGGTGGAGAAAGAGAGATCACTGAGCTAATGCAAGCAGGAGCTATTGATATTATAAAAACTAATGCAGGACCATTAGAGAGTTTTGCAAAGGAGTATTCAGTTTTACCACTACCATACTTATTTAAAGATATGGATCACAACTTAAGAGTATTAAAATCACCAATAGGTGAGGAGATTCTAGCAGCAACAGAGGATAGAGGATTTATAGGATTAACATTTTATAACTCAGGAACAAGAAACTTCTATACAAAGAAGCCTGTTAGAAATACAAATGATTTAAAGGGAATGAAAATTAGAGTACAAACAAGTAAAACTATGGTAAGAATGACTAACCTTTTAGGAGGAAGTCCAACACCATTAAGTTTTGGAGAGATTTATACAGCACTACAACAAGGTGTAGTTGATGGAGCAGAGAATAACTTAATCTCTTATGCTGAGTCAAAACACTATGAAGCAGCACCATATTTTACATTTGATGAGCACTCAATATCGCCAGATGTATTGGTTATGAATACAAAAACTTGGAACAAATTATCAACTGATGAAAAAGCTATAATAAAGACAGCAGCTTTAAACTCTTTTGACTATCAAAATGAGATATGGTCTGAAACAGAGGATAAGTTAATGGATTCTTTAAAAGATAAAGGCGTAGAGTTTTTCCAAGTGGACAAAACAGAGTTCGTAGAGAAAGTTCAACCTCTTTATGATGAAGTTACAAAAGACTCATTAATTAAAGATTATATTGAAAGAATAAGAAATTTTGAATAGTAGGAGAAAAAATGGATAGATTAAGAGGGTATATAAATAGAGTTATATTTATAGTAAGTGCGCTACTATTAACAGTTATGGTAGCAACTGTAGCTTGGCAGGTAACATCGAGATATGTATTTAATTCGCCAAGTATTTTTACAGATGAACTTGCTAGATTTTTATTAATGTGGATAGGAATGCTTGGAACTACTTATGCTTTTGGTTCTAAAGCTCACCTTTCAATGGATTATCTACATACTTTTTTAAAAGTAGATACAGTAAAAATTATAAAGATAATACTTCCAATATTAAGTATCATTTTTATGGGATTTGTTATGGTGTGGGGTGGAACGCTACTAACTTTAAATACAATGAAGCAACTATCACCAGTATTATATGTTCCTATGGGAGTTGTATATTCAATACTTCCAATAACTGGAGTTATAAATATATTCTATTTTATAACTTATATAGGAGATGAATTAGCAGCAAAAGGGAGTGATAGATAGTGGGAGTTAATATAGGAATAGTAGCAATTGCACTATTTGCAAGTTTCTTTGTATTTTTAATTTTAGGACTTCAAGTATCAGTAGGAATAGGGTTAGCATCATTTATAGCAATACTTTTATCGCTACCACTTGATATGACAATAATAGCGTCAGCTCAAAAGATGATAACTGGACTAGATAACTTTGCGTTATTGGCAATACCATTTTTCATACTTTCAGGAAATATAATGAATAATGGTGGTATAGCAATAAAATTAGTTAACTTTGCTAAACTAATCGGGGGAAGATTGCCAGGATCGTTAGCTCAGGTAAATATTTTAGGAAATATGTTATTCGGAGCTATATCTGGTTCAGCAGTTGCAGCAGAAGCAGCTATTGGAGGAACAATATACCCACTACAGAAAAAAGAGGGATATGATCCAAAATACTGTGCAGCAGTAAATATAACATCTTGTCCAACAGGACTACTTATTCCGCCAAGTAATGTACTTATAGTATTTGCATTAGTTAGTGGTGGAACTTCTATTGGAGCCCTATTTATAGCTGGATATCTACCAGGAATAGTTATGGGATTAGGGATTATGATTTTAGCATATATATTTGCTAAAAAGAATAACTACCCTGTAGAACCAAAACCAGAGATGTCTTTTGTTATAAAAACAACTTTAGATGCACTACCAAGTTTACTTTTAATTATAGTTGTTATTGGGGGAATCATAAAAGGTGTATTTACAGCTACTGAAGGATCAGGAATTGCGGTAATATACACACTAGTTTTATCTTTAATCTATAAAAACTTAAATGCAAAAGTTATAAAAAAGATTTTAGATGAAACAATTAAGATGACAGGGATCATCATGTTTTTAATGGCAGCTTCAAGCATTATGTCTTGGGCTTTGGCGTACTCTCAAATTCCTCAGTATATAACAAATCTACTGCTTGGAATTTCAGATAATAAATATGTTATTTTACTCATAATAAATATGTTACTATTAGTTGTTGGAACATTTATGGATATGACACCAGCTGTGCTTATATTCACACCAATATTCCTACCTGTGGTAACATCTTTAGGAATGCATCCAGTACATTTTGGAATCTTAATGGTTTACAACCTTTGTATAGGGCTTTGTACACCACCTGTTGGAAATGCACTATTCTTAGGTTGTGCCATTGCAGATTTGAAAATAGAGGAGATAATAAAAACGATTTTACCATACTTTATTGTAATGTTAATAGGACTTCTGCTAGTAACTTATATACCAGCAATAAGCTTATTCCTACCTAAAGTATTTGGATTAATATAAAACTAAAAATGGAGGAGTTAAAGATGAAAAAGTTTATGTGTGAAGATTTTCTATTAAATAGTGATATAGCAAAGACACTGTATCATGAGTATGCAAAAGATATGCCAATTTATGATTACCACTGTCATTTAAATCCAAAAGAGATATATGAGAATAAAAAATATAGATCTATAACTGAGATTTGGTTAGGTGGAGATCACTACAAATGGAGAGCAATGAGAAGTAATGGAGTTTCTGAGGACTATATTACTGGAGATAAAGAGGATAAAGAGAAGTTTATGAAATGGGCAGAAACAATGGATGAGTGTTACGGAAATCCACTGTTCCATTGGACTCACTTAGAGTTAAAAAAATTCTTTGGAATAGATACAATTCTTTCTAAAGAAACAGCTGAAGAGATTTGGGAAAAGACAAATGAGATGTTACAAAAAGATGAGTTTACAGCTAGAGAACTAATAAAAAGAGCAAATGTAAAAGCACTTTGTACAACGGATGATCCATTAGACTCATTAGAGTACCATATAGCTTTAAAAAAGGAGAATGACTTTGAAGTTGTTGTAAACCCAGCGTTTAGACCAGATAAAGGGTTCAATATAGAGAAAGATGACTTCTTACCTTGGTTAGAAAAATTAGAAGGGTTACATGGAAAAGAGATTGATTCATTAGCTGAGTTTAAATTAGCTTTAGGAGAGAGAATAGACTTTTTCCACGAAGTTGGATGTAGAATATCAGATCACGCTTTAGATCCTGTTGTTTTTGTAATGGGAGAAGAGGATGAAGTGGATGATATATTTAATAAAAGAATTCAAGGTGGAACTTTAACTCCAGAAGAGGCTAAGATGTTTAAAACAAACATTATGATGTTCTTAGGAAGAGAGTACAATAAAAGAGGTTGGGTAATGCAACTTCATATGGGAACTATTAGAAATAACTCAACTAGAATGTTTAAAAAGTTAGGTCCAGATACTGGATTTGACTGTATTGCAGATGATATCTTTGTACATTCGCTATCGAAGTTTTTAGATGCTTTAGATGATACAAATGAGTTACCAAAAACAATACTATATAATTTAAATCCTAGAGAAAATGAGACTTTAGGAACATTAATAGGATGTTTCCAAGGAGGGGGAATTCCAGGAAAGATTCAATTAGGATCTGGATGGTGGTTCCTAGATCAAAAGGATGGAATGATAAAGCAGATGACAGCTTTAGCTAATTTAGGATTACTTTCAAGATTTGTTGGAATGCTAACAGATTCAAGAAGTTTCCTATCTTACACAAGACATGAGTATTTCAGAAGAATACTTTGTAACCTACTTGGGGAGTGGGTAGAAAATGGAGAGATTCCAAATGATGTAGATAAATTGGGGAAAATGGTTCAAAATATATGTTATAACAATATTGAGAACTATATAGTTAAAGAATAGATAAAAAATGGAGAAACTAGTTTTAGTTTCTCCATTTTTGTAATCTCAATTAATCTTACATTAGAAATATGGTATACTTTATAGTATAAAGTTAAAATATAAGTTTTAATGGGGGATATATGAAATATGAATTTATAAGTAATACTAACTTAGAAAATAATGGAAATTTATATAGATATATAGAAAATGGATTTAAAAAAGCTAAAAGTTTCTATTTCTCTGTGGCGTTTATTAACTTTGCAGGAGTACAAATAATTTTAGATATTTTGAAAAAAAGTGAAAAACATAATATAAAAGGTAAAATTTTAACAACAAACTATCTTCATTTTACAGAACTAAAATCTATAGAGTTTTTAAAAAGATTTAAAAATATAGAGGTTAAATTTTTTGATAGTGACAAGATGGAAGGGTTTCATACTAAGGGGTATATATTTGAGTATGAAAACTGTTATAAAGCTATAATTGGGTCGTCTAATCTTACTAAAAGTGGACTTAAAAGTAATATTGAATGGAACACAGCAGTTACTACAGAAAAAAATAGTGACTTTATAAAAGGGGTTTTAAATGAATTTAATTACCTTTGGGAAAAGGGTGTTGAAAATGTAAATCCATATATAGTTTCATATGTAAAAAAAGAGGAGATAGTTGTAAGAAAAAAAGTTAGAGATGAATATTTTTTAGCAGCAGAGGACCATGATTTTGGAATTTATAAAGAATCAGATATAAAACCAAATTATATGCAAGAGATAGCTTTAAAAAACTTAGAAACAACTAGAATGTATGGAGAGACAAGAGCTCTTTGTATTGCAGCTACAGGAACAGGGAAAACATACTTAGGTGCTTTTGATGTAAAGGCATTTAAAGCTAATAAGTTGCTTTTTATAGTTCACAATGAAGAGATCTTAAAATCTGCTATGGAAACTTTTAAAAATATTTTACCTGAAAAAACTATGGGATTTTTTACAGGAAATAAAAAAAATATAGATAGAGATTATATTTTTGCTACTATACAAAGTTTAAATAATAGATACCAAGAGTTTAGTGAGGATGAGTTTGATTATATAATAGTTGATGAAGCTCATCATATAACTGCTAAAAGTTATGAGAAGGTTATAAATTATTTTAAACCTAAGTTTTTATTAGGATTAACAGCTACACCTGAAAGATGTGACGGTGGAAATATATATGAGATTTTTCATATGAATGTCCCTGTGGAGATTCGTTTACAAGAAGCTCTAGATAGAGAGCTTGTAACACCATTTCATTATTATGGAGTCAAGGATATATCAGATGTAAACTTAGAAGGAATAGATTTAAACGATATTCCAGCAGTGACTAAAGCATTAAATTTGGAAAAAAGAGTGGACTTTATTATAAAGAAGATGAATTTTTATGGATATAGCGGAGAGAGAAGAAAAACTCTAGGATTCTGTGTTTCTGTTGAGCACTGCGAATATATGACTAAAGAGTTTCTAAAAAAAGGGATAAAAGCAACAACTATAACAGGAAATCATGGAAAAGATTTGAGAGAGGATATAATAAAAAAATTCAAAGAGACAGAGGATTTAGAAGTTATATTTACAGTTAATATTTTTAATGAAGGAATAGATATTCCGTGTATAAATAGTATTTTAATGCTAAGACCAACAGCTTCACCAATTATATTTACACAGCAGTTGGGAAGAGGGCTAAGACACTATGAAAACAAGGAGTTTTTAACAGTTATAGATTTTATAGGAAACCATTCTAGAGCTTTTTTAATTGCATTGGCACTAATGGGAAGAAAAGGTTATGATAAAGAGAGTATAAAAATAGCTGTAAAAAGGGATTTTGATAATTTATCTAAAACTATTCATGTAAAGATGGAAGAGATTTGTAAACAAGAGATATTGAAACAACTAGACAATGAAAATTTTAATAGTTTAAAGTATCTAAAAGCTGAGTATGATGAATTTAAAGATTACTTAAAGGGAAGAGTTCCAAGACCATTAGATTTTATTGAGTATGAGGATGCTCCTAATTTTTATAAATACGTAAGACTTCAAAAATCATATTTAGATTTTTTAGCTAAAGTAAAGGATAATCTATTTTCATTAAAGGAAGAAGAGAGAGTGGTTATTCGTGAAATAGAGAGATTTTTACCTATAAAAAGAGTGTATGAGTTTGCAATAATTCGTGAATTAGTAGCAAAGAATTATGGACTATCAAAAAATAGGATTTTAGGAGTAGTTGGAAAATATATTGAGATATCTGATGTTAAGCATACTCTTGATACTATAGACCATGCTATGGGGTATTTAAATGGAGATTATTATGATTCTCAAGATTTGAAAAGATGTGGGAAACTTTTTCAAGTCTCTGGTGAAACTATAGCGAAAACAGAACTATTAAACAAAGTTTTAAAAAATAAAGATATAAAAGATTATATTCTAGAGGTTTTAGATTATGGACTTTTAAAATACAAAGAAAGTTTTGGAACAGAAGATTATGGGTTTCCATTTTTAAAGTTATATGAAAACTATTTTATGAAAGATGTAGCATTAATTTGTAATTATCAAATGAAACATAGTTCTGTTAGAGGAACTGGGTTATTTGCAAATGGAAATAATTATTTTTTATTTGTGGATTTACATAAAGGTGCAGATGTTAAGGAGAGCATAAAATATAATGATAAAATATTAGATAGATATAATTTTCAATGGGAAAGCCCAAATACCACAAGAGTTGGAAGTGAAAGAGGACAAAATATAGTTAAAAATAAAGAACGTGGTATAAATTTACATATTTTTGTAAGAAAATACAAAGAGGTTGATGGTGTAGTTCAACCATATATCTATATAGGAAAAGGGGATTGTGTAGACTACAAGGATGAAAAACCGATAACTACAACCTTAAGGTTAGAGAATCCACTTTCTAAAGATATATATATTGAACTTACTGAAAGAGTAGAAAAAACGCTACAAGTAGCAGAAGTAGGAGAAATTAATGAAAAAAATTATTGAGGTAGTAGGAGCTATTTTAGAAACTCCAAATGGTGATATATTTTGTGCTATGAGGCCAAAGGATAAAACTTTCCCAGGGATGTGGGAGTTCCCAGGTGGTAAGATTGAAGAGGGAGAGGAACCTAAAAGAGCTTTGGAAAGAGAAATCAAAGAGGAGCTAAATATAGATATAAGAGCGGATAAACTTTTTGATGAAGTTCAAAAAGAGTATGAAGAGTTTGTTATAAAATTATCTACTTATAATTGTACAGTTTTAGATTTCTCAGAGTTTAAATTAATAGAGCATCAAGAGTTTAAGTGGATGAAAAAAGAGTTGCTAATGACTTTAAATTGGGTTCCAACAGACATTCCAACTGTAGAAAAGTTAGTGAAATTATAAAAAGGTATACTCCCCAGTATACCTTTTTTCTTATTACATTATATCGTTTAATCTATAGTTAATAAGATCTATTTTGGCCCCATCCAAAAATTCATTTAATCTTTCTAAGTGAGAAAGCAAGCTCTCTTTACTTGGTCCACCTAAGGACTTTCTTTTTTCAACACAATTTTTAATAGCTATTGTTTCATATATATCCCCGCTAAAAATATATGAAAACTCTCTGTATTTCTCAAGTGATAGAGTTTCTAAATTCAACCCATTATCAATACAGTAACTAACAATCTCCCCAGTTATTTTGTAAGCTTCTCTAAAGCTCATTCCCCTAACAGTTAGGTAGTCTGCAACGTCAGTGGCATTGATAAACCCATCGTTACAAGCTAAAAGTAAAACCTCATTTTTTACTTTTAACGTTTTAACCATCCCAACAAATACTTGTAAACATCCCTTTACAGTGTCTACAGCATCAAAGAAAACCTCTTTATCCTCTTGCATATCCTTATTGTAAGCTAAAGGAATCCCCTTCATAGTTGTTAAAAGTGCCATTAAATCCCCGTAAACTCTACCAGTTTTCCCCCTAACTAATTCAGCTGCATCAGGATTTTTCTTTTGTGGCATTATGCTACTTCCAGTTGAAAAAGCATCACTTAACTCAATATATCCAAAGTCATTTGAAGTGTAGATTATAATCTCTTCAGAAAACCTTGAAAGGTGCATCATAACAATTGAAAGTGCAGACATAATCTCAATTAAGTAGTCTCTATCACTAACTCCATCTAAAGAGTTTAAAGTAGGTCCTTTAAATCCTAAAGTGTGAGCAGTGAACTCTCTATCTATTGGATAAGTTGTACCAGCTAAAGCTGCACATCCAAGAGGTGAGTAATCAAGTAATTCAAAAGCGTTATTTAAACGGATAAAGTCTCTTTTAAACATCTCAGAATATGCAAACATATAGTGTCCAAATGATATTGGTTGAGCCTTTTGAAGGTGAGTAAACCCTGGCATATATGTTTCTAAATGCTCTTTTCCTAAGTTAGTAGTAACTTCAATTAGTTCAATTAAATAGGACTGGATTTTTTTTACTTCATCCTTTGTAAAAAGCCTCATATCTACAGCTACTTGGTCGTTTCTACTACGTCCAGTGTGAAGTTTTTTCCCTACATCCCCAATTCTATCAATAAGAATTTTTTCAATATTCATATGAATATCCTCGTAAGTTGTAGAGAAGGTAATCTTTCCATTTTCAATATCCTCTAGAATCTCTAAAAGAGTTTTTTCAATAAGACACCCATCCTCTTTTGAAATAATCTCCATTTTAGAAAGCCCTCTCACATGAGCGATACTACCCATAATGTCGTATCTGTATAGTCTTTGATCAAAGTGAATAGAGGAGTGAAAATCTAAGATTAATTCACTTGCTGCTTCTTTAAATCTTCCTGAAAAGTACTGCATTGCTCATCTCCTTTATAGAATCTGTTTTTAGTAAAGATTTTTATTCCTATTAAAATTGCAATTTGTGAAATTATTGCAAAAAGGATTAACGAACTATTTTGTGTAAATCCACCGATTAAGAATACAGATATAGCTAAAATAGCGTTTACTACAGCATATGGAGTTTGAGTTTTGACATGATTTATATGATCACATCCAGCTCCTGCTGATGAAAGTATAGTTGTATCTGAAATTGGTGAAACATGGTCTCCAAAAAGTCCACCTGAAAGTATAGCTCCAATTGTCACATAAAGTGGAGCATTAAAAGTAACAGCCATAGGTATAACTAGTGGTACCATAATACTGTATGTTCCCCAAGAACTACCAGTTGAAAAGGAGATAACAGCACCGAATATAAAAGCAATAGCTGGAATAAATCCAGAGTTTATATCTAAAGTTTTTAAAAATCCAATTAGAAATTGGTCAGCTCCTAAATCTTTATTAATAACACCTAATGACCAAGCTAAAATTAGAATTATAACAATCTCACTCATTTTTTTCATACCATTTAAGTAGATAGAAAATATCTCTTTAAATGTTTTACTTTTATAAAAAAGCATAAGTCCCATTAAAACAAGGGCTGCATATAGATATCCACTTGTTAGAGCTGCTCTAAAAGCACTTCCTGAAACTCTAGAAGTTATAAAAGAGGTACCAAGCATTGAAAATAGAGTTCCTAAAAGAACTAGTATTGGAACCCAAACAAAAGATCCTTTAGCATTTTCAACTTGATACTTAGAGTTATCTATTTCAAAGGCACTCTCATCTATAGGATTATTTTCAAAAGTTTTCATAGGCCCAAAATCTAGCTTAAGTAGCGTTAAAGCTGGAATAATAGTCAGTGCTAGTATTGGATAAACGTTAAAAGGAATGGATTTTATGAAACTTTCATAGTCTGAAAGAGACAGATTTAAAAGCTCAAACTCCTTTTGTAAAAGTCCTATGATAAAAACTCCCCACCCAATAAAAGGAACTAAAACAGCCACAGGAGATGATGTAGAATCTAGTATAAAAGCTAGTTTCTCCTTAGAAAGCTTTAATCTTTTAAAAAATGGACTAAAGATTGGTCCAACAATTAGTGGTGTACCAAGGTCAGAGAAAAATATCATAATCCCTGTAAAATAAGCTAAAAGCTGAGCCTTAGTTTTAGAGTTTATAGAGTTTTTAAAGCTCTCAGCAAAAGCGTAAGCTCCACCAGACATCATCATAAGCTCAATAAATCCACCAATAAAGATCATAAGTACAATAACTCCAGCGTTATAACTGTCTGTAAGTTGATTGATAAAATATTTTCCCACTAGAACCTTTGTAGTCTCTAGAGGATTGTAACCATTTAAAATGAAAATACCGCAAAATACACTGGAAAAAAGTGACAAAACTACATTTTTAGTTTTAATAGATAAAAAAACTGCAATTAAAATTGGAATTATAGATAATACCCCATATGAAACCATTTTAAATCCTCCCTAAATTAGTAAAAAAATTACTACCCCAAAAGAAAAGGCATACCAAAGAATGGTATGCCCTAGAGAACTTAATTAAGCAATAAGCGTATTGTTATGGCAGCGTCACAATACTTAATTCACAGGGTCATAACATCATCGCCGTCGGCCTTAGGCTCCGTATATGGAAGTGAACTAACCTCTATTTGTTTTTGTTAAGAGTGAGTATACAACATTTTAATAAAAAATGTCAAACTATATTTAAAAATATTTTTTACTGAAGCTTTATTAAAACCCCAATAATCATGAAAATTGAACCTAAAAGGAAAAGAATTCCTTGGAACTTTATTTGAAGTTTAGCCCAAACTCCCCACTCAATTTTAGCTATTCCTAAAATAGCCATTAAGATACCAGATGTTGGTACAAACATATTTGTAAATCCATCTCCAAGTTGGAAAGCTAATACTGCAACTTGTCTAGGAACACCAACTAAATCTGAAAGTGGTGCCATAATTGGCATTGTTAAAGCTGCTTGTCCAGAACCTGATACAACGAAGAAGTTGAACACAGACTGGAAGAAGTACATAGCAACTGCAGATATAGAAGCATGTAAATGACTTAAAACACCAGCTACAGAGTTTAAAACAGTATTTAAAACTGTAGGAGTTCCAGCGTCTACTCCACCTAAAACTAATACAATACCTTTAGCCATACCAACAACCATTGCTGCTCCAATAAGGTCCTCTGCACCTTTTCTAAAAGAGATAGCAATATCATTAACAGTCATATCATTTAATTTAAAGATAACTCCAATAATTCCAGAAACAACTCCCATAATAGTGAACTGTGCAGCTATTTCAGGTAAGTAGTATCCATGGAAAACAACTCCCCAAATAATCCAAGACATTCCTAAGAATATTGTTAAAAATACAAGTTTATGTCCAAATTTAAACTCTAAATCCTCTGACTCATCAGCTTTAAAATCATCTCTAAAGAACTTATCAGTTTCATAAGATATTGATAACTCAGGATTAGCTTTAACTTTTTTAGCATATCTCATAGTATAGATAATTCCAAAAGATGTGAAGAATATCCACATAACTATTCTAAACATAGCTCCAGAAAGCACAGGAACTCCAGCAACTCCTTGAGCGATAGCCACACTAAAAGGGTTCATCCAAGATGTAGCAAATCCAATTTGAGTTGAGATATAGCACATAAAAATACCAGTGATAGAGTCATAGCCCATACCAACAACTATAGGTATAAGAATCATAGCAAAAGGAATGGCTTCCTCACCCATACCAAATACAGCTCCACCTAAAGAGAATAGAAGGAAAACAAGAGGTATAAGCAGTGCCTCAGATCCTTTAGTTTTTTTAATCATATTAAGTATTCCAGCTTCAACAGCTTTAGTTTTTAAAATAATACCAAAAGCTCCACCAGTGATAAGGATAAATGCGATAATACCAACAGCAGTTCCCCATTTATCTCCACTAACAAGACCTTCAAAGATATAGTTAGTAACACTCATATCTCCGCCAGCAGCAAATATAGGAATACCTTTAGTAAGTGGCTGTCCTAAATCATTTAATGCATATTTAAAACTTCCTGGAACAGGAACTGTTCTAGTTTTCATACCAGCTTCAGTAGCGTATTGAATTTTTTCCATGGTAAAGCTACCAACTGGTATAAGGTAAGTAAGAATTGCAGCAAAGACAACTACAAAAAAGATAATGACATACGTATCAGGTATTCTGATTTTTTTCTTCATTTGTTTCCTCCTAAAAAATTATGTTTCGCCTAAAAGAAGTAATACATATTCCAAAATAAAAGGCATACCAATTGGTATGCCTAAATAGCTTAAATTATCTTACTTAAAAATTTTAAATATGAATTAATAAGCGTATTGTTATGGCAGCATCACAACACAAATATATTACAAACATCTTCGCCATCGGCCTTAGGCTCCGTTTTACTAAGAATAGTATACTATAAATTTGGTCAAAGTGTCAAATGTAAAAAGTTTTAAAAAATGTCTTAAAAATTAGTACTAAAGTCTTTTAATTTATTAAAGTTCTTTTACAATGAACAATAGTACTAAAAAAACGTAAAAAAACTATTGTATTTTAATTTTATATGTGTTATTATTCTTGAAAATAAAAAATAATTTTCAAAAGGGACGGTGAAGAACTATGAGTAACGAAAGAGGTAATTGGGGATCAAGTGTTGGATTTGTTTTAGCGGCGGCAGGATCAGCTATAGGGCTTGGAAATTTATGGAAGTTTCCTTACTTAGCAGGAAAGAATGGAGGAGGAGCATTTGTAATTGTCTATTTATCTTTAATAGTAATACTAGGTTTTTCCCTTATGTTAGGTGAGATGGCAATAGGTAGAAGAGGAAAGTCTGATGCCTTTGGTTCATATAATAATATTAAAAAAGGTTGGGGATTCATTGGAATCTTTGGAATTTTATGTTGTTTTATTATCTATTCATACTATGTTGTAATTGCTGGATGGATTGTAAAATATATCGGTATGTTTATTAGAGGTGGACTTACAGAGGACCCAGTAACAACATTTGGGAATTTTATCTCTTCTGGAACTTCACCGATTATATATAGCTTTGTTATTGTTATAGTAACGGCATTAATCGTTTTAAAAGGTGTATCTGGTGGAATTGAGGCAGCAAGTAAAATAATGATGCCAATCCTATTTGTATTTATGTTGATTATCGTTGCAAGATCAGTAACTCTTCCAAATGCAATGGAAGGGATTAAATATTTCCTAAAACCTGATTTCTCACAGATTACTCCTGCAGTTGTAATTGCAGCTTTAGGACAGGTTTTCTTCTCACTAAGTTTAGGTATGGGTGCTATGATAACTTATGGTAGTTACCTTCCAAAGGATACTAACCTAGTTAAAAGTGCTCTTTGTATACCTGTACTAGATACACTAATAGCTTTACTTGCAGGACTTGCTATCCTTCCAGCAGTATTCTCATTTGGACTTGAGCCAACAGCTGGACCAGGATTAATCTTTATAACTTTACCAAAAGTATTTGCATCAATGCCAATGGGTAACTTATTTGGAATTATCTTCTTCGTACTTGTGCTATTTGCAGCTCTTACATCGACTATCTCATTATTAGAGGTTGTTGTATCATTTGTTGTGGATCAGATGAAGTTAGATAGAAAGAAAGCTACAATTTTAGTAAGTGGTTTAATTGCTGCATTTGCAATTCCAAACTCACACTCTTTTGGACCTTTAGCAGAGTTAAAAGTGTTCTTTGGATTAAACTTCTTTGATTTCTTAGGATACTTAACAGATAATATCTTATTACCAATGGGTGGATTACTTCTTTGTGTATTTGTTGGATTTATCTGGGATAAAGAGGATATTAAAAGAGAGATTACAAATGATGGTGAAGTGGCATTCCCATTCTTCTCAGTATGGATGATAGGAGTTAAATATTTAGGTATTCAACTTTTAGCACTAATTTTACTTCAAGCAGTTGGAGTTGTAGGAAGTGCTTTAAGCTTCTCACTAGCAGCTATATTTATGCTTCAAATCTTCTTTGATGTACTTGAAAATAGAAGAAAAGTAAAAACAGCCTAATAATTTTCCTAAAATATATATTAAAGTGAATTAGTACAAAAGCACGGATTAAACTCTGTGCTTTTTGCTTTTTAAAAATTACAAGGAAAATAAAAAAAAATTTGTAGAATAGACTATATAGAGATTTTTTTCTTTTTATAATTTAAATTAAGGAGAGTGTTAGAATGGAAAAAAATATTAAACCAATTGATAAAACATTCATGGTAGGAAAATGGATGCCTTCAGACCAAGAAACATTAGTTACTTGGATGAAAAAAATTATGGAAAAGGCAGATAAGCAAACAGGACCATTGTTGCCAACTGTTGAAAAATTAAAAAACTTCATTGAAACAGATCCAAAAGCTTATATGTTTTTTACTCAGATGTTTGATCAAGTTGCGAAAAATAAAACAAAATCACCAGCTGATTTACCTCAAGTTCGTGATTATCAGCATATGCTATCTCTTTTTAATGTAATTATGACTCATTCTCCAGAGTTTGATGAAACTGGGCTTGTAGGTTTTCCTTTTAACGCTATCTTAGATTGGTCTATGGCTACAACTGGTGGTTGGGCAGGATTTTTAGATGAAAAGATTAATTCACATCTTAAAAATATGTTAGATGAGTGGGCTGTATATCTTTCTTCAGCAGAAAGTGCTCATGTTTTAAATGATGATCCTAAAACAGGTTGGTTTGGAGAAGATGCTAAAAAAGCAATGCCAACATTTGTTGATGATTTTATTTGTGATCCAAGTTTACCTCATCATGGTTTTACATCATGGGATGACTTTTTCACACGTCGTTTTAGAGAGGGAGTTAGACCTATTGCTATGCCTGAAGATGACGCTATTGTTATAAATGCTTGTGAGTCTGCTCCATATAGATTAGTTAATAATGTTCAACTATATGATAAGTTTTGGATAAAGGCACAGCCTTATGCATTAAAATTTATGCTAGATAATGACCCATTGACTGAAAACTTTGTTGGTGGAACTGTTTATCAAGCATTTTTAAGTGCTCTTAGCTACCACCGTTGGCATGCACCAATTTCTGGAAAAGTTGTAAAAACAAAAATTATAGATGGAACATATTATTCACAAGCACTTAGTGTAGGACTTGATCCAGCAGGACCAAATGAATCACAAGGTTATATCTGTGAAGTTGCAACACGTGCTTTAATTTTTATTGAAGCGGACAATCCAGATATAGGTTTATTCTGTTTTATGGCTGTTGGAATGGCAGAAGTTTCAACATGTGACGTACGTGTTTTTGAAGGACAACATATTAAAAAAGGTCAAGAGTTAGGAATGTTCCATTTTGGTGGATCAACTCATTGTCTATTCTTTGGACCTCAAGTTGAAGTAGAGTTTAATTTACATAATCAAACTCCAGGACTTGATAGTTCAAATATTCCAGTAAATGCTCATTTAGCAACTGTAAAAAGAAAAAATAAATAAATTAGTAAATAAATACACATATCAGAAAAACTAGGAGTATAAATTCTCCTAGTTTTTTATTTTATTATTCCCCTTCAAAAATGTTATAATAAAGACACAAAATTGTGAAGGAGGAGAGAGTGAAAAAGCTACTATTTTTACTAAAAATTTTAATAACTTTAATAGTTTTATTAGAAACTCTCTACGGTAGGGAGATTAACCCACTAAAGGCCTTTACATATGATATTGTAATTTCAAACTATGAAAATAGTCCTAAAAGAGATATTCAGATAGTGAATGATTTAACAAAAGTTAAGGGGCAGTTAGCAAATAGTGGTGAAGGATTCTTAGATGTTGAAGGAGAGGCATTTACCTCTTGGGAGATATTTAAAAATGGTAAAAAAATTAGTACAGGAGATAGAGATCTTTTAGATGATAGGATTGTAGAGTTACTTCCAGAGGAGAGTATAAAATACGAGATTGTAGCTACACCAAATCCAAAACTTTTATCTCAAGAGATAAAAAATATAGTTACAATTTATGAGGATAATCAACTTTTAGAAAAAAGAACATATAAAGGTGAAGTGTTAGGTTCAAAAGCTAAAATAAAAAGAGAGGTAGATTTAAAAACTTACTCTCCTGGAGAGTATATAAACTATAAAGTTGTAGTTGAACCTGATGGCCCAGGATATCTGAATAACTTCAAGTTAGATGAGAGTATAGATAAAGTTTTAGTACCAACTTTAAATGGGAAAAAAGAGCTACTTCTTTCAAATATAGAGGTTAAAAGTAATAGAGAAAATATTCAAAGTGAGATGGATATCCCTTTTGGAGAGAGCTTAATCTATGAGATAAAAGGTAAAATAAACGAGAATATTTTAGGTGATATTGAGTATAAAGGTTTAGTTACTAAAAGTGAGCCATATAGTTTAGATATAAAATTTTTAAATACTGAGAAGTACTCTCCTGGAAAAGAGTATACATATGAGATAGAGATAAAAAATAGTGGAAAAGGAAATGGTAGTAATATTCCTTTGGAGTTTTTAGTGAATAAAAGTGAAGTAGTGAACTGGAAGGGAGAGGTTGTGAAAGCTTTTCCTAAAAATGAGACTAGTTTAAAAGAGGTAATAGCTTTAGGAAAGGGCAAAAAAATTATAAAAAAATATAGTGTGTATGTAGATGATTTTAGTGTTAGTGATATAGAATCAAAAGTATTGATTGATAGTCATACGGTCAATAATAAAATTTCATCACACAGTTCAGAACCTAAGGTAACCTCCCAAGTAGAAAGCTATTTGGATAAAAGTGGAAATAAAAAACTAAAGGGATATACATCAGAAGGTTATGTAGAATATCTTTTTAAAGTTGAAAATAAAGGTCTTGGAATTTTAAATAACTATAGATTTAATAGTAATATAGATAGTTTAAAAACAAAATCTGTAAATGGAAGAGAGATTTTAGCTTTTTCATCTAGTGATAAAAAAATATCTCGAGATAAGGGAATAATAGTGGATGAAACTTCAGAGGGAGATGATATTTTAAATATCTTACCTGGAGGGTTTGTAGAGTATAGAGTAAAAGGAAAAGTTGCTAAAGAATCAGTGGGAGATATTGTTAAAGATAAGGTAGTTGCAAAGATGGAAAAAAGTGATGTAACTCATAGTTTAAAAGTTTCAAAAGATAGTTATAAAGCTGGTGAAGAGATAAATTATACTATCACTTTGAAAAATAGAGGTTACGGAACTGCATACGAACAAAAATACAGATTAAGTGTAGATGAAGCTTTAGTTTCAGCTTCTGGAATTGAAAATAAAAAAGTAACTGCTTTTAAAAATGATTCACCAATTGAGAAGACTCCAATTCTATACCCTGGACAGGAGATAAAATATAATTTTAAAGGTGTCACTAAAAACAGTATTTTTGATAGTATACATATGAAATCTATTTATGGTGAAGATGTAAAAGAGAGTGAAGTTAAATCTTTACCTGGAAAACTAGAGTT
This sequence comes from Cetobacterium sp. 2G large, assembly GCF_014250655.1. NCBI lineage: Bacteria > Fusobacteriati > Fusobacteriota > Fusobacteriia > Fusobacteriales > Fusobacteriaceae > Cetobacterium > Cetobacterium sp. 2G large. The sequence goes on along the minus strand of NZ_JACHTH010000003.1, from coordinate 118,075 downwards.
TTCAAGTAGTTTGAAAAGTGTAAATGGAAAAATAGTAACTAGTGGTGTGAGATATAAACCTGGAGATATGGTAACTTATGAAGCTACTTTAAAAAATATAGGAGAGGGATTTTTAGATAATTTAAGTGTTGAAAGTAATTTAGATGAGATAAAAGCTTTAGTAGCTGGATCAGATGTAAAAGAGAAAGTTTTAGAGGGAATAAATATAAGTGTAAAAAGTAGTGACCCAAGGACAGTTATAACATCTAAAATGGGAGACACAGGAAACTATATAAAAAAGAGTGTAGATTTTGCTCCTAAAAGTAGTATAACTTTTGAGATATCAGGAATAGTTTTAGATAAAGCTATTGGAACTTTAAGTGGAATGAGCTTTGTTGTAAATGGAATGGGAAAAACCACTGATGAACTGGGAAGTGTTGGGGGTTCTATAAGTGGAGAAAAGACTCTTTTAGAACCTGAAAATGGTATATATAAACCTGGAGATAAACTTAAATACATGCTTACTATCAAAAATAAAGGTGATGGATATGGTCGTTCTATTCCTATAGAGGATATACTTTCTGAAGTTACAACTGAAAAAGAGGGGAAGCGTTATGGAAGAGCTTTCTCCAATTGGAAGGTAACGTACTTAGGAGCTAAAGATGAATCTAGTAGATTTAAAAAGCATACATATTTAAAAAATGAGGTATCTGGAAGAGAGGATCTGAATACAAAGGTAGATATAGGTCCTGGAGTAACGATAGAGTTTTTAGTAGAAGCTGATATAGATAGCAGTGCAATTGGAGTTATAGAAAGCAAAGCTAAAATAGCTGGTGGAACAAATGATGATCAAACAATCTATTTAAAACCCTTATCTGAGTATTCAGAAGAGGAGAAGGTTGAGCAGGGAGTTAGAGTTCGTTTAAGTTCTACAAAGAGTGAGATAAAGCTTGGAGAGGTTGTAGGATTTACTGTAAATGTAGAAAATTTAGATAAAGAGAGTTACGAAAATTTAAGTTTAAAAAATACTACTCCAAAAGGGTTTAGATATTTAGATGATGAGTTTCAAAAATTTAGTTTAAAACCAGGGGAAAAATATAGTAAAACTTTCTATATGAAAGCAACTGTTGGAGCTAATATGGGAAAAAATATTTTCCAAAGTTATGTAGCCAATAGAAATAGTAAGATATCAAATATAGGTGAAAGTAGTGTTGATGTAAAGGGAGACTCTCTTTTAAATACAGCTACTATAATTGGTAAAGTAATAGATGAGGCAACTGATAAAGGAATACCATATGCAGTTGTTTATACTCCAAGTGGAGTTGTGGTTCAAGCTGATGAGTTTGGTAGATTTCATCTTCCAGATCAGTGGGTGGATAAAGCTTTTGGTGAAAACTTTACAGTAAAACTTGATGAAAATAGTTTACCAAAGGGAAGTGTAATTAAAAGTGAAAACCCTCTTGTAAAAAGAATAACTCCATACTCTTTAACAAAGTTTAACTTTATAGTTCAAAAAGGAGAGAAGGAACCTGAAAAGAATTATACATATATGGGAACAGGATTAGTAGATGCATATATAGGAAAGGATAGTGACAAACCAAGAGTTACATATTTTGGTAAGGGTAGCTATGGAGACTATAAGCTAACACTACATTTTGATACTAAGGATAAAAAGAATCAAACACTTTTAGAGAGAGTTACAGATGATGACTATGTTTATTATCCAACTTATGGTGATGACTCTAAAATTAGAAAAGAGGTAAATACTAATGGAAAACTTTACCTAAAGTTAGAGCATAAAAAGTCATACCTAATGTGGGGTAACTATGAAACTGGTTTTGTGGGAACAAAGTTTATGGACTATAATAAAGAGTTGTATGGATTTAAAAGTGAGTATAAAGAGGATGATATAAATGTAAAAGTCTTTATGAGTACTCCAAACACTATGTATGGTCATGATGAGTTTTTAGGAACTGGTGGAAGTTTATATTTTCTAAAAAATGGTGAAGTGTTAAAAGGTAGCCAAAAAGTTTGGATAAAAATTGTTGATGCAGATACCTATGTTGTGGAAAAGGTAATCTACTTACAAGAGGGAAGAGACTATGAGATTGACCCTTTTATAGGAAGAGTTATACTTACAACACCTTTAAGTGGTGGAAGTTCCACAGACTACTATGCATATTTAGTGGTTGATTATAGTTATCTTCCTAAAGAGGGAGAGGTTGTAGATTCATCAAATTACGGTGTAAAAACTGTAAAAGATATAAATGATAATCTAAGTGTAGGGCTAACTGCTGTTCATGAAAGTCGTGGGAAAACAGACTACGATTTAAAGGGTGTAGAGGTTAAGTTAAAAGATGAAAAGGGAAACTATATAAAGGGTGAGTTTAGTACTAGCTCTGGAGTTTCAAACGTAAGTAACTATTTGTCTTTTGATGGAGGATTAACTTTCCAAGAGGTGAGTAGAGATGACAGTAAAATATCTGGAAATGCCTATAGAATTACAGGAGCTTTAAAACTTTTAGAAGAGGCTGAATTAAAAGCTTGGTACGAAAGAAAAGAGCGTGGATACTCCTTTGCTTCAGACTTAGATGATAGATTTTTAGAAACTTTTGGAAGTGAACTAAAATATAGTCACTCTGAAAATCTGAAAAGTTATCTAAAGTTTCAATATGTAGATCAGATGAAGTGGGTAGAAAAAAGAGAAACTGGAACAGTAACTAGTGCTAAATTGGAGTATATTTTAAATGAAAGTACAAAGCTTTATAGTGAGATAAAAGCTGGACTTAGTAATGCACTATCTCTAGGTGCTGAAAAAAGAATAAACGATAGATTAAAAGTTAATGGTAGAACCTCTTTTGGTGATTCAGGAAACTACTTTGAGCTTGGAGGAGATTATCAACTTTTCGATAACTACAATATCTATTCAGGGTATAGTTCAGATGGAGAGATATCTAGAGATAGATATACTGTTGGTCAAAGAGCTAGAGTTGGAGAGAGAACTAGTATTTACCAAGAGAACCAGTTTGTAAAAGAGCGAGGCAAAAATGCTACTCTTCAAGGATATGGTATAGATTATGACTTAAGAAGAGGAGTAACTTTAGGTGGATCAATTCAACATGGTGAGTTAATTTTACCAAATGATGAGAGAAGTCGTCGAAGAGGTGGGTCACTATATCTAAGAGCTGAGTTAGAGAGCTTAACTTTAAGAAATAGAGTTGAGTATAGGGAGGACAAAGGTTCAGAGGATATAGAGCAGTATTTAACAACGAACTCTTTTACATATAAGTATAATAAAGAGTATACTTTTGCAGGAAAAATAAATTACTCATTTACAGATGATAGTTATAAAACTAGTTATTTAGAGAGTAGTGTGGGACTAGCTTATAGACCTATAGCCAATGACAGATTAAACTATCTATCAAGATATACAGTGATACTAGATAAGGATAGTAAAACTAATAAGGATTTTAATGCTCATATAGGGGAGTTTGAAACAATCTACTCCTTTACAAGGGACCTTGATATATCTATGAAAAATGGATATAGACGTGAGAAGAATAACTATTTAAATGATCTTTATATGTTAGGATTTAAGGCTAACTACAGTGTAATGAATAGTTGGGAAGTTTTTGGACAATATCAGTGGTTAGTGGACCGAGCTAATGAGGATGTTTTAAGTGGGGCTATCTTTGGAGTTTATAAAAATATAGATAGAAACATGAAGCTAGGAGGGGGATATAACTTCTCTGGATTCAAGGACTCTTTGGGAGAACAGGACTATAAAACTACAGGGTGGTTTTTAAATATAATAGGAACTATGTAAAAAAATTTTTTAAATTAAAAAAAGAGAGATCTCGGGGAAGGGGCCGAAATCTCTCTTCTTTGTTTATCTGAATTTATTGAAAAGCCATAAAACTACAATGGCTCCAAAAGCTGCAGTAAAGATACTACCAATATTTAATCCATGAACAGAACCAATACCGATAACACTACCTAAAAATCCTCCAACGAAAGCTCCGACGATACCAAGTATCATAGTGGCAATTATTCCTCCACCTTGAGCACCAGGCATGATGAACTTAGCTAAAGCACCAGCTAAAATACCAAGGATAATCCATGTTAAAATTCCCATTTTACAACCTCCTTTTAAAACAATTCTATTTTCTAATCATTTATTCTGCGATACTTTAGGATTTCTTTTTTTATTTTAAAAAATAAAAAGGCAAGGTTTTATCCTTGCCAGAAACTAGGTGTCCAATCTAGTTTGTACAGTTTTTCTCTTTTCTAGTAGATATATTTAGAAACTAGAAAGAAAACTATAATAACAGAAATTTTTAACATTAGTAAACCTCCTTTCTACGAAAGGCTAGTTTTCCAAGAGTCAAACTGCTTTAATAGTATAACATCTAATGCAAAAAATAAAAAGAGGGCAACTGGACATGTTACTCCTCTTTTTGGTTTACTAATAATTTCTGTTAATTGAATTATACGCTTTTTCCGTACAAAAATCAAGTTATATAGGATTTCTTTTTTTATTTTAAAAAATAAAAAATAATTAAAAAATAGTAAATATGATACAATAAAAAGGGTTTAAACGGGTTTTAAGGGAAAAAAATTAAGGGAGAAAGCATGAAAAGAACAACGGGATTATTATTTTTACTACCACAACTGGTTTTAGCACAGGAGTATTGGAATGGAATTCCATATCCAATGAATCGTTGGGGTATATCGGGATTAGGAGTAACTCAAACAGAGGCTGGGAAGATAAGCAACATTGATATAAACATAAAAAAAATTCCCATTGGAAACAATGAGGTAGATTTGGAAATTGTAAATCCAGATTCTATAGAAGTAAAAGCTAAAGTTAAGGGAGTTAAGCTTGATTACTTTGTATTACCATTTTTATCTATTTATGGAATCTATGGACAACTAGAAGCAGATGTAGATATGAGAGCTGGAAACCCTAAAATAGGAATACCAGGAACAGGAAACAATTTTATAGATGGAATAATAGGTGGCTACGAAGATAAAATAAACAACCATTTAGAAAAAGTAAAATTAAATGGAAAGTTTAAAACAGAGGGAGATATCTATGGTATAGGAGGTATTTTAGCAGGAGAGTACAAAAATGTTTTTGGAATGCTTCAATATACTTATACGGAAATTCATATGAAAGATGGTTTAGCTAAGAAAAAAGCTGAGGTTTCAAATGCGAGATTAGGTTACAGCTTTAAGCCAAAAGATACCTTTATAACTAATATAACTCCATACTTAGGAGCTACTTATCAACTTATGGGAACACAAGTTAAAGCTGGAATTGGAGATTTAAATGCCACTATAGATTTAGAATTAGATGAAATATCTCCTGCAGCTGGAGTATTTATTCAACTTTCAAATAATATGACTTTAATGGTAGAAACAACTTGGGGAACAAAAGATTCAGTAGCCATAGATATAGGATATAGATTTTAGGATGGTGGTAAAATGCTAGGGCTTGTTTGTATGTTAGATGGAAAAGGTATGAAAAAGGGTGTAAATGCACTTAAAAATTTTAACTTAGAAAAAGTTAAAGAAGCAGCACTATTTAATTTAGATTACACTTTAGAGTGTATAAAGTTTTGCTTAAAAAACAACTATATCTATAGAGTTTCATCGTCTGTAATACCATATCCTGATCTTTGGAATTGGAGAGAGGATAGAGATATTTTAGAAAAATTAAAACTTATAAAAGAGTATAGTTCTAAGATAAGGCTCATAATTCATCCAGATCAATTTGTAGTTTTAAATAGTGATAGTGAAAAAGTTATAGAAAACTCCTTGAAAATACTGGAAAGCCAAGTACAGTTTGCAAAGCTTGCAGGGATAAGCGAGTTAATTCTTCATATAGGAAAAAAAGATGGAGTAGAAAAATTTATTCAAACATATAAAGAACTAGACAGCTATACAAAGAGCATATTAGTTTTAGAAAATTGTCACTACTATAAAGCTAGTGAAGTATTGAAGTTGTGTGAAAAAATAGAGACACCCATGGTCTTAGATGTACATCATGCAAGAGTTACAAAGGATGAGAACTATGATGTGGAAAAAATAAAAAATAGTTGGAAAAACAAAAAACCTTTAGCTCATATATCAAGTGGAAAAGACTATATAGATGATAAATCTCATAGTGATTACATCTCAGAGGAGGATATAAAAAAATATATCTGGCTTTTTAAAGAGTTTGACGTGGAGATTGAAGCTAAAAAGAAGGAGAAAGCATTGAAAAAAGCTGCAGATATGATAAATATCTACAGCTTATAGATGGGACTAGAGTTTAACTCTAGTCTTTTTTACTATTTAGAGTTTTCATATTGAGTATGGAACTCTTTTAATATCTGCTTAGTCTTTTTACCAATAGCTTCATATTGATACTCTTTTAAGTTAGCTAGAGAAACTCTTAAAGTTGGATGTGTGTCTCCAAATCCTTTACCAGGAAGTAGTACAACACCAGTTTCCTTAGCTAAAGCAAATAGAAAATCATTTATTTTATTGTTATCTTTAAACCACTGTGCAAACTTTTCATCAAAAAGCTCAAGAGCTATATCAGCTACATTTATAAGAGTATAGTAGCTTACAACATTTTCATCATCTTCAAAATGAGCTCCTAAAGATGAGTAAAGAAGTTTACATCTATTTCTAATAAGAGCCTTACAAGAGTTCTTGTAATATGAGTTTAAATCAACTAAAGAGTTTAGTGCAAATAGTGCCATCTGTAGTTGCTGAGGTGTAGATATACCTGCAGTATGATTTAAACCAACAGCTCTACTATCAGCAACAATTCTATCAATAAATGATAATGTTTTAGGAGTTGGAGTTATTATAGTATATCTGTTATTAACCTCATCGTCAGCTGCTTTTAAAAGTTCATCAAAAATACTATTGTGAGAGATAGATATAGTACCAAGTCTCCATCCTGTTGCTCCAAAATATTTAGAGAATGAGTAAACTAAAAGTGTATTTTTAGGGATTACTCCAAAACATGAAACAAAGTTATCACTAAATGTTCCATAAACATCATCAGTTATAATCATTAAATCTGGTCTATCTTCATCAACTAATTTTTTTAGTTTTAAAAGAGTTTCAGTACTTAATTTTGTTGATGGTGGATTGCTTGGATTAACAAGACATAGTAGTTTTATACTAGGGTCTTTAAGTTTTTCAAGCTCAGAAGTTGGAAGTTGCCAATCAGATTTAGGATCTAATTGTAACTCAATAATGTCTAAGTCATATTCAGATAATTTAGGTATCTCTAAATATGGTGTAAAAATTGGTGTAACAATGGCTATTTTATCCTTAGGTTTTATAAGTTTATTCGTAGCTAAAGAGTTAAAAATATAAAACATTGCAGCAGTTCCACCCTCTGTAGCAAATACATCAAAATCAGAGTCTAATTTATTTTGACACATCTCTTTAGTTAAATATTTTTTTACAATAATCTCTGTATTAACTAACATTCTAGGCGGAGTAGGATAGTGACTTCCTAAATAAGCTTCTACAAACTCCATTAAAACATCATCAATATTTAAACCAATTTGATCCTCTATATATGATAAATATGTTAAAATTCCATTCGCTTCAGCAGAACACTGCTCTTTTCTTAAAAATATTAGAAATCTAGTATAGATTCCCTCTTTTTTAGGAAAACCACCAATATGATTGTGAAGATATGAGTATGAAACTTCAGATTCTTCAATGGCAAATTTACCAATGAGATTGAAAACTCTACGAGGAAGAGTGGCTAAAAAATTTGGGTTTCCTCTACCAGCATTTAAAACTTCACCTTTAAAAGCTTCGTCAGCAAGTTTAATAAGTTGATCTTTTAGCTCAAATGGGCTTAACTCTTTCATAATAATACCTCCAATTAATTTTTAGTTATAATTCCAACAATAACAGGTCCCCACATAGTTAAAAATACATTTGCTACAGCATATCCAACTGAGAAGGGTAGTACTGGAGTAGAGTTTTGAGTTTTTCTAAGAACCTCAGCATAAGCGGGATTAGCACTTCTACCTCCAGCTATAATTGCCACTGAATCAACTGGATTTTTAATTTTTAAGATAAAGTAGTCAAATAGGAATGTAATAACCTGTGGAACCATAGTTACAAAAACACCAAGCCAGAATAGAGTCATACCATATTGTTCAATGGTAACAAGGGCACTCTTACCAGCATTTAAACCAACAATTACAACGAAAACAACTAGTCCAAAAACTTTAAGGAAAGAAACTGTACCAGTATCTATTCCTCCAACTTTAGGGAATCTACTTTTCAACCATCCAAAAATAAGACCTGAGAAAAGACATCCTCCACCAGTTCCTAAAGATATAGGAATACCAGCGATAGGTAGAGTAATCTCTCCAATCATGATACCTAAAATCATACCAATTGAGAAAGTGATATAATCAACAACATTTTTACTAGGAGTGGCATAACCTAAAAGTTTAAAAGAACTATCTATATTTTGTTTTCTACCAGTTAAAATAACTTCATCACCAACTTCAAATTTAAAGTCAGGTTTTAAAGGTAGTTCCTCATTCTCTCTATAAACTTGAGCTACAACAAAACCAAGAGTAGCAGCTGGAGGTAAAAGAGTTTTTATCTCTTCAATTGTTTTTCCAGCAAATTTTTTATAGTGGAAAATAATGGATTTTTTGTATTCAGTAGTAGTTGTAGAGAACTTAGTACAGTCAAAAATTTCAGTTCCTAAAACACCATCTAAACTAAGAAGTGCCTTTGTTTTTCCACCAATTACAACCCAGTCATTTTCCTTAAAAATATAGTTATCATAGTTATCAACCTTTATAGTAGAACCATTTTGAGAAACATCTAAAAGAAATATTTTTTCTTTAAAATCCTCTTCTAACTCACGTGCTGTTTTTCCTACATATTTAGAATCTTTAGTTATCTCATAAATTCTAGAAGAAACTTTTTCAAGAGCAAGAAACTCATTTTCACCTAAAACGATACCCTTAGATTGAGATTTTTCAAGTTCAATAGCTGATTTTCTAAGGTCCCATTTCATAATAAGTGGAAGAATAGTTCCAACCATAAGAACAGGCCCTAAAGTACCAAAAATATATGTAACAGAGTAACCTACAGCAACATTTGTTTGAAGTTGTTTAGTTAATTCTGGATTTAAACCTAAGTTTCCAATTGAGTTCCCTGCAGTACCAATAATAGCTGATTGAGTTAAACCACCAGCAGCAAGTCCAGCTGCTAATCCTCTATCTAAATCAAAGTAGTATGCACAAAAAAGAACACACAGTAAACCTATAACAGTCATAAAAAAGGATGAGATTACAAACTTCATAGAAGCTTTATTGTTTAGTGCTCCGAAAAATTTTGGTCCACCTTCATATCCACAAGCATAGATAAATAAAGCAAAGAAAGCTGTTTTTAAAATACCAGGAACATTAAACCCAAGTTGTCCAATTATAACTGCAATGATTAAGCTACCAGCAATTCCACCTAATTGGAATTTTCCGATTTTGATTTTTCCTATAGCATAACCAATACCAATAGATAGGAAGAGTGCAATTAAAACGTTAGAACGAATATAATCTGCAAAAATATCCATATATGATACCTCCTTAAAAAGATTTTTTAATTAAGTCAATCTGGCTCAAATATACTAATTAAAAAGAACAATTCCTTCAAATTTTTTCAAAAAATAGAAAAGAGATTAAAGTCTGGTCAGAACCCTTAATCTCTTTTCCATTTATTTAAATTTTACTTAACAGGCTACTCCAAAAATTACATCTAAAATTATATCTAAAAAATATATTCAAAGAGTTTTATAAAAATCCTCTTTAAAAAATTATTTTTTTTACATTAATTTCACTGGACAAATTTTATACTCAGGAGTTTTAGAGATTGGTTCTAAAAACTCGCTTCCAGTGAGCTCATTAACTAAAGCACTAGAGAAGTGGAATGGAACAAAAACTACTCCATCTTTAACTCCTTCACGCTCTTTTATTTTTAAAGTAATCTCTCCACGACGAGATCTAATTGTTATCATATCCCCATCTTTTTTAGATATTTTTTCTAAAAGATTGGAGTTCATTTCAGCATAAGGTTCAGGACATTTTTCATTTAATCCATCAACTCTTCCGCTCATAGATCTAGTGTGATACTGATAAAGTACTCTTCCTGTAGAAAGGTAGTAAGGATACTCATCATTTATAACCTCTACAGAGTTAACTAACTCCACAGGAATCAGTGAGAACTTTCTCTTTAAGTTTGAAAGATCCTCATATAAGAACTCAGTTCCTTTTCCATTTATAACTGGCCACTGAACTCCCTCATTTTCTATAAGTGAGTAACTAAATCCATTATAAAGAGGAGTAACTTCGCAAAGTTCATTGAAGATAGTTTCAGGAGTTCTATTAATCTGTTTGTATCCCATTCTATCCATTAACTCTAAAATTATATCTAAATCCATTTTAACCTCACCAGGAGGTGTAACCACTTGTCTAACTCTTTGAACTCTTCTACCTGTATTGACAAAAGTTCCAATTTTTTCAGCAAAACATGTAGCTGGTAGAACAACATCAGCCATAGCAGCAGTTTCAGTTAAAAATATATCTTGAACTACAAGGAGATCTAAGTTTTTAAGAGCACTTCTAACATGGTTTAAGTTAGGGTCAGTCATAAGTGGATTTTCACCCATAACATATAAAAACTTCATCTCATTTTTAGATATTTTATCTATCATTTCAACAACAGTTATTCCTGCAAAAGGTGAAAGGTTTTCCACATTCCAGAACTTTTCCATCTTCTCTTTAACTTTAGGATCATCAACTTTTTGGTACCCTGAATATATATCTGGGAATGCTCCCATATCGCAAGCACCTTGAGCATTGTTTTGCCCTCTTAAAGGGTTAACTCCCCCTCTTTCTTTTCCAACATTTCCACAGATTAAAGCTAGATTTGAAAGAGCAGTTACATTGTCAGAACCATTTATATGTTGAGTATTTCCCATACCTAAGTATGTTGTAGCAACATCGCTAGAGTAGATTCTAGCAGCTTTAATAACATCATCTTTTGAAACTCCACAAATTTTTTCAGCGTACTCAGGAGTATAATCTTTAACACTCTCTTTAAGTGCTTCAAAACCTTCAGTGTTCTCATCAATATACTTTTTATTATAAAGTCCTTCTGAAATAATAACATTTACCATAGCATTAGCTAAGGCTATATCAGTTCCAGGATTTATTTTTAAAAATACATCAGCAATTTCAGAAAGATCAATATCTCTAATATCTATAATTATAAGTTTAGCACCACTTTGAACAGCGTGCTTAACCTTAGCACCTAAAACAGGGTGTGTTTCTCTTAAGTTTTCACCACTTATTAAAATAACTTTAGATTCAAAACCTTCATGAACACTATTTGACATAGCTCCATACCCCAGAGTTTTACCAAGAGCTGCAGATGATGAACTATGGCAAAGTCTTGAGCAGTGGTCCACATTATTTGTTTTTACAACTCCTCTAAAGAACTTTTGAAACAAATAGTTTTCCTCTGTTGTACACTTACCAGATGAAAAAGCACCAATAGCCTGGCCACCATAGGCATTCATAGTATCACTTAATTTTTTAGTAATTAGTGAGAAAGCCTCATCCCAAGTTGCTTTTCTAAAGATACCATTCTCTTTAATAAGAGGATGAGTCAAACGATCAGGGTGATTTACATATGAAAATCCAAATTTACCCTTAACACAAAGTAGCCCAACATTTGGTTTAACTAAAGCAGGGTGGGCTTCAACGATAACATTATCTTTAACTTCAAAGTTAATTTGACATCCAACACCACAGTATCCACATGTAGTTTTTACAGTCTGAGTTTCCCAGTGTCTAAACTGATGCTTATACTTTGGAAGTAACCCAGCAGTTGGACAAAAGCTTACGCAGTTTCCACATGAAACACAAGTTGAACTATTTATATTATCAGCTTTATTGGCCCAAGTATGCATTTTTCCATTGGTATTTTTTAATTTTAAAGCGTGATTGCACTGAAGATTTCTACAAATCTGAGCACACTTTCCACACCCAATACATTTATTTGGATCTATTACAAAAAATGGATTAGAATCATCAACAGGTATTAGATCTAAGCTATTGGGAATAGTTTTATCTATTCCATATTTATAGCAATACTCTTGAAGTTTACACTGACCTGATTTTTGGCAAACAAGGCAGTTCACATGATGATTATCTATATATTTTTGAAGTAGTTGCCTTCGATTATTAATAACTTCAGGGTCTTGGGTATCTATAACCATACCTTCAGTAGGGAGAGTCTTACAACTCTTTGTAACAGTCCCATTAATTGAAACAGCACACATTCCACAAATACCAAGTTTTTCTTCAGATCTCTCATCTCTACAAAAAGTTGGAATCTCTAATTTTAGTGATTGTAAAATCTCTAAAACTGAGAGTTTCTCATCAACAGAGCAGTTTTTTCCATTAATAGTTATATTTACCATGAACCCCTCCCTAATCTTATCTTCCTCTAAATTTTATAAATAGGAACAGAACAACAAAAGCACCAATTACAGATAAAAAGATACTTCCAAGGTTAAGCCCAGTAACAGAACCTATCCCAAGAAGACTACCTATAAATCCACCTACTAATGCACCAACAATTCCAAGAATTGTAGTTGCAAAAAGCCCAGCTGTATATACCTCTGGCATCATAAGTCTAGCTAATGCTCCAGATAAAAGTCCTAAAATAATCCATGAAAATAATCCCATAGAACAACCTCCCATAAATACGTTTTCGTTACTTTTATATTCGTGATAAATTAAAAATTTCTTTTTAAAAAAATATATAAGAGAAAAAATTCAAAAGGTAAAATAAAAAAAATTTAGTATAAATAAAAAAAGTACAAAGGAGGGGTTAAGTGGTGAAGTTTTTTTTCCTATTTTTTATTTTAATTTTTCAGCTATTATATAGTTTTGAGAAAAATGAAAATAAACTATTTATTGGGAAAAGATATCCACTAAATCTAAAATTAGATTCAGGTTGGACTATGAGCTATATAAAAATGGATACTAATTTAAAAAGTGGTCTAAAAACTCCTCAGTTTAAAACAGACCCCAAGGTAAACATTGCATATCTAAAATATAGTGAAGATTTAATAGGATTTAATTGCCAAAATTTAGATGACGCTTTAAATTCTAACTTGAAGAATCATTTTTTTGGTGGAATGGGAAAGGTATCTAAAAAGATAGATATTGATTCAATATATTTTGAACCCATGGGAAAGCTTCAATCTGTAGCAGTTTTTCAAAGAAGTATCAATGAAAACTATGGAAATTATAATGTGAATTTAGATAATCTAAATGGAGTTTTAAATACACTGTATTTAGGAATGGGAGTTGGAAAACAATATTTTCAAGAGAGTCATATTGTTGATGTTTCTATGAGTGCTGGAGTAAAGCAGGAATTAAATAGAATAGATGAAGAAGTAAAATATAGAGCTCGCCTTTCAGAAGAAAATGATGAAGGAGATTTAAAGGATAAAAATAGTTTTTCTCAAGAGTTAGGACTTAATGGAGCTATTGGAAACCCTGCTACAGGAGTATCCTTTTATACTGGATATAAATATTTTTTTTCAGAAAATGAGTCATGGAAAGTAACTGCTGGAGTTAGCTATATATTTTAAAAGAAAAGTAGCATTCTAATTTTAGAATGCTACTATTTTATCTCTACCAGTTTTTTTAGCAGTATATAGATTTTTATCAGCTTTAGAAACAGTACTATAAAATGAGTTTTTATCTTCAATATCAGTGTAAATAACACCAAATGAAGCAGTTATTCTATAGTTATCAATAATATTTAAATCTTTAATTAGTATCTGAAGAGCATTAACTTTATTTAAAAGTTTTTCTTTATCAGTATCTTTAAAGATAATTAAAAACTCCTCTCCACCCCATCTAAAAGCGTCGGCACTACCAACTGAAACTAATTTTATACAATTACTTACAGCTTTAAGAACAAGATCACCTTTATCATGTCCAAAACTGTCGTTTATATTTTTAAAATGATCAATATCAAGTAGTACCACACCACAATTTTTAATAGGAAAAACCATCTCTTCTTGTAGAAAATATCTGTTATAAAGAGCAGTTAATGGTTCTCTTAAAAGTAGTTCACTTTTAATTTTATTTAACATTTTCAAAGAGAGTAACTCTTTTTTTAGTTTCTCTTTTTTATTTATATAAAAAATTAGAAGTATAATAAAAGTTAGTATAAAAATCTCTTTTGTTTTAATAAGTTGAAATACCCCCTCTTTTTCAATTAAGATTTTATAGTTAGTTTTTTCAAGGGGAAAAACATAAAAATCTTGAATGTTCTCTATAGTTTTAGAATACTTTTTATCTGTTGAATAAACAACTTTATACTCTCCATCAATAATATAAGCATTTAATCCTAAAATACTTTTTAATCTATTTGTATTTTTAGCAAAGAAGTTAGGATCAAAGTCAAAATACCAAAGAGCACGAAGTTTTTGGGAGTTATTAAAATAATCATATTCTGGAAATATTATTGTAAACATCTCTTTTTCATGAGCTCTATCAGTATAGAGATTATAAAGAGCAAATTCAGTGTTATTTCTAGAGATACTTCTCTTATTTTGGAAAACATCAAAACTTAGAGCTCCTTTTTGTAAAACTTTAACCCAAGTTTGACTAAAATCATCAGTATAAATAACTTTTCTATCGTTTTTTAAAGAACGTATATTATTATAAACAATGAAAAGAAGAGAGTTATTAAACTTAGAGTTCAGATTTTCTTTGGCTTCTTTTAAATTATAAAAATTAAATTGATTGGGATGTGAAGTAATATTTTTAAAATAAACTCCACTTCCATCTATATCAAAGTATATTATATTTTCAGCAACAGTGTAATTTTCAAAAGGTAAACTTTTTTTAGTAGCATCTAAAAAATCAATCTCATTTTTTAATGTTTGTATATCCTTATTAAAACGAATATTAAAATTATCAACAGATGAGTTTATGTCATTAAATAGATTATTTTTGTTGATAAAAGTTGAGATAAAAAATAAAATAATCAACAAAGGATAAACAAGTTTAAAAATCATAGTGTCTTAACCTCCGTAGTAAATTCATCTTTTGAAATAGGCTTACTAAAGTAATAACCTTGAGCATAATCAACACCTAGAAATTTTAGAAACTCTAACTGCTCTTTTGTTTCAACTCCTTCAGAAACAATCTTAAAGTTTAAATCCTTTATTAAAGAGGTTAAATTTTTATAAACAATCTTACCTTTTGATTTATTTACTTCAAGAGAATCTAAAAGAGATTTATCAAACTTAACTACGTCCATTGGTAAAAGAGGTAGAAGTCCTGCTGTAGAGTGTCCCGCTGTAAAATCATCAAGTGATATTTGAATACCTAAATTTTTAAGTGCTTTTAATTTAGTAATTAAGTCTTTCATATCTAAAATAAAGATAGACTCAGTAATCTCTACTTCAATATATTTTCCAGGAACTTTAAAGTAATTAAGAAGTCCAGTAAGTACAGTTATTAAGTCATCTCTTTTAAAAGTTTTCATAGAGATATTAAATGAGATTCTGAAATTATCTAAAGACACTTCATTTTCAAGAAGATCCCTAATAAAAACAATAGATTCTTTAGCAATTTTATAATCAACTTTATGTATAAAGTTGTACTTTTCAGCTATTGGTATAAATTCAAAGGGCCCTATTGGACCAAGTTCTAATGAACTATATCTAGCAAGAGCTTCAGCACCAATAATTCTATTGGTTTTAATGCAGTATTTAGGTTGAAACATAGGGTATATTCCACTGATATCCTCTTTTAATAGAGAAAGTATAGATGATTCCCTATCCATTTTTTCAATAAATTTATCATCTGCAATTTTATAAAATTTGCTTTTTTCTTTTTTAGTTTCAAGCATAGCTAAATCAGAGTATTTAAAACTAGTAGCAAGTGAAATATTTGCTGTTTTATGACTTACTCCTAAATTAAAGGTAATATTATATTTTAAAAGTGTAGGACAAAAATCTTTATATTTTTTTAATTTTCCAATAATCTCTTCATGACTTTCAAAAGAGAAACCATAGAACTCATCTCCAGAGATTCTAAAAATATGGGAATCTATAAAACTATTTTTTAAGAAGTTGGCAAACTCTTTTAAAATAACATCTCCAAACTCATGACCTAAAGAGTCATTTATATTTTTAAAGTTATTTAAATCTATAACAAAAGTAGAACCAGTAAGTGAGTTTTCCTCATTACAAAACTTATCAAAAATAAATCTATTGGGTAAGTTTGTTAATGAATCTTTTAGTAGATTCTTTTTATTTAGACGCTCTTTATATAAATTAACTGAAATAGCTAAAATTATAAAAATAAAAAGAACAGAGGAAAGAACAAGAATATCTCTAGTCTCTTTATTTTTTAAATAGATAGCTTTATTCTCAGCATCTCTTTCAAGTTGTGATAGTTCAGCAAAACCTTTTAAATCGATAGAGTATTCAAAAGCTTTATTAATAATATCTCTCAAAACTGTATTATTTTTGTTAAACATAAAGTTAACAGGAATAGTTTCAAAAGGAACAATATTATATTTATTAGAGTCAAAATCCTCTTTATTAGTAACAAGAAGATTTCCAACCTCACCATCATTTAAAGCGTTTACCATGGAATTAAAATCATTAAATACAATGATATTATTATCAACATCATATCTTTGAGCTAGATGCTCCTCTACATTATCTTTTAAAACTCCAATAGTTCTACTAGAAGCTGGGGAGTTATCTAGATTGATTATATAAGTTCCAATCTCATATATTTTTTTAGAAAATATAAAATCTTTACTACGTTTTTGCGTTTTAGAAAGAACTGTAGTATCAAAATCATTATTCTTAAGATCATTAATTGTTTTATAATCAGTATTTGTAATATCTATAAAATCAATTCCTAGGTTACGTTTTAAAATTTTAAAAATATTTGGAGCAATTCCCTTGTACTCTCCATCAATTTTAGACTTATATGAAACAAGAGAATCAGAATCTTTTTCATATGCAACTTTAATTGGTTTATGAGTTTTCAAATACTCTTTCTCCTCAGAAGTTAAAGAGGTATAAAAGTTATTATAAGATATAGAACGATTTAAAGAATCTAGTTCATTTAAAAATATTTTTCTATATCCACCACTTAAAGCATTGTTAATAAAGGGAAGTAGATCTTTATATTTATGAGATAAAGCTATAGTAATTCCAGATGAATGCCCTATTTTAATTCCATATTTAGGTTTATATAAAACAGGATTAGTTGTTAGAATATATTTATCATCATATTTTTTTAAATTCTCAACTGGAATAGGACAAGCATGTAAATCATTATTATCTAAAATAGCTTTTAGAATATTTGTATAGACATCGATATATGATGTATATATTATTTTATTATTCAAATCATTTAATGAATATATTGGTTCAGTTTTAGAAATAACATAAAGCTCTTCAGAGAAGATACTCTCACTAAAATCAAGTTTATTATCAAAAGATTTACTTTTAGGAGTAAAAGCTATTCCATCAATAACGCCAGAATTAATCTCAGATTGTAGATCTTTATATGTTACCTTTTTAAAAGTTATATCTAGTTGCATATAGTTTTTTAAAAACTTTTCTACAGTTGTATTTAAAGAGCTAGTCTTTGGATAACTTAGATTATAAAAAGGATCATCTACTAGTGCTATAGTTATTTTTTCTTTTTGTAACTTATTAAACTCCTCTTTTTCTTTAAGTGTTTCTGGTGTGTAAACTTCACTAAAAGCAAAGTTAAAAACTACAAAAAAAACAAGGATAAACAATCGGTAAATCATTTAACATCTCCTTCATTTATATCTTGATATATAATCATGTTTTTTCCAGAGCCTTTAGCTTTATAAAGTCTTTTATCACACTGAGCATATGTGTTTTCCGTAGCCTTGGAAAAACCGCCACTTATAGTAACTGTAATTGGGTACTTCCAGTGGATATTCTCTACACTTTTTCTGATATATTCGCAACTTTCCATAGCAAAACTTTCGTTAAAGTGAGTAAATAAAATAGCAAACTCCTCTCCACCAACTCTATATATAGAGATCTCTTTATTCTCAATAGTTTTAAGAATTTTACCAATGGTAGATAGCACTTCGTCACCAAATTCATGTCCATAAGTATCATTTATTTTTTTAAAATTATCTATGTCAAAAAGCAACATAGAGTATTCATTACTAGATTTTAAAGAGTTTATATCCTCTTTAAAAGCAAGCCTGTTTCCAATAGTTGTTAGCGCATCAATTTTAGCTTTTTTATCAAGGTAAAGCATACGTTTATATGCAGCACCTAAAATTAAAACCATAGAGATAATAAGGAAAGCTATGTTTTTATATAACTTTTCATTTTCTCTAGCAAAACGCTCATGTTCAATATTTTCAATAAGATACAAACTAAAAACTTTGTTGTTAGCTACACTGACTCTTTCTAAATACTCATCATAGTCTTTAGCTAAATCACTATAGGCTTTAAAACTATTAGTATCATAATAGTATTGAAATAATAACTTAAAAGCTATTTTTAAAAATGTAATATCTCCATAAAAATCAGAAGTTTCTATAAAGTTTTTCAGATTAGTTGGAGAAAATTTTTCAGGTTCATATTTTAAATAGTAGCTCTCTAAAGTTATTAAACGAAGATTTTCAAGATCAGTGAAAAAGGCTTTATCTAAGTTGTCTAATAGAGGATTAGCAATGTTTAGACAATTTAAAGCAGCTTCTTTATTGTCAGATATTAAATATAGTCTAGCTTCTAAAAGGTTTTTTAGAATTAAAATATTTTTTTGATAACTTTCAGGTTGATCTTTTAATAGAGGTGTAATTTTATTCAAATATTTAAATCCCTCTGTAGTGTTATTTAAAAAACCAAAATTTTCAACTAAATATAGATATATAGAGATTTTAGTTCTTGAAGCATTGGGAAAATCTTTATTTTCAATATCAATATCTTGAAGTATTTTAATAGAGGTATCATGTCCACCTAAGCTATTAAAAATAGAAGCTAATGATATTTTTGCTCTAATGACATCATGCTCAGAATGGAGTTCTTCAGCCAAATTTAGATATTCCATAGTAAGCTTTATAGAGTTAACTATATTTCCAGATGTAGCATCTAAAACTCTAAGTTTATTTAAAGTAAAAAGTCTAGCTTTAGGAGAGAGCTCTCCACTATTTAGAACTTTTTTTAGAATATAAGCTCCAATATTTTGTCTAGAACGAAGATTTAAAAGAACTCTATTATTTTCAGCAATCTCCTCATATTTAGAAGAGTATTGATTTTTAGGTATTTTTTGAAATTTATCCCATACCTCTTTTTCTAAAGGAATAAGTTTATCAAAATCAATAGAACTGTTACTAACAGTAATTCTTTTTAAAAAAGATGATTCTTCCTCTTTTAATCTATTATTTTTAATTACTAAGTAAAAAATTAGAGAGATAACTACAAGAACAACAGACAAAGCAGCAAAAATATTATAAGATTTTATTTTCATAGATAACTTAAAACTCCTTTAAAATTAGATAGTCGATTAGATTAGTATAGCATATTAAATAAAAATAGAAAACCCTCTAAATTGATTAGAGGGTTATAAAAAAAGTGTTATTTTTTAAAGTATTGAGAGAATAGAATTTTGTCTTCTCCCACAGCACTATCGTGCTTTATAACAATGTATATATCATCAATTGAACTGTCTGTTCCTAGGTTTTTTAAGATATCTTGTGCAACTTGATCAAAGTTTAATTTAGGAGTTGTAAGACTTTCAATCTCTACTTCGATATTCATACTGTTATTAACAATTGTAACATCATAATCAGCTTTTTTAATAACAGAAGCCATTCTAACTTTTAAATGATCCTCAATACGATCTTCTAAAACATCATTAGGTGAATCCTTTGCAAAAGATAGTGCTGAAACTATAGTCATTAAAAGTAATAATTTTTTCATAGGTAATCTCCTTTGTTAATATATTTTATATCTTATATTAACCTAGGAATATCTCTTTTATATCCCCTTTTTTAAAACTATGAAAAATCTAACACCAAGATCACTATTTTCAACTCCATAGTTAAAGCCATGAGCATCTAAAATCTCAGAGGATATATATAATCCAAGACCTCTATCACCACTATTAGATGAGAAAAATTTATTCCAAACTTTATCTAAATTATTCTCTAAAATATGTGGTCCATCATTTTCTAAAAATAAAACTACTTCACCATTACACTCTTCAATATAGATTTTTATCTCACTTTTAGCATACTCTAAAGCATTTTTTAAAATATTTAATATAACCTGCTCAAGTTTCTCTCTATCACCATAGATTAACATGTTTTTCAGATGAGAGATATCAATATTTATATGTCCACTTTCAGTTTCTAAAATCTTTAATGATAGTTCAATTAAAGATATTAAACTAAATGTTTTTTTATTTAAAATCATCTCACTTTGAGAGTGACGATTTTCCTCTAAAAGTGTGTTAGCCATTTTTAAAATTCTTTTACTTTCACTGTTTATAATTGCAATCTCCTCAGTGTGCTCATCCTCTAAAAGCATATCACTAAACCCAATAATAGCTGAGAGAGGAGTTTTAACTTCATGCATAAAGAGTTTTATACTTTCTTCTAACTTTATTTGAGCTTCCTTATTTCTAGATACTTTTCCTTTATATAGCTCAATTATATTTTCAAGTTTTTCACTCATTTTAAAAATATCTTTATAAAGAGTTCCAATCTCATCTTTACTTTTATAATCAATCTCCTTTATAAAGTTAAGATTAGCTATTTTTTCACTAACTTTAGAAAGATTAACAATGGGATTCACTATAATTTTTTCTAAAACTATTCCTATAAGCATCGTTAAAAGAATGATAATAATAGCTTTCATATAAAAATATAGCTTTAAAGATGGAAAGATATCTTTGATATTTTCAAAAGAGTAGAAGATAACAACCTTATAACCATTTCGATTAAGGGTAATAAGTTGAAACTCATCATCTCCATCTACATCTTTATACTTTTTTTTCTGAGGATTTAATACATCAATAGTTAAAAGAGATTCTAAAAAATCATCTCCTAAGCTAGATTGAGTGTAAGGAGTATTAACCTCTTCAACCCTACCATCTATATTATAGATATTTTTAGAACGATAACTAAATTTGTAATCTTTAAAAACATCATTATTTTTAATTAAAGTTGTAGGAAGATAGTAGTTATCTAAAACTTTAATAGCAGTTATCTCAACTAAATCTCTATTTTCAATTTTTAGAGGAGTATTTGAGTAAAGGTTATCTAAAAAGGCATCAAGTAGCACAAAGGCATCTCCAGTTTTAGTTTTAACCTTTATATAGTAAAAGTTTTCAAGATTTACAATTTTATCATCTTTATATATCATAACTAAAGCATTTTGAGTTTTTTCATAGTTTTTAAGTTTATCATAATCAACTTGATCACCATTTATAAAATCTATCTTTTCAAGTTGAAGAACCTTACTGTATCTAAAGTATTTTTCAAAATAAAGATTTCCAAAGAATCCCTCTAAAAATAGAAAAATTAACAGTACTAAAGATAGAATTAAAATTAGTTTATTTCTTAATTTCATATTAAACCTCAAACTTATAGCCAAGAGCTTTAACAGTTTTAATAAATCTGTTAGATTCTCCAAGTCTATCACGGAGTTTTGCTATGTGTTTATCAACAACTCGATCATTTCCATAGAAGTCATAGCCCCAAATAGCATCTAAAATCTGCTCTCTAGTTTTTATAACCCCTTTATTTTCCTCTAAATAAAACAGTAGCTCACGCTCTTTAGTTGGAAGGTGTATCTCCTTTTCATGAATGAAAACACCACGGCTAGATTTGAAAAGAGTTAGCTCATCATAATGCACTGGCTTTGATGATTTTTGCTCAAATCTTTTAACCATAGAAAGAAGTAGTGCTTTTGAAAAAGGCTTAGTCAAATAACCATCAGCACCATTTTCATAAGCAAGAACTTGACTACGTTCATCTGAAAGAGCTGTTATAAAAACAACAGGTACTTCAGAAAAAATTCGTAAATTTTTAATAAATTCCATTCCATCCATTTTAGGCATCATTATGTCTAAAAGTATAAGGGAGTACTTAGTTTCTCCACTTATCTTTTCAAGGGCAATCTCTCCATTTTCAGCTTCATCTACAGAGAAACCCTCTTTTTCTAAAATTTTTCTAGTGAGTTTTCGCAAACTCTCAGTATCTTCAACAATTAGTATCATTTTTCCTCTTCATCTCCCGAAGCTTTAAATACTTTACACTTGTGTAAAGAGCGCTAAAAGTTGAAAGAGCTAGTCCTTCAACACCATCTAAAAATCCAAATCTAAAAATATACATTCTAAGGAATTTAAATATAGGATTTAAAACTATATTAAAAAGTCCTGCACTTTTATTTTTATTAAAAGCAACAATAGCTCCTTCGCTAGTATATCTATTGAATTTATGAAGATAATCATAGTAATCTTCATACGTGTAGTGATCTATTCTGTGGTGAAGTTTTCCAATTTCATCACCAGTTAAAAACTGTTCGTGTACAGCATCTAAAGAGTAGTGACCACTAGTTTTTTTAAATAGTCTAACTCTAGAGCTTCCACTCCATCCACCAAAACGGATACGTTTTCCAAAACATACAGAGTTAAATGGAATCTCATAGACATAATAATCACCATGTTCCATAACCTCTTTAATCTCTTTTGCCAACTCAGGTGTAATAACCTCATCAGCATCTATAAGTAGTATCCAATCCTTAGTACATCTTTCAATAACATTGTTCTTTTGCATCCCATATCCAGGCCAAGATATCTGCTCCACCTTAGCTCCAAAAGACTGTGCTATCTCAACAGTACCATCTGTACTAAAGCTATCTACAACAACAATCTCGTCTGCCAACCCTTGAACTGCTTTTAAAGTTCTTTCTAATCTTAATTCTTCATTAAACGTTATTAGCCCCACTGACAACATCTAAAAATCCCTCCTGTTTCCCTTGTACCTACGAAAGCACTTGATAAATTTTTCCTAATAAGTAGTTTCTACAAATTAATAGGTTAAGTTTAAACTTTAAAGGTGAAAACACTCTAAGTTCAACTCTTTTAATATTTTCTAAATCCAGTTTTAAACCATTAGTTCCCTTACGAGTAGTTACAAATCCTGCAATTCCAGCACTTTTTAAAATAGCTATAAACTCAGGTGATTTGTGTCCCCAAGGCCAACAGAAAAAGTTTGGTTTGTATCCTGTATGTTCCTCAATAAGGGAGATATTTTTATTTAGATCATTTAAAACTCTAGTTTTAGCCTCATCTAATGTTTCAAAAATTAGATCTTTATGTAACTCACTATTTATAAAATCCTGAATAAGTTTCTTATTTCCTTTTTCTTCAGTTGATAGATTTTCATAGAAGTTTTTGAATTTTTCAGCAGCTTCTAAAGGAACAATAACTCCTGTGCTAGAGAACTCCCCTCTTTTTCCAAAAATAGGGAATCCAATTTGAGCGTTACCACCATAAAGGTGTTGAATATCTCTATCTAAAAGGTCGTTACTATCTGCAACTCTATCAAAAGAGGTATTTACAAAAATAGGCATATGTCTGTGAGAGTGTAGTTGGATATCGAAAATTCCAGAACCACTCATCTCTTCAATCTCTTTCCAGCTTAAATATTTAAAAGCTCTATTTTCCTCATTTTCCACATAAGCGGTATTAAGATATAGAGTTGCTTTCATCTTATATTTTTTAAGCAGTGGAAAAGCGTGCCTATAGTTATCATAATAACCATCGTCAAAAGTTAAAGCCACACTATTTTTAGGTAATTTTCCATGCTTATCAAGAGATTCTAACATCTCTCTATTTGTTAAAGTTTTCATATTTAAAAACCATATATTTTTTAGGTGCTCCTCAAACCAATCTGTGGGAACTCCAGATTCTCCAATGTGATGATATAAAAACCAGGGGTTTCCCTTTTTGTTGTAGTACACACATGCTATTAAAAAAGCATACATAAAAAATGACATATTAACCTCCTAGAATAACAGAATTTTTTATATTACATTGAAAAAGTATATCATATTTTTTACAATTCTGCATCTCTTTAGGTTCAAATAAGGGGGAAAGAAAAATTATGAGGTAGAATAAAAATTTTATTTTTATTTAAAAAATGTATTCAAGACACACTTTTTATTGTATAATAATGTGATATAAATACATTTTTTGAAAAGGAGTGGAGATATGGAAAGAAAAATAAAAACCAATCTTATAAATTGGAAGAGTAGTAATAATCGTAAACCTTTAATTATAGATGGAGCTAGACAAGTTGGGAAAACATATATAGCTTTATCTTTTGGAAAAGAGTTTTATAAAAATAGTGTTTACTTTAATTTTGAAAATTCCACTGAACTTCAAAAAATTTTTGATAAAGATTTAGAACCTGAAAGAATAATAAAAGAGCTTGCAATATTTGTAGGACAAACAATTTTAAAAGAGGATACCTTAATAATTTTTGATGAAATTCAAGCTTGTGAAAGAGCTTTAACATCACTAAAATACTTCTGTGAAAATGAACCTAATTATCATATAATAGCAGCAGGAAGTTTATTAGGAGTTGCTTTAAATAGAGAAAAATATTCATTTCCAGTGGGAAAAGTAGATATGATAAAAATGTTTCCATTAGACTTTGAAGAGTTTTTATGGGCTTTAAATAGAAAGGACTTATCTGAAGCTATAAAAGATCACTATGAAAGCAATGAGATGTTTAATCTTCATGAAATAGCAATGGATTACTATAAAAAATATTTGGTTATTGGAGGAATGCCTAGAGTTATCTTAGATTACTTAGAAACAGATGACTTTAACTTTGTTTTGGCATCTCAAAAAACAATAAATGATTCCTATATAGCTGATATGGCAAAATATGCTACTCCAATGGAGACAATAAAAATTTTAAATGCGTTTAATACAATTCCTAGTCAATTAGCTAAGGAAAATAAAAAATTTCAATATAAACTTATAAAAACAGGAGCTAGAGCTCATGAATATGAAGTACCAATAGAATGGTTAATTTCATCTGGTATAGTTAATAGATGTACTAAGATTACTGAAGGAAAACTTCCATTAAAAGCTTATTCTGAACCATCATCTTTTAAATTATATTTAGGAGATACAGGATTATTATGTTCAAAGTTAGAGATTCCAGCTAATCTTATAATAAGTGGAAATAGTAAGTTTAATGAATTTAGAGGAGCTTTAACAGAAAACTATGTTTGTGTTGCTTTATCATCAAACAACTATAGCTTATACTATTTAGAAAGAAATCAAAATATGGAGATAGATTTTGTAATTCAAGATAAAGAGGGAAATATTATTCCTATTGAAGTTAAAGCTAGTGAAAATGTAAGGGCAAACAGTTTAAATAGTTTTATAAAAAAATATAATCCAGCATATTCTATAAGAGTTTCTGGTAAAAATTTTGGATTTGAAAATAATATAAAAAGTGTTCCTTTATACGCAGCATTTTGTATATAATTGGATAAAAATATCCAAGTAAAAAGCCCACAGAAACTCTGTGGGCTCTTTACTATTTAGGGGGTACTTAAAATTTATAACCAATACCTAATGCTAGGTAGTTGTTATCTCTTTTTCCAAACTCTTTTCCAATTTCAAAAGTGATTTTGAAATCTTTAATCTCAGTAGATACTCCAGTATTTAACACTAAATTTGCCTTCTCTAAAGAGTCACTATTTAGTTTATAATTAACTTTATCTCCTAAAAGAGACATACCTTGTTTTTTATTCAGATCTCCTAATTCGTATGAATAGATAGCATTTGAGTAGATATCTACAAATTCAAAGTTTTTACCAACTTTAAATCCAACACTTGGTAATACAGAGAAATAGTTTTCCTCTTTAACAGTTAACCCTAAATCACCAGCATTTTTCTCAGAGAACTTTTCATATTTTCCATATCCTAAGTTTAACCCAAGAGTAGGTTTAATATATAATGAATCTCCGTAAACTCTACTAATTTCACCATTAGCTCCTAAAGTATATGAGTTATACTTTCCTTTAGCTTTTTTATCAAAGCTATCAATCTCTCTATTTGTTTCATGGAAGTTATACTCTCCATTTAATCCAAGTTTAATATCAAACTCATTTAAAAGTAGTTTTTTATAGATTCCAGTATGGATAGATTGAATAGACCCTTTAGAACCCTCATTATGTTTAACACTGCTATTCTCATAACCAATTGTTGCATATATATCATTTTCAAATCTCTTTGTTCCTACAAACCCCTCTGATGTAGTTTTATATCCAGAGATATCCCCCTTATCTTTAACTGATGATTTATCTCCAAAGAAGTTAAAGTTATAACTATATTCATTTAAGTTATCTATAAGCTTACCATCCTCTTTTATAAATCTATCTTGAATATCAAAAATCTGTCTAGGAAGGTTAGCGTAAATCTCTCCAGATAAATCTTTTACAACTTTTTTAATCTCATTAACATTGTCAGATTTTAAAATTTTATCTACAACTAACTTTTCATCCTTAGATAGTTCCATTCCTTCAACATCTAAGTAGCTATCTAAAGAGTTAGTTAAAGAGCTAAACTCTGTACTTTCATAACTTTCTTCAATAGTAGTTTCATTTCTATAAACAACCATATCTACATTTTTACTCTCATTAAGCTCTAGCTTAGAGTTATAAAACATAGAAACAGCCTTTGAATCTGTACTTCTAGCTAACTCAATTTTTGGAGCAGAGAATACATCTTTATAGATAATCTCTTTTTTGTTATCCTCTATTAAATCTTTAGATGCTACAACATCTCCATCTATTTTTAAACTTCTTTTTGATCTAACTCTAGAAACATCTCCAGAAGCCTCTTTTCCAACAATAAATTTACCTTTATCCTCAGTTTTTATCTCAATACCATCTTCACCAAGTATTTTACCTTTGTTAACATAAGTACCATTATCAGAAGCCCAAATAGCAATTTTATATGGGTTTGAATCACTAAATATAATCTCTCCTTCGTTAACAATAGTACTAGTTTCATATTTATCAGAGTTTACTCCAACGTTTCCAGCATACATACCAATAGATTCACCATTTAAAAATATTTTACCTTTATTTATAACTTTACTTCCATTTGTAGCACTCATAGCAAAAGCATTTTTACCATCTATTTTAATAGTACCTGTTGTTTCATTTATTCCAACAGCACCTTCAGTTACACTAATTCCATGTGAATACGGTCCTGTAACATCAATCGTACCTTCATTTATAACTTTGATATTTTCACCTGAAGCTCTCATACCATTACTATCTTCACCGTTAGTTTTAATAGTTCCCTTATTGACAAGAGTTATATTTTTACCATTGGCAACCATACCAGCACTATGTCTTCCACTTACATTTATATTTCCATTATTCAAAAGGTTATCCATTACCGTAGAATCTTTTGGAGTAGTTATACTCATACCTTGGATATACATAGATGATACAGCAGTTGGATTTAAAAGATGAAAATTATTGTAATGGATATCTATATCTCCATTGTTAATTAAAGTTGCTTTTTCTTCAACATCATCTTTTTTCATGTATTTAATAGCTTCCATACCAATAAGGCTAGTAAAGTATAAGCCCTCTTTATTTTCAATACCATTTAATACAATTTCTCCATCATTTGTAGCATTAATCTCTTCTCCGTGATATGAACGATTAGACATTGCACTAATGGCAGAACCAGTTCCTTTTAAGGTCCCAATGTTGTGTAATCTTCCTCCGTAGATTCCCTCCATTAATTTCATATCCGTGTTAGGGTCTGTTTGAGTACCATTTATAGTTCCGTGATTAACTCCAAGAGAGTTTTTTCCCACAGATAATACTCCAGTGGCATATTTAGAATTTATATTAATAGTTCCATTAATTTCATTTGTTGCCATTTTCCCATCAAGAGCTACAACACCAACCTCTCCTTCATTATCAAGAGAGATAGTTTTATCATTTTTAGTTGGTGGTTCTGGCATTGGAGGATGTTCTTCATTGTCACTTTCTTTTGAAGAGGGTACAATTGCGGGAAGCTCTGGTTTAGCAATGTTCGTTGTAGGTGCAGGTGAAAAACTACTACCACCGCCACCTCCTCCACTTCCACATGCTGTTACTAATGCAGAAAGAATTCCGATAAATAGATATTTTTTATTGTATATTTTCATTTTTAATTTTCCTCCAAATTTTTAGAATTTATATGTAGCACCAATGGATACTACATAACTACTATTTTTAATACCTGATAGATTTTTAATACCACTGATTTTTTCTCCATCTTCAGTTGTGAAATCAGTAGTAGACTTTTTCTTATGGAAATACTTTGAGTATTCTAAAGTACCGTTTATATCGATAGATTGAGTTAATGGGTATGTAGCCACAAGTTTAACTCCTAGATTTTTAACATCCTTATATTTTTCATTAGATTCCATAGGTCCTCTTTCAAGGTGTTTATCGTTAGCTTTAGCTTTTCCATAGAGACTACCTTTAACTTCTAAATCTAAAACTAGTTTTCCATAAGTGTAAGTAGCTCCATAACCAATATATGGTGTGAAAAATTTCTGAGAGTACTCAATACTTTTTTTAGAGTAATCATCCTTATATATAGTAGTAGAACCATCTAACATATAGTTATATTGATTTCCACCTTTAGCATAAAACTTAAAATAATCATATTTAAAACCTAACATAGGTCCAGATTTTAAGTTTTCAGTGTGAGCAAACCAGTATTTGATATTTGTATCAAACATTAAAAGATCTTCTACATAGTTTTTATTGTCACTGAAGTTTGAGAGCTTACCATAATCATTAGAGGTAGCTCCATCTTCAGTATCTTCAGATGAGTACCAGTCATAATCTTTCATAGATCCACTTGATGTAGAGTTGAAATTTTTCTTTAATCCCATCTGAAACTCTATATTATTAAATGTATGTGTGTAACCAAGTATAAAAACAGGAACATTTTTAATTTTCCAATCTAAGTAACTAATTTTTTCACCAGTTTCTGGGACGTATACATACTCCCCAGCTTTGCCATTAACAGTTCCCAAAGAAAAATTAAAAGCATTAGATGTTTGTGCAAAAATTCCAGTAGAGGTAGCAGTAAGCAGAATTAAAAAATTTCGTTTTAACATAAAAAACCTCCTAAGTCTTATAAATTTATTTTCTAAAAACATTTTAGTATACAGAATGCAAAAATTATTTTTTATAACATGAATTCTTAAAAAAAATACATGAAAAAACAAAAAAAATTTAATTTGGAAAAAGGTTGGAATATTATAATGTTAAAATTAAGGTTGAGATGTGTTATAATTAAAATAAAATGCAAATATATGAGGGGAAAAAATGATCCGTAAATTAAATAGGATAGTTCAGGATTTTCTAAGACCAATAAGGCTAAATATAGGTAGAAAACTTTGGGATAGAAAAGATGAAAAGCATCCAGAGTTACTAAAAAACAGTAGAGTAGATATGAGTAGAGTAAAGTCTATTCTTTTTTTACGTTATGATGGGAAAATAGGGGATATGGTAATAAATACTCTTATGTTTAGGGAGATACAAAAGAGATATCCAGATATTAAAATAGGGGTAGTAAGTAGAGGTGCAGCTACAGATATTATAAAATTCAACCCCCATGTGAGTGTGATTTATAACTATAAAAAAGGAAAAGAGAGTGAATTAGCTACTGAAATAGCTAAGGAAAACTATGATGTATTAGTTGACTTTTCTGAGATGTTAAGAGTCAATCAGATGAAATTTATAAATCAGTGTAAGGCGAAAGTAAATATAGGATTAGATAAAAGTGATTGGAATCTTTTTGATATAAGTTATGAAAAAAATTATAGGCAACATATAACAGATATGTATAAAAATATTCTAGGTATTTTTAATATAGAAAATCCAGATCTGAGTTATGAGATACATACAGGAATAGTTGTAAAGGATGAGCTTAAAAGAAGATTACGTGAACTTGGAAACCCTGAGAGCTTTGTAGTTTTAAATCCATATGCAGCTAGTAAACATAGAAGCTTTAATAAAGAGAAGATTTTAGAGATAAGTTGTAAAGTCTTAAAAGAGAGTAAAAGTATGCTGATCTTTATTGGTGAATCTAGTAAAAAAAGTGAGATAGAAGAGATTATAGATGTTTTAGGTGATAGAGATAGAGTTAAATATCCAACTCTTTCTGGAATATTAGAAGTAGTAGAACTAATAAGACATGCTGATTATGTAATAACTCCAGATACTTCAATTGTACATATTGGTGTAGCAGAAAAACTTCCAATGACAGCAGTTTATAGACTTGATACAGGAGATAATAACTCGGTAGTTTGGGGACCAAACTCACCGTTAGTTAAGCAGGTATTTTCAACTGATGTACCAGCAACTGGAGAGGAAGCAGATATAAACAAGTTTGATGTGAAGGAGATAGGGGTATGAAAAAAAAGATAGCTATATATAATGGTCAACTATATATGGGTGGAATAGAGAGAGTTCTAATAAACTATTTAGAAAAATTAAGTAAAGAGTCAGAGTTAGATATAACCTTAATTATAAAGCAAAATATACCTGAGGATAATGTTTTTTTACCAGAAGTTCCAAAAAATATAAAGATTGTTTATGTTAAATCTGAAGAAATGTGTAGAAGAACTGATCAGTTAAGAAAAGATAAGAAAAATATAATTTCAAGACTTCAATATCAATGGGCACTTTTTTATGAAAGAATTGTAATGAAGCAATGGGTAAAATCGTTTTTTGAAGAAAATAGATTTGATGTTGTAATAGATTTTGATATGAGTTTAATGAAATATTTAGATTGTATAAAAGCTCCAATAGTAGGGTGGTTACACTATACATTAAAAGGAAGAAAGACTAAAAAAATAGACTTATATAGAAAGACTTTTAAAAATTACAGAAATATTGTAGTAATATGTGATGATATGAAAAAAGAGTTAGAAGAAATATTTCCAGAGTATGCTGAAAAGACTGTAAGAATCTATAATCCAATGGATTTTGATATAATAAAAGCTAAAGCAGAAGACTATTCAGACATTACTTTAGAAGATGAAAAGTTTTTAAAAGAGGATTTTTTTATAGCTGTTTCAAGATTAGTAGGGGTAAAAAATAGGGTTGGATTAGTTGAAATATATGGGGAGCTTAAGAAAAAAGGAATTAAAGAAAAACTTTATATATTAGGAGAGGGTGAGGATAGGACTAATATAGAAAGAAAAATAAAAGAGCTTAATTTAGAAGATGATGTAGTACTTCTAGGTCAAAAGAAAAATCCATTTCCATATATGAAAGCAGCAAAAATGTTTTTACATACTTCAATGGGCGAGGGATTACCAACTGTTTTTATAGAAGCAATGTTATGTGATACAATTGTTGTAGCCTATGATTGTCCTACTGGGCCAAGAGAGATTTTGGAAGATGGTAAAGCTGGAGGTTTAATACCATTAGGAGATCAAAAAACTTTTGAGAAAATTGTTGTAAATATATTAAATGATAAAAATTTAGAGGACTCAATAAAGAGTGAGATGTATAAAAAAATGGATGAATTTACTTATGAATATATAAGAAAAGATTTGTTTAAATTGTTTTAAATATATAAAAGGGAGAGGGATTATGGTTAGGGGATTAGCTATAAAGTTAATAGGTAAAAAAAAGAGAAAAGAGATTAAAAAAGAGAATATTAAAAGAATAATTATAGATGGGGGAAGGATAGGGGATATTGTTGTAAAAACTCCTATGCTTGAAGCATTAGCAAAATTAAATAGTGATGTAAAAATTGATATTAGTATAGTTAAAGGTGCAAGAGATTTAGTAGAAAATATACCTTATATAAATGAAATTATAGAGGATCAAAGTAAACCAACTAGAAATAAAATTATAAAGGGGTATAGAGAATTAAAGGGAGCTTTAAAAAATAGAAAAAAATATGATTTATACTTTGATTTTACAAATAATAATAGATTTATTCACACTTTAGCTTTAAAACTTATGGCACCAAAATATCTAATTGGAAGATATAGATTAGAAAAGTTTGGTATAAAAAAGGATGAGCTAACACTCTTTGATAGCTATATAGATGTAAAAGATGATGCTCATGCGGTTGATATAAATATGGATTATTTAAAGCCTTTAGGATTACATAAAGAAAATAAAAAATATAAATTATACTTAGGTGAAAATGAAACAAAGTATAAAAATTATTTTGAAAATCATAAGATAAATATTATTGTTAACCATAAAGCAAGTTCAGAACCAAGAAGCTTAACATTAGAACAATTGGAGGAATTAAGTTTAAAGCTAATTAAATTAAATAAAGATATTGTTGTGTATTTAATTAGTATTCCAAGCGAATATGAAATTTTAAAAGATTTGGTAGATAAAATAGATGAAAAAAATATTAAATTACTTCCAAAAACAAATGGAATTGGAGCAGCAGCAGGATTATTAAAATATAGCGATATGTTGGTAAGTGTAGATACAGGTATAATACATGTGGCATCAGCATATAATATACCAATTGTCGGAATATATCCTTTAACAGAGAATAGTGCAAAGCTTTTTGAACCTAAAACTGAAAGATATGAAATTGTAAGGGGTACAAAAAATGGATATACAATAGAAGGTGTATCTTTAGAAAAAGTTGCAGAAAATGTAAAAAAAATTTTAGAAGAGAGAATTTATGATAAGAGATGTGTTGTATAAAGAGTTTAAAATATATTATAAAGATGAAGAGAGCAGAAGGTTAGCGGAAATAGTTTTAGATAAAAACTATAAAGTTATTGAAGAATATAAAAATACTGAAAGAAACTATGTAGCAAAAATAGAGATAGGTGGGAGATTTTATGTTTTAAAATCTCCAAAGGCTGAAACGATTATACCTCAAAGAAAGATACAAACAGCTTTTAAAAAAGGAGAGGGATTGACAAGCTTTATAAATATAAATTTAGCGAAAGAGATGGGGCTTGACTTCTTTATAGAACCATTAGCTGTAATGGTTAAAAGAGGTCTTTTTCTAAAAGAAAGCTTTATACTCATGAAGTATGTCTCTGGAGAAGCTATAAAAACTATAGAAGATATAGATATAATTATGGATATGGTAGAAAAAATTCATGAAAAAGGTATTTATCATGGAGATTTGAATACATCAAACTTTATAAAAACTGCAGATGGTATAAAAATTATAGATACTCAAGCTAAAA
This sequence comes from Cetobacterium sp. 2G large, assembly GCF_014250655.1. NCBI lineage: Bacteria > Fusobacteriati > Fusobacteriota > Fusobacteriia > Fusobacteriales > Fusobacteriaceae > Cetobacterium > Cetobacterium sp. 2G large. The sequence continues at coordinate 84,691 of NZ_JACHTH010000003.1, read as the reverse complement.
GAGAGAACTTTTGGCACTTTAAAAGAGGATATGACATATTAACAATGAAAAATGATCGTTTGACAATAGAGTTAAATTATGAAGTAGAAAAAAGATATAAAGTAAAAAGAGATATTGGATATCTGTTAGCATATACTATAAAAAACTTTAAAAAGCTTCCAATTGTTGAAAAAATAAGAGGTCTAAAAGTTAAATTAAGAAATAAGGGGTGGAAGATATAAGTTATGAAAAAAAGATTTGTTCATATATGCGAAGAATTTGAATACACTTGGATAGGTAAAGACAATGGTATGTTTCCGATATATGCCCATGAAGTATTAGGCTATGAAAGTAAGATAATAACTTGTAACTTAAAAAATGACTTACCAGATGAAGTTAGAGGGATTGAGATTGTTAAAATCCCTAGGTGGTTTAAAAAAGTTAAAAATTTTCTTCCTTTTATAATTCACTTAAAAAGGATACCTTTATATAGATATATTTGTAAAAACGCTAAAGATATAGATATATTAATGTTATTTCATATAACAAAATGTAGTTATTGGAGAGCATATTTTTATAAGAAGTTTAATCCAGCTGGAAAAGTTTATATAAAGGCTGATTTTAATTTAGATGACTATAAAAAAGAGATTGCTAGAACAGAGATGAAGCCAAAAAATATAAGAGAGTTTTTTAGAAAAAGTAGAGAAACAAAAGAATACGCCAAAAGAAAAAAGTTAGTTCAAATAGCTGATTTAATTAGTTATGAAACGGAATATGCATATGAAGTTATGAAAGACTCTTATGCAGGAGTTTCAACTAAAGGAAAAACAATGTATCTAGCAAATGGATATGACGATTTATTAATTGAACAAAAATATAAAATTAAAAAATATGAAGAGAAAGAAAATATATTTTTAACAGTAGGAAGATTGGGGACTTTTCAAAAAAATACAGAGTTTTTATTGAAAACTTTAGAAACTTTAGATTTAAAAGATTGGAAGTTTTATTTTGTTGGATCTATTGAAAAAGATTTTAATAAAGAAATCGACATATTTTTTGAAAAATATCCAGAAAAAAAAGAAAAAGTTATCTTTACTGGAGAGATAAAAGATAGAGATATACTATATGATTATTTTAATAGATCAAAGGTTTTTGTTTTACCATCTAGATGGGAAAGTTTTGGAATAGTTATGGTAGAAGCTCTAGCTTTTAATAACTATATATTAACATCAAATACAGCAGCAGCAGAGGATATAACAAATAAGCAAGAGGTTGGACAGATATTTTCAATAGACAAAACAGATGAATTGGAAAAAATGATGTTAGAGGTAATAGGCGGAAAAATAGATTTAAAAAATAAAGAGGAACAGATATTAAAGCAAAAAAATAGATTCAAATATAGTCAATTAATAAAAAAGATAAAAGATATAGGGTAGGATTCTATGAAAAAGATATTATTTTGTATAAATTCATTGACAGTTGGTGGTGCAGAAAAGGTTTTAGTTCAAGTTGTTAAGATGCTATCAAAAAATAAAGAGTTTGAAATTGAGGTTTTGACAATGAAAGAGACTAAAAATTTTTTAGTGGACGAAATAGAAAAAGTTGCAAACTATGATTTTATTTTATCAAATGAAGAACTAAAAAAAGGATTTAAAATTGTTAATTCTTTAAAGAAAAAATATAGAATTGAAAAAAAAATAAAAGAGTTTGATATAGTAATAGATTTCTTAGATGGAGATTTTTATAGATATTTAAAAAATATTAATAAGAAAAAAATAGTGTGGTTACACTCTTCATATAGTTCCCTTTTAAAAAGAAAAAGAGATATAGCTAAAAAAATAAGAGGGTATGATAAAATTATCACAATATGTGAAGAGATGAAAGAGGAACTATTAGAAATAGAAAAAGATTTAGATAAATCTAAAGTAGTAAATATATATAATCCTTTTGATTTTAATGAGATTTTAGAAAAGTCAAATGTAGAGTTTTTACCTGAAGAGTTAGAGGATAGTAAAAGAAGGTACTTTGTGACAGTTTGTAGATTAAAAGAGGATGAAAAGGATGTAGAAACACTGCTTAAAGCCTATAGTAAATATAAAGGTAAAGAATACTTATATATAATTGGAGATGGCCCAGATAAAGAGAAATTAGAAAAATTATCAGAAGAGCTATGTTTAACTGAAAAAGTAAAATTTTTAGGAATGAAAAAAAATCCATATAATTGGGTAAAAAATTCAGAAGCTTTTATATTATCCTCTAAATTAGAGGGATTTGGTTTGGTTTTAATAGAAGCTTTAACTTTAAATAAAAAAGTGATTTCAAGTAGTTGTAAAACTGGGCCTAAAGAGATTTTAAATAATGGTGAGTTTGGAATGTTATTTGAAGTTGGAAATGAAAAAGAACTGTTAAAAAAAATAGAAAATGTAGATAAATTAGATTTAAATTTGGAAAAATTGAGTAAGCATTTAGAAAAATTTGAAGAAGAAAAAATAAAATTAAAAGTGGAGAGTTTACTAAAAAATGAATAGCATATTAAAAAAAATAACATTAGATAATATAATTTCAATTGTAGGCATAGTTTATTTATTTCTTCTTTTTAGAAGAGGGGGAGATAGCAAGTATTTATTTTCAATTTTATTAGTTATATTATCTGTATTTTATTTATTTAAAAATAGATTTGAAATGATAAAAAAGTATAAATATATGTATATTTCAGGATTTTTTTATTTAATATTTCTTGGGATTATATTTAAAATTTCTGTAAATAAAGAAAATGAAAGAATAGAAGACTTGTTAGGGATGACTCTGTATTCTGTGCTCTTTTTTTTAAGCACTATAAATATCAGCTTAGATTTGAAAAAATATAAAAAAATTATTCCAATAATAACACTATTTTCCTTAGATGCTTTATACAGAGGAATAATGGATATCTATATTAATTGGAATCACCTAAGTTGGTATAGAATAAGCGGAAAAACTTATACTACAATATATGCAGGTGAAATAGGAATTTATGTTGTAATTGGTATAATCTCAATATTTATATATAAAAATATATATTTAAAAATAGGATATACAGTATACGCAGCTATTTCTATTTTTGTTTTATTTTATACAAAATCAAGGAATAGTATGTTAATGATTCCATTAGCTCTAGCTTTAACATATTTTATAAAAAATATTAAAAAGGGAAGTATAGTAATATTTTTAACACTATTATGTTCCATATTGATAATAAAAAATGCAGATAAAATAGAAGGTTTAGAGAGATTATCAACAATATCAACAATAAAAAAAATAGAAGAAGATGCAAGGGTTGATATATTTAAAAAAGGGATAAAAAATGGGATTGACAACATTTTTATAGGAGAGGGATTTTATAAATATAAAGAAGGTACATTAAAAGTGATTAGAAATGCAGAAGAATTACATCCACACTACCACAATATATTTATAGAAACTTTTGCAACACAGGGCATATTAGTTTTAATATCTTATATATTGTTTTTATTTTCGTTTTTTTATTATATAATTAAGGACTATATTTTTGAAAAATCTAGTAAAATAAAAGAAGTAAAGTTATTAGTTATAGGAGTAACAATATTTACTCTTCTTTATGGTTTGGCTGAACCTATATTTTATTTCACAAAACTTTACATGGTTTTATTTACAATAATGACAGTTGGGTTTATTCAAGTTAAAGAAGAAGAAAAGCTAGAGTCAGATTAAGACTCTAGCTTTTCTTTCAACTCCTGGTAATAAATATCAACTAAATCTTGATTATATTTTTGACATTCATTTAAGAATTTTCCTAAAATCTCTTCTTTAGATGGACTAGCTATTTTGTAATAATCTACATAGTAATTGAGTTTCCCCTTTAAAACTCTATGAACCTTTAATTCGTCGTTATTAACAATGTTATAACGAAAGCTCCATTTTCCACTTGCAGCTTTAACTAAACAAGCATTTACACTATTACAAAATCCTCCTTTAAACTCAAGATTAGCCATTTCATAGAGATTTTTAAACTCATCAATAGTTAGATCAGGTTTAACTCTAAGTAGATTAACAATTGTAGTATCATCTAGAATTTCTTTTAAATAGGTTCTTATAGAAAGATTATTAGTTAGTATAGTTTCTTTTTTATTATCTTCTTTTTCTATAATATCTTTATAATTACTAGTATTATTATGTGATGTATTTTCCATGCTAGGAGTTTCCACCACTGGAATATCCAGTGATGGAGTTAGCATGCTAGGAGAATCCACAGTGGGAAAAGTGGACAAGTGTAGCTGCGGGGTAGTTGCAACACTTCTAAAAGGTTCGGTAGTCTTATTTAGAAGTTCCTTGTCATCAGAAAAATAATATATATTTTTAAGTTCACCTCTACGAACAAAGGCAATCTCTTTTTTATGGCGATACATATATCCAAGTTCAATCATACAATTTATAAGTCTTAGCAGCTTATCTTTTCCAATGGTAAGTTCATACGATAGGTGATTTATGTTGATAACCCAGTTTGGTGGTTTATTAAGAAGATAGGTTCCTAACCCTAGTAACTCTAAGTTTAAATTCTTATCTTGTATAAACTTATTATAAATCACTGTATAGTTACTCTTATGTTGATTTTTTATTATAAAATCCATAAATACCTCTCTTTTGTAGTTTTATAATTTTATTAAAGTTAATAAAGTTCTCATACAAATAAATTTTTTTAATCCTACTTTAATAGATGATTTCATTAAAAAAAGTTTGTTGTTTAAAGGTGTAGAAAATGTAGATGGTATTAATTTTTTGAAAGTATTATATTCGGGATAAAAACCGAAAGTTGAAAAACTTTTTAAAAGATTTTTTTCGCAAGGGGGAGTAAAGTTTAAAATTAAACTATCAACATGAATAAGATGAGTATTACTAGTAAACGTAGAATATATACAGTTTCTTTTTAAATACCTGCGAATTGTTTTAATAGACACATTAGATATAATAGAAAGATTTTTAATAGGAATAACATACTTATATCTTTTTTTTATTTTGTTATAGAATTTCAAAAAAGGATATCTTCTACTTAAAGTCATTGCACACCTCTAAAAATCTCTTATATTGAGAAAGTATTAGAGGAGCAAAACAAGAGGTTTTAACAGAGATTCTATTTCCTATTATTAAAAAGGGAAACTCACCTGATGTTATAGAGTTTTCATATTTATAAGGTTTTATTTTAAAAATTTTTGAAACATAGTATTTAGGAATCATAGTTCTATAGTTTTTATTTAGAATTTTTTCTAAAACTTTAATTTGTTGTTCTTTATTTTTACATCTAGTTAAAATAGAATAGTTATTTTTTAAGATATCTTCAATTGCAGGAAACTTATGAGACATTAAACTCCTCCTTTAATAAGTTTTTTAGCACTAGATAGTTTTATAGCATAGTAACCTCCGATTTTGAAACTATCAACTTTGTTACTTTTAATCATTCTATAAACTGTTTTTTTTGAAATAAGGAGAGCATTAGAGAGTTCTGTAACTGTAATTAAACCATTTTTACCATTTAAATGTTCTTTAATAAACCTTTTTTCCATAAATTCCTCCAGTTTTTTTATTTTGTTAGTATATTTGTACTATTTTAATTGAAAAAAATCAATATCTAGGCGTAATATTTATAAAAGTAAGTGGACAAAAAAATACTAAAAATATAGTAAAGTAAGTGGACAAACGCACTAAAAAATTTTTTTTGTTTATGTTATCATAAAATCATCTCGAGATAAGTGTGAAAAATAAAAAATAAAAATCGCAGGAGGTAATTATGAGTATGACAGTAGCAGGAGCAAAAATAGCGTTAGAAGGAGTTATAGCAAAAACAGAGAAGAGTATTGAAAGAGAAGTTAGTTATTTAAAGGAATTAGCAGATGATAAGGCAACACTTTCTCACATTGAGCAGTTACAAGCTGATGGAGAACCATTACCAGCAGAAAATCCATATGGATCATATTCAGAGTGGAGAGATCAAGTTGAAAAAGAGATAAAAACAGGACAAAACTCACTTGATAGAATAGAGATTGAAAAAGCTGAGCTAATGGCATTTAACTACTTCATGGAAAATGCACCAGAGGCGTAGGCCTATGATAAAAACTATAAAAATAATTTATACTGTTTTAACTCTCATAGGAATGTTAGTAACAGGAAATAATACCCTCGTTTTAAGAAGTGTAGGTAGCAAAATTGAGAGAATGACTATCCCCCAAGTTACATCTCATTCACAAATAAATATAAATTAAAATTAAAGGTCTAGATGTTTTCTAGACCTTGTCTTATTATAAAAAAAAGCATTTTAAATATATACACTTTTGAAGAAAATATAAAAAAAATTAAAAAAACTTCTACTTTTTTTCACATTAAAAAAGTGATATAATAACATGGATAAAAAATATATAGGGGGATAGAATGAGCAAGGAGTTAAGAGTAATGGAACCAAAACAATATGATGATGAGATTGATCTTTATGAATTAATTGAGATACTAGTGAGACATAAATGGAGTATAGTAATAACTACAATACTTTGTATTATCTTATCACTAGGAGCAGCCCTTTATGTACGTAGTAATACACCAAATTACCTGATAAAGAGCATTCTTATACAACAAGATGATTATGGATTAAAAGGCGTAAACAGGATAAATGTTGATACTATTCTGCTTCAAGATAGAAATGTTGAGAGAATTTTAGAAATAGAACCTATAAAAAAAGAGTATTTAACAAGAGTTTCAAAAAATATGCAAAATATGGCATCAGAGAGAAAATTTTTACAAGACATAATAACAGTATCTAAAAATGAAAAAAATCTAGAAGAGGTATCAGTAAAAACAGAGATAATAGTTGATGAAAACAGTAGTAGAGATGTTATAAATAGATATATAGATATTTTAAGAGAACAGGATAATCTATCTGATATTGTAGAAAAAGAGAAAAAGCTAAAAAGTGATTCATTAGAAAAAACTAAAATAGAGATTGAAAATATTCAAAATGAGATTTTAGACATTTTTAAAAATGATGGTGATTTAAGAGCTTTAAAACCAGAAGAGAAAATGAACTATATAGCTTCTAAATATCCAGAATTAAATTTAAGAAAAAGTGAGCAGGAAAGATATTATAACACTTATGTTAATGAATTAGTAAGACTTGGTTCATTAAATGATAGAATAGATGTTATTAAAGAAACTACAGATATATATTTTTTAAAAGGTCAAAGTAAAGCTAAACTTATTTTAACAGTTGGAATAGTGATAGGACTGTTTTTAGGAGTGATGGTAGCGTTTTTAAAAGAGTTTATAGATGGATATAAAAAAAGATATAAAAAATAACAGGGGGAATAAAGGTGTTTAGAGAGAATGCAATAACAGAGCTATTTTCTAATAGAAGAAATATAGTTAAGTTAATAATAGACCTAGGATCAGTATTTGCTGGTATCTTTCTAGGCCTTTTAGTAAGATTTGAAGGGAAATGGGAGGAAAATTCATATAGTAGTTATTTCATTGTGTATGGAATAGCATTTTTGTGTTTTTATCTATTTCGTAAAAACTCTATGAAAAGTTGGAGTTATACAAACTCTTTAGATGTTTTAAATCTGACTTTTACAAACTTAATAGCGCTTATGGTAACATTGGCATATTATGCAGTTACAAGGGAGCAATATTCAAGGACAGTTGTATTAGTAGGATTTGTATTGGTAGTTATGTTACAACTTCTTTGGAGATTTTTCTTTAGATTAAATAGATCATATAGAGTTGTGCTTGGAAAAAGTAAGCCAAGACCAAATACACTAGTTTATGGTGCTGGTGAGGCAGGAGTTGCTTTACTTCGTGATGCCTTAACTAACCCAAACTATCCATATCATATTACAGCTATTATAGATGATGATAGACGTAAGCGTGGAACATATATAAATGGTGTAAAAGTTTATGGAGATTTTTACGATTTAGAAACAGCTATAAAAGAGTTAAGTATTGAAACTGTGGTTATAGCTATACCAACTATAAAAAGAGCTCGTATAAAAGAGATAATCGATTTAACAAAGTGTTGTAATAATGTAAAAGTAAAGATATTACCTGGACTTGATGAGATATTACAAGATGAGAATATAGCTAATCAAGTGCGTGATGTGAGTATAGAGGATCTTTTAGGAAGAGAGCAGATACTTGTTAATGGAGACAATATAAAAGAGATAATAGAAAATAAAACTGTATTTGTAACAGGTGGAGCTGGAAGTATAGGAAGTGAACTTGCTCGTCAAATAGCTAAGTACAATCCTAAAAAGTTAGTAACAATAGATGTTAATGAAAATGATCTGTATTTTTTAGAACTAGAACTAAAAAGAACATTTAAAAAGTTAGACTTGCAAAGTGAGATTTGTAATATAAGAGAACAGGATAAAGTGGAGCTGCTATTTGATAGATATAAGCCAAATATTGTATTCCATGCAGCAGCTCATAAGCATGTGCCACTAATGGAGCATAATCCTGAGGAAGCTATAAAAAACAATATTTTTGGAACTAAAAAAGTTGCAGAGATGGCTATAAAATATGGTGTAGATAGATTTGTACTTATATCTACAGATAAAGCTGTAAATCCAACTAATGTTATGGGAGCTACTAAAAGAGCTTGTGAAATAGTTGTAGAAACTATGAATAAAAAAGGTAAAACAAAGTTTATGGCAGTGCGTTTTGGAAATGTACTTGGAAGTAATGGTTCAGTTATACCAATATTTAAAAAACTTATTAGTGAGGGGAAAAACCTAACATTAACACACCCAGATATAACAAGATACTTTATGACTATTCCTGAAGCAGCTCAACTTGTAATAGAAGCTGGAGCTCTTGGAAAAGGTGGAGAACTCTTCATTTTAGATATGGGAGAGCCTGTAAAAATAATAGATCTTGCTAAAACTATGATAAAGTTATCAAATGCTAATGTTGATATTGATATAGTAGGACTTCGTCCTGGAGAAAAACTTTACGAAGAGCTACTTTATGATGTAAATGCAGCACAAAAAACAGAGAATAATAAGATATTTATAACTCATATAGACGAAACAGACGTGAATTTGGAAGAACATTTAAAAGTGTTAATGGAAGCTGTAAAATATCCTCAAAAAGATGAGTTGAAAGAGTTAATGAAAAAATTTGTAGTGACATATAAGGAGGCAGTAAATGAAAAGACTATTTGATTTAGTCTTATCTATCTGTGGAATATTGTTTTTATTACCATTTTTTATAATAGTTTCAATTTTAATAAAATTAGATTCAGATGGAGATGTAATTTTTAAACAAATTAGAGTAACTAAAAATGGAAAAGAATTTAAAATATTTAAATTTAGGACAATGAGGCCAAACACAGAGAAACAGGGACAGATAACAATAGGAGCAGATAATAGAATTACATCTATAGGTAGATTTTTAAGAAAAACAAAATTGGATGAGTTACCTCAACTTTTTAATATAGTTATAGGGGATATGAGTTTTGTTGGGCCAAGACCAGAAGTTCCAAAATATGTAGCAATGTATACTGAGGACCAGAAAGAGATATTAAAGGTAAGAGCAGGAATAACAGATTATGCGTCAATATATTTTTCTAACGAAAGTGAGATACTAGGAAAACAAAGAGAGCCAGAAAAATTTTATATAGAAAAAATAATGCCTTATAAAATTGAACTAAATAAAAAATATATAAAAGAGGCGGGGTTAATAACAGATATAAAAATAATATTTTTAACAATATTCAAAGTAGCTGGACTAATAAAAAATGATAATAAATTTGAGGAGGAGTTTTAATGGAAAAAAGAAAAATTTTATTTTCACCACCAGATATATCACAAGCAGAAATAGATGAAGTAGTAGATACATTAAAATCAGGTTGGATAACAACAGGACCTAAAACAAAGTTATTTGAAACAAAATTATCAGAATATTGTGGAACTCCAAAGACTGTTTGTTTGAATTCAGCAACTGCTGCAATGGAGTTAGTTTTAAGACTTTTTGATATAGGGCCAGGAGATGAGGTTATAACATCAGCGTATACTTATACAGCATCAGCATCAGTTATTCTTCATTGTGGTGCAACTCCAGTTTTAGTAGATGTAAAACCAGGAGAGTTTAATATAGATCCTAAAAAAATAGAAGAGGCTATAACTGAAAGAACAAAAGTTATAATTCCTGTAGATATAGGTGGAATGCCTGTAGATTTTGATGAAATATTTGAAGTTATCGAAAGAAGTAAAGACAAGTTTAACCCTAAAAAAGGAACTTATCAAGAAAAGTTAGGAAGAGTTTTACTTTTATCAGATGCAGCTCACTCTTTAGGTGCAAAATATAAAGGGAAAATGATAGGAAATATAGCAGACTTCACAAGTTTTTCATTTCATGCTGTAAAAAATTTAACAACGGCAGAAGGTGGAGCTATAACTTGGAAAGAAAACTCTAATTTTGATAATGAAGAGATATATAAAGAAATAATGCTTTTAGCTTTACATGGGCAAAATAAAGATGCATTAGCTAAATTAAAACCAGGAGCTTGGGAATATGATATTGTTATGCCAGGATATAAATGTAATATGACAGATATAAATGCAGCAATAGGTTTGGCTCAGTTAAAAAGATATGACAGTGAAATTTTAGCTAAAAAAGAGCAAATTATAAAGTGGTATGAGGAAAATTTAGGAGATATAAAAGACTTAGAGTTACCTAAATTTGAGACAATGAATAGAAAAAGTTCACTACATCTTTATATGATAAGAGTAAAAGGAGCGGATTCCAAAAAAAGAAATGAAATTATCCAAAAATTAGCAGAAAAAGGAGTTTCAACAAATGTTCATTTCCAACCCCTACCATTGTTAACAGTATATAAGAATATAGGGTTAAAAATAGAAGATTATCCTGAAGCCTATAAGATGCATGAAAATCAAATCTCCCTACCATTACATAACTTTGTAAGTGAAGAGGATGTAAGATATATAGCTACTATATTAAAAGAGGTATTAAATTAATGGAAAAAATAAAATTTTCAGTACTCTTATCTATATATAAAAATGAAAAACCAAATCATTTAATCGAATGCTTTAAAAGTATATATGATAATCAGGAATTAAAGCCAGATGAAATTGTTTTAGTTCAGGATGGGCCTTTAACAGATGAATTATATGAAGCGATAAAAAATTTAAAAAATCAATTAAATGATATTTTAAAAATAGTTTCGATAGAAAAAAATGTTAGATTAGGAAACGCTCTAAGAATAGGTGTAGAAAAATGTTCAAATGAGATAATTGCACGGATGGATACAGATGATATAGCTTATCCAGATAGATTTAAAAAACAGATAAAATATTTAGAAGCGAATCCTGAAATAGATGTTCTTGGAAGCTATATGAGTGAATTTATAGATAATATAACTAATATAGTAGCATTAAAAACAGCACCATTAGAAAATTTTAAAAATTATATGAAATTAAGAGATCCCGTAAATCATCCATCAGTAGTGTTTAGGAAAAGTAGGGTTATTGAAGTGGGAAATTATATTGAAATACTTTATAATGAAGATTCATATTTATGGGGACGAATGTTAGCAAATGGATGTCAGTTCGCGAATATAGATGAATCATTAATTTATTTTAGAGTAAATGATGATACTTATAAAAGAAGAGGAGGACTTCAGTATGTGAAAGCTGAAATTCAACTTCAAAAGGAATTATTAAGACTAGGAATAGTTAATAAATTCGAGTTTTTAAGAAATATAACTTTGAAAAATATTATTAGAATAATACCAAATCAATTAAGAAAAATATTTTACATTAAGATTTTAAGGAAGAGTTAGAATGAAAAAAAATAATTTAGTACATAATACAGGATATAAGTTTTTATTAAATATATTTAGATTTACTCTTCCAATGCTAATTTTACCATATATATATAGAATAATGGGAACGAAAAATATGGGAATTATAAATTTTTCAGAAACAATTTACTCATATTTTAATATTTTTATAATTATGGGTGTATATGAATTTGGAATAAGAGAAATTAGTAAAAATCAAAATGATGAAGAAAAGAAAAATAAAATTTTTTCAAATTTGATGATATTGATGTTTATAAATACTGTTATAGGGACAATATTTTATATAATATTGGTAAAAAATTATTTTTACACAAGTGATATACATAAAATTTTAATGGTTTTAGTAATAAAACTTATTTTAATTCAATTGAATGTTGAATGGGTTAATGAAGGAATGGAGGATTATAAGTTTATTTCGATTAAGACAATAATCTGCAGATCGATTTCTCTAATTTTAATGTTTTTATTGATAAAAAAACAAAGTGATTTGATGATATATATATATTTAAATATATTTTTTGATTTGATTAGTAATATTTCAAGTATTATTTATATAATAAGAAAAAATTATGTAAAATTAACATTTAGAACCTTAGAATTAAAAAAATATTTTAAAATAATAGTCATTATAATGATTATGACTCATTCAAATATACTTTATTTTCAATTTGATAAGATTATTTTAGGAATTTATTCTTCTGAAATAGAAGTAGCTTATTATAGTTTATCAGAAAGATTAATAGTAATAATTGCTTCTTTAATGTTAACTTTTAATCAAGTACTTTTTCCAAGATTATCAAATTATATAGTAGAAAAACGAGAAAAATATGAAGAATTATTACAAAATGCAATTGATTATGGAATTTTATTAGTAATTCCTTCAATAGTAGGTTTAATAACATTTTCTAAAGAAATAGTTGTACTATTTGCAGGAAAACAATTTAGTGAAAGTTCAAAAGTATTTATTTATTTTACAATTTATATAATAATATATTTTTATATGAATATATTATCAAAACAAATTTTATTCTTATTTTCAAAGGAAAAAATAATTATATTTGTTACGTTAATTTTAGGTGTTGTAAATATTTTATTAAAATTATTTTTAAAAACAAAGTTAACGGCTCAAAATTCAATTTTGATAACGTTAATATGTCAATTATTAATAATTGCTATAATGTATTTTTATATAAGATTAAAACTAAAATTAAAATTAAAATTTTTAAAGAAAAAATATATATATTATTTAATTTATTCATTAGTATTTCATTTTTTTTGTAAATTACTTTTAGTTAAATTAAATATGTCTTTAATTATATATATACTAATAGGAGTGTTATGTTCAGTATTTATTTATATTATGTTATTACTGATATTTAAAGATCAGATAATATATAATTTGATAAAAATGATAAAGGGAAAATGGAGAGAAGAAAAGTGAGAAAAATATTAATACAATTATTAGCTATATTATTATCTTTATTTATTAGGAAAAAAGAAGAGAAATTAATAGTTTTATATTTTGATGGAGAAAAATTTTTATTTAATACAAGAATTTTTTTTAAGTATCTAATAAATGTAAGTAAATATGATGTAAAATATATTATAAATGATAGAAAAAAAAGAGAAGATTTAGAAAAAAAATATGGAAAAAAATTTTTATCAATGGATAATTTGAAAGAAATAAAAAAAATATTAAAAGCAAAAGCTTGGCTTGTAGATGGTGGATTTCCAATCAAAACTCCATTTAATCACAAAGATAGAGTATTAATAAATTTTTGGCATGGATCACCAATAAAACATATTGGATTAGATGGGTATAGTGGTATAAATAAAATGAGAGTTTGGTTACAGTTGAAAATGTTCAGTTCAAGATATAATGGATTTTTTATTATTTCACCAAGAGTTAAAGAAATTTTTAAAAAAACTTTTTTATTAGAAGAAGATAAAATAAAATTATTAGGGCAGCCGAGAAATGATTTATTATTTAAAAAAAATGATAGAAAGATTATTTTAGAAAAATTATATTTAAACTTACCTGAGTATAAAAAAGTTATTTTATATGCTCCTACATATAGAGGAAATTATGGAGGGAAAATAATAGAAACAAAGTATTTTCCATTTGAAGATTTCGATAAAGAAAATTTCGAGCTTTTCCTAAAAGAAAATAAAATTTTATTTTTAGTAAGAAATCATCATTTAGATAGAATAAAATTTGATGAAACAGAACAAATAAAACTTTTAGGAAATGAAAAGGTTGAAGATATTTCAGAAATATTAAATATTTTTGATATTTTAATAAGTGATTATTCTGGTATGGTATTTGATTACTTACAATTAAAAAAACCTATGCTATTTTTACCGTATGATTTAAAAGAATATGAAAAAAATACAGGAATTTATTTTAATTATGAAAAAGTTTCCCCAGGACCTAAACCAAAAAATTATTTTGAATTTAAAAATGAAATTAATAAGTTACTTAATAATAAAAAATACTATCTTAAAGAACGTAGAGAAATGGAAAATTATTTTAATCAAATTGGAGATGGAAATTGTAAAAGAGCGTTTGATTTTTTAGAAAAGGAGCTTAAAAAATGAAAAAAATAGTATTTTTAACAGAGTCAATGGTTGAGGCAGGGGGAGTTGTAAGAGTTATAACAACGTGGTCTAATTATTTGGCTAGAGAAAATCAGATAGAAATTGTTTCAGTAAAGGATGGGAAACCATTTTTTACATTAGAAAATAATGTTAAGTTTACTATAATAGAATTTGATTTTAAAAATAGAATTTTAGGGTTATTAAAAAATATTTATTTAATGTATAAATTTTTAAGTGAATATAAAGATACAGTAGTTATAGTAAACAAATCATTATATATAGAGCCAATTTATTTTTGGAGAAAATTAGGTTTTTTTAGAAAAAATAAAATTTATTATTTTGTTCATGGTGGGAATTCAGATTTTAAAGATTTTTATAAGAAAAGATTGTTTACAAAACATAGAGTTAGAATGATATTTGAAAAATTTGATAAAATTATTTGTTTATATAAAGATAGAGAAAATATGGAGATGCCTAAAGAAGTTGATGCAAAAAAGATATATTATTTATCGAACCCTATTCCTTATTGTAAAAACACAGAAACAGTATTAAAAGAAAATATTATTCTTTTTTTAGGTAGAGTTACAAAAGAAAAAGGTGTTGATTGTTTAATAAGAGCTTGGAGTTTTATAGAAACTAAGTATCCTGATTGGGAGGTTCAAATTGTAGGAGAAGGAAAAGATAAAGAAGAGTTTATAAAATTAAGTAAAAATATAAAAGTAGAAAATATAAAATTTTTTAATGCGACATATGAACCAGAGAAATATTATAAAGAGAGTAAAATTTTTATACTTCCTTCACTATTTGAAGGGATGCCAATGGCAATTTTAGAAGCAAAATTTTTTGAAAATATAGTTATATCAAGTAAAACAGCTGGTGGAATTAAATTAATTACAGATAATGAAACCGGTTATTTATTTGAAATTGGAAAGGAAAAGGAATTATCTGAAAAAATTGAAGAAGCAATATTTGAATTAAAAAAATATAATCATAACTCAGAATGTAAAATAATAATAAAATCAAATATTGAAATTGAAGAATATGAAATAGATAAATTAGGAAAAAAGTGGGTTGAATTATTGTGTTAAGTTTAAAAATATTAAATTTTTATATCATAATTTTTACAGCTACACTATTATCTGCTTCTTCGAAAAAAGCAATAAGAATTTTAAGTTTCTTTTTTTTAACAATAATTGCAGGAATAAGATATAATTCTGGAAGAGATTATATGAATTATTACCAAATTTATTTAGAAAATGCTAGTGGAAGTACGCGCTTTTTAAATAATGAGTTTGGCTTTTATTATTTAATGAAAATATTAAATAATTTGGGAGTTTCTTATAATAGTTTATTGATGTTAATAGCTATATTTTTATTATTTACAATATATATATGTTTTTTTAGAAATTATTCTAAAATATATATGGGAATTTTTATATTTTTAGTTATTGAAAAATTATATTTTAATATTATTGCAGGATCAGCTATTCGACAAGGAATTGCGATTGGTTTTTTTATATTGGCGGTTGAGAATTATTTAAATAGAAAAATAATAAAGTATTTAATTTTTTGCTATATAGCTATATTATTTCATAGAAGTGCAATTATTGGAGTCTTTATTCCAGCAATATTTTTAATATCGAAAGCATTTTTTAAGTATATTCCATTAATTGCCACATCTTTAGTAATATTTCATAGATATTTTATAATGATATTAATTTTTATTTTAAATATTTTAAATTTGGATGAATATTCTAAAGCATATCTTCAAGTAGAAAGTTCATCTGATAAAATGTCAATAATTAAAATTATTTATTATATGTTATTTATATTTCAGTATTATTTTTTATATTATAATTTTTCAAAATTAGAAGGAAGAAGAATAAAAAAATATGCAAAATTACTTTTAATAGGAATGATAATAAATTTTTTATTAATTTCAAATATAGGGATATTTCATAGAATATTACCGTATTTTCAAATCTATTATATACCTATTTTACTTTCATTTAAATATAATAGAAAAGTAAAAAAAATTTATTTTATAATATTTTTTTTATTTTTATTTATAGGGAATCATTTGAAACAAGTGATGTCAAAAACAGAATTATCTAAATATTATATATATTATCAAACTTTTTTTGGAAAAGATTTAAAAAAAGATTTAGAAAGATGGAGATTAGAAGAGGAAAGGATAAATTAATGAAAAAGATAATAACATGTACTGGATATGGAACAACGGGTTCTAGTGTTGTAACGGATTTATTGAAAGAATTTGACGATGTAAGCTCTTTAGGAGATTATGAATATAGATTTTTATTTGATCCAAATGGAGTTAAAGAGCTAGAAATAGCATTAAAATACTTAAACAATAGACAGAATAGTGATTTTTATATTAAACAGTTTTTAAAATATATAGATTATCTTTCTAAAAGTCCGATGTATAAGTATTATGAAAAAACATTTGATAATAAATTTAAGATTGAAAGTGAGAAGTTTATATCAAATATTATAGAGATAAAATGGGATGGTTATTGGCATAGAGATATAATGAGCGAAAATATTTTTATAAAATCATTATATTATTTAGAAAGAGCAATACAGAAGAAAATATTAAAACAAAATGAATCAAGTGCAGTAATTTATAAAAATACAATGTATTATAGTTATTATGATGAAAAAAAATTTGTAAAAAATGTAAAAGAATATTTAAATAATTTAATATTATTATTAAATAAAAAAGAGAATTTTATTGTATTTGATCAATTAGTTCCTCCTGAAAATATAAAAGACTTTTCAAAATATTTTGATGATATAAAAGTTATTATAGTAGACCGAGATCCCAGAGATATCTACACTTTGGAGAAGTTTAAATATAAAGAAAAATTTGGGCCGTATAAGGATTTAAATAGTTATATAGAATGGCATAAGCTGATTAGAAAAAGCAGGGATAAAGAAAATGAAAATGAAAATGTATTAGTTCTAAATTTTGAGGATTTCATTTACTTTTATGAAGAAACAGTTGATAAATTATTAAAATTTTTATCAATAGAGAAAGAGAAATGGATAATGAAAAAAAAATATTTTAATCCAGATATTTCAAAAAAAAATACAAAAGTATGGGAGCAGTATAGTGAAATAAAAAAAGAAATTGAGATTATTGAAACAGAATTATCAGATTATTTGTATAGTAAATATTAAAAATATATAAATAAAGGAGAATGAGGATGAAAAAAGTTTTAACTTATGGAACTTTTGACTTATTTCATGAAGGACACTATAATCTTTTAAAAAGAGCAAAAAATCAAGGCGAATATTTAATTGTGGGTGTAACAACAGAAAATTATGATAAAACTAGAGGCAAATTAAATGTTCAAGATTCTTTGATGAAAAGAATAGAAGCTGTAAAAGCTACAAAGTTAGCTGATGAAATAATAATAGAGGAATTTGAAGGTCAAAAAATACAAGATATATTAAAATATAATATTGATAAATTTGTTATTGGTTCAGATTGGAGGGGAAAATTTGATTATTTAAAAGAGTATTGTGATGTAATTTATTTAGAAAGAACAAAAGGAATTTCTAGTACTGATTTAAGAGCTAAAAAAAATAATATTTTGAAATTGGGAATAGTTGGATGTGGAAGAATAGCAAATAGATTTATTCCAGAAAGCAAATATGTAAGTGGAATTAATGTAGAAGGAGTTTTTTCATTAAATGAAGCTAAAACAAAAATATTTCAAGAAAAGTTTGAACTGGAGTTTATGGAAATTAATTATGACAAATTTTTAGAAAAAGTTGATGCTGTATATATAGCATCTCCACACAAAACACATTTTGAATATGCTAAAAAAGCATTGGAAAGCGGTAAGCATGTTTTATGTGAAAAACCAATAACAATGGAATTGAAAAAAGCAAAAGAATTGTATGATATAGCATTTAAAAATGGTTTAGTTCTTTTAGAAGCTATAAAAACAGCTTTTTCACCAGGATTTATACATTTAATAAATATTGCTAAATCTGGAATAATAGGAGAAATAAAAGACATCGATGCGACTTTTACTAAATTATCTGTTGGAAATTTAAGAGAATTAGATAAAAATCAAGATGGTGGAAGTGTAACAGAATTAGGAACATACCCACTATTAGCGATAATAAAATTATTAGGAAAACCAAAAGATATAAAATTTTACTCTTATAAAAAAGATGAAATTGATTTATATACAAGAATATTTTTAGAATACCCAAATGCAATAGCAAGTGCTAAGGTTGGACTAGGAGTGAAGTCTGAGGGTGAATTAATAATATCTGGAACGAAAGGATATATTTATGTGCCAGCACCTTGGTGGAAAACAGAATATTTTGAAGTTAGATTTGAAAATCAATCATTTAATAAAAAATATTTTTATAAATTTGAAGAAGATGGATTAAGATATGAAATTTCAGAATTTTTAGAATTGATAAATAGAAATAGTATAGAAACATATAAATTAACCTCAAAAGAAAGTCTTATAATATGTGAAATTATAGAAAAATTTAGAGAACAATTCTAAAGTGAAAAAGGAATATTTTATTCCTTTTTTCTTTACAATAATCGTTCACTAAATTACACTTTAATTGTTCATAGGTGGAGAGTGGGTAGTGATAAAGAAAATATTAAAATTAATTTCAAATAAAAATTTAATAACCCAACGGGAAATTGCTGAATATTTAAACATATCCTTAGGAAGTGTTAATAAAAATGTAAAGATTGCTTTATTACAAGAGTTAATATTAGTTGAAAGGATTTCATATAGAGAATCTAAATATATTTTAACAGAGGAAGGGAAGAGTTTTTTAAAACAATATGAAGATGTTTTGATGGCAATTGTGTTGTTGGCTGGAAAAGTTAAAAGTTTAAATAAATCTTTAGGTGAAGTATTTTTAGAAGATCAAACCTTGATAGAAAGACATATAAATATTTTAGAAAAAAATAAAGTAAAAAAAATAATATTTGTTGTGGAAGAGAAAAATGAGTATTATTCTAATTTAGAAAAAAAATATAAAGGTATTCAATTTATTGAAAATAAGCTTTATAAAAAAACAGGAAATATGTATTCTTTATATTTGACTAGAAGCCATATTCAAGAAGATTTTTTATTGCTAGATGGTGATTTGGTTTATGAATCAAAGGTAATAGATGAAATTCTAAAAAATTCAAAAAAAAATATAACTGTAATTGACAAAAATATTGATAAAAGAGATGATATTTTATATGTTGATACAAAAGAAAATAGATTAAAGAATTTATCTAAAGATAGATTAAGCTTACAAAATATATCTGGTCAACTTATAGGAATTAGTAAAATTGAATATAAAAATTATTTAAAAATGATTAATAAATTCACTAAAATAAATAATAGTATGTATTTTTATGAATATTTTTTTTCTGATAGAGATGTATTTGAAGAGTTTTATACTTTAGAAAAAAATAATATTATTTGGGGTGAGATAGATAATTTAAAGCAATATAAATATTTACTAAAATATGTATTACCAAAACTTAGGGAGGAAAAATGAAAGTAAAAACAGCAGTAATCTTAGTTGCTGGTATGGGAACTAGATTGAGAAGTGTTACAAAGAATGAGATACCAAAACCTTTTTTAAAAATTAATGAAAAATCATTAGTAGAAAGATCTATCGAAAAATTACAAGCAGAAGGAATTGAAAATATAATATTAGTAGTTGGTCATTTAAAAGAATTTTTTAAAGAACTTCAAGATAAGTATAGAGGCATAGAATTTGTGGAGAATGCAGAGTACGCAACAACGAGTAGCATGGCTAGTTTTTATTGCGCAAAAAATCTAATAAAAGAAGATATACTTTTATTAGAAGGAGATCTGATATATGAAAGTTTAGGAATAAAAGAACTTTTAAAATTTGAAGAAAAAGATGCTATTTTATTGAGTGAAGACAAAAAAAATTCAGATGATTATTATTATGAGTTATTAGGAGATAGAATTACTCATATTTTAAAATATGAATTAACAGGAAAAGAGAAGAAAATAGGGGAATTGACAGGAATAAATAAAATATCTTTAGATTTGTATAAAGATATGTGTAATTATTTTGAAAAAATGAATAATCCTAAATTAGGTTATGAATATTGTTTAGCAGAGCTAGCAAAAAAAAGAAGAATACCTTATTTATTATTAGAAGGATTTTTATGGTCAGAGATAGATGATGAATATCAGTTAGAAAAAGTAACAAAAACAATATATCCAGAAATTTTAAAAAAAGGGGAGTTTTAATTATGAAAAAATTATTAGGAATAGTAGGAATTGGATTAGGGTTAACTTTAGTAGGTTGTGGACAAAAAGAAGAAAAAAAAGAGATAGTAGTTTACTCATCTTTCGAAGAGGATTATGTACCTAGTTATATAGAAGCATTTAATAAAGAATATCCAAATATAAAAGTAAATTTAGTAAGAGATTCAAGCGGAATAATTGCAGCAAAATTTGACGCAGAAAAAGCAAATCCTCAAGCTGATGTTATGTGGGGAGTCGCTACAACGGGAATAATATTAAATCAAGATTATTTACAACCTTTAAATTATGACATAAAGAATATAGATACTAAGTTTTATGACACGAGTTCAAAAGAACCAAAATGGGTTGGAATAAGTGCATGGATGACAGCTTTTTCATTTAATAAAATAGAAGGAAAAGAACTACAAATGCCATTAAGTTATGAAGACTTATTAAAAGATGAATTTAAAGGGAAAATAGTAATGCCAAATCCAGCATCATCAGGAACAGGATTTTTAACAGTTTCAGCATGGTTACAGTTAATGGGAGAAAAAAAAGCTTGGAATTATATGGAAAATTTAAATAAAAATATAGATATGTATGTTCATTCAGGAAGCGCTCCAACAAAAATGGCATCTCAAGGTGAAACTGTTGTTGGAATAGGAATGGGATTTGAAAGTTTAAAGGAAGAAGCAAATGGAGCACCAATAGCAACAATTTTTCCTAAAGAAGGATCTGGTTGGGAGATGGAGATAGTAGGAGTTGTAAAAAAAGAAAAAATAAAGCCAGCAGCAGAAATTTTTGCTAAATGGGCGATATCAGAAAATGCAATGAAAATGTATGCTAAAAACAGAGGGGTGGTAACTGATTCAAGAGTAAAGCCAGAGTTAAAAGGATATCCAGCAGATGTTTACGCTCAAATGATAAATAATAATTTATTGTGGGCAGCAGAAAATAGAGATAGAATTTTAAAAGAGTGGGAGAATAGATTTGGAAAGCAAAAGTAGTGGAGGATTCAATGTCTTACTTGAAAATAAATAACATTAGAAAAAAATTTGGTAAAATAGAGGTTTTAAAAGATATAAACTTAGAAATTGAAAAAGGTGAGTTCATATGTTTCTTAGGACCATCAGGTTGCGGGAAAACAACACTTTTAAGAATAATTGCTGGATTAGAAAAATGTGACAGTGGAACTGTTTATTTAGGAGATAAAAATATAACTAATGCATCTCCATCTCAAAGAAATTTAAGTATGGTATTTCAATCGTATGCTCTTTTTCCAAATATGACAGTTTATCAAAATATAGAATATGGATTGAAAAACAAAATGTCTTCTAAAGAAAAAAGAGCACAAAAAATAAAAGAAGTATTGGGACTAGTAGGGCTTCTTCATATAAAGGATAAGTATCCTGATGAAATGAGTGGAGGGCAACAGCAAAGAGTTTCATTAGCAAGAGCTCTAGCAATGGAGCCAAATATTTTATTATTAGATGAACCTTTATCAGCTTTAGATGCTAAAGTTAGAGAAAAGCTTAGATTTGAAATTAAAGAGCTTCAGAAAAAAATAGGAATAACAACAATAATGGTAACTCATGATCAAGAGGAAGCACTGACTATGGGTGATAAAATTATAGTTATGAATGGTGGAGAAATTGTTCAAAATGACACTCCCGAAGTAATTTATAATAAGCCTAAAGACATATTTGTAGCAGATTTTATTGGAAAAATTAATTTTATAACAAAAGAGAATGGGGAAGTTATTTCGATTAGACCAGAACAAATTTTATATTCAATAAATTCTAAAGAAAATTATGTTTTAGCAAAAATAGAGGATATTGAATTTAGAGGTGCTTTTTATAGAGTAACTTTAAAATATGGTAAAGAAAAAATTATTTTAGATATTATATCCAAAGACATAGAAAAAGTTAAAAACCAAAGTGAGCTATATATCAGCTTAAATTAGGAGGATTAATGAAGAAAGAACAAATTTTAAAATACCTTCTAATACTATTTGGAATTATATTCTTATGTATTGGAATTATTTTCCCGCTAGGAACATTGTTTATAAAAGCATTTTATAGTAAGGATAATATTTATATAGGAATGCAAAATTTTAGTGAGTATATAAATAATCCTAATAGTTTTAGTTCTTTAATAAATAGTTTTAAAGTAGCAGTAGTTGTTACACTTATAACAACTATTATTGCTTTACTTTTTGCATATGGATTAAATAGAAGTAAAATAAGAGGAAAAAGATTTTTAGAAGTTTTAGTATTACTACCATTATTTTCACCAACAATGACTCATGGAATTGGATTAATTTATATATTTGGAAGACAAGGATTAGTTACAAGATATTTAGGTATTAATCTAGAAATCTATGGTTTTTTAGGAATTATATTAGCTGAAATTATATTTATATTTCCAGTATTATTTTTGATGTATTCTTTAGGTTTTAAAGTAGAAGATTATAGAACTTATGAAGTAGCTGAGTTAATGGGAATAGGAAAAATAAAGCAATTTTTTACAATAACAATTCCAAATATAAAATATAGTTTAATAACTGGAATTTTTACAGCTTTTACATTGAGTTTTACAGATTTTGGAGCTCCAAAAGTTATTGGAGGAAATTTTAATGTTTTAGCAACAGATATTTTTAAACAAGTTATAGGTCAACAAAACATGTCTATGGGAGCAACAATAGGAATAATTTTATTAATACCTGCAATTATAGCATTTTGCGTAGATTTGATTTTTCAAAAAAAACAAATTAAAATTGACACAAGAGCAACAAAGTATCTGATAAAAGAAAATAAAAAAAGAGATGTTTTTTATACTATTTTTAATTATGGGATAATAATAATTAATTTAGTTTTTTTAGGAGTTATATTATTATCTTCTTTAGTAAAAAATTGGCCATATAATATGTCACTGACAACAAAATCTTATAATTTTACTATTATGGGGGAAAGTGTTTGGACAATACTATTAAACTCAATTTTTGTTTCAGTATTTACAGCAATTCTAGGAACAGTTATTTGTTTTAACATAGCTTACTTTATTGAAAGAGAAAAAGAAAATAAAATTTTAAGAAAGGTTGCATATTTTTTATCAATTTTACCTAATGCAATACCAGGATTAACAATAGGTTTAGCGTATATATTTTTCTTTAACTCAAAAAATAATCCACTAAACTTTTTATATGGAACATTTGGAATATTAATAATAGCAAATATAATTCATTTTTTTGCAACTCCATTTTTAACAATAACAAGTAATTTAAAAAAACTAGACAAGGAATACGAAGTAATATCGGATTTAATGGGAGTTTCATGGTATAAAACGGTTTATAAAGTTATAGTTCCACTTTCATTAGAGGCTTTACTAGAAAGTTTTTCATATTATTTTATTAATTCAATGATAACAATATCAGCTGTTATATTTTTATATACAACAGACACTAGATTAATTTCAGTTATGATGATTAGTAAAAGTGATTCAGGAGATATAAGTGCAGCTTCTGCTATTGCGATTATGATTATAATTATAAATATATGTTTTAAACTTTGTTTTAAAACTTTGGTAAAATACATAAAAGATATGAGATACAAAAATGTAAGAAAAGATAAGATAGAAAGAGAGAAAAAAGCTGAAAAGCTATTAATAGATGGAAGAGAGATTCTTGAAATATTAAATGGGGTTTCTAATGAAACAAAAGTTAAATATTGGTTAGAATTTGGAACTCTTTTAGGAAAAGTTAGAGATAATAATTTTATAGGTCATGATGTTAACTTTGATATTGGAATTATGAAAGATGAAATAACTGCTGATTTCTTAGTTGAAATTGAAAGCAAAGGCTTTAAAAGAGTAGATAGTTTAAGATTAGAGGATAGCTTAAAATATTTAAAGTATCTTTATAAAGAAATAGAAGTAGAGATATTTTTATTTGAAAGATTGGAAGATAAAGTTTTTACTTATTATAAAAATAATGATGATGAAATTATGGGATATAAGTTAAGTAATTCAACCTTAGAAGAAGTTAGGTTTATGGGAATAGAAACAAGAATTCCTAGAAATTCAACGAAACGATTAATAGAAATATATGGGGAAAATTATAACCAACCAGATCCAAGTTGGAAAGATGAAATGAGTCCTCATATATTTAAAATATAAAGAAGTGAATTATTTTTATTTATTAATTATGAAATTCAAGAGTCATCAATTAGAAAAGGAATTATGATTGTCTATCTAGAGGAAATAACATATAATAAAAGTTAGATAAATAACTTTTAAAACTGAGCAACTCTCTAGGAAAACATCTTATGGAGGGCACTAACTTAGTTTATAAAAAACAACCATGAATTCTTCATGGTTATTTTTATTTTATGAAATTATTTTGTGATAAAAAATTTAGTAGTTGTAGAATCTAATAAATATCAAAGAAATTTACAGAAAAAGTGGTAAGATAAGTCGATACCAATAACAGATGAAGAAAGAGAATTAGATAGAGAATTTTAAAGATTTTTTAAGACTAACTAGACTGGAATTGGATATAATCTAGTTAGTAAAGCTGAATTAATGAATATTTAAAAGTTACAAAATAAGAAATTTTGAGTTGTTTGATAAAGTAGTATTAAAAATATTTGGTAAATTTATGTGAATAATACTGTATGTAGGGCAGAATATGTATTAGAAGGAAGATGTTAAAATTACAGTAGAATATGTAATCGAATATTCAAAAGGAGAGAAATTATGAAAGGAATTATATTAGCAGGAGGATCAGGAACTAGACTTTATCCTGTAACAAAAGCAATAAGTAAGCAAATTACACCTATCTATGATAAACCACTTATTTATTATCCACTATCTGTTCTTATGTTAGCAGGAATTAAGGATATTTTAGTGATATCTACTCCTAGAGATATTGGAACATTTGAAGAATTATTAGGTAACGGAAGTAACTTAGGTCTTAAAATAGAGTATACAATCCAAGAACATCCAAATGGCCTTGCAGAAGCTTTTATTATTGGAGAAAATTTTATTGGGAATGATTCTTGTGCATTAGTTCTTGGAGATAATATGTTTTATGGTCATGGACTTACAGGAATAGTTAAAGAAGCAGCAAAAAGAGAAACTGGAGCTACAATATTTGGATATTATGTAAATGATCCTAAATCTTTTGGTGTAGTTGAATTTGATAGTAATGGTAAAGCTATATCTTTAGAGGAAAAACCAGAAATACCAAAATCTAACTTTGCAATTCCAGGACTATATTTTTATGATAATAGTGTTGTAGAAAAAGCTAAAGCTGTTAAACCATCTCATAGAGGAGAATTAGAGATAACAACACTGAATGAGATGTATCTAAATGAAGGAACACTAAATGTATTAAGTTTAGGTAGAGGAATGGCGTGGCTAGATACAGGAACTCATGATGGACTTTTGGAAGCAGCTAACTTTGTAAAGACAATTCAAAGCAGACAAGGAGTAATGGTAGCTTGTTTAGAAGAGATTGCCTATGGAAATGGATGGATATCAGCAGAAAAGGTAGAGGAATTAGCAAAGCCCTTATTAAAATCAGATTATGGTAAATATCTAATGAATTTAATAAAGGAGTAACAATGGGTAAATTTAAAAGAGTTGAAACAGGAATAAAAGATTTAATAGTAATAGAGCCAACTGTATTTGGAGATAACAGAGGATTTTTTATGGAGAGTTACTCTAAGAAAGACTTCTTCACAATTGGAATGGATGTTGAATTTGTTCAAGATAATCACTCTAAATCTAAAAAAGGTGTATTAAGAGGGTTACATTTCCAGACAAAACATATTCAAGGAAAGCTAGTTAGAGTTACAGCTGGAGCAGTTTTAGATGTAGCAGTGGATCTTAGAAAAGATAGTCCTACTTTTGGAAAGCACTACTTAGTAGAATTAAGTGCTGATAATAAAAAGATGTTTTATATTCCACCTGGGTTTGCTCATGGATTCTTAACATTAGAGGATAATACAGAGTTTCAATATAAATGTACAGATTATTACGCTCCAGAGTTTGATTCGGGAGTATTATGGAATGACTCTGAAATAGGAATAGATTGGAATTTTGAAAAATATGGATTATCAGCAGAAGCAATTTTGCTTTCTGATAAAGATAAGAAACAACAAACACTGCAAGAGTTCGTGGAAAGTGGTGTGGTAATAGGATGATACTAATTACTGGAGCTAATGGTCAATTAGGACATGATTTTCAAAGAATATTTAAAGAAAGAAATTTAGATTTTATAGGTACTGACTATAAAGAATTAGATATTACAGATATAGATGCAGTGAGAGAGTTTGTAAAAGATAAAAATATAAATCTTATTATAAATTGTGCTGCCTACAATAATGTAGATAAAGCTGAGGAAGAGGTAGAAATGTGTTGGCAGCTAAACGCTGCAGCACCAAGAGATTTAGCATTAGTGGCTAAAGAGATTGGAGCAGATTATATAACATACTCTACAGACTTTGTTTTTGATGGAAGTAAAAAAACTCCATACACAGAAGAGGATACTCCTGCGCCACTTTCTGTGTATTCAGAAGCTAAGGCTGAGGGAGAAAAATTAGTATTAGAGGCTTATGAGTGCAGTTTTGTAATAAGAACATCATGGGTATTTGGAATAGCTAACAATAATTTTAATAGACAAGTTATAAATTGGAGCAAATCTAGAGATACTCTAGGAATAGTTGATGATCAAATCTCTGTTCCTACGTATTCGTATGATTTGGCACTATACTCTTTAAAACTACTAGAAACTAAAAAATATGGGTTATATCACCTAAGTAATAGTGGCGTAGCTTCAAAATATGATCAAGCAAAATATGTTTTAGAGTCTATTGGATGGAAAGGAACTCTAAATAGAGCTAAAAGTAGTGATTTTGTATTGCCAGCTAAAAGAGCTGAATATTCAAAGCTTGATAGTAGTAAATTAGAGGTAGTTATAGGAGAAAAAATTCCAACTTGGAAAAGTGGAATAGATAGATTCCTAAACGAAATGAGAGAGAAGGGGGAACTGTAATGAAAACTTACTTAGTAACAGGTGGAGCAGGATTTATTGGTGCAAACTTTGTTAAATATATGTTAGAAAAGCATGAGGATATAAAGCTAGTTGTACTAGATAAACTAACTTATGCTGGAAACCTTGGAACTATTAGAGAGGAGTTAAAAGACTCTAGAGTTTCTTTTGTTAAAGGAGATATTTGTAATAGAGAACTAGTTGAAAACATATTTATGCAACATGATATAGATTATGTTGTAAACTTTGCAGCAGAAAGTCATGTAGATAGAAGTATTGAAAACCCTCAGATTTTTTTAGAGACAAATATACTTGGAACACAGAGTCTAATGGAAGTTGCTAAAACTTTCTGGACAGTGCGCAAAGATTCCAACGGATATCCAATCTATAAAGAGGGGAAAAAATTCCATCATGTTTCAACAGATGAAGTATATGGAAGTTTAAGTAAAGACTGGGATATTCCAAGAGAACTTATTTTAGATGAAGCAGTGGCAAAAATTGCAACTGGAAGAACTAATCTTCAAACTTATGGAGAGAAGATGTTTACAGAAAATACTCCTCTAGATCCAAGAAGTCCATATTCAGCATCTAAAACAGCATCTGATATGATAGTTATGGCATATGGAGAAACATATAAGTTTCCATTTAATATAACAAGATGTTCAAATAACTATGGACCATATCACTTCCCAGAGAAGTTAATTCCGCTAATTATTAAAAACATCTTAGCTGGAAAGAAACTTCCTGTATATGGAAAGGGAGATAATGTCCGTGACTGGTTATATGTAATGGATCACTGTAAAGGTATAGATATGGTAATATCTAATGCTAAGGCACATGAAATCTATAATATTGGTGGATTTAATGAGGAACAAAATATCAATATAGTAAAACTTACTATAGATACGATAGCTAGAATTATGAAAGAGGAACCAAAATATCAAGAGGTTTTAAGTACTGATTTAGCTAACATAAATTATGATCTGATAACTTATGTACAAGATAGATTAGGGCATGATGCCCGTTATGCCATTGATCCAACTAAGATAGTAACTGAACTTGGATGGTATCCTGAAACACCATTTACAGAGGGAATAGAGGCAACTATTAGATGGTATTTAGATAATCAAGGATGGGTAGAGGAAGTAGCCTCTGGAGATTATCAAAAGTATTATGAAGAGATGTATAATAATAGATAAATATGAAACCAGACTATAAAATTAGTCTGGTTTTTCTTTTTTCTATTCAAATTACACAAAATTTTGTTATACTATAATCATTAGTAAATGAATAAGTGGGAGAAAATGGGGGAAATATGAAAGCATCTCAATTAGTAGAAATATTTCAGTATATGTTAGATAAAAATGAGTTTCATTTGAGTAAAATCAGTCAACAGTTCAGCATATCAGAAAGAAGTTTGCGTTATGAGTTAGAAAAACTAAATGAGTTTTTAGAGGAAAATAACCAACCTAAAATAGTAATTGAAAAAGGGTGTTTAAAATATAGTAGTTGGGAAATAGTATTTGAAAACATCAAAAAAAATAGTACACACTCACTGTCTATTCAAGAAAGAGAGATGTATATACTATTAAATATATTCCTAAATAGAGAGATAAATCAAAAATCAGTTGGAATAGAGTTAGATATAAGTCCAACAACAGTTAAGACACACTTTAAAGAGGTAAAAAGTTTTTTAGATAGCTATGGACTAGTACTGAATATTAAACCTAAAAAAGGTCTAGAGCTAGATGGAAAAGAGGAAAATATAAGAATGGCTTTTTTAAAGCTATTAAATAATATCTCTAAAAGTAACTATATTTTCTTAAAGGATTATTTAAAAGAAAACTTTTTTGAAAAAATAGAAAAAGATGGAATAAAAAGATTTATAAACTATTGTCAAAAGTTAATGAATATAATAATTTCTGATGAAGCCTATAAAATAATAATAAACTATTTAAGAATAGGCTTATATATGAACATGAGAGGTTATAGATTAAATGAGATAAAAAATGAGAAGTTTTTATCAGAAACAAAAGAGTATAGATGCATAAAAAAAGCTTCATCTATACTTGAAGAGTGGTATGAGATTGAACTTCATGAAAAAGAGTATTTAAAAATAACAGATTACTTTTTAGGAAGTAATACATACAATCTAAACTACTCATACTATGATAACTGGGTAGAAATAGAGGTTATGTTAAAAGAGATGATATTAGACTTTAATAGCTATATAAAGGAGAATATCACTGAGGATAAACTTTTATTAGAGGGGTTATTAAATCATATAAAACCTACAATATATAGAATAAAAAATAAAATAGAGTTGGAAAACTCAATATATAAAGAAGTTTTAGAGAGTTATCCAAACTACTTTAATATAACAAAAGCAGTTTTAAAAAAGATAGAGGATAGGATGAATCTTACCTTTACAGAGGACGAAATATCCTTTTTAGTTATCCACTTTAAAGCTGCAATAGATAGAAATAAAGTGAAAAGTAAAAAGAAAAGAGTAGTTTTAGTTTGTGGGTCAGGTTACGGAACATCTAAACTTTTAGCTCAACAACTAAATCAATACTATCATCTAGAAATTGTAGATATAATTCCAGAGTATCTAATAGATAAAGTAATCTCTAAAAATGATATAGATCTTATTTTAACAACTGTGGATGTAAAAGGAGATTTAGAAGATAGAGTAGTTTTAAAACTAAATCCTATTTTAACAGAGGAAGATAAAAGAAAAATAGAAGCAATAGGTGTTCACAAAAGCTCAAAAAAAATATCTATGACTAAATTAATAGAGGTTGTTAAGGAAAGTTGTAAAGGTTTTGATGAGAAAGAGTTAAGAAATAACTTGAAAAATAGTTTTGATGAGTACTTAATAGACGATTTTTTTCAAGAAAAGAATACAATTTTTGACTACATAGGAGAGAGAATTTTAATAAACCAAGAGGCTAAAGATTGGAAAGAGGCCATAAGAAAAGTTGGCCAACCACTTTTAAAAGATAGGATTATAAAGGAGAGTTATATTGAAAACTCTATAAAATCTATAGAGGAGTTTGGTTCATATATGGTTTTAGGAACAGAAACTCTATTCCCTCATGCTAGAACTAAGGGAGACGTATTTGAAACTGGTTTCTCAGTAATGACTTTAAAAACTCCAGTTTTGCTTCCAACAAATGAGAAAATATCTACTCTTATTATGTTTTCATCTAAAAATAACAACGATCACCTAGAAACTTTTATAAAATTAGTGGATTTATCAAATGAGGAGAGTTTTTTACAGGATATAAAAAGAATTAAAAAACAGGAAGATTTTATAAAAATATTAAATAGATAAACTGACTAGTCTCTTTTTTAGAGACTAGTTTTTTTTTGAAAAAATGAAAAAAATAGCCTCTTTATTTTAATAAGTGTTCCTTATATAATTACAGTATACTAAAAAAAAACAAAAGGGCTGATATGATGAAAAGTATTTTAAAAGATAATATTCATGTTTTAGAAAGAGTAGAAGATTGGAAAGATGCAGTTAGAAAATCAGGAAAAATACTTTTGGAAAATCAAAGTATTGAAGAGCGATACATAGAAGCAGCGATAAAAAACATTGAGAAGTTAGGAAACTATGTTGTGATAACAGATAATGTAGCTATGCCTCATGCTAGACCAGAGGATGGAGTTAATCAAACGGCGCTATCGTTACTACTGATAAAAGATGGAGTGGATTTTTTAGGAGAGAATGTAAATCTAGTGTTTATGCTAGCTTCTAAAGATAACTCATCTCACATTGAGGTTATAAGAAAACTATCACAGTTAGTTGATGATGAAGAGGTTGTTGAAAAAATGAGTTTTGCTAAAAACAAAGAAGAGATTTTAAATTATCTATAAAAGAGGGAGTGAGTATTATGGTAAAGATTTTAACAGTATGTGGAAATGGTATTGGAAGTAGCTTAATGTGTGCTATGAAAATTGAAGAGATATGTCAAGAGGAGGGAATCGCTGCAGATGTAAGCTCATGTGATTTTAACTCTGTTTCTGGAAAAGAGGTAGACTTAGTTGTAACAATAAAAGAGTTAGCAGATCAAATAACAAACTTAAAAGTTGTGCCAATTAGAAGTTACACAAATAAGAAAAAGATAAAAGAGGATGTATTCGAAACTATATTAACTTTAGTTAAATAATGATTATTGAGGGGTGAATAAATTATGTTAGGATTGATAGCAGTAATAGGAAATGATATATTAACAAATCCAGCTTTTTTATTAGGATTGATGTCTTTTATAGGGTTAGTAGCTTTAAAAAAACCAATTAATAAATTGATTGTAGGAACTTTAAAACCAATATTAGGTTTCATTATGTTAGGTGCGGGAGCAGACTTTATCGTTAAAAACCTTGATTATTTAGGGAAGATGATTGAGAAGGGATTTAATATAACAGGGGTTGTTCCAAATAACGAGGCTATTGTTTCAATAGCTCAAAAGGTTTTAGGAAAAGAAACTATGTTTATTTTATTAGCAGGGTTAATTATAAACATATTAATAGCTAGATTTACAAAGTTTAAATATATATTCTTAACAGGACACCACAGTTTCTTCTTAGCTTGTATGTTCTCAGCAGTTCTTGCAAAGATTGGATTTACAGGTGGAGTTCTTGTTCTTGTTGGAGGATTACTTTTAGGAATGTGGTCTGCAATTTCACCAGCAATTGGACAGAGATATACTGATTTAGTTACTGATGATGATGGAATAGCTATGGGACACTTTGGTTCTTTAGGTTATTATGTTTCAGCTTTCATAGGAGAGAAAATTGGAAATCCAGAGGATAGTACTGAAAACATTAAAATTCCTGAAAAATTAAACTTCTTAAGAGATACAACTATATCTACAGGAATAACAATGTTAGTGTTCTACATCGTTGCAGCAGTTGCAGCAGGACCTGAGTATGTATCAGAGTTATCTGGTGGAAAAAACTATATAGTATTTGCTATAATATCAGCTTTAAGTTTTGCAGTTGGAGTAACAATTGTTTATAACGGAGTTAGAATGATACTAGCTGAATTAATACCAGCTTTCCAAGGAATTTCACAAAAAGTAATTCCAAACTCTATACCAGCTGTTGACTGTGCAGTGTTCTTCACTTATGCACCTAACGCTGTTATAATTGGATTCCTATCATCATTTGTAGGTGGAGTTCTTGGTATGTTAATCTTAGGAGCTATGGGAGCTGTTTTAATAATACCTGGATTAGTACCTCACTTCTTCTGTGGAGCTACAGCGGGAATTTATGGTAACGCAACAGGTGGAAAAAAGGGAGCTATTGTAGGAGCTTTTGTTAACGGTTTATTCCTATCTTTCCTACCAGCTTTACTACTTCCTGTATTAGGTGGAATTGGATTCCAAAATACAACTTTTGGAGATATAGACTTTGGAGTGTTAGGAATCATTGTTGGAAAAGTTGGAGAGGTTTACAAAGCACCAGGAATATTAGCAATAATCTTAGTGTTAGCTATATTTATAATCGTTCCATCAATAGTTAAAAAAGATGTGAAAGTTATAAATGCAAAGGATGAGTATTAAAATGAATAAGATATTATGTGTAGGACACTCTGCTTGTGATATAACTTACGTTTTACACGAGTATCCTATAGAAAATAGAAAATATAAAGCTGATGAAACAAAAATAATGGGAGGTGGGCCCACTGGTAATGCGGCCTACCTTTTAGGAAAATTTGGTGAGTTTCCATCTTATATAACAACTTTAGGAAAAGATCTATATGGAGATTTAATTGTTAAAGAGTTAAAGTCTGTTCAAGTGGAGCTTAAAAACTCACTAATTAAAGATGGCTATACAACACCTTGCAGTATGATTATAACTAATACTTCAAATGGAAGTAGAACAATATTAAATCATAGAAATAAAAACTTAATACCAAGTGATTATAAAATAGAGTACTCTTCACAACCTGAGATAGTACTATTTGATGGGCATGAGATTGAGTTAGCAAGAATGACATTAGATACTTTTCCAAAGGCTCTAACTGTTTTAGATGCAGGAAGTTATAAAGAGGAAACTGTTGAGTTAGCTCAGAAAGTTGACTATCTAATATGTTCTGAGGATTTTGCAAGGGATTACACAAAAGTAGAGAGATTAACTGAGGAAAACTATAAAGAGGTTTTTTCTAAATTAGAAGATTTAAATGGAAAAACTGTAGTTATAACTTTAGGAGAAAAAGGGTGTATATATAGAAAAAATGGAGAGTTATATAACTTCCCTGCCTTTAAAACAAAAGCTATTGATACAACAGGAGCTGGAGATATATTCCATGGTGCCTTTGTCTATAGTTTAGGAAAAGGGTATGACTTTACAGAGGCAATTAAGTTTTCATCAGTATGTGCATCACTATCTGTGGAGAAAATAGGTGGAAGAGAATCAATACCTGAATTAAAAGACGTATACGAGAGGATGGAAAAATGGCAAAGTACAGATTTCAAGATTTAGGATTAGTTAATACAAAAGAGATGTTTAGAAAGGCCAATGAAAAAGGGTATTCAATACCAGCTTTTAACTTCGCTAACTTAGAGCAATTAAAGGCGATACTGAATGCTTGTCATGAGGCTAATTCAGATGTTATTTTACAGATTTCAGAATCAGCAAGAAACTATATAGGTAAAGAAACTCTACCTCTTATGGTAAAGGGTGCTATTTTAGATTTAAGAGCTAAAGGTAGCAACATTGGAGTAGCTTTAAATTTAGATCATGGTAAGGACTATGATTTAATTAAGGATTGTTTAGATTATGGTTTTTCATCTGTTATGATAGATGCTTCTCACGAGGAGTTTTATAAGAATATTGAAAAGACTAGAGAGGTAGTTGATTTAGCGAAGGAGTACGACGCTTCAGTTGAGGGAGAGTTAGGAGTTCTATCTGGAATAGAGGATGAGATATCTTCTGATGAGAATAAGTTTACTAATCCTAAAGAGGTAGTTGAGTTTGTTCAAAAGACTGGTGTAGATTCACTAGCTATTGCCATTGGAACTGCTCATGGAGCACACAAATTTAAACCTGGGGAAGATCCAAAGTTAAGATTGGATATTCTTGAAAATATAAGAGAGGTTTTAGGAGAGTTCCCAATTGTTTTACATGGGTCATCTTCAGTTCCTGGAGAGTATATTGAAAAGTTTAGAGATAATGGTGGAATGATAAAAGATGCCATTGGAATCCCTGATTTAGAGTTAAAAAAGGCATCTAAATCTATAGTTACAAAGATAAATGTGGATACTGATGGAAGATTGGTATTTACAAGTACACTTTTAGAATACATGAAAAACAATCCTAAAGAGATGGACTTGAAAAAGTATTTAGGTGTACCTAAGAAGGCTATGGAAAGCTATTATTCTGAAAAGATAACGAGAGTATTTAAATAGAGAGATGTTGTAATTTTATAAAAAAAATTTGCTTTAAATTTTTTTGTGTGATATTATGTGTCTAATAAAAAATACAAAGGTAGAGGTTGCAGAGGACAAGAGTAAGTTGATGGAGCTAGACAAAGCTTTGAAGTCAGTTGAAAGGGGAATTTGCCGAAATAAAAATTCGTCAAAATTTTTATTGGGGATATAGAGAACATCTATATAACTGTCATTAGGTATCTAATGTTGTGCTATCCAAAGTTGTAAAACAATTTTCTTATATATCATATAGTGAAATTTTACAAAACTACCATAACTTTTTTGTGGTAGTTTTTTTTTATTAAAAAATGAAAAAAGGGGAAAATAATATGAGTTATTTAAGTAGGGTAAATGATGTTTTTAGTTTTTTAAATCCAATAACGGATGTTCTGTGGGAGTTTCCAAGAAACTTGGAGTTTTACAAAAATATCCCAATAATAGGTGAGTTTTCACTGGCTATTTTACTACTAATAGGGTGTGGACTATATTTCACACTGAAACTAAATTTTGTACAGATCAGATATTTTAAAAGAAGTGTGGATATTTTAAAGAGAAAAAATGAAACTAAAATTGGAATATCTCCAATGGCCTCTTTTCTACTAAGTAGTGCCACGAGAATTGGACCAGGAAACATAATGGGAGTAACAGGTGCTGTTTTAGCAGGAGGGCCTGGAGCACTATTTTGGATGTGGGTTAGTGCATTCTTTGGAATGGCAACATGTTTTGTAGAAGCTACTCTTTCTCAAATTTTTAAAGAAAAAAATGGAGATGATTATGTTGGAGGAATAGCTTACTATGGTAGAAGATTACTAAATAACAGTAAAGTTGTTGGTTTTATAATAGCTGTAGCATATATTTTTTATGCACTATTTACACTACCATCTCAAGTATTTCATATGTTTACAGCATTTGGATCAGTTGCTAGTCAAGTTACAGGAAGTGTTTATGCTAGAACAGATACTTTATATATTGTAATAGGTTTATTGATTATCTTAGTTACAACAATAATTATTTTTGGTGGAATTAGAAGAGTGGCACTAGCTACAGACTTTATAGTTCCAATAATGGCAGTGACATATTTTGTAATAGCACTGTTTTTAATAGGAATAAACTTAGACAAAGTTCCATACTTTTTTACAGCTGTATTTAGGGGAGCTTTTAGTCCTGAAGCTATCTTTGGAGGAGCTATGGGAATTGCACTGCAACAGGGTATAAAAAGAGGACTAATGTCTAATGAAGCTGGACAGGGAACTGTTACTATGGCAGCGGCGGCAGCAGATGCAAAGCACCCAGTTGAGCAAGGGTTTATTCAATCTTTTGGAGTTTTTGTAGATACCTTTGTAATTTGTACAATCTCTGGATTCTTAGTTATAATTGCTAATGTTTGGAATTTAGATGGGTTTGACTTTATGGCTTTAAGAAGTGATAAATTAGGTTACTTTATAACATCATTAAAGGTACTATCTCCAACAATGTTAGAGAAACCTATTCAGTTCTTAGTTGCTCTATGCTATGGAATGTTTGCTTTTTCAACTATCTTAGGAATGATAGCCTTTATAGAGGTTTCAGCAACAGAGATATCAAGAAACAAGGTTTTCCTAAATATTATGAAACTAATATCTTCACTAGTTTTCATACCTTTTGGAGTAGCATGTGTTTGGTCTGGAGCAGAGTTAGATAATATTTGGATAATAAGTGATTTAACAAATATCATGATGGTGTATATAAACGTACCTTTAATTATAATAGGGTTTA
This sequence comes from Cetobacterium sp. 2G large, assembly GCF_014250655.1. Classification (NCBI taxonomy): domain Bacteria; kingdom Fusobacteriati; phylum Fusobacteriota; class Fusobacteriia; order Fusobacteriales; family Fusobacteriaceae; genus Cetobacterium; species Cetobacterium sp. 2G large. Next base: position 47,704 of record NZ_JACHTH010000003.1, on the reverse strand, counting down.
AATATAGTCAAATGGCCTTAAAGGACTATGAGGAAAAAGGGGGATTATTATGAAATTTTTAGGAACTATGAAAGATGTTAATGGAGTTTTAGAGATTGGTGGAGTTTTGGTAATGAAGCTACAGGAGGAGTATGGAACACCTCTTTACATATATGATTTAGAGCTTATGGAGAAAAAAATTACAGCTTTAAAAGAGGGATTTCATAGTGAGAAATTTAAAACAACGATTGTTTATGCTTCAAAAGCTTATCTGTCAAAAGGGATGGTTCAAGTAGTTGATAAAATGGGGTTAGATATAGACGCCGTTTCAGCAGGGGAACTACATACAATTTTATCTACAAAAATTAATCCTAAAAAGATTCATATGCATGGAAATAATAAATCATTAGAAGAGTTAGAGATGTGTGTAGGAAGTGAGATTGGAAGTATAATTTTAGATAATAGATTTGAGGCTAAAAGAGTTGCTGATGTTTGTAAAAGATTAGGTAAAAAAATAGATGTAATGTTAAGATTAAACATAGGAATAGATGCTCACACTCATGAGTATATAAAAACAGCAAAGCACACTTCTAAATTTGGAGAATCTATTTTTGATAAGGATATAGTGGAGATTGTAAGGGATATAGTAGCTCAAGATGAGCTAAATTTCTTAGGGTTTCACTGTCACATAGGGTCACAGATTTTTGATGAGTTAGCATTTTGTGAAGGTATAGAAACTATGGTTAAATTCACAAAGGAGATTTCAGAAAAATTAAATATAAAAATACCTGAGATAAACCTTGGTGGAGGGTTTGGAGTTAGATATACAGAAGAGGATACAGATGTAGATCTAAAAAAATTAATGAAAAAAATTGTGAAATCTTTAGAGGTGACTTTAGAGGTTGAAAACTTTAGTATTGAAAAGGTGTCAATAGAACCAGGGCGTTCGATAGTGGCTCAAGCTGGAAGTACTCTTTATACAGTGGGTGGGAAGAAGAAAACCTTTGGTGGAGAGAAGTATGTCTTTATAGATGGTGGAATGACAGATAATATAAGACCAGCTCTATATAATGCTAAGTACGAAAGTGTTGTAGCTAATAGATTAGATGAGGAGAAAAAGGAAGTTATCTCTTTAGCTGGAAAGTGCTGTGAGTCAGGAGATGTAATTATAAAAGATACAAAGTTAGGAAAGTGTGACGAGGGGGATTTAGTTCTTGTTAGTTGTACAGGTGCCTATGGGCACTCAATGAGTAGTAACTACAATAAAGCTTTAAAACCAGCTGTAGTTTTTGTAAAAAATGGACGTAGTTATTTGGTTTCTAAAAGAGAAACTTATGAGGATTTAGTGAGAAACGATTTAATGTTAGAGGAGATTTAAAGATTTAGTAAAGAAAAAGTCAAGTTTTTAACGTTAAAAACTTGACTTTAAATCAATAACATATAATTAATTCATCATTATCTTAATATATCTAGTAAATCATAAGCTCTATAAATTTTATTTCTTTTCTTATCATCAGCATATAAAAATTTACCTTGTACTAACTTATTAATATTTTTATTAATGGTATTATAGCTTGCATCTATTTTTCCGTCAAATTCTTTTGAAGTAAAAACTATTTTCTCAAACATAATATTAACATAGTTAATGTGAATGTTATTGTCAGATGCAAAGTTGATTGCTTTTGAATAATATTCATCAACAGCTTTCAATTTACCTAAATATTTATCAGCTTGTTTTATTGCAGAATCTAAAAAGAAATCAATCCAATCCAACCAATTTGGATTATCTGCTCTTAAATTATTCAATAAAGTATAGTATTTAAATTTGTTTTTTTCCAACTCCTCACTTATAAAAAATGATGGTTTTGAGATAACTTTAGTTTCTAATAGATAAAGCATAATAAGTACTCTTCCTAACCTTCCGTTTCCATCTAAGTAAGGGTGTATTGTTTCAAACTGAGCATGTATAATTGCAGCTTTCAGCAAAGCATCTAGTGTATTGCAATCCTCAGAGTTTATATAGTGCTCTAAATTTCCAATTAGTTTATCTATATTTTGTGGTTCTGGTGGTATATAAGTTGCATCTTCTATTTTACCATTTGGACCTATAAAATTTTGAATTTTTCTATATTCACCAGGACTTCTATTTGAACCCTTAGATTTTTTTAAAAGAACTTCATGAAGTTTATGAAACATTCTTGTACTTATAGGAATACTTTTTAAAAGGTCCTGCCCAATCTCAAGAGCTTCTATATAATTTTGCACCTCTTGCAAATCTTCCGATTTTGCTCCTGTTACTTTTGACTCAATAACGTCAGTAAAAGTAGCTTGAGTTCCCTCAATTTTAGTTGACTGAACAGATTCATTAAGAGAAAATAGATTCAAAGCAATCTCTCCAACAGGGCTTTTTTCTAATAAAATATCGAACTCTTTAATTTTCAACCTTGCATCAATTAATTTTTGCATTGTTTTTAATTTTATATCGTTTTCTAGAGATAATGGTAACATTTGAGGATTAAATGGTTTTTTCATCAAGTTCATCTCCTTTTTATTTAAATAATATCATTTTATTTAAATAAAGTAAATAAAAAAAGATTGATAACTCAGAAAAATCTACATAATTGAAATAATTTAAATTATTTTTAATTTGCCTAGTTTTTTTCATATGGTATAATTAAGAAAAACAATGTATTAAGTGGGGAAAATATGAAAAAAAATAGTGAGAAAGTTTTTATCTATTTAAAAGATAAAATAACAAATGGTGAATGGAAAGAGGATGAAAGAATAACTCCTGAAATAGCCTTAGCAAATGAGTTAGAAGTTAGTAGAAACTCAGTGAGAGAAGCTATTGAAAAGATGGTTGGTCTTGGGATTTTAGAGAAGATGAAAGGGAAAGGGACTTTTGTAAAAAAAAGAGATTGTGGACTTAGTTTTAACGAATTTTTAAGGGATAGCATAATATTAAAAAGTGACTATTTGGAGATATTAGAGTTTAGAAAAGGATTTGAAATTAGAAACGTAGAGCTTTTTATAGAAAATGCTGCTGTTGAAGATTTTAGTGAGCTACAAGAATGCTATGAAAACATGTTGAAAACTAAAGAGGATGGAGAGAGATTTTCATACTATGATGCAATGTTTCATAATACAATAGCCAAGGGAACTAAGAACTCTATAATAATAAAAATAAGTGAGATACTTTCAAATCTTATGATTCAACATCAAAAAAGTTTAAATGATATTTTAGGATATCAAAAAGGTGTGGATGAACATAAACTGATATTAGATGCTATAAAAGCTAAAGATAAAGAGTTAGCAGTACTGTATTGTAAAAGACATGTTGAGAGAACTGTAAAAGATGTACAACAAGTTGTATAGACAAAAATTAATTTAAAGCCTGTAAAAGGGCTTTTTTTTTATTTTTAAAACATTTTATTTGACAAAATTAAAAAAACAGAGTATATTTATCCTAAACATGTAGAACAAGTTAAGGAAGGGTATAATTTATGTTGAAAAGTCAAGAAATAAGAACGAAAGCACCAGAAATGGATCCATTAAGAATTGGAATGGGTTGGAAAAAAGAGGATTTATCAAAACCACAAATTATAATACAAAGTACTTATGGGGATAGTCATCCAGGAAGTGCTCATTTAAGTACACTGGTATTTAAAGGGCAAGAAGCTATAAACAGTAATGGTGGAAAAGCTGCAAAGTTTTTTGCTACAGATATATGTGATGGACAAGCTCAAGGACATGATGGAATGAACTATTCTCTTGCTTCAAGAGAGTTTATTGCCAATATGATTGAGATACAGATGGGAGCAACACCATATGATGCAGCTGTATTTTTCTCAAGTTGTGACAAGGGAGTTCCTGCGCACTTACAAGCTTTAGCAAGAATGGATATTCCATCAATTGTTATGCCAGGCGGAATCATGGCAGCAGGACCAGGGATGTTAACTCTTGAGCAGTTAGGAACTTATAGTGCAAAGTTTGAAAGAAAAGAGATATCACAAGATGAGTTTGATTTCGCTAAGCACAACGCTTGTCCATCATGTGGGGCATGTTCTTTCATGGGAACAGCATCAACTATGCAAGTAATGGCAGAGGCACTAGGATTAACACTTCCAGGAATGGCACTACTGCCAGCTACATCACCTGATCTTATAAAAGGTGCTGAGTTAACAGGAAAAAGAGCGGTAGAGTTAGCATATGAAGGAATACTACCATCACAAATTTTAACACCAGCAGCTTTTAAAAATGCAATAATGGTTCATGCTGCAATAGCAGGATCAACAAACTCAATGTTACATATTCCTACTATAGCAAATGAGTTAGGAATTGAACTAGATGCTGAGTTATTTGATGACATACATAGAAAAATACCATATCTTTTAAATATAAGACCAAGTGGATTTTATCCAGGAGAGTACTTTTATTATGCAGGAGGGGTACCTGCAATAATGGAGGAGATTAAAGAGCATTTAGATTTAACTGTTTTAACTGTAACAGGAAAAACTTTAGGTGAAAACTTAGAGGAGTTAAAAAGAAATGGTTACTATGAAAAATGCAATGAGGAGCTTGTAAAAAGAGAGCTTAAAAAAGAAGATATTATAAAACCATACTCATCACCTATTCAAAAGGAGGGTGCAGTAGCTGTATTAAAAGGAAATTTAGCACCTGAGGGAGCTGTAATTAAGCACTCGGCATTACCAAAAGAGATGAAAAAGGTAACTTTAAAAGCTCGTCCATTTGATAGTGAAGAGGCAGCAATAAGTGCAGTTTTAAAGGGTGAAATAAATCCAGGAGACGCAGTTATTATAAGATACGAGGGACCAAAGGGAACAGGAATGCCAGAGATGTTCTACACAACAGAGGCAATAGCATCTGATCCAAGAATATCTTCAACAACAGCTCTTATAACTGATGGAAGATTCTCAGGAGCAACTCGTGGACCAGCAATTGGACACGTTTCACCAGAGGCATCAGAAGGTGGACCAATAGCACTATTAGAAGAAAACGATCTGATTTTAATAGATATAGAGAAAAGAAAGTTAGAGATTGTTGGAGTAGATGGTCAAAACTTATCTGAAAACGAGATAGAAAAAATACTTTGTGAGAGAAAGGCTAAGTGGGAAAAGCCAGCACCAAAGTACACAAAGGGAGTTTTAGGAGTATATACAAAGTTAGCTGTTTCACCAATGAAAGGTGGATATATAAAAGTATAATAAAAAACATGGAGGGTAAATATGGAGGCTGTAAAAAAACAGGATTCTATGAAGATGTCAAAAGGAAGAGATTTAAGTGATTATGTAGGACTAGGGGTAGTTTTACTAGGAATAGCTTATCTAATTAAAAATTATATGACTTATTCAAGTTATTTTAATGTAGATAATGTGGCTATGCCAATTGAATCACTGACATTAGTTGCAGTAACAGGGGTTATAATTTTACTTACATTGGTTTTAGTTTTTAAAATTCAAGCTTTTATAGCACTTATGATAGGTAGTGCTTTAATGGGAATTGGAACAGGAATGCCTTTTGAAAAGATTATATCGAGTATTCAAAATGGTATGGGAGGAACACTTGGATTTGTTGCTACAGTAGTTGGACTTGGAGCAGTTTATGGTGAGATGTTAGAAGCTTCTGGTGGAGCTCAAGCACTATCAAAAACTCTTCTTAAAAAGTTTGGAAAAGAGAATGCTTCATGGGCACTTATGGCCACAGGATTTTTAGTAGCTATTCCAGTATTCTTTGATGTAGGGTTTATCATACTGATACCTTTAGTTTATACACTGGCAAAAGAGTGTAAAAAATCAGTTTTACATTTTGGAATACCACTACTTGCAGGACTTGCTGTAACTCATACGTTTATTCCACCAACACCTGGGCCAGTTGCAGTTGCAAGTATTTTAGGAGCAGATTTAGGATGGGTAATACTTTTAGGAGCAGTAGTAGGATTACCAACAGCTATTTTAGCAGGACCAGTATTTGGAACATTTATTGGTAAAAGAATCTATATAGATGCAAACCAGTTTATTCAAGACTCAGTGGATGAAGAGGAGAGAGAGTTACCATCATTTGGAAAGGTTTTATCAGTTCTAGCAGTTCCAATGGTACTTATACTAATTAATACAGTTTCTACAACTCTTGTAAAAAGTGGAATTATAAATAACGGACCAGTATCTGATTCATTAGCATTTATTGGAAATCCATTTATAGCTTTAACAATTTCAGTACTAATAGCTTTCTACTTCTTAGGATCTAAAGAGGGATTCTCAAAGGATATGATACTTAATCTAAGTAATAAGGCTTTTGGACCAATAGGATTAATTATACTAGTGACTGGAGCTGGAGGAGTTTTCAAACAGATACTTGTAGATTCAGGAATTGGAAGACTTTTAGCTGAGCAGATGGCAAACTCAAGTATGCCAGTGTTAGTATTAGCATTTTTAATAGCTTGTGTTGTTAGAGTGACTCAAGGATCAGCAACAGTAGCTATGATAACAGCAGCTGGAATTGCAGCGCCAGTAATGGAACTTGTGGATATATCAGCACCAGGAAGAGCATTAGTTGTAATATCTATAGCTTCTGGAGCAACGATACTATCACATGTTAATGATAGTGGATTCTGGTTAGTAGGAAAGTATTTTGGACTTGATGTAAAACAAACTTTTGCATCTTGGACTGTAATGGAAACTATAATAGCTCTTTGTGGATTTGGATTCTCATTAATTTTAAGTTTCTTTTTATAAAATTTATACGAGGTTAGATATTAATTTATCTACCCTCTTTTTTTATAAATTTTTGAAAGAAAGATTTTATGGTATAATATGAAATAAAAGAAAAAATTGGAGGGTACAATTGGATTTTTTAAAGAGATTAGAAAATGAAGTTGGATACACAATTTACAGTCGTGGGAAAGACTATTACAATAGAGGGAAAGCTGGGAACTTCAAACTTTATGGTGTAGAGGAGGAGTATTACGGAGAGGGTGTTCGTAATCTTGAAGGTTCAGTAAAGGGAAGTAACTACCTAAACTATAAAACTGAGGTTATTTTTAGTAAAGATGAGGTTTTAGATTTTAACTGTAGTTGTATGTATTTTAGAGAGAATATAAAACCTTGTAAACATATAGTAGCTGTTGCTATGGCGGCGTATAATTTAGTGCTAAAAAAAGAAAGTATAGAAAGAGTTAAAGCAGATATTCATCTAGATTTTTTAAAAAATCCAATAGGTGAGAAAAAGAATCTAATATTTTTAAAAATCATTCCTAAAATTGAAAATATAAGAGGATATATAGATTTTAAACTAGATATAGAGATTGTAACAAAAGATAAAAACTATAAGTTAACTAATAAGTTATCGAAGTTTTTAAAAGCTTATGGTCTTACATCTTTTGATTTTGGAAAATCTTATCAATATAACCCTGCAACAGACTACTTTCAAGGGTGGGAGAAAAAGTTTTTAGATTTTCTAAAGGAGTATGAGGGGATACTTGAAAAAAGTTATTATGGTGAACTTAATATTTCAACTATTTTAAGCAATAAATTTAGTTTTGATAGACTTTTAGATATTTTAGTTGAGGGAGATCAAGTAGTTCTAAAAAATGGAAGTTTGAAAGAGATTTTAGAGATAGATGTTAAAAACTCAGGTAGTGATATTGAACTAGCCTTTAAAAATATATCTAATTTTATTCAAAGAGGAGAGAGAACTCTTCTTCATTTAGATAATGGAACTCCAATATTTTACAGAGTTTCAAGTGAGGATATAGAGATTTATAAAAAGATTCGTCAAAAAACTAGTAGAAGTGAAACTATGGTAATTAGTGAAAGTAATCTTCCTGTAGTTATAAACTCTATTCAGAAAATGGCAAAGTTAGAGCTATCAGAAGATATAAAGAAAAAGGTTTATACTCCTAATAAGATCGAGGATAAAATATATATAGATTCATATAATACCTATGGATTAAAGGTTTACACTAAGAGATTCTATGATGGAATATATGAGGGTGACTTAGATGGAACAATAATTTTAAGCAACCAGTTAGAGGGATACTCGTTATATAAAGATGTTTTAAAAGATTATCAAAATAACTTTGAAAATGGAGCTTATCACATTACAAATGTTGAAAGTATATATAGATTTGTAGTAGAGGGAATACCAGAGTTAGAGAGATACTATGAGATGTATTACTCTGAGGAGTTTAAAAATAAAAGTTATACTACAGCTAGTTACCATGTAGAAACAAAGGTAACTGATATTTTAGATATAAGTTTTAATATAGATGGAATAGATAAAGACGAGGTAGTTAGATTTTTAACTGCAGTTCGTGAAAAGAAAAAATACTATCTTTTAAAAAATGGTGGAATTATAGATATAGGAGATACCTCTGAATTAGATGGACTAAATGACCTTTTAGATATTTCAGAGGCTAGTAAAAAAGAGATAGAGGCAGGAGTTATATCAAGAGCTAAGAACTACAGTTATTTCTTAAGTTCCACTTTAAAGAGAATAAAAAATCTGGTTTTAGATGAAAACTTTAAAGAGATGGAAAATAACCTGAAATCTATTACCAGTAAAGATGAAGAAGCCTCTATTAAAAAGAGGTTTCCTATGTTAAGAGATTATCAACTATATGGAGTTCAGTGGTTAAATACTCTTAAAAAACTGGGGCTTGGTGGAATTTTAGCTGATGATATGGGACTTGGAAAAACACTGCAAACTATAGCGTATTTAAGTATGGAAAAAAGAGAGCTACCAAGTATAGTTATAGCTCCAAAATCACTAGTTTATAACTGGAAAAGTGAGTTTGAAAGATTCGCTCCTAGTGTAATAGTTAAAATGTGTGTAGGTGTAAAATGGGAGAGAGAAGAGGCTATTAAAAGTCTAAAAAGTGGTGAAGTTTTAATAACTACTTACGGAGTATTAAAAAATGATTTAGATCTATATGGAATGATGCCATTTGAAAAGGGATTTGCCAATATAATTATAGATGAAGCACAGAATATAAAAAACATTTTAGGAAAAACTTCTAATGCTATAAAAGAGGTAAAGGGTGAAACTAAAATAGCTCTTACAGGAACTCCTATTGAAAACAACATACTTGAACTTTGGAGTATATTTGACTTTGCTTTTCCAGGGTATCTTGGAAAACACACAACATTTAAAAAGAGATACTTAGATAATCTAAAAAGTTTAAAAAGTGTTGTGGGACCATTTATATTAAGACGTACAAAGAGTGAAGTACTACAAGAACTTCCAGATAAAATTGAGCAGGATGTTGTTGTTGAATTAGGTGAGAAACAAAGAAAGTTATACTTAGGATATTTGGAAAAGTATAAAAGAGAGGTTGAAGCTGTTGGTAGTGACGCTATAAAGATACTCTCTTGTTTAACAAGGCTTCGTCAACTGTGTAATCATCCAAAGCTATTTATTGAGGACTATAAAGGGGAGAGTGCAAAGTTAGATGCTCTTTTAGAACTTCTTCAAGAGGCTAAAAGTGGAGGGCATAGAGTGCTACTTTTCTCTCAATTTACAGAGATGCTAGGGATAATAAAAAATCACTTAAAAGATGAATTTAATATTTTATATTTAGATGGAAAAACTAAGGTAGAGGAAAGGTTAAATTTAGTTGAAAGATTCAATAGTGGAGAGGGGGATATATTTGTAATATCTCTTAAAGCTGGAGGAAGTGGACTGAATTTAACAGGTGCAGACACAGTTATACACTTTGATCCTTGGTGGAATCCATCTGTAGAGAATCAAGCTACAGATAGAGCTCATAGAATGGGACAAAAAAATGTGGTAAATGTATTTAGGCTTATAACTAAGGGAACTATTGAGGAAAAGATAAACCTTATAAAAGATGAGAAGTCTAAAGTTATTAGTGAAGTTTTAGATGGAGAGAAGCGTGAGCTTTTAAAAATGAATAGAGATGAGTTATTAAAGCTATTTTAATGGCACAAAAAAAGCTAGGTATTTTATACCTAGCTTAAATCATTTAAAGAGGATGGATCAAGGCTATCCTTGTATTTTTTAGCAAGGAAAAGTCCAAATAGTAAACTAGCTAAAACATCACTTAGCCAATGATATGATAGGTAAACTCTAGAAATAGCAACTAGTATTGGAATAACTGACCAGAATATTTTCATATGAATATTTTTATTCATCATTGCTAAGTAGAAGAATCCGCAAGAAGCTACCATAGTATGTCCTGATGGGAAAGACATATAATCTCCGTTATAAGGAACTCTTTTTTGTAGAACATCTGTTATAAAGTAAAATCCAAAGTTATTCCACTCTTCATAGGGACGGCTTCTTACAAAAACAGCCTTTAAAATAGTGGAGATTAAAGACCCAAACATCATTATTACAACAGCACTTAAAATTAAAGTTTGAAGTTTTGTGTTCTTCTTATATCTAAAGTATAAAAATGCAGGAAGAGCTACTAAAGCTAAGTAGTTTGGTTCACCTAAATGAGTTATTCCTTTAAAAATATCTGTTAGAGTTTCATTTAATATAGGGTAGTTAGCTAGTAATCCTTGTGGATAATGATTTGATACAATAAAAGCGATTTTTTTATCTAAGAAGTTTATTACAAAAAGTAGAAATATAACAAAAACTATAAAAAGTATGTACTGCATCCTTTCAATCCTTAAGTTTAACTTGATAAGATCTCTTCTTTTTAATAAAATGTAGATGATTAAACAGATTAAAAATATTGTACCTATATCTATCATTATAACCTCCTAAAAAATTTGATTTTACATGCCTTTGATACTAACTAGAATACAAGAAAAATGGGGTATTTCCTTTGTTATTTTATAGAGAATATAACTAAAAAAACTTTAAATAGTATGACTAGTATACATTTGTACAAAATGCTGATATAATATATAAAAACAGTGATAGGAGAGAAAAGGATGAGATTACAAGGGGTAAGTAAAAATTCTAAAGAAAATACAAGACAGTATATATATAGAGTTTTGAGAGAGAATATTATGAGTCTAAATTTAAAACCAGGGGAATCAATAGGGGAGATAGAGTTAAGTAAGATACTAAATGTAAGTAGAACACCTCTGAGAGAGGCTATTGTACAATTAGTAGAGGAGAAGTTACTTCAAGTTTTTCCTCAAAAAGGGTCTTTTGTTTCTAAGATAGATTATGATTTAGTAGAGGAAGCTATCTTTGTTAGAGAAACTTGTGAAGAGAGAATATTAAAAATGGCAATGTGTGATAAAAATGTAAATGATTTAGTGATGAAGTTAGAAAAAAATATAGAGTATCAAAAGATAATTTTAAATTTTGATGGGGATCTACATGAGTTTTTCACTTTAGATAATGAGTTTCACTATATACTGTTTGAGCACTACAATAAAAAGAATAGTTGGAAAGCTATTAAAAGATTATCGACTCACTATGATAGACTTAGACTTTTAGATGCTTTAGAGAAGACTAATATTGAAGCTACACTAAATCAACATATAAAAATTGTAGAGTTAATAAAGAATAAAGATGATAAAAATGTAGATACATTAATTGAAAAACATCTTTTAAATTATAAAGATGTAATTAAAAAATATGAGGCAAAATATCCAGAGTATTTTTGCAGTAAGTAAAAAAAATATTAAGATGTAGCACTTGAAGTATAGTTCAAAACACTATATTTCAAGTGCTTTTTGTTTAAAATAGAACACTAAACTCTTGAAATAGAACAAAAAAATATATTGACAAATTCCAAAAGATTGGTTATCATACTTGCATACAACTAATACAAAAAGATTTGAAGGAGTTTCTAAATGAGAAAATTTATGGATTCAGATTTTTTATTAAAAAATGATGTAAGTAAAAAACTATATGAATATGCAGAAAAAATGCCTATATTCGATTACCACTGTCACCTTAATCCAAAGGAGATAGCCCAGAATAAAAGCTATGAAAATATAACACAGATTTGGCTTTATGGAGACCACTATAAGTGGAGAGCTATGAGATCAAATGGTGTAGATGAAAAGTATATTACAGGAGATGCAACTGACTATGAGAAGTTCTTAGCTTTTGCAGAAACTATGGAATACGCTTATGGAAACCCACTTTTCCACTGGTCTCACTTAGAGCTTAAGAGATTCTTTGGAATAGAAGAGGTATTAAATAGAAAGACTGCTGAGAGCATCTGGAATAAAGCTAATGAGCTACTAAAAACAAGTGAGTTTACAGCTAAAAGACTTATTGAGAGATCAAATGTAAAAGCACTTTGTACAACAGATGATCCTGCTGATACATTAGAGTTTCATCAAGAGATTTTAAAGGATGAGAACTTCAAAGTAAAAGTTCTTCCAACTTTTAGACCTGATAAGGCTATCTACTTAGAAAAAGATGATTACTTAATCTGGTTAGAAAAGTTAGAAACTGTTTCAAATGAAAAGATAAACTCTTTCAAAAAACTAGTAGAGGTTTTAGAGAAAAGAGTGGAGTTCTTCGTAAAAAATGGTTGTGTTGTAACTGACCACAGTTTAGAGGCACCTTTTTATAGAAGAGACACTGAGAATAGAATAGAGACAATCTTCGCTAAGAGATTAGCAGGAGAGACTTTAACAAAAGAGGAAGCAGATATTTATAAAACTGAGATCTTCTTAGCTCTTGGAAAGATTTATTACAAAAATGATTTAGGAATGCAACTACACATGGGTGCTCTTAGAAATAACAACGAAAGAATGTTTAAAAAACTAGGTGCAGATGTTGGTTTTGATTCAATAGCAGATAATAACTATGGAGAGGTTTTATCAAAATTATTAAACAGTTTAGATGTAGATGGAAAACTTCCAAAAACAATACTTTACTGTTTAAATCCAAAGGACAATGAAGTTCTTGGAACTATGATTGGTAACTTCCAAAATAGTGATACTCCAGGAAAGATTCAGTTTGGATCTGGATGGTGGTTTAACGATCAAAAGGATGGAATGATTCGTCAAATGACAGCTCTATCTCAACTGGGACTTTTAAGAAGATTTGTAGGAATGCTTACAGACTCTAGAAGTTTCCTATCTTACACAAGACACGAGTACTTCAGAAGAATACTTTGTAACTTAGTGGGAACTTGGGTAGAGGATGGAGAGGTTCCATATGATGAGGAGATTTTAAAAGCAATGATTGAAGAGATCTGTTTCATCAATGCAAAGAACTACTTTAAGTTAGAAATTTAATTAATATAGATATTTTAAGGAGGAGAAAGTGAAATTATCATTTAGATGGTATGGAGAATCTGATCCAGTAAAACTGGAATATATAAAGCAGATTCCAACAATGGATAGTATTGTAACAGCTATATATGATGTTCCTGTTGGAGAAGTTTGGCCAATGGATAAAATATTAGCTTTAAAGGAGACAGTTGAAAAAGCTGGATTAAAATTTGATGTTATAGAGAGTGTACCAGTACATGAAGATATAAAGTTAGGTATTGGAAAAAGAGATGAGTATATAGCAAACTACAAGCAGAACATAAAAAACTTAGGAGCTGCTGGAGTTAAAGTTATATGTTATAATTTCATGCCTGTATTTGACTGGACTAGATCACAGTTAGATAAAGAGTTAGAGGATGGTTCAACAGCACTTGTTTATTATAAAGACCAAGTTGATGCATTAGATCCATTAAATAGTAATCTATCACTACCAGGATGGGATTCAAGTTACACAAAAGAGCAGTTAGCAGAGCTATTTGCAGGATATAAAAGTATAGGACAAGAGGGACTTTGGGCTAATTTAGAGTATTTCTTAAAAGAGATTATTCCAGTAGCTGAAGAGGCTGATGTAAAAATGGCTATTCACCCGGACGATCCACCTTGGCCAATCTTTGGACTTCCAAGAATCATAACATGTGAGGAAAATGTTGATAGATTCTTAAGTCTAGTTGATAGCAAGTACAATGGATTAACTCTTTGTACAGGATCATTAGGATGTGCTAACTTCAACAATATGGAGAGATTAGTAGATAAGTACAGTGCAATGGGAAGAATCCACTTTATGCACGTAAGAAACGTAAAACTTCTTGAGGATGGAGTAAGCTTTGAAGAGTCAGCTCACTACTCAGGGTGTGGATCATTAGATATAGTTAAGATTATGGCAGCACTTCATAAGAATAACTTTGATGGATATTTAAGACCAGATCACGGAAGAATGATTTGGGGAGAAACAGGAAAACCAGGATACGGATTATATGATAGAGCTTTAGGAGCAAGTTATATAACAGGAATTTGGGAGACTCTTTCTAAGTTAAAGTAACAGTTATTAACAAAAGGAGATTTGAGATGAAATTAAACTTAAAGGATATAAAAAACATAGATGGTTCATTAGGGATAATAGTACCAAAATATGATATTGAGGCAGTAAAAGAAGAAACTTTAAAAACGCCAAAGTGGTTACACTTTGGTGCTGGAAATATCTTTAGAGCATACATGGGGAAAGTACAACAAGTTTTAATTGAAAAAAATCTAGAGAATACAGGGATTATTGTAGCTGAGAGCTTTGATACTGAGATTATAGACAAAGCTTATACACCATTTGATAACTTAACTATCTTAACGACGTTAAATAAAAATGGAGATTTCCAAAATGAGATTATTGGTAGTATCGTTGAGTCGATAAAAGCTACTGATGAGAACTTCAATACTTTAGAGGAGATTGTAAAAAAAGATTCACTTCAGATGATCAGTTTTACAATAACTGAAAAAGGATATAACTTAAAGGATCCTTCAGGAAACTATTTTGGAGTTATATTAGAGGATTTCAAAAACGGATTTACTTCTCCAAAGCATGTAATGGCTTTAATTACAAAACTACTTTACTCAAGATTTAAAACTAATGGAACACCAATAAGTTTAGTAAGTATGGATAACTGTTCTGGAAACGGGGATAAAATAAAGGCAGCTGTTTTAGAGATAGCTACAGCTTGGAACACTAATGGATATGTTGAAGATGAGTTCTTAGCATATTTAAAAGATGAGTCTAAAGTATCTTACCCTGTTACTATGATAGATAAAATCACTCCAAGACCAGCTGAAGAGGTACAAATCTCTTTAGAGAAGTTAGGATTTGAGGATATGGCACCAGTTATCACAAATAGAAATAGCTTCGTAGCTCCTTTTGTTAATGCTGAAATACCAGAGTACTTTATAGTTGAGGATAAATTCCCTAACGGAAGACCAAACTTAGAGGCAGCTGGAGTATTTTTAACAGATAGAGAAACTGTTGAGAAAACAGAGAAAATGAAAGTAACTACATGTTTAAATCCATTACATACAACACTTGCAATATTTGGATGTATCTTAAATAAGAAATCAATTTATGATGCAGCAAGTGATGAAGATTTAAATAGATTAATAAAAGAGGTTGGTTATAATGAGGCTTTAAAAGTTGTTGAAAGTCCAAAGATAATCAATCCAAAGGCCTTTATAGATGAGGTTATAGATGAGAGATTTTTAAATCCATATATTCCAGATCAACCAGAAAGAATAGCTACAGATACATCTCAAAAGATAGCTATCAGATTTGGAGAGACTATTAAGTCATACATGGCTGATGAGAATTTAGATGTTAAATCATTAAAATATATTCCACTAGTGTTAGCTGGGTGGTTTAGATACCTTTTAGGAGTGGATGATAAGGGATTAGAGAGATCAATTAGTAATGACCCAATGTTAGAGATGCTTAAAGAACAGCTAGTAGGGATTGAGTTTGGAAAACCTGAGAGCTATAAAGGGCAACTAAAAACTGTGCTTACAAATGATAGAATCTTTGGAGTTAACTTAGAGGAAGTTGGTCTTTCAGAATTAATAGAAAATTATTTTGTAGAAATGTTATCTGGGGAGGATGCAGTTAGAAATACTTTACACAAGTATTTAGAAACAAAATAAAAAATTGAAATTTATGGGGAGCAAAAGATATGAAAAAAATAATTTTTTTAATTGTCACGCTTTTTACAATCGTAGGTTGTAATAAAAAGGAGAATAGTGGGGATTTAAATTTAAAACTAGCTCATGGTTTAAGTGAATCGCATCCAGTTCATAAAGGGATGTTAAAATTTATTGAATTAGTAGAAACAAAAACAAATGGAGAAGTAAAAATTCAGATATTTCCTAATGGTCAATTAGGTCAAGAAAGAGAATTGATTGAATTAATGCAAGCTGGAGCTATTGATATGACTAAAGCTAGTGCATCACCAATAGAGGGATTTGTTAAAGAGTATGCAATATTTTCAATGCCATACTTATTTAATAGTTATGATCATTTCTTAAAAGTATTAAAAAGTCCTGTAGGAGATGAATTTCTAGAGATGACTGGAAAAAGTGGATTCGTAGGACTAGGTTATTTTACAGCAGGAACAAGAAATTTCTATGGATCAAAACCTATTGAAACACCTGATGATTTAAAAGGATTAAAAATAAGAGTTCAACCGAGTAACACAGCTATAAAAATGGTTGAGTACTTAGGTGGAACGGCAACTCCTTTATCTTATGGAGAATTATATACAGCATTGCAGCAAAGAGTTGTAGATGGAGCTGAAAATAATATTTCAGCTATAACAACAGATAGACATGGAGAGGTTTCAAAATTTTACTCGTATGATGAGCATACAATTGTACCAGATGTTTTCTTTATTAGTAATTCTACTTGGAGAAAGTTAAATGGTGAGCAAAAGAAAATCTTTAAAGATTCAGCAGAAGAAGCTTTTGAATATCAAGTAGCTTTATGGGCTGAAATGGAAAAAATACAAATAGAGCAAGCTAAAGATATGAATGTAAAATTTGTATATCCAGATAAAAAGCCATTTCAAGAGAAAGTTCAACCTATGTATGATGAATTGATGAAAAATGAAACAATGGCAAGATTAATCAATTCAATCAGAGATACAAAATAAAGGGGGCTAATAATGGAAAGCATAAGAAATAAAATAAATAAAATAATCATTTTATTTTCCTCGCTAGTTTTAACACTGCTAGTTTTAGCAGTTACTTGGCAGGTTATATCAAGATATGTATTAAATAATCCAAGTACATTTACAGATGAGTTTTCAAGATTTAGTTTAATATGGATAGGTTTATTGGGAGCAACATACTCTTTTGGAGTGAAAGCTCATCTATCAATAGATCTTCTTGTAAGTAGATTACCAAAAGAAAAAATAACAAAACTACAAATATTGATTTCAGTAATTGTTTTAATCTTTATATTGTTAGTTCAAGTTATAGGTGGAGGACAACTTTCACTAAACACAATGGGACAGTTATCACCTTCATTACAGATTCCTATGGGAATTGTATATTCAATACTTCCTATTTCAGGAATAATAAATCTGCTATATATGTTAATAGATATAGTTGAATTAAAAGGTATTTTAAAGGAGGGAGAGAAATAATGGCTTTAACAATAAGCGTTTTATTTATAAGTTTTTTCGTTCTATTAGCTATAGGAACACCAATATCTATCGGAATTGGACTAGCTTCTTTTCTAACAATACTTATTAATTTACCATTTGACGTAGCAGTTATAGCATCAGCTCAAAAGATGATAACTGGAATGGATAGTTTTACACTGTTGGCAATACCATTCTTTATACTTTCAGGAAGTATAATGAATACCGGTGGAATTGCAATAAAATTAGTTAATTTTGCTAAGCTTCTTGGAGGAAGATTACCAGGATCACTAGCTCAAGTTAACGTTTTAGGAAATATGCTATTTGGATCAATTTCTGGATCAGCAGTAGCAGCGGCAGCAGCCATTGGAGGAACATTAGATCCTTTACAGAAGAAAGAGGGATATGATCCTAAGTTCTCAGCAGCAGTAAATATTGCATCATCTCCAACAGGATTACTTATTCCACCAAGTGGATCTCTAATCGTTTTCTCACTAGTAAGTGGAGGAACTTCAATAGGAGCTCTATTCGTAGCAGGATATATACCTGGAATACTTATGGGTCTTAGTGTTATGATAATAGCATATTTTATAGCTAAAAAGAATAACTATCCAGTTGAAGGAAAAGTTTCCTTTGGTGAAGCTACAAAGATTATTTTAGATGCAATTCCAAGTTTATTATTAATAGTTATAGTGATAGGTGGAATAATTGCTGGAATATTTACAGCTACAGAAGCATCTGCAATTTCAGTAGTATATACACTGTTCTTATCAGTTGTAGTTTACAAAAGTTTAACCTTTGAGCATATGCAAACGATATTTAAAGATACAGTAAAAATGACAGGAATAATAATGTTTCTAATAGGTGCATCAAGTATAATGTCTTGGGCGATGGCATTTTCGACGATACCTCAGTTTATAACGAATGCAATTTTAGGATTATCAGATAATAAAATAATAATCTTACTATTGATGAATGTTATTTTATTAATAACAGGAACATTTATGGACTTAACACCAGCGATATTAATATTTACACCAATATTTTTACCAATTGCAACAAAATTAGGATTACACCCAGTACATTTTGGTATAATGTTAGTATCAAACTTATGTATTGGAATATGTACTCCACCAGTGGGAAGTGTATTATTTATAGGGTGTGGAATAGCCAAGGTTAAAATTGAAGAGGTTATAAAAGAATTAATACCATTCTTTATAGGTTTAATAATAACTCTTTTAATGATAACATATATTCCATGGATAAGTTTAGGATTACCAAAACTATTTAAATTATTATAAAAAGATTGTATAAATAAGGAGGGTGAGGGTAAATTTAGATTTACCCTCATAAGTATATTATGGGAATAAAATTGAACTATCTATTTGAAAAAATAGACAATAGAGAAAATATAGTAACATTTGCTTCAAAAGAGCTAAACTTAGAAGTGAAGCTTTCGATTTTAGAAAAAGATATCTTTAAAGTAACATTTTTAAAAGAGGGTAAATTAAAACTTGGAAAAACTTGGACTGTAACACCTGGAATGGAAGATTTTCCAATAGAGGGAAGAGATAGATTTGATCACTCAGTATTCCAATTGCCAAAGTTTGAAGTTGAAGAAACTCAAGGATTCGTAACAATTTCAACTGAACTTTTAAAAGTTATTGTAGATCTTAATGGTATGAAGATGACTTGGTTTGGAAAATTAGGAAATGAGTGGATAAAGATAGCTCAAGATAGAAAAACTCAAGCTTATAACTTTGGATACTGGGATGAAAATATATACCATTATTTAGAAAGAGATTTAAAAGAGCAATACTTTGGATTTGGAGAAAAAAGTGGAAAAGTAAATAAACATTTTAGAAGAATGAGAATGAAAAACCTAGATCCAATGGGGTATGATGCAGAATATAGTGATCCACTATATAAACATATACCATTTTATATAACTAGAAATCCAGAAACTAAATATTCTTTTGGATTATTCTATGATAATTTCTCAACAGTAACTTTTGAAATGGGAACAGAGTTAGATAACTATCACGGATTATATAGATATTTTGAAGCTAAAGATGGAGATTTAGATTATTATGTTATAGCTGGACCACAAGTAAAAGATGTAACAGAAAGATTTTCATGGTTAACTGGAAAAACTATATTTTCACCAAAATGGAGTATAGGATATTCAGGATCAACGATGACTTATACAGATTTACCAGAATCACAAAAGCTTTTAAATAATTTTCTAGATGATTGTAAAGAAAATGTAATTCCATGTGATTCATTTCAATTATCTTCAGGATATACTTCCATTGGAGATAAGAGATATGTATTTAACTGGAATAATGAGAAGTTTCCAGATGTAAAAGAGTTTACAAATAATTACCATGCAAATGGAGTTAGACTTTGTGCTAATATAAAGCCAGCATTTTTACATGATCATCCAAAATTTAATGAGATGAAAGAAAAAGGGTTATTCGTAAAAGAAAGAAATAGTGATAATCCTGAACTAGTTCAATTCTGGGATGATAATGGTGCTTATATAGATTTTACAAATAAGGAAGCCGTTAAATGGTGGAAAGATAATGTAAAAGAGAAACTTTTAGAATTAGGAATTGATTCAACTTGGAATGATAACAACGAATATGAAATTTGGGATTCAAAGGCAAGATGTAATGGATTTGGAGAAGAGTTGGATATTGAGTTAATGAGACCTATTCAAACTTTACTTATGATGAAATCATCTTTTGAGGCTCAAAAAGAGTTCGATGGAAATACAAGGCCATATTTAATCTCAAGAGCGGGATGTCCAGGTATGCAAAAGTATGTTCAAACATGGTCTGGAGATAATAGAACAGAATGGAAAACACTGAGATATAACAACTATATGGCAATAAGTTTAGCTCTTTCTGGGGTTTATAACTTAGGTCATGATGTTGGAGGATTTTCAGGTCCAGCACCAACACCAGAATTATTTGTAAGATGGGTACAAAATGGAATTTTCTATCCAAGATTTACAATTCACTCATGGAATGATGATAAATCAGTAAATGTACCATGGATGTATCCAGAAGTTTTACCTGAAATAAAAAAGGCTATGGATTTTAGAAGAAAGATAACACCTTATATCTATAACTTACTATATAGAGCTCATACAGATGGAACTCCAATAATGAAACCAACTTTCTATAACTACGAAAATGATAGAAACACATTTAATGAAAATGATGAGTTCTTATTAGGTGACGATATGTTAGTAGCAACAGTGGTTACAGAAGGAGAAAAAGTAAGAAAAGTATATCTACCTGAGGGTAACTCGTGGTATGACTATAATACTAACAAATTATATAAAGGTGGGCAAACTATCGAAGTAGAAGCAAATTTAGGTACATTCCCACTATTTATAAAAGAGGGAGCAATTATTCCAATAAACTCTACTGATAATTATACTTTTGAAACAAAAGATGAAGATAAGAGGGCTTTTGTTATATATGCAAGTGAAGTAACAGGCAAATCAGAGTTTACATCTTTTGAAGATGATGGATTAACTCAAAGCTATAAAAAAGGAAGTTGTGCAAAAATAACAGTAAAAGTAGAAGCAAAAGAGGATTCTATTGAAGTGATTATTGAAAAAGATGGAGATAAAATATTTATTCAAGATGATTATGAAATTATTGTAGTAGATTCTAAAAGTAGAAAAGTAATAAAAAAATAAAAAAAGAGCAATATCACAATTGAGTGGTATTGCTCTTTTAGTATTTAAAAAAACATATAAAAATCATGTTTAAATTGAAAAAAACAACCATAAAGAGATTTTTGTGTTTAAAATATTGACATTTTTTAACTAAAGTGATAATATAGTCAAGTGTTTCAAGAATTAGAGACTTATTTAAGACATTTTAGGAGGGATTATGAACGGGCATATGATCTATGCATCACACCCAATTATATGGGGAACAGCTATTTTTGGTATTATTATTGTATTACTTCAATCGGGGTTAATCATTAAAAAATCAATATCAACAGCTAAGGAGTTAGGGATATCTAACGATAAAATAAGTAAGGGAATAAAAGTTAGTGCAATGGCAAGTATTGGACCAGCACTAGGAGTAGTGGGAAGTTTACTAGCACTTTTAGTAACAATGGGATCACCAGTATCAACACTTAGACTGAGTTTAATAGGAAGTTCAAACTTTGAGGCAATGGCAGCAAACTTTGGAGCTCAAGCAATGGGATCAGAGCTTTCAACAAATATGTTACCAGTTGTATTTACAAATGCACTTTGGACTATGGCATTAGGATCAATGGGATGGATTGTTTTCGTATTCCTATTTGCACATAAAATGGATAAAGTTAATGGACTGTTAACAAATGGAAGAAAGGCTCTTTTACCAGCAGTTGGATTAGGAGCTATGTTAGGATCTTTTGCATTCTTTAACGTTGGTAACTTAATGAAGTTTAATACAAATCCTGATGTAACAATTGCGGCTATATCTGGAATGATTATTATGGTAGTTTGCTTAAAAATAGGAGAGAAAATGGCTTGGCTAAAAGAGTGGGCACTTACTTTTGCTATGTTTGGTGGAGCAGCTATTGGGCTTTTAGCAGCATAAATTGGGAGGATAAAAATGGGAATTTATAATAGATATATAGATGATGTTACAAAAATTGGAAGAAGTACGATGGTTTTAGGATTCTTCGCTTCTCTTTTACCAGCACTTATTATGACTTTTTACTTTGGATTTAATCCAGGATTAGCAGCAATTATTGCTGGAGCTATATCACAAGCTTCTGTTTCTGGAGCATTTTACTTTAGTGAGCCAATTAGTTACTATCCAATTGTAGGTAGAGCTGGATTATACATGGGATTCTTATCAGGAAACCTTGTAAACATGAGAATACCTGCTGCAATCTCTGCTCAGGAAGCTTCTGAGTGTCCTGCAGGAACTGAAGAGGGTTCTATAATGGGAACTATTGGAATAGGAGTTTCTATCTGGATTGGTATTGTATTCTTAGTATTATCAGTTTTAGCTGGACAAGCACTATTAAGTCAATTACCACCAAGCTTTATGGCACTATTAAGTCTAGTTATACCAGGTCTTTTTGGAGGAGTTTTTGCACAGTTTGCAATAAAGTCACCAAAAGTTGCAGTTTTTGCTTTAGTAGTATCATTTACTATGACAAAGTTAGTTAACTTTATTCCTGGAAAGCCAGCGTTTTTAATAACATTAGTATCAGTTTTCTCAAGTATACTATTTGCTAAAAAACTTATGGAAAAGAAGGTTGGGTAATGAAAAAAGAGAGAGTTATAAATAGTTTTATAGATATGGTAAAAATATACTCTCCATCGTTAAATGAGAAGGAGTATAGTGAGTACCTAGTAAAACAATTAGAGAAACTAGGACTTGAAGTATATTTAGATTTAGGGTTTAAAAAGTACGGAGGAAATGCTCCTACAATTTTCGCTAAATTAAAGGGAAATGTTTCAGGAGAGGGAGTTACATTAGCAGCTCATATGGATGTAGTAGAGCCATGTGCAAATATAAATCCAATAATAGATGGGGATTTTATAAAAACTGATGAAACTACAACTTTAGGTGGAGATGATAAAGCTGGTATTGCAGTGATATTAGAGGTTCTAGAAAACCTAATAGAGAGTGAAGCAAAACATGAAGATGTATTTGTTCTTTTAACTCCATGTGAAGAGAATGGAATGCTAGGAGCTAAAAATATAGATTGGGATTTAGTTCCAACTCATATGGTTCCAGCAAAGAATATGATTGTTATAGATAACTCAGGTAGAGCTGGATTAATAGCTCATACCGCTCCAAGTAAGTATGATTTTAAAATCACTTTTAAAGGTAGAAAAGCTCATGCTGGAATTGAACCTGAAAAGGGAATAAATGCTATAACTTTAGCAGGAGTAGCTATTTCTAATATGAATATAGGAAGGATAGATACTTTAACAACTTCAAATTTAGGAACAATTCACTCTGAGTTTCCAAGTAATGTTGTAGCTGATCTTTGTGTTGTTACAGGAGAGGTTAGAGGACACTCTTTAGAGTCTATATTTGAGACTTTAAACTCTTATGAGAAGGCTTGTGAAAGCAGTGTTGAAAAGTTAGGTGGAGAGTTTGTATTTGAAAAGATATGTGTGTTCCCAACTTTAAAACCAACAGATGATCTTGCATTTGCAAAGGAGTTTGCAAAGGTATATGAGAGTATGGGAATAGCTACTGAACTTCAAATTATAGGTGGAGGATCAGATAGTAACATATTTGCAGAAAAAGGTTATAACTCAATAATCATTGGAGTGGGAATGGAAGGGGTTCACACTGTAAATGAAAAGTTAGATACAAGAGAGCTATTTAAAACTATAGAGGCTTTAAATAGTTACATTATAAAGTAAGTTGAATATAAATAAAAGGCTAACTGGGGTAACAGTTAGCCGAGTGGTTACTTAGTATCCTTTTTTAGTAAGTAATAAAAAAAGGCTTATAACAAAGATCAATCTTAACATATGAAAACTCCACCCCCTTTCAAGAGGTAAGCAACCACTGATAAAGATTATAACATGAAAAATAAAAAAGAGCTAGTTTACCCTCTAGCTCTTTTTTATACAATGGAGTTTTCACCATTGATTAATCTTTGTTTGTTAATTTAATTATACTCTTATTTTTTACAAAAATCAAATGATATTTTAATTATCTATTCCAATCAGCTAAAAACTTAGCGATTCCAGCATCTGTAAGTGGATGCTCTAACATTTTACAAAGTACAGGGTATGGAATTGTACCAATGTGAGCTCCAGCTTTAGCAGCCTCTTTAGAGTGGTAAGTGTTTCTAATACTAGCAGCTATAATTTCACTACTGATATTGTGAATCTTGAAAATTTCAGCAATCTCTTTTATTAACTCAATACCATTTACTCCAGTGTCATCAAGTCTTCCAAGAAAAGGGCTAACATAAGTAGCGCCAGCTCTTGCAGCTAAAAGAGCTTGGTTAGCTGAAAAAATAAGAGTTACATTTGTTTTAATACCTCTATTTGCAAGGTGTCTACAAGCCTCTAATCCATCCTTTGTAATAGGAAGTTTTATAACTATATTGCTGTGAATTTTAGCAAGCTCCAAAGCCTCAGCAATCATCTCATCAGCTTTTAAAGAGATAACTTCAGCACTGATAGGTCCATCAACAATCTCACAGATCTCAGTTACAACCTCTTTAAAGTCTCTTCCCTCTTTAGCTATTAGAGATGGATTTGTAGTAACTCCAGAGATACACCCCATCTTTGCAGCTTCTCTAATTTCGTTTACATTAGCAGTGTCGATAAAAATTTTCATAACTTTCCTCCCAAAGCAAGTTCACTTGCTTTTTCTATAATTTTTTCAGCTGTTAAACCATACTCTTTTTGTAGGAAGTCTTGTGTTCCCACCTGTCCAAATCTATCTTCAACACCAACTTTTCTCATAGGTACTGGATAGTTTTCCACAAGGACATCAGCAACAGCACTTCCAAGGCCACCAGTGACATTGTGATTTTCAGCTGTTATAATCTTTCCTGTTTTTTTAGCATATTCAATAATCAGATCTTTATCTATAGGTTTTACAGTAAACATATCAATAACAGCAGCACTAATCCCTTGCTTTTCAAGTTCTTCAGCAGCTTTTAAAGCTTCTGCAACCATTATTCCATTAGATATTATCGTAAAGTCTTTACCATCTTTTAAGACTTTTCCTTTTCCAATTTCAAACTTTTCATTTTCATCATATATTTTATAAGCATTTTTTCTAATTGTTGTTATATAGTGGATTCCGTAGATATCTTTTATCTCACGGATTAGGTATTTTAACATAGTAGAATCAGTTGCTGTAATAACTGTAGCTCCAGGAATCTCCCTCATAAGAGCTATATCTTCAAAAGATGTATGAGTTCCACCATTGTGTTGTGATGTAATTCCTGTATCTGAACCTAGTATTTTTATATTTGTTCTAGCATAAGCTCCAGATAAAAATATCTGGTCATAACATCTTCTAGTAGCAAAAGGGCTAAATGTATGAATAAAAGGGATTTTTCCAAGAAGAGATAATCCACTTGCAGCTCCAACCATATTAGCTTCCATAATTCCACAGTTAACAAAGTTATTTGGATAATCTACACCAATAGATGTTGTAGTGATAGCTTCAGAAAGGTCAGCTTCTAAAACATAGACATTTTTATCCTCTTTAATAAGTTCTTTTAGTGTTTCACTATATGCTTTTCTCATCTCTGTAGTTTCTAATATAAGATTACTCATTTTCAGCCTCCTCATCACCATTTTCAAAGTTTTGAATCTCCCAAAGAAGAACTCCCTTCATCTCATCATTAAATCTAACGTGGTGATTTGCTTTTAAATCTTCAAAGTATTTAACCCCTTGACCTTTAATAGTATCTAAAACAATAGCTTTAGGTTTTCCAAAGTTGTCGCCTTTTAAAGCTGTTTCAATCTCTCCAACAGAGTCGCCTTTAACTTGCATAGAGTGGAATCCAAAACTTCTAAGCTTTTCTAAGATGCTAAAAGTTTCACAAATTTCAGTAGTTGTTCCATCTAATTGCTTTTTATTATTATCTACAAAGAGAGTGAAGTTAGTTAATTTAAAGTGAGCAGCAAACTGAATAGCTTCCCAGCACTGTCCCTCATTTAACTCACCATCTCCAACAATACAGTAAACTTGTCTTTCACTACCATCTCTTAAAAGACCTAAAGCTATTCCAACGGCAGCAGAAATCCCTTGTCCTAAAGAACCAGTTGTCATATCAATTCCAGGAGTTAAATTTCTATCTGGATGACTAGGTAAAGTTGTTCCATTGTCATTTAGTGTCATTAGAGTTTCTAATGGGAAAAAACCTTTTAATGCAAGAGTAGAGTAAAGACTAGGACCAGCATGACCTTTAGATAAAACTAGGAAATCTCTATCTAAATTTTTAGGGTCTTGGGGATTAATCTTCATATTTGAATATAGTACTGCAAGAGTTTCTACAATGGACATAGCTCCACCAATATGTCCAAAACCTCTATTTAAAAGCATTTTTAATGTCTCTTTACGTATATCTTTAGCAAATTTTTCCATTTGAATAATATCGCTCATAAAAACCTCCTATTTAATCTTTTTCAAAAAATTACAGGTATATATAGTATAGTTCTATGAACTTTATAAATAACCTACAATTAAATTAAAAAATATTATTATATAGTTATTGGGACAGAGTCAGCATTTTTTTTGAAAATAGAAGAATTTTTTTTGAAAATAAAATAGCTAAAAATACCAACTGAGAGATTACTTAAACACATAGCATACCAAACAGCATATTCATTTATATTAAACTTAGAAAGGATTATAAATAAAGGAAGACGAACACCCCAAAGTCTAAAAATACTTATAAAAAGAGTTAATTGAGTTTTTTTTATTCCTATGAAAAATCCATTATATATTTGAGAAACACCCCAACCTAAAAGAGAAATAGAAATTATTTTCATAAAAACAATACTATGCTTTAATATTGAAGGATCTTTTGTAAATATTAAAGCAATATTCTTGCTTAGAAAAAATATACCAAGAGCCCCAATAGTTGAAATAATAATTCCTAATTTGATAGCCTTATTTAGAACATCCTTCATTCGGTTTACATCATTAGCTCCATAGCTTTGACCAATAAGTGTTGTTAAAGAAGTGGCAACTACACTTACAGGTATAAAGAAAATACTATTCACTTTATTCCCGATTCCATAGGCAGCTAAAACAATAGTTCCATAGTCTCGAACATAGGAGTTAAGAATAACAAAACCTAAGGAAGTAGTTGCTTCAGAAAGAGAAGCAGGAAATCCAACTTTAAGAAACTCTAGTGTTTTTTTCAAGCTAAAAAAAGATTTTGAAAATTTATAATTTAGGCTATTTTTTGAATAGAGACAATCATAAATACAGTATATAGCTCCAATAAATTTAGCTAAAAAAGTTCCCCAAGCTGCTCCTGAAATACCAGCATTAAAATTAAAAATAAAAATAGGAGTAAAAATCATATTTGAAATTACCGAAAGAGAAAGAATTGTGGAGGCTTTTAAATTTTTTCCTTCGGCTTTTCTTAAAGCGGAATAACATGTAATTATAAAAGTAAACGGTGTTGCTAAAAAAATAATTTCCATATATTTTTTACACTCTTCAAGTAATTCTCCTTGAGTTCCTAAGACTATAAGTATTTCTTTTGTAAAAAAATAACAAAATGTTCCAATGAAAATCGAAAGAATTATTCCCATATTTAGGAATTGCTGTACATTAGCGTCAATCTCTTCTTGAATTCCTTTACCAATAGAGATAGAAATTAAAGAAGTTCCAGCTACACCAAGTCCATGACTTAAAGAGAAAATAAGATTTATTAAAGGCCACGAATATGTAATAGCTGCAACTTGAATACCTCCAATTTTTCCTAGAAAAAAAGCATCAGTTAAATCGTAAATTCTATTTAAAATATTACTAAATAATAGAGGCGTGGCTAAAATAAAAATCAATTTATAGATATTTCCTGTTAAAATAGTATGTTTATTTATAGTCATTTTCATTAAATATTATCACCTTTTATTCCTTTGAGTTTAGTAGAAAAGAGGTGGAAATATTCCACCTCTTTTAAATAAATATTATAGATATGCTTGTCCGCCATTAATTTGGATAACCTCGCCAACTAAATATGATGCTTTTTCTGAAACAAGGAAACTTATTATATCAGCAACCTCTTTAGATTCTCCAAATCTTCCAATTGCAATACCAGACTTCCAAGATTCCATAATATCTTTATTAGTAGCACTATGGAAAGCAGTATCAATAGTTCCAGGAGAAATTGCGTTAACCCTTATACCATATGCAATAAGTTCTTTTGCCATAGATCTAGTCATAGTTAAAACAGCACCTTTGGCAGCTGAATATACGCCTGCTCCAGGCCCCCCACCATTATATGCAGCTATAGAAGTGTAGTTAATTATAGAAGGAAGGTTTTTACTATTTTTTAAGTACGGTATTGCAGCTCTAGTAACAAAAAGAGTCGAATCTAAGTTTAAAGCCATAACTCTTCTATAGAACTCTGTAGTCATTCCTTCAAATTTTTCTCTTCCACCAAGACCACCAGCATTATTAATAACTGTATCAATATGACCATACTTAGTTCCAATTTCATTTACCATTTTATCAACTGCCTTTTCATCTGTAACATCACAAATATATAATTCAGCATCAATACCATTATTTTTTAAGTCTGTCACTACTTTTTGTCCTTCATCTTCTAAAAGACCATTTAATATAACTTTATATCCCTCTCTTCCAAGAGTTTCAGCCACAGCTAATCCAATTCCTCTAGTTGCTCCAGTAATTAATGCAATTTTGTTTTCCATTTTATTCCTCCATTATCCATATATTTTTAAAAATCTCTTGATTTTTGTTACTTCTAACGATTATAGTTGTTCTAAATTTATTAGCTGGGTTATCATATGATTTTGCAATGTAAACCTCTTTATTAGAGGTATCTAATATATTTTTAAGATTCTTTCCATAAAAATCCCAATTAAAAATTATAGAATCTTTAGGTTCAAATTTATTAATCTCTTTTAAATGCTGATATCCATTTTTATCAAAAATAATATTATCATTAGAGAATTTAGCAGATATATCTTTTAATAAAACTTCTGACTCAATATGAAAAATCCAATCTTTAGTTTTATTATCATCTGTGTTAACTCTAAATTCATCAGTGAAACCATTATCATTTAAAATAATATTTCTTTCAAATTGAGATAAAGTATTTAAATATATAGAATTAGATTTTATACTAAAAGAGTTTTGGGTAAAATTTTCAATTTCTCCAGGTTCAATCATTTCATGGGATTTTCCATTTATGATAACTGTATTATGTGAAAGAGACTCTCTATTCCATTCATTACAAATTGTAGAACCATATCCAGGATTAGATAAATCTCTAGTCAAAAATTTTCCATTTATACTAACTTCTATATTCATTTTATCAGGATGAGCATGACTTTTAGTTTGATGTCCTGATTTTGCAAAAATATTAACTTTGTTATTTTTTAAAATAACGTAGCTAGAATTATTAAATTTTTTAGATTTTCCAGGAGATAGACCTTTGTTTGATAAGTTTAAATCTTTAGCAAAAAGTAATCTCTCTAAAGGAATATAGTTTTTATAGTAATAGGGTTTAGATAAAGCTACATCAGTTCTTGGATCTTCATTTTTTTCGATAGTAGCTATCAAATCTAAAATTTTATCACCATAAATTTTATAAGCAATATAATATATGAAGCTATAAGTTTTCAAGCCCAAATTAGGCCATCCATCATTTGGATTTGGCAACATTAAATTATCAAAAGCGTATTCATAAGGTGCTTTTAATATATCTAAAACCTTATCTTTAACTCTATCTTCTATATTGTAGTTATATAATTCTGCAAATAAAAGGAAGTTTACAACTCCTTCAAGAGCAAAATAGTTATAGTGTATGGACCCCTCATACCAAAATCCATCATCAGTAAAACCTTTATCTATTTGATTTTTAATACCAAACTCTCCTGAATATACTTCATTTACTTTTTCGTTATCTCCAGTTAAAAGAGCTACACTGGCAATTGCTGTTCCTATCCAAAGAGCAATATTATGAATTCTAACTCTTTGAGGGTTTAAGAGATTAATAGCTGGTTGAAAAAGATTTTCGTTGATTTTGTCAATCCATTCAGGATCCAATTCGCTTTTTATTAAAGAAAGTGCGTTAGTTATACGGATTAGCATAATAGCTTCATTGAGACCTTGAGGCATTATTTTAGAAGCCCCACCTACATCAATAGTCAAATTATCTACTATCTGCCCTTTTGCTTGGACTTTAAAATTTTTATAATTATCACTATAAAAATTTAAAATAGAGATTATATAGTTGAAAAATTTTTTGTTTTTAGTTTCTTTAAATAAGTAAGCTGCTTTTGTAAGTGAATACATAACATTATATCTGTAAGTATATGTCCAGCACTGATCATATTTTATTCCAGTATAAATTTTGCCACAAACAGAACAAACATGTTCATGAGGTTTTTCATAGTCAAAAATTAATGCTCCTCCATCAATATGACAAAAATAATCATGTCCCCAACCACTAAGTTTTTCAGGTGAGTCAGAAAAATTTTCTAAGAAAAAGTCAATTTCTTTTTCCATATCTTTTTGCATATTTAAAAAATCTTGATTTTTAATATTCATTGGTAATCACCTTTCTTGTAAAAGTTGTTTTTTCTCCCTTATAAAGAGTATTATTTTTATACTCTAAATAAGTGCATTCTGAAGCTAATAAAGTTAAGTTTTCTTTTGTTTTCTTTAAAACCAAAATTTTAGCATCGGTAGAAATATTTTCTATATCTATATTAGTGTTTCTATTAAAATAAAAATATTCATTGTAGTCCTCATTTTCTATAACTACTGTATCTAAATTTTGAGTATGACTGTGAGCAATCTTCAATGAACTATCTTTTAATGCATTTTTTATATCCAAAAGATTTATAAAGGTTATACTTTTCTCAGGAGCTACATTTGATAGTTTAATTGTTTTCATATTAGTTTCTCTAAATTTATCAGGTTCTTGTGTTGTCATAACAGCTTTGACATAAGTATCATAAAATAATTTTGAATTTTCAGTAGGAGTAAATGTATAAATATCCATAGATCCAGGGCCGTTTAAAATTTCAATTTTATTATTATTAAATTCTCCTTTGACATCACTATGAAGTAGCCAAGAGTACGTATGAGGAATATTTGAATCTAACTCATCGATTATATAAAAATATCGTTCTCCTGTGTTTAAAATATGTCTTTTAAACTCTTTCAATTGTAAGAGTTTATCATATGATTTTGCACTTTCTCCTACAGCATATGTAAAATTATTTTCGTTGATAAATGTTTTCATCTCTCCAACATCATTAAACTCAGTTTCTTTCCAAATGTTATTTTGATTTTCAGAGATATAACCACTATTATCTACTAAAATAGTGTTATGTTCGCAAGCTTTAACATCTCTATTGTATCCATCATCAACTGCCAAAAACGATCCATGTCCGTGGATAATAAAACTATTATTATCAGGGTGTTGGTGACTTAATCCTCTAGTTTTCCATCCTAAAGCTTTGTCTAGTTCCCAAGATTTATTCCATTGTTTTTTCCCACCGGGAGCTCCACATTTGAAGGAAAAACTTATTCCATCCTCTTTCCAGTTATTTTTTATAACAACTAGACCTAAATCTTTCCAATATTTAACAAGAGGTAAATCATTAAAATTGGACGTAGCAATTTTAGGATTAAACCAAAGTAGTTCTAACCAAGCTTCGGGTAAAATTCCAGGTTTTATTCCAGATTCATATTGTTCTCTAAATAAGAACTTATCAACTACTAATTTACCTAAATTCTGAGCATAACCGTTATTGTATTCAGATGCTATCTTAAAATATATAGCAGGACTATGTCCACTTCTTCTATCATGACAATCACCAAAATTTATTATTTCTTCTAAGTTTGGAGTGGATTGGTATAATCTATAAAAGAAAGTATTTTTTAAAAAATCTGATTTTTCAAAAAAATCTATATTTTCTCTTTCCTTTAGAAGATGAGCGTATATATAAAGCCATATAACTCCATATCGCCAGTAGACAACTCCTTCATAATCACTACCGTCTTCTGGCATGTATGAAAAAACTTTTGAGAAATTATTTTTTGAGTATTCAATCCATTCATTAGCTAATGGATATTCATCTTTTAAGGCATATCCAGCAGCAGCTAAGCCAGTAAAATTAATCCAGTTATGATTTTGCCAGTAATTTGTACTCCAACCTTCTCCAACTGTTTTTAGAGCAAAATCATACATTCGAGTTCCTTGTAAAATTAATTTATTTTTTAATTGTTTTTTTTCATTGTCATTTAAATCATCTTTCAACCAATCGTAACATAATGCATATCCAAAAAGAAGCCACGAAGCACTCAAATCTACATCAACAAGATGAGCATGCCCCCAGTGAGAGTAGTTAACTCCTGTAAAAATCCATTTTTTAGCGTCTTCTAAATAGTGATTCTGCTTTGTTAACATAAAAGCTAAAGATAAATTTAAGGCTCCCATACTCATAAAGGTAGAGCTTCCTTTAGGATGCTCTTCGGTTAGATTAATTTTTTTGTACAATGAACATTGTTCGTAAAGTCTTTTGAATAAGAATTCTTTTTCTTCTAATATAGATTCTTTTAAATTGGGTAACTTATTTCCTAGAAAAATATATTTTTTAGTGTCCATTACTCTTTAACTCCTCCCATCATAATTCCTTTGTTAAAATATTTTTGTATAAATGGATAGATTATAACAACAGGGATAATAGCAATTACGATAATAGCATAAACTAATGTTTCAGGAGAGTGAGATCCAGATTGTAAGGCTAATTCAGTAGCCTCATCTCCTAAATTCATCTCAACAACCATCTTTTTTAAATAAACTTGAAGAGGGATTTTACTTTCATCTTTTAAAAGCACCATACTCCAAAAGTATCCATTCCATCTGGCTATTGCATAGAATAGAGCGACTGTAGTAAGAGCAGATTTAGAAAGAGGTACATATATTTTAGTCATAATATCAAATTCGGTAGCACCATCAACTCTTGCTGCCTCTTCTAAAGTTTCAGGAATACCTCTTTCAAAATAATTTCTTAATAAAATTATATTGAAAGAGTTACAAGCAAAGGCTATTAAAATACCTAGTCGAGAATTTAAAAGTCCTAAATCTCTTAAATTCAAGTAAAATGGAATCATTCCAGCGCTAAACCACATAGTAAAAGCAATGAACAGATTAAGGAATTTACGCCCGATTAATCTAGGTTTAGATAATGCATAAGCACCTGTAATTGTAAAAACCATACTAATTGCAGTTCCTACTATTGTATAAAAGAAGGTATTTGCATATGAAGTCCATAATAAAGAGTCTGAAAAAATTTGTTTATATGCACTTAAAGTTAATTCTGTTGGGAAAAAGACAACTCTTCCAGAAGCAACTGCTGTCCCAGAACTCAATGATGATGATAAAACATAGATAAATGGATATGTTGTAGAAAAAGCAAATAATCCAAGAAGAATTATATTTATTTTTCCTAATATTTTTTCTGTTTTAGAATAAAAATCTTGCATAATTAATCTCCTCCTACCATAATGAAGTTTCAGTTAATTTTTTACTTAATCTATTTGCTAGAAATACTAAGGTAAAACCTATAATAGCATTGAATAGCCCTGCAGCAGTAGCTATATCATATCGAGCTGATTGTAAACCTGTTCTGTAAATATATGTACTCAAAACATCAGCAGTTTCGTATGTTGCTGGTTGATATAGTAAAAGAATTAACTCATAACCAACATCTAATAGTTTACCAATTCTCATAATAAACATAATAACTATAGTTGGAAGAATTCCAGGTATACTTACATGCCAAATTTGTTGTAGTCTAGAAGCGCCATCTATTCTAGAAGCTTCATATAAAGAAGGGTTTACTCCTGCTAATGCAGCTATATATACAATAGAACCAAAACCAGCTTCTTTCCATATGTTAGTTCCAATATAAATACTTCGAAACCATTCTGGTTTTGTTAAAAAATATGTTTTTTCAAGCCCAATCATTGAAATTAAAATATTTATAATACCGTTTGATGGAGCTAAAAAATTTTTAACTATACCAGCAATTACAACAACTGAAATAAAATGTGGTAAATATGTTAAAGTTTGAACTCCTCTTTTATAAATTTCATTCTTAACTTCGTTAAACATAAGAGCCAGTATTATAGGGATAGGAAATCCAACTATTAAACTAGTGAAGCTAATTAAAAATGTATTTTTTAAACTTCTTAGAAAGTAAGGGCTTCCCATAAATTCTCTAAAGTTATCAAAACCAACCCAAGGACTACCAGAAATACCTCTGAATATAGAGAATTTTTTAAATGCGATTTGTAATCCATACATAGGTTTATATAGGAAAGCGATATACCAGATAATTAGAGGAATAACTAAGGCATAAAGCATCCAATCTTTTTTCAATGTTTTTACAAGTTGTTGAATTTTAGTTAATTTTTTTTTTGTTTCAAGAGATTCATATCTCGGATTGAAATCAGAATCTAGTATTCCGACTCCTTCATTTCTGTTGATATTTTTATATAACTCTTTCGAATTTGTTTCCATAACTACCTCCTTGTTTTGTCGTTCTTAAAGCAATATTACTAAAAATGTGATGTTTTTGTCTATAATTAAGAATTAATCATCTTTTTTTAAACATTTAAAATACAAAAAATGCTAAAAAAATTTAAGAAAATTCTATATTAAAATTTAATTATATACAAAAGATTAAAGTATGGACTAATATATAGTCATAAATTTATTTAGGAGGAAATAGTATATGGAAAAATTTTTTTTTAAAAAAGAAAATATAGAGTATGAGGAATTAGGCTTAGGTGTAAAAAGAAAAATACTTGCTCATGATAAAAATTTAATGATTGTTGAAGTTCACTTTGACAAAGGTTCGGAGGGAGCTATTCATACACACAAGCATGAACAGATAACATATGTTTTAGAAGGAAAGTTTTTATTTACAGTGGGTGAGAAAATAGAAGAAGTTAAAAAAGGCGATTCGATATATATGCCTAAAAATATTTCTCACGGCGCTAAATGTGTGGAAAAAGGTGTTCTGTTAGATATCTTTACTCCTCAAAGAGAGGATTTTTTAAATTAAAAATATTTAAGTAATCTAAGTTTTATGTTTTAAAACTTAGATTTTTTATTATTAATTAATTTTTAATAACCATTTTATTAATTTTATGGACAAAAATAAAATAAAAAGTTAAAATATATTACATAAAATTATTAAAAATGGGGGAAAATGGTTTTGAAAAATAATACTTTAAGAAAAAAAATTTTGAAATGTACTGTGTTTTTAGCTATTTTTACATATTTATTAATATCTTTAAATGGATATCGTGCTTATGTTTATTCAGAAAAAGAAAAAAGAGAGATGCTTATAACCGAGCAAAAATTGTCTATAAATAATAAATTTAAAGGTATAGAGAAATATATATACATATTAAATTCAAGAATAAAGGAAGTTGAAAAATATAATGAAAGTTATCCTATTTTTTTACTTAAACTTCAAAAATTAATAAAAGATATAAGTGTTCTAAATATAGAACAAGGAATTTCTTTAAATGTTTTAAATATAGAAAAAAATCAAGTGATAACATCCTCACAAACATTACCTAAAGATTATTTTTTTGAAGAAATTTTTAATGTTGATCCAAATAATTTTAAATTAAATGAAGTAAATATTCTAGCGGATAATTCTGAAATAGCAATAATAAAATCTTTAGGGAATTCACAGAAATATAAAGTTATTTTAAGAATAGCTAAAAATTTATTTTTTAAAACAAGCAGGGAAGAAAGTAGTTTTTTTATAAAATCAAAGGGGAAATGGATAGGATTAGAAGATAAAGAATTTAAAGAAAAAAATGAGGGGATCATTTTGGATTATAGAGAGTTTGATAATACTAAATTTCTTTTAGTTTTAAAGAGGAATTTCTCTAAAGAAATGATGGGGATATTTAGCTGGTTTATTTTACCAATAATTCCAATATTAGTTATTTATTTAGGTATTTATAAACTGATATTAAAGGTTTTTTATAATCCATTAAAAAAAATAGTTCAAATAAGTAATAAAAATGCCTCTGAAGATATAAATATAATAGACTACTTAGAAAATACTTATTTCGAGATAGAAAAAAGAAATACATTTTTATCAGAGCAGTTAAAAAAGAGCGAAGAAAATTTAAAAGAAGCTATTATAAGAAAAGTTATTTTAGGATTGGGAAGGGTTGAAGATTTATATGAATATTATCCTGATAAAAATAAAAAATTACAATTTGGAATTATAAGTATAACTTCATATGAAGAGAATATAGAAGATTTCTTATACAAAATATCTAAAATAGCAATAACGTTAAAATCAACTTTTGAAATGGAAGTTATTCCAGTGAATAATGGAGAACTTTTTTTTATAAATAAAAATAGTATTATAAAGGAAGAATTAGAAGGAAAAATTTTAGATTTAGAAAATGAGATACAGGGAATTAATATATTTTGCTTTAGAAGTTTAAAAGATTATAGAATAATAGATTTAGAAAATAAATACAAAGAATTTTCAAAAAATATTAATTATAAAGAAAAGTTTATAGCTAAAGTAATAATTGATGAAGATGATTTAAAGAAATTAAATAGCAAATATTCGTATTATTATCCTGTAGATATTGAACAAAAAAGTTTTTTGAGAATAAATAATTTAAACTTACAAGGTGTTTTAATTTTATTTGATGATCTTTTTCAAGAAAATTATGTTAAACGTAGATTAGAAGGGGAAAGTTTAGCTAGATTTAAAAAATCTGTAGTAAATAGTTTGGATAGGATTATAATGCAATTTGAATTATCATATCTTATAGAGAAAGACTTTAAACTTTTTTTTGAGAAAAGAGATACACTTAGCAGTGGAGAATTTAAAAAGCAAACTTTTCAAATTTTAGAAAAAATAGTTCAAAAAGTTAAAATTATAAAAGGTAATAATGATGATTCTATTGAAATGAAAATGAAAAAATTTATAGAGGATAATTATAGTCGAGAGATTTCATTAAATGAATTTGCAGAATATCTTGGATTTACACCTCAATATGCAAGTAATCTTTTTAAAAAAATAAATGGAGAAAATTTTAATATTTTTGTAAATAGATACAGAATAAAAAAATCAATTGAAATATTTAATGAAAATAAATCACAACTAAAGATAAAAGAATTAGCTGAGAAAGTTGGATATACAAGTTCTATAACATATATAAATAATTTTAAAAAAATACATAAAACTTCACCAGGGAAATATTTTGGAGTTTTAGATATCTAGTATTAGATTAAATTTTAATAATAAAAAATTAAAAAACAAAAATAGTATTTAAATTTAAAATTGATACTATTTTTGTTTTTTTAGTTTAAAAATTAAACATTAATTATTAAATATAGACGAGAAATATGTTTAAGTAGTATTATTTATTATCAATTTAACAATGGGGTGGTTTAAATGTTTAGAAAGAAAAATTTAAAAATGTATTTAACTTTATTAATGTTTAGTCTTTTTCAAAATGTTTCAGCTAAAAATTTTGATGCGTATGATCCTGTAGAAAATTCATCAAAAAAAGAGATTAATATTAAAAATATTTTAAAGAAAGATTCAAAGGTATTGCTTGAAAATTTAAATAATATAACAGAAAATGAAGTTTTGGAAATTGAAGATGGAGAATATTCTGATTTAGGCATAATAAATATTTTGAAAGATGGAATAACTATAAGGGCTAAAAATCCAGGAAAAGTAATATTTTCAGGGATAATACAACTTAATTTTTTAGGTAACAATAATACTTTTGAAGGAGTTATTTTTACAAATGGAGGCCCTGCTCAAAATGAAGGAGCAATAGTTTTAAAAGGCAATAATAATATTGTTAAAAATAATACTTTCTATAAATTTAATAAACATAAATATGAAGCAAATGAAAAAGGAGAGTTTAATTCAACTAGATGGATGACAGTTGGTGGAAAAAACAATATAGTTTCAGACAATAGATTTGAAGGAAAATATAAAAGAGGAACACTACTAGTTGTCAATAACTCTCCAGAATATGACAAGCATATTTTGGCAAGAAATATATTTAAAGATCATACTCCAAATTTAGAAGGAGAGTTTAAAGATGAGAAAATGATTAGAATAAACTCCAATGGATGGGAAGCACTTCGAATTGGAGACAGTAAAACATCTTTGTTACCTTCTGGAACTGCTTTAATTTACAATATTTTTGATAATATGGATGGAGAAACTGAGCTTGTATCTGTTAAGGCCTGTGATACAACGCTATTTGGAAATACCGTTATTGAAAGTGCCTCGATGATCTCCTTAAGACATGGTAATAATAGTGTTGTTGAAAATAATGTTATTTTAGGAAATGGAAAAAATATGACAGGTGGAATAAGATTTTATGGTGAAGATCATATTATTAGAAATAATTATATTGAAAATGTCACGGGTGTTGGAAATACAAGAGCAGGAATAGCTTTTAATACAGGGGTAAATAATGTAGCAGAAAATGAAAAGCTAGATAATAAAATAAAAGGGAAAGAATTAAATAAACAGTGGACTCCCAAAAATATTTTATTAGAAAATAATACAGTTATAAATTCAAATCAGAATATAATGTATAGTGATAAAGTTCATAAAGTAAGTCTTTTTGATGATTCTAAAGTAGAAGTTATATATCCAGCTTTAAATATGACATTAAAAAATAATTTATCTTATGCAAACAAAGATGGTAAAAAAGCTTTGGTAGGAGCTGGAGAAGAAAGAAATCCAATTAATACAAAATATATAAATAATATATTTTATGGACCAATAGAAAAGGTAAATAATGCTCTTGAGCTGTCAACTGAAGTAGAAGTGTCATTAGAAAATAAGAATGGAATTTTAGAATTTTCTAAAGAGAATATAGGTGCGAAAAATCTTAAAGTTTTAAAGGAATCTATCATCGGACCAAGTTATATCATAAAATAAATTAAAATAAAGGAGACCAACTATGAAAAATAAAATAAAATTTTTATCAATTTTAAGTTCGTTATTATTAAGTGGTTTGGGAGGAGAAACTATTCTTGCTGAAACAAAAATAAGCGAAAAACCATTGGAGTTAAAAATTCATATGCATTATTGGAATAGAGATGCTTATGATGAAAATAGACTTGTACCTAAGAAAGCAGCTGAACTAACAAATATAAAGCTAAAAGGAGTTGCTCCTAAAACAGGAACTAATACAATGGAATTGTTTTACTTGATGTTAGCATCTGGAGATTTACCAGATATTGTAGGTGGAAATAGTTTAAGAGATGAATTTATGAAATATGGTATGGAGGGAGCTTTTATTCCTTTAAATGATCTTATTAATGAGAATGCTCCAAATATAAAGAAATATTTAGATGAAAATCCAAATGCAAGAAAAGTAATCACTGCAGCAGATGGAAATATTTATTATATACCCTATGCAGCAGATGGAATAGCAGCAAGAGGATATTGGATAAGACAAGATTGGTTAGATAAATTAGATTTAAAGGCACCTGATAATATAGAGGAATTATATGAAGTTTTAAAAGCCTTTAGAGACAAAGATCCAAATGGCAATGGAGTTAAAGATGAGATACCAATGGTATTTAGAAATTGGCAAGAAATGGTAAGGTTAACAACACTTTGGGGAGCAAGAACTGCTGGAACAGATTCTTACTTAACATTTTATGAAAAGGATGGTAAGGTTAGGCATGGATGGACTGAACCAGAGTTTAGAGAAGGAATGAAAAATATAGCTAAGTGGTATCAAGAGAAACTTATTGATCCTGAAGTTTTCACGAGGGGTAATAAAACAAGAGAAATAATGTTTGGTAACAATACTGGAGGTATGACAAGAGATTGGTTTGCTAGTACAGCAACATTAAATAAAACATTAGCTAGTCAAAATCCAGGAATTAATCTTCAACCAATAGCTCCACCTACAGGAGTAACAGGAAAAAAAATAGAAGAAAACTCTAGAACACTTGTAAAACCAGATGGTTGGGCTATAACAGCAGCAAATAAAAATCCAGTTGAAACAATTAAATATTTTGATTTCTTTTTCGATGGTATAGGAAGAAATTTAGCTAATTTTGGAATAGAGGGTATTCATTATGAAATAGTCGATGGAAAACCTATTTTTAAAGAGGAGATACTAAAGGGAAGTAAAGCTGTAAATAGTCAGCTTTTTGAAGTAGGTGCTCAAGTTCCAATAGGATATCGTCAAAATTATGAATATGAAAAGCAATGGACAGATGAGTTAGCCATGAAGGGAGTAAATATGTATATTGAAAATGGATATATTATTCCTGAATATTTACCACCAGCCATGAATGAAGAAGAAAAAAAAGTTTACGATACATATTGGCCAACAATTTCTACTTACATAACAGAATCTGTTCAAAACTGGGTTTTAAAAGGTATGGATATTGATAAAGAGTGGGATGGATATACAAAAAATCTTGAAAAACTTGGATTGAATAAAGTGTTAGATGCTTTTCAATCAGCACATGATAGAGTTAATAAAAAATAAAAAAATGGGGGAAGTTAAATGTCAAAAAAAATCATTTTATTATTAGCAAGTATTTTATCTATAAGCACCTTTGCAGCTACAATTGAAATTGGTTTCGAAAATGAGCAATATGATGACAAGGGAACAAATAACTATAACAGAAGTGATGTATTTATGCCTTATGTTGGTGGAAGCTTTAATCCGATAGAAGGATCAAAATTAAAATTAGATTTTAAGTACATGTATCAAGATCAATATGGAAAAGAAAGAGCTGAAGGAACAAATGCAAGATTTAAAACTCAAAGAGATAGATTTGAGCTATTTGCCAGTGGATATAGTTATAAAAATGGAAATTTTTCTTTGAATCCTAAAGCTGGTTTTAGGTATGAGCAATGGGCTATAAATGACAATAGCACTAGTAATCAAACTAAGAGAAGTTTAGGTTTAAGATTTTATCCAGATATGACATATAAGTTAAGTGATACAACAAATTTATATTTAAGTGGATTCACAGGGCCACTATTTAATGAAACAAAGCAACAATCTAGAAAAGATTCAGGATATAATAGTAAAAATTTAGGAAGCAATAACTATTATGGCGACTGGTATCAAGAGATTCAGTTGCTGGGAATTAGACACACACTTCCTAATAAGGACATGCTATGGGCTTCAATTTATAATGAATACAAGTATCTAGAGCATACCTCAGAATATATACGTTGGCAAATGAGAATAGGATATAACTGGAAGACGACAGATAAATTGGCGATTAATCCATTTGTAAGACAAGACTTATACTATGAAGAAGAGGGAAAAGAGTCAAATTCAGTAAAAGGAAGCAATTATGGATTAAAAAGAGATAAAGATGAGACTAGAGTTGGAACAACTTTTAGTTATAAATTTGATCCAACTTTAACTTTAGTAGGGGAAGTTTATTGGCAATCTGCTAAAAATGTAGCTTATTCAGGAAAGAAATCAGATGATAAAGATAGAATGTTTTATAAACTTGGTTTAAGAAAATCATTCTAAGGGAGATTGGTTATGAAAAAAGTGATACTTTTAATGTATTTAGTTACATTTGGAAGTGTTTTTTCTAAAACTATTTGGGAGCCCCAAATAACAAAAGCTTGGAAAGAAACTTGGAAAGTAATGCCCGATAAAACTTTTGGGATCAAAGAAAACTTATCTATTGAAAATGAAAATGGCGAGTTATTTTTTAGAGTAAAATATCCAAAGGGTAGTGTGAGTTCAAATTATTCTAAAAAATTTGAAAAACCTCTAGGAGGAGCTCAATTTTATACGAATATGGGAATTGAAGGTAAAGATAAATTAGAACTAACTTATGATATAAGATTTTCTGATAATTTTGACTTTGTAAAAGGAGGAAAGCTTCCTGGATTATATGGTGGAGATAGAAATGCTAGTGGGAAAAGAATTCCAACTGAAGATAGTGGGTTTAGTACTAGATATATGTGGAGGCGAGAAGGAAAAGGAGTTATTTATGCTTACCTTCCAACAAGTGAAATGCATGGGACTGATTTAGGTAATTGGAAATTTGAGAAAGGGAAATGGCATAAATTGACTCAAATTATTAAATTAAATACTCCAGATAAAAATGATGGAATAATTGAAGTTTTTTTAGATAAAAGAAAAGTAGCTACCATTGAAAATCTAAGTTTCAGAGTGAGTGAAAAATTAAAGATAGAGGGGTTATTTTTCTCTACATTTTTCGGTGGTTCCGATGAGACGTGGGCTTCAACAGATGATGTATTTGTAGATTTTAAGAATTTTATAGTTTCAGAATAGAATGAGGCTGACTAATAAGGTCAGCTTCTTTTTTTTGAAAATATGTTAAGATATTATAAAAAATATTGATTAGGAGGTGTTCCAATGATAGAAAGCGGAGATTTAAAACCAGCAAATATGATTCCATCAGAGAATGAGCTTTCAAAAAAGTATAGATTTAAATTTATAGCAGAGGGAAATTAAAAGTAAAAATTAAAAGAAAGTGTAGCTAAAAGGGGTATAATAGTACAATATATGTATGTTTAACTTTTGTAAATTGTATATGTACAAAAAAAGTTGAATCACGATTCAAAAATGTGTTATAATATACGTATAAAAATATATATTAAAACCAGAGGCGAGAAAAATGAAGAATTTAAAAAATTATTTTAAGTATTTACCGGTGGCTCTTACAGGTTTAGCTCTAGGTGTTTCTGGAGTCAGCGGCGCAGTTGCAGTAGTACTTAATCCTAAAGCTTTATACATAGGGAACTTTATATCATTAATGTTACTTCTGCCTATAATTATAAAGAACATACTACATTTTGATGTATTTAAAGAGGAACTGAAGCACCCAACACTAGGAAGTTTTATACCTACCTTAGATATGGCTTTAATGAATTTCTCAGTTGTACTTTATGAGTTTTCACCATCTCTAGGAAAAGGGTTATGGCTGTTATGCATACTTTTACATCTAATATTTGGAGCATCATTTATATATCATAGATTTCGTTCTTGGAATATAGAGCATATGGTTCCAAGTTGGTTTGTACCACCAATTGGAATAGTTGTAGCATCAGTTGATTCAGCAGTTATGGGAATGCCACAGTTAGCACAAGCAATATTTTACATAGGTTTTGCTTTTTATGTAGTAATGCTTCCTATGATGTTATATAGAATTATATTTGTTGAAAAGATTGACGATGCAAGACTACCAACTTTTGCAATTATAGCGGCACCACCTAATCTTTGTTTAGCAGGATATTTAGTGGCTTTCAAAACTCCAAATCCAGCAGTAGTAGGATTTTTATTCCCATTAGGAATATTTATGACAGCACTACTTTATATATCAATGGTTAAAATTATAAGACTTAAATTTACACCAGTATATGCGTCATTTACATTCCCATTAGCAATAGGATCTACAGCAATTTTAAAGTATTCAAACTACATTAGAAGTATAGATGAAAGTAGAGGAATTTTCTGGTATAACTTTGGAGTAGCAGCAACAACATTAGCTGTATTCTTTATATCAATTATCTTTGTAAGAATAGTTAGAATAGTTATAAATCAAATAAAAGAGATAAGAGGGAGTTTATAAAACTTCCTCTTTTAATCTATTTTTTTTATCATTTCTTTTTCAAAATCTTTAAATAAATTTATATATTCATTTTTTATTTTATCATATATATCCCATGCTGTTTCTTCATTATAAGTATGAGAAGTTCTATTTCTATTTATCATGAGATTAATCCACTCTGTTGCATCATGTATTATTCCATCTTTAAATCCTTCTCTAAAAGTTTCTCTTGGACTTACAACTTCTATACCTTGATATTCCAAATAACTTTTCATAAGTTTCCAACTTAATTCGTATACAAATTCAAATCTTTGAATAGTTCCATCTAAATATAATTCATCTAAATGTGCATCTTTTTCTAAAGCAATTTCTAATTTTTTTAAAGCTTTTTGAAAATCTTCAAGTTTATATTTCAATTTATTTTCATTCATTAAAATCCCACCTTTCTCATTAGTTTTATATATTAAGATTCCATCAGTTTCTATATTTCTCTTTATATTTTCTCCAATATTCTTAGTATATTCAATTACATCTACAGTATATTTTAAATCTGATTCATAAAAATCATTTCGTATATCATCAATAATATTGTTTACTCTTAGGAATATAGCTAAGTCTATATCTGAGGTTTCTTTATAATCTCCTCTAGATCTAGAACCAAAAATTTTTACCCATTCTATTTTTTCTTTGTACTTTTTCAAAATATCAATAATTTTAAAAAAATCTGTTTCTGATAGACCGTACATTTTTTCCTCCTAAACTTTTTTATTTATTATAACATGTTGGATTAAACAATAAAAAGAGGAAGTTTATAAAACTTCCTCTTTTTGTTATTATATAGCTTTGTCTAAAGTTTCAATAATATTGATACTTCCTTCGATTAAATACTCAGTTGTAGGTAAAAAGTGTATATCTCTATCATGACACTTTGCCCATTTAATATCTCCAGTCCAATAAT
This sequence comes from Cetobacterium sp. 2G large, assembly GCF_014250655.1. NCBI lineage: Bacteria > Fusobacteriati > Fusobacteriota > Fusobacteriia > Fusobacteriales > Fusobacteriaceae > Cetobacterium > Cetobacterium sp. 2G large. The sequence goes on along the minus strand of NZ_JACHTH010000003.1, from coordinate 3,017 downwards.
CATTTAATGTATTTGAGATAGATTTGAAATCAGAGTTTCTAATTTCAGAGATTATATCAGCATTATGCTTAGATAGAGTATAATCTTTGCTAGTATCAATAGATACCTTGTAAATAGTACCTTTCCACCCATACATCTTAGCTGCAGTTAAAAGGTCTGTTAACTTTTCAAAGGCGAACTGTGCTCCACATCTAGATGGTAGCTCAGGAAAGAATTTTAAACGATATTTTTCTAATTCCTGTTCAGCTTCAATGTTAACTAAATCTTCCCTTAAAAAAGTGGGAAATTTATTCAAATCAAAATTTAATATATAGTTAATTTTATCCTCTTTATTTAGAAGATTGTAGTGAAAGTCATCGATAAAGTTAATTAAATAAAGTTGATTACTTATAACCTCGCCAGTATTAGCAATAGTTACTAAAGACATAATTGTACCTCCGCTTGTTTCTTACAAAAAAAAGCTCTTGAATAAGAGCCTTTTCTTGATTTGATTTTTGGAAAATGTTTAAAAATTTCTTATACTTGAATTATAATTCAAATTTCCCAAAAAGTCAAAGCTTTTTTTGAATCGTTAGTCAAAAAAAGTTAAAAATAAAAAAATAATAAGAATAAAAGGGAGTTTTCTACTTATTTTGTATAAAGCATGTAAATTTGTAAGAGGAGTGATGAATATGAAAAAGTATAGATTTCTACTACTTCTTTTAGCTCTACATGGAACAAAAGTTTTTTCTCAAGATAAAGGGCTAATTTTTTGGTCAGACTTTATGTATTTTAAAAACCAAGAGGAAGACTATTATTTAAAAAATGGATCTTTATATTCGAGAAAAGAGATTGAATTACCACCACCAATAAGTCCCCCGATAGAGCCTCCAGTAGAACCCCCAGTAAAACCACCCATAGATCCACCTATAACACCCCCAGTGGAGCAACCAATAAAACCACCAATAGTAGTGCCTCCTATTGTAAAGCCAGTAGAACCCCCAGTGAAGCCTCCTACACCGATTCAACCAATACCAGATCCAATAGTACCAGACCCACCAAAACCAACAGTTGAGAAATATATTTTTTATAATAATGTGTTTTATGAGGGGACTGATTTAAAAACTGGAAGTTCACCATTAGGTGGTGATTTAACAGTAGATATGTCTAATAAAATAGGAATGGGTAGTATAAAAGAAGGATATGTAATAGAAAATGAGAATACAATCTCTCTTAATAAATTACCTGAAATTCAAACTTTAGTGGGAATGCAAGGTTCAAATGGAGGAACTATAATAAATCAAAATAGTGGAGTTATAAATATTGAATCTTATGGTGGAATAGGAATGAGTATATTAAATTCAGGATATGCAGAGAATAATGGAACAATAAATGCAATATTACCAATATCAAATAATACAGTAGCAATTCAACTTCGTAAAAATGGAAATGGTATAAATAATGGAACAATAAATCTGTATAATTCATATACAGTTGGAGCAACAGTTGAAAATGGAAGTTTTATAAATAAAGGTAATATTTTAGGAGCTGCAAGGTATGCTATGGCTACCCTAGGAAGTGGAAGTGTGGAAAATTCATCTACTGGAAATATATCTCTATTAGGAGTTTTTGCAGGAATTTATGTAAGTGGTGGAGGAAGTGGAGTAAATAATGGAGCAATAACAGTTTTAGATGGAAATTCGGCAATGATGACAACAAATGGAAGTATTATAAACAATGGAACAATAACAATGAATACTCCAAGTTATAACAATGGTAACAATACGATGGAAATACCTAGTGGTGCAATGTTTATAAATGGATTTGGAACAGCTATTAACTCGGAGTCAGGAGTTATAAATATAGGAACACCAACTAGTTTAATGAGGGCAACTAATGCAATGACAGGAGAGGGGGCTGTAGTTTTAGAAAATAGTGGAACAATAAATATGTATACTAATACTGTAACTCCTGGTTCAATATTAACGACAGATTTTGCTTATTTTTTAACTGAAGGAGCTATTGGTAAAAATATGCCAACTGGAGTTATAAATTTAGGTGAATATGGAATGGTTAATTATGGAGGAACTGTATATAACTGGGGAGTTATAAATAAAGAGGAGACTAATACTCAAAGCCTATCTTATAATGGAAAGTTGGTTATGGAAAGTGGTGGAAGTATAAATACTTCTAAATCTCAAATGTTAGAAACAATTGCAATAGGAAGAAGTTATGTGGGAAATCACTATGTAGATTCAGGAGTTTTAAATTTACACTCTTCAATTACAAGTAATTTTAAAGAGATAAAAAGTAATAGTAAACTATATGAAGTGATTGAAAATAATGGAGTTTATGAGTTTAAAAGAAATAGGTTTGAGATATTAACAGATGATGTTTTGGCAAAGTATTTAGAAGATATTTATTACGACTCGAATAACTCTACAAAAAATGAACTTTTTGATATACTTACATCTTCAGAAAGTGGATCACAATTTGAGTGGTATTTAGATGAAATCTTTGGTAGAGGTTATTTTCCATCTTTAATGTATCAAACAAATGATGCTATTGTATTTACAAATGAAACTATTTTAAATCAAATATCCGAAAAGACTCAAGCAACAAATAAAGAGAGCTATATTTTTGGTTACTCTTTTGAAAAAATGAAAAAAGATGTATACGAAAATATATTAGGATATACAGATGAGTTAAATAGTTTCTTTATAGGAAAAAACTATCCAATAAAAGAGAGCTTAAGCTCTGGATGGATTTTAAGTTATACTCGATTGGATTCTAAATTTAAAGATAATAAAGGAAAAAGAGAGGACAATATGTTCCAAGGAACAGGGTATTTAAACTACAATAAAGATACTGTAAATGCTTTTGGAAGCTTCTTTGCAGGATATTCTAAAGGAAACTTAGATAGAAATGTTCAATTAGGTTATTTAGATTATAACGAAGATTTCACAGATATAAGTTTTGAAAGTCTAAATGAAAGTTTAAGTTCAGATATTAAAAACTATTATGTAGGAGCTTTAGGA